>UEIF01000021.1 GCA_900468805.1 Hyphomicrobiales bacterium | reverse complement strand
CTTGCCGACGCGGTAACCCGTGGAAACGTGGTTCTGCGTGCTGTTGAGGCCCTGGTTGACGTTACGCAGCGTCTGGAGAGCTGCCTGGGCGGAATTGTTCGTGTTAATGCTCGTCATAAGTGTGTCCCCTAGAAAACTAGATACAAAAAAGGAGGACATACCGGACTATAAATACCGGCGATGACGGACCAGCTTCATGCCACTCGGTGCCTTTGTTTCTTGGCCCAAACCCGTCATGTCCAGGGCAATCTCGCAGCCAATACTTGCCAACTTCTTAAAAGCGGAGCTCCCGGCCAAGCCGCTTCAATTGCATGGTTAATGTTGGTTGAATCAATCTTCGAAATCGTAGCTTTCGCGGAAAGCGGGCATTCGTCCGCACCGGTTTCAAGCAAGCTTCGAATGCCAATGTGGCAGAAGCCGGGATAGTATCGTCGGGCAACCTGCATTCTGCGGGAGGGCCTGATTGCGCGTCCCGTCGGTCACATTTCATGCCGGAACATTTCCTTACGGAGTTAGGTTTTGAACAGCAAAGTTTCGTTCTCGGCGGCATCCCGGGATTATCAGGCAGGCCGCTACACACAGTCCCTGGCGACGCTCAACCAGCTCATCGATACGCAGAAGGACGCCAAGACCTACGCTCTCCTGGCCAAGAACCTGCTGCAACTGGGCTTCAAGACCGATGCTGCCAGATCCTACTGCCTGGCGGCCGATTGCGCCGGACAGGGTTCGCTCGAATATCTGAAGACTGCCGCGAAGATCCACCTTGAGGCCGGCAACGAGGACGAAGCGCTTCTGATCGCCATGCGCAACCTTTCCAAGGCGCAGGAAGATCCGGAACTCGCCTTCACCATCGCCTCGGTCTATCTTGGCAGGCAGCAGCGGGATTTACTGCGCCCCTTCAAGAAGGTGCTGTCCGAGAGCCAGAATCCGGAGCATTCGCGCCTTGCCGCGCAGTTGCTCAACGACGACCTCATGGACGAGACGAACCAGACGCTCGCCCGCAATCTCTTCCGTCGCTATCCGAACAATCTTGCTTTCCGGTTCCTTTATCTCGTCTGCCTGCGCGAATTCAACGAGTTCAGCGAAATCAGCAAGCATCAGGCTTTCATCGACGCCGCCCTGGTCAAGAACGACATCGATGTGCTCAAGAAGGACAACCCGTTCTATCATCTGCACTGGTGCGGCAACGAAGATTATAACCGCCATGCCGCTATCGGCACGAAACCACTCGATCCCGCCCGCGTGGCTTACCGGCGCGGCCTGCCCCATACATGGTCGGACAAGATCCGCATCGGCTACATGTCCTCGGACTTCTGGGACAAGCACGCGACGATGAAGCTGCTGCAGCGCGTCCTTGAGCTTCACGATCACAACCGCTTCGAAATCACGCTCTTCGACCACACGCTGGCGGAGCACAAGCTGAACAACAACACGACCGACCGCAGCCGTTGGGGCAAGGTCATAGACATCTACGGCCTATCGGACGAGGCGATCTTCAAAACCGTCCGTATGGAAAATATCGACATCATGGTCGATCTGAAGGGTCATACTTCCGGCAGCCGTGCCGTTTCCTTCAACCTGCCGCTGGCGCCGATCCAAGTCGCCTGGCTGGGCTTTCCCGGCAGCACCCTCAATGTCGACCTCGACTACGTCATCGGCGATCACTCGGTGCTGCCTGACGTCGCCAAGCCCTTCTACCACGAGAAATTCCTGCGCATGCCGGAGAGCTACCAGCCGAACGATCCGGCGAACCGGCCGCAACCGCAGCCGGTCACGCGCGAGCAGCTGGGCCTGCCGGAAGATGCCTTCATCTTCGCATCCTTCAACGGTAACCGTAAGATCACCGCTGAAGTCGTCGACAGCTGGTGCAGGATTCTCAAGCGCGCGCCGAACAGCGTGCTCTGGCTGATGGCGAATACCGCGCGCAACCAGGCAAATCTGCTGGACCGCTTCCAGGCCGGCGGCATCTCGCCCAAGCGGATCATCTTCTGCCCGCGCGCGCACTACGAACAGCATATCAGCCGTCAGCAGGCGGCCGACCTCGGCATCGATACCTTCCCTGTCAACGGACACACCACCACTTCGGAACAGCTCTGGGGTGGTCTTCCCGTTCTAACCGTGAAGGGCACCAACTTCGCATCACGCGTCAGCGAAAGCCTGCTGAGAGCGATCGATCTGCCGGAACTCGTTGCCGAGGACATCAAGGCCTATGAGGACCTCGCCGTCGAGCTTGCGCTCAACCCCGAGCGCGTCACCGCATACAAGGAGCATCTGCGGGAGAAGCGCTATATCGCGCCCCTCTTCGATGCCGAACGCTTCTGCCACCATCTCGAACATGCCTACGAGCTGATGACCGAGCGGGCCAAGCAGGGCCTCGGCCCCGACCATATCGACGTTCCGGCACTGCCGCCGCGCACCGAGCCCTTTGGTTCGAACAGCTGAGGCCGGCTTGGGCGCATCCAGCAACACAAAACCCGCCGGATCGCTCCGGCGGGTTTTGTGTTTGTGAGAGGACAGAAAATGCGAGACGGCGGGCTCGCCTTTGCCCGTCAGCTGAAAGAGCGCACGAGACTGCCGACCAGAAGGTTCCAGCCGTCGATCAACACGAAGAAAAGGATCTTGAACGGCAGAGAGATCGATGTCGGCGGCAGCATCATCATGCCCATGGCCATGGTGATCGTCGCAACGATCAGGTCGATGACGAGGAAGGGCAGGACGATGAGGAAGCCGATTTCGAAACCGCGCCGGATCTCCGAGATCATGAAGGCGGGAAGCAGGATGCGGTAGTCGATCGGCTCGGTCGTCTGGATATTCTGGCCGCGCTCGCGGGCAAGGTCGGCAAAGAGCGCCAGATCCTTGTCGCGGGTATTGGCAGACATGAAGGTGCGGAACGGCTCGGCAATGCGCTGAACTGCCGTCGCCTCGTCGACCTGGTTGGCGAGCAGCGGCTGAACGCCGTCCTGCCAAGCCTTATCGAAGGTCGGCGACATGACGTAGAAGGTCATGAACAGCGAAAGCGAGAGAAGGATCATGTTCGATGGGGTCGAAGAGAGGCCCATGCCCGAACGCAGGATCGAAAAGGCAATGATGAAGCGCGGGAAGCTCGTCACCATGATGAGGATGCCCGGCGCGACCGAAAGCACGGTCAGGAGGCCGAATGTCCTGATGATCCAGGCGGCGGCGGAGCCGTCGACCGGAATGTTCAATAGATCAGTCGGCAGCTGCTGGGCCACTGCCAGTTCCGGCACCGCCATCATGGCGGCAAGGAAAACTACGAGTCGAATCATTCGATGACAAAGGTCCTGAACATGACCTTCGATACGCGCCCTTGAGAGCGAAGGTCAACACGTTCCTGGATGTCATCCTTGAGATATTGAAAGCCGCGCGGCCCTTCGATCTGCTGAAGGGAAATGGTCCTGACGTAAGCGAGGATATCCTGGTGAATATCCTCGGCGACCTTGACATCCGGCGGTCCGTTGAACATCAGCGCCACCTCGAGTCGGATCCAGTTTTCCGAGGGATAAGCGAGGTTCGACGTGACCGGGTCGAGCAGCACGATGTTATTGGCTTCGTTAGCGATTTTCGGAAGACCGCCCTCGGCCTTCTTCTTGGCCTCGGCCTCCTTGGCCTGCTCGGCCTCCGCGGCGCTGCGGATGTTCGGGGCCACCATGTTGCCGACCGCCCAGCCGCCGCCGGCGCCGACGAGCGTCAGCACGGCAAGGCCGATGATCGTCATCACCATGCCGCCCGACTTCTTTTTCTTGCCTTCGCCTGTTTCGTTGTCTGCCATCTTGGTTCAGCCTCAGAGTGGCGAGAAAAGATCGACAGCCTGCTGGCCGCGCGGCGGCTGCTGCACTTCCATCAGGCGGCCGCGGCCACCGTAGGAGATGCGGGCTTCGGCGATCTTGTCGTAGGAGATCTGGTTGTCGGCATTGACGTCCTGCGGACGCACGATACCGGCGACGTTGAGGATGCGCAGCTCCTGGTTCAGGCGAACTTCCTGCGAACCGCTGATGACCAGGTTGCCGTTTTCGAGAATGCCGGTGACAACAGCGGCAACCAGAAGGTTGAGCTTGTCGGTGCGCTCGATCTTGCCCTTGCCGTCGGTGCTCGTGTCGGAGCCGTAAGTCAGGTCCGTCTTGGACTGTGGCGTCCAGCCGAAGACCTGGGCGTTGACATCCCAGTTCATGCCGCTCGAATTCTTGCGGCTGCGGTTGGTCTCATTGTCGAAGGATCCCTTGTCGTTGATCTGGATATCAACCGTCAGAATGTCGCCGACGTTCAGGGCGCGCGCATCCTTGAAGAGCGCAGCCTGTGAATCGCTCCACAGCGAATAGCCCTGGGCGACAGCGCGCGGCTGCTTCGGATAGAGCGCCATCTGCGGCGTTTGGCCGTAGGCGAGACCGCTGCCGATCGGGCTCATGGCAGGCGCGCGGCCGATCTCGTTGACTGCCGTGGACTGGCAGCCCGCAAGGAGGGCAACGGCGGCGACCACAGCCGGTAAACGCTTATTCATGAAGGATCCTTCGAGGTATTGGGATCAGACGCACTTGCGATGATGCCGGCGATACTGGCAGCCTTGGTGGAGTCCATTTCGTTCAGGATCAGGCTGGACTGGCGCGGCCCGAGCCGCATGATGACGGCGGCCGCCAGTTCGGGCCTGACGTCCTGCAACTGCAGGGCTGCCGCATCCGGCTTCATCTTCTTGTAGATATCCGTCAAGCCGGCCTCAGCCTGCTTGAGGAAATCATCGCGCCGCTTCAGCCAGTCCTGATATTCAGCCTTGCGCTTGTCCATCTCGGCAATGCGACTGTCGATATCGGCGCGCAACTTCTCGAGCTCCTGCTTCTGCAGGAGATAGCGCTGATCGCGCGCGGGATCGGCAATATTCGTGCAGAACTGCTTGACCTCGTCCGTCGAGGTGATGTCGCCAAGCGGCGCCACTTCCTGGGCGAAGGCGCCGGGAATGGTAAGCAGCACCAAGCCTGCGGCCGGCAAAGCCAGCCGGCGCAACAATTCGACAATCGGGTTCTCGTTCTTGATCTTGATCATTGCAGCACAAGCTCCGCTTGCAGGGCGCCTGCAGATTTGATGCCCTGGAGAATGGCGATGATGCCATCCGGTTTGACGCCGATGTTGTTGAGACCGGCAACGAGGGTGCGAAGGTCAGGACCGTCGATGATCGCGACCCGCCCGCCCGTTTTCTGTGCCTGGATATCCGTCTGCGGCTGGACAGCGGTCTCACCGCGCGAGAAGGGCTCCGGCTGGATGATCTGTGGCGTTTCGGTGACCTGCACGGTCAATGTGCCGTAGCTGACGGCAACCGGCGAGACGCGAACATCCGAGCCGATGACGATCGTGCCGGTACGTTCGTTGATGACGACCTTGGCCGGCGTGTCGGTTTCGACCACGAGGTTTTCGATATCGGCCATAAGGCGTGTCAGATCGGCCTCGCGCGGCTTCTCGATGACGACTTCCTGCGAATCCTTGGCTTCCGCGACCGGACCGCCGAAGCGGGCCTTGGCGTAGCCGTTGACGATATCAGCAATGCGGATTGCGGTGGAGAAGTCCGGGTTGCGGAGCTGCAGGACGAGGTTGACCGAATCCTTGAAGCGGGACGGCAGTTCGCGCTCGATGATGGCGCCACCCGGCACACGGCCGGCCGTCGTCACACCCTCGGTCACGGTCGCGGCCTGTCCCTGAGCCTGAAAGCCGGTGACGATGGCGGCGCCCTGGGCGACGGCATAGATCTGGCCGTCGGCGCCTGACAGCGAGGTCATGACAAGCGTGCCGCCGCGCAGCGACGTCGCATCGCCGAGCGAGCTGACCGTCACGTCGATGCGGCTGCCGGGACTGGCGAAGGGCGGCAGGTTGGCGGTGACCATGACGGCGGCCGTATTCTTGGCGTTCGACTGGCCGCCCTGCGTAGAGATGCCGAGGTTCTGCAGCATCGCGCGCATGGACTGCTCGGTGAAGGGCGAAGCACGGAAACCATCGCCGGTTCCCTGCAGGCCGACAATAAGGCCATAGCCGATGAGCTGGTTGTCGCGGCCGGCCTGAAGCGAGGCAATGTCCTTGATGCGGGATGTCAGCGCCCATGCAGGCGCGACATCGGTCAGGCTCATCGCCAGAACCGCAACCAGGCTCAGAATGCGAAAGAAGAACTTCATTTTGCCCTCACATGGACCGTACCGTCGGCGAGCACGGTGCCGCTGACGATGATGCCGGAATCCATATTGCGTGCACGGATCATCTGGCCGGTCGCACCATCTTCGAGAGGCGAGCCGGCAGCGGAAATGGTCATCTGGCCAAGCTGGAATACCAGGCGGATATTGGAACCGCGCGTGACCGTATAAGGCTCGCGCAGTGCGGAGACCGAAATCGTCCGGCCCGGCAGGAGCGTGCGCTTGGAAACAAGCCCTTCGACTTGGGAGACCGATTTTGCATAGTCTCCACTGAGATTAGGATTGGTGACCTCAACCTCCTGAAGCTGGCCGCTCGAAATCGTGTCGCCGGGGTAGATGATCGTCGTCGGGACGACGGCATAACCCATGCCGGCATCCGCTGCTGCCGGCATGAACATGCCGGCGATTGCGATTGTGGCCGCAGCCACCCATCCCTGGACGTGTCCTGCCCGGCGAAACGTCATGTTCGGCCCTTCCCTCTTACTTCAGGTTCTTGCTGACGATGGATGCCATTTCATCAGCGGTCGTGATCACCTTGGAATTCATTTCATAAGCGCGCTGGGCCGATATCAGCTCGGTGATTTCCTTGACCGGATCGACGTTGGAGGATTCCAGGTAACCCTGCTTGAGATAGCCCATATTGTCTTCGTCGGGATTGCTGATGACAGCTTCGCCGGAGGCCGGCGTTTCCTGGAAGAGGTTGTCGCCGATCGGCTGCAAGCCGGCTTCGTTGACGAAGTCGGCGAGCGTAAGCTGGCCGAGAGTGGTCGGAGTCGTCTGACCGGGCAGCTTGGCGGTGATTTCGCCGGAGCGGCTGATCGTCAGCTCGGTGGAGCCCTGCGGAATAGTGACGCCGGGGATGACTTCATAGCCGTCGATGTTGACGAGCTGGCCCTGGTCGTTCTTGTTGAGCGCACCGGCGCGGCTATAAAGCGTCGTGCCATCCGTCGACTGGATTTGGAAGAAGCCCTTGCCGACGATTGCGACGTCGAGGTCGTTGCCGGTCTGGGTCAATTCGCCCTGCAGATGCAGGTTGCGCACCGCCGAGGTCTGGACGCCGAGGCCGATATTGGCGCCTTCGGGAACGACAGCCTGGTTGGCGCGGTTGGCGACACCCTTGGCACGTTCAGTCTGGTAGAGAAGATCGGTGAACTCGGCGCGGGCGCGCTTGAAACCGGTCGTATTGATGTTCGCGATGTTGTTCGCGATGACTTCCAGGTTGGTCTGTTGGGCATCCATGCCCGTTGCTGCGATGGCGAGCGCTCTCATGTGTTCGTCCTCAAATCAGTTACATCTGCATCTTGGTGACTTCGAGGAAGGCCGAGACGACCTTGTCGCGAATGGCAATTGCAGTCTGGAGGGTCTGCTCCGCCTGCAGCATGGAATCGACGACTTCGCGCGTGGAAGCCGTGCCTTTGATGCCGGCAAAGGACATGTTTTCCGCGCCCTTCAGGCTGCTGACGGCTTCGGTCGCCATGTTGCCCATGACGGACGCGAAGCTCACGCCACCGGATGCACCGGCCGCAGCAGATGAGGTTGCGGTCGAAGAGGAGGCGGAGTTTTCGGTATCGACGGCGCCCAGGGCGCGGGTCATCGAAAGATTGCTTACATTCTGTACGCTGCTGATCATTATTGTCCGCTCTTCAGGAGATCGATCGTCGATGAAATGAGGTCGCGAGTCTGCTTGATCGTCTGCAGATTGGCGTCATACGAGCGGTTGGCTTCGCGCATGTCGGCCATCTCGATCAGGATGTTGACGTTTGGCATCTTGACGATGCCCTTCTCGTCCGCAGCCGGATTGCTCGGGTCGTATTCCTTGGTGAAATCGCCTTCGTCGGTACCGATCTTCTTGACGTTGACGGTCTCGACGCCGCTGGTGCGGTCAAGCTGCTGGCCGAAGGTGATCGTCTTGCGGCGATAGGGGTCGGCGCCTGGCGTATCGCCGGTCGAACGGGCGTTGGCGATGTTTTCCGAGACGATACGCAGACGTGTCGACTGCGATTCGAGCCCGGAGCCTGCGATTTTCATTGCTGCTGAGAGCGGATCCATGAGCCTATTTCCTTAGCGTCATCAACATCATTCGATGAAAGGAACTGACCAGCGAGGTGTTCAGGTCGTACTGACGCTTGATCTCGCCGGACTTGGAGAGTTCTTCGGCCACACCGACGGTGTTGCCGGATTCCTGAACGCCGATTTCCTGGTCGAGCGCGGCATCCTTCACGTCGATGTCGCTGCCGGTGCTGAAATTGTTGCCGCTCAGATGCATCGGATTGGTACGTGCCATGGTCACGTCCGACTGATCGAGCACCGCCTGAAAAGGCGTTACGTCCTTCGCACGGAACTTCGGCGTGTTTGCATTCGCGATGTTGCCGGCAACAACCTCCTGACGAATCGTCAGCCATTCCGCCTGCTTTGAAGCCAAGTCGAAAAGTTGAATCGGTTGCATGAGAACTCTCCGTTTTTACTACGCCGAACCTAGGGCGGTAATCTTGCGTGGGACTTACGGTAAATGCAGGCTTTACAAGCCATTCTTCGAGATTACTTGCAGACACCGGCCAACCGCCGCCCGGCCGTTCTCCGACAGGACCTCGCAGCGATTCGTCTTTTTACCTGAACTGAAGCGCGTCGCGATCCCCAGGATCGTCTGCCGCGCCTCAGGCTTTGTTTTCGCATGCTAGTATCGCAAAAACCGCCGCACACTTTTGCGCGGCATGCTTCAGTTGTTCTGGTAGATTTCACCCTTGGAGGTGACGATCACCCATTTGCCATCGCGCTGTTCCAATGTGGCAAGGCGGCTTTCGTCAGGCAGGATCGAGCCGACGCGCACGACATACATTCCCGAGGGATCTTCAATGAGCGCTCGGCCGTTGGCCACGTGCAGCAAACGGAAAGAGCCTTTGCCGGGGAAAGGCTGATCTTCCATCGAGGCGTCGCCGTCGCGCTCCTTGCCGAGTTCGGAAACGGTTGCCGTCGTCATATTGTCGATCGGTGGGGCTTTCTTACCTTCATCCTTCTTATTGACCATGGCGAGCGGTGAAACGCTGAAGACGTTGCGTGCCGGCCAGTCCGGCAATTCACGCGAGGCATTGCTATCGGCGACGCTGATGCCAAACTTGTCCTCGTTGAAGAAGACGTACCAGGGGAAGAAGGCGGAAGCGCCGGCAAGTGCCAGACCCAAGAAGGTCAGCGCGCGATCGAGCAGCACTGCCTTGTTACGCTCTTTCAGCGCCGCGATCCGTTCGTCTTCGAAATCGGCCATGATCAGGCCCTCCTTTGAATAGGCGCACTCGGAGTCGGTACGCCGGCGGCGGCCTTGAGAGCACCGGCAAGATCGGCGAAGGCATCGAGCGATTCGCGGTCTCCCGGAGACTGTTTCAGGACGTCATAGATGATCGGCACTTGCTTGACCGCCATGTCGAGATCGGGATCGGCGCCCGGACGGTAGCCGCCGATAAGGCGCAGGTCGCGCGTTTCCTCGAAGCGGTGGATCAGTACCTTGAGGCGGGAAACCAGCTTCTCCTGATCCGGAGTCCAGGCCTTGCGGGCAAGACGCGAGATGGATGCGAGCGGATCGATCGGCGGATAGCGCCCCTCCTCCGCCAGGCTTCGCTGGAGAACGATATGACCGTCCAGAATACCGCGCGTGGAGTCGGCGATCGGGTCGTTATGATTGTCGCCATCGACGAGGATGGAGATGATCGCGGTGATGGTGCCGGCGCCTTCCTGACCGGGACCGGCGCGTTCCAGAAGACGCGGCAGCTCGGTGAAGACCGAAGCCGGATAGCCGCGGGCGATCGGCGGCTCGCCGGAAGCGGTCGCCACTTCGCGGATCGCGTGGGCAAAACGCGTAACACTATCGATGATGAAGAGAACGTTTTCGCCCTTGTCGCGAAAGTGCTCGGCGATCGTCACGGCTGTCAGCGGCGCCATCTTGCGCAGCATCGGGCTCTCATCGCTGGTGGCAACGACGGCGATCGCCTTCTTCATATCGCTGCCGAGCGTATCCTCGATGAATTCACGGACTTCGCGACCGCGTTCGCCGACCAGCGCGATAACCACCTTGTCGAAGGCGTCGGCGCGGGCCAGCATCGACAGCAGCGTCGACTTGCCGACGCCCGAGCCGGCGAAAATGCCGAGACGCTGACCGAGGCAGAGCGGCGAGAAGATATCGATCGCGCGCACGCCGGTCTTGAAGCCGTTTTCGACGCGCTGACGCGTCATCGAAGGCGGCGCGGTGTTCGAGATCGAACGGCGGTCCAGGCTTTCGGTGATCGGGCCGAGACCGTCGATCGGCTCGCAGAGGGAATTGATGGTGCGGCCGCACCAGCTATCTGACGGGGAGATGCGGAAAGCACCCTTGCGAATGACGACGTCGTGGATGCCGATCGGCTCGCCCGGTTCGATAGGGCAGACATAGATCAGATCCGGCTCCACCTTGACCACTTCGCCGAGATGGATGCCCGTCGCGGATTTATGCGCCACGAACTCGCCGAGGCGTACATGCCGGGAAAGGCCGCGGACGGTATAATGGCCGGCGGCGATCGTGTGCACCCGACCGCCATGTGTCACCGAGAATTCCGGCGAGGCGTAGCGTTTTGCAAGCTCGCCGAGATGTGTGAGCTTCGGCGAGAGCGCGTCCTCAGTCAACAGGGTGGTGTTCATGCTTCACACCCTGCCTTAACGGCTGCCGCCCAGCGTCTGGACCGCTTCCTTGAAGGAGTCTTCGCTATCGCGCATCAGCGACGAGACGCTGTCGAACGCCCTGTTGACCTCGATGAGCTGCGTCATCTCGTGCATCGCATTGACGTTGGAATTTTCAAGATAGCCCTGCTCCACACCGACGTTGAAGCGGTCGACGACAGCGCGCGGCTGCTCGGTCGTCATGATGCCGCTGTTTTCGTAGCGCAGGTAACCCTTGTCGATATCTGCTTCGAAGAGGCCGAGTGAACCGACCTGCCGGTCATTCTGATAAATGATGCCATCCGTGCCGACCTTCGGTTCGCCGCCGCCAGTGTTGAGTACGATCGGCGCACCGCCTGCATCGAGAACCGGATAGCCGCGGGTGGAAACCAGCTCGCCGGTGTCACGGATCGTGAAGCGGCCGTCCCTCGTCAGAACGCGGCCAGCCGGCGTGTCGAGAGAGAACCAGGCATTGCCCTTGATGGCGAAGTCGAGCATGTTGCCGGTGTGCTGCATTTCGCCATGACTGGTGTCCAAGTAGTCGTTGCCCTGAGAGACGAAGGCGACCTTGGTGTTCGTCTTGTTCTCGTTGTTCGCCAACATTTCATCGAACTTTACCTCGGTGCCGCGAAAACCAGTCGTGTTCACGTTGGCCATGTTGTCGGCGATCGTCGTCAGGCGTTTTTCGAGGGCCATCTGCGACGACAGGGAAACGTAAAGACCGGATTGCATGTCGGTAAGCTCCACATTGGCGATAAACGGGACGAAACACCGGGCTCCTTTTAGTTCGGCCACGGGTTCCGCTGAGCGGCATCTCAGACATGGGCGCGCATAGGCCCACTCGTCACGTTCAATATGAAGGTAAATCCTTGTGCGAAGCTGGTAGCGCAAATGAATGCGCAAAAGCCGCGTTCATCAGCCTCACGCAAGGCACAAACCCTATCCGTCGCAAAGAAAAGCAACGTTCAGATTGGGCTGACGATGAATATTATTATCGGATTTGTAGTTGTCTGCGGCTGTATCATCGGTAGCTTCATGGCGATGGGCGGCGAAATCGATGCTCTTTTTCAGCCCTTCGAATTCGTGATCATCGGCGGCGCCGGTCTCGGCAGCTTCATCATGGCCAACCCCATGAAGGTGGTGAAGGACTCCGGCAAGGCGCTCGGCGAGGCCTTCAAGCATTCCGTTCCCAAGGAACGCAACTACCTCGACACGCTTGGTGTCCTTTATTCGCTGATGCGCGACCTGCGTACGAAGTCCCGCAACGAAATCGAAGCGCATATCGACAACCCGGCCGAATCGACGATCTTCCAGCAGGCACCGACGGTTCTGAAGAACAAGGAACTGACGGCCTTCATCTGCGACTACGTGCGCCTGATCATCATCGGCAACGCCCGCTCTCACGAGATCGAGGCGCTGATGGACGAAGAAATCAACACCATCCTTCATGACAAGCTGAAGCCTTACCACGCAATCCAGACAATGGGCGACGCGTTCCCGGCCATCGGCATCGTCGCGGCGGTTCTCGGCGTCATCAAGGCCATGGCGCATATCAACGACTCGCCGGAAGTGCTCGGCCACCTCATCGGTTCGGCACTCGTCGGCACATTCCTCGGAATTCTGCTTTCCTACTGCGTCTGCTCCCCGATCGTTTCCCAGATCAAGATCGTCCGCTCAAAGCAGCACCGCCTCTACGTCGTCGTCAAGCAGACCCTGCTTGCCTACATGAACGGCTCGGTGCCGCAGGTCGCCCTCGAATACGGCCGCAAGACGATCTCGGCGTATGAACGCCCGTCGATCGACGCAGTGGAGCAGGAAATGATGAACCCAGGTGGCGAAAACAAGGCAGCTTAAATGACTATGAGCAATGCTTCGCATGACAACCAGACAATGGATCCTGTCCTTCTTGCCAAATTGACCGGCGGTCTTGGCGACAAGGGCAGGGTTGCCAAGCTCTGCAGTTCCTTCGGCGATATCTACAGCGAATTCCTTCCCGACATCCTGAAGAGCGAAACCGGCCTCGATGTGACAGTCGGCTATCTCGGCTGCGAGATAGGCTACAAGAATCATCTGATCGACGATCTCAGCACCAATATGACGCTCGTCGATGCCACGCTGCGCAACTGGTCCCAGAACATCACGATCGGCTGCGGCAACGGTTTCGTCATTACCCTGATGGAACATCTGCTTGGCGCTACCGCCGAAACGATCGAGGAACCCGCCGACCGGCTTCTCTCCATTATCGAGCTCGATCTCGCCGTCATGGTGTTCGACAAGATTTCCAAGGTGCTGCGTTCGGCCGTCAACGCGCCGGGCGGCTTCGAGCCCAGCCTGTCGGCTCCCTTCGCTCTTGACGCACGCATCCGTCCGCCGGAAGACCGTCCGGATGAATTCGCGGCTGCGATCAACATGTCGATCACGCTTGCCGGCATCACGTCCGAATTCAGCCTGATCGTCCCCCAGGCGGCGCTGCTCAAGACCAAGGTTTCGGCCCCGAAGGCTAAGAAGCAGCCGAGCAAGTCGCCGGAGTGGACGGAGCAGATCGGCGACCAGGTTCGCCGGTCGCAGGTGACGCTCGAAGCGAAGATCCGCCTGCAGGATCTGACGCTGCGGACGATTTCCAAACTGATGGCCGGCGACGTCATTCCCTTCCGCGACAGCGGCGACGTGCGCGTCGAAGTCAGCGCCAACAGCCGAGAATTGTATGTGTGCGAGTTCGGGCGTTCAGGCGACAACTACATGGTGCGAGTGAAAGACACCATGAATTCGGATGATGAGTTGATCCGGCACTTAATGAATTAATCGGTTCTCTCGCTTTCAGCGCCGCAAAGGCAGTTTGAGGCAAGTTTCAACTGGAATAGTGATTTCATGGCTACGAAGAAGACACAGCAGAATAGTGACCTCTCCCTGGACATGCCGGGCAGTGAAGCCGATCTGGATCAGGCTATCGACGATCTGCGCGGCGTGCTGAAGAAAGATGCGGATAGCGACCTTCCGCAGTTCGGCGACGACCTGCAGAACGATGCTTTCGCAGCAGGTACGGACCTCTCGCCTTTCGGCGGCGATGCCGGCGAAACCTCGTTCGGCGGCGCCGATTTCGCAGGTAGCGATTTCGGGGGCGGCGACTTCGGCGGTAATGCCGCAGACATGGGTGCAGCAGGCTCTCCCAGCCTTGGCGCCGCACCGAGCTTCGGCGGCAACTCCTTCCAGTCCGCTCCGGCACCGCTCGGCAGCGCACTGAATTCGAACTTCGACCTGATCATGGATATTCCTATCGATGTCCAGATCGTGCTCGGGACGAGCCGTATGCAGGTTTCCGGCCTGATGAACCTCACCGAGGGTGCTACTATCGCGCTCGACAAGAAGATCGGCGAGCCGGTCGAAATAATGGTGAACGGCCGCAGGATTGCGCGCGGTGAGATTACGGTCCTTGATAATGACGACACCCGATTCGGTGTAAAACTGATAGAAGTTTTGAGCACGAAAAAAGCCTGATCCCTGTGCGGGACGGAGAGGTTAGACCATGATGGACTTTGACGATTTCGGCGGCGCACTTGCCGGGAAACCGTTGACCCAGGCTGAAAAGGCGGCGGCAGTTCTTCTCGCTATGGGGAAGGGGGTCGCCGGCCGACTGCTGAAATATTTCACGCAGGCCGAGTTGCAGACCATCATCGGATCTGCCCAGGCGCTTCGCGCGATCCCGCCGGACGAGCTTCTTCAGCTCGTCGGCGAATTCGAGGATCTCTTCACCGAAGGCGCCGGTCTGATGGACAACGCCAAGGCGATCGAGGCCATCCTCGAGGAAGGGCTGACGCCTGACGAAGTCGACAGCCTGCTCGGCCGCCGTACCGCCTTCCAGGCCTACGAAACCTCAATCTGGGATCGCCTCGCTGAGGCGGAGCCTACTTTCGTCGCTCAGTTCCTGCTGCGCGAACATCCGCAGACCGTCGCTTATATCCTGTCCATGATGCCTTCGTCCTTTGGCGCAAAGGTGCTGCTGCAGCTTCCCGACAACCGCCGCGCCGACATCATGAACCGCACGGTCAACATGAAGGGCGTCAGCCCGAAGGCCGCGCAGATCATCGAAAACCAGGTGATGACGCTGCTCGCCGAGGTCGACGCGGAACGCAACGCATCCGGCTCGACGAAGGTCGCCGACCTGATGAACGAAATGGACAAGCCGCAGGTCGACACGCTGCTTACCTCGCTCGAATCGATCAGCCGCGAAGCGGTCAACAAGGTTCGTCCGAAGATCTTCCTGTTCGAAGACCTCATGTTCATGCCGCAGCGCAGCCGCGTCATGCTACTCAACGATATTTCGGCCGACGTTCTCACCGTTGCACTGCGCGGCGCATCGGCCGAAATCCGCGAATCGGTGCTTTCCGCCATCAGTCCGCGCCAGCGCCGCATGATCGAATCGGATCTGCAGAGCGGCATGGCCGGCGTCAATCCGCGCGAGATCGCGATCGCCCGGCGCGCTGTCGCACAGGAAGCGATTCGCCTGGCCAATGCCGGCCAGATCGAGCTCAAGGACAAAGAGGGCGGCCCAGCAGCGGCCTAAACGATCGCAGCTGTTGACAAAACCGCTCGCTAGCAAGGCGGCGGTTGATCGCCGGCACGCACAAGACTACCGTTCATGGAAACAGGCCGCACATCAGCAGCGGCCTTTTTCTTTGACGGAGGGCCGCGCACTTGGCCGATGAAGACAAGGACAGCAAAACAGAAGACCCGACCGCGAAAAAGCGGTCTGATGCTGCCGAAAAAGGTAATACCCCCCACTCGCGTGAAATCTCGATCTTTGCGACGATTCTGGCGACCTTCATCTATCTCGTCTTCTTCCTTCCCGACGCAACGTCACACATGGCCGAGACCCTGCGTGACATCTTCGAGCAGCCAGATCAGTGGAAGATCGAGACAGGGCCTGACGTCCTCTCGCTCTTTGCGAAGCTCGGTTGGGCCGTGGCTGCGCTTCTGGCCCCTGCCTTCATCATGTTCATGGCGTTCGGTATCGCCTCATCCGTCTTTCAGAACCTGCCGACGCCGGTTCTCGAACGCATCCGTCCGCAGGCCTCGCGTATTTCACCGATCAAGGGATGGTCGCGGCTCTTCAGCCTTCCGGGCCTCGTCGAATTCGGTAAATCACTGTTCAAGGTGGTCGTCGTCGGGGTGATTCTCTTCTTCGTTCTCAGAAGCGAATATTTCGGCTCGATCGATGCAATGTTCTCCGATCCGCAGACGATCATGGTTCGCATGATGACGGCGATGCGCAAGATCATCATCGTCATGCTCATCGCCACCGCCGCTGTCGCCATCGCTGATATCTTCTGGACGCGATATCATTGGTTCACCGAACTGAAGATGACGAAGCACGAGGTGAAGGAAGAAAACAAACAGTCGCAGGGCGATCCCTTCGTCAAGAGCAGGCAACGCTCTGTCATGCGTGACCGCGCCCGCCGGCGCATGATCGCCGGTGTCCAGCGCGCCACCCTCGTCATCGCCAACCCGACGCACTATGCCGTCGCGTTGCGTTATGTACGCGAGGAAAACGACGCGCCGATCGTCCTTGCCAAGGGGCAGGACCTTATTGCGTTGAAAATCAGAGAGATCGCCGAGGAGAACAACATCCCCGTCTTCGAGGATCCGCCTCTCGCACGCTCCATGTTTGCGCAAGTCTCGGTGGATAGTGTCATACCGTCAGTCTTCTATAAGGCCGTCGCGGAACTCATTCACCGGGTTTACGCCGCGGAGGCCAAGAACAAACGGGTAAGATAAGTCGAATGAAAAAATGCCCCTACTCTGCCCAGCGTGAAAAAATCCTTGCAGAAGCGATCAGCCCGGTCGCAACCGAGCTCAGGCTTCTGGACGCATCCGATCTCATTTCTCTGCTGCGTTTCGAGTATTACGGCAATCTCGCCGACCTCGTCGCTTCCGCGGCGGAACTGTTTTTCCATCCCGGCACTGTCAACTTCGGCCTGGGTGGAAATTATACGCTGGAATGGGGCGGCAAGCCCGAAGTTGTGCTCGATCTCGAAATCAAGCCGCGCGGCGTGACCGTCTACGCGCAACTGACGATGGCCGAAGACCATGCCGGTATCGAGATCAATCATATTTCCTTCCAGAACGCTTCGGTCGATCCGGATGAGAACACGGCTTTTCTGCAAAGGAGCCTGTACGAAGCGCGCTATATCGTCGCGAAGCCGCAGGCGCTGGCCGGCTAGGGCATTTTCCACTTCAGAATATCAGGCCCGGCCCGAAAGGTGCCGGGCTTTGCCTTTCTTAGAGCATTTCCGCATTTCTTCCAATCGCGGAAATTTTCTAACTCCTTGTTTTCACGCAATTCCGGAGCCAAGATCGCTGCAGCTGTTTGCTGGAACGGCCCTAGCTGATATAGCCCAAGCGTATCGCCTTGGCGATCGCCTGGATGCGGTTGACCGAATCAAGCTTGATCGTTGCCGAGCCGAGATAGGCGTTCACCGTGTGGACGGACAGGCCGAGCTTGTCGGCGATTTCTTCGCTGATGCGGCCGTCGCCGGCAAGCTGAAGACAGGCGATCTCGCGTTCGCTCAGTGCTTCTGTCGCCGCCGCACGCCGCTCATCGAGCGACAGCAGGTCCATCATGACATTGCAGCAGCGGCCGTGCAGCTCGATGATTGTGTCGCTCGACGGATCGATATCATCGCCGGTGAAAAGCACGAAGCCGTTGCCTATAGCGCCGAGGCGCACCGGAAAGGCAAGACCGGAGAAAGGCACCATGCCGTCTTTCAGTCTCACCATGAAGGGAGAGAAGTCGGCAGGGCCCGGGGCTGCGTGATCGTGGCTACCGGCCCAGAACACAGGCAGCAGCGAGCGATCGATATGGTCGAGCAAAGCCTCGCCATGGGCATCGACGAAGGCCTTGCCGAGGCCGGCATTCGAGGGACCCCAGTTCTCCAGTTCGCAGATCAGCCGCTGCTTTGCCGGCACGCCGGAGCCGCTGACGCGAAAAACGGCGAAAGCCTGCGCATCCGCGAGCTTCTGCATGGCAATCAGGCGCGGGAAAAGGTCAGACCGGCTGGAAATCCTGTTCACACGGACCATGCGCATCTGGTCCGTATTGCTTATCGCCCTGCCTGGTTGATGCCCCATAATTCCCCTCAAACGAGATTGTTGCGAACGGCGAAGGCTATCGCCTCGGAACGCGTCTTCGTTGCAGTCTTACGCATCACGCTGGTGATATAGTTATTGATGGTATTCCGGGAGATGCCGAGGATCATGGCGATCTCGTCGCTTGTCTTGCCCTCCGCAATCCAGAAGAGGCATTCCAGCTCGCGGTCCGTCAGCTCGAAATCGCGATCGACCTTCGTGCCCCCGCACCGAAGGAAGCTTGCGATATAACCTGCAAGGAGGCCTACGTCCCGGAGACGTTCCGGCGAAAGAACGACGCCTTCCCTGAACAGGAACATCAGCACCAAGCGAGAGCGGCCGACATTGAAGGTCAGGGAGCAATATTGCCGGCTCGCGCCAGGCGGCACTTCCGCACCCTCAGGCAGAAGCGCAAAGCCTGGCTGCAGTACCTGCATGCACTTGTCGAATTCCGTCGAGCGCGCATAACCGGCAACCAGGTCATTGGCGACCTCCTTCACCAGATCGAAGGGCCAGTCGGACGAAACGATAAAGTCGAGACCGCTTTCCTGGATGAGGTCGCAGCGCGCCATCAGATAGTGCATGGCGCCGACATACTCGGTCAGCGCCCGCAAACCGGCCTGCAACTTGCCGGTTTCGGCAATGACGCGAAGGCGATCGATCAGTTCGTCGCGTGGCTGAAGGTCCGGCACATTGGCGCCAATGAAGTTCGCCATATGCTTCTCGCCTTTATTCGCCTGAAATATATCCATATCCATTGGCAATGACCCGCGGCTGAGAAACTGTCGATTCTCGCAATGAAGTTCTGTTTTTGTGAAAGGGATTCAAACACATGCCCCACGCGAATCCCACTTCGAATCACTTAAGGGTAAGCCAACCAACGCAAATCACCATCTCCGACTTCTGGGGATTTACTTTTGCGACCTTCCATGCGGTGATTCGATCACCACTCCACTCTCGCGAAGATGTATGAAACTAGGATGATTCTGGTATTGGCCGCAACGTTCCTCGCCTTATACGCGAGTGAAGCCGAGTGGAATTATCAGTCTGAATGGCGTAATTATCACAGTTCCGGCCAGAGATGCGCGGCACAGAATGCCTTGGCGGAAGCAAATTTCAAACGCACAAAAGCAACGAACTATTGTTCCCGTGGAGAAATACTTACACCGCCCGTCTTATGCAGGGCTTGAGCCTCATGCGAACGGCGCCATCCCGTTGTCCTGCGATCTCTACGTTCGAATTCTCCGCAGTAGAGTAGTCGACCCCTTAAAAGCCGTTTGCGAGTGGCGGTAACGTTCTTGTTACCGCCCAATGCATCCCCGGATGAAAAAGAAAAAAGGCCGGTTTCCCGGCCTTTTCATTATGCTGCTTCGTCGATGGCCCATTTCCTGAGGATCTTCGCAGCGCGTTCCTCGTTGATCTCCACCATGCGAGCGAGCTTGCGTTCCGGACCTTCCTTGACGCGGCGGTTGAAGTTGCCGTCGTCGTCGCCGAGACTGAGCAGATCCTCGGTGCTGTCGAAGCCGAAGTCGGAGCCGAAGCCATCCATGAGCGCACCGCCCGAGGACGCGCCTGCCGGTGCGAAGTCCGGCAGTTCCAGGCCAGCCGATTCCGGAGTGGCGTCGCCGAGCATTGCTGAGGAGGACGAGCCCGAGCCGTTGACGGTGCGGATGAGGGGACGCACGCCCAGCCAGACGACCACGAAGGCGACAGCGACGAAGGCAAGAGAGTTGATGATGCCGGCGAGGTTGCGGCTCAGCACATCCATGACATGAACGCCGCCGTTCGCGTCGTCGAGAAGCTGGTTCTCGAGGAAGTCCATTGCGGTCACGGTGACCACGTCGCCGCGGTTCGTATCGAGGCCGGCAGCCGAGGCGACGATATTCTTCATCTCTGCGAGATAGGCGTCGATCTTGGCCTGGTCTGCCGGTTCGCCCACCATCTTGCCGATGCGGCCCTTGTTGACGACGACGGCGACCGAGAGTTTTTCGACCCGGTAGCTGTTGCGCGTCGTGGCTGTCGTCTTGCTGTTGATTTCGTAATTGGTCTGCTCTTCGCGCTTGTCGGACTTGTCCTCCGACTGCGGACCACTGGCGCCGCCTGCGTCGGGTGCAGCCTGCGGAATGTTCTGCTCGACCGTCGTCGCGTTGTCGGACTGATGCTGCTGGGACTGCTGGTTTTCCTTCGTCGAGCGAACAGAGCGCTCGACCTTGGATTCCGGATCGTAGGTGGTTTCCTGGATCTGCTGGGCGTCAGTGTTGAGATTGGCCGTTACGCTGGAGCGGAAGTTGTCCATGCCGAGGAAAGGGGCGAGCGCCTTGTCGATGTTCGATTCGACTTCCTGCTGAACGTTCTGGACGATGTTAAGCGAGCGGTTCAGCGTGCCGTTGCCGGCTTCATCGCCAGAAGCAAGAAGCTGGCCGGCAGAATCGAGGATTGTCACGTCATTGACATCGAGCCCCGGCACGGCCGAGGCGACGAGATGACGGATTGACGTGGCAGCGTTTCGCCCTGTCGTAGCGCTGGCGCGAATCATGACGGAAGCCGTCGGCTTCTGTTCGGCCTTACGGAAGTTGCCGACCTCGGGCATGACGATGTGAACGCGTGCGGCGGTGATGCCTGAGATCGACTGAATGGTTCGGCCGATTTCACCTTCGAGAGCGCGTACACGGGTCACTTCCTGCATGAAGGAGGTGAGGCCGAGCGATCCGACATTGTCGAAGAGTTCGTAACCGGCGTTGGCGCTGTTCGGCAGGCCGCGTTCGGCAAGCAACAGGCGGGCTTTGCCCGTCATGCCGGCCGGTACGGTGATGCTGGAACCGTCCGTTCCGACCTGAAAATCGATGTTGCTTTCGGCAAGCGCCATGCTGATCTGGTTGAGATCTGGCGTCTCCAGGCCGACATAAAGCGTTTCCTGGGCCGGTTTGTTGACGAAAATTGCGGCCGCCAGGATGATTGCGATGGAAGCGGCGCCGACCCCACCAAGGATCATCAAACGCGTCCGCCCAAGGGAACCAAAGTTCTTAAAAATCTGAACTAATTGATTTAACAGATTCATTCTGTTCTCGCACGATCCGTCAAAGACAAAGCAGGCTTATTGCCTCATTTGACGAATAGACGCCGAAACTTGTGCGAGCGTTTCGTTCAGCGCATGCAGGAATGAATTACAATCTCAGAAGAAATCGAAATCGCCGGCTGCTTTGCTGAGTGGCTGGGAGTGGCCGTGACGGGTACCGCCGCCGAGGGCTTTCTGCATTTCGGCAAGCTTGACGAGGCTCAGCGCAGTGGCGACGTCGATCGACCAGTTCTGCGGAATTTCACCGGTGATGGTATCGATGAATTCGGCCAGACCGCGCGATTTCTGCACGGCAAGATCGATGCCCTGCATCACTTTCATGCTGTCGGGAGAGCTCAGGATTTCCGTGCCGCCCAATTCGATCAGCTGGGGCTCGATCCGCTCGATCAGGTAGGCAACGTCGTGAAGCTCGGAGACAATCCGCATCAATACGTCGCTCAGCGCCTCGACCGGCGATGGCGGCTCGATGATCGGTGTAAAACTCATATAAAAATCCTCGCCATCAAAAAAATTCGATACTGGTCTCGGCGGGCTTCTGCGGAGCAGCGGGGCGCTGCTCGAGAGCGACGGTTTTCTGCGTTTCGGCGCCGGTCAGGGGGTATTGCCGGGCCCGGCCGGAGACCGGCCAATATTCGATCTTGCGTCCGTGCTCACCGCCGGTGCTGGAGCTGACCACCGGAATGCCTTCATCACGAAGGAACTGCATGGCGAAGGCCGCGTTCTGTTCGCCGACATTGGAAAATGTCGAGATCGTCTTCGCGCCTCCGAATATTTTGGCCTCCAGCCGGTCGCGCCGGGCGCCCTTTTTCAGGAGGCCGTTGATCAGCAGTTCCATGAGATGCACGCCGTAGCGCGTGGCATCGCCGCCAGTCATCGGGGTGTTGCCTGTCCCCGGCAGCAGGAAGTGGTTCATGCCGCCGACACCAGCGACCGGATCTCTCAGGCAGGCTGCCACGCACGAGCCCAGGATAGTCGAAAGCACCGCATCCGGGTCGCTCAGGACTTTATATTCACCCTGAATGATGTGCACGCGGCGAACCGCACCCTCGGTGATCATTTCAGGGCTCCAAACACGGCTTCGATAGCCGCTTTCATCTTTTCGATGGTGAAGGGCTTTGCCAGAACGTTGTTTGCACCGAGCTGGGCAGCTTTCGTCACCAGCGCACGGTCGCCCTGTGCGGTCAGGATGATGAAGGCAGCTTTCTTGGTGTTCGGGTTCGCCCGAACGGCCTGGAGGAAGCCGATGCCATCCATCTTCGGCATGTTGAAGTCCGAGATCACGAGATGGTGGGGCTGTTCCGCCATGATCTTCATGCCCTGCTCGCCATCGCCGGCAGAGGTGATCTGCTTGAAGCCGAGCTGGGTCAGCGCGTCGCTGAGCAGCAGGCGGCTGGTAACCTGATCATCAACGATCAGAACTTTGATTTTCTCCGCGATCGACATTATTCGGTCCCTTCCTTTCGGGCGGCTGTCATTTTCAATATTTCTTCGCCGATAGCAGCAAGCGGGAGCTGCTGTTCAACTGCGCCAAGTTCGTAGGCAACCCTTGGCATTCCGTAAACAACACAGGTTTTTTCGTTCTGGCCGAGCGTTCTGGCCCCTGCATGTCGCATTTTTAACAACCCGGCGGCCCCATCGCGGCCCATGCCGGTAAGGATCACGCCGACGGCATTGCGTCCGGCGAGCTCGGCAACCGAATCGAAGAGCACATCGACCGACGGGCGATGGCCGTTGACCGGCCCCCGCTCGACCAGCCTGCAGCAGGGCGCCGAGACATTGGAGACCTGCAGATGGCGCTCGCCGCCAGGCGCAAGATAGACCTTGCCGATCTCGAGACGGGCGCCGTCGGTTGCTTCTTCCACGACAGGTGCGCAGAGGCGATTCAACCGCTCGGCAAAGCTCTTGGTGAAAGTCGGCGGCATATGCTGGGTGATGACGGTCGGCGGGCAATTGGCCGGGAATTTCTGCAGCACGGCGATCAGGGCTTCTACGCCACCGGTCGAAGAGCCGATCGCCACGATCTTGCGACCGACGCGGAAGTCGGCGACTGCGGGCGGCGGCGTGATGGCGGCAGGCTTTGCCGGCTGGGTGAAGTTGCGCTGCGTGCGGGCAGCAGCCTTTACCTTCTCGACGAGGTCTCCGAAGGGGCGCGGCTCGCCCGGCTGCGGCTTGCCGACGCAATCGAAGGCACCGATTTCGAGGGCTGCGAGTGTTGCCTCGGCGCCGCGATGCGTCATGGTCGAGACCATGATCACAGGCATGGGCCGCAGGCGCATG
Source organism: Hyphomicrobiales bacterium (assembly GCA_900468805.1). Taxonomy (GTDB): domain Bacteria; phylum Pseudomonadota; class Alphaproteobacteria; order Rhizobiales; family Rhizobiaceae; genus Rhizobium. The sequence goes on along the minus strand of UEIF01000021.1, from coordinate 597,933 downwards.
ATCTTTTCGAGAAAGTCGAGGCCGTTCATGTTCGGCATCTCGATATCCAGGGTGAGGACATCGGGGTTCAGCCGCTTGATCGCCTCGCGCGCCTCCAGGGCGTCGCCGGCCTGGCCTATGACGCTGACTTCGGGATCCGAACTCAAGACGGCTGTGATCAGGCCGCGCATGGTCGGCGAGTCGTCAACAACGAGAACTCTTGCAGGAGCACTCATGCCTTCCTCCCGATACCCTTGCTCGTATAGCGATAGGTGGTGATTCCGATATTGTCGAAGACGTTCTTGGCCTCGCCCGAGACGCGTTCGGAATGGCCGATATAGAGATGGCCGCCCTCCGGCAGCAGGCCGGCAAAGCGCTGCCAGATCTTCATCTGCGTCGGCTCGTCGAAGTAGATGACGACATTGCGACAGAAGATGACGTCGAACTTGCCCTTGAACGGCCACTGGGCCATCAGGTTCAGCTCGTTGTAGGTGATGAGGCGCTTCACGCGGTCGTCGACCTGGAACTTGCGGCGCCCCTGCATCTCGACCTCGGTAAACCATTGCTTACGCATGGCAGGCGAGACGGTTTCCAGCGCGTTTTCGTCATAGGCGCCGGCTCGGGCGATCGCGAGGATCTTGGGGTCGATGTCGGTCGCTAGAATCTTGAAGTCGTAGTCGGCAACGTTCGGCATCATTGACAGAACGGTCAGCGCGATCGAATAGGGCTCCTGCCCGTCCGAGGAGGCAGCCGACCAGATACGGACACGGCCGCCGGCGCGCGCCCGGTTCAGAAGATCGGGCAACACATGGTCGCGCAAGTGTTCGAAGTGATGGTTTTCGCGGAAGAAGCGTGTGAAGTTCGTCGTCAGGTGCGACAACATTTCGCGCCGGGCGGCAGCGCCTGCCGGCGAGGCGACAAGCTCGCAATATTCGCGAAATCCCGAAAGGCCAAGGTTGCGGATATGCTTCGACAAGCGAGAGTAGACCAGCGAGGCCTTCGTCTCGTTGAGATAGATTCCGGCATCCGCATAGATCATCGCGGCGATTTCCGAGAGGTCGCGGCGTGTCAGCGGGTATTCCCCACTCGCCAGGACCTCGTCGGTTGACTGCCTCTGATCTTTTACGCCCAGTACATTCATGCGGCTTCGCTTTCGGTCTCGGGGAACAGAGCTTCGAGTTCGATCAGGCAGATCATTCGCTTATCGATGGCGAGAATGCCCCGGGCGAATTGGCGCACGAGGTCGGAGGAGACCTCGGGCGTCGGCTGGATGTTGTCTTCAGTCACCGTCAGAATGTCGGAAACCGCCTCGACCAGAAGACCCACCACTTTGCGGCGGACCTGGGCGACGATGATGACATGGCGGGCAGTCGCATCGGTCGGCCTCATGCCGAGCCGGGCCGACAGGTCGACGATCGGCATCACCGCACCACGCAGGTTGATGACCCCCATCACATAGGACGGCGACTGCGGCATCGCGGTTGCCGGGGTCCAGCCCCGGATCTCGCGCACCGCCATGATGTTCACGCAGAATTCCTGATCGCCGATGCGAAATGCGATGAGCTCGCGTCCGCCGAGGGTCAGATTTTTTGCCGTGTGCGACATCGCCCCTTATCCTACCGCCGCCAGCGACATTTCCGCCTTGAGGGACTGACCGCGCGAGGCGCCCACGACCGCATCCACGTCAAGGATGAGTGCCACGCGGCCATCACCGAGGATGGTGGCTGCGGCGATGCCCGGAACGTGGGTGTAGTTCGCCTCGAGGCTCTTGATGACCACCTGACGCTGACCCTGGATCGCATCGACCATGAGCGCGCGCTGACCGCCGCCTTCGGATTCGACGAGAAGGGCCACACCTTCGACAGGATTGGCCTGGGTGGCGCGGAAGTTCAGGATGCGACCGACATCGACCAGCGGGCAGAAGGAGTTGCGGATCGAGATCAGGCGATGGCTCGCACCGAAGGAGTGGATCGCGGCGGCTTCCGGCTGCAGCGTTTCGACGATTGCCGTCAACGGCACGACCAGCGTCTGGCCGGCGACCGTGACCACCATACCGTCGAGAACGGCGAGCGTCAGCGGCAGGCTCATCGTGAAGACCGAACCATGGCCCGGCTTCGAGGTGATGTTGATGCGACCACCGAGCGCCTGGATGGAGCGCTTGACGACATCCATGCCGACGCCGCGGCCGGAGATGTCGGAGATCTTGTCGGCCGTGGAGAAGCCCGGCAGGAAGATCAGGTTGTCGATTTCTTCGTCCGACAGGTTGGCGTCGGCCGGGATGAGATCGTTCTGGATCGCCTTCTGGCGGACCTTTTCACGGTTGATGCCGGCACCGTCGTCGGCAAGCTCGATCAGGATGCGACCCGAGCGATGCTTCGCAGTCAGGCGGACCGTGCCTTCGGTATTCTTGCCGGCAGCGGCGCGCTTTTCCGGCGTCTCGATACCGTGGTCGACGGCGTTACGGATCATGTGCGTCAGCGGCTCGGCCAGCTTGTCGATGACCGTCTTGTCCACCTCGGTGTTTTCACCTTCGGTGATCAGGCGGATCGACTTGCCGGTCATGTCGGCGATTTCGCGGACGATACGCGACATGCGCTGGAAGACCGGCTTCACGGGTTGGGCGCGGATCGCCATGACCGAGTCCTGGATCTCACGGGTGAGCTGCTGCAGCTCTTCGAGACCCATATTGATCGACGAGGTGCCGGTCGTGTCGTTTTCGATGACGCTCTGAGAGAGCATCGCCTGGTTGATGACAAGCTCACCGACGAGGTTGATCAGGCGGTCGACACGATCGAGATCGACGCGGATCGTCTGGCCGGCGCCGGCGGCTGCATTGTTCTGCGCTGCGGCACTTGCCGCCGCGGCAGCAGCGGCTGCGGCCGATTCCTTCTTTTCGACGCGAGCAGCAGCGGCAGCCATCTGCGTGACGTTGCTCGCCGTTTCAGCGGCGGCGACGGCAGCGGCAGTATCATCATCCCTGCCCTCTGAAACAGAAGGCACTTCGGCAGCACCGTTGTCGTCGAGGATGGATAGATCGAACGGAACCGGGACCATCGGCAGTTCATCGTTGGTCTCGCCGGCCTTGGTTTCCTCGGCGGGCTTCACCGTAAGCTCGCAATCCCATTCGGCGAATTCGAAGACGGAACGGATCGCGTCTTCACCCTTGTCCGTCCTGATCGTGATATTCCAGAAGAAGTAGGCGCCTTCCGGATCGAGCTCGTCGAGGCTCGGCAGGGCGTCGGTGTTGCAGTAGATGCTCATCTCGCCGAGACGGGAGAGATCACGCAGCAGAAGGGTGGCGTCGTTGCCCTTCGAATAGAGTTCGAAGCGCGGCTTGAAGGTGATTTCATAGGCCGGCAGATCGATGGGCTTCTCCTCGCCGCCGAAATCGTCGAAGGAGAAGGGAACCGGCTGGAAGCCGCTGTCGTCGGTCGGCTTGGGAGCCGGGGCTGCGGCAACCGGAGCGGGAGCGGCTTTCGGGGCCGGCTTGCGCGCGGGAGCCTCTGACACTGCCGAGGGAGACGGCAGTTCACCGTTGGCGAGCGCTTCCAGTTCCTTGACCAGGCCGCGGCTTCTGCTTTCATCGACGCTGCCGCCGTCGCGGGCAGCATTGGTCAGGTCGGCGAGCACGTCGGCCGACTTCAGCATGACCTTCAGGACGTCCTGGGTAGGCTCGAGCTTGTTGGAACGAACGCAATCAAGTGTGGTCTCAAAGACGTGGGCGAAAGCGACGAGGTCATCCAGGCCAAAGGCGCCGGCACCGCCCTTGATCGAATGCACCGCACGGAACACCGCATTGACGGTTTCCGGGTCGCGATCGCCATCATTCATTTTCAGGAGACCGGATTCCAGTTCGGCGAGCTGTTCCTCGCATTCCTGGAAAAAGATCTCTTTGATTTCGTTCATATCCATAGGAGCAAATCCTGGGCTTTAAGCGGTTACACGCTCGATGGCATCGATCAGCTTGGCGGGGTCGAAGGGCTTGACGATCCAGCCGGTGGCACCAGCCTGGCGGGCGCGGTTCTTCTTTTCCGCATCGCTTTCGGTCGTCAGCACCAGGATCGGAATCGCACGGTACTTCTCGTTGCGACGGACACCTTCAATGAAGCCGAAGCCATCGAGGCGCGGCATGTTGATGTCGGTGACGATGACGTCGGGATTGGATTCTTCGAGAACCTCGAGACCTTCAACGCCGTCTTCAGCCTGGATCGTCTCGAAGCCAGCATTGTTCAGCGTTACGAGAAGCATGTTTCGGATGGTGCGGGAATCGTCCACCGTCAGTACTTTTTTCTTCATTGCCGGATCTCCTTGGCAAGCAGGTGGTCGATATTGACGCCAACCAACTGCATGGTTTTCGTGAATGCGTCGGACACCTTCGCGAAGGTGAGCGACTGCTTGTCCTGGTCCCAGGTCCTCTCGGCGGCCATCAAAACCTGAGCGCAAAGAGCGCCGAGGCGTTCGACTGCGGAAGCATCGATCGCCAGAGGGTTGCCTCGCATGGAGAGAAGCTTGTCGCGCAACGCGGAAGCCTCATTGAGATCAAGAACCGCTGGCAATTCCAACGTCTTGGCACTCTTCTTTGCTGCCATCAGTTTTTCCTTGTCCCCTTGTCCCCGACCCGTGAAAGCGAGCCGACGTCATAATCCGATAGGTTAGTAAACATTCCGCCCACCTCCGGCACTTGCGAGAGGCTGGGGCATGCTGAAATCGTCATTTTCGTAATCGTCTTCGACCGCTTCCGGACGTACTGCGATTGCAACCGGCCGGCTGGCGGCAACACGCACCTGATGAGGCCGGGTTGCGTAGGCATTTTCCCGCGCGACGCGGAATTCGCGGATCGTCTGGCCAAGTTCCAGAATGACCGTGTGGAGATGATCGGCGCCCTCGGCCGAACGCTCCGCAAAGCCGGCATTGTCGGCCACTTCGCTGCCGAGACCCTTGACGTCTACGGTCACGGCTTCGAGACCAGCTGCGTGTTCGCCCGTCTCACCTGCGATGCCGGCGATCGCGGCGTTGATGTCGGTCACCTGGCGGACGATGCTGGCAATCGAATCCTGCGTGCGGCCGACCATCTGGACGCCGGCATCCACCTGCGTCTTGGTGGTGGTCACCAGCGTCTTTATCTCACGGGCAGCTTCGGCGGAGCGCTGGGCGAGCGCTCGTACTTCCTGCGCCACGACTGCAAAGCCGCGGCCGGATTCGCCGGCGCGGGCAGCTTCGATGCCGGCGTTCAAAGCGAGCAGGTTCGTCTGGAAGGCAATCTCGTCGATCGCGCCGATAATCTGGCCGATCTTCTCGGCAGACTGTTCGATATCGGCCATGGCGTTGATGGCGCGGCCGACGACCTCGCCGCTTTCCTCGACGGCCGCACGCGTCGCGGCTGCAGCCTGTTCGGCGGCGCGGCTGCCGGCGGCACCCTCGCGGACCCGCTCGGCGATGCCGGCAAGGGCAGCGGCGGAAAGCTGCAGGCGTCCGGCCTGACCGGAAGCATTGCCGGCAAAGCTGCGGGATGCGCCGGCGAGCGATTGCGTTGCGGCTTCCGCCTTCGCATTGCGTTCGGCGATCGCTGCAAATTCCGTCTGGAGGTTGTCGAGTGCTGCGTTCAGCGCGGCGGCAATGTCGGCGTGAGCGCCATCGACCGGTGCGCGCTGCGTCAGGTCGCGTGCAGACAGGCCTTCAATGACATCGCTGAAGATGCGGGCGACGTCCGCCTCGCCTTCGGCACGCTGATCGGCGAGCGCCCGCTGCTGGGTGGAGCGCAGTGCGTTGAAGCGCAGTGAGACGGCGATTTCCGTATCGACCATGACGATGCGGATGATCGATGTCATCAGGTCGGTGATCTCACGGGCGCGGCGCTTGGCCGACGGCAGTACCGGACGGCCGGCAAGCTCGTCGGCCAGACCGGAAATCACGTGTTCCAGCATGACGCCGTGGCCCGCCACGTGCCAGCGGGGATCAAGGCCGATCTTGCTTTCGGTATCAGAGAGAACCTTGACGCGCTCTGCATAGAGACTGTCGAAACGCGCATCCGTCAGCACATCCCAGTGCGAGGATTGCAGGTCGTGGAGGCGCTCGATCTGGCGTTCGCTTTCGAAATTGCTGGCTGCGTCCGGGAAGGACTGGAAGCGATGGAAGAGATCGCGCAGGCCGGCCTTCAGATAGGCTTCGAGAGCGGGCCTGTTGCGGCGGACCATCTCGCACTGGTCGGGATCGAGCCCGGCAAAGCGCAGGCGGTCGCGCAGGCTGCCTGCCTGTGCTCCACGAGCCTGATCTGATGGCATATCCTGCCTCAACGCCTGTCCCCAACCAATTTCCGGGCGAACCCGGCCAAAAACTTTCGCAGCTTCCGATGAATGCCATACGCGGAGACGGTCTTCGCCACCGGTCGCAACCGGGGGGCTGAAGCCTCCTGCTCAGCAATTCTGTTTCGGAGCTGCCTGAAGAAGATGGATACCGGATCAACCCGGTACGGCGGTACGGCGTCATGCCTGGTGGGAACGAGTGCATCTTCCCATTCCGACGTGTAACCCAATGTTTATGGTTAATTCCTTGCTTGAAGGTTAATAACCCATTCCTGTCGGCAGCTTTTGAAACAATTAGGCAGACTTCACATAGTAAATACTGGCGGGGAGTTGCATCGCTGCTACAAGGCACACGCAAGCTTTATGTTATAGACCCGTTTTATAGAGCCTGACATGATGTCAACAAGGAAAGAGAAATGATAGTTCTCGGAATGGGTTCCTGCCTGATCGCAATCACGATCGCCGCAGCCGTTGCCCTCCTCGATGTGATCGCGGCGCACCGCGACAACCGCACGCTTCGCGTCTTCTAAGAGGCCACCGCGCCCAAAGTCTCCCCTTTACCTTTCCCGTTGGCAGCCCGGCACCGTTGGTGTATCGACACGCGCTCCTGTGTCAGCGGAAGTCAGCAATTTATGTCAGCTCGGACCGGCCTCTTCATCATTCTGGCGTTTACGATCTTCCGCATCGTGACACTGCATTTCGATAGAACGGATCTGTTCGTCGATGAGGCGCAATATTGGTTCTGGTCGCAGAATCTCGATTTTGGCTATTATTCCAAGCCGCCGATGATTGCATGGGTGCTCAGGATCTTCACCGAGCTTGCCGGCTCCAGCGACATCTATTGGCTGCGACTTCCCGGCCCCCTCTTCCATATGGCCACCGCGCTATTGCTGATGAAAACGGCGAAGCGCTTCATCGGGCCCGAGATCGAAGGCTGGGTCGGCGCGACTTACATAACGCTGCCGGCCGTTGCCCTTTCCTCCGTGTTCTTTTCCACCGACGTCGTCCTGCTCTTCTTTATCGCGGTTGCGTTGTTTGCCTATTTCGAACTGACGCAACGCCGTTCGGTCGGGCTGGCGCTTCTCATGGGGTTGGGTGTCGGGCTTGCCTTCCTGTCGAAATATGCCGTGCTTTTCCTTGTCCCTGGTGGAGCGATCGCGCTGCTGTTCATTCCGGCTGCGCGGATTTCGCTGCGCGATTTCATTATCGCCGTCGTCACTTCGGCGGTTATCGCTTTCCCGAACCTCTGGTGGAACCTTCAGAACAACAATACGACAGTGCGCCACACGCAGGATATCGCCCACTGGAGCGATCTCGGCATCAATCTTCGCGGCGGGCTGGAGTTCTTTTCCGCGCAGTTCGGCGTCGTCGGCCCGATCGTCTTCTTCGCTATGCTCTGGGCCGTCTGGAATATGATCCGCGGCAACAGCGAGCCGCGTGAGCAGATACTCGTCTGGCTCTCGATCCCGGTCGTGCTGCTCATTACGCTGCAGGCGACCGTCGCCAAAGCCTACGCCAACTGGGGCGTCACAGCCTATGTGGCGGGCATCGTATTGGCGGTCTGGCTGCTTCACCGCCTGTGGCCGAAGGGTCTCAAAACATCGCTTTGGATCAATGGCGTCACCTGCCTTCTCTTCCCCTTCGCAACGATCTTCTCGCATCAGCTGGTTCTGCCCAACGGCAAGGAGGTCATGCAGCGTTACCTCGGCCGGGCAGAAGTGAGCAGTGCGGCTGCCGATCTTGCGGCACAAGCCGGCGCCGGCATCATCGTCACCGATAACAGGGACATGGTCGCCGATCTCTTCCATACACTGCGCGATACACCCTATAAGATCTATGCCCGTCCGCCCGCCGACCTGCCTGACAGCTATTACGAACAGGAATTCGCCTTACCGGCCGATACCGGCGGGCAGGTTCTGTTCCTAACAGTCAAACCGCTGAGCTGCGCCGGCGAAACGCCGGAAATGCTGAAAAGCTGGCAGCCGGAAAAAGGCAATTACAAGGGCGATACGATCTACGTCTACAAGGTCGGCGCGGCCTGCTTGATGCAATCATAAAGCCGTTCAGTTCACGGGATCCGGCAGGCAGAGGCCGGTTCCACCGCCTTCCAATTCGACAAATCTCACGCCGCCCTCCTCGAAGGCGAGGCGCAGCTGCGCTTCAGTCGCACGATGGATTTCGTGATGCCGGCCTTCATAATCCCGGATCGTGCTGCGGGAGACGGCCGCCTTCTCGGCGAGATCCGTCTGGGTCCAATCGAGCAGCCCACGAGCCGCGCGGCACAAAGCCGGCGTCAGAATTGTCTCTTTTGCGCCTTGACCCATAATCCTAAACCACCCATATTGGTCAATATAGATCATATATGTCATATTCTGAACGGGATTTCCAGATCGGGAGAGAGCGATGCCACACGATACGCCTTTGATTTCGACGATCGTCGGGGGGCTCGTGCTGGCGTTTATCCTCGGTGCGATCGCCAATCGCCTGCGCCTGCCGCCACTTGTCGGATATCTTGTCGCAGGCGTTCTCGTCGGTCCGCATACGCCGGGTTTCGTTGCAGATCAGAGCCTTGCGCCTGAGCTTGCGGAAATCGGCGTCATCCTGCTGATGTTCGGCGTCGGCCTGCATTTCTCCCTGAAGGATCTGCTTTCGGTGCGCGGCATTGCGGTGCCGGGCGCTGTCGTGCAGATCGGCTTTGCCACGCTGCTCGGCTGGGGCCTCGGCGCTTTCATGGGATGGCCGACCGGCGGCAGCCTAGTCTTCGGTCTCGCGCTTTCCGTCGCTTCCACCGTGGTACTGCTGAAAGCCCTGCAAGAACGGCGTCTCGTCGAGACCGAGCGTGGGCGCATCGCGGTCGGCTGGCTCATTGTCGAAGACCTCGCCATGGTGCTTGCGCTGGTACTCATCCCGGCAGCTGCCAGCATCACCGGCGATGGTCATGGCCCGGTCGAACCGCTTTCGGCAGGCTTGAACCGGCTTTTCGGTCTCGATCTTGGCGTCGGCGGCATCATCGCCATGACGCTGGTCAAGGTGGCGCTGTTCGTCGCCCTCATGCTCGTCTTCGGCCGCAAGCTCATCCCCTGGACCATGCACCGCATCGCTCATACCGGCTCGCGCGAACTCTTCCGCCTCGGCGTGCTGGCGATCGCCCTCGGCGTTGCCTTCGGCGCGTCCAAGCTTTTCGGCGTGTCGCTGGCGCTGGGCGCCTTCTTTGCCGGCATGGTTCTCGCCGAGAGCGAACTCAGCCATCGCGCCGCCCAGGAAAGCTTGCCGCTTCGCGATGCCTTCGCCGTACTTTTCTTCGTCTCCGTCGGCATGCTTTTCGATCCGAACATCCTGATCGAGCGGCCGCTGCCTGTGCTTGCGACCGTCTTTATCATCGTGATCGGCAAGTCTGTCGCCGCCTTCCTGATCGTGCTTCTTTTCAGAAAACCAATCAGTACGGCGCTGACAATCTCGGCGAGCCTCGGGCAGATCGGCGAATTCTCCTTCATTCTCGCTGCCCTCGGCGTCGATCTCGGCCTGCTGCCAGAAGAAGGCCGCGACCTGATCCTTGCCGGGGCGATCATCTCAATCATCATCAATCCGCTGCTATTCTTCCTCTGCGACCGTGCACGGCCGTTCCTGGAAAGCCCGAAGCGCGAAGAGCCGGCCACCGAAGCTGCGCCGGCCGCTGAGCCTTCGCCCGCACCGGAAGCGCCTGAGGCAGACAGTGACGACGTCCGTCCGACAGTGCTGAACCGCCATGCGATCCTCGTCGGCTACGGCCGCGTCGGCAGCATCGTCGGCCAGAACCTCAAATCTTCGGGCACGCCCTTCCTCGTCATCGAGGATTCGGACAAGCGCATTGCCGAACTGCGAAGCCAGGGCATCGAGGTCCTTTCCGGCAATGCCGTCAGCCGCGAAACGCTGGATCTTGCCAATATCGCCGGCGCCCGCAGCCTTGTTATCGCCATTCCAAACGCCTTCGAGGCCTGCAGTATCGCCGAGCAGGGCCGCACCATCAATCCGTCGATCCTGATCGTTGCACGCGCCCATTCCGACGCCGAGGTGGATGAACTGCAGCAATATGGCGCCGATACCGTGATCATGGGAGAACGGGAAATTGCGCTTGGCATGGTTGACCGGCTCGCCCAAGTGCATCATGACAGTGCACCCTATGAAGACGGGCTTGCGACTGGTACAATCGCGCCCACGGTGGAGCCCCCGCCGGAAAAAGAGAGATTGCCGCACCTTTGAGCCGATTTGGGAGTGAAATCGCCGAGACAGGGGAGATGGAGCTGGATCAGCGCCGTCTGGCAAGTCGTATTGCCGCCTCCGTCGTCGTTGCGATTGTCGCCTATCTCGGCCTGCTCTTCGGCGGCAATATCATTATCGGCCCGTCCGCGGCGACAAACAGCCTTTCTTCCTCCAGCAGGGATTCGCAGCAGACGCAAGTTACGGCGCGCGACGCCATTCGCGGCCTGCTGATCAGTGATCGCAAGGTTTCACCGAAACAATCGCTCCAGGATGCCGGCCCGGCGGCCTTTGCCGTTGTTCCTGCACTGCAATTCGCCGACTGGCGCGCCGCTACGCCGGCGCCTGAATTCGAAGCCCCGCTCCGCCCCGCGACAACCTGGGCTCATCAGCCCCGCGCACCGCCGCAGGCTGCCTGAATTACGCGCCTACGGGCACTTCTGATCCATAGACATGCCGCAGCGCGGTTGCGCCGGCCCAAGCATTATCCAAGGACTTAAAACATGCGCAATTCACCATGGCTGGTGTTCACCTATACGGTGATCATCGTGCTCGGTCTGTTGATCGCCCTGCCGAACGCGCTGCCCCCGAGCGTCTTGCAGCGCGTGCCCTCCTGGCTGCCGCACAGTCAGGTTTCCCTCGGTCTCGACCTTCGCGGCGGTTCGCACCTCGTTCTCGAGGTCGATGAGGCCGACCTGACCAAGGAGCGCCTGAACTCGATGCTGCAGGATGCACGTCGTGTGCTGCGCGAAAAGAACATCCAGCCGAAGTCGGTCGTGCGCAACAACAACAACATCGTTGTTTCGCTTGCCGACCCGTCGCAGAGCGACGCAGCAGTCACAGAGCTTCGCACACTCGGCAATGTGATTGCCAGCGGTATCAGCGCCGGCCAGTCCGACCTTGCAGTTACGGCCAACGGCGGCAACATCACCATCGGCTTCTCGCCGGCCGGTATCTCCACCAATGTGGACAATGCCGTCCAGCAGAGCCTTGAAGTCATCCGCCAGCGCGTCGACCAGGTCGGCGTTGCCGAGCCGACGATCCAGCGCATCGGCGCCAACCGCATTCTCGTCCAGCTTCCGGGTGCGCAGGATCCCTCCCGCCTTCGCGAACTTCTCGGCTCCACCGCCAAGATGTCCTTCCACATGCTCGCCCCGAACGGCCAGGCCGGCCCGGGCGTGACGATCATGAAGGATGATGAGGGCAACTCCTATCCGGTTCTCGACCGCGTCGAGATTTCCGGCGACCGCCTCTCGGATGCCCGAGTGAGCTTCGACCAGAGCCAGCAGCCGGTCGTCACCTTCCGCTTCGACAGCGCAGGCGCCACCCGCTTTGCCGATATCACCCGCCAGAATGTCGGCAATCCCTTCGCGATCGTCCTCGATGACAAAGTGCTGAGCGCGCCTGTCATCCGCGAGCCGATCACCGGCGGTTCGGGCCAGATTTCCGGCAATTTCTCGACCGACACGGCAAATACGCTGGCCGCCATGCTGCGGGCCGGCGCCCTGCCCGCCAAGCTGACCGTCATCGAAGAGCGCACCGTCGGCGCCGACCTCGGCGCGGATGCGATCCGCATGGGTCTTTATGCCGGCATCGTCGGCTTCGCACTCGTCGCCGCCTTCATCTTCGTGCTCTACGGTACGTGGGGTATTCTGGCGAACACCGCGCTTCTCATCCACACGATCCTGACCTTCTCGGCACTGACGCTTGTCGGCGCGACACTGACGCTGCCCGGCATCGCCGGCGTCGTGCTCGGCATCGGCCTTGCGGTCGACGCGAACGTCCTGATCAACGAGCGCATCCGTGAAGAAACGCGCAAGGGCAAGAGCGCCTTTGCGGCCATCGACACCGGCTTCCGCCGCGCCTATTCGACCATCATCGATGGCAACATGACGGCGCTGATCGCCGCCGCCGTCCTCTTCTGGTTCGGCTCCGGCCCTGTTCGCGGCTTTGCCGTGACCATGGCGCTCGGCCTGATCATCTCGATGTTCACCTCGGTCGCCTTCGTGCGCGTCACGATGATCGAGATCACCCGCCGCCGGAAGATGAAGGTGCTGAACATCAAGCCGCTGTTCCCCTTCTTCAGCCCCTACGACAAGCATATCCAGTTCATGAAGGCGCGCTTCTTTGGCGTGAGCGTCTCCGCGCTGCTGTCGATCGCATCGATCGCCCTCTTCGTCTATCCGGGCCTCAACTACGGCGTCGACTTCCGTGGCGGTATCCAGATGTCGGTGAAGACGCAGGACGCTGCCGATCTCGGCCGCTTCCGCGAGGAACTGAACGGCCTCGGCCTCGGCGAAGTCGCCCTGCAGTCCTTCGGCGACAACAACACCATGCTGGTGCGTGCGCAGAGGCAGGAAGGTGGCGAAGAGGCACAGACCGCTGCCGTCACCAAGCTCAAGGCCGAGATCGTCAAGATCGACCCGTCGGCGACCGTCACCGGCACCGACGTCATCGGTCCGAAGGTCAGCGGCGAACTCGCCTGGGCAGGTATCCTGTCCGTCGTGATCGCCAGCCTCGCGATGCTGTTCTACATCTGGTACCGTTTCGAATGGCCCTTCGCCGTCGGCGCAATCGTCACCCTTGTGCTCGACGTGACGAAGGTCATCGGCTTCTTCGCGCTGACGGGTCTCGACTTCAACCTGACGGCAATTGCGGCGATCCTGACGCTGGTCGGCTACTCGGTGAACGACAAGGTCGTCGTCTACGACCGCATGCGTGAAAACATGCGCCTCTACAAGTCGATGCCGCTACGCGAGATCATCGACAAGTCGATCAACGAGACGCTGGCACGAAGCCTCTACACCAATGCGACGGCCTTCCTCTCGCTCCTGCCGATGGCGATCTGGGGCGGCAGCGCCGTTGAAAGCTTCGCCATTCCGATGGCCTTCGGCATTCTCGTCGCCGCTGCATCGTCGGTCTTCATCGCAGCGCCGATCCTGCTCTTCCTCGGCGACTGGCGTCGCCGCCATGCCAAGGCAGTCGCGGCTTCCAACGATGCAGCCGTGGAAATCATTCCGCCGGACGCAGGCCAGCCGCGCAAGACGGCAGGCTAAAACGTCGACATTTAACGTGGACTTGAAGAGGGCGCCGGTTGCACAGCCGGTGCCCTCTTTCTATGTTCGGTTCAAAGAGATCGGGAGCACCGCCACATGTCTTCCAGCCCGACGGCGAAAAAGCCGGAAACCGGTTCCACTGGGGATCACGAGGAGCGTATCAAACGCTTCCTCGCGATCGCCTCGCACGACCTGCAATCGCCGCTTCGCCACATCGCCATGTATGCGGAAATGCTGCTCGACGATCTGGAACCGACGCTGGACAGCGAGCAGCTGCAGAGCCTCAAGACGATCATGGACAAGGCCCAGACGGCACAGCGGCTCACCAAGGCGTTGATGAGCCTTGCTGGAACGCCTCCCCAGATCACCATCGGCGACGCGCACCTCACCGACATTGCGCGGGATGCCTGGAAACAGGTGCTCGGTGAATTTCCTGCCAGCGGCGCGAGGCTCGATGCGGACAATCTACCCATTATCCGCAGTGATGCCGCACTTCTAACCATTGTTCTGAAGCACCTCTTCGCCAATGCCCTGACTTATCAGGGCGCTGCAACACCGCATGTCACCGTGACGGCCGCAAGGGAAAGTGCGGACTGGCGCATCATCGTGGTCGACAATGGCTGCGGCATCGAGCCGGCCTATCAGGAGAAGATCTTCGATGCCTTCTGGAAGCTGCCGAAAGCCGGCAGCGTACCCGGACCGGGACTGGGTCTGACGACCACCCGCGAACTGCTCGGCGCGCTTGGCGGTGATATCAGGCTCGAACATTCCGACGAGAACGGCAGCCGATTTGCGATCGGCCTGCCAGCCTGAGAGTCAGATGCTGTAATCGTCCTTCCAGAAATCCGGCACGTCATAAGTCACGTATTCACGGATGATGTGCTGCAGGGTTTGCACGTCGATCTCATCCTTGCCGATACGGAAATCGACGCCGTAATCGGGGAATTCCTGGAAATAATTGCCTGATATATCGGTCGAGATGACGCCGATCGGGCCGGTGTAACCGATGCCCCTGAGTTCGGGCACGGTCTCGCGAAAATCCGCATTCGGCAGCAGGCGGTTGTCGAGAAGAATGAGATCGAAGCGGGCAGCCTTCACCTTGTCCAGCGCATCGCCTATCGACTGGGAATATTCGACATCGACACGCGGTTCGGAGAGATCGGCGATCTTTTTCTTGAGCGAACGAAATTCGATGAACTCGTCATCGACGAACAATACCTTCACCGCATTCCTGCGCGTTGCTTCCGCACTCATCGTTTCATCTTCCCCCGACATGAAACCGGCTCACGAAACCAGACCGTTTCGCATCGCAATCGCCACCATATGAACGCGGTTGACGGCATCGAGTTTGCGGACTGCGGACGTAATATGCGAATTGACCGTGTGCTCCGAAAGGCCAAGGATAATGGCGATCTCCGCGGAGGTCTTGCCTTCACTCGTCCATTTTACGATTTCGGTTTCGCGCTGCGTGAGGCGACCCGACATTTCCTGCGTCAGGATTTCCTCATACAGCTTGTCGAAGATGCGCATGGCATCGAGCAGAATATCCGCCACCTCGCCCTGGTCCGGCTCCTGACGCTGGCCGCTGAGCACCAGGCAGTAACGCCGCCCCTCCGGCGTGAACAGCGGAATGAAAAGGAATGTGTTGCCGCTGAATTCATTGAAGACGAGGTCTGACGGATAGCCTTCTATCGCCGTACTCTTTCCATGCACCGGCGTCGTCAAAAACTGCGCCGTCCGCGCTTTGGCTGTTCCCAGCGCCTCCTTGAGTGTCTTGACAAATAGGCTCATGCGCCTTTCAGCGACATTGGTGATGAGAACCTCGCGTTCGCCGAAAGGAGCTGCTGCTTCCGAGATGCGCGCCAGGGTAAAATTGTCGAAATTGTAATGCTGCGCGGCCGCCTTCAGCAGGCGAAAAAAATCCGTGCGGTTGATGGCCCGGCTAAGTTCCGGACCGGCATGAAAGGGAACTGCGGCAGCACTGGTCATTCCCACTCTTCTTCCTCCCCCAATTCTCATTCCGCCGATCCCGAAATCTTGGGATATACGTCTTAAACGCGAACAGCTACAAAAAGTGCGAGACAGTTGATGATCGATAGCGAAACGGGGACTTTCGATATCGCAGGCGGAAACATCTCAACTACAGGTGATGCACAGGACAGTTTACTCGAATAGTAGCTCTTACCTAGGTATCCCAATCTCTCCGCATTCAACATCCATGAATGCGGAAGACAGTGCCAGAAGTAAGCGCGGGAGAGTCGGTCGGCCCATCAGCTAAGGGGTTGGCTGACGTTCGTGGCGGCGAACACGGATCGGTCGGCTCTCTCAGCGCTTTTGTTTTTCTTCTCTTCGGTTGCATCTTGAAATGCACCGCCAGGCTTGTCAATTGTGCATTGCTGCATGCACCCGGCACTTTGCGCGCAGTCTCGTTGCATTTTCCACAATCACCGGTTGCTTATGATGCCGGCAAGATCCAGTGGCTTCTCAAGGTAGAAATCGGCACCGGCAGCAAGTGCCCGTTCACGGTCCTCGACCGCGTCCGAACCACTGCAGACGCCGAGCCGCATGGCGGAAAAGCGGTCGTCCCGCCGCAGTCGCGCGATCAGTTCGCTGCCGCTGTCGAGCGGCATGTAGAGATCGGCGATCAGTATATCCGGCACGCCTTCGCCTTCTTCCAGGCGCTTCTCAAGCGCCTGGAATGCAGCCGGTGCGGTGGAAAAGCAGAATAGATCAACATGTACCTGCTGTTTCTTTCGGATATAGTCGAGATAGAAGAGGTCATCCCGGCTATCATCGATGTAAAACAAGGTCGGCATCTGGCGCCACAATCCGGATATTGTTTCTGATGTCCTGCACTGTCCTTCACTGGGACAGTAACGCCACTTCACTAAAATTCGATATCAACCTTCAGGGATTTGCTGTCGAAAAAGCATGTTTTGCGCAACAATCTGCCTATTGAGTATTCGGCGATTTCGGAAAAGATGGCTCGCAAACAAGGATATGGCGAAGAGGTGGTGCAGGTGCGGGATGCCGCTGTAGCGGGACGGAACGGGTTGGAAAGCGTACGTTATCGCGCGGTCGCGCTCGTCGTCGGCTGCCTGCTGGTCTTGCTCGGCCTGACGGCGCTGACCGGGTGGCTGCTCGAAGTCGGGGTGATCATCTCGATCGTGCCTGGCTTTCCGTCCATGGCATTCAATACCGCGATCTGTTTCGTGCTGTCGGGTATCGGACTGGCCACGTCGATGGAGACAGGCAGGCGCTACCAAATAGTGCCTGTCATGACTTGCAGCCTTGCCACCCTGCTTTCCGCGATCCGCCTGATGGAGATCATCACGCTCGGCCGCACGATACATAATGTCGATGTGTTCCTGACGCAGTTTTTCATTTCTCCAACCTTTGCCGAGCAGATCGGCGGCGGCATGGGGCCGAATACGGCACTGATCTTCCTGATATCAAATCTTTCCATTCTTTTTGCCCTCTATGGGAGGCAGCCGCGCGGTCAGCTCGTACAGGAACTCACCAGCTATATCGCGATCACGCTCGGCATGATCGCGCTTGCCGGATACATCACCGATGCCGAACAGGGATATCGCTGGGGTCCCTATGCCGCCATGGCCCTGCCTACGGCCATCGGCCTGGTGGCTTTCGGCGGCGGGCTTCTCGCCAGATCCTGGTGGATGTTGCCAACCAACAGGGCACAGATCCCCCTCTGGATACCGGCAACGATCTGTTTTACCGGCATCATCGTCGATCTCTATACACCGCTCGGCGTGGCAAACGGTATTCTCTATGTCCCACTCGTGCTGACAGCGCTCTGGTTCGGCAATCGTAACGCGCCGATCTTCTTCGCTTTCGTCTGTACAGTCCTGATCCTGCTCGGCTTTTTCGCCGTCACCCATGCTGAGAACGAATACTGGCGGGAAGCCGCCAACCGCTCGATCACGGCAGCGACGCTCTGGCTGGTTGCCATTTTCGTCTTCTATTTCATGCGTAACAGCCAGCATCTGGAAACCGAGCGCATCCGCTTCAGCGCGCTGGTCCGCAATACGCCTGACGCCGTGATCGCCATCGATGAGGTGGGGCGGATCATGAGCTTCAATCCGGCCGCCGAGACCATGTTCGGCTACACACCAAAGGAAGCGACCGGCAACAACATCAAGATACTGATGCCGGAACCCTACCATTCCGAACATGACGCCTATCTCGGCAATTACCGGCGCACCGGCGAGGAACGCATCATCGGCACGACGCGCATGGTCTCCGGCCGGCGCAAGAACGGCGTGGTCTTCCCGATCGACCTCTCGGTCAGCGTTGTCATCACCGGCTCGAGCAAGACCTTCGTCGGCGTCGTGCGCGATATCAGCGAGCGCGTGCGCCAGGAAGAGCGGATGAAGACGACGCTTTCCCAACTCGAGGAATATACGGCCGATCTCGAGCGCTCCAACCACGATCTCGACGAGTTCGCCTATATCGCCTCGCACGATCTCAAGGAACCGCTGCGCGGCCTGCACAATCATTCGCGTTTCCTGCTGGAAGATTATGAAGACAAGCTCGACGAAGACGGCGTGCGCCGGCTCAACCGGCTGGTTCGCCTTAGCCAGCGCATGGAAAAGCTCGTCAACGATCTCCTCTATTTTTCGCGAATCGGTCGCCAGCAGCTCGCCGTCAAGCGCACCGACATCGGTTCGATCGTCCGCGACGTCGTTGCCACCATGGAGCTATCTCTGGAGGAGCGGCATGCGAAGGTCGTCATCGACGGTGTACTGCCGGAGGTCGTCTGCGATGCACCGCGCCTGACCGAGGTGTTCCGCAACCTCGTCACCAATGCCATCAAATATAACGACAAGCCCGTGCCTCTCGTCAGCGTCGGCTACCTGGAACGCTATGTCGGCAAGGACGGGACGCTGGCCCGCCACGTCTTTTACGTGAAGGATAACGGCAAGGGCATACCCCAAGAATTCCACGAGGATATTTTCCGCATTTTCAAACGGCTTGAAAAATCGCAAGATTCCGAGGATGGCACCGGCGCAGGGCTCACCTTTGTGCGCAAGATCATCGGGCGTCACAATGGTGAGGTATGGCTGGAGTCAGAAGTCGGCATCGGCACGACATTTTATTTTACCTTGGGAAGGAAGCGCGAGGGCCAGAATGCAGCAGCGTGACATGCAACCGATCCTCATCGTCGAGGACAGCGAGGACGATTTCGAAGCGACGATGCGCGCCTTCAAGCGTACCAATCTGCGCAATCCGATCCGCTGGGCTGCCTCCGGGCAGGAAGCGCTCGATGTGCTCGCCACGATGGCGCCGAAGCCGGGCCTCATCCTGCTAGACCTCAACATGCCGGGCCTCGACGGGCGCAAGACGCTGGAGGCAATCAAGTCCAACGCACATTGGCGCAAGATCCCTGTCGTGATCCTTACGACATCGGACGACGAACGCGACATCGAGGGTTGCTATGCGCTCGGCGCCAATACCTATGTACAGAAGCCTGTCGATCTCGACGGGCTGTTTGCCGCCATCCAGCGGCTCAAGGAATACTGGTTCGAAATCGCAATCCTGCCTTTAGAGGGCTGACGTTTGGCGGAAGACTGCAGCGTTCTCATCATCGACGACAACATAGACGACCGGGAAGTCTATCGCCGCATGCTGGCGCGCGTCCCCGGCACGAACTATACGGTCATCGAGGCCGAGAGCGGTGAGGAGGGCATTGCCCTCAACAGCCAGAGGCGCCCTCAGTGCATATTGCTCGACTATTCGCTTCCCGGCCGTGACGGCCTCGGCGTGCTCTCGGAAATCCTCGCCCACGATGCTGCCGCCAATGTCGTGATGCTGACCGGCCAAGGCAGCGAGACCGTTGCCGTCGAGGTCATGAAGGGCGGCGCGCGTGATTATCTCACCAAGGATGCGCTGTCGCCCGAGACCCTGCATCGCTGCATCCAGAACGCGCTCATGCATGGTGCGCTGGAGGCGAAGCTGGAGCAGAAACGGCAATCGCTGGAGATATTCACCCGCGCCATGGCGCATGATCTCAAGGAGCCGCTGCGGACGATCAAATCCTTCAGCCGCATCCTTCACGGTTCGGCCGAACTGCCGGCCGAAGACCGCGAGCTTCTCGACTATATCCTGAGCGCCGCCGACCATATGGAAGACTTGATCGTCAAGGTGTCGGGCTTCACGAGGCTGGAGGTTTCGAGTGGGCTTGAGCTCAAGCCGGTTTCACTGTCGGCCGTACTCGACCAGGTGGAGCACAATCTGCATCAGCAGATCGAGAGCCGCCAGGCAGTCGTCGTTCGTGGTGCATTGCCTGAGGTGATGGGCGACGCGACGCTGCTGATCCAGCTTTTGCAGAACCTCGTGTCCAATGCGATTCGCTATTGTGAGGATACCTTTCCGGAAGTGCGCATTTCGGCCATGGCAGACAAGGGCATATGCCGCCTTACGGTCGGCGACAACGGGCCGGGCATCGCCCCTGATCACCGTGAGCTGATTTTCCAACCCTTCAAGCGCCTCGTCGGCCGCGGCATCGAAGGCACGGGGCTTGGGCTTGCGATCTGCCGGCGCATCGTGCAGCTGCATAGCGGCTCGATCTGGTGCGAGGCGAAGACCGGCAGGGGCGCGACCTTCCTGCTCGAAGTGCCGCTCGCGGAGATCTCAGGCGAACAGCCGGTCGCCAGCGGACAGCCGCAGACGGCAAAAGCAGCCGACCATACGAACGAAAGCAGCGGCCGGCTCGCCGAAGTGCTGCTGGTGGAAGACAGCCCGGCCGATATCCAGCTTCTGAAGATCAAGCTGATGCGGCGCGAGAAGGTGAGCTTCAACCTGCATGTGGCCACCAACGGCCGCGAGGCAATGCAACTTCTGGAGCAGCGTGCCGGCATTCCCGACCAGCCGCAGATCGACCTGATGTTGCTCGACATCAACATGCCGATCATGGATGGTTTCGAAGTGCTGAACGCGCTTTCTGCCGATCAGCGGCTGAGCCGGATTCCGGTCTGTATTCTCAGCACGTCAAGCGACGAAAGCGACATGCAACGGGCAAAAGACCTCGGCGCGCTCGCCTATATGGTGAAGCCGCCAACGCTGCAACAACTCGAAGAAGCATTGGAGGACGTCGACACGCTGGAACTCCTGCCGCGTGGTGACGCACTTGTGCTTTTTGCGGAACAAAATTAGAGAAAAGGCCATTGGCAACGGTATGATGCTAGCAACGACCCTCATACTCACGCTCCTAGCCTCGCCTTTTCAATTCGGGCTTTCATCTATGGCTTCAGGCATACACCATATCACGCTAATCACCCGCAAGGTGCAGGCGAATGTGGATTTCTACGCCGGATTCCTCGGCATGCGACTGGTCAAGCAGACCGCCGGCTTTGAGGATGCGACGCAGCTTCATCTCTTTTATGGCGATGCGGAGGGCACTCCGGGCTCACTCGTCACCTTCCTCGTCTGGGAAGACGGAGCACCCGGCCGCGCCGGCTACGGCCAGATCAACGAAATGTCGCTGGCGATCGATCCGACCAGTATCGGCTACTGGCTGACGCGTGCCATGCGCTTCGGCCTCCGCTCGGAAGGCCCCGCGGATGAATTCGGCGAACCGGTGCTGCGGTTGAAGGACCCGGATAATGTCATCGTCAAGCTTGCCGGCGCCAGGGATCTGAAATCGCCGGCCGCCTGGGATGGCGGCGATGTGCCGGTCGAGCATGCCGTACAGCGCGTGCGCGGTGCAACCATGCTGACCGAAAAGCCGGCGGAGAGCCGTCATTTCATCGAAAGCCATTTCGGCTACAGCTTCCAGGCAAATCGCGGCACGATCGACCGCCTCGTCTCGCAGTCGGGAGACATTATCGACGTGCGCGATGCGCGTGGCTTCTGGTCCGGCGCACCGGGTACCGGCACAGTCGATCATGTGGCCTTCCGCGCAGATGACGACGCAGCCGTGCTGGCCGTTCACAAGGCGCTCGAAAAGGAAGACGCCTCCGCGACCAACCTGCACGATCGCAAATACTTCCGCTCACTCTATGCCCGCGAGCCCGGCGGCACACTTATAGAGCTCGCCACCAACAAGCCGGGCATGCTGGTGGATGAGCCGAAAGCCACACTTGGAACCAAGCTCTTCATCCCGCCGAAGGATTCGATCACCAATCTGACCGACCTGAAAGTCATGCTCCCGCAGTTTTCCATGCCGGGCCAGCCGCGCATCAATTATCGCGATCTGCCCTTTGTCCATCGTTTCTATACACCGCCCGATCCGGACGGCAGTGTCTTCGTACTGCTGCATGGCTCCGGCGGCAACGAGACGACGCTGATGCCACTGCTGAACAAGGTCGCACCACGCGCCACCCTTCTCGGCGTGCGTGGGCGCGCGACCGAGGAAGGCTTCCCGCGCTGGTACAAGCGCATCACACCCTTCTCCTTCGACCAGGACGACATCAAGAACGAAGCCGAAGCGTTCGCTGCCTTCATCGAAGGCGCGGTCAAATCCTATGGCCTCGATCCGAAGAAGGTCGTCTATGTCGGCTATTCCAACGGTGCGAACCTTTTGAATTCGCTGCTCTACCTGCACCCGAACCTGGTGCACAAGGCCGTGCTGCTACGCTCCATGCCGGTACTCACCGCCTATCCGCATGCAGACCTGAAGGGCACGGACCTGCTTGTCATCAGCGGCAAGACGGATGCCTACGGCAAATATGCGAGCGAGCTGGAAGGGCGGCTGAAATCATCAGGCGCGACCGTCGATTCCGGCGTCATTTCCGGCGGCCATGACCTCGGTGACGCCGACGTGCCGATCATTCAGAAATGGCTGCTACAGGAAAATAAACTACAGGCAACCCAATAGCCTACCAGTGAAAGCTATCGGGACATGACGGCGGGACGGCATCCGGCAGCGTCGTTGTATTCCGATCGATGGCATAGAGCCTTGCAAAGCCTGCGTTTTTTACAAGATCGATGCCTCCCGGCATCGTGTCGCCGACATTCTGATCGACCATGTCGGCGTTGACGACCAGGATGAAATCGAACTTGCTGCGCCAATCGACAAGATAGGGCGTGAAGCTGGCGGCCTGCGCCATCAGGCCGGGACAGGACAGCACACCGGTCGAAAAGAGATTTCCTTCCGGCACCGATTTCTCCGACCAGGCGGGAAGCACGGCGAGCGGTTGCTTGCCCTGCGCGCTGAAGAGGGTCGGGACAAAGGCATGCGCCAGCGGGACGGCCATCGTCGGCAGGTGCCGGAACGTATCCTCACTGAATGCAAAATGCCGCTGATCGAGTTTCATCTCGGCAAAGGCCGGATCGTGCTGCAGCGGCAGAATCGCGGCACCGGCGGGAACGGCTTCCAGTACCTTCTCGACGCTCGCAACATCGGCCTGCCCCCGCCACCAGTTGAAACCGATCCACATGGTCCGGCCGAAGACGACGATATTCAGGACAAGGAACAGGATCACGGCCTGTCGCCGGCTGACCTTTTGAAAGGGGCAGATCATAATCATGCCGACAAGGGCGGCCATGATGGGAAAGCGCCAGCTTATCCATCCCGTGCCGAGGGCATGCCGCGGCGAGAGGATGGACAGGGCGAGCAGTCCTGCCGCAGTGACGACCAGGCCAGCGTGGATGCGCAGATTTTTCGCGGCAAGCGCCCTGCTGCAGACCAGCAGGATCGGCACAAGGAAAATCGCGTCGACAAACGCAGCATAGGTCCAGATAGCCGAGAGCAGATTAGAGATCAGCAGCATCGGGCTGTCGTTCCAGACCGCCAGGATGTCGCCAACCTGGCTACCGGGAAGATCGGCAGCGGTCAGCGACAGGGCGGCCGGAGGCAGCAGGCAGGCAATCATTGCCGCCACGAGCCTGCCGGCAAGGCGCAGGACCACCGAACGCGATTTGAGGACATCGAAGCGCAAGGAAAATTCCAGTCCACAGACGATCGCCAGAAAGAAGCCCACGGAAAATATATGAACGACGGTGAGCAGCAGCGAGACTGCCACCCGCCACAGGAAGAGCCTGACCGCGGAACCGGATTGCAGACGGTGATCCAGCGTTGCAAACAGCAATGCGAGGCCAAGGCCGATCTGGAAATTGATAAAACCGCCGATCAGCGTGGCGCACCAGGCGAGATACAGCATGCCGATCTGCCAGTAATAGCTGCCGCCGAACAGCCGTCGATGCAACGTGATGGCGCCGAGCGGCGGCAGGACGATCGCCAGAAACAGCAGGATGCGGGCGAGCAGGGAGACACCGATGAAAGGACCGATGAAGCGCGCGAGCAGATCAATACCGACATTGGTGAAGGTGCGGTTCCACTCGATCGCGTAGATTTCGGGGAATGGCGCTTCCTTTATGCCGCCGGCAAGCAGCCACATGCGGGCATAGTGGTTCGCATAATCGAGCAGCGGCGGAAACTTGAAGAGGGCAACAAGGATGGCGACAAGGGCCATGAAGGCCACCAATGGCGCGGTCGAAGCCTGGCGCACAGCGACGTCCTGCGGCTTTTCCGTATCGTGAACGTCAGCTAAAAATACCTGATCAAGGTTCGCCATGGCCGATCCTGTCCGAACTCCGGGACAGGTCTAGCAGCCAATGGTCAAGCTTCCTTTAAGCGGGATTAGCCGCGCCTTGCGACCATGATGCCCGCCAGAACGATCAGGCCGCCCAAGGCCTGCATTGCTGTGATCGACTCGTTGAGCAGAGCCCAGGCGAGAATGGCCGCCACAACCGGCTGGAGAAGCAGCGTCAGCGAGGAGAAGGCGGCCGGCAGATAGGCAAGCGCGTAGGCGATCGCCACTTGCCCGCCTGCATGGCTGATGAAGGCAAGGCCGAAGACGATCGACCAGCCATAAAGGCTGGCCGGCAGCATGTGGCCTTCGAAGAAGAAGGCGAGCGGGAAGACGCCGACTGCGGCAGAGGCTGTGCTCCACAGCATGATACGGATCGTATCGAAACGGCTGCGAAGAGCGCCGATCGCCAGGATATAGCAGGCGTAGAAGACGGCGGCGATCATGGCGACGCCATCACCGCGCAGGTCACCATTGCCGAAGGCGGCAGGTCCGCCCTTCAGCACGACCACGCCGGCCAATGCCAGCACGAGGCCGAGCACGAAGACGCGGGTAACCTTCGCGCCGAAGAACAGGAAACCAATGGCGGTCACGAAAACCGGCGCAAGGTTTGCGAGCAATGTCGCATTGGCGACCGAGGTCATGGTGATCGACAGATGCCAGGCCGAGAGATCCAGCGCCAGCACGGCGCCCGGCAGGATCAGCATACCGTAATCGGCAAGGCTCTTCGGCTTGGGGCCGGTATCCTTGCGCAGAAGCGAAAAGATGAAGATCGGGATCAGCGCCAGCGCCACACGCCAGAAGGCCGTCGCCATCGGCCCGACTTCGGAAAGCCGTACGAAGATCGGCGATCCGCCGATCGCAGCGCCGCCAAGAATGAGGGCGATCAGCGGAAGACGGCTGGTGGATGGATTTTCGGAAACGGGGGAAGCAGCCTGCGACATGATCTCGATGCTCTCTGTGCGGCTTTGTTGAGTAAGCCGCGCCTGTCGTCGCGGACTAGCAGAAGTCGCGCAGGGATGACAGTCACAGAACGACAGATGATGGGGAACAGAGCCACGGATTATCCCGCGGCTGCGGCTTTCAGCTTCTCGGCGATCTCGCGGGCAACGAAAACTGTATGTTCCGTTATCTGCGGCAATCCCATCAGCTCCCCGAACGTGCCGCGTGCAAGCGGGCCTGAAATAAGCAGTGACGAGACCACCCTGCCCTCTGGTCCCAGAGCCTCGGAGTGCTCACTGCAGGCAAGCCCGAGGCCGGTCGGATCAAGTGCGAGATAGCCCTCCCGCGCGAGTTCGCTGAGCCAGGGCTGCGTCTGCAAAATGCCGCCATGTGCCGGACCGGTCGTGACGATGACAGCATCGAACATCCGTTCCAATTTTCCGCGTGCATGCCGCGGCTGGAGGGTGACGTGGATCGCCTCGCCCTCTACCTTCGCATCGGCGATGGATGCCGCGAGGATTTCCAGCCTGCCGGCTTCGATTGCGGCGTCGAGCACCGCCTCCACCTGCGGCGCGATGCGGAAGCGGTGAACATCCCAGTAAGGCCGCAGATGCCGGACGATCCGCCGCCGCTCGGCAACCGGTAAACTGCGCCAGAGATCGTGACCCTGGCCACGCACCTGATCGATCACGGCATGCCAGCTCTGGCCACGCTCGGTCGCCTGGCGGATCGTCTGCCGGATAAGACGCAGCAACGCGACGGCTGACAATGCCGGCTCGGAGATGAAATCACCGAAAGCCTCCTGCGGAACCGCGGCATGGCCGCGCGAACGAAGGCCGCGGCGGGAGATTGCGGTAACGAAGCCGTCGTGGCCGTTTCGCGCAAGGGAGGCAATCACGTCTGCCGCGGTCAGCCCGTTGCCGATGACGAGAACCCTGTCATGCGGCCGCACGACTTCGAGCGCACCCGATTTGGTGGTGTCGGCAACGAAGCGCGGGTGTTCCCCAAGAATAGCCGCGAGCCTGCCCGGCGCCACCGGCGGCGGATGGCTGGTGGCGATGGCGACGATATCGGCCTCCGTCAGCCCGCCCTTGTCATCGAGGATCGCCCAGCCACTACCCCGGCGGTGGATGCCGGTCACGATCGCCCGGCGATGGCTGATGGCGCCAGACTTCAGGAAAGGCTGGAGGAGCGAGCCAACGTAATCGCCGAATACGCGCCGGCGCGGGAAAAGCTGGCCGTTCTCGCGCGCGGCTTCGGGATCGTCGCGCACGGCATTGTTCGCCTCGATCCAGCGCTGGAACTCTTCCAGATCATCCGGCTGCAGGCTCATCTTGGCGGCCGGCACATTGATGCGGTGCGCCGGATCGGCAGTGTCATAGGCAAGGCCACGGCCCAGCATGGGACGCGGCTCGAAGACCACGATATCGGCTGCATCGTCGTCAGCCAGCTTCAGCAGATGGTAGGCGACACCCGCCCCGGAAACGCCGCCGCCGATGATGGCGACGAGCGGCCGCCGGGATTTCTGTTCGGTCGAAGCTTGTGTCTGGAACTGCATCTCAGCCGGCATCATTTCAATCGATGCCGGAGCATAAGTTGAGGGCGAAGACCACGCAATGCTCCGGTCCTATAGTCTATGATTTTTATGCAGAAACCTGTGGTGACCCGATCAGCCGGAGATCGTGGTTGCGAACTCCGGAGTGCCCCTGATGGTGTTGCTGACCGTGCAGATCTCGTCTTCGGCCATGTGAGCGATCTTGCGGCGCGTTTCCTCGTCGATATCGCCTTTGATGGAGAAGGTGATGTTGAACTTCGCGACGCGCGACAGCCCTTCCGCCGCCTTCTCGCCGGTCACATCAGCGGTGATCTCGGTGATCTTGTCGAGGATGCCGAGCTGGCTGGCCGCCATGCGGGCGCTCAGCACGAGACATGCCGAAAGTGAGGAATAGAGCAGATCGAGCGGATTGAAGCCCGGCTGCGACGGGCTGGTAACGATATCGATCTCGCCGCCGGTGACCGACGTGACATGCGGGAAACCGGTTCGGCCGAGAACGGCGCTTGCACCTGTGGGACGGGGACGCGCCTTGAGATCGGCCATTTTGAAATCCTCTGTCGAATAGAGCTTTCAAATAGTGTCTTAGCCGCAAACCCGCAATGCGGCGATTTTGATTTTCGATGCGCCGTTCAGCGGAACCTTTCCACCTGTCAGCGGTTTTTTCCCGTGAACAACCTCATGAAGAGGCAGGATTTTCCCATGCCTGGCATCCGCAAGATCGACCGCAAACACAGCAGCATGGATGCGCGCGACCGACTGATCGTTGCGCTCTATGCCCAGCTCAAGGCCGAACGGGAAACCCGCGAGACGCTGGAATGGGCAATCCGCAATGGCGCGGTGTCCAGGGAAGTCCTGGAGGCGATCGCCGCCGATCCGGTTCCGGTCGTCACAAGCGAGGATATCGCATCTGTTGAAAAGATCATCGCGCTTGACGAGCGGCGCAGTCGCTCGCGTGGCAACGGCTGACAAGGAGGAAAGCACATGGCCGACATCACCTATCAGATCGTCCCTCACGACAATGGCTGGGCCTACAAGCTCGGTGATACATTGTCTGAACCCTATGCCACTGCAGAACAGGCGATGGATCGCGCAAGAGACGTAGCCGCGCGCCAGAAAATCGGCGACGGCGATGCGCTGCTCGCCTATCCGGCGCCGGATGGAAGCGGCTGGAAATTCCAGCCAATCGAAACCGACAAAAGCAACAGCAGGCTCTGAACGGAGGAAGCGATGACGGGACGCGCGAGCTGGAAGGGCCATCTGAAGGTGGGCGACCTCGCTTGCGCCGTCGGTCTTTATACGGCTGTTTCCTCTTCCGACCGTGTCTCTTTCAACATCGTCAACCGCAGGACTGGCCATCGCGTCGAGCGGCAGTTCGTCGATAGCGAAACGGGCAAACCGGTGGAGCGCGACGACCAGGTCAAGGGCTACAGGATGGAGAGCGGCGACTACATCGTCATCGAAGGCGACGAGATTGCCGAGATCATGCCCGAAAGCGACAAGGTGCTGAATGTGCAAGGTTTCATTCCCTGCGATGGGATCGACAAGCTCTATTTCGACCGCCCCTACTATCTGGCGCCAGTCGACGAGCATGATGCGGAAGCCCTCGCATTGATTGCCAAGGGCATGCTTGACGGCAAGGTGGCAGCCCTTGCCGAAGCCGTGCTCTTCCGCCGCAACCGGACGCTGCTCATCCGTGCCCATGACGACCACATCATCGCGACCATGCTGAACTTCGACTATGAGGTGCGCTCTGCAAGCTCCATTTTCAAAGACATTCCCGATATCAAGTTCGACAAGGAAATGCTGGAACTTGCCGGCCATATCATCGGCACCAAACAAGGCAGTTTCGACCCGAGCGAGTATCACGACCGCTACGAATCCGCGCTCGTCGAACTGGTGAAGGCCAAGATTGAAGGTCGCGCGCCGCCGAAGCGCAAGCGCGAGCCGGAGCGCAAGGTGGTCGATCTCAGGGAGGCGCTGCGCCAAAGTGCGAAGATGGGCGGCAAGGCGCCGGCGAAGAAGCCTGCCGCACGCAAGACCTCCGATAGAAGCAGCAGAAAGGCCGGCTGACCATGGCCCTCGAAACCTATCAGGCCAAACGCGATTTCAAGATCACATCGGAGCCGCGTGGCCGGAAAGGCCGGGCGACAGGCAACAGTTTCGTCATCCAGAAGCACGACGCCACGCGCCTGCATTATGATTTCCGTCTTGAGATGGATGGCGTGCTGAAAAGCTGGGCCGTCACCAAGGGCCCGAGCCTCAACCCCGAGGACAAGCGGCTTGCGGTGCATGTCGAGGATCATCCCCTCACCTACGGCGATTTCGAAGGCATCATTCCAAAAGGCCAGTATGGCGGCGGCACGGTCATCGTCTGGGATCACGGCATCTGGACTCCAACAGGCGATCCGCGCAAAGCCTACAAGAAAGGCCACTTGGAATTCGAACTCGACGGCGAGAAGCTGAAGGGGCGCTGGCATCTCGTGCGCATGCATGGCAAGGCCGGCGAAAAACGCGAAAATTGGCTGCTCATCAAGGGTGAGGACGAGGAAGCCCGCAATGAGGGCGAGGCCGATATCCTCGAAGAGCGTCCCGAATCCGCCAAGACCGGTCGGCAACTCGAAGAGGTGGCGGAAAATCCTGATGCCACCTGGCACTCCAGACCAGAAGGTGGCAAGGCCGTTGCCGCAAAAGCCGGGGCTCCGGCGAGGAAGGCAAAGTCTCCTGCCCCGAAGGAGCAGGATTGGCCGAAGGGCGCGAAAAAAGCTGATATGCCCGACTTCATCGAGCCGGCACTCGCCAAGCTGAAGCCCAAGCCACCGGCCGGTGAACGCTGGATCCACGAGATCAAGTTCGACGGTTACCGGCTGCAGGTGAAGATCGAGGATGGGCGGGTGACGATGCTCACACGCGGCGGTCTTGACTGGACGGAAAAATTCGGCCGGAACATTGTCGATGCCTTCGCTTCCTTGCCGACTGAAACGGCCGTCATCGATGGTGAACTGGTGGTGGAGCGCGATACCGGCGCATCAGATTTCTCCGCCCTGCAACACGATCTCAGTGAAGGCCGCTACGACCGCTTCGTCTTCTATGCTTTCGACCTCCTCTATCTCGATGGATACAGCCTGCTCGACGTAGGCCTTCTCGAGCGCAAACATCTGCTTGAGAAGCTCATTCCCGAAAATAGCGGCAAACTGCGCTACAGCGCGCACTTCAACGAGAACGGTGGCCTGGTGTTGAACCATGCCTGCCGGCTCAGTCTCGAAGGCGTCGTCTCCAAGCAGCGCGACAGCCACTACGTCTCAGGCCGCAAGGGTGAATGGATCAAGTCAAAATGCTCGCAGCGGCAGGAATTCGTCATCGGTGGCTATGTGCCCTCGACCGCCATGAAGAATGCCATCGGCTCGCTTGCCATGGGTTATTACGAAGACGGCGCGCTGAAGCATGTCGGCCGCGTCGGCACCGGCTATACGGTTGCCACGGCGCAGATGCTTTACGAACGCCTGTCGGCGATCGAGCTGAAGCAGAATTCCTTCGACGACAAACTGAGCGCCGAAGAGCGGCGCGGCCTGCATTACGTCAAGCCGCAACTCGTCGCCGAAGTGGAGTTCCGCGCATGGTCGGCGGATGGTAACCTGCGCCACGCGGCCTTCCGCGGACTGCGGGAGGACAAGCCGGCAAAGGACGTTGTGCGCGAGATGGAAAAGACGACCGCGAAAAACCTGCCGAAATCAGCCGTGACGCTGACCCATCCCGATCGCATCTACTGGCCGGACGAGGGCGTCACCAAGGAAGGTCTCGCCAATTATTATGCTCAGGTCTGGCGCTTCATGGCGCCCTATGTCGTCAACCGGCCGCTTGCCCTGCTGCGCCTGCCCGACGGCATTTCCGGCCATCAGCGTTTCTTTCAGAAACATGCATGGAAAGGCATGAACGAACATATCGACGAGATCACCGACCCCAAGGACAAGGGGGGAGAGAAGCTGCTGCGCGTCACCGATTTCGACGGTGTCGTGGCCCTGGTGCAATCCGCCGTGCTGGAAATCCATCCATGGGGTACGACAACCGACAATTGGGAAAAACCCGACATGATCACCATGGACCTTGATCCCGGCGAGGATGTGCCATGGGAGAATGTGATAGCGGCGGCTTACGAGTTGAAGGAGCGCCTCGAGGGCGAAGGTCTTGCGGCCTTCGTCAAGACATCGGGTGGCAAGGGCCTGCATGTGGTGACGCCGCTGGAGCCGAAGGCCGGCTGGGACCAGGTGAAGGGTTTTGCCAAATGGCTTGCGGACAGCATGTCGAAGGATGATCCCGACCGCTACCTTGCAACCGCCACCAAGGCAAAGCGCAACGGCAAGATCTTCATCGACTACCTCAGGAACGGGCGCGGCAATACCGCGGTGGCCGCCTATTCCGCCCGAGCGCGCCCGGGTGCTGCGGTCTCCATGCCGCTGGAATGGAGCGAGCTGACAGCCGAGATCGGCCCTGCCTATTTCACCGTCGACAATACGCCGGCGCGGCTCGATGCGCTTCCAAAGGATCCGTGGGATGGATTCTTCGCCGCGGCCAAACCGTTGCAGACGCGGAAGCGATAGAGCTTCGCTGTAAACCCTCCCCATCAAATAGTTTGTGGCGCTCGGCGCTTGAGGAGCGCCGAACAGCCAAAGGTACCCGCTGGGGACGAGTGAGAAGGGATTTCTGCGGGAGACTACCGCGACTTGCCGCGCCCACCTTCCGCGGCCAGACTCTTCTTCAATGCATCCATGATGTTGATGACATTGCCTGTCGATTTGACGGGCGCAGGCTTGCGGGCCGGGGCTGCCTTTTTGAAGCTTTTCTCCTTGCCGCGGATGAGCGTTTTCAGCCGTTTCTGGATAGGGTCCTGCACCATCGAAGGGCTCCACTCCTTCGTCTCCTCCTTCACCAGTCGCTTCATCAAAGCCATCAGTTCGCCATCGACCTTCGCCTTCATGTCGAGTTCTGCCGCCGGTTCGCGCACTTCGTCGCCATAGCGCAGCGTCCAGAGAATAATGCCGTTGCCCTGCGGCTCCAGGAGAACGGCGCGCTCTCGCCGGTACAGTACCAGCCGGGCGATGCCGACGACATCACTGGCCTTCATCGCCTCGCGGATCACACAGAAAGCTTCTATACCGACCTTGTCTTCCGGCGATAAAAAATGGGGCTTGTCGTACCAGATCCAATCGATCGACCCGCGCGGCACGAAGGTGTCGATATCGATGGTACGGGTGCTTTCCAGTCCCACTTCCTCGATCTCTTCATCCTCAAGCAAGACATAATCATCCTCGCCACGCGGAAAGCCCTTCACCTGATCCTTCTCGGCGACAGGCTTGTGCGTGACGCTATCCACATAGCGGCTTTCGACACGGTTCTTCGTTGCGCGGTTCAGCACATGAAACCGCACCTTGCTCGACTCCGTCGTCGCCGGCGTCAGCGAAACCGACGCGGTGACAAGCGAGAGCTTCAGATAACCTTTCCAGAATGTTTGACGGGCCATTCGCCATAAACGGCGATGGCGGCGGGAGGTTCCGCCTGGTGATGTTTGCCGAAGCGGAATCCGAGCTCGACACCCGGACTTTCAACGGGATGTGATGGCCAGAGACAAAAATGAGAAAAGGACTGGCCGACCGTCGTGCCGTAGCCCTGATGCCGTTATTTTTACGCCGGAGCGGCAGGGCCGGTTACTCCGAGTACATGCCTAGTTAAAACGTCGTAGAAAACCAATTTGGACAGTGAGCAATGCAACCAGTGCCTGATATGCCCGCACCAATAGTCGAGGCTCCAAAAGCGACGCACATGTGAAACAGTTACAGAACTCACGTCACGTCTGTCTGTGAGTTGGGTTTCGCCTACAGGGAATTTTGCCCCGAATCTCACCTGGTCTTTGTACGGAGGTTGATGTGCGCGCTGCGATATACGACGCGATTAGACGGCGAACACCACCGGGAATGCGGCAGATGATCAAGGGACAAAATTGGATCATGCCACTCGTGGCAAAGACGTTTGGCAGCGATATATATTCAAAGTCTTACTATGATGAAGTTGAGAGGGACGAAGCCAACAGCGTTAAGGGCAATAAGCGAGTGGATCGTAAAAGAGATAGATCCAAAAAGCGTGGTGGACGTAGGCTGCGGCCCCAGGCACCTGATAGAGGCTCTGAATAAAAGAGGCGTGAAAGTTCTTGGGTTAGACTATTCTGCTGCAGCAAAAAAATATCTGCTTCGCAAGGGTTTGTCGTTCGAGACTTTCGATCTGACAGTTCCGGCAGCAACCATTCCAGGTTCGCCTTGGGATCTGGCAGTATGTTGCGAAGTGGCTGAACATCTTGAGCCGCGCCACGCGGATGTCTTTGTCTCCAAGCTCGCCAGCGCCAGCAACTCGATATTCTTAACGGCGGCCGTTGTGGGGCAGGGCGGCCTTAACCATGTCAACGAGCAGCCAAATTCCTATTGGATAGAGAAGTTCGCAAAACACGGCTTCGCTTTCGATGAAGCCCTTACAAACCTCGCGAGAAAAAGCTTCTCGGGGCGAGGTGTCGTTCACTATCTGGCAAAACCGATGCTGTTCCGCAAAACCTAGGGCGAGCACGGTTTGCGTACTACTCCTAGCTTCTCGTAGTGTTCCTCGGCCGGCTGAGACGCCTCACGCACCATACCCGCCCACCCGTTTGTTACGGTATGATCAGCTGCCGCACCCAAGGGCAAAGCCACCGTTCCATCCCACGTCGTTCAGTTCGAGGTAGTGGTGTCGAGTTGGATGTCAGAGGATGGCGTCACCGTCTGGGCCCGTGAAGTCCTGATGTCGACTGGCCCACCTCTCCCGCTATTCGTATGGCGGCTTGTATATATCAGTCATAGCATGCGCCGTCCCAAACGAGTCAGATCGCCAACCAGTTGGAATCACTGTGCAGGACGCGGGTGAGTCGGCGGAGTTTTTCCACGACATCGTGAGAAAGAGCCCTAGCGAGCGTCAAAAGGTCGATACAAAACATATGAGAGAATCTATAAAACCGGGAAATCAATGCTTTCCGGGAATTAATGGTGCCCAGGACCGGCGCGGTCGTTTTCGCGTCCGGCATAAACGAGCTTTCCAACTTGACCGGTTACGCACCGTATTCCGCCGATG
Source organism: Hyphomicrobiales bacterium (assembly GCA_900468805.1). Lineage (GTDB taxonomy): Bacteria > Pseudomonadota > Alphaproteobacteria > Rhizobiales > Rhizobiaceae > Rhizobium. The sequence goes on along the minus strand of UEIF01000021.1, from coordinate 564,170 downwards.
TTATCACGGACAACATCGCCTTCATGCATTCCGGTCTGGCGGCTCAGGCAACAGGAAAATGGGTGATCCGCGATATCCTGCCGGTCGACGAGCCTGGATTGGTCGCGACTGTTCATCCCCGTTACGCAGGGATGAATTCAAAGATCGATATGGCGAATGCCAAGATCGCAACCCATGGGCGTCGAGCCTTGCTCAGGTGCGGTTTGTAAGCCTGAGAGGGCAGCTTGCGGACGGCAATGGAAACCTATCATCTCAGAATGCGATCGATAAAATGCATCTTAGCTGCCGAGGAGATGACATCCAGTGCGCAGCCATCAAATCTGCGCTGCAGAATCTAGCCGTCCTCGCTGCGACATGACGGCATTTGCGTTAGCCAAAAGGTTCAGGACGCTTTAAATCTCGATGCGCGGCCGGATATGCGAATTTGCCCCTAGCGAGACCGCAAGGCGCTTAGTGCCTCAGGCTTATTGCGTTTTAGCCAATCGACTAACCTCGCAGCCATCGTTTCGCTGCCAAACTCCGACAGGTGATTATACTCGTCACGAAACAGAGGCTTGCCGTCCTGCATAAACGAGCATTTTTCACCGTCGCAGAAGAGCTGATTGGGGTCGAAAATAGCGACTTCGGGATGCGTCATTCCAACATGATCCACCAGGGGCTTCATGGTCTGCGTTAACGCCTGTGCCTTCGCCACCGGAACTTCGCACGTTTCTGCCGGCGGGCGCAGAGGACGCGCGAAGCAAGCTTTAATGAAATAATCGGATTTCATGTGAGGGGTAAAAAGAACGACCTTGGCGCCATGAGCCTCAAGGAAGGCGATGCGTTCCTCGACGTTTTCGATGTAGGCATCTGTCGGCGGCGATCGAACCAGACCATCAAGTATCGCCAATTTGATGGTACCCTTTGCAATAATTCCGTTGATCATTTTCATTTGATCAAAGGCATGGCTTACGGTGCAAGGATTGAATTCGTCGGCGTTCCCGTCAAGGTCCGACTCGTTTACCCACCCTGGTTCGCAGGAACCAATTGAAAGTACCGACTGGCCCGCAAATGTAGGGTTGGAGGTTACTCCTGGATAGTGGTGATTTGCATAACTAGACCCCAGTATGAGAACTGTTGGATCGGCATCCTCATTCGCCATGCAGAACCACCACCCATACTTTTCAGCGCCGGGTAGCGGGTATCGGCGCTTGCACGTATCATTAGATGTAAACTGCCAGAGAGGTCCTGCGAATTGTGCCTGGACTCCCTCCAGGTGCTGGACAACTGGGCGCTCCGGAAGGCCCTGCTTTACCATGACCGCGATGCCCGCTGCTCCAACCATCGCCATCGCAATCGCTGAGACCACGGCTGGAAGCGCGAGCCGGGATCGTAATCGGATTGGTCTTTCGATAAGCCAGTAAGTTGTTGCGGCGAGCACTCCGGATACTGCGACAGCTGCGAGTCTGACGTGAATCGACGGCTCTTGGCCGAGTACGATTGCTGGGATGCTCAATAGTGGCCAATGCCACAGGTATAGCGGGTAGCTTATCAACCCGATAAATCGCATAGGGCGGTTGGCGAGTACCCATCGGTTGACTTGCGACAGCGGACCGGCCGCAATCAGCAAGCAAGCGCCGGCTACAGGATAAATTGCGGACGGGCCGGGGAAGTGTCGATTTTCGCGAACAACCAATATCGCGCCCACTACGAGGGCCAGGCCCGTCAGCGCCATGGCGTTCCGCCAAGATTCAATACCTGCTTCAACGCTACGGTCACGGGCCGCGAGCAGAATGGCTACCCCGCCGCCGGCAAGCAATTCCCAGAACCGTGAATGGGGTAAATAGAATGCCGAATACGCATGCGTTCGCGTTACGGCGATGCAGTAAGCGAGCGAAATGACGCCACTGATCGTTATCAGTGCTGGTCCATATCGACGAACGCGAAGTGCGAAAATCAATATTAGTGGCCACACAAGATAGAACTGCTCTTCAATCCCCAGAGACCAGAGATGAAGCAGCGGCTTGAATTTTGCGGTGGCGTCAAAGTATCCTGCCTCGCTCAACAAGACAAAATTGGAGACAAACCCAGCGCCTGCCGCGACATGCTTGCCAACTTCGGCATATTCGTCAGGCAGGAGTAGGAACCATCCTGCTATCAGCACAGCCAACATCGTCGCGATAAGTGCAGGGAATATCCTCCGTGCCCGCTTTGCGTAAAAAGCCACGATGCTGAAATCTCCGTTCATCATCTCGGCATGGATGATCGAAGTGATCAAAAATCCGGAGATGACGAAGAATATATCAACCCCTACGAACCCACCTGGCCATGTGGCCGGCAGCGCATGGTACAGCACGACAGCAGAAACGGCGATTGCACGAAGGCCATCGATATCAGAACGATATCCGCTGTTCGCGGCCGCCTTATAATCATTTCTCTGAAGCAAAGAGGAGACTCCAATCAGTCGCTAGCTACGTCAAGATCTGAAGTCCCCGCAACCATCAATAGAAGGCATCTGGTAGTTGTTATTATTTTGTGGGGAATGGTTGCACTTGAGCAACTTATTGATCTGGCAAATTGCATGCTGTCCGTAGAGGCACTATGGCTTGTATGGAAGAGCTAAGCAGGTCGAAATGAATTATCGTGCAGATATCGATGGACTAAGAGCCGTGGCGGTTCTTGGTGTCGTGCTATTCCATCTCTCTCTCGGACCATTTCCGGGAGGATTCACTGGAGTCGATATCTTCTTCGTCATCAGCGGGTACCTGATCACCAAGCTTATTGTTGCAGATGCCGAAACGGGAAAAATTTCGCTCAAGCGGTTCTATGTGAGGCGTATCCGCCGGCTGTTCCCGGCGCTTCTTTTCACTTTGCTATGCTCTCTGGTGGCGGCCGCTTTCATCTTCCCACCAGAGGAGATGACGAGGTTCGGAACATCAATGGCAGCGTCGGTCTTTTCGGTATCGAACATCCTGTTCTGGTCGGAGCATGGATATTTCGATGTCAGTTCGCATCTGAAGCCATTGCTTCATACGTGGTCTTTGAGCGTCGAGGAGCAATTCTATCTGGTCTGGCCTTTCGCGCTGATCTGGCTTCTGAGATTCGGTCGCAAGGCTGCGGCGGCGGCCTTGGTTCTCGTATTCGTGGTCAGCTTAGGCGCAAATCTTGCGCTTGAGCCATATCAGTCGACCCTTTTCTATCTGTCGCCTTTCCGGTTCTTCGAGTTTGCTATCGGCGCTGGGCTGGTGTTCCTGCCGGCGGCAAGGTCAAACGGGGCGATGGAATGTGCGCTTCTCGCTGGCCTGGCGATGATCGCCTATGCATACCGGTATTTCACTGAGGGGACATTATTCCCGTCATACCCCGCGCTGCTGCCCACAGTTGGTGCTGCATTGGTGATCTGGGGCGGGCAGGCTCGGTGGTCGGGATTGTTACTGCGGAACAAGGCTGCGGTCGCGGTCGGTCTCATCAGCTATTCGCTTTATCTCGCTCACTGGCCCTTGCTCGTGTTTTGGCAGTATGTCCGAGTGGAACCGTTGTTCCGCCATGAGCGTGTCTGGCTGTTGGCGCTCACGTTCCTGATCGCAGTCGGAATGTATTTCTGCATCGAACGGCCGTTCAGAGCGCGCAATGCCTCTGGTTACATGATCCTACAGAGGGTCTATATCCGAGGCGCAATAGCCGCGGCGCTCGTGGTGGCCGCTGTCGGTCTGCAGGTTCAGGCATCACACGGATGGCTTTGGCGCCTGGGCGAGCGAGGGGCATTCATAGGCAAGTTCGTCGCCGGCGATCGGACAGCAGACGGGGAATACGGTGGCGAGGCATGTAAGGCGCCTTGCAGCACTTCGAGCGAACCCCGAGCGCCAGATGTCATTGTCATCGGAGACTCTCACTCGCGCCAGTATTATCTTGGCGCGAAGGAAGCCCTGACGGGGCTGAAGGTCGATTTCTACGAATTCAGCAGTTGCCAGTTCTATTCGCCGGAATACACGCGGGACTACACCGGATTTTCCGACCCTGTCCTTTACGATCGAGGGTGCCGGAAATCGAGACAGGCAGCTTTCGAAGCCGTCAAGGCCGCCCCCAGCGCTCTGGTCGTCCTTGGTGAGTATTGGGATCCGATGACCATGGTTTCGGAGAAGGGTGGCACATCCCTGCCGGCTCCAGCCCCTGAAGCCTATTATCAGTTCGTCGGAGAAGAGGTAGCGAAGCTCCAACAGGAATTCGGCAATCGACACATGATTGTGCTCGGGAGCGTCCCGACATCAGGTGGTATAGGGTCGCCGCTGAGCTGCTATGGAGACCTTTATAATGTCGACCCTGGCTGCTCGGTGCAGCCAGCGAGCAACCCTGTCATTGCACAAAGGGCAAAAACGAACGAGCTCCTGAAGGCGAACTTGCCGTCGACAGTTATGTTCGTCGACCCTTTCGGAGCGCTTTGCAATGACGGGGACTGCTCGCTTATCACTGATGGGCCGATCTATTCCGACAGTACGCACCTGTCAGGCTTTGGGGCCAAAACGGTAATTGCCGCCAACGCTCCGCGCCTCAGGCAAGAGGCTTCGAACAGGACGCAGGCGCAGAAATAACCACCGGAGCCGATATGCGATGCTGGAGGCTAGCCCAACGTTGCGAACGCTTCCCAAGTGCAACACATTGCCGGATGCTTCAAATTCCGGCTCCGGATTGGATGTGTAATTCTCCTTTCACCAATAATGGAGATTGCGATGAGCAATAGCGCAGATCGTACAGCTGCAACGTGCGAGCGCCGCGCGCCAGTAATGCTAAATGGTGCCAACGTAATGGAGAGCTTTCGAGAAAATCTGTTCGATGCCGCAAACCGGGCCGGCGTGACGGTTAATGAATTCTGTCTGCAGGCAGCCGCCGAAAAGCTCATTGCCTCAGGGAGAAGCTTCTCGGGCGTTTTCAATGCTGGTGATATCAAGAGGGCAGGCTGATGCTGCACGACGCCATCGCACAGGCAGGACCGGCCGGCGCTTCAGAGAAAGAGCGGAAACTGAAGCCGGCGCCGATCGACATCAGCAATAACGGTAAATCGGTCGCCTTTGTCGAGCCCGCATGGTCGGAATCGATTGGGGCCAGCAGTTGGCCCGTGTCTCGCACCATCGGTGGCGAGCTTGCCTTCCTCAGCTCCGATCCGAAAGGCAATCTGCAGCAGAACGAGGGCCTCGAACCCCCAGGTGATAAAAATTGGGGGCATCTCATCGGGTGAAACGGACCGTTCGGTTTCAACGCCGTTCTCATCGATACGAAGCAGAAGCCTCGGCGCAGCGTCCTTAGATCGCGACTGCATCCGTAACCGATGCCTTAACCCAAAAAAAGCAGTGTAAGATAGGTTATCTTCGAAGCCCCGTGTGATTTTTGCGCACGCCTCACAACTCGCGCCCCGTAGCACCCAGCCTCCGGCCGTCCAGTATGGCACCACATGCTCGTTGCTAACCTTCCCGGTGGAACCGCAATGGATGCAATGGCCAACTGGCCCTTGATGGATGGTTTTCTTCGGCCGCAGCACGGCGTCCGCTGAACCTGATTCTTCCACGAAAAATATCCCCGCCGAATGTCGAGGTAATCGGCCAGCCTAGAACTCTCGAAGCACCCCTACCACGCGAGATGAGGTGGACTAAAAGGTGGATAGGAAATATTCGGTAGTCGCTATTTATTAATGATTACAAATACATAGTTAATGAAAGTGGTGCCCAGGACCGGAATCGAACCAGTGACACGCGGATTTTCAATCCGCTGCTCTACCAACTGAGCTACCTGGGCTAACCTGCTTCACAAAAACATTCCGCTTTCGAATGTCGGGGCCTTGGTGCGCCCCGGAAGCGAGCGGGGTTATAGCATCTTGTTCGCCCATGGCAAGCATCAAATGATAGTTTTTTGACGGTCCCGGGGATTTTGGCGATTTGCGAGGAAAAATAAGGGCTTCGCGGTGGAAAACTGTCGAGCACTTCCGTTTTTCTTCGAATCCGGGAAATGCTCTACCTCATTGTTTTCGCGAAATTCCGGACGCAAAACCGCTGCACACTTTTGCTGAATTGATCTAGCTTTCCTCGTCGGGATAATCCGCCTTCGTCTCGTCGTCCGCCACGGGAATGGCGTAGGAACCCGTCAGCCAGCGCGACAGATCCACTTCGCGGCAACGATTGGAGCAGAAGGGATAATGTTCGCGGTTCGACGGCTTGCCGCATTCCGGACAGGGACGCGTCTTGCGCAGCGGCTCGACCTTGCCGCCAGTCTTCATTTCATCAGACATGGTTTCCTCCTACAGCATCGACCCGAAAATCGGACCGATTTCCGGAAAGCCCGATGCGTAGATTCAAAAGGTGGAGCGTCCTTTGTGCGTCCGAATAGATGCACGAAGCTCCAGCAGGAGATCAGCCCTCGGGCCAACGGCTGTGGACATCAAAGCCTTCGCCGGTCAGAAGCAGAATGGTTTCATAAAGCGGCAGTCCGACGACATTGGTGTAGGAACCCACCATTTTCTGCACGAAGGTGCCTGCCAGCCCCTGGATGCCATAAGCGCCGGCCTTGCCCCGCCATTGGCCCGAGGCGATGTAGTTTTCGATCTCGAAACTCGACAGGCGCTTGAAGCGCACCTTGGTCTCGACGATCTTCTGGCGCACCTTGCGGTCGGGCGTGATCAGGCAGATGCCGGTATAGACCACGTGGTTGCGCCCGGAGAGCAGGTGCAGCGAGTTCGACGCCTCATCGGCGAATTCGGCCTTGCCCAGAATACGGCGGCCGACGGCGACGACCGTATCGGCGGACAGGATATAGCTGCCCTTCCAGGTGATATCGCCCTTGATGGCCGCAAGTGCAGCTTCCGCCTTTTCGCCCGATAGGCGACGGGCGAGCGAGCGCGGATGCTCCGACTTCTTCGGCGCCTCATCGATATCCATCGGCATCAGGCGCGAAGGCTCGATGCCGGCCTGATTGAGCAGATCGACGCGGCGGGGCGAGCCCGAGGCCAGAATGAGCTTGTATTTCAGCGCCATGGAACCTCGACCATCGGCAGGCGGGAGCGGAAGCTTATCGAGCTAGGCAGACCAAGCTTACTTGAAGCGGTAGGTGATGCGGCCCTTCGTCAGGTCGTAGGGCGTCATTTCCACAAGCACCTTGTCGCCGGCGAGAACGCGGATGCGGTTCTTGCGCATGCGGCCAGCAGTGTGAGCAATGATCTCATGCTCGTTTTCAAGCTTCACGCGGAATGTCGCATTCGGCAGAAGTTCGGTCACGATACCCGGGAATTCGAGGACTTCTTCTTTCGGCATATAAGGGTTTTCTTCCTGTGTGTTGGGCAAAAGGCGCACGGCGCCTCAAAATTTGCGCGGAAACTACACAATCAACGGGGATTTGTGAACCTCGTAGATCGGGCTTTCTATCTTTTGTTTCATGCCGATTGCGCGGCGATGCCATTTCTCTTGAGTAGCCGGCTCTCGATAAGGGCGGCGAGGTGATCACGAACCTCGCGATAGCTATCCAATATCTGCTCGCGCGTGCCGGTCGCAACGGTCGGATCCATGGTCGGCCAGTAGATGACATCAACGGCGCTGGAGCGCGTCAGCTCGAGGGCGGCGTGATGGGCCGGCGGCGAGAGCGTGATGATAAGGTCGAAATAATCGTCTTCGAGCTCTTCCAGCGTCTGCGGCTGGCGGCGGCCGAGCGAAAGGCCGATTTCCTCCAGCACCACATCGACGAACGGATCGCGTTCGCCGGCGCGAACACCGGCAGACCGTATGTAGGTATTAGCCGGCAGAATACTACGGGCGATCAGTTCCGCCATCGGCGAGCGGATGACATTCAGGCCGCACATGAAGAGAATGGCACCGGGCCGCTTCCCATCCTCGGTTTCGACGTGCGGCTCCATCGCCGTCATCCGCGCCAGTAGAGCACGCAGACCAGCGTGAAGAGACGGCGGGCGGTGTCGAAATCGACGTCGATCTTGCCGGCGAGCCGGTCCTTGAGGGTCTGCGAGCCCTCGTTATGAATACCGCGCCGCCCCATGTCGATCGCCTCGATGCGGCTCGGCGAGGCAGAACGGATCGCCTCGTAGTAGCTCTCGCAGATCATGAAATAATCCTTCACGATCCGCCGGAACGGTGTCAGCGACAGGATGTGCGTGGCAACATCCTCACCCTTTTCCGTGGTGATGGAAAACACCAGCTTGGAATCGACCAGCGAGATATTGAGCCGATAAGGCCCGCCGGAATGGCCTGATGGCGCGAAGGAATTTTCCTCGATCAGATCGAAGATTGCCACCGCCCGTTCATGCTCGACATCAGGCGTCGAACGGCCGATCGAATCGTCAAGGACAACGTCGCAGAGCCGAAAGTTGTCCCTGCCCATCCCCTCACCTTTCGAGGTTCAGGCGGATCGCAACCGATCGCGCATGTGCATCGAGGCCTTCGGAAACGGCAAGTGCAATCGCAGCCGGCCCGAGATCACGAAGCTGCTGCGGCCCGAGCCGCAGGATCGAGGTGCGCTTGACGAAATCGAGAACCGAAAGGCCGGATGAAAAGCGAGCGGACCGCGCCGTCGGCAACACATGGTTGGAGCCGCCGACATAATCGCCGATGACTTCAGGTGTATGTGCGCCGATGAAGATCGCGCCGGCATTGCGGATCCTGTCCACGAAGAAATCGGGATTGACGACGGCGAGTTCGAGATGTTCGGCGGCGATACGGTTTGCGAGCGGAATTGCATCCTTCAGATCGGACACGAGAATGATCGCGCCGAAATCTCGCCAGCTGGCCGCCGCGATTTCCGCACGGTTCAGCATCTTCAACTGCCGCTCGACGGCGGCTTCAACCGACTTGCCGAATTCCTCGTCGTCGGTGATCAGGATCGCCTGCGAGCTCTCGTCATGCTCGGCCTGCGCCAAGAGATCGGCGGCGATCCAGTCCGGGTTGTTGTCCCTGTCGGCGATGACAAGCACTTCCGAAGGGCCGGCAATCATGTCGATACCGACAGTGCCAAAGACATGGCGCTTGGCGGCGGCCACATAGGCATTGCCGGGGCCGGTGATCTTGGCAACCGGCGCGATGGTCGCGGTACCGTAGGCAAGCGCGGCAATCGCCTGCGCGCCGCCGACGCGGTAGATCTCGCTGACGCCCGCAAGCTTGGCCGCCGCCAGCACCGCCGGATTGACCGAACCGCCCGTTGCCGGCACGGCGATAACGATACGCTCGACACCGGCGACCTTCGCCGGGACGGCATTCATCAGCACCGAACTCGGATAGCTCGCCGTGCCACCAGGTACATAAAGACCAACGGCTTCGATCGCCGTCCAACGCGAGCCGAGACCGACGCCCATATCGTCCTCGTAGATATCGTCCTTCGGAAGCTGGCGACGGTGATGCGATTCGATGCGGAGGGCTGCGACTTTCAGCGCGCCCAGCACTTCCGAGGGGACGACCTCGACGGCGTTGTCGATCTCTTTTTCGCTGACGCGCATCGGCACGACGGCGTAGTCGATGCCATCGAACTTCTTCGAATATTCGGCGAGAGCGACGTCGCCGCGGCTACGCACATCATCGATGATGGCGCGTACCACCGTGTTGACGTCTTCGGAGACCTCCCGTTTGGTGGTCAGAAAGGCCGCGAAGCGCTGTTCGAAACCGTTGGATGCCTGATTGAGCCAGATTGCCAAGGCCGGAATTCCTTCTTTGCTCGAAACTGTTGCGCTCAGGTGCCGGGGTGGCGCGGCTTGGAAACCGTTTCCCAGGCGCCGCCGACATCGGCAAGCTGCACTTCTATGCATTCGACATCGAGAACGATGGAAGCCGTGCCTGACAGGGAAAGTTCGAGCGTGCCTTCCGGTCCTTCGCCCTTCTGCTCGAAACGCAGGGCGAGCAACGACAGTACGTCATCACGCCGCGCGCGGTCGATGCCGATCGAGCGAACGGAAAGCACACGCTTGAAAACGAGAGCAGCGCGGCGGCGTTCGAAGCCCTTGCGCTTGCGCGCCGCCTCTTCCCAGACGAAACGGTTGGTGGCGATCGCGAACTGCTTGTCGCGCGGCGACCAGTCGATGTCGGCCACCTTAAAGACGCTGTCCTGCATATGCGCAGAAATGACCGCAAGGTCTTCGACATCGAGCGCAACAAGCTTCAGGTCCGTCATCCAGCCTCTATCCCATGTCCTTACCGCCGCGCCTGCGGCGATCTGTCAGACAACGGAGATAAGGCGCTCGGACCAAATACGCAACCGGGATAAAGGGCGCATATGCGCCCTTTCTTACTCGCTGATGCGTTCGACGATGGCGCCGCAGCGGGTCAGCTTTTCTTCGAGCCGTTCAAAGCCGCGATCGAGATGGTAGACGCGGGAAACCGTCGTCTCGCCTTCGGCGGCAAGGCCGGCGATGACGAGGGAAACGGAAGCGCGAAGATCGGTCGCCATAACAGGCGCGCCCTTCAGCCGCTGGACACCTTCGATCTTGGCCGTCTGGCCAGACAATGAGATCTTCGCGCCGAGGCGAGCGAGTTCCTGCACATGCATGAAGCGGTTTTCGAAGATGGTCTCCGTGACATGCGAGATGCCGGAAGAGCGCGTCATCAGCGCCATGAACTGCGCCTGCAGGTCGGTCGGGAAGCCCGGGAAGGGATCGGTGACGATATCGACCGGGCTGATGCCTGCGCCGTTGCGCTTGACGCGCATGCCGTTGTTGGTCGCCGAGATTTCTGCACCGGCGCGGCGCAGCGTTTCCAGCGCCGTATCGAGCAAGGCTACATCGGTGTTCTCAAGCACGACATCGCCGCCGGCCATGGCGACCGCCATCGCGTAGGTGCCGGTCTCGATACGATCGGGCAGAACGCGATGGCGCGCGCCCGATAGCGAGGTGACGCCCTCGATCGTGATTGTCGAGGTGCCGGCGCCGGAGACCTTCGCGCCCATAGCGTTCAGGCAATTGGCGAGATCAACCACCTCGGGCTCGCGGGCAGCATTGCCGATCACGGTCGTGCCGCGAGCAAGCGTCGCCGCCATCATCATGACATGCGTTGCGCCGACCGAAACCTTCGGGAAGGTATAGCGCGTACCGATGAGGCCACCCTGCGGCGCACGGGCGTTGATATAGCCGCCGTCGATTTCCATCGTCGCACCAAGCGCGGTCAGGCCTTCGATGAAGAGGTCGACCGGGCGCGTGCCGATGGCGCAGCCGCCCGGCAGCGAAACGCGGCAATAGCCTTCGCGCGCCAGGAGCGGGCCGATGACCCAGAAGGAAGCGCGCATCTTCGAAACCAGCTCGTAGGGAGCGGTCGTATCGACGATGGTGCGGCAGGTGAAATGGATCGTGCGGGCATAGGAATCTTCCTGACGCTCGCGGCGGCCGTTGACGGCAACGTCGACGCCATGATTGCCAAGGATGCGCATCAGCAATTCGACATCTGCAAGGTGCGGAACGTTTTCCAGCGTCAGCGTATCGCTCGTCAGCAGCGAGGCGATCATCAGCGGCAGCGCGGCATTCTTGGCGCCGGAAATCGGAATGATGCCGTTAAGCTCATTACCGCCGACAATTCTGATACGATCCATGTGCACTTACGGGCGAGGCCCGCCTTTCCTCAAAAGTTTTGCCTGTGGGGGCCAGGCAAGAAGTGGGGGTGTTTAGAGCAAATCCCCCGACGCTTCAATTCGTCGCGCAAGCAACATTACGATTCGTCCATTTTTGCGGCGGGCATTTTCGCGGCGGGCAGCCCATTCGCCTCGTCCGCCTCGCCGGATCGGCGCGCGCGCACCTGCTGTTTGCGTCGCGAAAGATTTTCTCTCAGCTTTTCGGCCGCCCGCTCGCGGCGCAATGCCGCTTGTGCTTCCATGGCCGCTTTCCGGCTCTGCCGGGCCTTTTCAGTCTCTTCGTTCATGCCCCAGAATTAACCGAATTCGCGCCAATCCAAAAGTGGGCGGGACGTTATTCCCAGAGAAGTTGGAATTTGCGGCTTGCACTCCTGCCGAAGCTGTGGCAATAGCCGCCCCGTTCACGCGAATTGAGCGTTTCCGCTTCACGCGTCTGGTCCTGCTGCCGTAGCTCAGTGGTAGAGCACACCCTTGGTAAGGGTGAGGTCGGTGGTTCAATCCCACTCGGCAGCACCAGTTTCTCCTCCGAAGTCATTATGCACCGTGCCAATCGGTCGCCATTGCTGTCGGCGAAAATCTCGTTAGAATATTAGCATTCTGGAGTCTTCGCAGAGGGAACTCGAAGGCTTCATTCAATGTTTCTATCGAGACATGCTGGAGGAGCATCGATGGCGACTGAACGATGGAATGGTCCGATCAATGTAGGTTTCGATGATGCGGGAGCACGCACGGTTAACGGACCGTTCGATGCCTTGGCCTGCCTTACCGAGCTCTGGCCTGCCGCACGCGGATTGAAATATCTGAAGGCACGTAGCGCCTGCCGCGCCGCGCTTGATGGCCGCAAGACCGTCGAGGAAGCGCGCGCCGAGTTCATGGCGGCGGCCGAGGAAGCAAAGCTTAAAGTGCATTAAGCTTTCGGCGGCGATACCGGACAGTAAAAGCCGGATCCGTTCCGAAACGGAGCAATGCTTAATTTTCACTTAACCCTGCATGGAGCTCGTGCGGGGCTTTGTCTCAAAAGGCATTGCGCCGTTCATCCGTTCATCAATAGAACGACGCCAGCCATCATGATGATGGTTAGAGGCTCGTCACCCTCTACGGGAGACTACAGACGAGCCTCGTCTGACAGGAATTTCAAATATACCATCAGCAGTCAGAAGTATTGTCATCACCGACTTGAATATAGCCGACACCGATGATTGTGCCATCTGCCGTGCGGATGAAGGACGGCAGATAGTGCGGTGCAGACGGCTCGCAGAGCGAGGCCTTGGTATATTCGTTCAGCGCTATTTCGTCCTTCGGCAAGGCTGAATAATTCGTATCTGTTTCAAGGGAAGCATAAGCGGACCCGGCAAAGGCGCCGCATCCGAGAAGAAGGACCGCGGTACAGAGGCGTATCAGCGTTTGCATTGTTGTCTCCAGCATTGAAATCCAGCATTTCAACACACGAGACGGGGAGTTGGTTCCTTGAGAATACCTGTGGGAAGACGTGATTTATCTGAGCAGCATGCGGCAATGCACATAACCGCTTCCGACGATATCCTCGGCAATCGCCAGTGCCCGCTCACTATCGCCCTTCCTGCGCACGAAACCTTCGAGAATGACGTAGGAGCCGAGGGTCGAGACGACAATTTCGGCCGCATCGAGGTCGGCTGCGGCATGCAGGGCGCTTTCCACGGACGCGCGCGTAGCAGCCGCGTTGTGGCCTTGCATGCAGGCTTCCTCGTGGATTAACGAGCTTTGAAAGCGCAGTACCATGATCGTTCCTGACATTGGCTAATACAGACTTAACGCTGTAAGACGACGTTTGTTGCCAGCCGCTGCTGGCTGGAAGCAAAGTTGAGAGTATGGTGGCGCCTGGATCTTGATGGTCTTGCAGCCGCTTTGTGCGATTGCGGCTGGAGGAGACGATGATGAAAGCGCTGTTGCCGGCCCTTTTTGCCGCCGCTCTTCTGGCGGGTTGTTCGGCTGCTGACGCGCCGGCGCTGGAGCCTATTCCCGGCAGCATCACCTATGGCGGCCAGCCGCGCACGAAGCTGACGAAATCGCCGATCGGCAGTGTCGTCCATAACGACTTCTACGATCAGCAGGGCCAGCACGTTTACGAAACCTACATACTCCAGCCCGACCGCAGCCTGAAGCTGGTGCGGCGCCAGATCGTGCCGGATTTTCCGTAGTAGCGCCGTGCGTCCATTTGGACGCATAAAGGACCCTCTACCTCTATTGGTCGATGCATCTGGCTTTCCGAAAACGAATTCGATTTTCGGGCCGATGGTGTCGTGAATGGTAGCCCGTGCCTGCTTGACAGGAGCGGCAATCAAGAACATTCAAGGAACGTCTAACACTCGCGCTGGTGATTCTCCGGCGAGAGCCAACCGGACCGCTGGATGTATCTCGAAAAGCTCAACCCCCAGCAGCGTTTGGCCGTCGAGCACGGCACGCTCATCGAAGGCAGCCATATTGCGGGGCCGCTGCTTATCATTGCCGGCGCCGGCTCCGGCAAGACGAATACGCTTGCCCATCGCGTAGCACATCTGATCCTCAAGGGTGCTGATCCGCGCCGCATCCTGCTGATGACCTTTTCCCGTCGGGCGGCTGCCGAAATGGGCCGGCGCGTCGAGCGCATCTGCGGCGAGGTCCTCGGCAAGAATTCCGGCGTGATGGCAGATGCGCTGGCCTGGAGTGGCACGTTTCACGGCATAGGCGCACGACTGCTGCGCGATTATGCCGAGCAGATCGGCCTCGACCCGGCCTTCTCCATCCATGACCGGGAAGACAGTGCCGACCTGATGAACCTCGTGCGCCACGAGCTCGGCTTCTCCAAGACGGAAAGCCGGTTTCCGACCAAGGGCACCTGCCTTGCCATCTATTCCCGCGCGGTAAACTCGGAAGCGGAACTGCCGTTGGTGCTGCGCGATGCCTTTCCCTGGTGCGCGACTTGGGAAAAGCAGCTTCGCGAGCTGTTCGCCTGCTATGTCGAGGCAAAGCAGAGCCAGAACGTGCTCGATTATGACGACCTGCTGCTCTACTGGGCGCAGATGGTGGCCGAACCGCTGATATCAGAGGATATCGGCAGCCGCTTCGACCATGTGCTGGTCGACGAATATCAGGACACCAACAGGCTGCAATCCTCGATCCTGCTTGCCCTCAAGCCAACCGGGCATGGGCTGACCGTCGTCGGTGACGATGCGCAGTCGATCTATTCCTTCCGCGCGGCCACAGTGCGCAACATTCTCGATTTTCCGGCGTCGTTCAGCCCGGCCGCCAATATCGTCACGCTCGACCGCAACTACCGCTCGACCCAGCCGATCCTTGCCGCCGCCAACGCGGTGATCGACCTTGCTTCCGAGCGTTTCACCAAGAACCTCTGGACGGAGCGGGAATCGCCGGAGCGGCCGCGGCTGGTGACGGTGCGCGACGAGAATGATCAGGCGCGCTACGTGGCCGACAAGATTCTCGACCATCGCGAAGAGGGCGTAAAGCTGAAGAGCCAGGCCGTGCTCTTCCGCGCCTCGCACCATAGCGGCGCTCTGGAAGTGGAGCTCACCCGCCGCAACATTCCCTTCGTGAAGTTCGGGGGGCTGAAATTCCTCGATAGCGCGCATGTGAAAGACATGCTGGCGGCATTACGCTTTGCCCAGAACCCGCGCGACCGGGTGGCGGGCTTTCGGCTGATGCAGATCCTGCCGGGGGTCGGGCCTTCCACGGCACAGAAGGTGCTGGACCATATGGCCGAGGACCCGAGCCCGGTGACGGCGCTCGCCACCATGCCTGCGCCGCCGCGCTCGGGCGACGACTGGACCTCGTTCGTGTCCACCATGCAGGAACTGAAAACCGGCAAGGCCGGCTGGCCTGCCGAGATCGAACTGGTGCGGAAATGGTATGAGCCGCATCTTGAAAGGCTGCATGAGGATGCGAGCGCCCGGCTTGCCGATCTCGTGCAGCTTGAGCAGATCGCCGGCGGTTATGCCTCGCGCGAACGCTTCCTGACGGAACTGACGCTCGATCCGCCCGACGCAACCTCGGATCAGGCTGGCGTGCCGCTGCTCGACGAGGATTATCTCATCCTCTCGACCATCCATTCGGCCAAGGGACAGGAATGGACCAAGGTCTTCATGCTGAACGTCATCGACGGCTGCATCCCCTCTGATCTCGCTGTCGGCACGACGGCAGAAATAGAGGAAGAGCGGCGGCTGCTCTATGTGGCGATGACACGCGCCAAGGACAGCCTCGATCTCGTCGTGCCGCAGCGCTTTTTCACCTATGGGCAGAACTCGCAGGGCGACCGGCACGTCTATGCATCACGCAGCCGCTTCATTCCCGCGACGCTGCTGCAGTTCTTCGAGGTCTGCGGCTGGCCGCAGGCCAAAGCGGAAACGGCGGCGGCCCAGCAGGCGCGGCAGGTGCGCATCGATGTCGGTGCACGCATGCGCGGCATGTGGCGTTAGAGCCTCTCCTGACCAGATGGCGCTAAAGCGCGAGCGGTGGCTTGGCGGGTTCGAAGAAACGGCCGATCATTTCATCGTTGACCAGGGCGATTGCCGGCGGCGACCATTTCGGATTGCGGTCCTTGTCGATAACAGCCGCACGGACGCCTTCGTAGAAATCCGCACCATGCAGGATCTGCATGCAGGCGCCGAGCTCACGGGCCAGGCATTCGCCGAGCGTACGGCTCTGGCGGCCGGCTCTCAGCAGCCGCAAGGTGAGCTTGAGGCTGGTCGGCGAACGTGTGAGCATCACGCGACGGGTTTCGGCTGCGAACTCACCCTCTTCCTGAGCGAGGGCCAACGCGATGTCCTCGACACGGCTGAAGCGGAAGGCGCGGTCGATCATCGCGGCATTAGCCTGCAGCCTGCCTTCGCCCGGCTGATCCGATAGATTGCGCAGCGCCGCGTCGATATCGTCCGACGAGCTTCCCACAGGCAGATCCGAGAGACGCTGGACTGCCTCTTCCAGACGCGAGAAGGGCATGTAGAAATCAGCAAGTCCAGCATGGATGGCATCTGCGCCATTGATATCCAGCCCCGTCAGGGCCATCCATGTACCGCTTTCGCCCGGCACGTGAGGCAGCAACCAAGTGGCACCGACATCGGGAAAATAGCCGATGCCCGTTTCCGGCATGGCAAGGCGGGTGCGCTCGGTGACGATACGGTGGCGACCGTGGCTGGAAAGGCCGACGCCGCCGCCCATGGTGATGCCATCCATCAACGCCACATAGGGCTTCGAATAATTGGCGATACGGTGATTGAGGCGAAATTCCTCGCGCCAGAACGTTTCCGCCAAGCCGTCGCCGGCGCGCCCGCTTAGGTGAATGGCGCGGATATCGCCGCCGGCGCAGAAGCCGCGTTCGCCCTCGCCCATCACGACGACGCTCGCCACGGATTGGTCGCCGGCGAAATCATCAAGTGCGGCGGCAATTGCGCGCACCATCGGGATGGTCAGGCTGTTCAGCGCCTTTGGGCGGTTCAGCCGGATAAGACCTGCCGTACCACGTCGTTCAACGACGACTTCGTTCTGATTGCTTTTGTCCATGGTCCACCTCGCTCCTGCCCTAGGAATAGACGGGGTTGAGGCGGGGTTCCAGTGGCTGGCTGATCAATCAGGCCGAGAGGGACTGCGAAACGGCGACATCGCACCGCATCGCGAAGTCGATCGCCAGCTCCAGCGGCAGCGGCCGGGAGAAGTAATAGCCCTGCGCCAGCCGCACGCCGAGGCCCTTCAGCGCCTCGGCCACATCCTCGCTTTCGACACCTTCCGCGACGGAGGCAATACCGAGGTTCTGGCAGAGATTGGCGACGGAGCGGGTGATGTTCATGCAACGCGCATCGCGATCGAAATTCATGACGAAGGCCTTGTCGATCTTCAACTTGTCGAAGGCGAGGCGATGGATGTGACTCAAGCTGGAATAACCGGTGCCGAAATCATCGAGCGCAATCGAGATGCCGGCAGCACGTAGCACGCCGATCACCTGATCGGCTGTGTCGAAGTCGGAGAGAAGCGCCGTCTCGGTGATCTCGAACTCGATGCGTTTGGGATCGACACCGGATCGATTGATCATGGCGAGCAGGGCCATCGAAGTTTCGTGGTCGCAGATATCGCGGGCAGACAGGTTGAAGGAGACGCGCAGATGGGCCGGCATGATCTTCAGTGCGTCGAGCGCCTGGCTGAAGAGGATGCGCGTCATGCGGCCGATCACGGCGGTACGTTCGGCAGCCGGAATAAAGGCATCCGGGCTGATGCGGCCGAAGCGGGCGCTATCCCAGCGCGCTAGCGCCTCAAAGCCGACAACGCGGCCGCTGCGCAGCTCCATGATCGGCTGATATTCGAGCTTCAACTCCTTGGCGAAATTGTCAGCCTGCAGCTCCAGCTCGATCAGGTAGCGTTGCGTCAGGATCTTTTCGTGTTCCGGCGAGAAGAATTCCACACCGCCGGTGCGCTTGCTCTTGACCTGATAGAGCGCGAAATCCGCCTTCTCGTAGAGATCTTCGGCAGTGTATTCGCCCGCGTCAGGATAGACGATGCCGCAGGAGCCGGAAACGCGCACCGAACCGTCCGGAATGTCGAAGGGCTCGCGCACGGCCGCACATAGCGCCAGGCCGAGGTCGGAGACGGCCCTGAGCGTCATATCGGAGGGGAAGATGATGCCGAATTCATCGCCGCCAAGGCGCGAGACGATGCCCTGATCACCTAACAGCGCAACGAAGCGGCGCGCCGTTTCCTTCAATACGAGGTCGCCGGCCGAATGGCCGAAGACATCATTGACCGGCTTGAAGCCATCGAGATCGATGATGCCGATGACAGGCGGCGAAGACGGATGCTCCAGGAGCATCTTTTCGAGCGACAGGAAGAAGCTGCGGCGGTTAGCGAGACCGGTCAACTGGTCCTGCAGCGCATTGCGGCTGTTGACGAGGTTCAGTTCTTCGGCTTCTGCCTGCTTCTCCTTCAGCTCCTCGGCAAGCCGCACCAGATGGGTGAAATTCTGGAAGTAGCTGTTGATGACGCGCAGGAACGGCAGCACGAGAAACAAGCCGCTGACCGCCGTGGCTACGAAAACCGGATTGCCGGAAAAGAGGAAGGTCACGACCATGGCAGTGAAGGTGATGACCGTGGTGATCGCCGCGGCGAGCGGCAGATGCATCAGACAGAAGACGCAGGAGATACCGGTTACGACGAGGAAATAGGCGATCTGGCCCTGCTGTGAGGCATCGCCATACTGATAGAGCGCGACGGCCCAGCCGCCGAAGCCGATCGTCAGGATCGTGGCGCCTACCTGGGTCACCTTCATCAGCCGTAACGCACGCTCCGGCGTGACGTTTTCCTTGCCACAGATCTCCCACCAGCACAGGCGGAAGACGCAGACGATGCTGAGGCCGACGGGAATGTAGAGCGAAAGCCAAAGAGGCGCCGACTTGATGTGAGTGATGGCCACTGCCAGCGCGTTGATGACAAGAAGAACGTACAGAATCGGAATCTGCGATGACAGAGCTTTGAACTGCGCCACCAGAAACTTCGGATTATCTTTTTGCAGCCGCAATGAGGCTATGAAGTTCTTCATGATCCCTTTTCCCTTGGCTGAAGCGAGCCAGAGAAAGTTTGACTATTCCTTATTCACGTAACGTCAGCCACCCACATCTACGCCGGGATGGTAAATGTTCGGTTGCAGCTCAGAAGGAGGCTGCAGCCAGCGCGCGATGAATGCTGTGCAGATCGTCGACACTCTTGTTCATCAGGAAGAGTTCCCAGTCGAGCGAGCTGCGCACGATGGTTTCCAGCGAGTCGTGTTTCGGCGCCCAGTCCAGGACGCGGCGGGCAAGCGTCGCATCGGCGACGACGCTTGCCGCATCGCCCGGTCGGCGCGGCGCCATGTTGATCTTGAAGGAGTGACCGTTCAAGCGGGTGACCATGTTCAACACATCGAGCACGGAATAGCCGCTGCCATAGCCGCAGTTGGCGACAAGTGGCCCCCTACCCTGGCGCAGATGCTGGAGCGCCTTCAAATGCGCCGCTGTCAAATCGCTCACATGGATGTAGTCGCGTACGCCGGTGCCGTCATGGGTCGGGTAGTCGAAGCCATAGACGGCGATGCTGTCGCGCTTTCCGAGTGCGGCCTCACAGGCGACCTTGATGAGATGGGTCGCGCCTGAGGTCGACTGGCCGGTGCGCAGCTGCGGATCGGCGCCTGCGACGTTGAAGTAACGCAACGCCACATAGCCGAAGTCATAGGCGGCGGCGGCGTCACGCAGCATCATTTCAGTCATCAGCTTCGACTGGCCGTAGGGATTTTCCGGATTGAGCGGCGCCGTTTCTTTCACCGGAGCAGAGTTCTTCTGCTGGCCGTAGACGGCGGCCGTCGAGGAGAAGACGAAGTTGCGGATGCCGGCCTTGATGGCGGCGCTCAGCAGCACGCGCGTCTTGCCCGAGTTATTGTCGTAATAGGAGAGCGGATCGGCCACCGATACAGGAACGACGGCGGAGCCGGCGAAATGGATGATCGCCTCGATATCGTTTTCGATGAAGATCTTCTTCAAAATGTCGGGATCGGCGACATCGCCGAGATAGAAGCGCGCGGCCGGCGCCACGGCCCAACGAAAACCGGTAGAAAGCCGGTCGAGCACGACGACATCTTCACCGGCATCGAGCAGCGTCCACACCATGTGGCTGCCGATATATCCAGCCCCACCTGTTACCAGAACCGCCATGTCTGCATTCCCTGTTTTATCTTTTTTCGGGAGCATCAGAACGGCTTTTTCCCTTCCGATTTTATTATCAAACAGCCTCGGAAAGCCTTTGCGGCCGGTATGTTTGGGGACGTGGTTAGAGGCGGATTTCGGGCTTTGCTACAATTTTATCGACCAGCCGTTTTTGGGACGAAACCGGCTCGCGACCCCTCTTTTTGGGCTCGTTGACATCACGCACGCGGCGGGGCAAATTAGCGGCATGAACAACCTCGCGTTTCAGGCTATGACGATGGGCATGACGACCACCCTTTGCGGTGGGGGCGTCGGCTTGTGACCTGAAACTGTTCACTACACCCGACCCAACCCCGCCGGACACGCGCGGGGTTTTCTGTTTCTGCCCCGATGTCCGCCTCACGCAAAGGACTTCTCGTGGCACAAGACCTTCTCGCAATGCCGGTTCGTGACCTGCTTCTCCAAAACGGGGAGCGGCATCGATGAGGCTCTACCTGTCATCCTATCGGCTCGGCGCAAGTGCCGCCCGGCTGAAGAAACTCCTCAAGGGCGGAAGGCGCGCGGCCGTCATCCAGAATGCGCTGGACTTCGTTCCGGCCGAGGCGCGGCTCGCCTATGAGGCCAATATCCACGATCACAAGGCAGATCTTGCCGATTGGGGGATCGAGCCGGAAGAACTCGACCTGCGGCACTATTTCGGACAGCCGCATGCATTGGAAAAGGCGCTTTCTCGCTTCGACTTCGTCTGGGCTGTCGGCGGCAATGCTTTTCTCCTGCGGCGGGCCATGCGGCAGAGCGGCTTTGATCGCATCATAGCGGAATTGCTGCGCAAGGATGCACTCGTCTATGGCGGCTTCAGCGCTGGAGCAGTCGTTGCGGCACCCTCGCTTGATGGTATCGACATCATGGATGATCCGCAGCAGCTCGCGCCTGATTATGACGAGGCGATCCTGTGGGACGGGCTTGGACTCGTCGATTTCTCCATCGTCCCCCACTATCGCTCGGCCCATGATGAGGCCGAAGCTGCCGAAAAGACCGTCAACTTCCTTGAAGAAGCCGGCACGCCCTTTCAGCCGCTGAGAGACGGCGAAGTCATCATCGTTGAGGGTCGGAATGTGACGCTGCTACCGGTGCTACCGGAAGCGTTACGCCGTTCCGCCTAGAGCTTCAGGATATAGTCGCAGAGCCGCTCGGCCGCGACTGTCACCTGCGCCGGATCGCGCAGGAAGCAGGCGCGCAGGAAAAGCTCACCGCCCGGTCCGAAGGCCGTACCGGGTGCAAGCCCGACGCCGGTCTTGTCGACAATGTCGATCGCAGTCTTCCGGCTGTCGGTCACGCCGTCGATCTTGAGGAAGGCATAGAGCGCGCCATCGGGTTTCAGCGTCTGGACGCGGTTGGTGGCAATCAGCGCATCGCAGAGGATATCGCGGGAGCGGGTTGCCTTGTCGATATTCGACTGCACGAAGGCGTCTCCTTCGTTGAGCGCCGCGACCGCGCCTTTCTGCATGAACTGTGCGACGCCCGAGGTCGAATACTGGATCAGGTTTTCCAGCACCTGCCCGGTTTCCGGCGGCGCGACGATCCAGCCGACGCGCCAACCGGTCATGGACCAGTTCTTGGAGAAGGAATTGACGAAGATGATCTTGTCGCCGGGCTCCATGACGTCGAGGAAAGACGGCGCGCGGCCGCCAGCATAGAAATAACGCGCATAGATCTCATCGGCCATGATCCAGAGATCATGCTTGCGCGCCAGTGCCAGGATATCGGCCAGATCCTTCTTCGTCGCGGTCCAGCCGGTCGGGTTCGACGGGGTGTTGACGAAGAGGCCATGGGTCTTCGGGGTGATGGCCGCCTCGATACGGTTGAGATCGACCGCCCAGGTGCCACCTTCGAACTGCAGCTCGACGCCGATGGAGCGGGCGCCGGCGATCTCAAGCGCTGCGGCAATGTTCGGCCAGGCGGGCGTCAGATAGACAAGTTCATCGCCGGGTGAGGTTATTGCCTGGACGGCGATCTGGATCGCCTGCATGCCCGAACCGGTCACATAGAAATGCTCAACCGGAAGACGGATGCCGAAATGTCTGGCGTAATAATCGGAGAGCGCCTGGCGCAGCTCGGGGATGCCGCGCTGCCAGGTATAAAAGGTTTCGCCGGCGGCGAGCGACTGCATGGCGGCCTGATTGATGAAATCGGGCGTGGGAAGATCGCCTTCGCCAACCCAGAGCGGCAGAAGGCCTTCACGGCCACGGGCGTAATTGACGACTTCGACGATCCCGCTTTCTGGCGCTGCGACGGCGCGCGGGCTGAGGCTGCTTACAATCGACATGCATATCTCCAGTTCACGCCTTCATAGCGGATTTGCGGGCGCAAATCCTATGACAATGCGTGATGGCATATCGATTTTCGTGATGGATGAGCCCGGCCGGAGCGGACGGGCTCCGAGCCGAATCAGACGGCTGGGCGCTTGGCGAGAAGGTCGCGGATTTCCGTCAGCAGCGCGACATCTGCCGGCGGCGGCGGAACCTCTGCCGGCGCTTCCTTCGCCTTGCGCTCAACCTGCTCGCGCATAACGTTCACAGCCTTGATCATTAGAAAGATGATCCAGGCGAGGATCAGGAAATTGATGAGGACCGTGATGAAATTGCCGTACGCGAAAACGGCGCCGTGGCTGCGGGCATCTGCAAGGGTTGGCTGCCCATAGGCGTCCTTCGCCAGCGGAATATAGTAGTTGGAGAAGTCGAAACCGCCGAAGATCGCACCGACGATCGGCATGATCATGTCTTCGACCAGCGACTTGACGATGCCGCCGAAGGCGCCGCCGATTATAACACCGACTGCAAGATCCATGACATTGCCGCGGGCGATGAATGCTTTGAACTCATTGAGCATCAGATCTGTCTCCCCTTGATGCATTTTCAAAGACATGTCGTTGTTTTCATTAGCTACACCTTCATCTCAATTAATCAATCGGCAATTGGCAATATTCGAACACTGTCCCCTTCCGCGTAGAACTTAAGACCAAGGCCGCGGGAATTTTCAAACCTGCTGAATTGCCCTAATCTCGGACTGTTCCGGGAGGACGGCGGATTGTCCGCCGGCGGAGGGTCAATGCTTCCAGGCTGGGTCATATTTGCGTTTGCCTTGGGTTATCTTCTGCTGCTTTTCGCGGTAGCAAGCTACGGCGACCGCCGGAGCCGGAAGTTCGGCGTGCCGGAAGGCGGCCGGCCGGTGGTCTATGCACTCAGCCTGGCGATCTACTGCACCTCCTGGACCTATTTCGGCGGCGTCGGTCTTGCAGCCCATAACGGGCTGGAATTCGCCGGCATCTATATCGGGCCGATCCTCGTCTTCACACTCGGCATGCCGCTGCTCAAGCGAATCATCGAACTTGCCAAGGCCGAGAAGC
Organism: Hyphomicrobiales bacterium; assembly: GCA_900468805.1. Lineage (GTDB taxonomy): Bacteria > Pseudomonadota > Alphaproteobacteria > Rhizobiales > Rhizobiaceae > Rhizobium. The sequence goes on along the minus strand of UEIF01000021.1, from coordinate 540,503 downwards.
TGACCTCCGTCGCCGATTTCATTGCCGCACGCTACGGCAAGAATTCCACTGTTGCGACCATCGTGGCGCTGATCTGCCTGATCGGCACCATTCCCTATATCGCACTGCAGCTGAAATCCATTTCGGCGACGGTCACGGCCATGGTCAATCCGTCCGACTATGGCATCGGCAGCGGCAACCTCTATTTCCTCGACCTGCCGCTGATCGTCACCCTGGTGCTGACCTGTTTCGCCATCATGTTCGGTACCCGCCATACGGATGCAACCGAACATCAGGACGGGCTGATCCTCGCGGTATCGATGGAATCGGTGGTGAAGCTCGTCGCCTTCCTGACGGCTGGCGTCTGCGTCATCTGGTTCCTGTTCGACGGGCCAAGCGACCTCTGGCAGAAGGGTTCGGAGAACGCCCTGGTCACCGCCGCTCTCGACTATCAGACCCCGCTCAGCCGCTGGATCACGCTGACGCTGCTCTCTGCCTTCGCCATCATCATGCTGCCGCGCCAGTTCCATGTGACCGTCGTCGAAAACCGCACGGCCAAGCAACTTCGGCTCGCCGGCTTTCTTTTCCCGCTCTATCTGATCGTCATCAATCTCTTCGTGCTGCCGGTTGCGATCGGCGGGCTGCTCGTCTTCGGCGGCAACGGCAATGCCGATCTTTATGTTCTTACCCTGCCACTTGCAGGGCAAATGCCGGTTGTCTCGCTGATCACTTTCATCGGCGGCTTTTCGGCGGCGACCGCCATGGTGATCGTCGATTCCGTGGCGCTTTCCATCATGGTGTCGAACGACATCGTCATGCCGTTCTTCCTGCGCCGGAAGCTCGCGGGTCTTGCGAGCCAGCGTGACGACTTCGCAAAGAGCCTGCTCAATATCCGCCGCAGCGCCATCTTCGCCGTGCTGCTTCTGGGTTATGCCTATTATCGCTCGACGGACAGCACGGCAGGGCTTGCTTCGATCGGCCTGCTCTCCTTTGCTGCCATCGCGCAGATTGCACCCGCCCTCTTCGGCGGCATGATCTGGCGGCGGGCGAATGCGCGCGGCGCCATCCTCGGCCTATCGTCCGGCATTATCATCTGGGTTTACCTGCTGTTTCTGCCTTCGCTCGGCGGCCCGGATTATTCCTATGTGGCAAGCAGTTTCCTCGGCTTCATCTTTCCCGGCACGACGCTCTTCACGGGGCCGGATGCCGATGCGCTTGTGAATGCGACAGCGATGAGCCTGCTCGTCAACACTGCCGCCTTCATCGTCGGATCGCTGACGCGCAACGCCAAACCGCTGGAACGCATCCAGGCCGGCATCTTCGTGAAGCGGCATTCGCGCTCGCAATTTGCGACCCGCGGCTGGAAGACCCGCATCAGCGTCGGCGATCTCAAGACGGCCATCGCCCGCTACCTCGGCGAGGAGCGCATGCAGCGGTCTCTTGCGACCTACGAGCAGACGTCCGGGCGCAAGCTGGAGGACGACCAGCCGGCCGACATGGCGCTCATCCATTTCACCGAGCAGCTTCTCGGCAGCGCCATCGGCTCCTCCTCGGCGCGGCTCGTGCTGTCGCTGATCCTGCAGAAGATCGAGGATGCGTCCTCGGACACGGCGTGGCTGCTCGATCAGGCGAGCGAGGCCCTGCAATATAATCAGGACATGCTGCAGACCGCGCTTTCGCAGATGGACCAAGGCATCGCCGTCTTCGACAGTTCCAACCGGCTGACGATCTGGAACCGGCGTTTCCGGCAATTGCTGGACCTGCCGGAAAATGCCGGCCAGGTCGGTTTTCCGCTCTCGGAGATCGTTAACATCCTGAGCCAGCGCGGTGATATCGCGCCCGGCGACCAGTCACAGGCGGTGCGGCATTTCCTGACGCTCGACAAGCCCTTCTCGCTGGTGCTCGGCGGCGGCGAGCACATCATCGAAGTGCGCTCCAACGCCATGCCGGACAAGGGTATCGTCGCGACCTTTACCGACATCACCCAGCGTGTGACCGCCGACCGGGCGTTGAAGCAGGCAAACGAGACGCTGGAACAACGTGTCGTGGAGCGAACCGCGGAGCTTACCCGCGTCAACCGGGAACTTGGCGAGGCGCGGGCTGCGGCGGACGAAGCCAATATCGGCAAGACCCGCTTCTTTGCCGCTGCCGGTCACGACATTCTGCAGCCACTCAATGCCGCCCGGCTTTATTCCTCCGCACTTGTCGAACGCATGGCGCAATCGGAAAACAGCCCGATCGTGCGCAATATCGATTCCGCGCTGGAATCGGTCGAGAGCATTCTCGGCGCCGTGCTCGATATTTCACGGCTCGATACTGGAGCCATGCGGCCGCGGCTGGCATCCGTGCCGCTCGCCGATCTGCTCAAACGGATCGAAACCGACTTTGCGCCGGTCGCCCGGGAGAAGAAACTGAAGCTCAAGGTTATGCCGACTTCGCTGCTGGTGCGCTCCGACCCGAACCTGCTGCGGCGACTGGTGCAGAACCTTGTCTCCAACGCGATCAAATATACTGTTAGTGGCAAGGTGCTGGTCGGGGTGAGGCGACGTGGCAATCAAGTGATGATCCAGGTGATGGATTCCGGCATCGGCATTCCGCCTTCGAAATTCCGGACTGTGTTCAAGGAATTCGCGCGGCTGGATGAAGGCGCCAAGACCGCGTCGGGCCTCGGGCTCGGCCTCTCCATCGTCGACCGTATCGCCCGTGTGCTCAATCATAAGGTCGAGCTTCACTCGACGCATGGCAAGGGCACGGAATTCCGCATCCTCATGCCGCTCGATGTTTCGAAGAGCGCGGAAGCCGCAGCAGCCGTGCTTCCCGTCGACCGCACGACCGAACCGCTAAAGGGATTGCGCATCCTCTGCATCGACAACGAACCAAAGATCCTCGAAGGCATGCGGCTTCTGATCGACGGATGGGGTTGTGATACGCAAGTGGTGGACTCGCTTTCGGCTGTCCAGGCGCTTTCGATGCGGCGGCCGCCCGATCTTGTCATCGCCGACTATCATCTTGCCGACGGGACCGGCGTGGCGGCGATCCTGCACCTGCGGCAGCATTTCGACATCGATATTCCGGCCCTGCTCGTTACCGCCGACCGGACACCGGAAGTGCGGGCCGAGGCGGAAAAGCATGGCATTGCCGTTCAGCACAAGCCGGTGCGCCCGGCCGCATTGCGCGCCTATATCACGCAGATTTCCGGCTTGAAGCGCGCTGCCGCCGAGTGAAGTTCAGGCCGCCTTGCGGCGGTCGAAGACGTGGCCGACAAGCTCCCGCACGTGAGCGGCAGTCGGGACATCGCCGAACAGGATGCGGTACATAATGGGGGCGACCACGCGATCCATCACCGCATCGACATCGGGGAAGGCCTCGCCCCTCTCCTCTGCCCGCCCGGCGATCGTCTCGATCTGCTGGCGCGTGAAGTTGCAGCATTTATTGGCATTATCGCAGGTTTGGGCTGCGAGCACGTCACGGACATATTCACGACCGGGGCCGGAGGACATTTCCTCCGCATATTGCTCGGCCCAGGCTTCCAGATCGTCGGCAGCATTGCCAGTATCGACCGGCTCCATGTCCGGACGCAGACGCTCGACGGCAACGTCGGCCAGCAATTCCTGCAGATCGCCCCAGCGGCGGTAGATGGTGGAGGGCGTGACACCCGCGTGCGTCGCAATCAGCGGAACGGTGATCTCCGCGCGGCTCATCTCTTCCAGCAGTTGGCGGACTGCCGCATGCACCGAGGCCTGGACGCGGGCGCTTCTGCCGCCCGGACGGATATTCTCTTTCACTGCCATCACGAACCCAACTTTCTCCGCCCTGAACCGTGCGGCGATCTTTCGAATTCGCCTACCACGCTTCAGGTCCTTTTACGTATGTCGTTGTCACAAAACCACTGCACAGTTTTGCGCGACATGCTTCAGCGCCAACAGTTCAGAAACTTTCATCGATCCATTAACGCAACTTATTTGCCTTTAGGCGCCGCCTCATCTAGATAAAGCTAACGCAATGATTTAGCTTTAAGGGACTTATAGATGGTCGCCGCTCCCGAATCCATCAAGAATTCGTCACCGATGGGCTTCCATGCTCTGACGCTTGCCTTCTTCTTCGGCGCATCGGCAGCGCCGACGCCGCTCTATCGGATCTATCAGGAAGCCTTTGCCGTCTCTCCCATCCTCATCACCGTCATCTTCGCAGTATACGCCTTCGCGCTGCTTGCAGCATTGCTGATTGCCGGCTCAATCTCCGATCATCTCGGGCGGCGACCGGTGATCTTCGGCGCACTGGTCCTCGAAATCATTGCCATGGCGCTGTTTTCCATCGCCAGCGGGCCGGAATGGCTGATCGCGGCACGCATCGTCCAGGGTATCGCCACCGGTATAGCCGGTGCTTCGCTCGGCGCCGCCCTTGTCGATATCAACAGGGCCAAAGGGCAGATCGTCAACTCGATCGCGCCGCTCTCCGGCATGGCTATCGGAGCAATCGGTACCAGCGCGCTGATCCAGTATGGGCCGGAGCCGCTGCATCTCGTCTATGCCCTGCTGCTTGCCGCGTTTGTTGTGCAGGCCATTGCGCTGTGGCTGACGCGGGAGACGGGCGGCACGCGGCCTGGCTTCCTCGGATCGTTGAAGCCCAGCATTTCCATTCCGCAACGGGTCAAGCGGCCGCTGTCGATGATCACGCCAATCAATATTGCCAACTGGACGCTCGGCGGCTTTTACCTGTCGCTCGTGCCTTCGCTGGTCGCCTCCACGACAGGCAGCCGTGCACCGCTGACGGGCGGGGCGGTCGTTGCTGCTCTGATGCTGTCAGGCGCAATCGTCGTCTTCCTGCGCCGCAGCCGCAGCCCGAAGGCCAATCTCTCCTTCGGCGTGAGCGCACAGACGCTCGGCATTCTGACAGTCGTGGCGGGCGTGCATCTCGCCAACGTGCCGCTGCTGCTGATCGGCACGGTTTTCACCGGCGCCGGTTTCGGCACCAACTTCCTCGGCTCCATCGGGACGATCATGCCGCTTGCCAAGCCTGAAGAACGGGCCGGACTGCTGTCGGCCTTCTACATTCAGAGCTATCTCGCCTTCAGCCTGCCGGCGATCCTTGCCGGCTTCCTCGTCAAATCGATCGGCTATGGCGCAACGACGGATATCTACGCCACGGCCATCGTTCTTGTCAGCATTGCCGGGCTGATGGTGGTGCGGAACACCAGAGAAACGGCGACGGTATGACGCCGTCGCGCAATTTCATCACCGCCAGCCGAGCGCCGGGGCGATATATTTCAGGATCGATTCGATGACGTGGGCATTGTATTCCACGCCGAGCTGGTTGGGCACGGTGAGCAGCAGCGTATCGGCCTCGGCAATCGCCTCGTCCTTCTTCAGTTCCTCGATGAGGGCATCGGGCTCGGCGGCGTAGGAACGGCCGAAGATTGCCCTGGTGTTTTCATCTATGAAGCCGATCTTGTCCTGCCCCTCATTACCGTAGCCGAAATAGCTGCGGTCGCGATCGTTCACCAGCGCGAAGATGCTGCGGCTGACGGAAACGCGGGGTTCGCGCTGATGACCGGCCTCTTTCCAGGCCTCGCGGTAGGCGCGGATCTGGTTGGCTTGCTGGATATGGAAGGCCTCGCCTGTCTCATCGTCCTTCAGCGTCGAGCTCTGGAGATTCATGCCCAGCTTGGCGGCCCAGACAGCCGTGGCGTTGGAGCCGGCACCCCACCAGATGCGGTCGCGCAGCCCTTCGGAATGCGGTTCGAGGCGCAACAGGCCGGGCGGATTGGGGAACATCGGGCGCGGATTGGGCTCGGCAAAACCTTCGCCGCGCAGCACTTCGAGGAAAACCTCGGCATGGCGGCGGCCCATATCGGCATCGCTCTGGCCTTCCGGCGGGTTGTAGCCGAAATAGCGCCAGCCTTCGATGACCTGTTCCGGCGAGCCACGGCTGATACCGAGCTGCAGACGTCCCCGGGAAATCAGGTCGGCCGCACCGGCATCTTCCGCCATGTAGAGAGGGTTCTCGTAGCGCATGTCGATAACCGCCGTCCCGATCTCGATACGGCTCGTCCTGGCGCCGACAGCCGCGAGCAGCGGGTATGGCGAGGCAAGCTGACGGGCGAAGTGGTGAACGCGGAAATAGGCGCCGTCGGCGCCCAGCTCTTCTGCCGCGACAGCAAGGTCAATCGACTGCAACAACGTATCGCCGGCCGAGCGGGTCTGGGATTGCGGCGAGGGCGTCCAGTGCCCGAACGAGAGAAAACCGATCTTTTTCATGATTCCATCGCTTAAACTGAAATGTGCCATGGCACGTTTCTTTGCATGATTCCGGATACGCATATAGGCGCTATGCGAGAGATTTGTGAGCCGCAATGCCCGATGAAATATGAATGCGGCAGGGGCGCCAGCTCGAAAGAGCGGCCTATCCGGAAGCGTTTAGAAGGCAGAGAGGGAAAATTACGCCTTTCTGCCATATTAAGATAATTCTTTATTAGTTATGTGAAATTACCGTTTATCAATTGCGAAGGGAAACTCATGAATACCGACAGTTATGAAAAGAAAGCCGAGCTGTTGCTGGTCATGGCGAATGCCCATCGGTTGAGAATGCTGCAAACGCTCACCGAGCGTGAGGTTGCGGTCAACGACCTCGCCGACATTATCGGGATCAGTCAATCGGCTCTCTCCCAGCACCTTGCGAAACTCCGCACCAAGGACCTCGTCAAAACACGGCGTGATGCCCAGACGATTTACTACTCGGTCAAATCCGACAAGGTCCATGTGATCCTGCAGATGCTCAGCCAGATGTTTGACGAAGGTCAGATGAAAGATTTTCGCCTCGCCGTTTAGCGGCTCTGGGCAGAACGTTCAGCGTGGATCGCATCATCCGCCTCCATCCTGCCTGCCGTGTGAACGGGTCACGGAAATGGTGACTTCGAGTGCTCCGCCTGCCGATCTGAAAGAAACCTAATCGGGTGTGACGATTGTATCGGGCTTTGCGGACTTTCTCGTCCTTGCCACAGCCGGCACCGTCTTTGCCTATCCTGCGGCTGTCACCTGCTCTTCCTGCTATGCCTCCACGAGCTTCGCCAGCTGTTCGGCAACCGTGCCCCAGCCGTCATGGAAGCCCAATTCCTCATGCGTGTTGCGGGTGTCCTTGTCCTTATGCATGACGAGGGCGTTGTAAGCGGTGCCTTCGGGATGGTCGGCGAAGGTGATGATGGCGGTCATGAAGGGTGTCGGCGCGGGGCGCCAGCCGCCGAGGAGCGCATTGGTGAAGACGATACGGCGGCCGTCCTGAACATCCAGATAGCAGGCACTGAGATGCGGCTGGAAGGGACCGCCATCCTCGCTCATCTCGGTGACGAGGGCACCGCCGGGTTTGACCTCCATGGTGGCGACGCGGCAGAGCGCCGGCGCGGGGATCCACCATTTTTCGAATTTTGCAGGCGTGGTCCAGGCACTCCAGACAGCCGCCGGCGGAGCCTTGATGATGCGTGAAATAGTGAGGTCGAGATCGGGGTTCGCATCGGCGTAAATTGGGATGTTCATCGGGATTTCTCCTCCTTCGATTGCGTGGCGGTGACGAAAGCTTCCAACCTGTCCGTGCGGGCTTCCCAGATGGCGCGCTGGGCCGAGAGCCAGCCATCGACCAGGGCAAAACGCTTCTTCTCCAGCGTGCAGGTTCGAACGCGGCCCTGCTTCCTCGTTTCGACAAGACCGGTCTCTTCCAACAGGCGGATGTGCTTCATGAAGGACGGCAGAGCCATGTCGAAGGGCTTTGCGAGGTCGCTGATACTGGCCGGTCCGGTGCCCAGCCGGCCGATGACGGCGCGGCGCGTGGGATCGGCTAGCGCCAGGAAGATGCTGTCGAGTTGATGTGAATAGTAATCCATAAGGCTAAGTATCACGACATGATAGTTAGCGCAATGGCTAAGTGTTTTCGATTGCTTGTCCGCGCCTGCAGCAGGAATGCTCGCTCAAGCATAACCACAGATCGAAGGGATGTGAGGGCGGCAGCAGCTCCTAAGAGCCGCGCCGCCTCGCCATTTACGCAGCCTTGTCAGTGGCTGGATAGGGATCGAAGCGGCCGTAGAAGGTCTCGCCCTTGGCGGCCATGTCCTTCAGCAGCGGCGTCGGCTTGAAATGGTCGCCATAGGTGGATGCCAGCTTCTCGGCGAGCTCAACAAAGGCCTTTACGCCCATGCCGTCGATATAGCTCAGCGCACCGCCGGTGTAGGGCGCAAAGCCGAAGCCCAGGATGGAGCCGACGTCGGCTTCACGCGGATCGGTGACGATGCCCTCTTCCATGGTACGGGCTGCCTCGAGCGCGATCGTGACCAGGAAGCGCTGCTTCAGGGTGTTGACGTCGATTTCGTCGGCCGGCTTCTGTGGATAGAGCGTCTTCAGCTCGGGCCAGAGGAACTTCTTGGCGGGCTTTGCCGGGTATTCGTAGAAACCCTTGCCGTTCTTTCGGCCGCGGCGGTCGAGTTCATCGACCAGCTTGTTGATGAGGGCGAGATGGCGTTCGTCGACGGCATCAGGGCCGAGATCGGCGACCGTCGCCTTGAGGATTTTCTGAGACAGGTCAATCGCCACCTCGTCGTTCAGCGAGAGAGGGCCAACCGGCATGCCCGCCATCTTGGCGGCGTTCTCGATCATCGCCGGTGGCACGCCTTCGATCAGCATGTCATATGCTTCGTGAATGTAGCGGAAGACGCAGCGGTTGACGAAGAAGCCCCTGACATCGTTGACAACGATCGGCGTCTTCTTGATCGCCGCGACATAGTCCAACGCCACGGCGAGCGCCCGGTCGCCGGTGTTTTTGCCAAGGATGACCTCGGTCAGCATCATCTTCTCTACCGGCGAGAAGAAGTGCACGCCTATGAACTGCTCGGGCCGCTTCGAATTTTCCGAGAGACCCGTGATCGGCAGAGTAGAGGTGTTGGAGGCGAAGACAGTCGTTTCCGGAATGACGGCTTCCACCTGCTCGATGACCGCCTTCTTGACGGCGCGATCCTCGAAGACCGCCTCGATAACGAGGTCGGCATCCTTCAGATCGGCGTAGTCGGCTGATGGTGTCAGGCGGGAAAGAAGCGCGGCACCCTCCTCTTGCGTAAGACGACCCTTACCGACGGAATCCTTGACGAGGCTCTCGCCAACGCCTTTACCCTTGGTGGCGGCCTCCATATCGCGGTCGATAAGCACAACTTCGAAGCCGGCGGCGGCCGTGACATAGGCGATCGAAGCGCCCATGAAGCCCGCGCCGACGACGCCGACCTTCTTCAGCTCCGTCTTCGGAATGCCAGCCGGGCGGCGGGCGCCCTTGCCAAGCTCCTGCATGGAGATAAAGAGCGAGCGGATCATCGAGAAGGCCTCGGTGGTCTGCAGCACCTGCGTGAAATAGCGCTGCTCGATCTTCAGCGCCGTATCGAAGGGAACCTGCAAGCCTTCGTAGACGCATTTCAGAATGGCAAGCGCGCCGGGATAGTTGCCTGCCGTCTCGCGACGCAGGATCGCCGGAGCCGCCGGCCAGAGCTGGGCGGCGGCGGGCGTCCAGATACCGCCGCCAGGCGCCTTGAAGCCCTTCTCGTCCCAGGGCGCGACGGGCTTCAGGCCCTCCTTGATCATTTGCTTGGCGGCGGGAATGAGCTGGTCCGGCTCGACCACCTGATGGACGAGGTTCATCGCCTTGGCGCGTGAAGCGTTCAGCGACTGGCCAGTCGTCATCATCTGCAACGCGGACTGCGCATCGGTCAGGCGCGAGATACGCTGTGTGCCGCCAGCACCAGGGAAAATGCCGACCTTGACTTCCGGCAGGGCGATCTTGACGCTTTTCGCGTTGGAGGCGACGCGGCCATGGCAGGCGAGCGACATTTCCAGCGCTCCGCCCATGCAGGTGCCGTTAATGGCGGAGACCCAGGGCTTGCCGCAGGTTTCCAGCTTGCGGAAGAGGCCGGTCATGCGGCCGACGAGATCGAAGAGTTTCTGTGCCGCACTGTCAGGGTTCGCAGCCTTCTCCTGCTGATAGAAGCTGAACATGGCCTTGATCATCGATAGATCAGCGCCGCCGGAGAAGGAGGACTTGCCCGAGGTGATGACGACGCCCTTGACGGCGCTGTCGGCGACCGTCGCATCGATGATAGCGTCAAGCTCGTTCATCACCTCTTCGGTGAAGACGTTCATCGATTTGCCGGGCATGTCCCAGGTGACCAATGCAATACCATCCGCATCGGTCTCGACGGTGAAGTTGGTGTAGCTCATCGTCTCTCTCCCTTAGACGCGTTCGATGACGGTGGCCGTGCCCATGCCGGCGCCGATGCAGAGGGTGACCAATGCGGTATTGAGATCGCGGCGCTCCAGCTCGTCCAGCACGGTGCCGAGGATCATGGCGCCGGTGGCGCCGAGTGGATGACCCATGGCGATGGCGCCACCATTGACGTTGATCTGGTCGTGCGGGATGTCGAAGGCCTGCATGTAGCGCAGCACGACGGCGGCGAAGGCCTCGTTCAGTTCGAAGAGGTCGATGTCGGCGAGCGTCATGCCCGTGCGCTTCAGGAGCTTTTCGGTAACGTCGACAGGACCGGTCAGCATGAGGGCCGGGTCGGAGCCGATATTGGCGAAAGCCTTGATGCGGGCACGGGGCTTCAGGCCCATACTCTCGCCACCGGCTTTGGAACCGAGGAGGACGGCTGCGGCGCCATCGACGATGCCCGAGGAATTGCCGGCGTGGTGGACGTAGTTGACGCGCTCGACTTCCGGATGGGCCTGGATGGCGACGGCTTCGAAGCCACCCATTTCGCCGGGCATCTGGAAGGAAGGATTGAGGGAGGCGAGCGCCTGCATATCGGTGCCGGGGCGCATGTGCTCGTCATGGGCAAGGATGGTCAGTCCGTTCTGGTCCTTGACCGGGATCACGGAATTCTTGAACCAGCCCTTTTCCCAAGCGTTCGCCGCACGTTTCTGGCTTTCGACAGCATAGGCATCGACGTCGTCGCGGGAAAATCCGTATTTGGTGGCGATGAGATCGGCGGATACGCCCTGCGGCATGAAATAGGCCGGGAAGTTCACCGAAGGGTCCATGAACCAGGCGCCGCCGGACATGCCGAGGCCGACGCGCGACATGCTTTCGACGCCACCGGCGATGACGATATCGTCAGCACCCTGAGCGATCTTGCCGGCGCCGAAATTCACGGCATCGAGGCCGGAGGCGCAGAAACGGGAGATCTGCATGCCCGGTGCTTTCGTCGAATAACCCGCTTCGAAAGCAGCCGCCTTGGGGATGACGGCGCCGGCATCCATGACCGGATCGACGCAGCCCATGATGATGTCATCGACCGTTTCCGTAGCCAGCCCGTTGCGGTCGCGGATCGCCTCCAGCGTCTTTGCCGCGAGGCGTACGGAGGGCACTTCGTGCAGCGCGCCGTCCTTCTTGCCGCGGCCGCGGGGCGTGCGGACGTGATCGTAAATGAAAACCTCGGTCATTGTCTCATCTCCCTGGCGGCAATCGATCTTGCCTCAAATCTTGGAAGGAGGAGAAAAGACCCCTCCCCAGCCCTCCCCACAAGGGGAGGGAGAAATGGCTCAAAACGCGTCGGCAGCCAGTTCCATCATCGTGTCGGCGCCGGTTTCGATGCGGGCCTTGCGCAATGCGGTTTCCGGCAACACGCGCTCCATGAAGAATTTCGCCGTGATCAGCTTGTTCTTCAGATAGTCCTCCCTGGCGTCGCCGGCGGCAAGACGTTCGTTGGCGGCTTTGGCCATGCGCGCCCACATATAGCCGAGAACGACAAGGCCGAAGAGGTGCATGTAGTCGGTCGAGCCGGCGCCGGCATTGTCGGGCTTGGCCATGGCATTCTGCATGAACCACATGGTCGCGCCCTGCACATCGTTCAAGCCCTTCTTCAGGTGCTTTGTGAAGAAACCGAGTTGTTCGTCGTTGCGATTTTCCTCGCAGAAATCGCCGATCTCCTTGAAGAGCGCCATGGCGGCGCGGCCACCGTTCAGCGCCAGCTTGCGGCCGACGAGATCGAGCGCCTGGATGCCGTTCGCTCCTTCATAGATCATGGCGATGCGGGCATCGCGCACATACTGGCTCATGCCCTGTTCTTCGATATAGCCGTGGCCGCCGAAGACCTGCTGGGCCATGACGGCGTGATCGAAGCCCTTGTCAGTCATCACGCCCTTGAGGATCGGCGTGACGAGGCCGAGAATGTCATCGGCCGTCTCGCGCTCCTTCTCATCGCTGGCGCGGTGGGCAATATCGGATTTCAACGCGGTCCAGAGCAGGAAGGCGCGGCCGGCCTCGTTAAAGGCGCGGATGGTCATCAGCACGCGGCGGATATCCGGATGGACGATGATCGGATCGGCCTTCTTGTCCGGCGCCTTCACGCCTGACAGCGAGCGGCCCTGGATGCGATCGCGGGCATAGCTGGCGGCGTTCTGATAGGCGATTTCGGAAATGGCAATGCCCTGCAGGCCGACCATCAGGCGGGCCTCGTTCATCATCACGAACATGGCGTTGAGGCCGCGGTTCTCCGCACCGATCAGGAAGCCCGTCGCCTCGTCGTAATTCATGACGCAGGTGGCGTTGGCGTGGATACCCATCTTGTGTTCGATCGCGCCGCAGGAAACGCCGTTGCGGGCACCGAGACTGCCGTCTTCATTGACGAGGAGTTTCGGAACGATGAAGAGCGAGATGCCCTTGGTGCCCTCAGGCGCGCCTTCGATGCGGGCCAGCACCAAGTGGACGATGTTGTCGGCCAAGTCATGTTCGCCGGCGGAGATGAAGATCTTCTGGCCCGATATCCTGTAGCTGCCATCAGCCTGTGGCACGGCCTTGGTGCGCAGCATGCCGAGATCGGTGCCGCAATGCGGCTCGGTGAGGTTCATGGTGCCGGACCAGCTGCCGTCCACCATCTTCGGCAGGTAAGTGCTTTTCTGCTCGTCAGTGCCATGGACGAGGATGGCGGCGATGGCGCCTTGCGTCAGGCCCGGATACATCATCAGCGACATGTTGGCGGCCGAGGTATACTCGCCGACGGCAGCATGCAGCGTATAGGGCAGGCCCTGACCGCCGAATTCCTCCGGTACGGCAAGGCCGATCCAGCCACCTTCGCGATAGGCCTGATAGGCTTGCTTGAAGCCTTTCGGCGTCGACACCGTGGCGTCTTCGTGACGTGTGCAGCCTTCCTGGTCACCGGAATAGTTCAGCGGAAAAAGAACTTCCTCGGCCACCTTCGCCGCCTCGCCCAGAATAGCCTCCACCATATCAGGCGTGGCATCGGCAAAACCCGGGAGATTGTTGTAGCGCTCGAGACCCAGCACATCGTTGAGCACGAAGAGCGTGTCGTTCACCGGGGCCTTGTAGATTGGCATCGTTCGAATTCCTCCAATTCGGCAACCGGATCGCTCCGGCCTCGGGACTCTCTTACAAAATATTGACGTTTCCGTAAACGTCAAATTCTGCGTGTGCGCGATTTTGTGAAGTGGGCGAAGGCAGGCGCTTCAAACAGAATCCTCTCGCCCCCGTTTTCTTCTCCGGCTAAGCGCGCTACATTTATCCAAACCGGCAGAAGCAGCTTGGGAGGAGCTATTTCATGAGAAGAACGTGGCCTGCGGAGTTCAATTCCATTTTCGATGCGGCGGAGGAAGTGACCATCGAGCCCGTGACGGTCGAACCGGTCAACGGCGAAAGACTGGTTGCGCATGAGGAGCCGCCGGCTCCGCGCAAGGCGCTGAGAGTGCGCATCCCCATGGAAACTTATGAACGCATCTGGCCGCTTGCCGAAATGCGTTTCCGGCCGGCAGAAGGGCCTTATGCCGGCAAGGCAGTGACGCTGATCGTCACCAATCCGCACTATCACCCCTGGCACCCTGCCGATGGCGGCTGCGAAGAGAAGGTGAGCGACAGCGGACGGCAGTACAAGACCGATTATCTGGTCGTGCACTTCCTGCTGGATGAGGTTCGCGAAACCGTAGAGGCCTGAGCGTCCATCGCATGGCTTGAAGATAAGGCAGCTCCCGGAATAGGCTTGCGCCAGTAAGGTCCATTCGGGAGCGAAGCCTTGAGCGATTTCGATATCATCCGCCAGCGTGCCGAACAGCGAAAAGGCGGCGCCGATGCGCTGAAGGCGTTTCTGCCGGCGATGCCGGATCGGGATGCGTTGCGCGCTTTGCCTGATGACCGCATTCTTTCGCAGATGACGCGTCGCATCTTCTATAGCGGCTTCGTGCACAAGGTCATCGACAATAAATGGCCGGGCTTCGAAGAGGCTTTCGACGGCTTCGATCCCGCTGCCCTCAACATCGCTCCCCATGAATACTGGCATGACCTGACGAGCGACAACCGTATCGTCAAGAACGGCGCGAAGATCATGTCGGTGCGCGCCAATGCAGCCTTCGTGCGCGAACTGGCGAAAGAGGCAGAAAGCGCCGGCGCCTTCTTCGCGGACTGGCCGCGCGAGGACCATATCGGCCTGCTTGACATGCTCAGCAAGCGCGGCAACCGACTGGGCGGAGCCACAGGGCAATATTTCCTGCGCGGCATCGGCCGCGACGGGTTCATCATGACATCAGATGTGCTCGCCTGCCTGCGGGACGCGGGCATTCCGCTTTCGGCATCCGGAACCGGCAAGAAGGACCAGCAACTGATCCAGCAGACATTCAACCGCTGGGCCAGGGAAACGGGGCTGCCGCTCGCCTATCTCTCGCGCATGTGCGGGCTTTCGATCGACGCTCCGGAAAAGTGAAATATTTCCGGCCGGCTGTTTTTTGGAGGCGCGCGACTGCCTACCTCTCCGGAAGGTTCATCCGAAGGAGAAGATCATGGCCGAATTTCCCTATCGTAGCGCGCTGATCGTCGGCGCCGGTTCCGGCATCAGCGGTTCGCTCGCCCGCAAGCTTTCAGAGCGCGGCGTGAAGGTCAGTCTTGCCGCTCGCAATATCGGCAAGCTCGGGCCGCTGCTCGATGAAACAGGCGCCAAGGCGTTTGCCACGGACGCTTCGCAGCCAGCTGCCATTTCGGCACTATTCGAGCGCGTGGATGCGGAAATGGGCGAGCCTGACGTCGTTATCTATAATGCCAGCGGCAGGGTGCGCGGGCCGATCGCCGAACTCGATCCCGAAGAGGTGGAAAAGGCGATCGCCACCAGCGCCTTCGGTGGCTTCCTCGTCACGCAGCAGGCGGCAAAACGCATGATCCCGCAGAAGCGCGGCGCGATCCTGCTGACAGGGGCAACGGCCAGCATCAAGGGATTTGCGCAATCGGCGCCCTTTGCCATGGGAAAATTCGCGCTGCGCGGACTGGCGCAAAGTGCTGCCCGCGAACTCGGGCCTCTCGGTATCCATGTGGCGCATTTCATTATCGACGGCGGCGTGCGATCCGAGGCCCGACCCGATCGGGAAGACAGGCCTGACGGAATGCTTTCGCCCGACGCGATCGCGCAGTCCTATATCGACGTTCTGCTGCAGCACCGCAGCGCCTGGTCGCAAGAGGTGGAACTGCGGCCTTGGACGGAGAGCTTCTGATCCGGCGGCGGCGCGGCATAACTGCTTTCCTGAAGGTGCGGAAACCGATAAGATCGGGCCGGCTTCGACAGCTTGGGAGGGGATGATGCTGCGCCTGGACCATGTGACAATCGAAACGCGCGATGCGCCTGTCATGATTGGCTTCTTCGAAAGCATTCTCGGTGTGAAGGAAGGCTACCGGCCGCCCTTCCCTACACGCGGCCACTGGCTCTATCTGGATGACAAGCCGGTCATCCATCTGAGCCTTACTTCACGCGCTGCTGATTTTCCGCCCGGCATATTCAACCATGTGGCTTTCAGTCTTTTCGAATTCGAACCGGCGCTCGCCCGCATCAAGGCGAGCGGCTATCGCTACGAATATCTCGATATTCCCGATACCGACCTCGGACAGGTCTTCATCTACGGGCCTGAGGGCGTGAAGATCGAGCTGCAGTATAAGCGGCCGATCTGAAGATTTCCGGGCTCCGAATTGGCCCGAAACCGGCAAAAGTTAAAAAATTCTCATCCGGGTTAACGAGTTCTTTACCACGTTTCGTAAAAGGTGCGCGGTGAGCATTGGCGATCTGCATTCCTTTTCTTTGTCTCGCGTTTCAGGAGTGCCGCCGAAAGTCTGTCCAGCTTGAGGAAAGTCTAATTGATTATTTCCTTATGGATGGTGCTCTCCGACGCGCGCCCTGGTGTGCTTCGGAAAAGGCAATGATCGGGCCCTGACCGGGCAATCGAAGCGAGCAAGAACATGAACGGATCGCGATCACATTCTTCCCGGCATTCCGACAGGACCTCGCTCGACGCGTTGAACCGCACTATCGAAGGTCTGGAAGCGCGGATCGAGGGCCTTTTGGGCAGCGGGCACGAACAGCGACCACGCAGCCCGGCACCCGAACGCGATCTCTACGCCAGTTCCCCCGTGCCGCGCCCGGTCGATCCGCTTGCAGAAATTCGCCAGCGCCAGCGCGCGCTCGACGCCACCAGAGAGAACCGCGAGCGGGCCTATACGCGCGAACCAGCGCCGGTCCTGCTCCGTGAACCGGTCCCTGCCCCGCAGCGCGCGCCGGCGCCGCAGCCGGCGACAGCGCCCTACCGCACATCCGACGACACGATGACGGAAATCGCCCAGGCGCTCGTCAACCTGCGGCAGGATCTGAAGCGCGATATTTCCGAAGGCGTGACGCGCGAAATGAATTCGTTGCGCAGCGAGCTGCGCGAGATCAAGACCAGCGCCCAGGGCCAGTATTTCGCCGACGACATCCGCGCCGACATGGGCCGCCTGTCTCAGAGCATTGCGCAGCTCACCACCCGCTCAGCCGGGCCGGAAGCCACCGGCCTGCGCACCGAATTCGAAGAGCTGCGCTCGCTGATGGACGGGCTGGCGCGCGAGGATTCGCTGCGCCACATAGAGCAGCGCTGGGACAATGTGGAAGGCCGCTTGGCCGATCTCGATACGGCCGGGCTCCAGGAAGAGCTGGTTTCGCTCGCCTACCGGCTGGACGATATCAAGCGGCATCTCGGCGACATGGGCGAAAGCCCGGCCGTGCGCGCACTCGAAGACAAGCTCATCACGATTGCGTCGGCCGTCGAGCAGTTCGGTAACATGATCCAGCCGCACGACCGGATCATGTCCGAGCAATTCGCGGCCATGGATACGCGGCTCGACGAGATCAGCCGCGCGATCGCCGCCGGCGGGCGCGTGGCGGCCGGTACCGACCCGGCGCTGATGCAGCGGCTGGAAAACCGCCTCTCCGCACTCGGCGAGCAGATCGAGCTGATGGGCCGGGCCGCCATGAGCCGCCCCAACCCCGCCGACGAGATGGCGGGCCGCCTGGAGGCGCTGACGGCGCGGGTGGAAGACCTTGCCAATACCGAAGCAACCTCTCGGCTCGACGAGCGGCTGGAGCATCTTTCCTACCTGCTCGAACGCACGCACAAGACTGCGCCGCAACAGGACCTGACCGGCGCGCTCTCCGATATCTCCCGCAAGATCGATGCGCTGGAAAACGGCTCGGTCAATGACGCGCTTGCAAAGCGGCTCGACTATCTCGCACGTCGTATCGACGAGATGGAAATCCGCCCTGCCCCGGCGGTGGAAATCGACGACAGCGCCTTCCGCCGTCTCGAAGGGCGGCTCAGCGACATCGCCGCACGGCTGGAGGAAAGCACGGCGGCCGCGCCGACCGATGCGCGCGCCTTGAAGAACCTCGAAGATCAGATCGCCAACCTCTCCGAGCTGCTGAGCACGCCGCGTGAAAACGCCGAGGCATCGGTCGATCTGGACCGCCGCATGGGCGCGATCGAAGACTATATCGCGACCAACGACGAATATATCATCGAGGCCGCACGGCAGGCGGCGGAAGCTGTGGTCGATGCCTATTCCCGCAACGGCGGGGTGCAGGGAACCGCACCCGCGGCCGCCGATATGTCGGCGCTTGTCGCGCTGGCCGAAGACCTGCGGCATCTGGAAGATTTGAGCCGCAACGGTGAAGAGCGTACCCACAAGACTTTCCAGGCCCTGCACGAGACGCTGGTGCACATCGCCGACCGACTGGACAGCATGGAAGACAGGGTACGCCCTGCCAGGATGCAGGCTGCCGATGTAGATTTCGACGTCGATCCTTATGCGTTGGTCGATGCAGGCAGGGAGCCAGCCAAGGCTGCGGTGATGCAGGCGCCCAAGGCCTCGCCGGTGCTGCGTACGGCTGATATTGCTGAAGAGGCGCCAAGCCGCACGCCGGAACCGGCATTGGCCGACAGCACGAGTGCGATCGCCATCGAAGCCACCAGCCAGTCGGAAAAGTTGGCCGTGCCCGCCAAGGGCAGTCTGCTTGCAAGCATCGGCCGCAAGCTGATACCTGCCCGCAAGACAGAAATAAAAACCACAGAGCGCACCGTCATCGATCCTGCGCCGTCCATCGATCCCATCGATGTGGTGCCGGCCGAAGCGGCAAACGAGCTGCTGGAACCGGGCTCCGGTGCACCCGACGTGAAGAGGATCCTGGAGCGCGTGCGCGCCAGCCAGAACGCCCAACGCGGCAAGCCGGTCACGGAGAACGACCGGGCGGACTATATCGCCGCCGCGCGCCGCGCAGCCCAGGCTGCCGCCATGGAAATCGACAGCAGCGCAAAGCCGGCGACGCGTGCCGAACGCCGCGCAGCAAAGCCGGAAAAAGCCGGCAAGGGCGGCGCCTTCGCGCGCTTCCGCCGGCCGATCCTGCTGGCGGTCGGCGCCGTGCTGCTTGCCATCATGGCCTTCCCGCTCGCCCGCACGCTGACGACGGGCGAAAAGGCGCCGCCGCCGGCTGAAGTCTCGGCGCTGACCGGCGCTACCGAAAGGCCGCAGGCCAATATGGCAGCACCGGTTCCGGTTGCCCCGGAAGCTACGGCACCGGAAACGACTGCCCAGCCGCCGGCAGCAACGCCGGAGGCAATGGCTCCAGAAGCAATTGCTCCGGCAGAGCCGCAAGCAGCCGCGCCTGACCACTTGACCGACGCCGCGCCGCTCGATGGCGAAGGAGCCGAAAACTTCGGCCAGGCGCCGGCACAGGATACATCCGGCTTCGTTGCAAACACGTCCTCCGCACCGGCAACGGTGTCTGCAGCTCCCGCTGCTGCCTCAATCATCGTTCCCGATGCGGTTCAGCCGCAGCCGCTTGCCGATGCGGCACGCAACGGCGATGCGCTGGCGCTCTTCGAGATCGGCGCGCGTTATACCGAAGGCCGTAACGGGCTCGCCGCCGACCAGAAGCAGGCAGCGAGCTGGTACCAGCTCTCGGCCGACAAGGGCTTTGCACCGGCGCAATACCGTCTCGGCAGCATGTACGAGAAGGGCAACAGCGTCGACCGCGACGTGCAGAAGGCCAAGGGCCTCTATGAGCAGGCCGCGGGCAAAGGCAATGCCAGCGCCATGCACAATCTCGCCGTGCTCTATGCTTCTGGTGCGCTCGGCCAGCAGGATTATTCGACGGCAGCATCCTGGTTCCAGAAGGCGGCCGATCTCGGCATCACCGACAGCCAGTTCAATCTGGCCATCCTGTGTGCCCGCGGCAACGGCGTTCCGGCGGATCTGGAAGAATCTTACAAGTGGTTCGCGATCGCCGCCAAGGCCGGCGACAAGGACGCTGCCCAGAAGCGCGATGAAGTGGCCAATGCCATGAAGCCAGACCAGCTTGAACGCGCCCGCGCCAAGGCCGACCTCTGGAAGCCGCAGCCGCTCGACAACAAGGCGAACGGCATCGAGATCCCCGATGCATGGGCAAGCGGCGCTTCACCGAAGACGGCAACCATCGACATGAAAAAGGCGATCCGCAACATCCAGGCGATCCTCAACAACAACGGCTTCGACGCGGGAGCACCTGACGGCGAGATGGGCGCCAAGACGGTGACCGCCATCAAGAACTTCCAGAAGTCGATCGGCCAGGAACCGACCGGCAAGATCAACGACGATACGGTGAAGGCGCTTCTGGAGCGCAACAAACCGGGCGCCAAGGCCATATAAGCACTCAACCATTACGCTTTCCGGCTTTTAAAGCCGGCTGTCACAAAACCTGAAAAAAGCCGGATTATGCGGGACATATCGGGGCCCGCATCCGGCTGATCGCGTTTTTTTCCTTCGAAAGCCTCTGGCAACGATTTCACAGTAGGATGCGCCATTCGAACGGAAACGTGAGACATGCCGCCGCGGCGGGCGCGGCGATAATCGAGGTCGGCTGTGACAATCTATCTGCCAATCGCAGAATTGTCGGTGAACATCTTCATCATTCTCGGCATGGGGGCAGCCGTCGGCTTCCTGTCCGGCATGTTCGGCGTCGGCGGCGGCTTCCTGATCACCCCTCTTCTGATCTTTTACAACATCCCGCCGGTCGTCGCCGTCGCAACCGGCGCCAACCAGGTGGTCGCCTCCTCGATCTCGGGCGCAATCACCCATTTCAGGCGTGGCACGCTGGATATGAAGCTCGGCTCGGTGCTTCTCGTCGGCGGCCTATCCGGCGCGACACTCGGTATCTGGATCTTTTCGCTGCTGCGCGCCATCGGTCAGCTCGACCTCTTCATCTCGCTTCTTTACGTCGTCTTCCTTGGTACCGTCGGCGGGCTGATGCTGTGGGAGAGCGTCAACGCCATGCGGCGCGCCGCCCGCAACGAGGCACCGGCTCCGCGCCGTCCCGGCCACCAGCACTGGGTACACAAGCTGCCACTCAAGGTTCGGTTCAAGAAATCGAAGATTTATCTGTCTGTCATCCCGATCGTGGCGCTGGGATTTTCGATCGGCATCCTCACCTCGGTCATGGGTGTCGGCGGCGGCTTCATCATGGTGCCGGCGATGATCTACCTGTTGCGCATCCCGACCAATGTGGTCGTCGGAACTTCGCTCTTCCAGATCATCTTCGTGACCGCCTATACGACGATCGTGCAGGCAGCGACCAACTATTCGGTCGATATCGTACTCGCCTTCTTCCTGATGCTCGCAGGCGTCATCGGCGCGCAATATGGCGTGCGCGTCGGCCAGCGGCTGCGCGGCGAACAGTTGCGCGCGCTACTCGGTCTCCTGGTTCTCGCGGTCGGCCTGCGCCTTGCCGTCGCGCTGGTCGTGACGCCCGAAGATATCTATTCGGTGGTCATGGGAGCAGGAAACTGATGCTTTGGCGCGTTCTTGCCCTGCTGTTCGCACTTTTGCCGCCATCACTGGCGGCGGCGCAGATGCTGCCCGGGCAGGGAACGCAGTCCGAGCGGGAGGGGCTGGAAATCGGCACCTCCACCAGCGAAATCGCCATCACCTCCGATTTTCGCGGCGCGGACCTGACGATTTTCGGTGCGGTGACGAACACCGACGACCTGCTGCTCGCCATCGGCCAGTATGACGTTATCGTGGTTCTGGAAGGTCCGCGTGAAGACGCCACGGTGCGTAGGAAAGAGCGGGTCTTCGGCATCTGGATCAATGCTTCGTCCATGACCTTCGCCGATGTGCCGCATTCCTATTCGATGTCGAGCTCGCGTTCCATCGACGACATAACGACGCCACTCGACCTGACTGGCGAGGGTATCGGCATCGACCATATTCCGCTGCGGCCGATCGATTTTGCCGGCAACTTCAACAGTCTCAACGAATTCCGCACCGCCTTTCGGCGCTTGCAGCAGGGGGGCGGACTGTACGAGCGCGATCCGAGCGGCGTGCGCTTCGTCTCCTCTAATCTCTTCAAGGCAAGCCTGCGGCTGCCGGCGAATATTCCAAACGGCGTGCACACAGTGCGTGCCTACCTGTTCAAGAGCGGGAAGTTCGTGACGCAGAAATCGCAGCCGCTGCGCGTCATCAAGACGGGTATCGAGCAGACCATCACCGATGCTGCCCATGAGCAGCCCATCCTCTACGGCTGCCTTTCGGTGCTGTTGGCAGTGCTCACGGGATGGGGCGCCAGCCTGATCTTCCGCAAGGATTGATCGGGCGCATTCCGCCATCTCGCGGCTACTTTCAGCCAGGTTTCAATCAAATATCCGGGCGCGTGATCGACCCAACGGCGAGAGCTTTTCCGATGCCTTGTGCCGCCAAAGCTGCACACCACTGCATCTCCCGCCCGAGACCGCTTGCAATTCACTATCGGTCAGGCTAAAACCAGTTGCCTTAAGCAACTGGTTTTTAAACTAGCACAGTCGATGGAGGATGAAATGAGAGAGCTTATTGTCTGGAACCTGATGACGCTGGATGGCTATTTCGAAGGATCGAAGCCCTGGGATATCGACTTCCACAATCTGGCATGGGGGCCGGAGCTTGAAAAATATGCCGAGCAGTTCGGCGAGGAAGGCGATCTGCTGGTCTTCGGCCGCAAGACCTATGAGGGCATGGCCGCCTACTGGCCGAGCGCGGAGAGCGAAGACAAAATCAAGGCCTATATGAACGGCATCGCCAAGATCGCCGTTTCGCGGACCATGGAGAAGGCGGACTGGAACAATACGCGCGTCGTCAGCGATCCGGTGTCTGAACTGAAGCGGCTGAAGGATCAGGGCGGCAAAACGATCTTCATCTTCGGCAGCGCCGAGCTTGCCGATACCCTGTTGAAGGCGGGGCTGGTGGATGAAATCCGTATCTGCCTCGTTCCCGTCATCCTCGGCGGCGGCAACCCGCACTTCAAGCCCGCTGAAGCCCAGCAGCCGTTGAAACTGCTCGACTCCTCGGTGACGAAAAGCGGCGCGGTGATCCTGCGCTACGAACCGGTCAGGGCAGCCTGATCATTTGCCAGCGCTGGCTGCAGCCACCAGGGCAGCAGCCGCCTCCCCTGCAGTTTCCATATAGGTGGGGTCGCGATGCAGGAGCACCGCGGCAAAAGAACCGTCAAGCAGCAAAACGATCTGGCGAGCGAGCTTTGACGGCTCGGACGAATGTTGCTCCTCGAAGAGAGAAGCCAGCCATTCCTCGACATTTTTCTTATGTGCGGCACCGACCTTGATAGCGGGATGGCCAGGCATGTTCGCAAGCTCGGCCGATGTTCTCAGATAACCGCAGCCCTTCCATTTCGGATGCCGGGCCGAGCGGGCAAGGTTTTCGAAAATCCCCTTTACCTTCGCAGGCAGCCCCCCCTTCGTCTCCGCAAACCACCGTCGATAAACAGCGAGGTTGGGCTGGTCGCGGGTCTCGAGATAGGCAGCGATCAGTTCATCCTTGCTGTCGAAATGATAATAAAGGGTACGCTTCGTGACAGCTGCCTTCTCGGCCACGGCATCGACGCTGACTGCCCTTATCCCCTCACTGTAGAAGAGCTTTGCGGCAGCGGCGACAATGCGTTCGCGCGTATCGGATCCTGATCTCGCCATTCACCCAATGTATACCGACTAGTGAGTGTCATCAACGCACGTATCTGCCTATCGTACCCGCTGAAGCGTCGCACAGGAAATCATGCATGCCGGACGGCAAACGGAGGCAAAACGAGCTTGCACGAGAAGCGGAATCCGTCTCGATACGGTGCCGCGACGGCGTCGAACTTCATGGCCATTTCTGGCGTGGCGCCGACAATGGCGGCAATGGCAGCGTCATCATCAATCCGGCAACCGGCGTTGCGGCAAGCTATTACCACTATTATGCGCGTTTTCTCGCCGAGCATGGCTTCGACGTGCTGACCTATGACTATCGCGGCATCGGCCTCTCGCGCCCGGAACGCTTGCGTGGCTGCCGCTATCGCTGGCGGGACTGGGGCGAGCAGGACTTCGACGCGTCGCTGCTTTTCATGGAAGCTGTGCGGTCCGGCCGCGAGCTTCTCGTTGTCGGGCACAGCATCGGCGGTTTCCTGCCGGGTATTTCTGCCCATGC
The DNA here is from genome assembly GCA_900468805.1 of Hyphomicrobiales bacterium. Lineage (GTDB taxonomy): Bacteria > Pseudomonadota > Alphaproteobacteria > Rhizobiales > Rhizobiaceae > Rhizobium. The sequence continues at coordinate 516,731 of UEIF01000021.1, read as the reverse complement.
CGACCGCATCACGCGCATGCTGGCGGTCGGCGCACAATATGGCCACTGGCGGGACTATGCTCGAACGCATCGATGGCGACTGTTCCTGAAATGGCACGTAGCCATGCCGGCAGCGACCCGGCTGTTCGGTTATTTTCCGGGCCGGCGCTTCGGCTGGCTCGAGGATCTGCCGAAGGGTGTGGCACTCGACTGGGCGCTCCAGCGGACATGGATCGAATGTCATTCAACGGCGACAGAAGAGGCGGGCGCGGCGCGGACCTTTAAGAATTTTCATGCACCCATCCTCAGCGTCACTGCCTCGGACGACGAGATTGCGACTGTCCAGGCCATTCGCCGCGGTCTTTCCCATTATCGCAACGCCAAGGTGGAGGAAGTGCTGCTGGCGCCCGATGAGCTCGGATTTTCGAGGATCGGGCATTTCGATCTCTTTCACGCGCGCCACGCCGCCGGTTTCTGGCTCGACACACTTCTCTGGCTGCGGAACGGGACCAATCCCTGGCCTGCAAAAAGGCCACCGGAACATCTCGTATTCGCGTAAAAACCGCTCTTTAACGTTTACGAGTTAGTAATCTCTCGGAAACGAGAGGTTTGTATCATGCGTACTCGTACCGTGCTTGCGGCTGTCGGGCTGGCCTTGCTTGCTGGTTGCGCGACAGCACCCCGCCAGACGAGAAATATCTGCGCCGTCTTCGACCAGAAGGATGGTCTCTTCACCAGCTGGCAGGGTGCTGCGGAGCGTGCGGAGAAGAAATACGGCGTGCCGGTGCCGATCCTGATGGCGACCATGTATGTCGAGTCCGGCTTCCAGCCCTATGCGCGGCCGCCGCGCACGAAACTCTTCGGCTTCATTCCCTGGACACGGCCTTCGACGGCCTACGGCTATTCGCAGGCGCTGAACGGGACCTGGGACCACTATCAGTCCGCCACCGGCAATTGGGCCGCGACGCGTACCAACTTCGCCGACGCGATCGATTTCATCGGCTGGTACCACTACAGCAACAGCCAGGCGACTGGCATTCCACCGAACGACGCCTACAATCTCTACCTCGCCTATTATTCCGGCCCGACCGGCTACAAGCGCGGCGACTGGCGCAACAATGGACAGCTGCAGCAGACGGCAGGGAAATTCGCAAAGATGGCGGGGAGCTATCAGCAGCAGTTGCAGGAATGTAATTGAGCCCCTTCCCTTCTCCAGCGAGAAGGGAGTGCGTGTCAGCCGCGCAAATTGCCGTAGCGGACCGAGTAGATCCGGTCGCGGCCGAGCAGATGGGCAATCAGCGAAGCCTTGTCGAAAAGGCCCGTCATTGCCTTGTGGCCGAGATCCAGCCCACCGCTCATGACGCCGAAGGCGGGCATCAACAGACGGGCACCATCGGTGGCGAAGCAAGGACGGCGAACGGATTTTTCACGACGGCGGACCGTGGCCGCCGGGTGCAGATGGCCGGCGATCTCGCCTTGCTGCAGGCCGTCGCGCGGCTCATGGCGGAAGGTCAGGCCGGCATAATAAAGCTCGTCGGAGCAGGTACCCGGCAGGTTGATCGTGCCATCGGGATCGTGGTTGCCATTGATCCAGATCCATTCGCGGCCGCGGGCCATTTCGACGATCAGCGTGCGGAAGGCATCCGGCAGATGCTCGGAGCCGACACGGTCGTGGAAATTGTCGCCGAGCGAAATGACGAGCTTCGGATCGTAGCGGGAGATGACGGCGGCGAGCACGGTGAGTGTCGCCAGCGTATCATAGGGCGGCAGCATCATGCCGCGGCGGGCAAAGGCCGCGCCTTTTTCCAGATGCAGGTCGGAGACGACGAGAATGCCGGCGTCGGGCAGATAGAGCGCGCCCAGGGGATCGCAGACGGCGGCAACGCCTTGAACGGCGGTTTCGACGCCCGGTATTGCGGCAAGCCCGATCATGTCGCGCGCGAGCGCAAGGCGGTTCATCACGTCAGTCATTCCAGTTCTTACGCCATCGCCTCGGCGATCAAATCGTCGGCAGCTTCGGCAAGCAGTGCGTCATGAGCCTGGCCCGGCACCGATTCCCTGCCGATTTCCAGCATGACCGGCACCGCGAGCGGCGAAATATGGTCCAGCGCCCGATGGGTGATATGGCCCCTGATTCGCTTCAGCATATCGCCAAGGCGGGAAATATCCAAAAGTCCCGATCCCGCGTCCTCACGCGTCGCCTGCAGCAGGATGTGGTCGGGCTCGTGGGTTCTCAGCACATCGTAGATCAGGTCGGCCGAGACGGTGATCTGCCGGCCGGTCTTTTCCTTGCCCGGATGGCGCCGCTCGATCAATCCGGCAATCACGGCGCAATTACGGAAGGTGCGCTTCAATAGGAAGGATTCATTCAACCAGGATTCCAGATCGTCGCCCAGCATGTCCTCATCGAAGAGATCGGGAAGGCTGAGGCGGCCATTGGCGATCATCAGGCCGAGATCCTCCAGCCCCCAGATGCCGAGCGAATAATCCGTGGCGACGAAACCGAGAGGTTTTGCGCCTGCCCGATCCAGCCTGCGGGTGAGAAGCATGCCGAGCGTCTGGTGGGCGAGCCGCCCCTCGAACGGATAGATGACCATGTAACCCCGGCTGCCGCGCGGGAAGGTCTCGATCAGCAGCTCGTCATGCTTCGGCAGCATGGACTTTTCCTTCTGCAGAGACAGCCAGTCGCGCACCTGATCCGGCAGGCGATGCCAGCGGTCCGGATCATCCAGCATCGAGCGGACCTGATCGGCGAGATAGGTCGAGAGCGGAAACTTGCCGCCGTTATAGGACGGGATTTTCGGATCGAAGGAATAGGCCGGACTGACCAGCGCCTCGCTCTCCCTGATACCCTCAAAACGCAGGACCTTGCCGGAGAAGATGAAGGTGTCGCCCGGCGCGAGCTGTTCCAGGAAATATTCCTCGACCTTGCCAAGCACGGCACCGGGGCGACCGAGCTTGCCGCCCTCGCCACGTTTGGCCATGCGGATGTTCAGCATCGGGGCCTCGACAATAGTGCCGAGGTTCAGGCGATATTGCTGCGCGACCTGCGGGTTGGAGACGCGCCAGCGACCTTCCTTCGTCTTGCGGATGCGGGCATAGCGTTCATATGTGCGCAGGGCATAACCGCCGGTCGCGACGAAATCGACGACGCGCTCGAAGGTTTCCCACGGAAGATCGGCATAGGGCGAGGCGCTGGTGATCTCCTCATAAAGCTCCAGCATATCGAAAGGTTCGGCGCAGGCCATGCCGAGCACGTGCTGGGCGAGCACATCGAGCCCGCCACGGCCGACCGGGGGCGTATCCTGCGCACCGATATAATTCGCATCGAGTGCTGCCTGGCATTCCATGACTTCGAAACGGTTGGCGGGAACGAGGATGGCCTTCGACGGCTCGTCCATGCGGTGGTTGGCACGACCGATGCGCTGGGCAAGACGGGAGGCACCTTTCGGCGCACCGACATGGATGACGAGATCAACATCGCCCCAGTCGATGCCGAGGTCGAGCGTTGAAGTAGCGACGACGGCGCGCAGCCGATTGGCGGCCATGGCCGCCTCGACCTTGCGGCGCTGGGCGACATCGAGTGAGCCGTGATGAAGGGCGATCGGCAGGTTTTCTTCATTGACCGTCCAGAGCTCCTGAAAGAGCATTTCAGCCTGCGAGCGGGTGTTGACGAAGAGCAGCGTCGTCTGGTGGTCGATCAGTTGCCGATAGACATCGGGGATCGCGTATTTGGCGGAATGGCCGGCCCAGGGGATGCGCTCTTCGGTATCGAGGATGGAGATATTTGGCTTGGCGCCGCCTTCGACAAGCACGACGCCGGCATGGTTTTCACTGTCCTCCTGCTGCCCCACCAGCCATTTCTGCAAATCCATCGGCTCGGCAACGGTGGCTGAAAGGCCAATGGTCTGCAGATCAGGTGCTAGCCTGCGCAAGCGGGCGAGGCCGAGCGAGAGCATATGGCCGCGCTTGGACGTGACCAACGAATGCAACTCGTCGAAAATGACGTATTTCAAGTCCTTGAAAAAGCGCTCGGCCTCGCGGTTTGCCAACAACAGGGCGACCTGTTCCGGCGTCGTCAGCAGGATATCAGGTGGATCGAGCTTCTGGCGCTGGCGCTTTGCGGCCGGGGTATCGCCGGTGCGGTTCTCAACCGAAATCGGCAGCCCCATCTCGGTGACGGGCTTCATGAGGTTGCGCTCGATATCGACGGCGAGCGCCTTCAACGGCGAAACATAGAGCGTGTGAATGCCGGCGAATGCCGAGCCCGGCGGGATCTTGCCACGCCGCGTGAGGTCGGTCAGCGACGGCAGAAAGCCGGCCAGTGTCTTGCCGGCGCCGGTCGGGGCAATCAGCAGCGTGCTCTCGCCGGCCTCGGCGCGAGCAAGGAGCTCGAGCTGGTGAGCTCGCGGGCGCCAGCCCTTTTCCGCAAACCAGCGGAGAAAGGGTGCGGGCAAGGCAAGGCTGGTTTCGGCATCGATCTGATCCACGGGGCAAATGTAGTTCAAACGCGGGCGAATAAAAGCGGTGTTGACTCCTCGGCCTAATCGTGGATAAATAATATCTACGATTAAAGGAGATCAGCTGTGAAGCTTGGTGACGGTGTCGAACAAAGCATTCATTGTGCGGCGGTACTATCAGGGCTTGCAGAAGGCAGCGTGCTGTCGGCCGCGGCCCTCGCCGAATTCCACGGCGTATCGACGAGCTATCTGCTGAAGCATCTGCAGGCGCTTTCGGGGGCCGGCATTCTGGTGACGGTTCCAGGGCCTAAAGGTGGTTACCGGCTGGCGAAGGCGGCAGAGGACATATCGCTGCTCGATATCGTGCTTGCGGTCGAAGGTCCGGCGCCGGCCTTTCGCTGTTCGGAGATCCGTCAGCGCGGGCCGAACCCGCTGCCGCAGCGCTATTTCACTAAGCCCTGCCAGGTTACGGCGGCAATGCTCAGGGCCGAGCGCGCCTATCGCGCGGAACTTGCGAACACCAGCATCGCCGACATCCTGACCGAACTTTCCGCAGACGATGACGGCGGCATCGCCGCCAGAGGCTGCGCCTTCATGGAAATCCACGAGAGAAAGACGGCTCGCTGAGCCACAACACAAACCCAACCCAACCCAACCCAACCCAAGGAGAATACCCATGCAAACACGTTTCAACTTCGGCAAGGCCGCTCCCGATGCCTACAAGGCCGTTGTCGCCCTGGAACAGTACGTCCAGACCTCCGGCCTGGAGCGTCGATTCATCCACCTGATCAAGCTTCGCGCCTCGCAGATCAACGGCTGTGCCTACTGCGTCGACATGCATGTGAAGGAAGCACGTCACGACGGACTTTCCGAGCAGTGGATCAACTTGATGTGCGTATGGCGCGAATCGCCGGTTTACGACGCACGCGAGCGCGCCCTGCTCGGCTGGGTCGATGCGGTCACGAAGATTGCCGAGACCGGCGCTCCGGATGCCGACTACGAGGCACTGAAGGCGCATTTTTCCGAAGAGGAAATGACCAAGATCACGGTGGCGATCGGCGCGATCAATATCTGGAACCGGCTAGCCGTCGGCTTCCGCAGCCAGCATCCGATCGATGCGTCACAGAAGGCAGCCTGATACTTTTTTGCTGATAAGGGGCTTTGTCCCGGTGACCGACCCGAGAGATCGGGTCGGTTGAATATTTCATCGTCTGTGGCGCGTATCGGACCTCACGGCAACGGCTTCAGGCAATCTGCCCGAGAGATCGATGCTGTTGAATATGTCGCGAACGACCTTGGCGATATGCTCTGCGGAAGAGCCTTTGGCGTATTCTTCCTGCATGCGGCGTCTGACAAGCTTTTCCAACTCTGACATAGCTCACCTCATCACATCCGGCGCGAGAGGAAGTGTCGCGCCGGGGCCGATCACAGGCAAGTTACGTTTTGTTTATAATGGCTTACCGATTTGTAAGGTTGAGTCTTTGCGGGTCGACAGGAAAACACTAGAGAGCGATGTAGCGGTCGGCCCGGTGATTGATCGCCACGAACAGGTTGAGGACGACGGCGCCGAGCACGGAATAGAAGACGACCGGCGGCGTGGTGACGAAGAAGGCGGCGGCCAGCACGCACATATCGATGGCCAGTTGCACAAGGCCGGCGCGGATACCGAAACGCTCCTGCATATAGATGCCGAGAATGCCGACGCCGCCGAGGCTGGCGCGATGGCGATAGAGCGCAAGAAGGCCGAAACCCAGCAGCAGGCCGCCGAGAAGTGCTGCCCAGGCTGGGTGAATGGTGGCGATTTCCATGACCTTCGGCTGCAGGCTGGTCAATGCGGAGGTGAGGCCGATCGCGATGAAGGTCTTGATCGTGAAAGCCATGCCGAGACGCTTCCACGAGAGGTAAAAGAACGGCAGGTTGAGCAGGAAGAAAGCGAGGCCGAAGTTCACGCCGAAGGCATAATGCAGCAGGAAGGCAATGCCGGCGGTGCTGCCGGTGAGAAGACCGGCGCTGGCGAGCACGTAAAGTCCGAGCGCGGAGACGAGGCTGCCGGAGAAGACGCCCTGCACATCCTCCACCGGCGTGTGGCGCGTCGCCGTGGTGTTCCAGAACCCAAGGGCACTGATAAGCTGGCTCATGTCGCGATCTCCGATAGCGGCTGCTCCGGGCTGGCCGGAGGAAGAGGAAATGTCTGGATGGATGCGGCGCGTGCTGCGCCCCGGGGAGCGCGTCGCTTTCTCACTGAATAGCCCGAGTTATCACGCCTTGTGAAGTTGCGCGCAAGCGAAATACGTAAGCAATGCTGACCTATTTTAAAATCGCAAGAAATATGCGCTCAGGCGGTCTTGCGCGTAAGGAACAGAATGCCGGAAACCGGCTTGCCGCCATCTTTGCGAATGACGGTTTTGACCGTCTCGAGGATTTCGAGTCGATGGGCCGAGGCAAGCGCTTCGACGTAAGCTTGCGCATGCGCATAGCGCAGCGACGGCGCCAGATGAAAACCGTTTGCCTCGCCGCCATCCTCGACGGAAAAGGCGAAGTCGGCGCCGGGAGCCAAGAGCTCATCGAGGATCGCGAAGACGCTTTCCAGATTGCCGAGATACATCAGCACATCGGCGGCGGTTGCGAGGTCGGCGCGGTGCCGCCCACCGTCAGCAAAAAGACCTGATGCTTCGGGCTCCAGCGACAGATCGGCCTGGGCGAGATGGTCGTAGACGTGCTTTTCGGCAGCCTTCGCCAGCATGTTTTGCGAGAGATCGAAGCCTTCGAGATGGGTGACATCAGCGCGGATTTCGGGGCCGAGCAGGCCCGTGCCGCAGCCGAGGTCGACAGCAAGCTGATACTGCCTACCGGTCGAGGCAACCAAAGCGGCAAGCTTCTGCGGCACGGAATAATCGAGCTTCTCCACCAAGGAGGTTTCGAAACGATCGGCATAGTCATCGAAGAGGCGCTCGACGTAGCGGCTCGGCGGCTGGTCCGGCGTTTCGGCATCGCCGAGCAAGGCGAGCTTCAAGCCAGCCCCGAAAATATCCTCTGGGTCTAGTTCCAGCGTGCGGCGGTAGGCTTCGACGGCAGCCTCTGTCTTTCCTGCCTTTTCGCGGTATGTGGCGAGGCGGTACCAGCCGGCTGCCCAGGACGGTGCCAGTTCCAGCGCCTGCTCCATCAGCTCGGCCGCCGCGTCCGGTTCGCCGCCCTCGTCGAGCATCTTCGCATAGTCGGCGCGGCGGTCGGCGATGACGTCGCCGGAGGAAAGCTGGCTTGGCTGCATGATCGGACCCTTTGGCTGGCGGCATTTGGCGGCGGCCACAAAAAAACTCAAGTCCTATTTCAGAGGCGGTGCGGTCTTGGAGGAAAAGGCTTGCAGGCGAATCGCCGCAACCGTATCTCAAGACAAACAGGAGATGGCGCATGTCCGATCAGGTGAACAGGTTCCTCGGCGATTCCATTGGCCGCACGATCATCAAGCTTCTGGTGGTGTCGCTGATCGTCGGCTTCGTCATGGCCATCTTCGGGCTGACACCCTGGGAACTAATCTACAACTTCCGTGATTTCGTGATCCATCTATGGCGACAGGGCTTCTCTGCGCTTGGCCGCGTCGGCGACTACTTGTTGCTCGGCGCCACCATCGTCATCCCGATCTTCATCATCATCCGTCTTTTCAGCTATCGCAAATAACATGAGCTCAATCATCCTTTCGCGCCGCAGCCTGCTGCAGCTTTCCGGCCTCGCGCTGGCAGCCGGCATCGCCGGCTGCACGACGACACCCAAGCTTGCAAGCACGCCCTCCAATGCCTCCGACGAGACCGCCTCGGCGCTGCCGCTCGTCAACCAGCTTCGGGCCAGGAACGGCCTGCCGCCGCTCAGCGTCGATCCGCATGCGAGCACGGCCGCGATCTTCCAGGCCAAGCGCATGGCAAGTGCGGGCAAGATGAAGCATCTGATGGGCATGACCGACAGTTTCGGCGCCCGCGTGAAGGCAAGCGGCGTCAACCTGCCGGCCGCCGAAAACATCGCTTCGGGCCAGCAGAGCGTCGATGCTGTCGTCACCGCCTGGATCAATTCTCCCCATCATCTGGAAAATATGCTGGGGCGCTATAGTGGTATCGGCGTTGCCGTTGCGCATAATACGTCTTCCAGGAACCTGCCCTATTGGGCCATGGTGCTTTCCAACTGAGGCGATTCCGCCTCTCTCCCCACGAGGCGGATATGGATACCGGCAGAAGCAGAAACACATTGGCATTCGACGTGACGCACCGGCTGGTGCTGGCGATCGCTATTCCGATGACGCTCGGCTTCATGACCACGCCGCTGCTTGGTATCACCAATACCGCCGTCGTCGGCCATATGGGCGACCCGGAAGCGCTGGCAGGCCTTGCGATTGGCGCCATGCTGTTCGACCTCATCATGGGAAGCTTCAATTTCCTGCGCGCTTCCACGACGGGACTGACTGCGCAGGCGCTCGGGCGGCGCGACACGCATGAGCAGCAAGCGGTTTTCTGGCGAGCGATCGTCTCGGCGCTGGGCTGTGGCCTTGCGCTTCTCGTCCTGTCACCGATGCTGATTGTTGTCGGGCTGAAGCTGATGGGGGCAGAAGGTAGGATCGCGGAGGCGACCAGCACCTATTTCTCGATCCGCATTCTCGCCGCGCCGGCAACCCTTGCCAACTACGCGCTCCTCGGCTTCGTGCTCGGCCGCGGACAGGGCCGAACCGGGCTTCTGCTGCAGGCGCTGATCAACGGCATCAACATCCTGCTTTCCATCTACCTCGGCTTATCGCTCGACTGGGGCGTTTCGGGCGTCGCCTGGGGCACGATGGCGGGTGAAACGGCGGGCGCGCTTGCCGGTCTTTTCATCGTGCTACGCGGTTTCAATGGGGCAGACCGGCCAAGCCGGACGGAAATCTTTTCGAGAAACAGGCTGGCCGAGCTTTTTGCGCTAAACCGCGACATCCTGATCCGCACCTTCGTGCTGATCGGCTCCTTCGCGATCATGACCCGCATCGGCACGAGCTTCGGCGCTATTACATTGGCAGCCAATGCGGTGCTGATGAACTTCTTCCTGCTGTCGGGCTATTATCTCGACGGTCTGGCCAATGCTGCCGAGCAGATCACCGGCCGGGCGATCGGCGCGCAATACCGACCGGCCTTCGACCGCGGACTGAAGCTCACGATCTTCTGGTCCTTCGGACTGGCGGCGATCATTTCCGGCTTTTTCTATTTTGCCGGTCCTTATCTCATTTCCGTCCTGACCAGTTCCCCGGAGGTGCAGGCGGCGGCCGAGACTTATCTGCCCTGGGCAGCGGTGACGGGACTGACGGGTGCGCTCGCCTTCCTGATGGACGGTGTCTTCATCGGCGCGACATGGTCCGTGGACATGCGCAACCGGATGCTGATGTCCTTTGCCGGCTATCTCGCCATGCTCGCCATCTTCGTGCCGATGTTCGGCAATCACGGCCTGTGGCTGGCGATGAACACCTTCCTGCTGCTTCGTGGTTTCTTCCTGGCGGTGCTGGTCAAGCCGCGGGCCGCTCAGACTTTCCGCGCGGCCCAGTAATCGACACGGCTGTCCCTGAGATCCCGGATTGAAGCCGCCTTTTCACGGTCGAGCAGTTTCGACAGGTCGCGCACGATCGTGCCCGGAAGGCCCGGGCCTTCATAGATCATGCAGGAATAGAGCTGCACGAGATCCGCCCCCGCCCTGATTTTTTCCAGCGCAGTTTCAGCCGAAGATACGCCGCCGACGCCTATGATCGGCAGGGCCTGGCCGACGCGTTTGCGCATTCTCGCAAGCACCGCCGTCGACTTCTCGAACAGCGGCGCGCCGGAGAGTCCGCCGGCCTCCCTGGCCTGTCGCTGATCCTTCAGCCCGTCCCGGGAGAGGGTCGTATTGGAAACGATCAGACCGTCCAGCGCATGCGAGAGGGCCTCGGCGGCGATGTCGTCCATGCCTTCCTCGGTAAGATCGGGGGCGATCTTCAGGAAGACGGGAATTTTGCGGCCGGCCTTCTCAGCCTCATCGTCGCGAGCAGCCAAGACAGAAGACAGAAGGGCGGCGAGGCTTTCGCGCGCCTGCAGGTCACGCAGGCCCGGCGTGTTGGGCGAGGAAATATTGGCGGTGAAATAGCGAGCGACCGAATAGAAGCGGCGGATGCCGGCGACATAATCGGCGATGCGATCCTCGCTATCCTTGTTGGCGCCGATATTGACGCCAACGATGCCCGTATGGCCGATCTTCGAGAGCCGCTGGAAGGCCGCTTCATGGCCTTCATTGTTGAAGCCGAGGCGATTGATCACCGCGTCATCCTCCACCAGGCGGAAGATGCGCGGGCGGGGATTGCCTGACTGCGGCTTCGGCGTGACCGTGCCGATCTCGGTAAAGCCGAAGCCGAGCTTCAGCAATGCTTCCGGCACTTCGGCATTCTTGTCATAACCCGCGGCCATGCCGAGCGGATTGGGGAAGTCGATATTGGCAACGGTCTGGTGCAGGCGCGGGTCCGACGCGATACGGCAGGCGGGCACCACGCCAGCTTTGAGCGCCGCAATCGACATGCCATGCGCTGTTTCGGGATCGAAGAGGAAGAGGCCACGGCGGGCAATGCGCTTGAAAGGATCGATCACGGGGCGAGCTCCGGAAAAATGTGGAGGCCGGCATCATCGAGCGACAAGGCCGCTTCCCAGAGCACGGCCGAGAGCGGTAGATCGGCATAGAGATGCGGGAAGAGCGCACCGCCGCGCGAGGCTTCGAAGACCAACTTGTCACCGAAGCTACGGCCATCGACGGCAACGAGCAGGAGGCCCGTCTGGCCGGCAAAATAGAGGGCTGCCGTCTGCTTGACCTGCTCCGAAGTCGAGAAATGGATGAAGCCATCCTTCTGATCGATGCCGGCGCCATGAAAAATGCCGGTTTGTCTGGCTTCCTGCCAGAGCGCCTCCGGCACGATCTTGTAAAGGGTCGGTGTCGCGGTCATGATGATCCCAGTGGCTGGCCTTTGTGAGGACGGCTTTGCCTCAAAGAGGCGGCGATGTCCACGCCTGCGGACTCAAAAACGGGCTGGTACCACGCTTTGCGGAGGATGAGACGATGAAGGCATTTGCAATTACGCTTGCCGCCGGTCTTCTGCCGCTTGCGGCTTTTGCCGCGGAGCCCGATGCGACGCGCTTCCAGCTCGAACGCAGCGGCGACCATTTCGTGCGCCTCGACCGGCAGACGGGGGCGATGTCGCTCTGCACCGAAAAGGACGGGGCGCTCGTCTGCCGTATGGCGGCCGATGAACGCGCCGCCTACGAGGATGAACTCGACCGGCTTTCCGACCGTGTCAGTGCCCTGGAGAAGAATACAGCCGGGCGGCCCGCCCTGCCGACAGATGCGGAAGTGGACCGCTCGATCGGCATCATGGAGCGGATGATGCGCAGTTTCATGGGTATAGTGCGGGAATTCCGGGCCGAAGATGAGGCCAATCCTCTTCCGCAGCGGAGTTGATCCGGTTATATTCATATAAGTGGAGAGTCATGTTCGTGCGGGGGAGCCGGACAGGACTGACGGGATCGAACTCTTGGGAGGGAGTTTTCGATGCAGGAACAGACAATCATCATTGCCGACGACCATCCGCTGTTTCGCGATGCGCTGCGGCAGGCGGTGATCGGCATGGAAGGCCGGCAGGCAATCGTCGAGGCCGGGGATTTCTCGGCGGCAAGGACGGCGGCGACGGGGCATCCGGATGCGGACCTGATGCTGCTTGATCTCGCCATGCCGGGGGTGAGCGGTTTTTCCGGCCTGATGGCGCTGCGCTCCGAATTCGTCAGCCTGCCGATCGTCATCATCTCGGCGACCGATGACACCACGACAATCCGCCGGGCGCTGGAGCTCGGCGCTTCCGGCTTCATTTCGAAATCCTCAGGCATCGAGGATATCCGCCGCGGCATCCAGACGGTCCTCGCAGGCGATATCGCCACGCCGGAGAACTATCGCGACGGACAGGAACAGGATCCCGATGTCGCCGACCTCATCCATCGCCTGCACACGCTGACACCGCAACAGAGTCGAGTGCTGACCATGCTTGGCGAAGGGCTGCTCAACAAGCAGATCGCCTACGAACTCGGGGTTTCCGAGGCGACGATCAAGGCGCATGTCTCGGCGATCCTGCTGAAGCTCAACGTCGACAGCCGCACGCAGGCGGTGATCCAGCTCGGCAAGATCAACATGGCGATGGTCGCCTAAAACCTGATGCGCAGATTTAAAGAGTCAGGGCGTCCCTTGTGCGTCCGAATGGACGCATGGCACCCTCACGAGACAGGATTTTATTCCTCATTTTCACTTTACTCGGGGAGATGCCTCGGCTAATCTGCCGGCGATAGAAAGCGGCCGGACGGACCGCGGGACCGGACGCATATGCTGTCACACGACCAGATCTGGGGAGCGATCGACGGGCTTGCCGAACGGCATGACCTGACGCCGTCGGGTCTTGCGCGACGGGCAGGGCTCGATCCGACCTCCTTCAACAAATCCAAGCGACTTTCGGCGGACGGACGCCTGCGCTGGCCCTCGACTGAATCCATCGCCAAGGTGCTGGAGGCGACGGGGGCAAGCATGGAGCAGTTCATGGGCTTCATGCGACCGGCGGGGGCAGCTGCCGCCAACCTGCCGGACGGTATTTTTGCGTCGCAGGGAAACTCCATTCCCCTGCTCGGCTTTGCGCAGGCAGGTGCCGGCGGCTTTTTCGACGATGGCGGCTTTCCGGCAGGCCAGGGCTGGGACGTGGTGGAATTTCCGGCAGGCCCCTCGCAGAAGGCGGGGGTCTATGCGCTGGAAGTGCAGGGCGAGAGCATGATGCCGCTCTATCGCGACGGCGATGTGCTGATCGTGGAGCCCGGTGCGCAGGTGCGCCGCAACGACCGCGTCGTCGTCAAGACGCGCGAGGGCGAGGTCATGGCCAAGGTGCTGCTGCGCCAGAGCCCGCGTTCCATCGAACTGCTGTCGCTCAACCCCGAACATCCCAACCGGACGATCGAGCTTTCCGACGTCGAATGGATCGCCCGGATCATATGGGCCAGCCAATAGGAAAATAATCCATGCGCCCTGCAGCCTTCATCACAGGTATCGCGGGGATGGCGATGGTAGTCGGCCTGCTGCTGGCAGGGCAAGCGCGGCTCGATGGCGGCGATGGATCGGTACCTGACACGGATGTCAGCGGCGCGGCCACAAAACTGCCAGATGCGAATGCCGATATGGCAAAACCGCCTGCAACGCTTACGGATGAAGATGCAGCGCTGATTGCCCGGGCAACGGAGCCTGCAGCATCAGAGCCGGCAGGGGCCACCTCCCCGCCTCCCTCCGAAGATGCAACAGCGGATGAAACGGCGCAGAATGCTCCGGTAGCGACCGAGACGCCGTCGGCCACGCCCGAGGGAAAAGACAGCGTGGAGCTGTTGCGGCCGACGGTGGAGAATGCCGGTGTCCTCTCCTTCGGCAAACGCAGGCTGCAGATTGTCGGCGTCATTGCGACGCCCGCGGACAAGAGCTGCGGATCGGAGGGAAGGGAATGGCCGTGCGGCATGATGGCAAAGACGGCGCTGCGGCTTTTCCTGCGCAACCGCACGATCGATTGCGACCTGCCTTCCGATGCATGGCAGGATATGGCGAGGACTGCCTGCCGGCTGGGACAGCAGGATATCGGCACGTGGCTGGTGGAAAACGGCTGGGCTGAGGCGCAACCGGGTTCGCCGCTTGCCGCTGCCGGCCAAAAGGCAAAACAAGCGAAGAAAGGCATCCACGGCGAGGATCCGCGCCGCAGGCCGGCGGCAGCGCCCCGGCCTGAACCGGCCAATCCCTTGTAATGGCGACTGCCAATTCCTAATCTCCGCTCATCGAAGAGGGAATCAGACATGAACAAGCCGCTTTCAGCCCACGACGCCCTGATCTATGTGATGGTCATGGCATCTGCCGTCGACAGCACCATGAACGATCGGGAAATGGAAAGGATCGGCCAGCTCATCGGCTTCCTGCCGGTATTCCGTGATTTCGACGACGACAATCTGATTTCCGTCGCCCGCGACTGCGCCTCGCTGCTGGCCGGCCCGGAAGGGCTGGATGTGGTTCTGGAGACGGTGCGCGACACGCTGCCCGCCCGGCTCTACGACACGGCCTATGCGCTGGCAGTCGAAGTCGCCGCCGCCGACCTTTCCGTGAAAGCTGAAGAATTGCGGCTGCTCAGCCTGCTGCGCGACCGTCTCAGCCTCGACAAGCTGACCTGTGCCGCCATCGAGCGCAGCGCGATCGCCCGCTTCCGCAAGGGGTAAACCTCTCTCCTTTTTTAACGCATTTCCGGAGGCAAACCGCTGCACACTTTTGCTGGAATTGCTCTAATACAGCCCGTAAGGGAAATAGCGCAGATAGATTTCCTCCAGGCGGCCATTGCGCGAGAGCGTTGCCAGCGCGTGGTCGATCGCCGCCGTCAGCACGCTGTCGTTCTGGCGCAGCATGATCGTCATGCCCTCGCCCAGGAAATGCTCTGATGTGTAGGGCCCGTCGAACAGGGAACAGCACTTGTCCGAAGCGGGCGAAGCGACCCAGAAGGAAAGCTGCAGCGCATCGGCAAAGGCGGCATCGACCTTGCGTTCCTTCAAGGCTGTCAGCAGTGCCTCCTTGTTGTCAAAGGGCTGCGCCTTGATGGCGGGGAAGAAGGCCGCCAGCATGGCCTCATGCACGGTGCCCTTGACGACGCCGACCGGATGGCCTGCGAGGCCGGCAGCCGTCGTTCCGATCACGGAGACGGCCGTGTTGCGGACGAAGCGGGCCGGCAGCATCAGATAGGGGCGGGAGAAGAGGAACTCGCGGCGCAGCTCGGGCGTGACGGCAAGTCCGGCGATGACGGCATCACCCTGCGAGCCGGCGAGCGCCTTCTGCAGGTCGGCAAAGGGCAGCGCCTGAATCTGGCACTTGTCGGCAATCTCCAGTTCGCCGCAGATCTCGCGGGCGAGATCGACGTTGAAGCCGGAGAGCTTGCCGTTCTGGTCGCTGAAATTGAAGGGCGGGAAGTCCACGGAAGTCAGGAAGCGCAACCGCACGAGCGAGGAAAGGTCGGGCTTTGCCAGGCGTTCACGGGAATCGAACAGCAGCGGCACGGACGGTCCTGCCTGCTGCGCAAAAACGGAAAAAGCCGAAAGCAGTGCAACCGAAAACAGGCAAAGGATAAAAATCCCTCTTGGAGCCGGAAACGCCGGTTTAGATTGCACCATATGACCTGCCTCAAGTTAAGCGCCGCGCCTGCCGCCCGGCAGAGATGTAACAGAATCATACCCATCGGGGAATATGGCCCGGCAGGTAGCAGACTGCGCTTCGGTGGAATCAGAACGACGCGTCGGCCTTCAAAGCACGGTCTTTCGTGGAGTTCGACGCCATGCCAGCCACACAAAAATTTCGCATAAATTGCATTTTTGAACGCTTAAGCACAAATAACAACCACGCCTCTGGAATTTACGGCCACGCCCCGAGCCCGTTAGCGCGGAATTAAGCAATATCCCGTCTTATTTGTCGCGACGACATCGACCTCGCCGGCCGATCGCATGATGCGCATGTCGAACCTCTCAAGGTATCCCCCGCCAGCGCAATACCGAAGAATCGTTCTACAACAAATGATTTCAAAAGCACCGGGTTCGCAACACACCCGGCTAATCGGGTGACATTTCCATGCTGAAACATCTGAAAATCCGCACAAAAATCATCTCGGTCGTGGCGCTCCTGGGGCTGATCACGATGGCCGGAATGATCTATGTCATCTCCGAGTTCCGCCGAGCGGACGCGGCCTACAGTGCCTTCATCGACCATGAGGCGCTGGCCTCGATGCAGAGCGCGCGCGCCAGCGCATCGGTCGTCGCATCGGTACTGCAGGTCAGTCTGCTGGCCGAAATGAAGCCCGATACGCCGGCATTCCAATCGGCGCTCGCGACACCGAGCAAGCTGCCGCAGGCACGCGACCGCATGACGCAAGCGCTGGCGCTCGTGCCCAGCCGCAAGGCGGCGGTCGATGAAATCCAGGCCGGCATCGATGAAATCGAAGCTCTGGCGAACAAGATCGTCGAGCAGAGCAAGACCAAGGACAGCGCCGGCGCGCTGGCGAATGTCGCCCTGATCAATGCCAAGCTCAACGCGCTGACGCCGAAGATGATCGCCAACAACGATGCGATGATGGCGATGCTCAACGACGGCGGCGACGCGCTTTCGGCTTCCGTCAACGACAGTATCAACCTCTGTTTCGCGCTGATCGGCCTTGCCGTCGTCGGCGCCGTCGGTCTCAGCGTCGTCGTCGCCCAGATCGGTATCACCACCCCCATGGCGAAGCTGCGTGACCGCATGACGCAGCTTGCCGCAGGCGATACCGGCAGCGAGATCAGCGGTCTCGACCGCGGCGACGAAGTCGGCCAGATGGCGAAGGCCGTCTCGATCTTCCGCGACAACGCGGTCGAGCGTATTGCCCTCGAAGCACGCGCTGAAGCCGACCGCAGCGTCAGCGACAACGAGCGCCGCGATCGCGAGGCGCAGAGTACCCGCGAGGCATCCGAACTCGAACGCGCCGTCTCAGCACTCGGCGATGGCCTGCGCCGCCTTGCCGCCGGCGACCTGGCCTCGAATATCAACGAACCCTTCGTCGCGCATCTCGATGCGCTGCGCCAGGACTTCAACAACTCGGTCGAGAAGCTCAACGAGACCATGCATACGGTCGGCTCCAATGCCCGGGCGATCGGCGCCGGCGCCAACGAGATCCGTTCGTCTGCCGACGAGCTTTCGAAGCGCACCGAGCAGCAGGCCGCTTCCGTCGAAGAAACGGCAGCAGCCCTCGAAGAGATCACCATAACGGTGAAGGACGCGGCAAAGCGTGCAGAAGAGGCAAGCCAGCTCGTCGCCCGCACCCGCCTTGGTGCCGAGAAGTCCGGCGACATCGTCCGCAAGGCGGTCGCTGCCATGCATCAGATCGAGCAGTCCTCCGTCGAGATCGGCAATATCATCGGCGTCATCGACGATATCGCCTTCCAGACGAACCTTTTGGCGCTGAACGCCGGTGTCGAAGCCGCGCGTGCCGGTGAAGCCGGCAAGGGCTTTGCGGTCGTCGCACAGGAAGTCCGCGAACTGGCCCAGCGCTCTGCAAACGCCGCCAAGGAAATCAAGGCGCTGATCAACACATCCGGCACGCATGTGCAGACCGGCGTCTCACTGGTCGGCGAAACGGGCAAGGCGCTCGATGCGATCGTCCACGAGGTGCAGGAAATCAACCAGCACGTCCATGCGATCGCCGAAGCTGCCCGCGAGCAGTCGACCGGCCTGCAGGAGATCAATACCGCCGTCAACACCATGGACCAGAGCACGCAGCAGAATGCGGCGATGGTCGAGGAATCCACCGCGGCAAGCCACGGCCTTGCAACGGAAGCGACGGCACTCAACAACCTGCTCGGCCAGTTCCGCCTGACCGGCACCGGCGGATTCGTTGCGAGCGCGCCGATCCCGACCGCACCGCGCGCCGCCGCACGACCGGCCGCGAGAACCCCGGTGCGTGTTGCCGAAAGCACGGCACGCCCGAAGGCTTCGCCGGCCCGCGCCCTCGGCCAGAAGATCGCCAACGCCTTCGGCAAGAACAGCGCGGCCGCCCCTTCCAGCAGCCAGGAGGCCGACTGGACGGAATTCTGAGCTGAAAACCTGCTTGAATGTGAATGGGCGGCTTCGGCCGCCCATTCTCGTTTCAGGCCTTTTCAGGCTTGTGGGCGCCAGCCGACCTCGACGAGCACGTTGCCGGGCGCCATGCAATAGAACAGCCAGCCACCGCGGATGGCAGCGGGTGGTCCGGAAACGGCAGCACCATCCGCCGCCAGGCGGACATGAAGGCGATCGACATCCGATCTTTCGGTGAGGATGAAGCCGATATGATAGGTCTGCCACTGCAGCTCGACCTGATCGGCACCGCCGAATTTCGGCAGTGGGCGACTGAGAACGATCTCTGTGCCCTGCTCGTCGTGGAGGATCGCCCGCCCGATCCGTTCGTTCATCTCCCGCAATTCCAGACTGAAATAACGCAGGAAGAAATCGGCCGCAGCGGCGATATCGGGCACGTAGAAATCAAGATGGTTCAAACGCATGACTGTCTCCTTCGAAAATGAAATCCCGGAGGAGTGCGTTCTTTACGCTCCGCATGCCGCCGGGACCCCGCATTCGCATGCGGGCCACGTCGCGGGTTCTCATGTGAAACACGGAGCAGAGCTTCCGATGATGGAAGGGACCGGGCTTACCTCATCCGATCCTGCCTTTTTCGACAGTGCCGCTCTAGCAGATCGCGCCACGAGCGGCAATCAGATCGGTCGGACGATTGGCGCGAACGATCACAACCTTTACCCGGGCACTTCTCGAAGGGTTGAAGACGTGCGCGCCGTTTGTATCGTGAGCTTTTCGCAATTTGCGGTACAATGACACCGTGCTGCGGAAAGAAAGGCTTCCAATATGAAACTGATCGCACTTGGCCTCATCGGCGCGCTGGCGCTCGCCGGCTGCACGACCGTCGAATATACGGGTCCCGGCATCGAGCCCATTCCCGGCAGCATCACCTATAACGGCCAGCCGCGCACGAAACTGACGAAGTCGCCCATCGGCTCGACCTTCCCGCACGATTTCATCGACCAGTACGGCCGGCAGGTCGAGGAGACCTATATCATCCGTCCGGACCGCACGTTGGCGATCGCGCATCGCCGATACAGGCCAATCAACATTTTCGGAAGAGATTGAGAGGAGTAGCTGGAGCGGGTGAAGGGAATCGAACCCTCGTATTCAGCTTGGGAAGCTGCTGCTCTACCATTGAGCTACACCCGCCTGATGACTTGAGACTTCCAACAGATGGCCGCCGCTGTCAAGTCGCGGCATCACCGCAGATCAGATGCGGAAATGTTTCGAAAGCTTAAGGCCCTGGGCCTGGTAGTTGGAGCCTAGGCCTGAGCCATAGAGGCTCGTCGGCTGTTCCTGCATGTGCTCGTAGATCAGGCGGCCGACGATCTGGCCGTCTTCGAGGATGAAGGGCACTTCGTGGCTGCGCACTTCCAGCACCGCGCGGCTGCCGCGCCCGCCGGCCGGCGCATGGCCGAAGCCCGGATCGAAGAAGCCGGCATAATGGACGCGGAATTCGCCGACGAGCGGGTCGAAGGGCGTCATTTCCGCCGCGTAATGCGGGGGGACGTGAACGGCCTCACGCGAGACGAGAATGTAGAACTCATCAGGATCGAGGATCAGTTCGTTGCGGCCTCGGCTGTAGAGCGGCTCCCAGAAATCAAAGATATCGTGCTGGGCCTTCTTGTCGACATCGACGACGGCCGTGTGGTGTTTGCCGCGATACCCGATCAGGCTCTCCTCGTCGCCCGCCAGATCGATCGACAGTGCAATGCCGCCGCCGGATACGTTCGGTTGCTTGGCAGCCACCAGCGTTTCCGTTTCGTGCAGCTTCAGGAGCTCCGGTTCGCTGAGCACAGCATGACCCACACGGAAACGGATCTGCGACAGGCGCGAACCGCGGCGCACGACGATCGGGAAAGTACGCGGGCTGATTTCGAGATAGAGCGGACCGGAATATCCTGATGGGATCTTGTCGAATTCCTGCGCGTAATCGGTGATGACGCGGGTAAAGATATCGAGACGGCCGGTCGAGCTCTTGGGATTGGCAGAGGCAGACATATCGGCCGGCAGATCGAGACGCTCCATCAGCGGTACGATGTAGACGCAGCCGGTTTCCAGCACCGCGCCTTCGCCGAGATCAATGACATGCAGACTCAGCCGATCGAGCTTGTCTGCGACAAGGTGAGAAGGGCCGGGCATGAAGCTGGCGCGCACCCGGAAAGCCTTGGCGCCCAGCCGCAGATCCAGGCTCGCAGGCTGGATCTGATCACGATCAAGCTCCCGTTCGCTTTGAAGACGCCCCGTTTCAAACAGCGCGGAAATCGCGCGGTCGGCCAGAATTCCAGTTTCGCGAGCCATCATGCTCCATCCATAATTTGCCGCCGACAAAACCAAAGTCGGGGAATTGACGCAAGCGCAGAACGGCAGTATTGCAATTTTATCCCGTGGTGATTTGGCCGGTCGGCTTGCAGCCACGTTAAATAAGTGGCTAAAAAGACCGGGTTGAAAACCGGTCTGCTTTTGCGGCCGGTTTTTTGTTGTTTGAAAGTGGTGATGGCATGAGCAAGACCTGGCGCCCGGCAACCCAACTCGTCCACGGCGGAACGCTCCGCTCGCAATATGGCGAGACATCCGAGGCAATCTATCTCACGCAGGGTTTCGTCTACGATACGTCTGAGGCGGCAGAAGCGCGCTTCAAGGGCGAGACCGAAGGTTTCATCTACGCGCGCTACGGCAGCCCCACCAATGACATGTTTGAAAAGCGCATGTGCATGCTGGAAGGTGCCGAAGACGCCCGCGCCACGGCTTCCGGCATGGCCGCCGTCACCGCCGCCATTCTCTGCCAGCTGAAGGCCGGCGACCACATCGTCGCCGCCCGCGCCCTCTTCGGTTCCTGCCGCTGGGTGGTCGAGACGCTGGCACCGAAATACGGCATCGACTGCACGCTGGTCGATGGCCGCTACCTGGAGAACTGGGAAAAGGCCATCACGCCGAAGACCAAGGTGTTCTTCCTGGAAAGCCCGACCAATCCGACGCTGGAAGTGGTCGATATTGCCGGTGTCTCCAAGCTCGCCAACCAGATCGGCGCCAAGGTCGTCGTCGACAACGTCTTTGCGACGCCGCTCTTCCAGAAGCCGCTGGAACTCGGCGCCCATATCGTCGTCTATTCCGCGACCAAGCATATCGACGGCCAGGGCCGCTGCCTCGGCGGCGTGGTACTTTCCGACAAGGAATGGATCGACGAGAACCTGCATGACTATTTCCGCCATACCGGCCCGGCCATGTCGCCCTTCAATGCCTGGACGCTCCTGAAGGGCATCGAGACGCTGCCGCTGCGCGTCAAGCAGCAGACGCAGAATGCGGCAAAGATCGCCGATTTCCTGGCCGAGCAGGGCAAGGTCGCCAAGGTCATCTATCCCGGCCGCAAGGACCATCCGCAGGCCGATATCATCGCCAAGCAGATGACCGGCGGCTCCACACTTGTCTGCTTCGAGCTGAAGGGCGGCAAGGAAGCAGCCTTCGCGCTGCAGAACGCGCTGGAGATCGTGAAGATTTCCAACAATCTCGGCGATTCCAAGAGCCTGATCACCCATCCGGCGACGACGACGCACAAGAACCTGACGGACGAGGCCCGCGCCGAACTCGGCATTTCGCCGGGCACGGTACGCCTCTCGGCCGGCATCGAAGACACGGACGATCTCATCGAGGATTTCGCGCGCGCGCTGGAAACGGTTTCGGCCTGACCCGTCGATTCAAGGAGTAGAGCGTTCCTTTGTGCGTCCGAAAGGACGCACGGCGCTCCTGGCGCGGCCACGGAATACCACCGTGGTCGTGGCATTTGCCTTGAAATTAACACTGAGAGTTAGGCTTAATGAACAAAAGGCGGCCCGACCGAGGGCGGCGGGGCCACGTTCACTGTTCCGTTTCTTGACGCATGAGGACTGTTATAAGATACGGGTAACGTATATTGACTAAGGTGTAAGGCATGTATCGCGCCCTCACACGAGACATCGAAGTGGTTGTCGAACCGTTCTATCTGGAGGAGCAATCCGATCCGGACGACGATCGCTATGTCTGGGGTTATCGCGTCGTCATCGCCAACAACTCCGGCATAGCCGTACGTCTCGTCAACCGCTACTGGAATATTACCGACCAGAACGGGCAGATCGACGAGGTCAGCGGCCCCGGCGTCGTTGGCGAGCAGCCGCGTCTGCAACCTGGCGATACCTATGAATATTCATCGGGCTGTCCGCTGGATACGCCATCCGGCCTGATGTTCGGCCATTACCAGATGGAGACGGACGAAGGCGAGCTGTTCGATGTCGACATCCCCGCCTTCTCGCTCGATTCACCCGGCCTGCTCAGGGTGCTCAACTGATGCGTAACTTCGAACCGATTGCTCGCGGATGTGCGGCAATGCTGAAGTCTTCAATCGGCAATTTCTATTAAAGCTCAAAGGGATCCGATGCGGTCTGAGCATCCGGCTTCGCCTCAAACGGATCTTTTGATTGCGGCTGTGCCGGCTGTTGGGCCACTGCAGCGTTGACAGCCTTTTGACAGACGAGCATCTCATCGGTCGCTTTGACGGAGTTTTTTAGACTGAGGGCAACTATCCGCTTGCCGTTAAAATCGACACGAAAACTCAACTTTCGAGCGAACTCGCCAATCAAGCCAGTATCCTTAAAATTAATCCACAATGCCTTAGTGCCGTCAAGATCTACGGCGCTTGCGTCGACAGTCCATTTGGAGCGGTCCAGGTAGAATTCGATCGGATATTGCCTTCTTCCAATGATTTCCAATTTGCATTGGCCATCAGGATATAAAAGGGATTACCCTTTTCGATGAAATTGAAGCCGAGACGAAAAACTGTACCGTCTTCAAAGGAAGTCATGACAAAGCAGGCGTTGCCCAAACTTTTGTCGACAGCCACACTCCAGCCACCAACTTCTTTCCATAGAACAGTCTCGTCGTCGGCAAAGCTAATTCGCGGCACTGCAGCTAAGAGCGCAAGTACCAAACACAAAAACTTCATTGGCACCCACCCCGCTTCCATAGCCTGAACCAATGAAACACAATAGGCACACAGTGACTACCAAAAGTCGAGTCACTGCGCTGCGCTATCGCTTAGTTCTATTGCTCGCCTGTTCTTATACTCAGGAAGACTAAGTAAGCTGAGACGCAACCTCATGCACCGGAAAGCGGTAGGTCGTTGAGCAGAACTCGCAGGTCACGGCGATCTCACCGTTTTCCTGGCTTGCCTCTACTTCCTCGGCGCTGAAACCCTTCAGCACGCCGCCGATCTTTTCCCGCGAACAGCTGCAGCGATCGAAGACGGCACGCGGTTCGTAAACGCGCACGCCGCGCTCATGGAAGAGGCGGAACAGCAGGCGCTCGGTGCCAACAAGGGGATCGGTGAGTTCATCTGCATCCACGGTTTCGACGAGCGAGCGGGCTTCCGCCCAGGCATCGTCCTCAAGATGGCCGCGTTCGCCTGTGTCGCCGTCGCCGCCATGAAGATCGGTCTGGCGCATGCGCTCCGGCGCTTCCGGCAGGAACTGGGCAACGAGACCCCCTGCCCGCCAGCGGTGACGCGGCTTGCCATCGTTATCACGGTCGAAGAGCTCCGCGGCAGCAAGGCGCACCCGCGTCGGGATCTGCTCCGACTGGCGGAAATAGACGCCGGCGATGTCTTCGAGCGAGGTGCCGTCCAATGCGACGATGCCCTGATAAGGCTGGCTGAACTTGCCCTGATCGATGGTGAAGGCGAGCACGCCCTTGCCGAGCAGCTGCTCCGGCTCGGTTTCACCAGATGCGATCGCCTGATCGAGCAGGGCCTGATCGAAGCGGGCATAGGCCCGGACATTTTCCGGCGTGGAGAAATCAGCAACCAGCAGATCGACGGGACCGTCGCTCTTGGTCTGGACAGTGAACTTGCCGTCGAATTTCAGCGAGGTGCCAAGGAGCACCGTGAGCACCACCACCTCCGCCAGAAGGCGGGCGACGGGCGTGGGATAATGATGGCGTTCGAGGATTGAATCCAGCATCGGGCCGAGCTGGACGGCGCGACCGCGCACATCAAGCCCTTCCACCTGGAAAGGGACGACATGATCATCGCCGGCGAAATCGAACTCGCCGAGAGCGGCTGCAGCTTCTGCCATGGCTTACACTCCTGTTCTGTGAGAGCAGCAGGCTAGCGTGCCGGCCGCTCGCGCAGCCGCGAGCTTGGGACTCGCGGCATCCGATTATGGTTCAGATCGCGCCCAGGCACCAAGCAAGAATCGACTTCTGCGCATGAAGACGGTTTTCCGCCTCATCGAAGACCACGGACTGCGGACCATCGATCACCTCATCCGTCACCTCCTCGCCGCGATGGGCGGGAAGGCAATGCATGAACAACGCATCTTTGCCGGCCTGCGCCATCAATTGCGCGTTGACCTGATAAGGCTGGAAGACATTGTGACCGCGAGCCCGATGTTCCTGATTCATGGAGACCCAGGTATCGGTCACCACGCAATCGACGCCGGCGACCGCACGGTCAGCATCATGGTAAAGCATGATTTCGGCGCCCTCATTGCGGGCCCAGTTCAAATAGTGATCCTTCGGCTCGGAACCAAGGGGTACGGCCATGTTCATCCGGTAGCCGAAGCGGGCAGCTCCTTCCACCAGCGAATGCAGCACGTTGTTGCCGTCACCCGTCCAGGCGATCGTCTTGCCCTTGATCGGGCCGCGATGCTCTTCGAAGGTCATGACGTCAGCCATGATCTGGCAGGGATGGGTATCGTCCGTCAGCGCGTTGATGACAGGCACGGTGGCGTGCTCGGCCAGTTCCAGCATACGGTTATGGTCGGTCGTACGGATCATGATCGCGTCGACATAGCGCGACAGGACCTTGGCGGTATCGCCGATCGTCTCGGCGCGGCCGAGCTGCATTTCGGTTCCCGACAGGAACAGCGTCTCGCCGCCGAGTTGGCGCATACCGACATCGAAGGAGACGCGGGTTCGGGTAGACGGCTTCTCGAAGATCATGGCCAGCATCTTGCCGGCGAGCGGCTTGTCGGCCGTGCCGGCCTTGAAAGCCTGCTTTCGCAGCTTGGCGTCATCCATGATGGTTCTGAGGTCGGATGTAGTGACGGCGGAGAGATCGAGGAAGTGTTTAGGGGAAGCCATTGTTCGTTACCTGCTACGCCCGCCAGCGGGCGGGGCATTGTCCTATCAAGCGGTCTTCTTGACCTTGGCGGCACGGATATTTTCGGCGGCACGCTCGATACGGGAAATCCCCTCGCGCGCCTCTTCCGCAGTTACGACCAGCGGCGGCAGCAAACGGATGACATTGTCGCCTGCCGGGATCGCCAGAAGGTGTGCTGCGCGGATTTCCTTCAGAAGCTCCGCAGAAGGGATGGCAGCCTTGATGCCGAGCATCAGGCCTTCGCCTCTGATATCCTCGATGACATCGGGATAACGATCCTTGAGCGAGGCGAGGCCCTGACGGAAGACGAGGGTGATATCGCGCACATGCTGCAGGAAGCCATCGGCCAGGATGATATCCAGCACCGCACTGCCGACAGCCATGGCCAGCGGGTTGCCGCCATAGGTGGAGCCGTGCGTGCCGGCCTTCATGCCGGAAGCAGCTTCTGCCGTTGCGAGGCAGGCCCCGAGCGGAAAGCCGCCGCCGATGCCCTTGGCGACTGCCATGATGTCAGGCGTTATACCCGACCATTCATAGGCGAAAAGCCTGCCGGTACGGCCGACGCCGGTCTGAACCTCATCGAGGATCAGCAGCAGCCCATGCTCGTCGCAAAGCTGGCGAAGCGCCTTCATGAATTCCGGGGTCGCCGGGCGGACACCGCCCTCACCCTGCACCGGCTCGATGAGGATGCCGGCCGTATTATCGGTGATTGCCGCACGGACGGCCTCGATATCGCCGAAAGGCACCTGATCGAAGCCGGGGGCCTTGGGGCCGAAACCTTCGAGGTATTTCTCCTGACCGCCGGCGGCGATGGTCGCCAGCGTGCGGCCGTGGAAGGCGCCTTCGAAAGTGATGATGTGAAAGCGCTCGGGATGCCCCTTGGAGAACTGGTAACGGCGCGCAGTCTTGATGGCGCATTCGAGAGCCTCGGCGCCGGAATTGGTGAAAAACACCTTGTCTGCGAAAGTGGCATCCGTCAGGCGCTTGGCAAGCTTCTCCTGCCCCGGCACTTCATAGATATTGGAGAGATGCCAGACCTTGTCGGCCTGATCCTTGAGGGCGGCCACAACCTGCGGATTGCCATGCCCCACGGATGTGACGGCAACGCCCGCGCCGAAATCCAGATATCGCTCGCCAGTTTCGGTGATCAGCCACACGCCTTCGCCTCGCTCGAACCGCAGCGGGGCACGAGAATAGGTATCATAAAGCGGCGAGGCTTCAGCCATGGCGCAATCTCCTGGTCAGGCTCTGAAACAATGGACTCCGGCTAAGAAAACCAGGCCCGAAAAATTAAAAATGCCGCCTTGCGGCGGCCTCTCAGGCACTATTTCCTTTTCGCAGTGCGATGTCAACAAAACTGAGGATTTAGCGCATGCGTCAAGCGCCTAATGGGCTTTTCAGGTCTATCAACAGCTAATGTTGCAGAAATGACTCGCCGGGGAAGCAAGTTGGGGAAAACCCCGAATTCGGATTCATCGGATTCCTGCGACTCTTGTCACAGAGTCAGGCTCACACTAGGTTAAAGTTCAATTACTAGACTGCATGCGGCGGAACTAGTCACCAAAATTGATCAGGCGTTTCTTGCTTCGGAGGCTTTCGGGGCAACGGTGAGGGATTCTGCCATCACCAACGCGAAAGGCGGAGACAGGGCAATGAACTGGACAGACGAGCGTGTCGAGAAGCTCAAGAAGCTTTGGTCGGAAGGGCTGAGCGCCAGCCAGATCGCTGCGCAGCTTGGCGGAGTGAGTAGAAACGCTGTTATCGGCAAGGTTCACCGGCTCAGTCTTCCCGGCCGCGCCAAGGCCGGCGGCACGGCGACCGCTGCGCGCGCACCCAAGCGCAATACGTCGGCTCCGCGGGCCCCGAACTACGCATCTCGCCTCGCCACCACCCGCACCGTGACCCGCCAGCAGGGCGCAACGATGCTGAAGGAAGAGATCGAGATCGAAACGGTCGAGGAAATGGAATATGTGCCGGCCAAGAATGTGGTCGTGCCGATCTCCCGCCGCCTTGGCCTGACGGAACTGACCGAGCGCACCTGCAAGTGGCCGGTCGGCGATCCGCTGAAGGACGACTTCTATTTCTGCGGCTGCGACTCCACGGATTCCTCGCCTTATTGCAACTATCACCAGCGCCTCGCCTACCAGCCGGTCAGCGAGCGCCGCAGGGCAGCAGTCCGGGCAGCCTGACAAGCGCCTGCAAAAAGCAGCATCCATGGCCCCTCCTAGCGAAAGCGTGGAGGGGCTATTTTTTTGGCTTTATGGCCTGAGGCTGCACCACCTGCCTGCTTGGCGAACGATGGCGCCGCCTTGATCGCAAGAACGCAGTTTCGCCGGCCATGACGCTGGGGCGGAACGGGGCGATCATTGCCTCGCTGATCAAGACGTGCAAGCTCAGCGCCGTCGTCAACGACCGCAGGCCGACGCGGAGCGGTGAACTCTTGCCGTAGAATTACTCGGCAGGGCAATAAGTGCTTAAATCCTTCTGTTGGCTCTAAGCGGACATACCAAAGAGTTTTCTCAGGGGCAGCTTCGCGCCATCATTTCAGCCGTTCAGACACAATCGTCAGCGTCCCAAAACTGCCATCGAGCTGAGCGCCAT
Source organism: Hyphomicrobiales bacterium (assembly GCA_900468805.1). Taxonomy (GTDB): domain Bacteria; phylum Pseudomonadota; class Alphaproteobacteria; order Rhizobiales; family Rhizobiaceae; genus Rhizobium. The sequence continues at coordinate 488,864 of UEIF01000021.1, read as the reverse complement.
AAAGTTCAAAGACGACAGCAACGCCAGCCTGAAATTACCTAAAGGCCGGAAGCCGAAAAACGAGCCTATATCGAGCACTTCGGAAGCTGGCGGTGCTCCTGACATTAAATCGACGGACATCCCCCGCTCTTATTTCCAGATGTCGAAGCCGAGATGCCGAGCCATTTCGGCCGGTGGAGTAATCGGCCACCGCAACGAAAAATTTAAGCGCGACAAGTCGCATCTTTCGCTTCTCACCAAGCAAAGCAAATTGCCACTGTCGAAAGCACCTCCGGGAACGCTCCACGTACCAGGCACCAACAGGTGTCACCCGGCACTGCCGGGTGACAGAACGTCCAGCCGATGTCGTCAAGACCTGATGAACGAGAGCAGGTCGGGGTTGAGGACATCCGCATGTGTGGTCAGCATGCCATGGGGGTAGCCCGGATAGGTCTTCAGCGACCCGTTCTTGAGCAGGTCAACCGCACGCGGCACGGAACTTGCGAAGGGGACGACTTGATCAGCCTCGCCATGCATTACCAGCACCGGCACGGTGATCTTCTTGAGATCTTCGGTATAATCTTCCAGCCAAGAGTCGACAGTCGCGGAGTGAGCCAGGGCACCACCGGCCATGCCTTGGCGCCACCAGTTCGCAATGATTGCCTCCGAAGGCTTGGCCCCATCGAGGTTGTAGCCGTAGAACGGGTTCTCAGGGACGAAACGGTAGAACTCCGCCCGGTTGCCCAGCATGCCTGCCCGGATCGCTTCGAACCATTCCGGCGGCTGACCGGCAGGGTTGTCCTCGCTGCGGTACATGTTCGGCGTCAGGGAAGCGACCAGCACCGCCTTTGCGACACGCTCCTGGTGGCGAGCGACATAGCGAGCCACCTCACCGCCACCTGTCGAGTGCCCGATATGGATCGCGTCGCGCAGGTTGAGATGGTCGGTCAGCGCCGCGAGGTCGGCAACCCAGTGATCCATGTCGTTGCCGGTGCCGGGCTGGTCGGACCGGCCGTGGCCGCGCCGGTCGTGGGCGATCACCCTGTAGCCGTGATGAAGGAAGAACATCATCTGGGCGTCCCAGTCATCCGCTGTCAGCGGCCAGCCGTGGCTGAAAACGATCGGCTGGCCTGTGCCCCAGTCCTTGTAGAAGATGTTTACGCCGTCCGTGGTCGTGATTGTAGGCATCGCGTCGCTCCATCTGCGCTGTTAAACATTCATTCGAAGATAATAAATCACTAAATAAAGCCATTCATCCACGCGCTATTGCAATAGCCGACGCAAGATTGCCACGCATGCCTCATCTTTCGAGGCCCAGGCACATGATCCCACACAAGAATTGGTCAGTCTCACATAATGTAGGTCAGCGCCGATAATTGCAGGTCACGACAGGTAGGCTTTTAGACATTTAGCTTTCCTTCTCTGACTGGACACAGTTGACTGCGAAATACTTCCGATGAAGCATTCGACTATGTCCCTAGATTGCGGCGTTAATTAAATCCCCCTTTTATCAAGGACAAATACCTTGTACGTTCGAGCTATGCCTTAAAGGCATAGCGGGGACGCGATGGAACTCAGGCATTTGCGTTATTTTATTGCTGTTGCGGAAGAGGGAAGTTTACTGACCGCAGCCGAGCGGCGGCTACACACTTCCCAGCCCTCACTCAGCAGGCAAATTCGCGATCTGGAAACCGAAGTCGGTGTAAAACTGCTGGAACGGCAGCCGCGCGGCGTGACGCTCACCGCCGCCGGTAAAGTGTTTCTTGATCACGCGCGGCTGGCGTTGTTGCAAGTCGAGGCGGCTGCGGAAGGGGCCCGGCGGGCAGAACAGCCGCAAAAGCAGTCGTTCACTATCGGTTTTCTGGCAGGGCAAGAGGTCGTGTGGCTACCCCATGCACTGCGCATTATTCGTGAGGAAGCGCCGGAAGTTGAAATCATATTGTCCAGTCAGTCTTCCCCGGACCTTGCTCTGGCACTGATGCGAGGCAAGCTGGACGTCGCTTTCCTTCGCCCCGAGACGCAGAGTGTTGGTGTGTCGTTCAAGTTTTTAGCCAAGGAGCCACTGATCGCCGTGCTGCCGGCTGACCATCGCTTGACGTCGCAGAAAAAGATCCGGCCACAGGATCTTGCCCGCGAAACTTACGTCAGTTCGGCTAGAATTTCTCCGGTCTTGCAATCCGTGATCCAGGAGTACGCGTCGAACGTTGGGATCACACTCAAGGCAGAGTACGAAGGTGAAGGCCTACCATCAGCAATGTCGCTCGTCGTGTCTACAGGTGGAATAACGCTTATTCCGCTTTATGCGCAAAATATGCTGACGCCAAATGTCGTTGCTAGAGCACTTGAGGGTGTGCCTCCGACAATTGATCTCACCTTAGGATACAACGATTCAAATTCCTCACCTTTGCTCCGCCGATTTTTGTCTCGTTCTGATGAATTAGTCGCCAACGTACAAAATCAGAGCATCATCCGCTATGCTGAAGTTCCATAGCAGAGCTCACGCTCATCTTGGTGACGGCTTCGATTGGCTAACGCTAGCAAGCCGACAGTCCCCTTCCGGCCCCAAATCAGTCGATGCTCAAGGCTCAGAGAATGTTCGCAATTGGCGCATAGCAGATCTCCCCGTCATCGCTTGAGCCCTCGCGATGCAAGGAGCATGTCGGTCAAGGTGTCAGCAAGGCAACGCCTACTCTTAAAAAGCCCACCCGAACAAACAAACGGGCCGCCCGGTTACCCAGACGACCCGTTCGTGACCTCCGATCACTCGGATCAGGCTTCCATGGAATATCCCGCGCCGCGGACGGTGCGGATGACATCCTGCATGTTGGAGAAATTCAGCGCCTTGCGCAGGCGGCCGACATGGACGTCGACGGTGCGTTCATCCACGTAGATATCGTGACCCCAGACGCCATCGAGAAGCTGCGAGCGGGAGAAGACCCTGCCCGGCGACGACATCAGGAATTCCAAGAGGCGGAATTCGGTTGGGCCGAGGCGGACTTCGCGGCTCTTGCGATGGACGCGATGGGTTTCGCGATCGAGCTCGATATCACCACATTTCAAAACGGTGGAGAGAACCTCCGGACGGGCGCGTCGCAGCATCGCCTTGACGCGGGCAACGAGTTCCGGCGTGGAGAAGGGCTTGACGACATAGTCGTCCGCGCCGGTCGAGAGACCGCGAACGCGCTCGCTCTCTTCGCCGCGTGCCGTCAGCATGATGATCGGCAGACGCTCGGTTTCCGGCCGCATGCGCAGCCGGCGGCAGAGCTCGATGCCGGAAACGCCCGGCAGCATCCAGTCAAGGATGAGCAAATCAGGCGTGCGCTCCTGAAGCCGGATTTCGGCCTCGTCGCCACGGAGGATCGTATCCACCTCGAAACCTTCAGCCTCGAGATTGTAGCGGAGAAGCACGCTGAGTGCCTCTTCATCTTCAACAACTGCAACTCTTGGGATCATGCGTGTCAGTCTCCTAATGCATGATCCTTAAACCGGGGGTGATTTAAGCAAGGGACCATGCAGGAACTCGGAATTGGCTGCGACCCTTGCGCGCCCCAGCGCGGGGCGCGCACGCAATCGGCAGGTCCGGATTACTCCGTCACCGCACCAACGGTATTGGAGCTGTCGTCCTTCGGACGCTCGCCCTCCGGCTGGGCGCCGGTTGCCATGTAGTAGATCGTCTCGGCGATGTTGGTTGCATGGTCGCCGATGCGCTCGATGTTCTTGGCGCAGAAGAGAAGATGCGTGCAGCTCGTGATGTTGCGCGGATCTTCCATCATGTAGGTCAGGAGTTCGCGGAACAGCGAAGTGTACATCGCGTCGATCTCGTCGTCGCGTTCGCGGATCGCATTCGCCTTGTCAGCTGAACGATTGGTGTAGACGTCGAGCACTTCCTTGAGCTGGACGAGCGCCAGTTCGGAAAGATGCTCGAGACCACGGGCGAGCTTGCGCGGAACGCCGGTGCTCTGCACCGCGATGACGCGCTTTGCCGTGTTCTTGCCGAGATCGCCGACGCGCTCGAGGTCGGCGGCGATGCGGATCGAACCCATGATCTCGCGAAGGTCGGAGGCCATCGGCTGGCGACGGGCGATCGTGACGATCGCCTTGTCGTTGATCTCGCGCTCGGCGTGATCGAGGATCACATCGTCGGAAATGACCTTCTGAGCAAGCGCGGTATCGCCGTTGACGAGCGCGCGGACAGCGTCGCCGCCCATCTGTTCGGCAAGACCACCCATCTCGGAAATGCGCCGGGACAGGAATTTCAGATCGTCATCGTAAGCAGAGAAAATATGTGTTGATGCCATGGGGCTTTGTCCTCGAAAATCGGGAAGGCTTCACATCGCCAAAATCAGCCGAAGCGACCCATGATGTAGTCCTGGGTACGCGGATCGTCCGGGTTGGTGAACATCTTGTCGGTATCGTTCTCCTCGACCAGGTTGCCGAGGTGGAACATAGCCGTGCGCTGCGATACGCGAGCGGCCTGCTGCATGGAATGCGTCACGATGACGATGGTGTAGTTTTCACGCAGCTCGTGGATCAGTTCTTCGACCTTGGCAGTCGCGATCGGGTCGAGCGCCGAGCAGGGCTCGTCCATCAGGATGACTTCCGGGCTGACGGCAACGGCGCGTGCGATGCACAGACGCTGCTGCTGACCGCCGGAAAGGCCGGTGCCGGATTCATGCACGCGGTCCTTGACCTCGTTCCAGAGGCCGGCGCGCTGCAGGCTGGTCTCGACGATCTGGTCGAGGTCGGCCTTGGACTTGGCAAGGCCATGGATGCGCGGGCCGTAAGAAACGTTTTCATAGATCGTCTTCGGGAACGGGTTCGGCTTCTGGAAGACCATGCCGACGCGGGCGCGAAGTTCGACGACGTCGATGTCGGGATCGTAGATGTCGTCGCTATCGAGCGTGATCTTGCCGGTGACGCGGCAGCCGTCGATCGTGTCGTTCATGCGGTTCAGCGATCGCAGGAAGGTGGACTTGCCGCAGCCCGAGGGGCCGATCAGGGCGGTCACGGTGTTTTCGCGGACGTTCAGATTGACATCGAAAAGCGCACGCTTCTCGCCGTAATAAACGGAGACATCCTGACCGATCATCTTATACGGGACGTTGCTCATTTTCTGGTCCAGCGCCTTCTCGACTGCGGCTTCCGTCAACATGTTCATGATCTTTACTCCGTTTACCAGCGGCGCTCAAAGCGACGACGCAAGAGGATAGCTCCGAGGTTCATGACGATCAGGAACAGGAGCAGGACGATGATGGCACCCGAGGTTCTTTCCACGAAGGCGCGCTCGGCTTCATTGGCCCACATGTAGACCTGAACCGGGAGCGCCGTGGAAGGATCGAGCGGGCTGGACGGCGCCTGGGCGACGAAGGCGACCATGCCGATCAGCAGCAGCGGCGCGGTTTCGCCGAGTGCGTGGGCAAGGCCGATGATCGTGCCGGTCAGGATGCCGGGCATGGCAAGCGGCAGCACATGGTGGAACACCATCTGCATCTTGGAAGCACCGAGGCCGAGGGCGGCCGAGCGGATCGACGGCGGCACGGCGCGCAGTGCTGCGCGGGTGGCGATGATGATCGTCGGCAGCGTCATCAGGGTCAGCACCAGACCCCCGACCAGCGGTGCCGAACGCGGCAGGCCGGCGAAGTTGATGAAGACCGACAGGCCGAGCAGACCGTAGACGATGGACGGCACGGCGGCGAGGTTGTTGATATTGACCTCGATCAGGTCCGTCAGCCTGTTCTTCGGCGCGAATTCCTCGAGATAGATCGAGGCGGCGACACCGATCGGCAGCGCAAGCACGAGGACGATCAGCATCAGATAGAGCGAGCCGATGAGGGCAACGCCGAGACCTGCGGCTTCCGGACGGCTGGAATTGCCGTTGACGAAGAGGCCGGTGTTGAAGACCTTGTGAAGCGAACCGCTCGCCTTCAGCTGGTTCATCCAGCCGACCTGCTTGTCATTCACCTTACGGTTCTTCTCATCGACCGAGAGGTCGATCTGGCCCTTGTTGGCGCTATCGACATTGGCATCGGCCAGGATCGTGACATTGACGGTCTTGCCGATGATCGAGGGGTCGGCAACGACCATGTCGCGCAACTGGATCGGCGCACCCTTGGACAACATGTTGGATGCATCGCGCACGTCAGGACGGCTCGACGCGTTGATGCCGAGCTGCTTGACGATCGCGTCACGCAGGAGAACCGGGTAGCTGGCGGCGATGAGAACCGAAGGATCGGTCGCACGCTTGTTATCCGGATCGATGGTCTTTTCGGTAAACTCGATCGGCAGCGTGATCGCCGTCTGCTGGAACGCGGTATAGCCGTTGCTGATGACGGTCCACAGCAGGATAAACAGGAAGATCAGGCCGAAGGAGATCGCGGCGATACCATAGGCCTGGAAGCGGCGCTCGGCAGCGTAACGGCGCTTGATGCCGATGTCGCGGCGCGCAGGCGCCTTGGAGACCGTGACGCCGGCGACGGGGGAAACAATATTCGTCATTCGTACTGCTCCCGGTATTTGCGCACGATATAGAGCGCGTAGATATTGAGGCAAAGCGTGATGAAGAACAGCGTGATGCCAAGCGCGAAGGCAACCAGCGTCTGCGGCGAGGTGAACTCAAGGTCACCCGTCAGCTGGTTGACGATCTTGACGGTCACTGTCGTCATCGGCTCGAAGGGATTGATCTGGATGCGGGCGGCGACACCGGCCGCGAGAACCACGATCATGGTTTCGCCGATGGCGCGGGACGCCGTCATCAGCAATGCGCCGACGATGCCCGGAAGGGCGGCCGGCAGGACCACCTTCTTGATGGTTTCGGAGCGCGTGGCACCGAGGCCGAGGGAGCCGTCGCGCAGCGAGCGCGGCACGGCGGTGATGATGTCATCCGACAGCGAGGAAACGTAAGGGATCAGCATGATGCCCATGACGATGCCCGCGGTGATGACGCTCTGTGCCTGGATGAAATTGGTATAGCTGCCGGAGAGCAGACCGCTGACCTGCGCAGAGAAATCGCGCAGGAACGGACCGACCGTGACGAGGGCGAAGAAGCCGTAGACGATGGTCGGGATGCCGGCCAGCACTTCGAGAAGCGGCTTGGCAATCGAACGTACCCGCGAAGAGGCGTATTCGGCCATGTAAATGGCGGCGAAGAGGCCGACCGGAACGGCGACCAGCATGGCGACCAGGCCGATATAGAGCGTGCCGAGCAGCAGCGGGATGAGGCCGAACTGGCCGAAGGAGGAACTGCCGGCACCGGCAAAGCGCGGGTCCCAGACCGTTCCGAAGAAGAAGTCGGCGAAGGGAACGACGGCAAAGAAGCGGGCCGCTTCCGACAGCATCGAAAAAACGATGCCGATCGTCGTGAGAATGGCGATGGAGGACGCGACGAGAAGTGACCAGAGCATGACCCGTTCAACGCGATTGCGAGCGCGGAAGCGCGGAGCAACGGCGCGAAGGGCGTAGAAGGCGCCTGCGACGGAGATGAGCAACACGATCGCCGTCATAATGATACGGCTCGTCATGCTTTCGGCGTTCAGGGTCTTTGCGGCGTCGATCATGTAGGGCTGCGGCTCGCCAGCGAGCGGAACGCCCTTTTCATTGAGCCTTGCCTGCAGACCGGCAGGATTGCCGGAGAGGGAGGAGACCTCATCCGAAGTCAGCATGTTCATGCCGCGGGCGACCGTGGCGATCATGCTGTAGGCGAGATCCTGCTGGACGGCCGGCTGCGCCTTCACATCATCGGGAAAACCACCGCGAACGGAGGAAGAGACGATGCCCGGGCTTACGGCAAGCCAGACGAACAGAACGATCAGGGAAGGCAGAACAGCCCAGATCGCGGCATAGGAGCCATGATAGGCCGACCGCGAGTGCATGGCGGACGACCTGCCGCCTGATAGTGCCGTGGCGCGGCTGCGCGCGGCCACATAGGCAACGGCGCCGATAATCACCAGGCACAAGAGTATGATGGATGTGCTCATTCGTTACGTCCCCAGGCCCACAGCCCCCAAAGAGCCCGGCAGCTCCAGGAGCATGCCATCGGCTTCAATATCATGGAGAAGAAGTTCATTCCGCACGGCCCTTGCGGGCCGGGCGGACAGGCGATGCCGGCGCAACACCCCCGAGTGGCGCGCCGGCAAAGTCATTACATGGTCTTGCCAGCCTCTACGTCCTTGCGGATCGCATCGCGCTCTGCATCGGGAGCAGCAACGAGACCGTATTCGACGAGCGGGCTGTCAGGGCCGATCATCTGGTCGGATACGAAGAAGTTGACATATTCCTTCAGGCCGGGAACGGCGCCCAGATGTGCCTTCTTGACGTAGAAGAACAGCGGGCGGGAAACCGGGTACGTGCCGTTAGCGATCGTTTCCGTGGACGGAACGATGCCGCTCATGGAAGCAACCTTGAGCTTGTCGGCATTGTTTTCGTAGAAGGAGAGGCCGAATACGCCAACGCCGGTCTTGTTGGCAGCGATGCGTGCCAGCGTTTCCGGATAGTCGCCGTCGATGTCGACTGCAACGCCGTCCTTGCGAACTGCGACGCAGGCCTTGGCCTGGGCAGCCTTCTCGGTGATTTCCTTGGCGATGACTTCCTGAGCGCCAGCAGCCTTGCAGCCGGCAGCGAGAACGTTCAGTTCGAAGACTTCGCGGGTGCCGTGCTTTTCGCCCGGGATGTAGGCAGCGATATCAACAGCCGGAAGCTTCGGGTTGACTTCCGACCACTTCTTGTAGGGGTTGGCGACGAGCTTGCCGTCAACAACAACCTGGGCAGCGAGGGCCTTGTAGATGTCCTGCGGAACGTAGGCAACGTCCGGGTTGGAAGCGTCGGTTGCGAAGACGATGCCGTCATAACCGATCTTGACTTCCTGGATGTCCGTTACGCCGGCAGCCTTGCAGGCTTCGGCTTCGTTCTTGTTGATCGGACGCGATGCGTTGGCAACGTCGATCGTGTCTTCACCGACGCCCTTGCAGAATTCCTTCAGACCAGCGCCCGTGCCGCCGGATTCGACGACCGGCGTCTTGAATTTGGTGAAGGTTTCGCCGAAAGACTCGGCGACGATCTTTGCGTAAGGCAGGACGGTGGACGAACCAGCAACCTGAATCTGGTCGCGAGCAACGGCAACGCCAGCGAAAGCGGCGGTTGCAGCAAGCGCGGCAACAGTAAGTTTAAAGGTGTTCATTTGAATCTCCCGGCATTTGGGCTTGTGTGAGTGCGGCCTCAAAGAGGCCCTCGCATTGCCTTTTTTCATCGGCAGGACTCTCTTAGCGCCTTAAGCACCGTCCTTTTATGTCAGATCGATGAAACATTTATGACAGAATAATCCATTGATTTTAAATGCAGAAATATGGCGTCGATAAATTGCGTGCGACATAGGGAGTCAGAAACGCACGGTAAACTCCGTTCCCTTGCCCACCTCCGATTTAACGATCAGCCGTGCACGATGGCGCGTCAGAATATGTTTGACGATGGCAAGCCCGAGGCCCGTGCCCTTCTTCGAGCGGCTGTCTTCGATGCTGACGCGATAGAAACGCTCCGTCAGGCGCGGCACATGTTCGGCCGGGATGCCGGGGCCTCTGTCGACGACGCTGACCTCCACCGGCTGGCCGGACCCGTTCTTCAGCCAGACATCGACAGTCTCGCCTTCCTGGCCGTATTTGCAGGCATTTTCCATCAGGTTTTCGAAGACCTGAACGAGTTCGTCGCGGTCTCCCAGCACTTCGACCTTGCCGTCGGGCAGGTGCAGATTGATCGAGACGCCGACATCCGTGGCAAGCGGCACGAGCGAATCCCTGACATGGCCGAGAAGCGGCACGAGATCCACCTTCTCGTCGGGGGCGATGTGCGACTTGAGCTCAAGCCTGGAAAGAGACAGGAGATCGTCGACGAGCCTGCTCATGCGCGTCGTCTGGTCGAACATGATGCCGAGGAAACGTGCCTGCGCCTTCGGATCGTTCTTGGCCGGGCCCTGAATCGTCTCGATGAAGCCGCGCAGCGAGGCAAGCGGCGTGCGCAGCTCATGGCTGGCATTGGCGACGAAATCCGTGCGCATGCGATCGATGCGGCGTAATTCGGAAATATCGCGGAAGGAGAGGATGTAGTAACGCTCGTTGCGGCCGTCGTCGTCCTTGAATTCGACGGGCGCGCTGCGCACGATATAGACGCGCTCGGAAGGCAGCCGCTCGGAATGCTCGATCTGGTTCGGGGCGTTGGTCGCGATGGTTTCGCGCACCATATCCAAGACGCCAGGCGAACGCAGCCGCGCCGATATGTGAGAGCCGAGCGCCACCTCACCGAAGGCCTTTTCGGCCGCGCGGTTCTGAAACAGCACCGAGGCATCTTCCGAGAGCACCATGACAGGGATATCGAGGCCGGCCAGTGTGGCGGAGACCTCCGGCAGGCGACTCGGAAGCACTTCGGGCTCGGGTTCGGCCGGCTCGACGACATCAGATTTGATGACCGGCGCCTCGTTGAAAAGCGAGGCGAAGATCATCACCAGAAGCAGGACGAGCACGATCCATTTGTTCATGCCGGCGGCAAGCGCCACCAGCGCGCTCAGCAGCGTCGCCAGCAAAACCGGGCGCTCGCGCCGGATGCGCGCCAACAGGCTTCTCGTCCACGGCATTTCTTCTTCCAAGGCGCCCCTCACGGCATCGATTCGTTTCTCTTTATATTCAAACTCTGCCTGATAGCCGCATTTCATGACAGAAGTTTTCCGTTTCTGAAACTTGCGCGAAAAGCCGCAGCGCGCGACACCGAATTGCGCTTTGCTGACGCAGCGGATTTGATTTTCAATGATAAATATGTTCGCCTGCTGAAAAACGAAATCAGCAAGCGCAGGAGAAGACGATGGCCGAAGACGTCGAAAGCAGGGTCGTGGAGCTGGAGATCAGGGGCAAGAAGCGCGTCTTCGATATCGACGATCCCGTGCTGCCCGACTGGGTGGATGAGCATGCGCTGGAATCCGGCGATTATCCCTACAAGAAGAAGCTGAAGGACGACGAATACGTCGAAGAGCTGGAGAAGCTGCAGATCGAGCTCGTGAAGGTGCAGTTCTGGCTGCAGGCGACGGGCAAGCGGGTGATGGCGCTCTTCGAAGGGCGAGACGCGGCCGGCAAGGGCGGCGCGATCCAGGCGTCCTCGGCCCACATGAACCCGCGCCTTGCGCGCGTCGTGGCGCTTGCCAAGCCAACCGACCGGGAACAGGGCCAATGGTACTTCCAGCGCTATATCGCGCAGTTTCCGACATCGGGCGAATTCGTGCTCTTCGACCGCTCCTGGTACAACCGCGCCGGCGTGGAGCCGGTCATGGGCTTCTGCACGCCGAAACAATACGAGGATTTCCTGAACCAGGCGCCGCAGGTCGAGAAAGTCATCGCCCACGAAGGCATATTCTTCTTCAAATTCTATCTGGATATCGGCCGCGAGATGCAGATCAAGCGGTTCCACGACCGGCGGCACGACCCGCTCGCCGTCTGGAAGCTTTCCTCGATGGATATAGCCGCATTGACCAAATGGGGCGACTATAGCGAGAAGCGCGACCGCATGCTGAAGGAGACCCACACGGAATTTGCGCCCTGGACCGTGATCCACGCCAATGACAAGCACCGGGCGAGGCTCAACCTCATCCGCCACATGCTGAAAACCATGGATTATGACGGCAAGGACAAGGACGCGATCGGCTCACTCGACGACAAGATCATCGGCGCGGGTCCCGGCTTCCTGAAATAGACGTCGCTACAGCATCGGCCCGAAAATCGAAATCGATTTTCGGGAAGCCTGATGCGTAGACTAAAAGGGGCAGAGCGTCCTTTGTGCGTCCGAATGGACGCACGCCGCTCTGGCAAACCGGGCCGCTTACTGGCCGGGCAGGATCCGCACGGCAAAGAGATTGATGCCGCGGGCCTTGCCGTCCACATCGCTGTTGATCATCAGCCGGCCCGCAGAATTCGGCGCCAGCGAGCGGTCGAAGCGGACCTGCAGCAGCGCGTCCGATTTTTCACGCGTGACGTTGAAACGATGGCGGGCGCAATTGCCGAGCGACTGGAACTCGCACTCGACGGTGATCTGGGTTGGCTCGTCCGTGGTGGACTGCAGGGTCAGCGCGATGGTCGAGGACTTGCCGGCGAGCTGCTGCAGGACATTGGCGGGAACATTGATGGAGACATTGCCATCCGTATTGCCGCTCTGTGAGGTCAGGCGGACGGCCGGGCCTTCAGTTTCGGTGACATTTTCCACGCGGGCGCGCGGGCCGCTTTCGATCTTGTCAGCAGGCTTGAAGACCTCGATCCAGTCTGCCGAGAAGCCGTTCTGCGGATCGATCGTGAGCGGTTCATCGACATGCGGGGTACTGTTATCGGCACTATCCTCACCATCGAAATCCTCGGGCTGCGTGCTGGCCGGCGGGTTGGCGACGCTGGTGTCGCGCTGGGCCGCCGTCAGGAGAAGGCCTGATGTATAGGCCCACCAGCCACCCATGCCGATGAAGGCGAGCAGCACGCACCAGACAAGCAGGCGCGAGAAGAACTTGCGCGGCCTGCGGCGGACAGCGGCCCGCTCGGGGCGGAAATCCATGCCGCCGCGCTTGCCCGACGTCGCGCGCATCTCTCCACGCGTCTCTCCGCCCGGTGCCGCTCCCAGCTGATCGACGCTGCTGGCGTGAACGCCATCCAGGCTCGCATCGTCCACATGCCCGGCGGCATCGTGGCCGCGTGTTTCACCTGTAACGGCCAGGCTGTCATCTTCTTCCGCATGATAGGGAGGCTCTTCGACATGATAGGGCGCCTCTTCCACACGATAGGCGGGCTCTTCCACGTGACGCGGGGGCTCAGGCATCTCTACCACGGGCGGGACCGGAACTTCCGGAGGCCCCTGGCGCGGGTGAAGGCGAGTGCGCTCTTCGCTCTCGATGGTGTGGATCGTGGTTTCGAGACGGTGGCGGTGATGGGCCACGACGTCGGCATCGGTGATATCCTGCTTTCGCAGGCCGGCTTCCAGCGCCTGGCGAGCGGACTGATAGATGCGTGCACGAACTTCCGCGCTATTACGGTCGGAATTATCGAGCGCAGTTCTGATAGCCGTTTCTAGTCCGCTCACATCAGGCCCTTCACGTTTCGTGCCGGCATCGACCTCAAAAGATTGAATGCCTGTCAAAATTCGGTAGCGTCAAGTGCGGCAAACCGCAAGCCTTGCAGCCTTTTGCGAGCGCATCGGCGGGGGATAAGGACGCCGCGCAGCGCTTCGAAGCACTGTTTTCAGCATGTCGTAGTCGCAAACCGCCGCACAGTTTTGCGCGACATGCATTAGATATTCCGAAAGTGGACAGGATTACGGAAAAGAAAGCTAGCTCCCGCCATACTCTTTTCCTCGGGCGCCAGCTCTGATAATCAATTGACGTTTTCGTAAACGTCAAAAATGGTGGAAGCATGGCCCTGCCCCCGATCCTCAAGGACAACCTGAGACTGCCGGTCATCGGCTCCCCGCTTTTCATCATTTCCCATCCGGCACTGACACTGGCGCAATGCAAGGCCGGCGTGATCGGCGCCTTTCCCGCACTCAACGCGCGGCCGGAAAGCCAGCTCGACGAGTGGCTAGCGATGATCACCGAAGATCTTGCCAACTACAATGCCAGGCATCCCGAACGGCCGGCAGCGCCCTTCGCGGTCAACCAGATCGTCCACATGTCGAACAAGCGGCTGGAGCACGATCTGATGCTCTGCGTGAAATATAAAGTGCCTGTCGTCATTTCCTCGCTCGGCGCCGTGCCGGAAGTGAATGCGGCGGTGCATTCCTATGGCGGCATCGTGCTGCACGACATCATCAACAACCGCCATGCCAATTCGGCGATCCGCAAGGGCGCCGACGGGCTGATTGCCGTCGCGGCAGGTGCGGGCGGACATGCGGGCACACTTTCTCCCTTCGCACTGGTGCAGGAAATCCGCGAATGGTTCGACGGCCCGCTGCTGCTCGCCGGCTCGATTGCGACCGGCGGCGCCATTCTGGCAGCACAGGCGATGGGCGCCGACATGGCCTATATCGGCACCCCCTTCATCACGACGGAGGAGGCCCGCGCCTCCGATGCCTACAAACAGGCGATCGTCGAGGGTGCTGCCGCCGATATCGTCTACTCGAACTATTTCACCGGCGTGCACGGCAACTACCTGAAACCCTCCATTCGCGCAGCCGGCCTCGACCCGGACGATCTGCCTGACGCCGATCCCTCGAAGATGGATTTCGAACAGGCAACGGGCGGCGCAAAGGCCTGGAAGGACATCTGGGGCAGCGGCCAGGGCATCGGCGCGATCAAGGCGGTGGAGCCGGTCGCCAGGCTGGTCGACCGGCTGGAAGCGGAATATAAAGCCGCCCGCACCCGGCTGGCGCTCTGAACGACGGGCCTTTCCACAGGCTTCAGCTTTTTTGCCCGAGGGCATAAGAGGGTGCTTGAAATCTTCGGACAATGGCTGTATCAGCCCCATGCAAATCGCGGGCCTCATGCTTCGCCCGCCGGATTGCCGCTTTAGCTCAGTCGGTAGAGCACATCATTCGTAATGATGGGGTCAGGTGTTCGAGTCACCTAAGCGGCACCATTTTTCTTAGTGAATTCAATGCATTGAGCCTTAGAGGTTTTTCGAATTTACGGAGCACGGATCCGTTTTTCGCGCCGTGCGACCGCATTGCTACCTCCAGGCAGGCGTCTGGCTAGGCCAAGTCATCCTGCATAACGGCGCCAATTAGGTGTCGAGCATGTCCCATTCTTCGCCAAGCACCCATCGAAGGGCGGAAAGTTTGCCGTTGACCATGCCCCATTCAAAATCGGTCCACGGTCCCAAATTCTCCAATCCGACTTCTTCTTCCGTGCGCTTAGCCGCCGCCAACGCTCCTCTCCAAACTTCGTCCCTGATGACCTCCGGATGATATCCAGAGAGGTTTCTGGATTCGGCACTGGTGATGATCTTTATCTCGCCGGATTCAACGCCACTCCTAAGTAGAAGATGCTCGGCAGCGAGGATCTCGGATAGGCGGCGAGACTCCATAGCGAAATTAAGCTCGAATTCGCGCTCGTCCCTGACGGTCCGCATCTACTTCCTTGAGGCAGTCAACGATGGATATCCAGAACGCGGCCGGCGAGGGAAATAAAGAGGTTTCCGGTGTTTGTTCCGAATATTCGTCCCGCCCAAAGTTTCCCTATCGGCATCCGCTCCTCCGCAACCATGATTCGAAGAATACGATAGATCACCCCCCTGGAGTGCGCTCAATCTAAGCGCCGGCGCACGAATGCGACCTCTCCGCAAATACCCAAGTAATCGCGTCAAGGCGTCCACAACTTCGACCAGTTGAAAGTCCTGGTGTTTGCCGCTCGAGGCAAAGTCTACCGGCACTTTTAAGCACAGTGGCAGTTACAGTCGCGTGGACCACGCGGGGGATGCACGCCCCGTTTGACCCTTCAATCGCTTCGGCTGCGCGGTCCCACCTTTCCTCAGAAAAGCTTGCCCGCTTCGGCGGGATAAAAAGGGGCTCGTCACTCGATACAAAGACGAGCCCCTTTTTATTCGCCAGAGGAACGTCCGTTTTCAAAAACGCTCCCGCTTAAACTCACAAGGGCATCGAAATCAGAGCATAGGTATCGTTACAGAGAGGATGGCAACGAGCGATGCGACGAGAACGGATGTCTCGATCATAAAAACGACTATCTGCCTCGTAGACATTTCAGGAAAAAACGATTTCATGATTTTACCCTTACTAAAATATTATTCTAATAGTCGCCACAGTATCATCAAATTGCACGAATAGTTTTTTATTTTCGAATTTTCTAAAGTTTTTGCATCTCGCGGTTCGCGACGTCGAATCTCACTCGCTTTCCCGGTTGGGATGTGAGGTAGTGCATGTGCTCGATGGCAACCCAGTCCATCCCATGGTCGGCTCCTCGTCTCCGCCGTCCTCGTCGTCGCAATCGTCGAGCTCCAAATCTTCAACGCACTCGTTGCCGCTGCATCTGGCCGCGCTGCCAAGTGATGGCTCGTCATCGGCATTGTCTTCAAGGTCCGTGTTGCCGTCGGCCAGATCCAGCAACGCAATCAGTTCCTCTGTCAATGCCTCAAGTGCGGTGCGGCGCAATTCTGTCAGGCGGACGAGTGGTGCCGGCCCAATGAAAGGCGCGGCAGGGGTATGAATAGGAGCTTCCATCATGCCTGCTCCATGTTGAGTTGAAGCATGGAAGCCATAAGGCGGACGAGCTGACCGAGCGGTGAGCTATCCTCGGAAACTGGTGCTGTGAGTTCGTAGGCGCCGACGTTAGCGGCGCTCGCCTTCATCCACAGACTATCGAACGTCAGAGCCGGTAAGAATGAAACTTCTGCATGCGCTCGCCATCTTGCTGAAATAACGGCTTTCCATCCATGCAGTTGCCCATCGCTTGGCCTCTTTTCCCATCGGTGTGCCGACGCGAGATGAAAGAATGCCCTTTGCTATCTCAAAAACTGGAGTGGTTACCGCGTCGATAGTCGCGCATTCCTCGCGGCTGGGCGGCTAGAGCGAAGCATCAGCTCAGATCGTCAAAACCGCGCGACCGGCTCGCGGAGGGGGCCGGAGGGGGCGGAGGGGCATTTCCAAGACTCTCCGCAAGCGTCGTGCATACCGCCTGTATCAATGCCGGCATAAGTGGCTTCCGGCATGTTTGAGCAATTCGCTCCCTCCGCCCCCTCCATTCATTTATACCTATATATTTCAATTATTTGAACCGGAGAGTGCGGTTCCCTCCAGCACCCTCCATTTGGGCGTTCGCCCCCTCCACCGAGAGCACCGAGCGCCCATTTGGACGCATAAGGGACGCTTTCTCTTCCTGAATCTAGACATTTTGCGAAGGGGCGCGCAGCCGAAGCAATGGAAACGCTCGACGCCATCCTGCCCGATGAAGATCGTGAATGACGGGGTGTTTTCGGCGTGGAACGGGCAGCATGTAGCGAACTCCTGCCCGTTGCGGGTGAGCTTGTAGCCGTATTGCGCTGCTGTCGAAGACAGGGACATATCGCGGCGCAATCGTTCGACATCGCTAGAGACGCCCGTCCTCGACGACGGCGCGTATTCCGATATTCTATCCATTTGATATCCGCATGAAATGTGGAAGCCGGCGGCTAGCTGCGGTTCTGCGAAAGGGCTTTCCGATCTGGCGCGCCGCGCCTGGAGGACATTTCATCCATCCAGGCGGCAACTTCGTCGGACCTCCAGAAATTGTTTTTCGCGACCTGTATGGGGGCGGGAAACTTGCCGTCTCTCACCCAGCGCCAGAGCGTCACGTTCGAAACCGGGGCAATCTTCTGAACGTCGCTGGTGCTTAAAAGTGTGTAGGAGATTGCGCTGCCAGTCATGCTCATTCCTCTAGTTTTCAGGCTAGAGGCAGTATGGGCGATGACGGTTGTCTATATAAACGCAATGCATTTCAATGCGATGCGCGCCGATGGATGCGAGACTACAGGATCGAAACGACTGTTTGAGGCAACGATCCGGCCGTCATTGCCGCTGCAGATCGATGCGGCTTGTCACCACGGATCGGCCTGAGGCGGGATCCCGATCGACAGTCTGCAGGCGAAGCCCGTTCTGCCCGACCTTTTCGATCATCAAGTTTGCTTTTCGGTCGCCATTGGTGATGTGAGCCCAGGTGACATTGAAGTTGAGAGCATCGCCTTTCCGGCTGCCGACAAGCATGGAAGGCTGGCCCGATGGCCCGGTGTAGTTGCCGGTGTAGCGTTGACCGGCCGCCTTTACATTTGCCGAAAAGGTTCTCGTGACGATGGCGAGAGCGCGACAGCTGCCGTTCATGGACACTGCGGAAGCACTCGCGTTGGATTTCAGATTGCAGGAGACATTGACCTTCGTGCCGCCGATCTTGGTCAGGACCATTCCGCCCCCATCCCAGTCGCCTGCCAGCGAGTTCAGAAAGTCGGTGTCGGCCGCATTCGCGTTGGCAGACAGGCATGAAAGCGAGAGCAATGTTGCGATCAGAAGAGGACGCATGAGAGCACCCAACGTTTCCCTGGGCGGACAACATTCGGCGTGGGAAATTGTTCCGTTAGAGTGTCACTCGTGCCAGTGATTGGCAACCCAAGGTATCGACACGATCTATGACTGGGCCGACGGTATCGACAAAATCGTCGTTGGCTCGTCCGTCACGCTCGCGAACCTCTACAACTCCGGCGCCTCGGCACTCCTGGAGTTCGACGCGATCGATGGCTCCGATCTGCTTTTTGCATAAACGGACCTGAACGAAATCGGCCCAGATCGACGTTCGATCTGGGCCTCTTCGCAGGTATCGGAATTGTAGCCGGCCTCAAAAGCCAAACGCATCCCGCCACTTGTCGTTCCAAGCCGCAAAGTCGTTCGAGGCTTTGCCAAAATTGCTGTTGTTCAGCATTGAGGATGCCATTTTCAACTCATCCGTATTTCTACCATCCGGTCTGCTGATGATCATCCCCGCCTCGATCAGTGAGGATTGGGCCGTCTTCAATCCCGCCATAAGGGTATTGCTGGTGCTGTTTCCATTCTTGTCTTCTATGTTCGAGATGATCTTGCCACCGTTTCCAAGCTTGAAGCCGATCACAAATTCGCCGTCGCCGAACTTGGATCTGTTGTACCGGATCAGGCGCTGAATGGCGTTGGCCATCGCATTGTCATCGCTGATGCCGGGATTCTTCGCCTTTTCGGCTTTGACCAGCGAGGCAAATTTGTCCCCATCGTCATTGATGAGCTTCTTGATGACGTCGGTAACACCGGCATCGCTGGTTTTGAAATTGTCCGAATCCAGGAAATCGAGCGCGCTCGACACCATCCCGTCGTTGCTCTCTTTGACGTCGAGCAGCGCGCTGTTGATTGTCGATGAGGCCTGGGTCTTTACGGCGCTCGTTTGGCTGGAAATGCCGTTAGCGATAGCTGCGATAGTGTCGGCAGCCGATTTCCCGGCTTGCTGTTTGGTGGGAAGCAACGATGCGTTCGCCTGCTGCAGGATGAGCAGCGCCGCATTGTTCGCTGAAGAGATAGCGGTCATCTTCGTTCCTCTAGTACCGGAACTCCCTCCATCGGAATTCGCGGCACGGAAGAGCTTGGGGCATCATGCCTGGGCAACCTAGATACGAGATATTACTTGTCACAACTTTGAATTTTGCGCGTTAACAAAACGCTTATTCCGCGTGCTAAATCCTGAACTTGCGTTCTTATTCATGCCAATGATCGGCAACCCAAGGTGTCGGGAGGATATAGTGGCGCAGGTAGCGGAAGGGTTGCTTGCCGCCGCGTTTGCTGGCGTCGAAGACGCCCTTGATGTGCTCGAGCCGCGTTTCGGCGCGGCCTTTCGGGCCGAATTTCCCTTCGATGGCGTTCTGCGGGTGGAAGCCGCGCGGGAAGAGGACGACGCGGGCGCTGGATGGCAGGCGCGGGGCGAGGAAGTAGTTCAGCGGAAAGGCCCAGTGGCAGTCCTGCCGGAAATGCAAAACCCAGCTGCGCGGGAAGAATTTTACGCCGCCGGGCGCATTGCGGGTGACGAAACGCTGCTCGTACTGATATTCATCGGCCACTTTCTGCGGGTTGGCCCTGAATTTTTCCTGCAGCGGCAGGAGCTTGCCGACCGGAAAGCGAAAGAGCGAGCTCTGGCCGAGCCTTTCGAAAGGCGTTGTCTGGTTGCGGGCCATGACGACGTCGTCAGGCCCTCCGACCTCGAAAAAGTCATCGAGGGAGGCGACGATAACAAGGTCGAGGTCCAGATAGAGGACCGGCCCATCAAGGCTTCCGAGCCTCGGTCCCCAGAGCCTTGCCTTCGGCCAGATGCCCCTCGTATTGACGGGCATTTCGACATCCAGCGGCGGCAGATCCTCGCACAGGACGGCGGGATGGAGAGTGTCGCGGCAGTCGGTGAAGCATGTGAAGGTAAAGGGCGGCGTAATGTTGCGCGCCACCATCGCATACAGGCGGTTGATGAAAGTCGGCCCGTATCTCGTACCCCAATTGATGCAGATTACCTGTTTAACGCCGCCGCTCGCAGCCAAAACATGCGCCATCGTATCTCGCCATTTCCGTGCCCGGATCCGAAACCCTTCGCATCCGCGATGGAGCGGTTCACAGGCCTGCATCAGGTTACAATTGGGAATAACCTGGCGGAAATGCAATCCTGACATCCAAGAGCCCCGGCAGCCTGCCGGATCTCCTTTTCCGGCGGCTACCCACCGGAACTTCCTTCGCTAAGTGCCTTGTATTTTAAATTTGCGAGCGCCGGAAGCGGTTTAAGCGTCGACATCGAAGAAAGCATATCACTTGCGCTTTACCTGCTATCAGCAGGAGCATAAAAGACTGCGACACCCCGCGTTGCCCCACCAACCGACAATGGCCCCACCAGCCGACAGTGGTTTTCCCGTATCGCGGAGAAAGTCCCGAAAGGTTCATCATGTCCGCACCATCGAAGCAATCCAAACGCACGCTCGTGGTTGCGACGATCATGCTCGCGACCTTCATGGTGGCGATCGAGGCCACGATCGTGGCGACCGCCATGCCGCACATCGTCGGCCAGCTCGGCGGCTTTTCCTATTACAGCTGGGTGTTTTCCGCCTTCCTGCTGGCACAGTCGACGACGACTGTCATCTACGGCAAGCTTTCCGACATTTTCGGCCGCAAGCCGGTGCTGATCGGCGGCATCCTCATTTTCCTCGTCGGTTCGCTCTTTTGCGGGCTTGCCTGGTCGATGGCTTCGCTCATCGTCTTTCGCCTGGTGCAGGGCCTTGGCGCCGGTGCGATCCAGCCGGTGACGATGACCATCATCGGCGACCTGTTCAAGCTGGAGGAGCGCGGCAAGGTGCAGGGCGTGATGGCGACCGTCTGGGCGACCTCGGCAGTCGTCGGGCCGCTTGCCGGCGGCATCATCGTCGATACGATCTCCTGGGCCTGGATCTTCTGGATCAACCTGCCGATCGGCGTCTTCTCGATCATCGCCTTCCTGCTCTTCCTGAAGGAAGACGTGGCGCACAGGCAAGCCAAGATCGATTATCTCGGCGCCATCCTGTTTTCGATTTCCATCACAGCACTGCTGACGATCCTGACGGAAACGAATGCACCGGCCTGGGTCCTTCTCTCGCTTGCCGCCGTTTTCGTCGTGACCGGCATCCTGTTCGTGATGCAGGAGAAGCGCACGCCGGAGCCGATCATTTCCATCGCGCTCTGGAGCCGGCGGCTGGTGGCGACCAGCAATGCCTGCATGCTGCTGGCCGGCATGGCGCTGATCGGCCTTTCGACGATCCTGCCGATGTATGTGCAGGGCGTGCTCGGCCGCTCGCCGATCGTCGCCGGTTTCACGCTCACCATGCTGGTGGTCGGCTGGCCGATGTCGGTGATGCTATCAGGCCGTCTCTTCAAGGCGTTCGGCATCCGCAATACGCTGCGGGTCGGCAGCTTCATGTTTCCCTTCGGCGCCTGTTTCCTGCTTTTCCTCACGCCTGAAAGCCATCCGGCTGTCGCCGGTGCGGGCTCCTTCTTCATGGGCTTCGGCATGGGGCTTATCAATCTGACCAGCATCGCGCTGGTGCAGGACAGCGTCGAATGGTCGATGCGCGGCAGTGCTACGGCCTCGATCATCTTTGCCCGCAGCCTCGGCAATACGCTGGGCGCCACGGTGCTCGGCGCAATCCTCAATGCCGGCATCAATCACTATGCGACGGGAGACGCGGCGGCCGGCCTGCATAATGTGCTGAACGAACCGACCGGCCTTTCGGAACTCGCCGGTGATCCGGCTGTGCGCGGCATCTTCGATGCGGCGCTGCACTGGAGCTTCTGGGGTGTCGTCGTCGTGGCAGTGCTGACCTTTGCGACCACCTGGCTTATTCCGATCGGGCGGGGCGTGAAGACGGGTGGTGCTGGGAGTGCTGCGAGCGAAGCGGCCTCGCACTAGAGATAAGCTGATCGGTTGGGTTGGTGGGTGTGGCCCCCTCATCCGCCCTTCGGGCACCTTCTCCCCCAGGGGAGAAGGGGATGCCGCGACGCCTCGATTCCCCCTTCGCCCCATGGGGGAGAAGGTGCCCGAAGGGCGGATGAGGGGGCCACACGGCACACCCTTCATGATGACAACTCAGGCGCCTTCCGTGACGCTCTGCGGGATGGACTGCAGCAGCGTCTGGCGGGCCGAGCGAAGATGGATCCTACAGGTCGCATCGATCCTTCCCTGATCGCGGGCTTCGAGCGCTGCGATATAATCGAGATGTTCGTAGATCGCGCGCTCGTTGCGTTGACGGGCGGCCGCCTTGTTCCATTGATAGTGATAATGGAAGATGATGGCGATCGCGTCGTAGAAATCGGCGATGAAGCGGTTCTTCGAGGCGCGATGGATCAGCAGGTGAAAGCGCTCGTCAAGCGCCGAGAATTCCTTGAAGCGGTTGTTGATATCGGAGAGAACGAAAGCGTGCTCCTCCTTGATCGCCGCAAGATCGGCCCAGGCCTGATGGTCGGCGGGAAGCTTACCAAACTCGGCCGCCGAATGCAGCTCGAACATTTCGCGCACATCGGCAAGCTCCAGCGCGAATTCGCGGGTGAAGCCCTTCAGCGTCCAATGGCTGTTCGGCCGTTTCTCGATCAGCCCGAAGCGCGAGAAGCGGATGAGGAATTCACGCACGCTGGTCGTGCCTGTGCCGATCTCGCGGGCAAGCTCCAGTTCGTTGATCTGCATGCCGGGTGCGGCTTCATCGGAAAGAATGCGCTGCATGAAGCTGCGTTCGATGATGTCATGCAGCGAATCCGTCTCTTCCGACGGGAAAAAGTCGCGGTCAACAGGCTGGCGCAGCACGATCTTCTGGCGCTTGTTCCAGCGGATGATGCCTTCCTCGCTGAGGCGGGTCAGAATGGCGCGCGCAGTGCTGCGGCTGACGCCGAGCTGGGCAGCGATTTCCGGCTCGGAAGGCAACGCCGTATCCATGCGCAATGCTGCCGCATATCGATTATACGCTTCCTTGAAGACCGTATTCTGCCTTGCCATCAGACCCTGCTTTCCGCCCGAGCGACACGGCGATGATACCCGCCGCCAACAACGGGCATAGCCGGACCAGGAGCCCCTTCAAGCGACCTTTATCTTAGTTTTTGGCCGCCTGCGGCTGTTTGCCTCCCTCGTCCACAGGATCAAATTCCCGTTGACTTGAAAATGTTTATTGTAGATAAAAAACAAAATCAATGCGCATTCGTTGATGCAGCAGGCGCCGATGTAGCGAGCGTTTCGTCAGGGAGAAGAGATTGGACAGACAGCCTTGGATCATCCTGTCGACCGGTGACAATGTCGCGGTCGCAACGGCACAAATCGCTGAGGGATCTGATGTTGCGGGTGTGGTGACCCGGCAGAAGATCGACCCCGGCCACAAGGTCGCCATAGCGGACATTCCGCAGGGCATGCCGGTCGTGAAATACGGCCAGGCGATCGGGCGCACGACGGCGGATGTAAAAGCCGGCGACCACGTTCACAGCCACAATCTGCATTTCGAAAACGACCGTCTTGCCGCAACGGCCAACTCCGCTCCCGAAGAAGCGAGCGCTGAAGACAAAACGCGCACCTTCATGGGTTACCGCCGCGCCGACGGGCGGGCGGCGACGCGCAACTATATCGGCATCATCGCCAGCGTGAACTGTTCCACCACGGTCTGCCGGGCGATCGCCGACGAGGCCAACCGCACCATCCTGCCGCATTATGACGGCATCGACGGCTTCGTGCCGATCGTTCACGACCAGGGCTGCGGCATGAGCTCGACCGGCGACGGCATGAACGTGCTGCACCGCACGCTTGCCGGTTATACGCGCCATGTGAATTTCGGCGGCGTGCTGATGATCGGCCTCGGCTGCGAGGTCAACCAGCTGACGCTGTACGGCCAGAGCGGTGCCGGCGCCTCCAAGCGGCATTTCAATATCCAGGATGCCGGCGGCTCCCGCCGCGCGGTCGAGCGCGCCATGGGCGTGCTGCGCGAGATCGCTGCCGATGTCGGCCGCGAAAAGCGTGTTCCGATGTCAGTCAGTGAGATCATCATCGGCCTGCAGTGTGGCGGCTCCGACGGTTTTTCAGGGATTTCCGCCAATCCGGCGCTCGGTGTTGCCGCTGACCTCTTGGCGGCAGCCGGCGGCACGGCGATCCTTTCGGAAACCTCCGAAATCTATGGTGCGGAACATCTGCTGCGCAGCCGCGCCGTCAGCGACGATGTCGCCAGGAAGCTCGATGAGAAGATCGCCTGGTGGGAGGCCTATGTCGCCCTGCACGGCGCCTCGCTCGACAACAACCCGTCGCCCGGCAACAAGCGCGGTGGCCTGACGACCATTCTCGAAAAGTCGCTCGGCGCCGTCGCCAAGGGCGGACGCTCGCCGCTGACCGCCGTCTATGGTTATGCCGAACGCGTCACCGCACCCGGTCTCGTCTTCATGGATACGCCCGGCTACGATCCTGTGTCTGCCACCGGCCAGGTTGCCGGGGGTGCGAACATGATCGCGTTCACGACCGGCCGCGGCAGCTGCTTCGGCTGTCGCCCCGCACCGTCGCTGAAGCTCGCCAGCAATTCGGCGCTCTTCACCTCGATGGAAGAGGACATGGATATCGATTGCGGCACGATCGTCACCGGCGATGCGACGATCAGCGGCAAGGGCCGCGAGATCTTCGATCTAATCGTCGACACGGCCTCCGGCCAGAAGACGAAAAGTGAAATCTTCGGTTATGGCGATAACGAATTTGTTCCGTGGCATCTCGGTGCCACACTCTAAATAATCCCTATAAAAATTTCGGGTCTTCACAAGGAGGAATGATGAAGACGAGGAGGATCGGCAAAACGGCGCTGGAGGTCACCGAAATCAGTTTCGGTGCGGCAGCGCTGGGCGGCCTTTATCGCGCCTGCCCGCGCGAGCAGGCGATGGAAACGCTTGATACCGCGTGGAACCATGGCATCCGCTATTACGACGTGGCGCCATGGTACGGCCTTGGCCTCGGCGAACGGCATGTCGGCGATTTCCTGCGCGGCAAGCCGGAAAACGATTATGTGCTGTCGACGAAGGTCGGCCGCCTCTTGCGCCCGGTACCGACGGGCACCGTTCCCGACTATAGCTATGTCGATCCGCTCTCCTTCGATGCCGATTACGACTATTCCTATGACGGCATCATGCGGTCGGTCGATTTCAGCTATGCGCGCCTTGGCCTCAACCGCATCGACATCCTCTACGTCCACGACATCGGCGCCTATACGCACGGTGCCGCCAGGAATGCCGTGTATCTGAAGAGTTTCCTCGACAGCGGCATCAAGGCGCTGGAAGAGCTGAAGTCCTCAGGCGCGATCAAGGCGTTCGGCCTCGGCGTCAACGAAGTGCCCGTCTGCCTCGACGTGATGCGCAACGCCGATATCGACGCCATTCTGATGGCCGGCCGCTACACGCTGCTCGATCGCTCTGCTGTTGCGGAGCTCATCCCGCTTTGCCGGGAAAAGGGCACGTCGCTGATCGTCGGCGGTGTCTTCAATTCCGGCATTCTCGCAACCGGCCCGGTGCCGGGCTCGCATTTCGACTATATGCCGGCGTCCGAAGAGGTGCTGGGCAAGGTGGGCGCGATGGAAGAGGTTGCCAAGCGCCACGGCCTGCCGCTTGCCGCCCCTGCCCTGCAGTTCCCATTGCGCGATCCGGTCGTCTCCTCGGTGCTGATCGGCACGGCGAAGCCTTCGAGCCTCGTGCGCAATATGGAAAATTTCGAACCACGGCTTCCCGACGATATCTATCCCGAGTTCGAGCCCCATACGCTGGTGGCTGCGCCGCTCGGTGAAGAAGCCGTCCGCGTCTGAGGAGACACCATGCTTAAAGGTATTCATCCGCTTCTTGGCCCCGATCTGCTCTATGCTCTGAAGAGCATGGGGCATGGCGACGATATCGTCATCGCCGACGCCAATTTCCCATCGAGCAGCATGGGCCCCGACGTCATCCGGGCCGATGGCGTCAGCGCGACAGCCATGGCCGAGGCGATCCTCATGCATATGCCTCTCGATACGTTCGTGCCGCAATCGGCATGGCGGATGGAGGTGGTTGGCGACCCCAAGGCGGTGCCGGAGGTTTGCGCCGAATTCCAGGAGATCGTCACCCGTCGCGCCGGCGATTTTTCCATCGCCTCTGTCGAACGCTTCGCCTTCTACGAGATGGCACGCAAGGCCGCCTATATCGTCGCGACCACCGAGTTCCGGCTCTACGGCAACCTGATTTTGAAGAAGGGCGTAGTGCATCCTCACGAGGTGCAATTCGACTGAAGACCTTATTTTAGGTCCTTATGTATTTGAAATGAAAACAATTGCTTGGGGGGCAATTGAGCGGATAAAAAAGCAAAATCGGCACGCTTGCAATTTGCTTTCGCCTCGGCTAGCTTCACATCGTAAATGTTTTTTATCGATAAAAATCGTCCGCCAGCGTTCAGCGGTCCGGTTTCATTGGAGGAGAACGCACCCTGAGAGGAGAACCCTTATGAGCATCGTGAAATCCCTTTTGTCTCGCCGTGCCTTTACGGCACTGGCAGGCGCCGCCGTCATTGCAACGGCGATGCCGGCTACGTCCTTTGCTGCCGACGTGACGATCCCGATCATCGTGAAGGATACGACGTCCTTCTACTGGCAGATCGTTCTGGCGGGCGCCCGCAAGGCCGGCAAGGATCTCGGCGTCAACGTGCCGGAGCTCGGCGCTCAGGCCGAATCCGACATCAACGGCCAGATCAGCATTCTTGAGAACGCCGTTGCCGGCAAGCCGGCCGCCGTCGTCATCTCGCCGACCGAGTTCAAGGCGCTCGGCAAGCCGATCGATGAAGCCGCCAAGTCGGTTCCGATCATCGGCATCGACTCCGGCGCCGACTCCAAGGCATTCAAGTCGTTCCTGACGACCGACAACGTCCAGGGCGGCCGTATCGCTGCTGACGGTCTTGCCGCCGCCATCAAGGAGGCGACCGGCAAGGAAGAGGGCGAAGTCGTCATCCTGACCAACCTTCCCGGCGTCGGCTCGCTGGAACAGCGCCGCGAAGGCTTCCTGGATCAGGTGAAGACCAAGCATCCCGGCCTGAAGGTGATTGCCGACAAGTACGGCGACGGTCAGGCAACGACCGGCCTCAACATGATGACCGACCTGATCACGGCAAACCCGAACCTCGTCGGCGTCTTCGCCTCCAACCTCATCATGGCGCAGGGCGTCGGCCAGGCAATCGCCGAAAACAAGCTCGGCGACAAGATCAAGGTCATCGGCTTCGACAGCGACGATAAGACGGTCGGCTTCCTCAAGGATGGTGCGATCGCCGGCCTCGTCGTTCAGGACCCCTATCGCATGGGTTATGACGGCGTGAAGACCGCTCTTGCCGTCTCCAAGGGCGAAAAGGTCGAGCAGAACGTCGACACCGGCGCAAACCTCGTCACCAAGGCGAATATGGCCGATCCGAAGATCGACGCGCTCTTGAACCCGAAGATCAAGTAAAGCGACCGGCGGCCGCGCTGGCTTCAAAAACCGGCGCGGCCTTTTTCATCCATGGTATGGTTCACCGGGGATGGAGCAGACGTGACAAGAGGAGGAGAGGTCCATGGTCGGACTGGAAGAGATCAGTCATCGGCACGATGACAGCGCGACGCTGAAAGAAGCCAATCGAATTCCCGCCGGATCGCCCATCCTCGAATTGAAAGGCCTGCAGAAGAATTACGGTCACGTGCAGGCGCTGAAGCCCGCGACGCTGACCTTCCTTGCCGGTGAAATCCACGCCATCGTCGGCGAAAACGGCGCCGGCAAATCCACCCTTATCAAATTGCTCACCGGCGTCATCACCCGCACGGCCGGCGAGGTGCTGTGGTGCGGCCATCCGGTGGGGCTGTCGACGCCGAACGAGGCAATCGCCCGCGGCATCAACGCCGTCCACCAGGAAGTCGTGCTCTGCCGGCACCTGAGCGTTGCGGCCAATCTCTTCCTCGGCGACGAGGTCAACCGCTTCGGCATCATGCGCAAGAAGCAGATGGAGAAGATGGCGCAGGCCGTTCTCGACGATCTCGGCTTCGGCCTGCCCGCCGGTGCGCTTCTGAGTTCGCTGACGATCGGTCAGCAGCAGCTCGTCGCCACGGCGCGGGCGGCCATGCGCGGCACGCAGTTCCTGATCTTCGACGAGCCGACCGCCTATCTCACCCGCCAGGAATCCGCCCAGCTCTTCAAGCTGATCCGCCGCCTGCAGGGCGAAGGCGTCACCATCGTCTATATCAGCCACCGCATGGAGGAAGTCTTCGAGCTTGCCGACCGTGTCTCGGTGCTGCGCGACGGCACGCATGTCGGCACGCGCCTCATCGGCGAAACCAATGACGCCGAACTGATCGCGCTGATGATCAATCGCTCGATCGAGCAGATCTACCATAAGGAAGAGATTCCGATCGGCGAGACGATCCTCGACGTCAGGGGGCTCACCGGTCCGGGCTTCGAAGACGTGTCGCTGAGCGTCAAGGCAGGACAGATCGTCGGGCTCTATGGCCTGATCGGCGCCGGGCGCAGCGAATTCGCGCTCGGGCTCTACGGGCGCCAGCCGACAAGTGCGGGCGAAATCCACTGGATGGGCAAGCGCGTCGATATCAGGAACGAACGCACAGCGATGGAGCTCGGCATTGCGCTGGCACCCGAAAGCCGGCGCGACCAGGGGCTCTGCCTCAACCTGCCGATCGGCCTCAACATCAACCTGCCAGTGTTCGGACGCCTCAGCCAGGGCCCGGTCATCAATCACTCGCGCGAATCGACGAATGCCGACAAGCAGATCCGCGATCTCAGCATCAAGACGCCGAGCCGGCGCGTTCCGGCCTCAAGCATGTCTGGCGGCAACCAGCAGAAGATCGTCATCGGCAAGTGGCTGAGCCACGGCGCCCGGCTTTTCATTTTCGACGAGCCGACCGTCGGCGTCGACGTCGGCACCAAGGCGGAAATCTACCGGCTCTTCGCCAAGCTTCTGAAGGAAGGGGCAGGCATCATCCTGATCTCCTCCTACCTGCCTGAGGTCTACGAACTGGCCGACCGGCTGCACGTCTTCCGCAGCGGCAAGCTCGTTGCAAGCCATGATTTCCACGCGGCGACGCATGAAGAAGTGCTCAGCGAAGCGATCGGCGTCTGAGCCAGAAGAATAAGAGGGAGAAAATTCATGACTGTCACCCCCACCGAAATCGTCGCGCCGCCGCCGCGCCGGAAGATGAACATCCTGTTCGGCCTGACGCTGATCGGCTTGCTGATCTTCCTCTGGGTCGTGCTCGGCTTCTCTACGGCCAGCTTCTGGACGCCGCTCAACATCTCCAACCTGTTGCGCCAAGGCTCGATGACGGCGATCCTGGCGCTCGGCCAGACCTTCGTCATCATCACCGCCGGCATCGACCTTTCTGTCGGCGCAATCGTCGGCTTCTGCACTGTTATCATCGCCTGGCTCTTACAGGCGGGCGTCCCGCTCTGGGCGGCGATCCTGCTGACGCTGGCAATCGGCGTCGCGATCGGCTCTTTCCATGGCTTCGGCATCGTGCATATGGGCCTGCCGCCCTTCATCATCACGCTGGCGACCCTGACGTCGCTGCGCGGCATCGGCCTGCTGATCACCAACGGCTCGACGATCAGCATCACTGACGAGGGTTTCAGCAACTTCGCCCGCGCCGATTTCCTTGGCGTGCCAAGCCTGTTCTGGATGGTCATCCTGGTGGCGATCCCCTCCTTCGTCTTCCTGCATCTGAGCCGCTGGGGCCGCTATCTCTTCGCGGTCGGTTCGAATGCGGAAGCCGCGCGCCTTTCCGGCGTCAACGTCAAGGGGATGATTTACCTGGCCTATATCCTGTCGGCTTCGTTTGCGGCCTTCGTCGGCGTGCTGCTCGCCTCGCGTATCGCGATCGGTAACGCCACGCAGGCCGACGGCTGGGAACTGCAGGCGATCGCCTCTTCGGTCATCGGCGGCACGTCGCTCTTCGGTGCGGTCGGTTCCGTGCATGGTCCGCTGATCGGCGCGTTCATTCTGGCGACCATCAACAACGGCGCCAACCTGTTGAACGTCAACTCGTTCTGGCAGCGCATCATCACCGGCCTGCTGATCATCGTCATCGTCTATTTCGACCAGCTTCGCCGGCGCCGGACAGGCTGAGCGAAACGAGAAACGAAGCCGGCCCAAGGGCCGGCTTTCTTCATTTCAGCCATGCGAGAACCATCATGAAAGCAGTGCTCTGCCGCGAACCCGGCGTCCTCGATCTCGTCGAGCGTCCCTCTCCCGAAAGGCCTGTTACCGGCTGGGTACGGCTTGCCGTCAGCCATGTCGGCATCTGCGGCACGGACTATCATATTTTCGAAGGCAAGCACCCCTTTCTCGAATATCCGCGCGTGATGGGTCATGAAATATCCGCGACCGTGCTGGAGGCCGGCGATGGGGTAGCGATGGCGGTCGGTACGCCCGTTATCGTCAACCCTTACCTCTCTTGCGGAAGCTGTGTTGCGTGCCGCCAGGGCAAGCCGAATTGCTGCACCAACATCAGGGTTCTCGGCGTGCATACGGACGGTGCCTTCTGCGAGGAGATCGTGGTCCCGGCGGGTAATCTCTATGCCGCCAAGGGGCTCAGCCTGGAGGCCGCGGCGACCACCGAATTCCTGGCGATCGGAGCGCATGCCGTGCGCCGTTCCATGGCATCAGCCGGTTCCCGCTCGCTCGTTATCGGCGCAGGCCCGATCGGCCTCGGCGCGGCAATCTTTTCGCGCATCGCCGGCCATGAGGTGACGCTGCTCGATACGAGCGCTGAACGGTTGCAGATGGCATCGGAGCGCTTCGGTTTCACATCCGGCATCGTCGCCAGTGACGGCACCCTCGATGCCGTGAAGGCCAAGACGGATGGCGACGGTTTCGATGTCGTCTTCGATGCGACGGGTTTCGGGCCGTCGATGCAGAAAGCCTTCAGCTTCGTCGCTCACGGCGGCGCGCTGGTGCTGGTCAGCGTCGTGAAGGACGATATCCTCTTTTCCGATCCGGAATTCCACAAGCGCGAAATGATGGTCATCGGCAGCCGCAACGCAACACGCGTCGACTTCGAGCATGTCGCCGATTCAATCGCCAAGGGGCTCGTGCCGGTCGACAAATTGATCACGCACCGCACGACGCTTGCCGATGCGCCACGCGATCTTGCCCGCTGGGCGCATGAAAAGAGCGGCCTCATCAAGGCCGTGATCAAGGTTGCGGACTAAGCGGCGTCGATTGCCGCACGCATCTGCCTGACGACATCGACATCCGTCCGGTTCGAGGTCGGCACATCGAAGCCGAAGGAGACGGCACGCGGATCGGCGCTGGCAACGGCAGAGCTGCAGGAGCCATGAACCTCGTGCGCACCCGTTGCCCGCAGGATCTCGACGACATTGGCCGGGCGCACGCCGCTGCCCGGCATGATGGAGATACGGCCGGCGGCCCTGGCGGAAATGCGTTTCAGCGTTTCGAGCCCGTCCATCGCCTTCGGTACGCAGCCGGAGGTAAGGATGCGCTCGCAGCCGAGTTCGACTGCCTGTTCGAGCGCCGCATCCGGATCGGGCACGAGATCGAAGGCGCGGTGCAGCGTCGAGCCGAGGCCGGCAGCGTGGGCCTTGAGGCGATGGATAAGCGGCATGTCGAGCGTGCCGTCCAGTCGGTTGGCGCCGATGACGACGCCGGCGAGGCCTGCGGCCCTGACGGCATCGATATCGGCAAGCATCGCCTTTTCATCCGTCGCATCGAAGATGAAGGGCCCGGCATGCGGGCGGATCATTGCATAGACGGGGATCGGCGCTTCGGCGGCAATTCGCATCAGGCTCGGCAGCGGGGTCAGCCCGCCAAGCTCCAGAGCCGAGCAGAGCTCGATACGCCCAGCACCGCCCTCGATTGCGGCCGCCAGGCCCTGAGCGCTATCGACGCATACTTCTAGCAAGACCGCCATAGTCCGAATCCCTCTCGTTCCGCCACCATTCTAGCGTAGT
Source organism: Hyphomicrobiales bacterium (assembly GCA_900468805.1). Lineage (GTDB taxonomy): Bacteria > Pseudomonadota > Alphaproteobacteria > Rhizobiales > Rhizobiaceae > Rhizobium. Next base: position 456,923 of record UEIF01000021.1, on the reverse strand, counting down.
ATAGCGTGCCGAGGGTGGCTGGATCGTAAAATCGGCGTTCTCTATGCGCTTGCTGACGGACGGTTTCGGCAGCAATGCGCCTCATCCTCGCCGTTCCCGGGCAAAGTGTGCCGTCCCGCAAGCGGCCATTCGTTCCGATTACCCATTTGCTGCCTTACGGAGATCGACGTGCGGCCCCGGATATGTCCGAACCTGATACGGAATGGTTCTGTTGCATTGGCACGGCGCTGGGAGACAGAAGGCGGAAAAATTTAAGGATATCTCACGTCGGACTTCAAAAGTCGCCGGTTTCAGCGTTGCATTCTGTTGGACCGCCGGGCCGCCGACCGGCAGACATAACTTCAGAATGTTGATTTCGAGGGCGGATGAAGATGTTCGCCTCGCGATTCCAGATACGGCGTCAGCACATCTTCGATCCAAGTCATGAATGCGCGGACTCGGCGCGACAGATTGCGCCGATGTGCTACGACGAGGGACACGGCGATCGCCCGGCGACGAAAATCGGGGAGAATTTCCACCAGCGCTCCACTCTTTAAGTATTGGCCAATCCCCAAGAGTGGCGCCTGAATCAGGCCAAGGCCGGCGAGGGCAGCGGCATCGTAGGTCTGCGCGCTGTTGACGTGTAGCGCACCTGGCAACTGAAGCGTCGCGTAGCTGTCGCCGTCAGGATATTCCCATCCATAGGGTTTTGCGCCCAGAATCGTCGAAAAATGAATTGTCCGATGTTCCTGACTCTGGAGATCTTCTAGCGATCGAGGGACGCCATAGCGCGCCAGATAGGCGGGACTGGCAGCGTTGACCATGCGCAACAGGCCCAGTGGGCGGGCAATCAGCGTTTCGTCCCTTATGGGTCCAAGTCGCAATACACAGTCGAACCCCTCTTGAACCAGATCGACTTGCCGATCCGTACTCGACACCTCCAACTCCAACTCGGGGTGAGTCGCCATGAAATCCGGCAAGGCCGGCACAATCGTTGTGCGCGCCACCTCGGTCGGAAGATCGACCCGTAAACGCCCGCGAAGTGCCACGCGATCGCCTGCGAACATCGAGTGAAGGTCATCGACTTCAGCAAGCAGATCGCGGGCACGGGCATGAAATGCGCGTCCGTCCTCCGTCAACTGCACGCTGCGCGTCGTCCGGTGCAGGAGCCTGACACCGACATCTTCTTCCAGCTTCCGGACCGCCGTTGAGGCCCTTCCCTTTTGAATGCCCAGGCTATCGGCTGCGTGGGTGAAGCTCCCCATTTCCGCTACCGTTACGAAAATGAGGATGGGTTCGAGATTCTGCATTTTCGTGCCTTGGTATTGTTCGCCACAGAGAGAACAGTGAGTTTATTTCCTCCGTGTTTATCATAACTGAGAGACACAGTAACTTCCGAATATTGGATCCCCCCATCGGAGAATGACAAATGTCCGAAACTGTGGACTTACATCAGGTGCCTGAAACTATGACCTCGCATCGCGCCCTATGGGCCGGCCGGACAATGAGCGCGATTGTCGCTATCGCTCTGGTGGCAGACGGCACTATTCAGCTTTTCGCGCCGGCACAGATCGCGAGCATGTTGCAGGAAACTGGGTTCGCGATGGACCTGACCCGTGTCGTGGGTCCGATCATACTCGCCTGCGCCATCCTCTACGCCATCCCGGCCACCGCCGTCCTCGGCGCGATCCTGGTGACGGGCTTTCTGGGAGGCGCCATCTGCGCCCATGTCCGCATCGGTGAGTTGGGGTCGCCGCCGGAACTCATTTCCCTGCTTCTGGGCGCGATGACATGGGGCGGCCTCTATCTGCGCGATCCCCATATCCGGGCCATTCTGCCGCTCATCCGTTGAACCAACAGGACAGTGCTCTGTCCTTCAAGATCAGGAGAAAATGCATGTTTTTAGTAATGGGAATCACGGGAAAAGTGGGCGGCGCAGCGGCAAAACATCTGTTGGCGCACGGCAGGGAGGTACGTGCGCTGGTCCGCAATCGCGAGAAGGCGGCTAACTGGGCGAACCAGGGCGTGGAACTGGTAGACGGCGATTGGAATGATTCGGCAGCCATCGAGCAAGCGCTCAAAGGCGTCGAGGGCGCGTTTGTCATGTTGCCGGCTGTCTGGGCGCCCTCGCCCGATTACAAAGAAGCAAAGGGCGTGATTGCAAACTATGTCGAGGCGCTCACCAAGGCAGCGCCGCCGCGAGTGGTTGCGCTTTCGTCGATGGGTGCGAACAGGACCAGCGGGCTCGGGATGATCACGGCCTTGTCGCTTCTGGAGCAAGGTTTTCGCGATCTTACATCCCCAATCGCATTTGTGCGCGCAGGCGGATTTTTCGAAAATTTTCTTTACGGCTTGCACGTCGCCCAAGGTGGAATGCTACCAGTCTACTACAATCCGACAAACCGGAAATCGACCATGGTCGCGACGAGCGACATCGGCGCGGAGGTCGCAACCCTTTTGACCGGGCCAGCTTGGCCAGGGCATCGCGTCATCGAGCTTGGTTCGATGGTCAGCACGGATGAAGTCGCAGAGCAATTGGGTGAAGTCCTGAATCTCGACGTAAAAGCCTTTGCGGTTCCGCGTGCAGGGTGGGCGGAAGCGTTCGAGCAGTTCGGCATCCCGAAGGGCCACACCGGGCCCGCCGAAGAAATGTTTGAGGCCGTGAACGCAGGATGGATGGACCTCGGAGCCGAGGATACGGAGCACGTAGCGGGTACGACGTCCGCACGCGAAGTATTCCAGACCGCACAGAACGCCGCCAAGGCATAAGTCTCGCCACTGGGCTGAGGTAGCTACTGCGTAGACGTATTGCCCATCTTCATCCTTCTCGTTCCGCCGCAGCCTGTTTAAGCGAAGGCTTTGTTTTGCGCGACAGGTGCGGGGACAATTTTTGCCGCGGTCGTGATCAACATGTCGCAAGCGTCGGCCGCTGCTTTCCGGTGATTGAAGGCCACATGGTAGGACATGGGCATCGGCTCGGCGAGATCGACGATGCGCACCCGGTCGGCGATCGGCATGGCGCTGACGCGGCCGAGAAAGGAGACGTAGCCGTGATTGGCGACGAGATCGACGATGACGGGCAGTGAATCCGCAGCGGTAATGTCGCGGTCGCGCAAACGACGATGCAGGGTGCGGTCGTAGCCGAAGGTCATGGCGGCATGGCCGATGCCGGTGCGCGGGCTCGGCGTACAGATCGGATGACTGGCGACAAGGTCGGCCGCCGTCGCTTCCATGCTGTCGGGCGGGGCGATGGCCACCATATCCGTGCGCAGCAATTCGCGATGACGAAAGCTTTCGAGGCCGAAGACGGAATCGAGGATCGCGACATCGATGCGCCCGGATTTCAGCGCTTCACGCAGATCATCGGCGGTCATCGAGACCAGCGACAGGGCATTCTTGTTGCGGCCGGCATTCCATTGCGCAACGAGTGCGCCGAGGCAGCGAGCAACCCAGCTTTCCGATCCGGTGGGAATGATGGAGCCGATGCGCAGCGAGCGGGCCGTGCGCTGATAACGCTCATCGGCAGACGATTTCAGTTCGTTCCAGGCGAGACTGATCGTGGAAAACAGCGTGTAGGCATGTCTGCCTTCTTCCGTAAGCGCCGACCCCTGCGCCTGGCGCTCGAAGAGGCGGCAGCCAAAGAATTTCTCAAGATTGGCAATCTGCAATGACAGCTGCGGCTGACCAAGGCGAAGGCGGCGTGCGGCGCGATTGATGCTACCCTGATCCGCAACCTCCAGGTAGCGCTCCATCGTAGCCGGCTTTACGGGGATGCGGGCAGCCCATTGTCCATAAGCCTCCGGGTCATTGTGGCCAAGCATTTCGCCGAGCTCTTCCGTTGCATCGAGGATCGGCGCCAATCCCTCCTGAACCCTGCCGCCGGCAAGCAGAATGACCAGTTCTCCCGAAGAACGTTCAACGAGTTTCAGGGCAAGCTCCGTTTCCAGATTATCGACGGCGGACGATACGGTCGAGACGGAGAGGTTGAAGCGACGGCCAGTCTCGCGCATGGAGCCTGACGACAGGACTTGGCTTGCGATGAATAGAGCGCCGAGATGCATGGACTTCTCCGGAAGCTACTGAAAAGGCGGAGGATATGACGTGTTCGTGAAAAAAGATATCCCTGTCCACAGAGGTGCGGGCTATCGTTCAACCAATCAAGAAATCCGGGCGGCGGCAAAACCGATCAAAAGCACCGGAACACCGTGGAAACACGCAAGGGGATAAAAACAAATCGCGCCGGCCGTGGAAAAGGGAATGCAATTCCGCGCAACGGTCTGCATTCGCCGCCATAATCGCGCCGCGAGAGCGAATACTGGAGGGGGCTGCTTCGATTTTCGGGCATCGATTTTTCGGGCATGCACACTATTTCCATGACGCACGTATTTCCGGCATGATGGCCCGAGCTGACCATGCCGGCTGGTTTTATGCGCGCAGGCTTCGCGTTCGGGGCCTTCGCGACGTTTAACGGTGTTCAACCAAGGGGATAATCATGCTTAGGAAATTCGCACTTGCCGTCACGCTTTCCGCCTTTGCGGCCGGCGCGGCGCACGCCGCAGACGTCGTCGTTTCGTCGAAGATCGACACCGAAGGCACGCTGCTCGGCAACGTCATCGTGCTCGCGCTGGAAGCCAACGGTATCAAGACGAAGGACCGCATCGCACTTGGCGCAACCCCGGTCGTGCGCAAGGCGATCACTGCGGGCGAAATCGATATCTATCCGGAATATACCGGCAATGCCGGCTTCTTCTTCAACAAGGCCGATGACGCAGCCTGGAAGAATCTCGAACAGGGCTACCAGGCGGCCAAGAAGCTCGATTACGATGCCAACAAGATTGTCTGGCTGACGCCTTCACCTGCCAACAACACCTGGGCGCTTGCCGTGCGCAGCGACGTCGCCGGTCCGAATAACCTCAAGACCATGTCCGATTTCGGCAAGTGGGTTTCGGGTGGCGGTGCCGCCAAGCTCGCAGCCTCCGCCGAATTCGTCAATTCTGCCGGCGCCCTGCCTGCCTTCCAGACGACTTACGGCTTCACCCTGAAGCCGGACCAGGAAGTCGTGCTTTCGGGTGGCGATACGGCGGCAACGATCAAGGCTGCGGCTGACCAGACCAACGGCGTCAACACCGCCATGGTCTACGGCACCGATGGCGCGATCGAAGCTGCCCAACTGACGGTTCTCGAAGACGACAAGAGCGTGCAGCAGGTCTATGCACCGACCCCGATCATCCGCGAAGCCGTGCTGCAGGCGAACCCGAAGATCCAGGAAATCCTCACTCCGATCTTCCAGAGCCTGACAGCTGACGAGTTGCGCAAGCTCAATGCCAAGATCCAGGTCGACGGCGAGCCGGCGAAGTCCGTAGCCGAAGCCTATCTGAAGGAAAAAGGCTTCCTGAAGTAATTGCCTGCTGCCCCGCCCGGCATTCGGGCGGGGCACTTTCCGGACAGGGTAGGATCGATGGAAGAAACCTTAGCGGTCCGCAAGCTGGACCGGCTCGGCGTGGTACTGGTGGCAGGCGGCATTGTGGCGACGGCGCTTCTGCCATTCATCTATGTGAAGGCAAACCGTATCGCCGCCGGCAAGCCGATGCTGCTGACACAGCTTCTTCCCCAGCCTTCCGTCGTCATTCTGCTGGCCCTGCTGATTGCCACTGCCTTGGCGACGCTCTTTCTGAAAAGCGCCTTCATCCGGCTTGCTCTCGGCACGCTCTGCCTTATCGCACTAATTGCCGCTATCGGGCTGGTGGCGACCGCCTCGACACCGTCAGGCAGCACCGTGGCGCGCATGACGCCCGGCGGCAGCTTCTGGGTGCTGCTCGGCGTTATCGGCCTCATCATCTCCGACGCGTTGGTGAAGATAAAGCTGACACCGTGGATGCGTGTTGCGTCACTGGCCGCCTACACCGCTTTGCTCGTGATCTGCCTCGCGTCCGGCCTGCTCGACAGCCTGTCGATCCTGAGGGAGTTTTCGACACGGGCCGACCAGTTCTGGAGCGAGGCAATCTCCCACCTGCTGCTGGCTTTCGGTTCACTTGCCATCGCCATCGTGCTCGGGTTGCCGCTCGGTATCCTCTGCTTCTGGGTGCCGAAACTGCGCGCCATCGTGCTGCGGATCCTGAGCCTCATCCAGACCATTCCGAGCCTGGCACTTTTCGGCCTCTTGATGCTGCCGCTCGGCTATCTCGCCGCAAACGTGCCGCTCGCGGCCGATATCGGCATTCGCGGCATCGGCACCGCGCCGGCGCTGATTGCGCTCGTGCTTTATTCGCTGCTGCCGATCGTCGCCAATACGGTTGTCGGCCTTGAAGGCGTCGATCCCTCGGTGCGTGATGCCGCCGCGGGCATGGGGCTGACACGCCGGCAGATCCTTGCTGGAATCGACCTGCCGCTCGCCTTTCCGGTCATCCTCACCGGCATCCGCATCGTGCTCGTTCAGGCGATCGGCATGGTGACGATCGCCGCGCTGATCGGCGGGGGCGGCTTCGGCATCTTCATCTTCCAGGGGCTTGGCCAGACGGCCATGGACCTCGTCCTGCTCGGCGCCGTGCCGACCGTTTTCTTCGCCTTCTCCTCGGCCGTCATCCTCGATGCGGTCATCGAAAGCATCCAGGGGCCAGCCGTATGAGCAAGATCGAGATCAGGAACGTCACCAAGCGCTACGGCTCGGCAACGGTCGTCGACAATGTCTCCATGAGCGTCGAGAAGGGTTCGATTACCGTTGTCGTCGGCACATCGGGCTCCGGCAAATCGACGCTGATGCGGATGATCAACCGGCTTGTGCCGATCACCGAAGGGCAGATCTTCGTCGGCGGACAGAACATCATGGACGTGCCGGCGACCGAGCTTCGCCGCAAGATCGGCTATGCCATTCAGGGGCACGGGCTTTTTCCGCATCGGACGGTGGCTCAGAACATTGCCACTGTGCCGCAGCTTCTCGGCTGGGACGCAGCCCGCACCGACAGCCGAGTGACGGAACTGCTTGGCCTCTTCAATCTCGACCCGGCGACATTCGCGGAGAAATATCCGCATCAACTGTCGGGCGGCCAGCAGCAACGTGTCGGCGTTGCCCGCGCACTGGCGGCCGAGCCGGAACTTCTGTTGATGGACGAGCCCTTCGGCGCGCTCGATCCCGTCATCCGCGGCAAGGCGCAGGACGATCTGCTGGCGATCCAGAAACAGTTCGGCACGACGGTTGTTCTCGTGACGCACGACATGGACGAGGCCTTCCATCTCGGCAATCAGATTGCCGTCATGAGCGAGGGCAAGCTGCTGCAATGCTCGACGCCGGAAAAGATCCTGACGGAGCCGTCCGATCCCTTCGTGCAGCAATTGACCGGCACTTCCGACCGGGCACTGAAGCTGATGTCGCTCACGCCGCTGAAGGACAGCATGGAGCCCGCCAAGTCCGGCCTGCCCTATTCGCTGGCACAGTCGCTCAATCTGCGCGATGCGCTGGCCGAAATGATCTGGCAGGGCGTGGACGAGGCTGCCGTGCAGGACGCGAACAAGGCGGCGGTGGGTTCGATTTCGATGAACCGGCTCATCGAACTGGGCCGCAAGGCATGAAATTTATTATCGCCAACCTTTTTCGCGCGCTGGCATTGGTGCTGCTTCTCATCCTGATCTTCAGGACCGAGTGGCTCTCCTTCATGCTGGTGCCGCTCACCAACAACAATGCTCCACCGGTCTATATACAGAATAGCCTCGCTTCGCTGGCGCTCGGCCATCTGGAACTCGTTCTCATCTCCATCATCGGCAGCGCGGTACTGGCCGTACTCGGCGGCATCTTCGTCACGCGGCCGAGCGGCGCAGATTTCCTGCCGCTGTCGCGCGCCATTGCCAATGCCGGGCAGACATTTCCGCCCGTTGCGGTCCTGGCGCTTGCCGTACCCGCCACCGGTTTCGGTGCTGCGCCGACGCTGATTGCGCTCTTTCTCTATGGCCTGCTGCCGATCTTCGAAAATACCGTCGCGGGCCTGAAGCAGGTGTCGCCGCAGGTGCTGGACGCCGCCGACGGCATGGGCATGAACGGGATGCAGCGTCTCTTCCAGGTCGAACTGCCGCTCGCATTGCCGCTGATCCTCGAAGGGTTGAAGGTCGCGACGGTCATCAATATCGGCACGGCGACGATCGGCTCGACGGTCGCGGCAAAGGGCCTCGGCGAGGTCATCATCGCCGGCCTGATTTCCGACAATACCGCCTTCATCCTGCAGGGCGGGTTGATCGTCGGGCTGATGGCGGTGCTGATCTATGATGTCGTCGGCATGCTCGAAGGCGCGATCACGCGCAGAATGGGCTTGCGTCCGGCTTGAGAGGACGGCTACCAAGGCAGCGGTAGAGTGAGCGATGGGAGACCGCCTTGGCCAAGATGATCCATTCCATGATCCGCGTTCTGGACGAGGCGCGCTCGGTCGATTTCTATAGCAAGGTCTTCGGGCTTGAGGTCGCCGACCGCGTCGATTTCGAAACTTTCACGCTGATCTATATGAGCAATGACGAGACCGGCTTCGAGCTGGAGCTGACGGTCAACAAGGGCCGCATCGAGCCCTACAATCTCGGCGACGGCTACGGCCATCTCGCCATTTCCGTCCAGGAAGTGCAGGTCGAGCACAAGCGGCTGACGGATCTCGGCCTCAACCCCGGCAAGCTCGTGGAACTCAACCGCGACGGCAAGCTGTTCGGGCTGTTCTTCTTCATCACCGATCCTGACGGCTACAAGATCGAAGTGCTGCAGCGCCACGGCCGTTTTCAATAGGACATAAGAGCTGACATGATCGAGAAGAGAGACTTCGATAACGGCTGGACGCTTTCCTGTAACGATACAGGAAGAGATAATCTGCCAGCGTCCATACCTGCAACCGTGCCGGGCTGCGTGCACCTGGATCTTCTCGCCGCCAGACTGATCCCCGATCCCTATCTCGATATCAACGAGATCACCAACGACTGGATCGGCAAGACGGGCTGGGTCTACCGGCTGAGCTTCGAGGCCGCGCCCGATGACGGCAGGGTACAGGAACTCGTCTTCGAGGGCATGGACACGATCGCGACGATCCGCCTGAACGGCGAGGAGATCGGCCGCACCTTCAACATGCACCGCACCTACCGTTTCGATGTTTCGTCACTGCTGCGGAAGGGCGAAAACGAACTCAGCGTCACCTTCCACTCCGCCTATGCCTATGGCGCCGAGATGGAGCAGCACTACGGCTACCGCCCGAACAATTATCCCGGGCCGGGCAACCTGGTCCGGAAGATGGCCTGCAATTTCGGCTGGGACTGGGGCCCGACGCTGGTGACCGCAGGGCTCTGGAAGCCGGTCCGGCTGGAGAGCTGGGATCGGGTGCGGCTTGCCGCTACAAGGGTTTCGGCGACGCTTGCGGGCGGCGATGGTCTGGTCAAGGTGCATGCGCGGCTGGTGAAACATGGCGAGACGGCGCCCGCTACGCTCGTTGCCGAGATCGGCGGCGTGACGCAAACGATCGCGGTCGAAGCGGATGCGGAGGAAGTTTCCTTCGAGGTTCGCGTCCCCTCGCCCCAGCTCTGGTGGCCGCATCATCTCGGTGCGCAGCCGCTTTATCCGCTGGAGATCCGGCTGCAGGACGAGAGCGGGAACATCCTCGATCGCTATTCGAAGCAGATCGGCTTCCGGTCGCTGCGCCTCGACACATCCCCGGATGAACACGGTTCGGCCTTCACCTTCGTTATCAACGAGGTGCCGATCTTTGCCTGCGGCGCCAATTGGATACCGGATGACTGTTTTCCCTCGCGCGTGACGGCCGAGCGCTATGCAGCGCGCATCGACGAGGCGAAGGCTGCCAATATCAACCTGCTGCGTGTGTGGGGCGGCGGTATCTTCGAGCGGGACGAATTCTACGAGGCCTGCGACCGGGCCGGCATGCTCGTCTGGCAGGATTTCCTCTTTGCCTGCGCCTCCTATCCGGAGGAAGAGCCGTTGCGCAGCGAGGTGATCGCCGAGGTGCGGGACAATGTCGTGCGGTTGATGCCGCATGCATCTCTGATCATCTGGAACGGCAACAACGAGAATATCTGGGGTTTCGACGAATGGGGCTGGCGGCCGATCATCAAGGACGGCGTCAGCTGGGGCCTCGGCTACTATCTCGATGTGCTGCCGGCGCTTTGTGCCGAACTCGATCCTGACCGGCCCTATTATCCGGGCAGCCCCTATTCCGGTTCCATGGAGATCGAGCCGAATGACGACCGGCATGGCTGCAAGCATATCTGGGATGTCTGGAACGACGTCGGCTACGAGGTCTATCGCAACTATATTCCGCGCTTCTGCTCCGAGTTCGGCTGGCAGGCGCCGCCGGCCTGGGCGACGCTTCAGGAAAGCGTGCATGACGAACCGCTGACGCCGGAATCGCACGGCGTTTTCCACCATCAGAAGGCGACGCAGGGCAATGACAAGCTGATCAAGGGTCTTGCCGGGCATCTGCCTGTGCCGCAGGGCATGGACGACTGGCATTTTGCAACTCAGCTCAATCAGGCACGCGCCATCCGCTTCGCGGTAGAGCACATGCGTTCGCATCGTGACATCTGCAAGGGCGCTGTCGTCTGGCAGTTCAATGACTGCTGGCCGGTCACCTCCTGGGCAGCGCTCGATTCCGCCGGGCGGCGCAAGCCGCTCTGGTATGCGATGCAGCAGGCTTTTCATCCACGCCTGCTGACGATCCAGCCGCGCGGCAAAGGCCTCTCGGCTATTGCTGTCAATGAGCAGACCCTGTTCTGGCGCTCAAAGATCAGTGGCAAGCGGATGCGGCTTGATGGGACGGTGCTGGCGGAATTCGAATTCTGGCGGCTGCTCTGCGATCGTTTCGAGGCGAAGGAATTTCCCCTGCCGGAGGATATCGCAACATCAGGTTCTGCGGATGAGGAAGTCATCGTCGTCCAGATGCTGGATAAACGCGCCTTCCATTATTTCGTCGAGGATATCGACCTGAAACTTCCTTCACCGGAACTCGCCATATCCCTGACGAGATCGGTCGATGGCTGGGATGTCGCAGTGACCGCACGGAGCTTTCTGAAGGATCTCTGCCTGATGGCGGATCGGCTCGATCCCGCGGCTGTGGTGGATTCGATGCTGGTGACGCTGATGCCCGGTGAAAGCCATGTCTTCCACGTCATGACCGAGAAACATCTGTCGATCGAGGACATCGCGGTCGGACCTATACTGCGCTGCGCCAATGATCTCGTCAGCAAAAACTGAAAGGCCCCGCTCTCGCGGGGCCTCCATCCGGCTCGTCCTCGCAGACGACGTTACATCCAGTAGGGCGGCACGCCATAATAATCGTAAACGCGGCGGCCATTATCGTTGTACCAGGTGTCGTCGTCATCCGCGTAGCTCGGCGCGCCTTCGATCTGTTCCTTGGTGAGATCAATGCGGTAACCGTCCAGCTGGGTGTCGTAGCTCAGCTTCGCCCATGGCAGCGGATAGTGCTCGTGGCCGATGCCGAGAAAGCCGCCGAAACTCAGGACCGCGTAAGCCACGCGGCCATCCTGCTTCCCGAGGATGAGGCGCTCGATGGAACCGATGTGCTTGCCATCGGCGCCATAGACGCGGGTGCCTTCAACGCGGTCGCTGGCGATCAACGTCGGCGTATCCTTCACATTCGGGTCACGGCGGGTGGCGTCAGTATCCTGATTGAGCATTGTGCACCTCCTTTGATCGTTTCGTCGTGGGTTTATCCACCCCAATAAAACGTGACCTGTGCTTCAAAGTTCCCCATCGCCTCATGTTCATATGCCGCCCTCGCGATATTGACGTTTACGTCAAGGTTATTGTAGCCTCAATCCGCTTGAACCGCTCAAGCAATGGCATAAGCTGCCGTGACGGAGGATGGAGGATCTTCCGATCGACCGGTGTCATCCGGTTTTGGCAGCCGAATGGGAGAGAGAGACAATGAACAGTATTTCCGTCCACCCTGGTGGTGCGAAATCGGAAAAACCATGGCTTGCCACCTATCCGGACATCATTCCGGCCCAGATTCCCCCACAGGAATTTACATCGCTGCCGGATCTTCTGGAAAAGAGCTGCGCGCGTTTTGCCGACCGGAAAGCCTTTTCCAGCATGGGCAGGTCGATGAGTTATCGCGAGCTCGAAAGCCAGACCCGCAAGGTGGCCGCCTGGCTGCAGGGCGCCGGCCTGCAGAAGGGCGATCGGGTCGCCGTCATGATGCCGAACGTGCTGCAGAACCCCGTCGCGGTCTATGGCATCCTGCGCGCCGGTCTCGTCGTCGTAAACGTCAACCCGCTCTATACGCCGCGCGAACTCGAGCACCAGCTCAACGATTCCGGTGCAAAGGCGATCTTCGTTCTGGAAAACTTCGCGCGCACCGTCGAACAGGTCATCAACAAGACCGACCTGCGCCATGTCGTCGTCAGCTCGCTCGGCGAAATGCTCGGCCCCAAGGGACATATCGTCAACTTCATCGTCCGCCGGGTGAAGAAGCTGGTCCCGTCCTGGTCCATTCCGCAGCACAAGAGCTTCCGGCAGGTGCTGTCCGAAGGTGCGGGCAAGACGCTCGCGCCTGTTGCGCTCACCGGCAGCGACATCGCCTTCCTGCAATATACGGGCGGGACGACCGGCATTGCCAAGGGGGCAGTGCTGACGCATCAGAACCTGCTTGCCAACAAGATGCAGCTACAGCTCTGGCTGAAATCCGCCTTTGACAAGAAGAAGCAGCCTGAAGTCCTGAACTTCCTCTGCGCCCTGCCGCTCTACCACATCTTCGCGCTGACGGTGAATTCGCTTATGGGCATGTCGCTCGGCGCCCGTAATGTGCTGATCGCCAATCCGCGCGACATTCCGGGGTTGGTGCAGGAATTCCAGAAGTCCGATATCCACATTTTCCCCGGCCTGAATACGCTGTTCAACGCGCTGCTCAACAATGCCGACTTCGCCAAGCTCGATTTCTCCTCGCTCGTCATGTCGCTCGGCGGCGGCATGGCCGTGCAGCGGCCGGTAGCGGAACGCTGGCTGAAGGTGACGGGCTCGCATATTACCGAAGGTTACGGTCTCTCCGAGACATCGCCGGTGGCGACCGCCAACCGCTTCGATTCCCCTGAATTCACGGGCTCGATCGGCCTTCCCATTCCCTCGACAGAACTCGACATCCGCGACGAGGACGGCAATTCGCTGCCGCTTGGCGAGATCGGCGAGATCTGCATCCGCGGCCCGCAGGTCATGGCCGGTTACTGGAACAAGCCCGACGAGACGGCGCGGGTGATGACGCCGGATGGCTATTTCCGCAGCGGCGACATGGGCTTCATGGACGAGCGCGGCTATACGAAGATCGTCGACCGCAAGAAGGACATGATCCTCGTTTCCGGCTTCAACGTCTATCCGAACGAGATCGAGGAAGTGGCCGCCATGCATCCCGGCATCCTGGAGGCGGCAGCGATCGGCGTGCCGGACGGGCATTCCGGCGAGGCGGTGAAGCTCTTCATCGTTCGCAAGGACCCAGGTCTCACCGAAGCCGATGTGAAGGCCCATTGCGCGGCCAATCTCACCAATTACAAGCGGCCGCGCTTCATCGAATTCCGCACCGAGCTGCCGAAGAGCCCCGTCGGCAAGATCCTGCGCAAGGACCTGCGCGGCTGAATTTGACGGTCTCGTGAAATTGAGGGCCATCCGCTTGTCGCGGGTGGCTTTTTTCATATTTCGTCAGAGGGCTGAACTTGATTTGACTGCCGGAAAGAGAATAGTTTCCGCAACCCTCTCCGCCTCCAAAGGAGTCTCCCATGACTGCCATCGTCGAACAACTGAAGAGCACCGCAGCAGCCACCAAGGCCACCGATCTGCGCGCCGCATTCGCTAATGATCCGCAGCGCTTCTCGCGCTTTTCCGCATCGCTTGACGACCTGCTGATGGATTTTTCCAAGACGGCCGTCAACGACGAGATCCTGAAGCTTCTGGTGAAGCTCGCCGAAGAAGGCGGTGTTGCAAAGAAGCGCGATGAGATGTTCTCCGGCAAGGCGATCAATTTTACCGAAAATCGCGCCGTGCTGCATACGGCGCTGCGCAACCGCTCCAACACACCCGTTCTGGTGGACGGCAAGGATGTCATGCCTGACGTCAACGCCGTGCTCGCCGCCATGGGCAAGTTTGCCGATGGCGTCCGCTCGGGCGCGCTGAAGGGCGCGACCGGCAAGAAGATCACTGATGTCATCAATATTGGCATCGGCGGTTCGGATCTCGGCCCTGTCATGGCGACGCTGGCGCTTGCACCGTTCCATGATGGCCCCCGCGCCCATTTCGTCTCCAACATCGACGGCGCCCATATCGCCGACATCCTGAAGCTGGTTGAGCCGGAAACGACGCTTTTCATCGTCGCCTCCAAGACCTTCACGACTGTCGAAACGATGACCAATGCGCAGACGGCGCGCAAGTTCATCGCCGGCGCGCTTGGTGAAGCGGCCGTTCAGCATCACTTCGCCGCCGTTTCGACGGCGCTTGAGAAGGTTTCCGCCTTCGGCATCGAAAGCGAACGCGTCTTCGGTTTCTGGGACTGGGTCGGCGGCCGCTATTCGATCTGGTCGGCAATCGGCCTGCCGCTGATGATCGCTGTCGGCCCCGAAAATTTCGGCAAGTTCCTCGATGGCGCGCATGCCGTCGACAATCATTTCCGCAAGGCGCCGATTGCCGAGAACCTGCCTGTCCTGCTCGGCCTCATCGGCTTCTACCACCGGAATGTTCTGGGCTACCCGACACGCGCGATCCTGCCCTATGACCAGCGCCTGTCCCGCTTCCCTGCCTATCTGCAGCAGCTCGACATGGAATCGAACGGCAAGGGCGTCACCATCGACGGCACGCCGGTCGAAGGCAATTCCGGCCCGGTCGTCTGGGGCGAACCCGGCACCAACGGCCAGCACGCCTTTTACCAGCTCATCCATCAGGGCACGAGCATCATCCCGGCCGAGTTCACGATCGCCGCCAACGGCTTCGAGCCGGAGCTGCGCCATCAGCATCAGCTGCTGATGTCCAACGTTCTTGCGCAGTCGGAAGCGCTGATGAAAGGCCGCACCTTCGCGGAGGCCAAGAAGCAGCTCACCGACAAGGGCATGGAAGACAAGCAGGCCGATTTCATCGCGCCCCACCGCGTCTTCAACGGCAACCGCCCGTCGATCACCTTCGTCTATGACAAGCTGACGCCCTATGCGCTCGGCCGCCTGATCGCGCTCTACGAGCACCGCGTCTTCGTCGAAGGCGTGCTCTTCCGCATCAACTCCTTCGACCAGTGGGGTGTAGAACTCGGCAAGGAGCTGGCGACCGGCCTGCTGCCCGTCGTCGAAGGCAAGGAAAGCGCTGCCAGCCACGACTCCTCGACTCAAGGGTTGGTTGCTGCGCTGGCAAAGCTCGCCAAGTAATCCTGGCGATATCGCTGCTATCGAAGCCCATCCGTCACACGGGTGGGCTTTTTTTGTTTGACCCTGTCGAATTGCAGGGCATCTCGTCGTCTATAGAGAGCGACAGAGGAGGAGCTGATGACTGCAACGGATGACGAGCTGGTGAAATTCGAGGCCGAGGGGGCACAGCCATTGCCGGCCTCGAACGAGCAGGGCTTCGTTGATAACAAAGGCGCCCGCGTCTGGTATGCGAGTTACGGCGCCGGTCCGGCTGTCATCCTTCTGCATGGCGGGCTCGGCAATAGCGGCAATTGGGGCTATCAGGTTCCTGCGCTTGTCGATGCCGGCCATCGGGTCGTGGTGATCGACAGCCGCGGTCATGGCCGCAGCACGCGTGACGAGCGTCCCTACACCTATCACCTGATGGCTTCGGACGTGCTGGCTGTCATGGATCACACTGGCCTTGATGAGGCGGCCCTCGTCGGCTGGAGCGATGGCGCCTGTACATCCTTGATCCTGGCCGACCAGCAGCCGGACCGAGTCTGCGGCGTATTTTTCTTCGCCTGCAACATGGACCCCAGCGGCACCAAGGAATTCAAGGCGACGCCGATCATCGACCGCTGCTTCAGCCGTCACAGGAAGGATTATCAGGCCCTATCGGCGACACCTGACCAGTTCGAAGCTTTCGTCGGCGACGTCTCGAAAATGATGGCGACGGAGCCGAATTATTCGCCCGAGCAGCTGACAGGCATCAAGGTGCCGGTCTCCATCGTGCTCGGCGAGCATGACGAATTCATCAAGCCCGAGCATGCCGACTATCTGGCAAGGACGATCCCGGATGCGGAATTCGTGCTGCTGCCCGGTGTCAGCCATTTCGCGCCGCTGCAGCAGCCGGACCTCTTCAATCGCGAGGTCCGGGCTTTTCTCGACCGGATCGCTTAAGGCTCAGAGGCCGACTTCGCGTGCCCAAGGCGGATTTGCATCGTCACCAGCAGTTTCGGATGCGTTGACGCGCTTCAAACCTCGCCTTGGCGCAATTGTGTGTGGGAGCTTGACTGCCGAAGCCAAACCGAGCTTTGCCAGCAGCCGGATGAAATGCCAACCGAGATCCAACTGACCTGGCTCGATGCCGAGTCGGGCGGATTCCGGAAAGGCATGATGGTTGCCGTGGAAACTCTCGCCAAATGTCACCAGCCCGAAACGCGGCAGGTTATAGCCCTGTACCGCGACATCATCGACACTCCAGCCCTGATGGCCGTCTCGATGAGCGAAATGACCGACCAGCCAGTGTCCGGTCAGCGACACCGATATTCGCACGGCAATACCCCAGACCACCCACGGCAATCCGCCGAGCGCGAAGAGCACGAGCACCAGGGGAAGCTGCTGCGCCATCCATGTCGCTTCCAGGAAACGATAGAAGCGATCGTGCCCCTCTCGCTCCCCGAGGACGAAACGCGGCGGATGGTCCAGCACCACCTTGCAATGCATTTGCCAGAAGGCGTCGACGAAGAAAGACCGCCGATGGGCAAAGAGGTCATGGCAGTTTCGCTGCCGTTGCGCCCAGTCGCGAATGTCGTGTGCGTAGATCATTCCGAAGGGGCCGGCCATGCCGACCAGCGTACCGAGATAGACGAGAAAGTGCTCGATCAAGATATGAGTGCTGAAGGAACGATGGATCAGCAGCCGATGCATGCCGACCGAATGACCAAGGCAGATCGTGATGGCGGTCAGGAGGGTGAAGACGGCGAGTGCGCTCCAAGTGAAGGTCAATGGCCCGCCAACGATGGCGATCAAGGTCATGGCGGTAATCCAGACCGATTTTGCGGGCATCCAGACTACCCTGCCCTTCCCTGGATCGCTGTTGTCATCAATCATGCGTCCGGTGGAAATACTGCTCATGGCAAACTCCTTCCCCTCAGGCGCATTCAGCACTTGAACATCGCCATCCAGTTCATTAATTAAGGAATTACCTAATTACTTTGCATCGGCAGAGATAATTAAGCAATACATTAATTGCTTAATTCGTTAGTGGATCGATGTAACGGAGGCACGGAGAACGGACTTGGACGAAGAGACTTTCGATGACGCCGTAGAAGACGGTTCCGTCAGCGCCGCCCAGCGGGTATTCCACGCGCTCTCCAGCGCGCCACGCCGGAAGATCCTTGCCTATCTCTCGGCATCGGGCCTGACCGCTGGTGAGATCGCCGACCGCTTCAGCATGTCCAAGCCAGCCGTTTCACAGCATCTTTCCATTCTTGAGACCGCGGGGTTGATCCGGCGAGAGAAGCAGGGCCAGTTCGTCCACTATTCCCTGATCGAGAACAATCTCGTCAACACGCTCAACGGCTTCGTGCAGGAGGTCTGCCCGGTCGGTCGGCCGATCAAGAAGGAAAGCCAAGCGCGCGCCCGCGCGAAAGAATTGCCTTGAGCACCGGACAGATCCGGTACTGGCGTGGCGCGAGAAACAGGTGTCAAGACGTTGCCGCATATCCCCTTCCCCTCCTCGGGGAGAAGGGGAATCGAGAGACTGCGGCTTTCGGCCTTAAAGGCCTATCTCTTTCGCCCAAGGCGGATTAGCACCGGCGCGGGAGACGGTCACCGCGGCCGCCTTGGCGCCAAGAGCCAGAGCGTTGCGCAGGGCCTGCTCATCGAGATTGGCGACCTGCGCCTTGGTCAGCAGGTTGTCCTTCTTCAGCGAGGCGAGAATGCCGGCATCGAAAGTGTCGCCGGCGCCGACCGTGTCGACGACAGTCACACGCTCGCTCGGTACGGTGACCTTGCGGGCGTTGGTGTAGCCGGTGGCACCTTCGGCGCCCTTGGTGATGACGACGAGCTTGGCGCCGTGGTTCAGCCAGTGGGTGGCAAGCGCATCATGGTCGCCTTCCAGGCCGAACCATTCGAGATCCTCGTCGGAGAATTTGACGATGTCTGATTTGGCGGCCATGCGCTTGATACGGGCCATATGCGCGGCCTTGTCCTTGATGAAGCCGGGGCGGATGTTCGGGTCGAGCGAGATGACACGCGTAGCGGCTTCGCGATCGAGAAGTGCCTCGTAGGTTTCTCCGCAGGGGCTTGGGATGAGGCTGATCGCGCCGAAATGCAGGGCTTCGCAGTCATCGCCGAGATCGGGCAGGTCATCTGACGTGATCATGCGGCCGGCCGTGCCCTCGTCGTAGAAGGCATAAGTCGCTTGACCGTTGACGAGCTTGACGAAGGCGATGGTCGAAGGGCGCGGGGTGATGGCGCAAGGGCTGTAATCGACATTGCTTGCCTTCAACGTATCCAGCAGGATCTCGCCCATCATGTCATCGGCAATGCCGGTGAAGAAGGCCGTGGGTATGCCGAGGCGCCCGAGCGCAATCGCGGTGTTGAAGATCGCGCCGCCGGCATAGGGCGCAAAGCCCCTTTCGCCAAGGGTCGTGTCCCTCGGCAGCATGTCGATCAGGGCTTCGCCGCAGCACAAAATCATCGAATTCCTCCCAACAGGACTTGCGCGTTCATCAATCGATTAAGCGAGCTTTTGTCAAAAGGCTAGAGCGAAAGCTCACTCACGCCACCATTCCGCGCCGACCAGGCGAGCGGCGCATCGAGGAAGGCCTCGACTTCCTGCAGCGTCTTGTCATCGAAAAGCTTCTGCTGCCTGGCGATTGCCAGAACCTCGCGCCATGTGGCGATATAATGGAGCTGAACCTTGCCATTGGCAAAGCGCTGATGTGCCTCGGGGAAGATTCCGTAGAAGAAGAGCGCGATGCCGTGATCGACGATACCGCCGGCGGATTTGATGGCATCGATGAATGTGAACATGCTGCCGCCCGCGGTCGTCAGATCCTCGATAACGAGGACGCGGGCGCCGTCCTTCATGTCGCCTTCGATCTGCGCATTGCGGCCATGGCCCTTCGGCTTTTTGCGGACATAGATCATCGGCAGGCCGAGGCGATCGGCAAGCAGGGCTGCGAAGGGAATGCCTGCGGTCTCGCCGCCGGCGATGCAATCGAACTGCTCAAAACCGGCATCGCGCAGGAGGGTGCTGGCGGCAAAATCCATCACCGTGGAGCGGACGCGCGGGAAGGAGAGCAGCTTGCGGCAGTCGATATAGACGGGGCTCATGATGCCGGAGGCATATTTGTAGGGCGTCTCGGGGCTGAAGTGCACCGCCTTGATCTCCCAGAGCATCTTTGCCAGCAGCTCTGCCATCACGGCGCGGTCAGGAAATGTGGTCTGGATCATGCGGCTTACTCCTTCGGCTGACGTTCCAGCGGCAATAGCAGCAAGAGCGGCCGGTTTCCAGACGGAAGAGGGCCGTCAGCCGAGCAGGCGGCCGATATCCGCAACCTGCATCTTCTTGAAGAGCGCGATCGCCTGCGCGCCCTCTTTCTCATCCAGCGAAACAGCATAGCGGACGGCAGCCGCAAGAAGCTGCATCGTCAGCCGGGCGATAGCCAGAAGCTCCGTCTCGGTCCGCTCAGGCCACAGCTGTTTTAGCACTGAAAGCAGGGCCTGCGCGTGGAATTCCATATCTTCGGCATCGACTTTCTGGAGGAGCTTATCCGTGTGGGTCGCGTGCCAGATATCGCGCATCACAGGCTCGCGGCGAAAGAAGGCATAATATTCATCGGCGATGACGCAGAGAGCCGTCCGCAGGTTGTCACCGTTCGTCACCTTGGCCAGTTCGTCGGCTACGCATTGTCGGCCCTGCTCGTTGAAGCGCTCGGCTAGCGTGCGGATGATCGAGGTTTTGTCCGGGAAATACTGATAGAGGGCGCCGAAGGAAAGCTCAGCTTTTTCAACGATCTCGCTCATCTTCAGGGCATCACTGCCTTTCTTTTCGATGAGCTCGGAGGCGACCGCCAGGATTTTTTCGAAGCGCTCGCGGCCGCGCTGCTGGCTCGGGATGCGGCGTGGCTGACCGGTCGACTCCTGCTGGCGCCTACGCCGTGCGATCACTTCTTCTGCCATCTTCCGCTTCCCTCGACTGTTGACAAAGAAAATAAGAGAGTTTATCTCATTTTGCAAATGAGAGAGTTTCTCTTGTTTTAAACCGAGGAGGAGTTTCGACATGCAGAATTCCGAAATCGTTCTGATCGGCGGATCGGGCAAAACCGGCGGACGCATTGCAGCCAGGTTGGAACAGCTTGGCCTTTCCGCGCGCAAAACATCCCGCTCCACGACACCGGCTTTCGACTGGGAGGATCGCTCGACCTGGCGCGGAGCGCTCACGGGTGCAACGAGCGCCTATGTCGCCTTCCAGCCGGACCTCGCCGTCTCCTGGGCGGCTGAAGCCATCGACGCGCTTTCAAAGATCGCGAAGGAATGCGGGCTGCAGCACATCGTGCTGCTTTCGGGCCGGGGCGAAGAGGGAGCGCAACGGAGCGAGGAAGCGCTTAGGGCAGCCGGGATCGACTACACGATCTTGCGTGCCTCGTGGTTCTGCCAGAATTTCAGCGAGGGTGCCTTTCTGGAGCCGCTACTTGGCGGCAGGCTGCAGCTTCCGGCCGATGATGTCAGGGAGCCCTTCATCGATGCCGGCGACATCGCCGATGCGGCGGTGGCAGCATTGACTGATATCAGGCATCGCAACAAGATCTATGAGCTGACCGGCCCTCGCGCCCTGACCTTCCGCGAAGCCGTGGCCGAAATCGCCGCCGCCTCAGGCCGGTCGATCGAGTATGAACAGGTCTCGATGACGGATTTTAAGGACGGCCTCGCTGCCGCAGGAATGCCAGAGTCGGTCATAGCGCTACTGGAAGAGCTGTTCGGCGAGGTGCTCGACGGGCGCAATTCACAGGTTATGGGCGGTGTCAGAGACATTCTCGGCCGCCCGGCGAGTGATTTCAGCCAATATGTGCGGGAGACCGCAGCAACCGGACTATGGAGCGCCTGACCATGCAGATCGTTCTCGTCATTTCTCTTGTCGCTGCGGCCATCGGCAGCGGCCTTGTCGCCGGCATCTTCTTCGCCTTCTCGACCTTCATCATGACCGCCTTTTCGCGCATCCCGGCCGAGCAGGGCATTGCTGCAATGAATTCCATTAACGTGACCATCGTCCGCTCGCCCTTCATGCTGCTTTTCGTGCCGACGGCGATCCTCTGCGTCGTGATCGCAGTGCTGGCCTTCATGAACTGGCGCGGCGGCGCCTCTTCGATGATGCTGGCTGGCGCGGCACTCTATGTCATCGCGTCCTTCCTCTCGACCATCGTCTTCAACGTGCCGATGAACGATGCGCTCGCAAAAGTAAGCGGCAGCGGGCCGGACGCTGTCCAGCTCTGGACGACCTATCTCAGGGACTGGACCTGGTGGAACCATGTGCGCACCATCGCCTCGCTGCTGGCCTCGGTCGCGTTCGTTCGGGCTCTGATGATGGTCTGACAGGCAAGCGCCGGCATCCGAGAGATCTTCATACCTGTACGTTGCCGTTGCTGTATAATGCGGTTGCGCGACCTCTGAAGCCCAGCCAAATTGGTTTTGCTGCCCTGATCGTGCCCTTGAAGCCTCCAGCCGTAACGTGTCACAAAGCTATTGATAGGTTGTGATCCAAAGAGCGGTATGTTGTCCATGGGATCGAAGGAAGAGAGTGCCGAATGGCCGCTCGGTAAACCGGGCGGCATACTTCTGACCATATTGTTTTTGCCGAGTATACTTGCCATTTTCGTGAAGACATATGGCTTTAACTTTCTGCCGTCGAACGACTGGGCGTCCAAGGCGGCCCTTCCTGCTCTCGTGATCGGCCTGGTCTCTGCGGCATTGCCGTTCTGGCTCATTTTGAAGAGCAGGCACGAGATTGATGGCGTGAAGAAGGGTTTCGGCCTGATAATCGCTCCGGCCGCTGGTTATTTCCTCGGAAAGGATCTCGTCGTCGTCGCCCTGCCGTTGCTATTCGCTTTGATCGCGGGCCATCAGGTGGAGCTTTCCTTCACCGTCGTCGATGCCGATGACCGGGGTGGCTCAAGATGTCGAACACCGGTTCAGGTCGAAGGTGTTCCGATGATATTCGACGAGATTTGCCGCGTCCCTGATGATGTCAGGCGAGAACTTGGACCGGGACGGCGGATCGCCGTTGCGGGCCGGGGCACCAGTCTAGGCGTCTTTGCGGAAAGTCTGCGCGTGATAGATTGAAGAAACTCGACTGCCGCAACAGCGCTCCGACCATTGGGGTGTACAAGGAGCAGGAAGCCGCAAACAGTACGATCAGTGCCCGCGTCTGCTGACCCAGTTCGCCATCGATCGCCAAACGGCCGGAGACACGCAGTCTGCGATCAAGAGGCCGAGCGCGCATCCCCTGACGGTACCGAATGAAGGTGGCTGGCGAGTTCGACGCGGTTGCGACCGGCGCCTTTTGCGACGTAGAGCGCCTTGTCCGCCTCGACCAGCATGGCGTCGAAATCCAGCGGCTTGGAGCGGCCAGGGGCGACGCCGGCACTGACGCTGCATTTGAGCACCTCGTCTTCGATATAGATGTCGCGGTCCTCGAAGGCCTTGCGGATACGCTCGGCGGCAAGCTCGGCGCGGCCGGGCATGATCTCCTTCAGCACGAGAGCGAATTCCTCGCCACCAAGGCGGGCGGCCGTATCGCCGCTACGGCAATTGGCCGAAAGTTCGCCGGCAAAGACCTTCAGGACGTGATCGCCGGCTGCATGGCCGTAACGGTCGTTCACGGACTTGAAATGGTCGATGTCGAAGACGATGACCGCGGTCGAAACGCCCATGGTGCGGGTACCGTGCTGGTCGAACAGAGCGCGGCGGTTCAGCAGGCCGGTCAGCGGGTCGGTGATCGCATCGATGCGGTGACGGGCGGCAAGCCGCCATTGATGCAGCGCCAGCGACAGGGCGCCGATGCCGGTCATGCCGGCGATGCACATGGCAAGGCTCAGATCTTCCGCCCAATTGCTGGGCGCGGCTCCGAGCACCAGCTTGCCATCCCAGATCAACACGGCGGCGCAGAGCACGAAGGAAATCGCCGTCAATGTGTAGAGGGCGGTAATGCCTGAGATCGGCGCAGGTGCTTCGGCACGGCCTAACCAATATTGCCGGGCAGTCGTGAAGAGCAGGAAGGCGATGGCGAGGTTATCAGCCATGAAAGCAAGGCCATCCAGCCCGGCGATCATCGGCGGAACGGCAGTCGCCATGGCGACGATTGAGCGGACGGCGATGCCGAAAAGCGGAATCCGGCCAGTACGGAACTGATAGCCGGCGCCCCAGATGGTCGCAAACCCCGCATGAAACAACATGAAATTGCCAGCACCAAGCATGCGTCCAGGCTGTTCCACATAGAAGGCGTAGGCAAAAATGCCGGCAACGACGAGAACGAGGCCGAATGTGCAGGTGAGAAGAAATGTCTCGGCCCGGCGCGCGATCCAGCTCCCCATGAGCGTCACGGCAAGGCAGGTTGCTGAAACGCCAAGCGCCAGCAGCAGTGAATTGTAGTCAAGCATCATGCTTTTAAATCTCCGCGGCTCCTGCCGCGCCGATAACGTTCTAAAATCTATCTCGTCACTGCTGACGAATGTCTTATGCATTCCGTTAAAAAATCATGGATTGCGCGGGCCGAATGTTACAAATTCAACATTCGGCAGCAATCATAAGAAGAATAATATTTAAGCCCACACGTCTTTTTTCAGGTCCTGACCTGCCAATGCAGTGGGAACATGGGATCGAAGACGGTAACCGGCCCGGCGCCGGTTTCAATTCTGGCGGGGAAGGTCACGGGCTCGGCCTGCCGCTCCAGCGTGATGCGTTCCTCGTTGGGCGCTAGCCCATACCAGGCAGGGCCATTCAGGGAGGCAAAGGCCTCCAGCCTGTCGAGCGCGCCGTCCTGCTCGAACACATGGGCAAGGCAGCTCATCGTGTTGATCGAGGTATAGATCCCCGCGCAGCCGCAGGCGCATTCCTTGAGTGGGTCGACATGGGGCGCGGAATCCGTACCGAGGAAGAACCTGGTGTCACCGCTCGTCGCAGCAGCCCGGAGAGCCAGCCTGTGGTTCTCGCGCTTGGCGACGGGAAGGCAGTAATAATGCGGACGAATGCCACCGACGAGGATGGCATTGCGGTTGATGATCAGGTGATGGGTGGTGATGGACCCGGCGAGATTAGCCTTGGCTGACTTGATGTAATCGATCCCGTCAGCGGTGGTGACATGCTCCATCGTCACCTTCAGTTCCGGCAGGCGCTTGCGCAGCGGGTCCAGGACCGTCTCGATAAAGACTGCTTCACGATCGAAGATATCGACATCAGGCGTCGTCACCTCGCCATGGACGCAGAGCGGCAGGCCGATCTTGGCCATGCGTTCCAGCACAGGCATCGCCTTTTCCATATCGCGCACGCCGCCATGCGAATTCGTCGTGGCGCCGGCGGGATAGAGTTTCACGGCGGTGATGAGGCCGCTCTTCTTGCCTTCCTCGACGTCATCAGCGCTCGTATGTTCGGTCAGATAGAGCGTCATCAGCGGCTGAAAACGATGACCGGCAGGAAGCGCCTTCAGGATGCGCTCGCGATAGGCGGTCGCATCAGCGGTCGTGACAACAGGCGGCACCAGGTTCGGCATGATGATCGCGCGCGCGAAGGTGCGGCTCGTATCACCGATCACGCCTTCCAGCATGGCGCCGTCGCGCAGATGCAGATGCCAGTCGTCAGGACGGCGGATGGTGAGCGATTGCATGGAAGCCTCCGAAGCGATGCGGGTTTCGCCTCGATAGCATCAAGACCGGTCCGGAAACAACTGTTC
Organism: Hyphomicrobiales bacterium; assembly: GCA_900468805.1. Taxonomy (GTDB): domain Bacteria; phylum Pseudomonadota; class Alphaproteobacteria; order Rhizobiales; family Rhizobiaceae; genus Rhizobium. The sequence goes on along the minus strand of UEIF01000021.1, from coordinate 431,866 downwards.
AGGCCAGCGCGATTTCCAATGTCATATCGGCGGGCCGGCGATTTTCGAGGATCAGGCGGCCGTTCGGCAGGTCGTTGCCGTAGACTTTGGCGCTCGCTTCTTCCTCAGTCAGCTTATAGCCGCGCCAGCGATCCCAGAGACGCTCCTCCAGAACCTCCATCGGCGGGGCGAGCATGATCGTGTAATCGAAGATGCCGTCGAGCTCGGCCCATTTGCCCTCGGTGAAAAGCAGATAGTTGCCTTCGATGATGATGAAGCGATCGTTGGGATCGATCGGCCGGGCCGAGGCGATGGCAAGCTCGCGCGAGCGGTCGAAGACGGGAACGAGGACTTCCTGATCGGCGGGGCGCACGGCTTTGACGATATCGAGGAAGCCGCGCACGTCGAAGGTTTCCGGAATGCCCTTGCGGGCCAGCAGACCACGCTCGATGAGAACGGCGTTGTCCATATGGAAGCCATCCATGGGAAGCACCGAGGCACTCTCGCCCTTGGCCTTCAGGCCGTTTGCCACATTGTCGGCCATGGTGGATTTGCCAGCGCCGGGCGGACCGGCGATGGCAATGAGGAAACGTCTGGAATCGCCGGCGCGGCTCAGCACCTCGCCGACAATGTCGTCAATCCGGGCACTCATGCGGCAACGGGCTCCGCAGGGACTGCCTTGGCGCCGGTCATGAAGGCGACGGCATCGGACATCGTGTATTCCTTGGGATCGATGACCGTCAAGCGGCGCCCGAGGCGATGGATATGGATACGGTCGGCGACTTCGAAGACATGCGGCATGTTGTGCGAGATGAGCACGATCGGAATGCCGCGGGCGCGCACATCGAGAATGAGCTCCAGCACTCGGCGGCTTTCTTTCACGCCGAGGGCGGCAGTCGGCTCATCCATGATGATGACTTTTGAACCGAAAGCGGCGGCGCGGGCAACGGCAACGCCCTGGCGCTGACCGCCGGAGAGGGTTTCCACCGCCTGATTGATATTCTGGATGGTCATCAGGCCGAGCTCGGAAAGCTTGTTGCGTGCCTGCTTTTCCATCGCCGGCCGGTCCAGCATGCGGAAAAAGGAGCCGAGCATGCCCGGTTTGCGAATCTCGCGGCCGAGGAACATGTTGTCGGCGATCGACAGCGCCGGCGAAAGGGCGAGGTTCTGGTAGACGGTCTCGATGCCGGCGTCGCGCGCTTCCATCGGCGATCTGAACTGCACCTGCCGGCCTTCCAGGGTGATCACCCCATCATCGGGGGTGACCGCGCCCGATATCGCCTTGATGAGCGAGGACTTGCCGGCGCCGTTATCGCCGATGACGGCAAGGATTTCGCCCGGATAGAGGTCGAAATCGGCATTGTCGAGCGCGGTAACGCGTCCATAACGCTTGACGAGGCCCCGGGCAGTGAGAATGGGTTCGACAGCCATGATTATACCGAGACCTTTCTGATCCACTGATCGATAGCAACGGCGGCGATAATCAGCACGCCAGTCAAAAGAACCTTCCATTGCGGGTCGGCGCCGAGCATGTTGAGGCCCATCGACACGACGCCGACGATCATCGCGCCGAAGAGCGTGCCGAGAATGGAGCCGCGGCCGCCGAACAGCGAAATGCCGCCAATCACCGTCGCGGTGATCGCCTGGAGGTTAAAATCCGTGACGGCCGAAGACGGCGAGATCGAGCCATTGCGGCCGATTGAGACCCAGGCGGCCAAGGCGGCAATGACGCCTGATATGGCGTAAACGGTCAGCAGCACCTTCTTGGTCTGGATGCCGGAGAGCTTGGCCGCCTCCGGATCGTCGCCAACGGCATAGACATGCCGGCCCCATGCGGTGTGATTGAGCACATACCAGAGCAGCACGACGAGCAGCACCATGGCGATAACGCCGAGGGTGAGCACGGCGCTGCCGAGCTTGAAGCTTACGGCGAAAAGATGAAGCAGTGGCGCCTGTTCGTCGACGTCGGTGTCACGGATCGTCTCATTGGCGGAATAGATGAAATTCGTCGCCATGACGATATTCCAGGTGCCGAGCGTGACGATGAAGGGCGGCAGCTTCATATAGGCGATGAGGAAGCCGTTCAGCAATCCGCAGAGGCCGCCGACGACAAGCCCGGCGACCACTGCGATCGGTGTCGGTATGCCGTAGGTGATGGCGACATTGCCCATGATGACGGCCGAGATGACCATGATGACGCCGATCGAAAGATCAATGCCGGCAGTCAGGATGACGAGCGTCTGGGCCGCTCCGAGAATACCGACGATAGCGATCTGCTGCAGGATCAGCGTCAGCGTATAGGACGAGAAGAAACGTCCGCCGATCGCTATTCCGAAGATCACGATTGCCAGCACCAGCACGATCAACGGCACGGCAGCCGGAGTCGAGTGCAGAAAATGCTGCGCGCGCTTGATCAGCGAGACGTTCTCGTGCTCGAACGAGGCAACGCTCTTGTCGCTGTCGTCGAGGACGCGTTCAAATTCCTGTGTTCCGGTCATTGTTCCTCCTTCGCATCCACGCGCCGAACCCACGCGGAAGCCGTCGCCGATATCCTTCCGGTCTTTGCTGAGCCGGTTTGGCGGGCGGCAACGTATCGTCCGCCCAAAAAGGCCGGGGATCAAGCCCCGGCCATTCTGCTGTCAATCAGGCAGGGCTCAGCCCCAGCACTTGTCCGTGCCTTCCTTGGTGTCGATCGACTTTACGCCGGAGACCGGCTTGTCGGTGACGAGCGAAACGCCGGTATCGAAGAAGGACTTGCCTTCGGTCGGCTTCGGCTTTTCACCGCTATCGGCGAACTTCTTGATCGCCTCGACGCCGAGTGCCGCCATCATCAGCGGATATTGCTGCGAGGTGGCGCCGATAACGCCTTCCTTGACCGATTTCACACCCGGGCAACCGCCGTCGACCGATACGATCAATACGTTCTTTTCCATGCCGACGGCCTTCAGTGCCTGATAGGCACCGACTGCAGCCGGTTCATTGATCGTATGGATGACGTTGATGCCAGGATCCTTCTGGAGGAGGTTCTCCATAGCCTTGCGGCCGCCTTCCTCATTGCCGTTGGTCACGTCATGGCCGACGACGCGCGGATCATCCTCGTCGCCGATCTTGTTCGGGTCCTTCGGATCGATGCCGAAGCCCATCATGAAGCCCTGGTCGCGCAGGACGTCGACGGTCGGCTGCGACGGCGTCAGGTCGAGGAAGCCGACCTTGGCGTCCTTTACCTTGTCCCCAAGCGTTTCCTTGGCCCACTGGCCGATCAGCTTGCCGGCGAGCAGGTTGTCGGTGGCGAAAGTGGCGTCGGCAGCATCGGCCGGCTCAAGCGGCGTGTCGAGCGCGATGACGAGCAGGCCAGCATCGCGAGCCTTCTTGACCGACGACACGATGCCCTTGGTGTCCGAAGCGGCGATCAGAATACCCTTTGCACCATCGGCGATGCAGCTTTCGATCGCTGCGACCTGGCTTTCGCTGTCACCGTCGATCTTGCCGGCGTAGGACTTCAGCGTGACGCCGAGTTCCTTGGCCTTGGCCGTCGCACCTTCCTTCATCTTGACGAAGAAGGGGTTGGTGTCGGTCTTGGTGATCAGGCATGCAGAAACATCTGCCGCCATTGCCGGAGCGGAAAAGGCGACGCCAAGCGCGAGTGCGCCGAAAGCGAGAACTGATTTCTTCATGAACTCCTCCCAGAGATTGGCCGGCCCGCCCCCAGGCGGCACCGGAATTCATGCACGACGAGACTTGCGGAATGCGGCGTCAGCCTTCTCCCCAAAGCCGTCCCGTGCCGTTGACGATGGCAATTAAGAGCGAAAGAAAACCGCTTGTCAATAAATAAATCCAATTGAATTATTAATTCGATGTGGCATGCTGACACGAAATCGGGCATAGGCCGTTAATCGGGAGGAGTGGCCAATGTCGTCCATGGATGGTCCGGATTACATGCCGGTCCCACCGCCAATTCTTAATCCGTCGGGAGGTGCAAACCAGATCAGGGTGCGCGCCTATAACGAACGGCTCGTGCTGTCGCTGGTGCGCCTCTACGGCGCCCTGTCGAAGGCCGATATCGCACGCCGCAGCGGGCTTTCGGCTCAAACCGTCTCCGTCATCATGCGGGTGCTGGAGAAGGAAGGACTGCTTTCGCGTGGCGAGCCCATTCGTGGTCGCGTCGGCCAGCCATCCATACCCATGCGGCTCAATCCGGATGCCGTCTATTCCTTCGGCGTGAAGATCGGCCGGCGCAGCGCAGACCTCGTGCTGATGGATTTCGTCGGCAGGATCCGGCTGCAGCTGCACAGGATCTATGCCTATCCCCTGCCCGATGAGATCCTGTCCTTCGTGACCCATGGGATCAGGGAGCTGGAGGGCAAGCTCAGCGAGCGCGAGCGCAGCCGCATCGCCGGCCTTGGCATCGCGGCCCCCTTCGAACTCTGGAATTGGGCCGACGAAGTGGGCGCACCCGAGGGCACGATGGAGGTCTGGCGCGATTTCGACCTGCAGTCGGAAATCGCCACGCAGGTATCCTATCAGGTCTTCCTGCAGAACGACGCGACCAGCGCCTGCGGTGCGGAACTGGTCTTCGGCATCGGTCCGTCCTATCCGGATTTCGTCTATTTCTTTATCGGCTCCTTCATCGGCGGCGGGATCGTGCTGAATTCGGCGATCTTTTCGGGCAAGACGGGAACGGCAGGCGCCATCGGCCCGCTGCCGGTGCGCGGCAAGAACGGCGAGACAATGCAGCTTCTGGAGATCGCCTCGATCTTCGTCTTGGAAAACATGCTGCGCGAGCGGGGCATCGACCCGCAGCCGCTCTGGTATTCGGCCGACGACTGGATAGATTTCGGCGAACCGATGGAAGCCTGGATACAGGATACGGCCAAGGCACTGGCCCAGGCGATTGTCGCCGCAGCCTCGATCATCGACTTCAGCGCCGCCGTCATCGATGGCGGTTTCCCGGACTGGGTGCGCCGGCGCATCGTACAGGCGACGATCTACGAAGCCGAAAAGCTCGACCTGCAGGGCGTCGTCATGCCCGATATCGTCGAGGGCGTGGTCGGCGCGCATGCCCGCGCCATCGGCGGCGCCAGCCTGCCGATCTTCGCGCGTTATCTCACCGATCAGAATGTGCTTTTCAAGGAGATCGACAATGCTGAAAGGGCTTGACCCACTGCTGAGCCCGGACCTGCTGGCGACATTGCGCGGCATGGGTCACGGCGACGAAATTGCCATCGTCGATGGCAACTATCCGGGCATCGAGCATGCGCGGCGGCTGATCCGGCTCGACGGGCATCATCTCATTCCGGTTCTTGATGCCGTTTTGAGCGTGCTGCCGATCGACGACTTTGTGAACGAGGCCATCTTCCGCTCAACCGTGAAGACCGAACGCGACAAGCTCGATCCGATCCATGAGGAAATGATTACCTGCTGCGCCAGGCATGAGCCGGATCGCGAGGTCGTCCCTCTCGTCGGGCAGGATTTCTACGGTCGGGTGCGCGCGGCCCATGCGGTCATTCAGACCGGCGAGCCAAGGCTTTACGCCAACATCATCCTGCGCAAGGGTGTGATCTATCCCTCGGCCATTGACGAACTTGCCAAGGCCGAAGTCGATCCCTTCGTCTACTGAAGTCGGCGATTAGATTTCGCCCGCCGAGGGACCCCAGACATCCGTCAGTGCAAAGCCGCCCGGATGCGGGTCGAAGGGGTCAAGTGCAACCTGCGACAGGCCGAAGGTGAAACCGCGGCCAGTGATCGTCGGAATGACGGCGGGCTTGCCGGCCACTTCCGTCACCGCCTGCAGGCCAACCTCGAATTCCGAGCCGATGATCGACTTCGACTTGAAGACATCGCCAATCTTGGCCTTCCCGCGCGCGTAGAGGGTGGCGAGATTGGCCGAGTTACCTGTGCCGCAGGGCGAGCGGTCGGCTCTGCCCGGCCACATGGTGGTGCAGGTGCGAACCGTGCCGTCTGCCTCCAGATCGCGGAACATGACATAGGCCACGCCCGAGATTGCCGGGATTTCCGGATGCACGACGTGGATATTGCGGTTGATGAGGTCCTTGAGGATCATGCCGGCCTGTACGAGTGCTGCGGCGTTGGCCTTCTCGATCGTCAAATTGATCTGCCCGACATCGACCAGCGCGTAAAAGATGCCGCCATAGCAGATGTCGGCCTTGATCTTTCCCCAATGCGGCGTTTCGATCTCGACATCCAGCTCGTGGACGAAGGACGGCACCATGGTGAGTTTCACCTTCTCGCAGCGGCCGTCGCGGCAGGTGGCCGTCGCCTTGACCAGGCCGGCCGCGGTTTCCAGCGTCACGACGGTTTCCGGCTCCTTCATCTCGACGATGCCGGCTTCCAGGAGGGCGGTCGTGACACAGATGGAGTTCGAGCCGGAGCTCGCATGCGCCTGATCGGGCTGCAGGATGATAAAGGCGGCATCCGCATCCGGATGTTTCGGCGGCAGCAACAGGTTGACCGAGCCGATCGGCGCGCCGCGCGGCTCGAGGCAGAGGAAGCGGCGAAGCTCCTGGCCCTTCGGATCGGTATTCAGCCAGTGAAGCTGGGCGGCGACCGTTTCGCCCGGAATCTTCGGCACGCCGCCGATCGCGACCTTGCCGATTTCACCTTCAGCATGAACATCCAGAAGCTGGATCGTACGCTTCCATCTCATCTTTCAAACTCCAAATCGGACGTGACGCGTGATGCCGCCATCGACGCGGATATTTTTCCCGGTGACGAGGGCGCCGGCACGACAGCCCTAGTACCTGTTGATGCGGAATGGCTTGATATCAACTGATGTTTTGACGCCGGCCACCATATCCGCGATCAGCCGCGCTGTCGTTGCCGAATAGGTCAGACCGAGATGGCCGTGGCCGGTCGCATAGAAGACGCCAGGTATTTTCGAAGAGGGCGAGATGATCGGGATCGTATCCGGCAGCGCCGGGCGATGGCCCATCCATTCGCTGGTGTCCTGAACCTGGAGATCGGGCAGGATACGCTGCGCATGGCGCACCAGCGCGCGCGGACGACGGAAATCGGGCGCGGCCGTCAGCCCGGCCAGCTCGACGTTGCCGCCAACGCGGATGCCGCCGGCCGTCGGCGTGACCATGAAGGCGCGATGCGGCCAGATCACCGAATAGCGCATGGAAATGCCGGGCTGCATGATCTGCGTATGGTAGCCGCGCTCGGTTTCGAGCGGGATCGGCTCGCCAAGGGCAGCCGCAAGGAAGCGCGTATGGACACCGGCCGCGAGGATGACCTTATCGGCTTCGATGCGATTGCCATTTTCGAGGTGGACGGCTGTCTTGCCTTCGCCCTTGCGCTCCACGGTCTTGACCTGCCCGGAAACGAAGCTTGCGCCTGCAGCCTTTGCGGCGTCAGTGAGCTTCACGACAAGCTTGTAGGGATCGCGGATCGACTTGTTGTCCGGCAACAGCACGGCCTTGGCGATTTTCGGCGAAAGGGTCGGCTCGTAATACTGGATGGCACCGTTGCTCAGCACCTCGAATTCCATGCCATAGCGCCGCATCAATTCGAGGTGGCCGCGATCCGCATCGAATTCGGCCTCGGTTTCGTAGATCGCCAGGCAGCCTTCCTCGGTCATCAACTCGGGAGCGCCAATGGCATCGAGCATGGCGCTGATATTACCGAGAGCAATTTTGGAGAGGCTCATGCCCGCATCCTCGATTTCTCTCAGGCGCGAGGGACGGCCGGCAGCGAGGAAACGCAGGAACCATGGCAGGATTTTCGGCGCATAGGATGGCCGTAGCCAGACCGGGCCTTCCGGATCGATCAGCCAGCGCGGCAGTTTCTTCCAGGTTGAAGGACCGGAGCCGGCTGCGAAGTCGAGCGCGATGCTCGCCATATTGCCGTAGGAGGTTCCCCTGCCCGGCTCGCCCTTGTCGATTAAAGTGACCTGATAACCGCGCCGCTGCAGCTCGAAAGCAATCGAAGCGCCGACCACACCGGCGCCGACGACAGCCACCGTCTTATTGATTTCATTCGCCATGTCTAACCCACCGCACGGCAGAGTCGATTGCCGCTCGCGACGTGATATATCACAACGAAGCGAATGCCTATGGTTTTTTACTGAGCGGTTTCCGGCACCCCCGCGCCGACACTATCGCCCACGGAACCCACAGTATTGTTCATCGACTGACCGAGACGGCGCACCTGAGCATCGTAGTTGCGGCGGGTGCGGGGATCGAAGATGGCAATCGGTGTGCTGACGGCAAGGCTGACCGCACTGCCGGCCGTCTGGGCAGCGCCGATAGCAACGGCGCCAACCGCCTCGCCGAGGCCCACTTCGGAATCCGTAATTGTCTGGCCGGCAATCAGCCGATCGCCGATGAGCTTCACCACTTCTGGGCTTTCGGCAAACTTGCCATGGTTCAGGCGATCGCCGGTCTTCAGCTTGGTGAGATCGAGCACGGTGATGCCCGCCGCTTCCAGTTTGCTGCGATAGGGTTCGGCGGAGGGATCGATCTGGCCGAGGCGATCGACATTGCCCGAGATGCGGCGGGAGAGCGCCAGCGCCCGGTCGTCCTGCGAGACGAAGATGGTGAAATGCGGCTTGTCCTTGCCGAGGCTCTGGAACTGTCGGCCGAACACATCGACATCGAGATCCGGCGAGGCAAGAATGACATTGTTGATCTTCGAGGCAACGTGTCCGTCGCGGATCGCCATCTGGCGAAGAGCCTCTACCGTCAGCCACGTGCCCATGGAGTGGGCCATGACTGTGATATCGGCCACCGCCGGATTGTTGGCCGTGCGCCGCAGCAACTCTTCCAGCGCATCGCGCGAATAGTTGGTGCTTTCCTTGTCGTAGTTATAGTCGAAAATGCTGGCGCGCGAGGGCCAGGTGAAAACGACGGGCGCAACATCGGCATGCGAATCATGGACGATCTGCGCGAATCGATAGACCGCATCCTCATAGCGATTGTTGAAGCCATGGACGAAGATGAGGACCCGCTTGCTTTTTGGCATATGCGTCCTCAGCCAGCCCTCTCCCGCTTTCTCCCCATCCAGCGGATCGACCGCGACGGTGACGAAATCCTTGAGAGGATTGGCGGGCAGACGACGAGGCCATTGCACTTGCCCGGCCTTGCGATTGGCTTCCGGTGGAATGGAGACATCGACGGCATCGACCCTTAGCCCGGTGCCGCGCTCGCCGGAGAAGAGCACGGCCGGATTTTCATCGGCAGCGCGCGTTGTCGCCACCAGCAGATCGACTCGCGACGTACCCGGTGGAACCGTGCCGGCCGCCTGCATGACACCGATCGGCCGCCCGCAGGAAGCGAGGCCGACGCACAGGACAAGTAGGGTTGCATGGGCTTTGCGAGAAACGCCGCATCTGCCGATCATGACTTCTCCGCAGGTTCAGGCGTCATCGCGCCAAGCCACCGACATGCGCTTGCCGCGCGCCTCCAGATAGTCCGAGGCCAGGGACGGAGTCAATTTTACGAAGGTTTGGGAAAAAATGATCCGGAATAGAAAAGAGCCCGACGCGGGAGGAGGTGCATCGGGCTCTTGATCCTGACTGACAACTGGGAGGAGGAGTGTTGTCAGTCCGATGAAGGAGCGCTGGGAGGAGGAGTGCGCTGCCTTCGAGATCATTAATACCCAATTCATTTGATGGAGAATAGCGAAATTACCGCAATGCAGCAATGCATTGGGCGCAATGCTTGCCTCGCCGGCATCATGTGCGCGCCTCATTTTGCGGCACCTTTGATCAGATGGTCAAATTATTGCGCAAATTGTGCCCGCATATGAAATCCACACAGGTTTGGTCGCAAAATGTGGGAGCCATGTCTCGCGACAGACCGGCTGACGTACTTCTCGAGCCCTGCCTCCATTATTCGGGCCACCGGGACGCGCTGCCAACTCTGCGCGTCCTTTCTCGACGTCACGCGAGAAATGACGGCGCGGCGCGAAACGAAAACGGCCGCGGCTGAAACCGCGGCCGTTCCATGCGTGATTTCATGCTTATCAGGCGGCCTTGAAGAGCTTCTTGCCTTCTGCGTCGAGCGCGGTGAACTCTTCGTCCGACAGCGTGATATCAACGGCAGCGACGTTTTCTTCCAGGTGCTTGACCTTGGACGTGCCGGGGATCGGCAGCATGACAGGGCTGCGCTTCAGAACCCAGTCCAGCGCGATCTGGCTCGGGGCCGCATTATGCTTCTTGGCGATCGTATCGAGCAGCGAGCCTGGCTTTGCAAGATCGCCGGCCGCCAGCGGATACCAGGGAATGAAGCCGATATTGTGCTTAGCGCAATAGTCGAGCACATCCTCGCTGGTGCGGTCGACGAGGTTGTAGCGGTTCTGGACCGTAGCAACCTTGAAGACCTTGGAGGCTGCTTCGATATCGGCGACCGAAACTTCGCTCAAGCCCGCATGGCGGATGAGGCCGGAATCGAGCAGCGACTTGATCGTGTCGAACTGTTCCTTTGCCGGAACCTTCGGATCGATACGGTGAAGCTGCCAGAGATCTATCTGCTCGACACCGAGATTGCGCAGGCTCTTGTGCACCTGCTGGATCAGATATTCCGGACGGCCGAGCGGCAGCCAGATATTGGGACCGTGGCGCGTCAGACCGCCCTTGGTGGCGACGACGAGGCCTTTCTTGTAGGGATGAAGCGCTTCCTTGATCAGCCATTCGGAAACGTCAGGACCATAGGAATCAGCCGTATCGATGAAGTTGACGCCGAGTTCCGGCAAACGCTTCAGCGTACGGATCGATTCGTCGTGGTCGGCAGGATTGCCCCAGATGCCATCGCCGGTAATGCGCATGGCCCCGAAGCCGAGGCGATTGACTTCCAGATCGCCACCGATCTTGAAGGTACCGGATTTCGCTGCATTGTAATCGCTCATCGTCTTTTCCTCTCTTGGTCAATAAATCACTCAAAATCGGTGGAGCTGGAGACCGGCTCCCGGGCGTCGAATTCGGTCTTGAGATAGCCGAGCTTCGCACGAACGAGGCTGATCGCGTCACCCCCAAGCAACAGATGGGCTGGCGGATTGTCGGATGCAATGAGCCTCAGCATCGCGGCAGCTGCCTTTTTCGGATCGCCCGGCTGGTTACCGTTGCGTTCGAGGCGGCGCTGGCGCCGCGGCTCAAAGACCTCATCACAATCGGCGAGCGAGCGCTCAGCACGCAGCATCGAGCGGCCGGCCCAATCGATGCGGAAGCCACCGGGTTCGATGCCGGTCACGTGAATGCCAACGCTCTTGATCTCCCCGCCGAGGCTTTCGGAAATGCCCTCGAGGGCGAACTTGCTGGCATGATGGAAAGCGATGCCCGGCATGGTGATGATCCCGTCCATCGAGGTGATATTGAGGATATGGTCGCTGCGGCGCTTGCGCATATAGGGCAGGACCGACTGCATGACAGCCACCGGACCGAAAATGTTGACCTCAAACTGATGCAGCTCTTCCATCGTCGATTTCTCGACGAGGTCTTCGTGGCCATATCCGGCGAAGCTGCGCGCCTCATCGACTTCCTGCGAGAGGACCGATCGGAAGCGCCGCAACAGAATGAGTGATCGTCCAGGCGCGGAATTACCTAGAGCCGGGATTTTGCTTCTTCACCGAATTCGGCCAGCATCTTCCAGAGCCCACCAAAAATCTCGCGTGCAAAGGCTTCCATCGAGATGCTTTCAGTCGAAGTACCTGCCACGCGCTGCTGCCACAGCTCTCCGCCAACGCGCAGCGCGCCGATGACAACAGCCGAAAGCAAGCGCATGCGCGCGCGTGCACGCGGATCGCCGCCGCTGCGAGCAATCAGCGCCTCGGTCAGCTTCTGCTCCAGCTTGGCATATTTGAGCTGATCACGGGCCTTGAGGGTTGGGGTGCAATGGATCAGTTCACTGAGCGCAAGAGCGCGCTCGTCAGCCGAGGCGGTTACAGTGACGATAAGGGCTTCCTCGACGGCCTTGACGGGGGATTCGCCGGCCGGACGTGCGGCAATCGCCGCCATCAGGCGATCAGCGAAGGAATCCTGCCAGGCGAAGACGACTTCTTCCTTCGACGGGAAATAATCGAAGAAACTGCGCTTCGAGACATCGGCTGCCTCGGTAATCTCCTCGATGGTGGTCGCGTCGAAGCCGCGCTCCATGAAGAGGGTCATCGCTGCCTGCTCAATGCGCTCGCGGGTCTGGCGACGCTTGCGCTCACGCCTGCCCTCGACGGCTTCAGGCTGTTTCTTCTCGGTCATTTCCATCAGCGGTCATTCAGTCGTCCGCTTCAGCGGCGATCTCCATATCCACTCCGCTGCTACGAAATTTGAAACGCTCACGCGAGAGCTCAAGCGGCCTGCGGCGTGAAATCCGGTAGACGGAGGCTGGCGGCAGGTTTCTAACCGTGCCGCCGATACGCGTCGCCTTCAGGCCCAGACGGTCGAGGATCGGACGCGGCACGGGACAACGCGGCCCATAGGTAAACTGATAAAAGGCGCCGCCGGCCCGCATATAGACGAAGGCCCCGGCAAGGATCGAGGCGATCTTGCGCGGTGACATGGAAAGAAGCGGCAGACCGCTGACGACGGCACCGACGGGTTCACCCTCGAAAATATTGGCCTGTGCCAGATGGCCGGCGTCCATCTGCAGGACACGCGCATCGGGGAAGCGCTTCTGAAGCGACCCGATGAACTCGGGACCGTATTCGATGAGCGTCAGGTCGCACTCGCTGATGCCGCGCGCAAGCAGCGCGCGGGTAAAGACACCGGTACCCGGACCGAGCTCGATGATCGGACCATCCAGAGCAGCGATCTCGCTGGTCATGATGCGCGCGAGCGAGTCACCGGAGGGCGCGATGGCGGCTACCCTCAGCGGGTTGCTCAGCCACGAACGGAAAAAATGCATGAAATCGGAGAATGCACTGTTTGCGATCATGATTATCCCACCCGTCTGAAATGCGATTGACTATCGATGCGACGATCTCCTGCAGCATGGCAATTCAAAGGCAGCCCCGTCAATCCATGGTTTTCGCGCATGCCTGTTTCCAACAACATTTCGTGTATTTTTATATCTAATGCATTTTTGCAATTAGTGCAATAAATCTGGTGGGCACCGTTGCCCATTCCGGTTAAGCGCGAACAGTCAGCCTGCGTACGGGGCTGAGCTGGCAGAAGCGTGTCGGCAAATTGATCGTTCGCATAGCGCAGGAAAAGACGGTCTGGTGAAAGCTGTGGCAGGTCTGCGAAGATCTGACCGGCCTTTCCTCTGACACCGTGACCGAGGCTTTCCTGGAATGAAAAGGCAGCCATGGAGGCTGCCCTCTTTCGCGGCAGGGACGTCAGTCCCATTCCCCTCCGCCTTATGCCCTCAGACTTAGTAGTTGCAACCCGAGCTGCTGGTCGGATTGAAGCGCAGGCCGCAAGCCATGTTGAGCGTCTTCTTCGGGCTATACTGGTAAGGCGCCGAGCTGCGGGATGCGCCGTTGACCGAACCGGTCGTGCGGGGCTCGTTGCGAGCGTTGGTGTTCTTGTGCTGCTTTACGATCTGCTGCTGTTCAGCCGAAGCTGCGTTGGCAGATGCGAAAGCCGAAACGCTGATGATTGCGCCTAAGGCTACAGCCACGAGACCATTCTTCAATACGTTGATCATTTCATCTCTCCTTGGGAGGATTGTTGGAGTTTACGCCAAGGAGCTAGGAAGCGAAATTGTCATATTCTACTGCGCTGCAACAGCGATCACGGATACGTGAGATTCGGCAGCGCGCAAGAAAAAGGCGGCTTTTCGCCGCCTTTTCTTTGCCGGCTCAATAGCCGTTATCACAAGGCATGCTGCCGGGGCCGATCGATCCACTAAATTCAGGATTGCACATAGTCTTAGGTTCGGGGCGGTTCTCGGGTTTGGGGACAATCGAGCCCGTGGTGCCGGCTTCGACGCCGAACGCAGCAAGCGGATACCAGAAGCCATCTGAATGACGGCGGGTCCCGGGGCGTTCCGTAGCGGAGCCACGATAGCCATGCCAGTAAGCGGCATGTGCTTTATATTGCACCATTTCCACGTTCGATGGGACGGGGATCTGGGTCTGCTGAACGGGCGCCGCCAGCGCTGTAACGGTAGACGAGAGGGCGAGAAGAGCGCTGAGCGCAAAGGCGGACGGAGCCATATTGAGCATTTTCATGAGAAACCCTCCTTCTGGGTTTGCCTATGAAAAATGCGTTCGATACGGGCGAAGTTCCACCATCACACGCAGCTTCCTAAACTCGTGATTGCAGGCGATCCGGCGTGACTGGAAGACACAAAAAATCAAAATTGCGATTTACAAAGCCGCGCGAGCAGTCACCTGCGGCAATTCATCGGGTGCGTGAATTCACTGTTCTCAATTGGCGTACAAAGGACGGTAGCCTTGGCTTGCGACGCAGGAGCGGTATTGCCGATGGGCGGCGCCGCTCGCATTGGTTTCCCGTTCCACGGCATCGCGGTGGCCGGTCATCTGCGCACGCAGGTCATACTGCTTGTTCGCCTCGTCGTACATGGCGTTGGCATCGGACATACAAAGGGCGTGAGTGACACCAGGCGGATTGACGGGCGAAGCGACCGGCACGAGCACCGGCGCATTGGCACGGTCAATACAGCCGGCAAGGGCCGCCATCATCATGACGAGACCTACTACACCACCGATTCTCGTCTTCATCCAATCCTCCGGCCGCTTTGCCTGAAACAATCCATCGCTTCCGCAGATAGACGCCGAAGGTTGCGCGAAGCTAGGCATGAGGGTGCGGCGCCCATGTATTGTGGCGGACACCAGATCTCGAGGCCGGCCCTAGAATGGATGTTCGGCCGCGATCCATCTGCACCGGAGCTTCAAGATGACAGTTGTTCAGGAGAAGAGCCTTCGACCGCGGTCGCCGCCATCGCGTTTGCACCGGGCTATCTGACGTCGTCAATACGATGTAACAGGAATCAGGCAGGCGCTGTTGACGCAGGTAGCCGACCAGCTCGCGACAACCGGCTATGGCAGCCCCAGGGGGCGGCGACAAGGATCGACGATGACACTTCTATCGCCGGCTTCCAATGAGAAGAGGCTGACGCCAAGTTTCATTCAGAGGTAATTGGAAGAAATGGCGCACCCGAAGAGATTCGAACTCCTGACCCCCAGATTCGTAGTCTGGTGCTCTATCCAGCTGAGCTACGGGTGCGTCTGCAGTGGCGGCCGAGCCGCTTGCGTGGGCGGTTCTCTAAAGGGTCTTTTCGGGCAATGCAAGAGCAATTCGAAAAAAATCGCGACTTTGGTTCGGCAAGGCTCCCTTGCGGAAATTGCATCACTTTTCGGCGTGCGACCGGCTGCGGTAATCTTCCAGTGAAACAGGGCGATCCGGAATTTCGATGCGGAACTGCGTGCCGACCGAAGGCTTTTCCACAAGCGCGATGGTGCCGCCATGGGCCAGCACCAGCTCACGAGCAATGGTGAGGCCGAGCCCGGTGCCGCCGGAGCGTGCCGAGCCGCGGAAGGCCGCAAACAGGTTCTGGCGCGCTTTCAGCGGCATGCCGGGGCCTGTATCGTCCACCGTGATACTGACGACGCTGCCGACGCGCTGGGCGGCGACCGTGATGCGCCTGACGATCACAGCCCCCTCCTCACCCGGCGAGGTCAGCGCCTGCAGGGCGTTGCGGCAGAGATTGTGGATGATGCGGAACAATTGCTCGCTATCGGCATCCACTTCGAGATCCAACCCCATCTGCTCGATGAACTCGACGCTGCTTTGTGGTTCGATGGCGAGGATGTCCTTCACCTCCTGCACCAGCTCATAAAGGCGGATGCGGCGGCGGCGTGGTGCCGATTCGGTTGCCTTGCCGTAGGAAAGGACTTCGGTCGTGTAGCCGACGGCGCGATCGATGGTGCGCAGCAGCTTCGGCGCGAAGCTCTTCACCATGGGATCGTCGACATCGACAAGGCGGTCGGACATGAGCTGGGCGGATGCCAGAATGTTGCGCATGTCGTGGTTGATCTTGGAGACCGCCAGCCCGAGTGCCGCGAGGTTTCTCTGCTGCTTCAGCGTCTTCTGCAGTTCGAGCTGCATGGAGGTGAGGTTGCGGCCGGCAACGGCCAGTTCGTCACGGCCGCCATCGCCGACATAGACACGCTGCGGATTTTCGGGATCGGAGGCGAATTGCTGCATGCTGCCCGTCAATCTGCGAATCGGGCGAATGAGAATGCGGTTGATGGCAAAGAAGATCAGTGTCGCGGTAAAGAGCGAGATCAGGACCGACAATAGCAGCACGTTGCGGGCGTACACGAACATCGCCTTGCGCAATGGCCGGTCCTTCATGACCACTTCGACGCCGGTATTGGTCTCGCCGACTGCGCCATAGACGCGGATCATGCGGTTGCCGCCGAAGATCATCGTGTCCAGCGCATCGCGCATCGCAGTCAATGGCGGGATATCGCTCAGATCGTAGGATTCATCGACCGAAGTCGGCATATCGCTCATGGCAAGCAGGCGGGAAGTGCCGTCCTTGCGCAGCACAATCGCCTTGGTGCCGGTCGCCTCCAGCGTCTCCTTCTGCAGCGCGCGCGGCAGTTCCACCGGCTGCAGGCCGTCGATGACGATTGCCGCGGCCGCGGCCGTATTCAGCCGGTCCTCGAGCCAGCGCACGCGCATGCTCGCAATCGAGGGAAAGAAGATCAGGATCTCTGCCAGCATAATGAAGAAAACGGTGAGCCAGAGCAGCTTGCCGGAAAGGCGGCTGAACATGCCGGCGCGCGGATAAGAACCCTTGGCGGCCTCACCGGCCGCGATGTTTTCCGCTTTGGAAGTCTCGCCCTGGTCTTGAACCGGCATCTCATCTTGTCCGTGCGGCGAAAGGCCGCCATCAGCATGAGCTCTTATATTAGACCAGAACGGTCCGCTTTCAAATCTTTGCGAGCAGCGGCAAGTCGTCACAAACGAAAGCGCCGCCCACAGGCGGCGCTCCGATAGCGTTCAGGACTATGATCAGAACTCTTCCCAGCTCTGCTCCGCAACGGCCGTATTGCCGCCGAAGGCACGCGCAACGCGGGCGACCGCGCGGCGCGCCGGTGAGGCGACCGGCTGGTGATGCTGCTGGCGGGCGACCGCCACCTGTGCTTCATTCGAGACCTTGAAGCGGGAGATGAGGCGCACGAGGCCGTCGGCTTCGGCTGACAGCTTGTGGGTCGCAGCCGAGGTTTCCTCGACCATCGCGGCGTTCTGCTGGGTAACCTGGTCCATCTGGTTGACGGCGGTATTGACTTCCTTGAGGCCGGTCGACTGCTCCTTTGCCGCAGTCGCGATCGAATGGATATGATCGTTGATGGCGATGACCCGCGTCTCGATCTCGGAGAGCGCCTCGCCCGTCGCCTGAACCAGCTTGACGCCGACCTGCACCTCATCGCCGGACTTGGTGATGAGCGCCTTGATGTCCTTGGCAGCCGTTGCCGAGCGCTGCGCAAGTTCGCGCACTTCCTGGGCCACGACAGCGAAGCCCTTACCGGCTTCACCGGCGCGGGCGGCCTCGACGCCGGCATTCAACGCAAGCAGGTTGGTCTGGAAGGCGATCTCATCGATGACGTTGATGATCTGGCTGATTTCGCGGGAGGCCTGTTCGATACGGCCCATGGCATCGACAGCGTTGCGGACCACGACGCCGGAGCGGCCGGCATTGTCCTTCGCCTCGGAGACCATGATGGTCGCTTCCTGGGCGCGTTCGGTCGAATTCTGAACGACAGCAGTGATTTCATCGAGAGCAGCGGAGGTTTCCTCAAGTGCTGCAGCCTGCTGTTCCGTGCGCTTGGAAAGATCGTCGCTGGCGTTCCTGAGTTCGTTGGTATTGCCGTTGATCGCTTCGGTTGTCTCGCGCACCTCGCGCATGGTCGTCTGCAGCGTCACGAACGTGTTGTTGACGTTTTTCTGCAGTTCGGCAAAGGCACCCTGGAACTCGCCGCGCATGCTCTGCGTCAGGTCACCGTCAGCAAGGCTTGCAATGACGCGGCGGGTTTCGTCGACGCCGGCATCAACGCTCGACAGCAGCCGATTGATATTGCCGGCGAACTGGTTGAGGCTCTCGTCCTCATAATCCTTGCTGATACGGTGGCTGAAATCGCCGGCGGCTGCGGCCGCGACGACGACCGACATGCTGGACTGAAGGTCATCGCTCTTTGCACGCATCGCCGCTTCCTGGGCGTTCATGCGCTGGATGACGAGACCGTTTTCCTTGAAGATGGCGACGGCAGCTGCCATCTCGCCGATTTCGTCCTTGCGACCAGCGAAGGGCACTTCCGCCTGGAAATTGCCGTCCGCGACGTCCTTGATCGCCTGCGTCACCTTCTTGATAGGCCGGCTCAGGTGGCTGGTGCCGATGTACATGCCCATGCCAACGCCGACTGCGATGCCGATGCCGGTGATGCTCAGCACCAGCATCAGGATCCAGCTGCGGAAATCCTCGATCTGATCGTTGACGGCCGTCAGCTCGGCCTTGTCGGTGTTGACGATCGCGTCGATCTCGGCCTGGAAGGCCTTGCGGTTGGCGCGGTTGGCGTCGTTGTTGCCCTGTTCGTTGGCCGCCTGCGGGCTGACCTGCGTGCCGAGGCGAGCCGTCTCGGTGCGGAAGGTTCGGAACTCCTTGGCACGGTCCACAAGCTTGGTGAAGGAATCCTTCTGGCTGTCAGGCACAAGCGGCGTCCAACCGGCGATGACCTTGTCGATCTCATCCAGATCGGTCATCAGGCCCTTGGCAAAGGCAGGTGTCTGTTCGAGGCTCTTTGCAGCATAGATGCCGCGCGATTCCATGACGACGGCGGTGACGAAGCGGTTGAGGCGTTCGCCGGCATAGGCACGGGCCGCAGCATGCTCATAAGCCGTCAGGTTAGCGTTGTACTCGCGCATCGCCGACAGCGCAGTGGCACCGATCAACAGCGCAACGCCACCCATGACGGACACAAGAAGATTGATTTTGCCGCGAATTTTCAACGAACGCTCCTCGCTTCACACAATGCCCGGAAAGCAAATTCCCAGCCGATGCACTGAAAGATCGGGTAAATTCGTTAATGTTGTATTTCGAATATTAACAATAACAGCTACAAGAAATTACCTATATTTACTGTGATGCACGATATGCCCCGTCAAGATTCGAGCATCTTCGAGGAATAAAAGCTCTGGCTGCAAGCTTGCTGAAGCCTTGGGACGAAATATACAACCATATCGTGAACGGTCGCATTCGTTAACACCGGAGTGCGAAATCTTACTATCCCGCCGGGCCGCGGGAGCGAATCGGCCTGTCATAATTGACTTCGGCAGGCTTCATCCGTATAAGCCGCCGCACGTCCGGTCATTTCAGGTCTTCATGACCTCGCCCGTTCGAAAAACCACGCTCCTTGCATTATGCAAATTCAAGAAGGGCCGCACTCCGCGGTGTTAAAATAAATGAAGCGTACCTATCAGCCCTCGAAGCTTGTTCGCAAGCGCCGCCACGGTTTCCGTGCGCGTATGGCCACTAAGGGCGGCCGCAAGGTCATCGTTGCTCGCCGCGCACGCGGCCGCAAGCGTCTTTCGGCCTAAGGCCGGAATTGCCCGATAGAACATGACGGGCGAATTGAAGACCAATGAAGACAAAAAGACTGCCGGGCGGCTCAAGAGCCGCCCGCAGTTTCTTGCAGTCCGCGAAGGCGAAAAGCGCCGCGGCAGTCTCTTCCTTCTCGAGGTGCTGAACCGCAAGGAAGAAAGCGAAGCCCGCGTCGGCTTCACAGTCACCAAAAAACATGGCAACTCGGTCGAAAGAAACCGCATGCGGCGGCGCCTTAAAGAGGCGGTGCGGCTTCATGCAGGGTTTGCAATGCAGCCCGGACACGACTATGTGGTTGTCGCCCGCAGGGACGTATTGACGGCGTCCTTCGATGAACTGGCCGCGGAACTGAAAGCCCGCGTGGAAACCAGGCCGAAACACAGGCGCCCAAAAGACGAGCGCCCCAGGAACGTATGATGCAAAACAACCGCAATTACTTCATTGCGATCGCTCTCTCGGTGCTGATCGTCCTTGGCTGGCAATTCCTCTATATGAACCCTCGCATCGAGGCTCAGCGCAAGGTTCAGGAAGCCCAGAAGGCACAGCAGCAGACCGAGCAGACGCAACAGCCTGCCGCCGGCGGTCAAAGCGCGCAGCCGAACGGCGCAGCTCCCACCGGTCAGGCCACAGCGACGGCTACCCGCGAGGAAGCACTTGCAAAGTCGCCGCGCGTCATAATCGACACGGCTGCCCTCTCCGGCTCGATCAACCTCGCCGGTGCGCGCCTCGACGACCTGAGGCTGAAGGGCTATCACGAGACCGTCGATGACTCGAGCCCGATCATCACGCTCTTCTCGCCGGCTGAAACCAAGGACGGCTATTTCACCGAGTTCGGCTATATCGGCACTGACGCGACAGGCGCCGTTCCCGGCGCGTCTACCGTCTGGACCGCGCCTGAGGGTGCAAAGCTCACCGAAAAGACGCCGGTGACGCTGACCTATACCAACGACAAGGGCCTGACCTTTAGCCGGACGATTTCCGTCGACGACCGCTACATGTTCACCGTCGTCGACAAGATCACTAATAGCGGCGACGCCGCCGTATCCTTGTCCAATTATGGCCGCGTGACGCGCTACAACAAGCCGACGACGCCTTCGGTCTACGTGCTGCATGAGGGCTTCCTCGGCGTGCTCGGCGCAGGCAGCGGCATTTCCGAGAGCAAGTACACGGCGATCGAAAAGGAAAACCAGTCCAACCCGCAGGTCACCGGCGGCTGGATCGGCATTACCGACAAGTATTGGGCTGCGGCTCTCATCCCGAGCCAGACCGTTCCCTTCGATTCCCGCTTCTCGCATTTCACGGACGGTCAGCCGCGCTATCAGGCCGATTTCAAGGGCGAGGGACTGTCGATCGCTCCCGGAGCGACGGTCGACGTCAAGAACCTCGTCTTTGCCGGCGCCAAGGAAGTGCCTGTCGTCGATGAATATGAAGCGAAATATTCCATCCCGAATTTCGATCGCCTGATCGACTGGGGCTGGTTCTGGTTCCTCACGCAGCCGATGTTCAAGCTGATGGACTTCTTCTTCCGCTACTTCGGCAATTTCGGCGTGGCGATCCTCTGCACGACCATCGTCGTCAAGGCGCTGTTCTTCCCGCTCGCCAGCAAGCAGTACGCTTCGATGGCGAACATGAAGCGCATGCAGCCGAAGATGGAAGAGCTGAAGGCAAAATTCGGCGACGACCGCATGGGCCTGCAGCAGGCGACGATGCAGCTCTACAAGGAAGAGAAGATCAATCCGATCGCCGGCTGCTGGCCGGTTGCACTGCAGATCCCGATCTTCTTCTCGCTCTACAAGGTGATCTACATCACCATCGAGATGCGCCATGCGCCGTTCTTCGGCTGGATCAAGGACCTTTCGGCACCCGATCCGACGACGATCGTCAACCTCTTCGGCCTGCTGCCCTTCGAAGCACCGGCCTTGCTGCATCTCGGCGTCTGGCCGCTGATCATGGGTGTCACCATGTTCGTGCAGATGCGCATGAACCCGACGCCGCCCGACCCGACGCAAGCCATGATCTTCAACTGGATGCCGCTGGTGTTCATGTTCATGCTGGCAAGCTTCCCGGCCGGCCTCGTTATCTACTGGGCCTGGAACAATACGCTCTCGGTGCTGCAGCAGTCGGTGATCATGAGGCGTCACGGCGTGAAGATCGAGCTCTTCGACAATCTGAAGGGCCTGTTCAAGCGAAAACCGGCGCCATCGAAATAGTCGAAAAGCCCCGCTTCGGCGGGGCTTTTTGTTTCGGGCCGCCGGATCGCCTTGTGGCCTGAACCTTGACAATCCGCCTTAAAAACACGAAGCCGGTTTCATTCCGAACCCGGAGATTGCAGAATTCGCATGCCTGAAACCGCAAAGCCGCTCTTCGGCCACCCCTGGATCTTCATTCGCGGTGTGCCTTCCATGAAGTTCCTTCCGCCGGAAGGACCGCTGGAAGTAGCGTTCGCCGGCCGCTCGAATGTCGGCAAATCCTCGCTGATCAATGCGCTGGTCGGCCAGAAAGGTCTGGCCCGCACCTCCAACACACCCGGCCGCACGCAGGAACTCAACTACTTCGTTCCGGATGGATATTCGGGCGAAGCCGGCGACCTGCCGCCGATGGCGCTGGTCGACATGCCGGGCTATGGCTATGCGCAGGCACCGAAGGAACAGGTGGATAACTGGACGAAGCTCGTCTTCGACTATCTGCGCGGTCGCTCGACGCTGAAGCGTGTCTACGTGCTGATCGACAGCCGCCACGGCATCAAGAAGAATGACGACGATGTCCTGACGCTGCTCGACAAGGCGGCCGTCTCCTACCAGGTCGTGCTGACCAAGACGGACAAGATCAAGGCGCCGGCCGTGCCGAAGCTGCTCGCAGAAACGGCAGAGAAAATCCGCAAGCGCCCGGCCGCCTATCCGGCCGTGCTTTCCACCTCTTCGGAAAAAAACGAAGGGCTGGACGAGCTGCGCCAGGCGATCGCCGAAACGGTCGGTGTCGCCAACTGGAAATAAAAGAGGCGCCCCGAAGGACACCTCCTGCCTCTGCCGATACTTGAAGCGTGTCGCAATCTTTCAGATTCGCTTGCCACGCTTTAAGTCTTTGTTTTTCGCATGTCGTTATCGCAAAACCGCCGCACACTTTTGCGCCACATGCTTTAAGTTTACATCTTCGGCAGCAGCACCTTGTCGACGACATGGATGACGCCGTTCGACTGCTTGACGTCGGCGATGGTGACGTGGGCAACGCCGCCGTTTTCATCCGTCAGCGTGATCTTGCCCATGCTTTCCTTTGCCTTGAGCACGCAACCGCCGACCGTCTTGATGTCGTGCTCGCCGCCATCGTCCTTGATCATCTTGGCGACGGTCTTCGACATGGCGTCAGCGGCAACGACGTGGCAGGTCAGGATCTTGACCAGCTTGTTCTTGTTTTCAGGTTTCAGCAGCGTTTCTACAGTGCCCTTCGGCAGGGCAGCGAATGCCTCGTTGGTCGGCGCGAAGACGGTAAAGGGTCCTTTGCCTTCCAGCGTGCCTACAAGGCCGGCAGCCTTCACGGCTGCGACCAGGGTCGTATGATCCTTGGAATTAACGGCGTTCTCGACGATGTTCTTGTTTTCGAACATGGCAGCACCGCCGACCGTCGGGTTCTTTGCCTGGGCGGCAAATGCAATTGCGGAAAAAGCGGCGGCGAGAGCGGTTGCGCGCAAGGCGGACTTCAACATGATTTTCTCCTCTGCACCCGGTCGCAGCCGCTGGCTTTATGCCCTGCGCCGCCCGGATATCAGCAACTACGGAAGGTGCTGCAGAAGAGTTTCAGGAAACTGATTTTTGTTTTAAGGCCTGTGGATCGCACCGCTGGCAACGACGGGGCCGGTCGGCTGATGGGTGGGCGAGCCGCCAAATGACTCCAGGCTGACGGCCAGCGTCGCGCCATCGGAAATCTGGCTGCGCATATCCGTCGGGATCACCAGTTCACCATTCATGCCGGGCTGGAAAATACCAAGGGAACGAGGCGTGCCGCCGCCAGGCATAAACCAGAGTTCGAGAGATTTCTCCTCCGGTTTGCCAGCCGCAACAGGCACAATCTTCAATCGGCCACTCTGAATATCGTAAGAGGCCGTCAGGTTGACCTGGTTGTTCTGTCCCGAGAGATCCGCCACCAGCGGCGCCGATGCCGGAGGCTGGGGCACGAGACCTGAGGCGAAGGCGATGACGCCCAAGGTGACCGCAAGCGAGGCAAAAGTCAGCGAGCGCCAGAAAACGGCGGAATTCCAGAGTCCGTGCGAAAAGCGCGGTGGATTTTCTGCATCGGCAAAAAGGCGCGCCTCGATCTGCTTGAAGGTCTCGCGGCTCGGTGTGGCCGCGCCATATTCATCGTTGAAGCTGGAAAGGTTGACCTCCCAGCGGCTGACGATGGCAGCAAACGGCCGGTCGCGGCGCATGCGCTCCTCGACGATCCTGCGGTCCTGAAGGGAGAGGACGCCCAGCACATATTCGCCGGCGAGAACCTCATCCCGGGAGCGGTCTCCCTTGCTTTTGTCGGGCGATGTCATCGTTCCATGCACTCTCTCAGTTTCAGCAGGCTGCGTCTTAGCCATGTCCGCACAGTGTTCAGCGGGACACCAAACTGATCGGCCAGTTCCTGATAGCTCAGCCCTTCGACATAAGCCCGTTTCACCGCGACCGCACGATCAGCTTCCAACTCTTCCATGCAGGTGTCAATCCGCCTTCCTTCATCCTTAATCACGACTTGTGCTTCAGGATCGGGACCAGTATCGGCAATGCCGAGCACACTATCGATTTCGTCAGCTATGGGCTTGCGCGCTCTCAGCATGTCGATTGCCTGATTGCGGGCAATAGCCGCAAGCCAGGCAGCAGATGTCGCCGATCCTGCCGTGAAGGCACCGGCACGTTGCCATATCTTCACATAGACTTCCTGCAACACCTCCTCGGCTTCCGGCCTGCTATCCAGGATACGCAGGCAGATGGCGAAAAGTTTCGGGCTGGTCTGATTATAGAGCGCGGTGAAGGCCTTTCGGTCCCCGAGCGCGATGCGGCCAATCAATTCTGCAAAGTCGCCTGTCATGCCGCCCTCGATTGAACGATTTCCGGTTCAGTGGTTTCAATATGAACTGGCAAGTTCCCAGGTCGGCCTTAGATACGAAAAACTATTGCGTGCCGGATTATTCCCTCTGTCAAAAACTTGAGATAAAAGGCCGCGATCAATTGCGCGGGGTTCCCCATGAACGAGTCCGAAAGCGAAATGCAGGCACGTCTTCTTGCCCAGGCGCTGCCCTTCATGCAGCGTTATGAAAACAAGACGATCGTCGTGAAATACGGCGGCCACGCGATGGGCAATCCCGAGCTCGGCAAGGCCTTTGCCAGCGATATCGCACTTTTGAAGCAGTCCGGTGTCAACCCGATCGTCGTGCATGGCGGCGGCCCGCAGATCGGCGCGATGCTGACGAAGATGGGCATCGAGTCGAAGTTCGAAGGCGGCCTGCGCGTCACCGACCAGAAGACGGTCGAGATCGTCGAAATGGTGCTCGCCGGCTCGATCAACAAGGAAATCGTCGCGCTGATCAACCAGACCGGCGAATGGGCGATCGGCCTTTGTGGCAAGGACGGCAACATGGTCTTCGCCGAAAAGGCCCGCAAGACCGTCAAGGACCCCGATTCCAACATCGAGCGCGTGCTCGATCTCGGCTTCGTCGGCGAAGTAGTGGAAGTCGACCGCACGCTGCTCGACCTGCTCGCCCGTTCCGAGATGATCCCGGTCATTGCGCCGGTTGCTCCCGGCCGCGACGGCGCGACCTATAATATCAATGCCGACACCTTTGCCGGCGCCATCGCCGGGGCGCTGAACGCCACCCGCCTGCTGTTCCTGACGGATGTGCCTGGCGTGCTCGACAAGCAGGGCCAGCTCATCAAGGAACTCTCCGTCGCCGAAGCCCATGCGCTGATTGCCGACGGCACGATTTCCGGTGGCATGATCCCAAAAGTCGAAACCTGCATCGAGGCCATCAAGGCCGGTGTGCAGGGCGTCGTCATCCTGAACGGCAAGACCGCTCACTCCGTGCTGCTCGAAATCTTCACTGAGCATGGCGTCGGCACGCTGATTGTTCCCTGATCGAGCAAGGCGCCCTTCCCGGGCGCCCTGTCCTATGCTTCGGCAAAGCTCGTCGAAAGCGTCAGATCTTCCCAGTCATCAATTTCGGAGCTTAGGCTCTTGAGCCTGTTGCGAACGAGCGCCAGTGCATCGGCGCCGAGCAACAGGTGGACCGGCGGGTTTTCAGCCTCGACCACAGCCAGCACGGCTGCGGCCGCTTTGCGTGGATCGCCCGTCTGCTTGCCGCTCTTTTCCTCGCGTGACTGGCGAATGGGATCGAAGAGAGCATCGTAATCCGCGATGCTCCTGCTCGTGCGGATCATCGAGCGCCCGGCCCAGTCGGTGCGGAACGAGCCGGGAGCTACCGCCGTGACGGCAATGCCGAAGCCTTTGACTTCCTTCGCCAAAACCTCGCTTATGCCTTCCAGGGCAAATTTGCTGCCGCAATAATAAGCGATGCCGGGCATGGTGATGAACCCGCCCATCGATGTGATGTTGATGATATGGCCCGACCGCCGCTCGCGCATGAACGGCAGGACGGCCTTCATCATTCCGACGGCGCCGAAGACATTGACCTCGAATTGCCGACGCATTTCATCGATCGGCGATTCCTCCAATGTGCCCTCATGCCCATAGCCGGCATTGTTGATAAGAACATCTATCGGACCGATTGACCTCTCGATATCGGCAACGGCCGGCTCGATTGTCTCGATATCGGCGACGTCGAGATGGACGGCTGCGGCACGACCTGGCGCCAGGCTTTCAAACATGGCCGCCGCTTCATCATTCCGTACCGTTCCCACCACGCGGTGACCCTTTTCCAGTGCGGCCTCGGCAAAGGCGCGGCCGAAGCCCGAGCTGACACCGGTGATCAGGAACCGCTTTTCAATTGAACTCATGGTGAACTCCTGTCCTGCAGCAAGCGCCACGCACAATGTGGCGCACACCGTCATTTGGCAACGCAGAAGAGATAGTTCCAATATATTGCACAGACGAACGTGATATCTTAAAAGTATTGCATGGAGCTTCGCCATCTTCGTTATTTCATCGCGGTCGCTGAAGAATTGAATTTTACGCGCGCCGCGCGGAAGGTCGGCATCGGCCAGCCGCCACTCAGCAATCAGATACGCGATCTTGAAAACGAGATTGGTGCATCACTTTTCCGTCGCCTGTCGAATGGCGCGGAACTGACGGCAGCAGGCAAGGTTTTCCTGCCGGAAGCGCGCGCAATATTGCTGCAAGCCGAACAGGCCAAGCAATCCGCTATGCGTGCGGCGCGCGGCGAGCGCGGACGGCTGCGGATAGGCTTCACCAGCTCGGCAGTTTTCAATCCGATCGTACCCACCGTGGTCAATGCCTTTCGCGAGAAATACTCAGCCGTCGAACTCGATCTGGAGGAAGCACCCACTGCGCGATTGCTGGAGCTGCTGGATGCGGAAGAACTCGACGCCGTCTTTGTCCGCCCGGGGAGCGATGACCGCCTGCAGGCCCGATGTCACCTGCTCGCCGAAGAACCCATGGTCATCATCCTGCCATCAGGACATCCCCGATCGGAGGCGCAGACCTTGCGCCTTGATGAACTGACTGGAGAAATCTTTGTCCTCTTTCCGCGCGAGGCAGGTGCCGGCTTTTTCGACGATATCATCGCCGCGTGCCGGCGGGCGGGCTTTGAACCGCAGCTCGGACAATCGGCACCGCAGATCACCTCGATTGCCAGCCTGATCGCCGTCGGTCTCGGCGTCTCGATCGTGCCGGCGGACATGGTGAAGATCAACATTCCCGGTGTTCGCTACGTCGCAATTTCAGGCGAAGCGCCAACAGCACGGCTGACGCTCGCCACCCGCCGCGACGAGCGCTCTCCTATCGTCCGCAATTTCCTGGCTCAGGCCATCGGCATAATGCGGAGCCTCGCCAATAACGGTCAGTTGGCCGAATAGA
The DNA here is from genome assembly GCA_900468805.1 of Hyphomicrobiales bacterium. Taxonomy (GTDB): domain Bacteria; phylum Pseudomonadota; class Alphaproteobacteria; order Rhizobiales; family Rhizobiaceae; genus Rhizobium. The sequence goes on along the minus strand of UEIF01000021.1, from coordinate 404,342 downwards.
TCGCGGCCGCCGCTTCCTTCAGCTTTTCCATCATGGCCCGGTAAGGCCCCGGGCCATAGCTGATGCGCGAGACGCCGAGCCTTGCCAGCGCTGCCGGATCGGGTGCGCCCGTCTTCATCATGATATTGACCGGCAGCGTGGAGGCGGCGCAGATCTTCTCGATCAGCGCCGGTTCGATCAGGCCCGGCACGAAGAAGCCGCTGGCGCCTGCCGCCGCATAGGCCTTGCCGCGCTCGATCGCTGCGTCGACCAGACCAGCATGCCTGGAGCCATCGCCCTCCTGGAGGAAGAGGTCCGTACGAGCGTTGATGAAGAAATCGATGCCCCGTGCCTCGGCCATCTCTCTGATGGCGCGGATGCGCGCTGCCTGCGCCTCGATGGGATGAAGGCCGGCCTCGCCGACGCGCTGGTCCTCGAGATTGATACCCACGGCACCTGCCTCAATGAGCTTTGCGACATTGGCCGCGGCACCGGCGGGTTCCGTGGAATATCCGCCTTCGAAATCGACCGAGAGCGGCAGGTCGTTGACGGCCGTGATCGAGCGCGCCGTCTCGATTAGCGCATCCATCGGCAGTTTCTGGCCGTCACCATAACCCTGGGCGGCGGCGACCGACCAGCTTCCGGTCGCAAGCGCTTTTGCGCCGGCCTCCGTCACAGCCTTGGCGGTTCCTGCATCCCAGATATTGTACAGAATAACAGGCTTGCCCTTGCGGTGCAGCGTGCCGAAAAGCTCGGCTTTTTCAGTCTGGTTCATGCTGTCTTCTCCAGGTCGGGTGCTTGTCCATTGATCTTCTCTTCATGCCGTAGCAGCCATTGCTTGCGCCAGAGTCCGCCGCCATAGCCCGTCAACGATCCGTCCGCACCGAGGATGCGGTGACAAGGTACGATGATGGCAAGCTGGTTTGCGCCATTGGCGCGGCCGACGGCACGCACCACCTCCGGCCGTTCCATCTCCCGCGCCAGATCGCCATAGGCGCGCGTCTGGCCGGCGGGGATTTCGATGAGTTTCGCCCAGACATGCTTTTCGAAGGGTGTGCCGCCGAGTGCCAGCGGCGTCTTGAAGGTGATGAGCCTGCCTTCGAAATAGTCCCTAACCTCCGCCTCGATCTGGTCGATTGCCGGCGTGCGGCCGATCGCGACCGAGGAACGAACACGCTTCTGCAGCGCTTCGAATTCGGTCGGCAGTGCCTTGCGGTCGTGAAATTCGAGGAGATGCAGGTGCGTTCGGTCGGCCACGGCGACCATCGGCCCGAGCCGCGTGTCGAACCAGTCGGCAAAGAGCAGTTCGCGGTTCTGCGAGAGCACCGGCGCCTTGCCGACAAGGCGTTGGAAAGCCGCCCGGAAGCCACTCGGGGACTCATAGCCCGCGTCGAGCTGCGCATCAATGACACGCGCACCATCGGCGAGCTGCCGCGCCGCCTCACCCAGCCGGCGATAGCGAACGATATCGTGGAAGGTCATGCCGAGCGCTCGCTTGAAAGCGCGGCGCACCGTCGATGGATCATATCCTCGGCGCACAAGCTCATCTTCCGTCCAGCGCACCTCCGGTTCGCTGTCGAGCCGCGCCAGCAGTTCATCAACGATCGGTTCCCTGCCCGGATGCTCCAGCGGCCTGCAGCGCTGGCAGGGGCGGAAGCCGGAATGCATGCAGGCGGCGATCGTATCGAAGAAGATGGTGTTTTCCCGCTTCGGCTTGCGCGCCGGACAGGTCAGGCGGCAGAAGATGCCTGTCGTCTTGACGCAGACATAGGCCTGGCCCTCATAATCGGCGCTGCGCGCGATCAGGGCATCGTAGAGCGTGTCGTCATCGGGGCGTTCGAAAAGCATGTCCGCTTTCTAACACCCTCCGCCTGCGCCGTCCGCCGAAAATCGGGCGTCTATTTTATTCCGCAGCGTCGAGGCTCTTCACATGCCGTTGCGGGCGCAGCATGGATTCCTCCTCCGCATCCTGTGGCGCGCCCCAGAAATTCTCAAGCGTCGGGCCATCCTTGAGATGGCGGCGGCGAAAGAGGAATTCCACGATCTCGTGGAACCAGACGCGGCGGCCCATTTGCGTATACCAGCGCATGGAATGGCGCTGTTCCGGATCTCGATGGAAAAGAATGCGCAGCAGCGCTTTCGGTCGCGCCTGGACTGCAACCTCAATGAGCTTGACGCAGGCGGTCAGCACGAGCGGATTCAGGTGCCGCATCTTCAGGACCTGATGCTTGTAGTCCCATTTACGGATATCGGTCTCGATCACCTGCCGTTCTCGGGCGATACGGAAGAAGGGCGTCCAGCGATGCGGCGTCACATAGAGCGCCTGAATCTGGTCTGGATCATAGGAGAGAAGTTGGCGGAAACCGCGCCAGAGATCGCTCAGCCTCTCCTCTTCGAAACCGACAACCCAGGTCGCCATGGAGAGGATATCGTGCTGGCGCAGGAGGCGGATCGCCTCGCGATCGGTTGTCTTGGCTCCGCCCTTCTTGATCAGGGCCAGAGTTGCCTCGTCGGTGTTTTCCATGCCGAGCAGCCAGCGCACGACGCCTGCCTTACGGTAGAGATGCAGGATATCGGCATCCCGAACGATATCATCTGCCCGTGTCGAACCGACGATCTGCACGGGCACATTCTCGGCGATCATCGCTTCGAGGAAAGCCAGCCAGGCTTTTCGCGAGGATGTCGGGTTCTCGTCGGCGAGGTTGATGAGTTCGACACCCTCTTCGCGATGGAGCCTTGCGATCTCGCGAGCGAAAAGCTCCGGCGAGCGGTGACGCCAACGGGTCCAGAAGCCTCGCTGACCACAATAATTGCAAAGATGCGGGCAGCCGCGGGAAAACTGCATGACGACGGCGCGCTTGCCGCCCCAGTAGCTGTAGTTGCGATGGTCGATCAGCTCCCAGCCGACGCGGTAGGAATCGAGATCGGCGATCGCCTGCGATGGCTGTGTTGCCAGCACCTCGCCGTGGCCATCGCGAAAGGCGATTCCGGGGATGGTCGCAAGCGGACGGTTCGCCGCCAGGGCTTCGGCTAGGCGCCGCATCGTTTCCTCGCCCTCGCCGCGCACGAGGATATCGAATGCCCCGGTCTCGGCGAGCACCTCTCGCCAGTGATAGGTGGGAAACACGCCGCCATAGATGATGGAGATTATGGGATCGCCGCGCTTGATAGCTTCTGCGATCACGCGGGCAGTGGGATGGGCCGACGTCGAGCCGGAATGGCCGATCAGCACAAGATCCGGACTCCCGCCCACGACCCGGCTGACGATGTCTGCAATCGTCAGCGGCCCGAATTCTGCATCGACGAGGCTGACGATGTGACCATCGTCGATCAGTGGACCTGCAACAGAAAGAAGGCCGAGCGGTGGAAGATGATCATCGGGAATGCGGCTACCGATCGCGGTATGCGGTGGATTTATCAGAACAATCTTCATGCGACTTCACCCTTGCGGGCCCCCTGTCTGACGCAAGCAGAGGTCATCAGCGATCGGTGGCGAAAGTCAGCCAAAATCTCTCAAAAGTTGTGAAAATCTGGCGGCATTTTTAGGGAAGCTTGGGTGGGCCGGACCTGCAAGCAAAAGCCTTTGGTTTCCCGCCGCGGCCATGCCATAAGGGCGGCTATGACAAAGATCGACCGTACGCCTAGCAAAAACGATTTTGAGCATGTGACCGAATGGGTCTTCGACCTCGACAACACGCTCTATCCGCATCATGTCAATCTCTTCGCGCAGATCGACAAGAACATGACGGCCTATGTCTCGGCGCTTCTGCAAATGGAGCAGGAAGAGGCCCGCAAGCTGCAGAAGCAGTACTATTACGATCACGGCACGACGCTGCAGGGGCTGATGATCCATCACGGCGTCGATCCCAACGACTTCCTCGAAAAGGCGCATGCGATCGATTACACGGCGCTCACCCCGCAGCCGGAACTCGCCGAAGCCATCAAATCCCTGCCGGGGCGCAAATTCATCTTCACAAATGGCAGCGTCCAGCATGCACAGGCGACGGCCGGCGCGCTCGGCATCCTCGACCATTTCGACGACATATTCGATATCGTCGCGGCCGACTATCTGCCGAAGCCGGCGCAGGCGACCTACGACAAATTCATGGCGCTGAAAAAGGTCGAGACCGGCAAGGCCGCAATGTTCGAGGACCTGCCGCGCAATCTCACCGTACCGAAGGCGCTCGGCATGCAGACCGTTCTGCTCGTCCCGCGCAATCTGGAAGAGACGGTCGTAGAATGGTGGGAGAAAACGAGCGGCGAGGACGATCACATCGATTTCGTCACCGACGATCTCGCTGATTTCCTGAAGAAGATTACCGGCTAACTTACCAAAGTTTCATCCATCTTACAGATGTTTAACTCGGCCGTGGCACTGTTCGGTCCTACCTTTCGTATCGAGGGACATCCTACGAAAGGACGCACTGATATGTACCGTAACAAGCTTATCCTGACGGCGCTTTCCTCTGTTCTTCTCCTCGGCGCAGCCGCCGGGTCCAGCTTCGCAGCCCCAGGCGACCAGGCCGATCATCCAGGCCACCATGGCAAAATGCAGCATGGCATGATGGGCGGTCCGCGTGGTGAGGCCTTCCGCGAAATCGCCTTCGTGCGCATGCTGAAGCAGTTCGATACCAACAAGGACGGGCAGATTTCCAGGCAGGAGGCGACCGATGGCATGGAGAAGATCTTTGCCGCTATTGACACCAATCACGACGGCTCGCTGACCCCCGGCGAAATCCGCGAATACCGCCAGGCGCAGTTCAAGGCGCGCCGTGAAGCGGTCTCGGCCAAGCAGGACAATGCGGATGAGAAAGCAGATCCGAAGACGGCCGACAACAATGGTCATGGCCGGCCCGATCACGACGGCCATCATGGAATGAACATGCGCATCATGGGCGCCTCGCTGATGATGCATCGCATCGATACCGATGAGAATGGCCAAATCAGCAAGCAGGAGGCGGAAACCGCCTTCAACAAGTTCTTCGATCGCATGGACCGCAACAAGGACGGCGTGATCTCGATTGATGACATGCCGGACCATCCCTTCCTCTAGGAGGAAATGACAGATCCTTTGCTAGGTATCGCGAGGGGTTTGCCCCTCACCCGGAGCCCTCTTCCCGCCTTGCGGGGAGAGGGTTTTTCGTTGCGACCTTTAGAGATGACCCTCGCGGTGCTCGTAGAAATCCTGGACGATCTTCCAGGCTTCGTCAGCGGTATCGACGAAGCTGATCAGGTTCACGTCTTCAGGGGCGATCGTCCCGAATTCCGCAAGCGCCTCGAAGTTGATGATGCTGTGCCAGAATTTCGAACCGAAGAGCAGCAGCGGGATACGCTCCATGCGACCGGTCTGGATCAGCGTCAGGCATTCGAAGAATTCGTCCAGCGTTCCGAAGCCGCCGGGGAAGACTGCGACTGCCTTGGCGCGCACCATGAAATGCATCTTGCGGATCGCGAAATAGTGGAAGTTGAAGCTGAGCTCGGGCGTGACATAGGCATTCGGCGCCTGCTCGTGCGGCAGCACGATGTTGAGGCCGATCGAAGGGGCTCCCTCATCCGCCGCGCCGCGGTTTCCCGCTTCCATGACGCCGGGGCCACCGCCGGTGACCACGACATATTCGTGGAAATCGAAACCGGCCGCATAACGCGAGCAAAGACGGGCGAATTTGCGGGCCTCGTCATAATAGACCGATGCCGCTTCGAGGTTAACACGCTGGGTCTCGTTGCGGGCAGCCCAGGCACTCTGGCCGGGTGCCGGAATGCGGGCGCCGCCGAACATGACGACGGTCGACTTGATGCCGCGCTCAGCCAGCATCATCTCGACTTTCAGAAGCTCGAGCTGCAGGCGGATCGGTCGCAGCTCCTCGCGGCAGAGGAAGTCCTCGTCCACATAGGCAAGGCGGTAGGCCGGCGAGAGCGTCTGCGGCGTCTTCGGAACCGCTTCCGCGCGCTGCCTGTCGGTCGAACTGCTCTTTAGCGGGTCCCAGACGCCATCCTTGCGCCGCGCACCGCCGTTTCTTGCCTTTGCCATGTCGAAATGCCTTTCAGTATCACCGGTCACGAGTGATCGGATATGTCGCTATAACGCCTTGAATCCAGATATGATCTTGTCCGAAAAAATATTCCATTTTACGGGCGCATGCTGTAGATCGGGTGACAGCCCGCCAACCGCAATTCCGGAGACTCTGCCGTCTCCACGATAAAGATCGAAGTTTAAGGAATTCCCATGAGCGCCATCGACCTCGCATCCCTCGAAAAGACCCTCGAAACCGCCTTCGACAATCGCGACAATGTGAACACGTCGACAAAGGGTGAAGTACGAGATGCGGTCGAGGCGGCTCTTAACCTGCTCGACGAAGGCAAGGCGCGCGTGGCCGAGCGCGGCGCCGACAGCGTCTGGAAAGTCAATCAGTGGCTTAAGAAGGCCGTGCTGCTGTCCTTCCGCCTCAACGACATGGAAGTCGTCAAAGGCGGTCCCGGCCAGTCGACCTGGTGGGACAAGGTTCCCTCGAAGTTCGAGGGCTGGGGCGAAAACCAGTTCCGCGCCGCCGGCTTCCGCGCCGTGCCGAATGCGGTCGTGCGCCGCTCGGCCTATATCGCTCCGAACGCCATCCTGATGCCGTCCTTCGTCAACCTCGGCGCCTATGTCGGCGAAGGCACGATGGTCGACACCTGGGCCACAGTCGGTTCCTGCGCGCAGATCGGCAAGCATGTACATCTTTCCGGCGGCGTCGGTATCGGCGGCGTTCTGGAGCCGATGCAGGCCGGCCCGACGATCATCGAGGACAATTGCTTCATCGGCGCCCGTTCGGAAGTCGTCGAAGGCTGCATCGTGCGTGAAGGCTCCGTGCTCGGCATGGGCGTCTTCATCGGCAAGTCGACCAAGATCGTCGACCGCGCCACCGGCGAAATTACCTATGGCGAAGTGCCGCCCTATTCCGTCGTCGTTGCGGGCTCGCTGCCATCGGACAAGACGATGGCAAACGGCCAGCAGGCTCCGAACCTCTACTGCGCCGTGATCGTCAAGCGCGTCGATGAGCGGACCCGCTCCAAGACAGGCATCAACGAACTGCTCAGAGATTGATGACAGCCCGACATTGATTCGGTAAACAATCGGCGTCTTTTTGGGCAAGGCGAGCTCGCGCCTTGCCACGCCTTTGCCATTCCCACCGGATAATTCGACCATCATGACCGCCACGAATCCTATTGCCAATCTTCAGACCTTGATCCGCTGCCCGTCCGTGACGCCGGCAGAGGGCGGAGCGCTTTCGGCTCTCGAAGCGATGCTTTCGCCCCTCGGCTTCAAGGTCGACCGGATGGTTTCGAAAGAGGCCGGCACGCTCGATGTCGAAAACCTCTATGCCCGCCTCGGCACCGAAGGTCCGCACCTGATGTTTGCGGGACATACCGATGTCGTGCCCGTCGGCGATGAAGCCGCCTGGACACATCCCCCCTTTGCCGCCGAGATCGCCGATGGCGAGCTTTTCGGTCGCGGCGCGGTTGACATGAAGGGCGGCATCGCCTGCTTTGCCGCCGCTGTCGCCCGCCATGTCGAAAAACACGGCGCGCCGAGGGGCTCGATTTCCTTCCTGATTACCGGCGACGAAGAAGGCCCTTCGATCAATGGCACGATCAAGCTGCTGCAGTGGGCGACCGAACGCGGCGAGCGCTGGGACGCCTGCGTCGTCGGCGAGCCGACCAATCCGAACAAGCTCGGCGACATGATCAAGATCGGCCGGCGCGGTTCGCTGTCCGGCAAGATCGTCGTGCATGGCGTGCAGGGTCATGCCGCCTATCCGCATCTTGCCGACAATCCGGTGCGCGGCATGCTGCAACTCACGCAAGCGCTCATGGATCCGCCCTTCGATGCCGGCACGGATAATTTCCAGCCGTCCAATCTCGAAGTGACAACTGTTGATGTCGGCAATCCGGCGACCAACGTCATTCCGGCGAAGGCCTCGGCGAGTTTCAACATCCGTTTCAACGACACCTGGACGGCCGATACGCTGCGAGCCGAGATCATCCGGCGGCTCGACGCGGCAGCGGCGGACGGTGCATTGCGGCCGGGCCGCGAGCCGGTGAACTACGAGATCATTTGGGCAGACCGCCCGAGCCATGTCTTCCTGACGCGCAACAACGCGCTGATCGCCTCGCTGTCCTCGGCAGTGGAAAGCGTCACCGGTGCATCGCCGGCATTGTCGACGACGGGCGGCACGTCGGATGCCCGCTTCATCAAGGATTATTGCCCGGTCGTGGAATTCGGCCTCGTCGGCCAGACCATGCATATGGTCGACGAACGGGTCGCGGTTGCCGATTTGGAGACGCTGACGGCGATCTACGAGACCTTCATCGAACGATGGTTTGCGAATGCCGGGCTTTAGAGAGGTTCAATATTATCTCGCCGGCATCTGGTTGCTGATCAAGCTCGACCCGCGCGGTTTCCGCTTCCTCGACATATCGGATCGCGGCGTGAACCGCTCCTTCTGGGCGATCATCTGGTGCCTGCCGCCGACAGGCATTTCGTGGCTCTGGTGGCGCAATGCCTATCTCCGGTCCATGCCGCCGGAGGCCGACGTCGGCTTTCCCTTCTATTTTCGGCTTGGGCTTGTGGAGCTTGCGAACTGGTTCGTGCCGCTGGTTTTTGCCGGCCTGCTGCTGCTTGCTTTCCGCATGGGCGAGCGTTTCGCGCCTGTCGTCGTCGGCTTCAACTGGCTCAACGTGCCGCTCGCCTATATCAACGGGCTGCTACTGGCGCTCGTGTTCTTCCTGCCGGGCTCCGTCGGTGTCGTGTCGCTGCTGCTGCTCGTCTTCATGCTGGCGCAGGTCTTCGCGCTGGCGCGCGTCCTGAGGATGATCTGCCACGGCCATGCACTGATGGTCGGCGCTCTGACGCTGGTGCTCCTCGTCCCATCGATGCTGCTATCGGAATATCTGCAGAACTTCCTGGGCATCTATCCATCGTAGTCAGCGTGGTTTGACGACTTCGCCATCTTCCTTGGTGAAGGTGCCGATGTCCGGATTGGGCAGAATGCCCAGGACCGCTTCGGACGGTCGGCACAGCCGCACGCCCTTTTCCGTCACCACGATCGGCCGGTTGATGAGGATCGGATGCGCCATCATCGCGTTGAGCAGCTCTTCGTCGGTCAGAGCAGGATTATCCAGGCCAAGTTCGGCATAAGGCGTTCCGTTCTGACGAAGAAGATCGCGGACGGACATGCCCCATCGTCGCGATCAGTTCGACAAGCCGTTCGCGTGTCGGCGGCGTCTTCAGATATTCGATGATCTCGGGCTTCTCGCCGGACTGGCGGATCATGGCCAGCGTGTTGCGCGACGTGCCACAGGCCGGATTATGATAGATCGTCACCGTCATCGTTTTCATCCATCGGTTTGCGGCGATCGGTGATCACTTCGGGATAATCCACCTGCATGAAATAGAGCCCGTCGGGCGGCGCTACAGGGCCGCAGGCTTTTCGGTCGCGCGCGTCGAGTGCTGCCCGCACATCCTCAGGCGTCCATTTGCCTTCGCCCGCCAGCTTCAGCGTTCCGGCAAAGGAACGGATCTGGTTATGCAGGAAGCTCTGGGCGGTGGCGCGAATTTCGACGAGCTCGCCATTGCGGGTCACGTCCAGCCTGTCGAGAGTGCGTACCGGGCTGTTGGCCTGACAGTGAGCCGAACGAAAGGTGGAAAAGTCATGATTGCCGACGAGTGTCTGGGCGGCAGCATGCATGACCTCATGATCAAGCGACTTCGGCACCCACCATGCCTTGCCTGCCTCCAGTGCCAGCGGTGCCCGGCGGGTGATGATACGATAGAGATAGTGCCGCCGAAGCGCCGAAAACCGGGCGTCGAAGAATTCGCTCGCTAGCTCGACGCTCAGGATCGCCACCTTCTCGCCGGCGAGCTTCAGATGGGCATTCAACGCATTCTGCAGCTTGAAGGGGGGCCATTCCTTCGAGAGATCGGCATGGACGACCTGACCCATGGCATGCACGCCTGAATCGGTGCGCCCTGCACCACGGATAGAAACGGTATCGCCGCTCGCCGAGAAGATCGCGGCTTCGATCGCGCCTTGCGCCGACGGTCCGTTGTCCTGTCGCTGCCAGCCGACATAGGGTCCGCCGTCATATTCGACGATCATGCGGTAACGTGGCATCAGGCGAGCCTCGTGCCCGCGGCAAGCGGCGTGCCGCGCAGGAAATCGGCGGCGGCGAGAGGTTTGCCGCCAGCCTTCTGAAGCTTGGTCAAGCGGATGGCGCCGGCGCCACAGGCGACCACAAGGTCATCCGTCAAAAGTTCACCGGCTGCGCCCTGACCCGTATCAAGCTCGGAGCTCAGCACCTTGATACGCTCGGGCTTGCCGTTGCTTTCAAGTTCGAACCAGGCACCCGGGAAGGGTGCGAGGCCGCGGATGTGATTGTGAACGTCCTTGGCGTTGCGGGTGAAATCGATGCGCGTTTCCGCCTTGTCAATCTTGGCGGCATAGAGCACGCCTTCGGCAGGCTGCGGTGTGAGCGGCAGATCATCCATCTCCAGCCTGACCATGGCTTCTGCCATGGCTTTGGCGCCGACATGCATCAGTCTGTCGTACAATTCGCCTGCCGTCATATTGGCGCCGATCTCGACTTCGCGGGTCAGTGCCACGTCGCCTGTATCGAGGCCCTTGTCCATCTTCATGACCATCATGCCGGTTTTTGCGTCGCCCGCCATGATCGCCCGTTGGATGGGGGCCGCGCCACGCCAGCGCGGCAGCAGCGAGGCATGGCCGTTGTAGCAGCCGTAACGCGTGCCGGTCAGGATAGCCTCGGGCAGCAGCAGTCCGTAGGCGACGACGACGCCGACATCGGCACCCAGCGCGCGGAAGCGCTCACGCTCTTCGGGATCTTTGAAATTGATTGGTGTGAAAACCGGCAGGCCGAGCAGTTCGGCCGCCTGGTGCACCGGCGATTTCTGAAGATCGAGCCCGCGCCGTCCGCCCGGCCGCGGCGGCTGGGTATAGACGGCAACGATCTGGTGGCCGGCCTCGACGAGCAGGCGCAGCGTCGGGACGGAGAAGTCGGGCGTTCCCATGAAAACAATACGAAGAGACATTCTATCTCGCCAATTGAGGATCAGCCGTCTTCAAACGGGTTTACGAGCTTGAGATCAAGCCCTTTGAAGCCTTGTATTCCCCCGCCTTGGCGGTTCAAAGCGCCTTAGACTTGGCGGACTTGGTGAACTTCTTGATCACCATCTCGCGCTTCAGCCTCGAGATATGATCGATGAAAAGCACGCCATTCAAGTGATCGATCTCGTGCTGGAGGCAGGTCGCCAGAAGCCCGTCAGCCTCCACGCTCTGCTCCTTGCCTTCGCGGTCGAGATATTTGGCGGTAACCTTGGCGGGCCGTTCCACTTCAGCATAATAATCGGGAATGGAAAGGCAGCCTTCCTCATAGACGGAACGTTCGTCCGAGGAGCTGACGATCTCCGGATTGATGAAGACGAGCGGCTGTTTTTCCTCGCCTTCCTTCGAAAGATCGATGACGAGCATCCGGCGCGCAACACCGACCTGGATTGCGGCAAGGCCGATGCCCGGTGCGTCATACATAGTGTCCAGCATGTCGTCGACAACGCGCTGGAGATCAGCATCAACCCGCTCGATCGGCTTGGAAACCTGACGGAGAACGGGATCGGGAAGAATGATGAGTGGCTTGATGGTCATGGCGTTCCCATAACCCATCTTTTCACACTAGGGAATTATCCGCCGGGCAGGGATTGCGGTTTTTTGCAGCGCCTGCCCGGTTTTCGCCCGGATTGTCAGGCTGCGCGGCGAGCGGCACGAGCAACCTGACGGCCTTCGGCGCTTGCACGGAAACGCTGCAGCAGTTCAATGAGGTTTTCGACCCCATCCTTCAGCTTGCGGGTTTCGGCCGACGTACGCTCGACCATGCCGGAATTCTGCTGGGTGATGGTGTCCATATTACGGATCGCTACGCTCACCTCGTTGACGCCCGTTGCCTGATCGCGCGCGGCAGCCGCAATATCGGCAACGAAGCTGTTGATGATGTCGATGCGGCTGATCATGTCGCTCAGCGCCTCACCGGTGCTGCTGACGATGTTCACCCCCTCGTTCACCTGTGTCGAGCTTTCGGAGATCAGATTCTTGATCTCCTTGGCGGCATCGGCCGTGCGCTGCGCAAGCTGACGGACTTCCTGTGCGACGACGGCGAAGCCCTTGCCGGCATCACCGGCGCGGGCGGCCTCGACGCCGGCGTTCAGCGCCAGCAGGTTGGTCTGGAAAGCGATCTCATCGATGACGCCAATGATCTTGGCGATTTCGGTGGAAGACTTCTCGATACCGGCCATGGCCGAAACGGCGCTGTTGACGAGTTCGCCGGAATTCTTGGCTTTTTCCTGTGTTTCGCGCACGGCGCCGGACGCCTTCTCGGCATTGGCGGCGGTCTGGCTGACGCTGACGGAGAGCTGCTGTAGCGCAGCCGAGCTTTCTTCGACGCCCGCAGCCTGCTGCGCGGTGCGCAAGGCAAGATCGTCCGTCGCTTTGGACATTACATCGGCGCCTTCAAGAATGTGGCCGGACGTCGTGCGGACGGAGGTGAAGGAATTGCGAAGAGCGTTGACGGCCCGGTTATAGTCCTCGGCCATCTCCCGGAAATTTCCGGGCAGATCGGCAGGAAGGGTCGCTTCGAGATCGCCGCGCGACAGCGCTTCGAGGCCGCGGCGCAGATGTTCCAGTGCCAGCGCCTGATCGGCTTCGGAGCGAGCGCGTTCTTCTTCCAGCGCCTGGCGCTTTTCCTCAAGCGCCTGGAGGTAGACGGAGATGGAATAATCCATGTCGAGCATCGCCGCCTTGATGACGGCGGTCAGCTTTTCGGCAAGCGCCTTTCCTTGCTGGCGGGCAAAGAGCGATGGCCACTGCTTTTCCATCAGGCCCCGGACGAGCTCCGACATGACAAGCGCATAGCCGCCAATATACCAGCGCGGCTCCAGGCCGATGCGAGCATGGGTGCGGCCGACGGCCGTGACGCCATTCACATAGCTCTGGTCGAAATTGCCACCGGAAAGATTGCCCCAATGTTCCTGCTGACGCTTCTTGGCGTGACCCATATGGGCCTTGTCGGAAAAGAAGCCTGCAACAGCCGGAGTCTTGGCAAGCTTATTGTAGAACTTGTCGAGGGCGCCGCCGAGCAGCTCGGAGATCGCCGGCCGCAGCTCCCGCAGATTCTTGCGTGCCTCATCGTCGAGCTCAATGAAGTCAAGGCGCTGCCTGAGGGCATTATCGGTCTGCTGGGGAGTCATGGAGGATCTCTATCTGGCGCGGATGCGGAGGGGAATTTCCGCGCCAGATTTGGCGAATATGGTTTAGCAATCGTTAAGTATGCCCGCTAATTTTTCTCAGATTACAGCGAAGTAGCGCTGACGGCGCCTGACAGGCCGGCGCGGATTGTTCACGTTTTGATCTGGATATAGCTGTCCATTTTGTTATGGTGCAATATGACCATGACACCCGACTCACTCACCTTCTCCCTGCCCGTGCCGAACCCGGCCATGCTTGCAGTCGCGGGCGCCGCGCTCGCCGTTCTCATTCTCGTGGCGATCGTATTTGCTTTTCGCAATGCCGGCATCCGCCGCGAGGAGGCGGAGGAGGCCAATCTTCGCGCCACAGAAAGCGAAGCGCGCATGGGCGAGCTTCTGAAAATCCAGGCGGAGATGCAGGGACGCATCTCGACCATGACGGAGGTCTTCGGTGCACGGCAGGCCGAGCTCAATCATGCGATCAACCAGCGGATCGACGGCATGTCACAGCGCATGAGTTCGACGCTGACCGAGCAGACGAAATCGACGCATGACAACCTGCAGAAACTGCAGGAGCGCCTGGCGGTGATCGATGTAGCCCAGAACAATATCCAGACACTCGCCAAGGATGTCGTCGGGCTGCAGGCCATTCTTTCCAACAAGCAGACGCGTGGGGCTTTCGGCCAGTCGCGTATGGAAACGATCGTCGCCGATGGCCTGCCAATGGGCGCCTATACCTTCCAGCAGACGCTTTCCAATGGCTCGAGACCGGACTGCACGATCCGAATGCCGAATGGGGCACCACCGCTCGTCATCGATGCCAAATTTCCGCTCGAAGCGTGGAACGCGATCCGTGATGCAGGCGGCGCGGACGCCGGCAAGCTTGCCGGCCAGCAGTTTCGTCGCGACATGGAAGTGCACATCAAGGATATTTCCGAGAAATATCTGATCCAGGGCGAGACACAGGAGACGGCTTTCCTCTTCGTTCCCTCGGAATCGATCTTCGCTGAAATTCACGAGAATTTCGAAGCGATCGTGCAGAAGGCGCACCGCGCACGCGTCGTCATCGTTTCGCCTTCGCTCCTGATGCTGTCTATCCAGGTCATTCAGGCTGTGCTGAAAGACCAGCGTATGCGGGCGCAGGCGCATGTCATCCAGGGTGAAGTCGCCCTGCTCATGGACGATCTCGGCCGGCTCGACGAGCGCGTGCGCAAGCTGCAGGGACATTTTTCCCAGACGCAGCGCGACGTGGACCAGATCATTACGTCGGCGGACAAGCTTACCAAGCGCGGCGCGAAGATCGAGGCGCTGGAATTCGAGGCAGGCGGCGACGGCAAGCCGGCGCAAGTGAGCGAGCCAGCGGCGAAGTCAGTCGAAAGCAGGACCGGGCTGCTCAAACTCAGGGTGGTTGACGAGGAGTGATCGCTTCGGCAGTGTCGCGACCCGAAGCAAGGGACAGACATTCCATGATCACAGTTTTCGGCTCCATCAACATGGACCTTATCGCCACCACCGAGCGCCTGCCGAAGCCCGGAGAAACGGTTGCCGGCAATAGCTTTGCAACGGCTGCCGGCGGCAAGGGTGCCAATCAGGCGCTCGCCGCCCGCCGCGCGGGCCGCTATGTCCATATGGCGGGCGCTGTCGGCAAGGATGCCTTTGCCGAAGGCGCCCTTGAACTGCTCGACGGCGCCGGCACCGATCTTTCGCGCGTCAGCCATGTCGAGGGGCCGACGGGCACGGCCCTCATTCTCGTCGGCGGCGACGGCGAAAACATGATCGCGGTCATTCCCGGCGCGAACGGCAAGGTCAGCGGTGGCAATGCCGAGGCCGCCGTCAACGCCATGAATGAAGGCGATATTCTGATGCTGCAGCTTGAAGTTCCGGTCGAGGCGGTCGAGCGTGCGCTTACTGCCTCCCGTGCCAAGGGCATCACCAGCATTCTCAATCTTGCGCCGCTCATTCCGGATGCGCCCCGACTCGGCCGGCTGGCCGACATCGTCATTGCCAACGAGACCGAATTCGAGCGGCTGGCGGGAGAGGAGAACATGAGTCCCGGCGACCGTGAGGCGGCGTTGGAGCGGCTGCATGCCGAGACCGGCCAGACGCTGATCGTTACGCTCGGCGGCGATGGTGTCATCGCGATCCGGGATGGCCAGATTTCCCGCGCGCAGGGGCTTGTCATTGAACCTGTCGATACTGTCGGCGCCGGCGATACGTTCTGCGGCTACTTCGCAGCAAGCCTCGATGAGGGGCTGGATTTCAACTCGGCGCTGCGCCGTGCAGCAGTCGCCGGCTCGCTCGCCTGCCTGAAGCCGGGGGCTCAGCCCTCCATTCCGCTCGCAGCCGAAGTCGCAGACAGAATATAGTCCAGTCCAGCCGCGAACAATCGATGAAAAGCCACCCCTAGTTTTGGGGTGGCTTTCCGGATTTGCTGCCGAAACATAGCGAATTTCATTCAAATTTAAGAGGTTTCTGGCGATCCTTCGGGCGATCGCCACCTCGTTCATCTTCGAGGCGGTCAACCCCCATGGCTGCTCCATGATAGAGCGTGCCTTACCCGCTGCGCCGGAGAATGGCCCTTCGGTGCGTCCTTGCCCCGAGGAACCTATGTTCATTTTCAGAATGAAATCGCTTGCGGCGAAGCTCATAGTCATTACCGGTGCCGCCATTGCACTGGTGCTTGTCGTTTCGAACCTCTTCCTCATCGACCAGACCCGTAACCGCGTCCAGACCCTGACGCTGGATCAGGCCAATTCGGAAGCCAAGTCGATCGCCAACGAGATTGCAGCCAATGTCGGCGAACTCGCGAGTGCTGCCCGCACCATGTCGGGCGTCGTAGGACGCGGACATGAAGGCAAGATTCTCGATCGCAAGGGCATTATCAGCATTCTGAAGGCCAATCTCGAACAGAACGCCTTCGCCTTCGGCAGCTGGTTCTGCGAGCAGCTTGGCGCCTTCGACGGCAAGACCACGGAAATTGCCAACAACAATGACGAGGGCACCAACAAGGTTGGCGCCTTCACGCCATACTGGTCGAAAACCAGGACCGGTGACATCCAGTTCTCGACTTTCGAGAACGACTATACCGCCGAGTGGTGGAAGCTCGCCGCCGACAGTGGCAAGGGCGCGATCACGGCGCCCTACCTCGCCGAAGGCACCGACGTTCCGACCCTGCTGACGTCGATTGCCTATCCGGTCATGTCCGGCGGCAAGATGATCGGTGTGGAGGGCGTCGATATCTCGCTGAAGTCGCTTACCGACAAGGTGCAGGCGCTGCGGCCCTTCGGCTCCGGCCGTGTGACGCTCATCGCCCAGAACGGCAACTGGATCGTCGCTCCGGCCCCCGACCTGATGTCCAAGCCCTATGGCGACAATCCCGGCTCTGCTGACGTGAAGGCTGCGCTTTCGTCCATGAAAGTCGGTCTCGTCAAGAATCTCAGCTTCGATGGCCTCGATCCCTTCGACCGTGTTGTCTATCCCTTCGCAGTTCCCGGCCTGAACGCCAACTGGGTCGTGCTGGTCGACGTTCCGCATGCTGCGATGAATGCGCCGGTTCAGGATCAGACCTTCATGATGGTCATCAACGGCATCATCGTGCTCGGCGCCGTGCTGATCGCCCTCTACTTCGCCGTCCGCTCGCTCGTTCAGCGTCCGCTCGCTGGCCTCGTTTCCAGCGTCAAGGCGCTGAGCGACGGCAAATATGACGAAACGGTCGCCGGCCAGAACCGCGCCGACGAAATCGGCTCGGTCGCCAAGGCTCTCGAAGGCTTCCGCTTCGCGCTTGCCGATACGCGGCGTCTCGAAGCCGAGGCCGACAGCCAGCGCCTTGCAGCCGAAACCGAACGCGGTCGCTCGGAATCGGAACGCCAGCAATCGGTCAGCCTGCAGCGTCACATCGTCTCGATCGTCGGTGCCGGCCTTTCCGAACTGTCACAGGGCAATCTCGGCCACCGCATTACCGAGGAATTCCCCGGCGAATACGGCAAGCTGAAGCAGGACTTCAACGCTGCGCTCGCAAGCATTGAGGAAACCATCAACACGATGAGCCTCAGCGTCGTCAATATCGGCTCCGGCACGGGCGAAATCAGCAACAGCGCCTCCGACCTTGCCAAGCGCACCGAACAGCAGGCGGCAAGTCTGGAAGAGACGGCAGCGGCGCTCAACGAGCTCACCGCCCAGGTCAATTCCAGCGCCGAGAACGCCCGTACGGCAGCCGACAACGTCAATCTCGCTTGCGAAGACGCCGAGAAATCAGGCGAAGTGGTGCAGAAGGCGATTGCCTCCATGCACGGCATCGAGCAGTCCTCCACTGAGGTTTCGCGCATCATCGGCGTCATCGACGAGATCGCCTTCCAGACGAATCTTCTGGCTCTGAACGCCGGTGTCGAAGCGGCCCGCGCCGGCGAAGCAGGCAAGGGATTTGCAGTCGTCGCACAGGAAGTCCGGGAACTCGCCCAGCGTTCGGCGAATGCCGCCAAGGAGATCAAGACGCTCATCAACACCTCGGCCGTCCAGGTCAAGGACGGCGTCGATCTCGTCGGCCGCGCCGGCGACACGCTGCACAAGATTGCCGAGCAGGTGATGGGCATCAACGGCCTCATCCGTCAGATCTCCGCCTCGGCCAGTGAACAGGCCGTCGGCCTGAAGGAAATCAACCAGGCCGTAAACCAGATGGACCAGGTCACACAGCAGAACGCCGCAATGGTGGAAGAAACCACCGCAGCCAGCGTGACGCTGAACGACGAGGCTCAGACGCTGAAGGCACTGGTCACCCGCTTCCGGGTCTCCGGCCAGGGCAATGCCGGGGCATTGCGCTCAGCCACACAGCAGATGCGCACACCGGCTGCGCCGACGCCACGTTCGGCTGCTCCGGCCCCGCGCCGGGCCGTTGCCCAGTCTCGCAGTTCTGCCGCCGTTGCCCAGGACAGTTGGGAAGAGTTCTGATTGCCGATCGCATGACAAGAAAAAGGCGCCTGATCATTCGGGCGCCTTTTTGCATTCCGGGTGGATCGCCAGCCGTCAGGCTGCGTTCGACGTCTGCTCTTCATTGAGGAAGGCATAAATTGCCGAAGCGGAATCGGTCGCGCGCAACTTGGCGACGAGATCGTGGTCGCGCAGCACGCGGGCGATGCGCGAAAGCGCCTTCAGGTGATCGGCGCCGGCGCCTTCCGGCGCCAGAAGCAGGAACACGAGATCGACCGGCTGGTCGTCCAGCGCTTCGAAATCAACCGGCTGGTCCAGCCGGGCGAAAATACCGACGATGGAATGGATATTGACGAGCTTGCCGTGAGGAATGGCGATGCCGTTGCCGACGCCGGTCGAGCCCAGACGTTCGCGCTGCAGGATCACATCGAAGATTTCCCGCTCGGAAAGCCCCGTAGTCCTGGAGGCTTTTGCTGCCAATTCCTGAAGCAACTGTTTCTTGGAATTTACCCTGAGGGCGGGAATGATCGCATCCTGGTGCAGCAAATCTGCCAATGCCATTTCTTTTTCCTTTTGTCGCCGAAATCAGGTGGTTGAGGGAGCAGCGCCTGCGCCGCTCCCTCGCCCTGATCTCAGCCTTTGATATTGGCCGAATCGATCCAGCCAATATTTCCGTCGTGACGACGGTAAACGATGTTGAGCTGTTCCTTGCCGGGGCTGCGGAACAGGAGAAGCGGCTCGTCGGTCATGTCGAGCGCCATGACGGCGGTTGCGACGGACATCGTCTTGAGCTGCTTCGTGCTTTCGGCGACGATGGCCGGAGCGAAATCGTCCGGGACCTCGTCTTCGTGATCGGGAACCGCGTCCATGACGGTATAGGCGACTTCTGCAAAGCCGTTACCGTTCAGATGATTTCCGGCGTGGTGATCTTTGAGCTTCCGCTTGTAGCGGCGCAGGCGCTTCTCGATGCGCTCGGATGCCGCATCAAAGGCAATCTGCGGATCCATGGCCTCGCCTGCTGCATGCAGCACGACGCCACTATCGAGATGAAGCTTACAATCGGCAGAAAAACGAGAGTTCTGTTTTTCCACGATTACCTGACCGGAATATCCCCCGTCGAAGTATTTCGTGACGGCCAAACCGATTTGGTCCTCGATCTTTTGACGGAAGGAGTCACCAATTTCCATATGTTTACCGGATACACGCACACTCATGGAGTTTCCCTTCTTATGGTAGTTTGCGAGTACCAGTTTACGCCAAGCCTCAGGCTCATCCAAGCACTTCGCGCAATCTCAAGCAAGATGAGCTCAAGTCCGCGTGTCCCTGCTGTCCTGAGGATGATGGGGATAATGCCCGGACGCCCTTCGCTGCTCCGATTGCGGCGGGCTTCTAGCGACAGCCTCCCGGAAAGTCAATAGCCCGGCACAGCGAGACCTATCATACGCGGAAAACGTGCAATGAAAATCCCATGAAATGGGGAGGTCTTCGCCATCAGCGGTTCCTAGCGGCGATCATTGGCTCGCCCTAGCATTGCAAGTCAGAAACCGGCGACCTTGGCCAGCGCGCGCTTTTCCCTGCGGCGCTGGACAGAAGAGGCGATGTTCATTGCCTCGCGGTATTTGGCGACCGTACGGCGCGCGAGATCGATCCCACCCTTCTTGAGCATATCGACGATGTCGTCGTCGGAAAGCACCGCATCGGGGCTTTCCTGCAGGATCAGGGCGCGGATCTTGTGGCGAACTGCTTCCGCCGAATGGCTGTCGCCCCCCGCGACGGCGCTGATCGAAACCGTGAAGAAATATTTCAGCTCGAAAAGCCCGCGCGGCGTCAGCATATATTTATTCGAGGTGACCCGGCTGACCGTCGATTCATGCATCTTGATCGCCTCGGCCACCGTTTTCAGGTTCAGCGGCCGCAGATGATCAACGCCATGCAACAGGAAGGCATCCTGCTGGCGCACGATCTCGCTCGCCACCTTCATGATGGTCTTGGCGCGCTGGTCGAGGCTGCGCGTCAACCAATTGGCGGTCTGCAGGCATTCGGAGAGGAAGGCGTGATCCTCGCCGTTCTTCGCTACGTGCGAAAAATAGGACTGATTGACGAGGACCCGTGGCAGCGTATCCGGATTAAGCTCGACCAGCCAGGCGCCGTCCGAGGAGGGGCGGACGACGACGTCAGGCATGATCGCCTCTGAAACGCCGGCCTCGAAACCGCTGCCAGGCTTCGGATTGAGCTGGCGGATTTCGCCGAGCATATCGAGCAGGTCTTCCTCATCGACGCCACAGAGGCGTTTCAGGGTGACGAAGTCGCGCCGTGCCAGAAGTTCGAGATTTTCGACGAGAGCCTGCATGGCAGGATCGAAACGATCCTTCTGGCGAAGCTGGATCGCCAGGCATTCGGCAAGGCTACGGGCAAAGACGCCAGGCGGATCAAGCGTCTGCAGCGCTGAGAGCACGCGCTCGATATCTTCTGCATCAGCGCCGAGACGCTCGCCGGCTTCGCCAACATCGGCTTGCAGATAGCCAGCCTCATCAAGCTGATCGACCAAATTCTGGGCGACGAGGCGATCGGTGATATCGGGCAATACAAAGGGTATCTGCTGGGCAAGATGATCGCGCAAGGACACCTGACCGGCGACAAAATCATCAAGATCGTAATTGTCAGCACCTTCGGCGCTGCCGGGCATCGACTTCCACTGGCTGACGAGTTCCGGCGCATCGAGCCGCTGCGGCGCTCCGTCATCCGGAAAGACATTGGCGTAGTTGGCGTCCAGCTCATCGCTCAGCCGGCTCGGGCTGCCATTGTCGTACCAGTCGGCGGAAAGCGTTTCGTCGCGGCCTTCGTAATCGCCGTCGCCCGCGTCCTCCGATTGCTGGGGGTGGGGTTCGTCGACAGCCTCGCCGCGTTCACCGGCATCGCCTTCGCCCGACGGGAATTCGAGGAGTGGATTCTTCTCCACTTCCTGGGCGATGAACTGAGTGAGTTCGACATGTGTCATCTGCAGCAACTGGATGGACTGCATCAGTTGCGGTGTCATCACCAGGGACTGGTTCTGTCGCAGAAAAAGATTGGCAGACAGGGCCATGGCGGACGCGAAACTCCCTCGACTCCTCCAAGAATCCGCGTCCGATCAAGGCTTCGGGCCACGGAAATCCGAGTTGGCCCAAAAATTGCTTTTTTATCCTATTTGGTCAAGCGGAACCTAAACGACAGCGTAATTTTCTGTCGTCCAGGTTTGGCTCAAAGACTGAAATTGTCGCCCAGATAAAGCCGGCGCACTTCCGGGTTGTTGACGATATCGTTGGCGCGTCCATGGGTCAGCACTTCGCCGGCATGGATGATATAGGCCCGGTCGATCAGTCCCAGCGTCTCACGCACATTGTGATCGGTGATGAGAACGCCGATGCCGCGTGCCGTCAAATGATGCACGAGGTTCTGAATATCGGCAACCGAGATCGGGTCGACACCGGCAAAGGGCTCGTCGAGCAACATGAAGGTCGGGTCGGTCGCAAGCGCGCGGGCAATTTCCAGGCGTCGGCGCTCACCGCCCGACAGAGCCACGGCGGCACTCTTGCGGAGCTTCGCGATGTGAAACTCCTCGAGCAGTTCGTCGAGCTTGCGCTCACGCGCCGCCTTGTCCTTTTCATGGACCTCGAGGACGGCGCGGATATTCTCCTCCACCGTCAAGCCGCGAAAGATCGAGGCCTCCTGCGGCAGGTAACCGACGCCGAGGCGGGAGCGACGATACATCGGCATCGTCGTCACGTCGTTGCCGTCGATTTCGATGGTTCCCTCATCGACCGGCACGAGGCCGGTGATCATGTAGAAACAGGTCGTCTTGCCGGCGCCGTTTGGCCCCAGCAGGCCGACGGCCTCACCACGCCGCACCACCAGCGAAACGCCGTTGACGACACGCCGTGTCGCATAGGTCTTGGTGAGACCGCGTGCAATCAGCGTTCCCTGGTAGCGGGCCTTATCGACGGAGGCGGCCGCGGCTTCCGTCGCGGCTCTGCCGGACTTGGTGGATAAGGAGAATAGCTTCACGTGTAAGGCCGACTTCTCAATTCTGCTTTGGCTGCTGACTCGGCTGCGATTTTGGATCGAGCTGAATCTGGACACGACCACCGCAGCTTTCAAGCTCCGCCTGACCAGTCGCCATATGAACGGTAAGCTGGCAGCCGGTAAAGACGTTCGGGCCATCGGTCAAAACGACCTTCTTGCCCGTGAGGATAAAGACCTGGGAAGTCATATCGAAATTGCCGTCATCGGCGGTCGCCGTCTGCGTTCCCGACGTCAGGTAAACCTTGTCGGTCACCAGGATCTTGTCGATATCGGCACTGCCGGAGGCAAGCGAGTTCGACTGTTCCGCCGCGGCCGGAGCCGTCTGGGCAGCAGGCGCCGGCTTGGTGGCAGTATCGCCTGCTGCGGGCTGCTTCGACTTGTCCTTGTAATAGACCGTCATCTTGCCGGCCTGCAGGGTCGTCGTTCCTTGAACGACCTTGACGTCGCCGGTGAAGAGCGCCGTGTGTTCCTGATCATGGATTTCCAGCTTGTTGCTTTCAATCTGGATCGGCTGATCGCTGGAAAGTTTCATCCCAGGCATGGTCGTCGACTGGGCGGCCGCCCCCGCGACCGACAGGACGAAGGCAAGTGCGCCGGTGATGAAAGCTACGCCAGTCTTACGCGTTGAAATGCGACAATCTTTTGTCATTTGACCCGGCTCTTTAGGTGCCCTGTTTGTGGATGGCGGATGATTCAACATTCATGCGAACGTTCCCCTCGAATGTGATCACACGCCCCTTATCGGTTATATTCATCGACCGCGCAACAATCGAAGCATTGTCCTTGGTGATTCTGACGGGATCGTCCGTCGACATATTTCCACCCTTGATATCAAGATGTGCGGTCTGGAAATTCGCGACGAGACCGTTGCTCAGAACGAGGGTGAACGGCGCCGTCATGTGCAGGTTGTCGGTGGCGCGGTTGAAATCTGCAGTCGCGGCCGTGACACGGGCCATCAGGCCGTCATTCATCGGCACCGCAGCCTTGATCGTCTCCAGCGTGATGAGATCCGGATTGCGGATATCCTGCAGCGCGCGCTCGGCGAGCATCGAATAGTTGATACCGTCGGAGTTACGGCCGGCAATGGCCGGCTTCTCCATCACAACCTTGCCGTTCTCGATCTTGGCGCCCTCGATTTTGATGGTATCCGGCAGATAAGTGCGGATTACCGAGACGGCGATGAAGATCAAGGAAATGATGAGGGCTGCGACCGGCAACAATATCTTCAGGCGGCGCACACGCGTCGAATGGAACCGGGCAACGCCGTAGGCGCTATCCTTGGACCCGGCGTATGCGGGTTTCCCGTTGTTCCTGAGGGTATCGAGCATATGCCTGGTCCGTGTGTGATGATCGTGCCGCTTATATAGCAATGCCGGGCTCCAATCACAGTTCGTTTCGCATTATTACATTGGCTTGCCAATATGGATTTTTTTCTGCAACAAGCAACAAAACCGAAAAACACAGGTTTCCGGGCATTTTCTCGCGGCAGCTTGCGCCTTATCTCCCCGGCGGTGACAAACCGCTCGCTGGGTTTCGTCTCTGGAGGTTGGAATGGATAGCTCGATCATCGCAGACCGCCGACTGCTGCGCCGCAGGCTTGGCTTCTGGCGCCTTGCCGCGATCGCGCTGCTCGTCGCGCTCGGCTTTGCGCTTTATAATTTTGCCTTCAGCGAAGGCAGCACCGCCCGGCCCCATATCGCCCATGTGACGATTTCCGGCCTCATCACCGATGACGATGAACTGCTCGAGCGGCTGGCAAAGATCAGAGACAATGATCAGGTGAAGGCAGTCGTGATCTCGATCTCCTCACCCGGCGGGACGACTTATGGCGGCGAGAAGATCTTCAAGGCGGTCCGAGCGATCGCGGAAAAGAAGCCCGTCGTCTCCGACGTCAGGACGCTTGCAGCCTCCGCCGGCTACATGATCGCCACGGCCGGCGACACGATCATTGCCGGCGAAAGCTCGATCACCGGTTCGATCGGCGTCATCTTCCAGTATCCGCAGATCCAGCCGTTGCTCGACAAGCTCGGCGTTTCACTGCAGGAGATCAAATCCTCCCCGCTCAAGGCCGAGCCCTCGCCCTTTCACGATACGAGTGAAGAGGCCAAAGCCATGATCCGCAATATGGTTCTCGACAGTTACGACTGGTTCGTCAATCTCGTTGTGGACAGGCGCAAATTGCCGCGCGACGAGGTGCTGAAGCTTGCCGACGGCACGATCTTTACGGGCCGGCAGGCGCTCAAGGTGAAACTCATCGATGCCGTCGGTGGAGAAGACGAAATCCGCGCTTATCTGACCTCGCGAAATGTCAGCGACAAGCTGCCGGTCGTCGACTGGGACAAGAAGAGCAACACGCCCTTCCTGCTCGCTGGAGCTGTTTCCCGGTTGATTACCATCCTTGGTTATGGCGATCTTGTCAAAGGCCAGGATATTAACGGCATCCTGCCCCCAAAGTTGCTCCTTGACGGGCTGCTTTCAGTTTGGCAGGTTGGCCAGGATTGAATAAGAAATCAATAATTTAAGGGGGCGAACGTGATCAAGTCCGAATTGGTGCAGATTGTTGCAGCACGCAATCCGCATCTCTATCATCGGGATGTCGAAAATATCGTCAATGCGGTCCTCGACGAGATCACTGATGCGCTTGCGGCTGGCAATCGCGTCGAACTGCGCGGCTTCGGCGCATTTTCCGTGAAGAACCGCCCTTCCCGCTCCGGCCGCAACCCGCGCACCGGCGATACCGTGTTCGTCGAGGAGAAGTGGGTTCCCTTCTTCAAGACTGGCAAGGAACTGCGTGAGCGGCTGAACCCCGGACAGGCCGACGAAGAGGATTGATCCTCTGAAACGGGCATCAAGCCGCACTTGAACTTCGCCGCCGCACTTCTATTCTGGCGTCCATGAAGCTTGCCTTCGCCAAACCGGCGTGGAGAACGATATGGCCAAGAAGATTATCAACCTTTTGATTTTGCTGCCGCTCGGCGTCATCCTGATCATCTTCTGCGTCGCCAACCGGCAGAGTGTGACGCTCGCTTTCAATCCGTTCCGGCCAGAGGATCAGGTTCTTTCGCTCGCCGCGCCCCTCTTCGTTTTCCTGCTCATCGCATTCATCGTCGGCATGCTGGTGGGCTCGGCTGCGACCTGGTTCAACCAGGGTAAGCATCGCAAGCGCGCACGCGTCGAAGCCAAAGAGGCGATCCGCTGGCAGGGCGAAGCAGATCGTCACAAGACGCGCGCGGAAGAGATCGTCGGGCAATTGCCCTCGCGGTGATTGCCGCTATTCCACTGACGCCGGCGTGAAACTCAGCTCTTCATAATCGCCTTCGGTTGAGGCGCCTCTGCCGGTGACCTGAAAGCCATGTGCCAGATAGAAGGCCTTGGCGTCGCGGTTGTTGACGAGGCATTTCAGCCGATATTTATGCGCTGGCCAGCCGGGGAGCGATTGCAGCAGGGCGGTGCCTGCGCCTTTGCCCTGAAATTCGGGCAGGATATAGAGCATATGGATGAAATCATCCGCCGCCCAGATCGAGATGAAGCCGGCTATCTTCCCGTCAGTCGCCTCGCAGACGGAAACGACCTCGCCGTTGGTATGGGCGGCAAAATCCTCCCGATGAAATTTGCCTGGATCGACCCAGGTGAAGGTCTGGCGACGGACGGACAGATAGATGTCGGCAAGCTGCGTCACGTCTTCGGGGCAGTTGGGTCGGATTTTCCAAGTCATCGATCCTGCGTAAAAGGGATTGTCTGACATGCCAAGCCCGCGAGACTAGTCTGCAACCTTTTCGATGACCGCCGCATTGAAATTTCCCCAGAAGCGGCGGGCGAGCTTTTCCAGCGTGGCGCGGATCAGCCGGCCGCCAAGTTCGGCAATCCGGCCACCCGTATCGCCGTCGGCTTCATAGCGCAGCAGCGTATGTAGGCCCTCATTGACCAGCGTAACATCGGCCTCGCCCTTGGCAAAACCGGCAATGCCACCCCGCCCCTCCGCAGAAATCGTATAGCTATGCGGCGCATCGACATTCGAAAGCCTGATATCGCCGTTGAATGTCACCGAAAACAGGCCGAAGCCGACCTTGACGGTTGCCACGAATTCGGTTGGCGACCGCTTTTCGACGCTCTGGCAGCCCGGAATGCATTGCCTGATGATATCGGGATCGTTCATGGCCGCCCATACGACATCCCGCGGCGCGGCGATGCGTTCCTCCCCGATCAAGTCCATCAGCAGTTCCCCATTTCCATGAGCGAACCATATCATAACGGGAAAGCGCTTTGCCAAGGTCGGACGGAATGCTATTTGCACTGGCTCAATTGAATTTAAGACGCGGAAGACCACGTTGAAACAGAGAGAACGCCGGCCCGGCGCGAAGATGGCGGCAGGCCCTTCCGGCGGACGCCGCTCCGATGCGCGGCCTGTACAGCCGGAAAAGACGGCCATAAAGGCTGCACCTGCGCGGGAACAGCGCCCACCGGCGGCAGTTCCGGCGGCAATTGAACGCCCGCTCACAGCGCGCCACGGCGAGCGGCCGGACGAGCGCGTGCCTGTCATCCTGGAATCGACGGGTGCGGGTGATTTCCATCTGATCGACAGCGGCAACGGCCAGAAGCTCGAACAATACGGCCCTTACCGGATCGTGCGCCCCGAAGGCCAGGCGCTTTGGCAGCCATCGCTGCCTGCCCATGTCTGGGAAAAGGTCGATGCCGTCTTTACCGGTGACACGGATGAAGAAGGCAGCGGCCGCTGGCGTTTTCCGAAGGAAGCACACGGCGAGACCTGGCCTCTGAACCTGCTCGGCGTTGATTTCTTCGGCCGCTTCACTTCTTTCCGCCATGTGGGCGTCTTCCCGGAACAGATCGTTCACTGGAGCTGGATGAAGCAACAGGTGGAAAGTGCCGGACGGCCACTGAAGGTGCTGAACCTCTTCGGTTATACCGGCGTCGCCTCACTGGTCGCTGCGGCTGCCGGTGCGGAAGTCACCCATGTCGATGCCTCGAAGAAGGCGATCGGCTGGGCGCGCGAAAACCAGGCGCTGGGACGCATGGAAAAGCTGCCGATCCGCTGGATCTGCGAGGATGCGATGAAATTCATCCTGCGCGAAGAACGCCGCGGCAGCCAGTACGATATCATCCTCACCGACCCGCCGAAATTCGGCCGCGGCCCGAATGGCGAGGTCTGGCACCTCTTCGAGCACCTGCCGCTGATGCTGGACATCTGCCGAGAAATCCTGTCGCCGAAGGCGGTCGGCCTAGTGCTGACGGCCTATTCGATCCGGGCAAGCTTCTATTCCATCCATGAACTGATGCGCGAAACGATGCGCGGGGCGGGCGGCGTGGTCGAATCCGGCGAACTGGTCATCCGCGAGGCTGGCCTCGATGGCAAGACGCCTGGCCGGGCGCTCTCCACCTCCCTCTTTTCCCGCTGGGTGCCGAAATGAACGAATTCCACGATCGCGGCCCCCGCAAGGTCGGGCAGGTGAAGGAAGTGACCTCGCTCGCCAATCCTATCATCAAGGATATCAAGACGCTGACGAACAAGAAGTCGCGCGAGGAGAGCGGCACCTTCATGGCCGAAGGTCTAAAGCTCGTCATCGATGCGATCGAACTCGGCTGGACGATCCGCACACTGGTCTATGCCAAGGCAGCCAAGGGTAAGCCGCTGGTCGAGCAGATGGCGGCAAAGACCGTCGCCTCCGGCGGGCTCGTGCTTGAAGTCAACGAGAAGGTGATCTCCTCGATCACCCGGCGCGACAATCCGCAGATGGTGGTCGGCATTTTCGAAACGCGCTGGACGAAGCTCAGGGATGTCCGGCCGAAGGAGGGCGAGACCTGGGTAGCGCTCGACCGCGTGCGCGATCCCGGTAATCTCGGAACGATCATCCGCACCGCCGATGCAGCAGGTGCCTCCGGCGTCATCCTCGTCGGCGAGACGACCGATCCCTTCTCGCTGGAAACGGTGCGCGCCACCATGGGCTCGGTTTTCGCCGTTCCGGTTGCCCATGCGACGGCGGAGGAGTTCATTGCCTGGAAGAAGCACGCCGGCGTTTCTGTCGTTGCGACCCATCTTGCCGGTTCGGTCGACTACCGCACGATCGACTACAAGAAAAAGCCGGTCGTGCTGCTGATGGGCAACGAACAATCCGGCTTGCCAGACCAGCTTGCCGGGCAGGCAGACGCGCTTGCCCGCATTCCGCAGCAGGGCCGCGCCGATTCCCTCAATCTCGCCGTTGCCACCGCCGTCATGCTTTTTGAGGCACGCCGGCATCTCCTCTCACTGTCCGAGGGCAAATGACCGATCTGACGACCGCACGCCCGGCGCTCTTCTCTCGACCGCTGCCGATCCTGATCTTCATCGTGATCGCGGTCATCCTCGACCAGATCGTCAAGATCGCCGTCGACCACTACCTGCCGCTGCAGGAAGCCGTCCCCGTTATTCCGATGCTGGCGCTCTACCGCACCTACAATCTCGGCGTCGCCTTCTCGATGCTGTCAGGTATGGATGGCTGGTTCATCGTCGGCATGCGCCTGATCATCGTCGCCTTCGTGCTTTACCTCTGGCATCGCACCTCGAAGGACCGCTGGCTGGCGCATCTTGGATATGCGTTCATCATTGCGGGGGCGATCGGCAATCTCATCGACCGTTTCGCCTATGGGCATGTGATCGACTACATTCTCTTCCATACGGAAACCTGGTCCTTCGCCGTGTTCAACCTCGCCGACAGCTTCATCACCGTCGGCGCTGGCTGCGTCATCCTCGACGAGATGGTGCAGAAGCCGAAAAAGGCGGATCACTAAATTTTTAGCGGATTCCTGAAAACATTCGGAACGGGCAATATGTTAGCTGTAATGCATGCAGAGGTTGGCGCAGCTCCAGGAACGATTGTCCGCCGCATTCGGCGGAACTGCCGTTAAGGCCTATCGCGGCCGCGCGGCTGCGGAACTGTCGTCGGCTGCCTTTCGCTCCCGGCATCCATTGCTCTTCCAGTGGCTCGGCGGATCGGGTCTTCTTTCGGCCATCCTGCTGCTGCTTCTTTCTCACTGGGGCGGCCCGTTCATGGCAGGCTTCGGCATCATTCTGATCGCCGCCATTGCAGGTTATCTTGCTCTTTTTTTCAGGAACGGAAACAGACCCGGCGGCCGCAGCCCGGAGACACCGGAACGCGTCGATGCGACCGGCCTGCTCGGCACTGTCCACGACGTGCTCGGCGATATCGTCGTCACCCGCATGATGGACCGGCGCATCATCGGCTCCAATGAGACGTTCCGCCGCCTGACCGGACGTGCCAAACCCGAAGGCCAGACCTGCGAAGAGATCGGCCTTGCCTTCCGTCCCGGCCCACAGTCGCATCGCTATGATGTGGAGATCTCGACACCGGCCGGGCAGCGTATCTTTCTCTGGCATGATGTCGTCACTCGCGACCCGGCAAACGGGCGCCTGCTCCTGCAGAGCATCGCGCGCGACGTGACTGAAGAGCGGCTTGCCGCGGAGAGCCGCGAGGAGGCGCGGCGGAAGGCCGAATATAACAGCGCCGCCAAATCGCGGCTCCTTGCGACCGTCAGCCACGAAATCCGCACGCCTCTGTCAGGTATTCTCGGCATGGCGCATCTGATTTCAGAGACGAAGCTGACGCAGGAACAGCAGAGTTATCTGACCAGCATCCGCCAGTCAGGCCACGCGCTGACCCAGCTCGTCGAGGACCTGCTCGACTTCTCCACCATCGAGGTTGGCCGGTTCCAGCTCCGCCCGCGCTCGGAATCGCTGCGCAAGCTTGTCGAAAGCGTCGTGGAGATGCTGGCCCACCGCGCCCATGAGAAGGGTATCGAGATCGGCGCGACGGTTTCCTCCGATGTACCGGAGCTGATGAGCTTCGATCCGGCGCGGCTGCGGCAGGTGCTCTTCAACGTCATCGGCAATGCCGTGAAGTTTACCCAGGCGGGCGGCGTCTTCATCCGCATCTCCAGGGCCGCCGGCGAGTTGCTGATATCAGTGACCGATACCGGCCCCGGCATGACGGCGGAGGAGCAGGCGCGTATATTCGGGGAATTCGAACAGGGCGGCTCGCTTGCCCAGAAGAGCAACGGCACGGGGCTTGGCCTTGCGATCTCCGCCCGCATCATGCGCGAATTCGGCGGCTCGCTGACAGTTGCAAGCGAGAGGGGTGAGGGCAGTCAATTCACCATTCGCTTCCCCATCGAACTTTCGGAAGAGGATACCGCTAGCCGGAAAACATTGCTGGCGAGCAACAGTATCGTGCTGCTCGCCCCGGCCGGTGCGGCGCGCACGGCGATCGCCGAGACGATTACGACGCTTGGAGGGCGCTGCCACCTGGTCGCCAGCGGCGAGGCGGCGCGCGAAAGCCTGCTGTCGCTTGCCCGCAGCGGCGACAGGCCGACCGATATCATCATCGATCACCGCATGTCCGAGGAGTTCTCGCTGCATATTGCCGATCGCACGGAGATCGCAGCGCTTGGCCTGCGCAAGGTGCTGCTCGTCAATCCGGAAGAGCGCAATTCGCATTCGCTCGACCTGTTCGATGCATGGCTGATCCGGCCGCTGCGCGAGCAGTCGCTGATCGACGTGCTGCGTGGGCGCATGCGCGGCATGGAGAAGCGCGATGCGCTGAACGACAACCAGCCTGGCCTTGGTCCCTCGATTGCAGAGCGGACGGCGATGGGCGTCGGCTTTTCCGTCCTTCTCGGCGAGGACGATCCGATCAATGCCATGCTGGTGCGTGTCATGCTGGAAAAGGGCGGCCACTCCGTCAGGCATGTGGATGATTTCGAGACCCTGCTCGACTATGCGCTTGGTGACGACAGGCCTGATATCATCATCAGCGATCTTTCCATGCCCGGCGGCAACGGCATCGACATGCTGGGACGCCTTCGGGGACATGAACGTCGGCTCGATCTTCTGCCCGTACCGGTCATCGTTCTGACTGCGGACAAGAGCGACGAATCGCGGCGACAGGTCTTGCTCAACGGCGCCAATCGCGTCATGGTGAAACCGGTAGATCCGGTCAGGTTGCTCACCGAAGTGCAGGCGGTTGTTGCTCTTTCAGCTCGTCGGGCTGAGGCGCGCTGAAGCTGGGAAAATCGGCACGTTTCTTGCGTGCACAAATTCGGTATGTCACTTTCCTGTCGTACATAAGTGTTTTATGGCGTGTGATAAGCCGGAGACGGGAGAATCGCCATGTCTGTTGACATCCTTAATTGTGACGCTACCGCCGAGGTCTCCCGGCCGTCGACGGCTGCTGCCCCGAAGGAAGGCGACGTTTTTGGCCGCATCGGCAATCTCGAAACCCGCCTCGCCCGTACAGCGAGCGAGATCGATGCCGCTCAGTCCGTGCGCTACCGTGTCTTCGTCGAGGAAATGAAGGCTCAGCTGCCGGCGGACGCCATGCGTCGTGAGCGCGATGTCGACGCTTACGACGCTTTCTGCGACCATCTTCTGGTTCTCGACCGCTCGATCGAGGGCGATACCGAAGACCAGATCGTCGGCACTTACCGCCTGCTCAGGCAGGACGTTGCCATGGCCAATGGCGGTTTTTACTCGGCTTCGGAATTTGCGATCGATGAGCTCATCGCCCGCCATCCCGACAAGCGCTTCATGGAACTCGGCCGCTCCTGCGTGCTGCCGGAATACCGCACCAAGCGCATCGTCGAACTGCTCTGGCAGGGCAATTGGGCCTATGCGTTGAAGCACGGCATGAGCGCCATGTTCGGCTGCGCCTCCTTCCCGGGCGTTCACCCGGAAAGTCATGCTCTGGCTCTCTCCTTCCTCTACCACAGCGTGCTCGCCAAGGATGAATGGGCGGTCGGCGCGCTGCCGCATTTGGCGCGCGACATGGACCTGATGCCGGCCGAAGGCGTCAATCCGAAAAGGGCGCTGATGGCGCTGCCGCCGCTTATCAAGGGGTACCTGCGCCTCGGCGCCATGGTCGGCTCCCATGCGGTCGTCGATCAGGCGTTCAATACGACCGACGTGCTGATCGTGCTACCGATATCAAGCATTTCCGATCGTTATCTGAACTATTACGGTGCGGATGCAGGCCGTTTCGCAAGCTGAGGCGGCGGCTTGACGACTGTGTCTCGTCAATTCATTCTTATCAGGCGTTTTCAGTAGGGCGCATCGGCAATGGTGCCGGCTGGGCTATGCCCGCCTACAACATCAAAACCTTGCGCCATGCCGAATATCGAAAACCTCAGAAAGAAAGCCAAGCAGTTTAAACGCTGGCATCAGGATCGCTATTATCCTGTCGCTGCGGAGATCCGCTATTGGCTTGCCCGTTACCGCCATCTCAACGACCGGCAAATCCTCGAGCTTGAATTCAAGCTTGCCGATGCGCAGGAACTCGTGGCGGCACAGGAGGGATTTGAAAGCTGGTCGGCGCTCAAAAAGGAGCTCACCGACATGAATACAACAGCTGGACAGAAATCTGCCTCCCAACCGACACTGCTCGATGCCCAACCGCAGCTTTTCGTGAGCGATATTCACGCTGCCTGTGATTTCTACTCACAGAAACTCGGCTTCGCTCCTGGCTTCATTTATGGCGAGCCGCCCTTCTACGCACAGGTCGTTCGCGGTGCGGCGAGGCTCAACCTCCGACACGTCGAAATGCCGGCTTTCCATCCGGAGATTCGCCAACGTGAGAAGGATATCCTGTCCGCGACGATTACGCTTGATGACGTGAAGGCGCTTTTTCTCGAATACACCGCAAACGGCGTTCCGTTTCACCAGCCGCTGCGGCTGGAGCCCTGGGGTGCCAGAACATTCATCGTCTGCGATCCAGATGGAAATCTGATCGCTTTTGCGGGATAAGCCCTTTGGGCGGACCACATCAGCGGCCCGCCCTCTTCCTTGTCAGGAGCCAGCAGCATAGGCCGCAATGGCGGCCATGTTGACGATATCGCTGTCCTTGGCGCCCATCGAGGTGATCTGCACCGCCTTGTCGAGGCCGACGAGGATGGGTCCGATGACCGTCGAGCCGCCGAGTTCCTGCAGCATCTTGGTCGAGATCGATGCCGAGTGGAATGCCGGCATGACGAGGACGTTGGCCGGACCGGAGAGGCGGCAGAAGGGATATTGCTCCATCACCTTACGGTTCAGGGCAACGTCGGCGGCCATTTCGCCGTCATACTCGAAATCGACACGACGCTTGTCGAGGATCTTCACAGCTTCGCGCACACGCTCGGAACGCTCACCCGAGGGATGGCCGAAGGTGGAATAGGCGAGCAACGCGACGCGCGGCTGGTAGCCCATGCGGCGCGCGAGACCTGCAGCCTCCTCCGCAATATCGGCAAGCTCCTCGGCCGTCGGCATATCGTGAACCGCAGTGTCGGCAACGAAGACCGTGCGGCCGCGGCAAAGCGCGATCGACACGCCGATCACGCGATGGCCCGGCTTATGGTCAATGCAGCGGCGCACATCTTCGAGTGCCGTCGAATAGTTGCGGGTGATGCCCGTCACCATGCCATCAGCATCGCCTAGCGCCACCATTGTGGCAGCGAAATGGTTGCGGTCATTGTGGATCAGGCGCTGTGCGTCGCGGTGCAAGTAGCCCTTCCGCTGCAGGCGGGCATAGAGATAATCGATATAGGCCTCGACGCGGGTCGAGATGCGCGCGTTGACGATCTCGAGGCCTGGCCGATTGAGGTCTATGCCGGCGCGCTCTGCCGTTGCGCGGATCAGATCCTCGCGGCCGAGCAGGATGGCGGTGCCGAGCTGCTGGTTGGCATAGACCATGGCGGCGCGTAGCACCTGCTCCTCCTCAGCTTCGGCGAAAACCACCCGCTTCGGATGCCGGCGCACGCGTTCGTAAAGGCTCGCAAGTGTAGAGGCGATCGGGTCGCGACGGGCGGAAAGCTCACGCTTGTAGCCAGCCATGTCAGTGATGATCTTGCGGGCGACGCCGCTTTCGATCGCCGCTTCGGCAACGGCCGCCGGAATGGCCGAGATCAGGCGCGGATCAAAGGGAACAGGAATGATGTATTGGGCCCCGAAGCGCGGGCGATTGCCCTGATAGGCGGCCGCGACATCATCAGGCACGTCCTCACGGGCGAGACTGGCCAACGCCTTCACGGCGGCGATCTTCATCGCATCGTTGATGGTCGAGGCACGGACGTCGAGGGCGCCGCGGAAGATATAGGGGAAACCCAGAACGTTGTTGACCTGGTTCGGGTAGTCCGAACGGCCGGTCGCCATGATGGCATCATCGCGGACACGGGCGACTTCCTCCGGCGTGATTTCCGGATCGGGATTGGCCATGGCGAAGATGATCGGCCGGTCGGCCATGGAGCGGATCATCTCCTCGGAGAAGGCGCCCTTCTGCGACAGGCCGAAAACGACATCCGCGCCCTTCATCGCCTCTTCCAGCGTACGCGTGTCGGTCTTGGCCGCATGCGCCGACTTCCACTGGTTCATGCCCTCGGTGCGGCCCTGATAGATGACGCCCTTGGTATCGCACAGGACGATGTTTTCGGGCGCAAAGCCCATCGACTTGATGAGCTCGACGCAGGCGATGGCGGCGGCACCCGCACCGTTGCAGACGAGCTTCGTCGTCTTCAGGTCGCGGCCCGTCAGTTCCAGCGCGTTGATCAGGCCGGCGGCGGCAATGATCGCAGTACCGTGCTGGTCGTCATGGAAAACAGGAATATCCATCAGCTCGCGCAGGCGGCTTTCGATGACGAAACAGTCCGGCGCCTTGATGTCTTCCAGATTGATGCCGCCGAAGGAGGGGCCGAGGAAACGGACGCAGTTGATGAACTCGTCGACATTTTCCGTGTCGACTTCGAGGTCGATGGAATCGACGTCGGCGAAACGCTTGAAGAGAACCGACTTGCCTTCCATGACCGGCTTGGAAGCCAGAGCGCCGAGATTGCCAAGGCCGAGGATGGCCGTGCCGTTGGAGATGACGGCAACCATGTTGCCGCGGGTCGTGTAATCGTAAGCCGTCGCCGGATCTTCAGCGATGGCTTTGACCGGCACCGCGACACCGGGAGAATAGGCAAGCGAGAGATCGCGCTGCGTCGCCATCGGCTTGGTCGGGTTGATTTCCAGCTTGCCGGGCCGACCCATTGCGTGAAACTCAAGCGCTTCCTTATCGGTGACAGACGTCACCGACCGTTCTTTCTTCTCCATCTGCGACATAACTCCTCCAAACGTCTTGTGGGTGACGTTTTCCTCTTCCCCAATTGCTGTTGTCATCTATAGCGGCGGCCGGATAGGGTTGGCACCTGTTTTTTGGGAAAAACTGCACCTCCGTGAACGCACGAATAGACACCAGAAACGAAGCCTTCTCGGCAGCCGAGCTTGCGACAGAGGAAAGTCGCGCCTCGGCGACGCCGATGATGGAGCAATATATCGAGATCAAGGCGAACAATCCGGATTCGCTGCTCTTCTATCGCATGGGCGATTTTTACGAGCTGTTCTTCGAGGATGCGCTCGAGGCTTCGCGTGCGCTCGGCATCACGCTGACCAAACGCGGCCAGCACATGGGGCAGGATATTGCGATGTGCGGCGTGCCGGTGCATGCGGCCGACGATTACCTGCAGAAGCTGATCGCGTTCGGCTATCGCGTCGCGGTTTGCGAGCAGGTGGAAGATCCGGCGGAAGCCAAGAAGCGCGGATCGAAATCCGTCGTCAAGCGCGATGTCGTCCGCCTCGTTACACCGGGCACCATTACCGAGGAGAAGCTGCTTTCTCCTTCGGAATCGAACTATCTGATGACGCTGTCGCGCATCCGCGGCACTTCGGAGCCGGTGCTGGCGCTTGCCTGGATCGATATTTCCACCGGCGTCTTCCGGCTGGCCGAGACCGAGGCTTCGCGGCTGCTTGCCGATATCCTGCGTATCGACCCGCGCGAACTCATCGTTCCGGACACGATCTTCCACGATCCGGAATTGAAGCCTGTTTTCGATGTGCTCGGCCGCACCGCCGTTCCACAGCCAGCTGTGCTTTTCGACAGCGCGACGGCGGAAGGCCGCATAGCGCGCTATTTCGGCGTTTCGACGCTTGACGGCTTTGGCAGTTTTTCACGCGCTGAGCTTGCGGCAGCATCAGCAGCCGTTGCCTATGTGGAAAAGACCCAGATTGCCGAACGGCCGCCACTCGGCAGGCCGGAACGGGAGAGCGGCGCCTCGACGCTGTTCATCGATCCGGCCACACGCGCCAATCTGGAGCTTGTGCGCACGCTGTCCGGCGATCGTAACGGCGCGCTGCTCAAGGCGATCGACCGGACAACTACCGGCGGCGGAGCGCGGCTGCTGGCCGAACGGCTGATGTCGCCGCTCACCGATCCCGCCCGTGTCAACGAGCGGCTGGATTCAATCGGCTTCCTGATGCAGGAGCCGTCGCTCTGCGGCGAATTGCGCGATGCCCTGAAACATGTGCCCGACATGCCGCGGGCGCTCTCCCGGCTGGCACTCGACCGTGGCGGCCCCCGCGATCTCTGGGCAATCCGGCAGGGGCTGGGCACTGCCGCGCATCTTGCCGGCCTGCTGGGAAACGCCATGCTGCCGGAAGAGCTGGAACAGGCCCGCATGGGGCTGGAAGCCCTTCCGTCCGGCCTCGAAATATTGCTCGCGGAAAACCTTGCGGAGGAACTGCCGCTCCTGAAACGCGATGGCGGCTTCCTGCGCGATGGTGCCAATGCCGACCTCGACGACGTCAGGGCGCTACGCGACCAGTCGCGCCGCGTCATTGCCGGCCTGCAGCTGCAATATGCCGAAGAGACCGGCATCAAGTCGTTGAAGATCAAGCACAACAACATTCTCGGTTACTTCATCGAGGTTACCGCCGGCAATGCCGGACCGATGACCGATACATCGGAGGCGAAAGCCCGCTTCATCCACCGCCAGACGATGGCGAATGCCATGCGGTTCACCACGACCGAGCTTGCCGATCTCGAAAGCCGCATCGCCAACGCCGCCGACCGCGCACTGCAGATCGAATTCCTCGCCTTCGACCGGATGACGGAAGCGACCGTCGCCGAGGCCGAAGCAATCAAGGCCGGCGCGCGGGCGCTCGCCGTCATCGATGTTGCCGCAGGCCTGGCGCTGCTTGCCGAAGAACAGGCTTATTGCCGGCCGCTGGTCGATGGCTCGAAGATGTTTGCCATCGAAGGCGGCCGCCACCCTGTCGTCGAACAGGCGCTGCGTCGGCATTCCACCGGTCCCTTCGTCGCCAATAATTGCGATCTGTCGCCCGTCTCCGACGGCAAGGATGGCGCGATCTGGCTGCTGACCGGCCCGAACATGGGCGGTAAGTCGACATTCCTGCGCCAGAACGCGCTGATCGCCATTCTTGCGCAGATGGGCTCCTTCGTGCCGGCGGCGTCCGCGCATATCGGCATCGTCGACCGGCTGTTCTCACGCGTCGGCGCATCCGACGATCTGGCGCGCGGACGTTCCACCTTCATGGTGGAGATGGTCGAGACTGCGGCGATCCTTAATCAGGCCAGCGATCGTTCGCTGGTCATTCTAGACGAAATCGGCCGGGGTACTGCGACATTCGACGGTCTTTCCATCGCCTGGGCGGCTGTCGAGCATCTGCATGAGGCCAACCGCTGCCGTGGGCTCTTTGCCACGCATTTCCATGAACTGACGGTCCTCTCCGAAAAGCTTGCCCGGCTATCGAACGCAACAATGCGCGTGAAGGAATGGGACGGCGACGTCATCTTCCTCCACGAAGTCGGTCCGGGTGCAGCCGACCGGTCCTACGGCATTCAGGTCGCGCGGCTTGCCGGACTGCCGGCATCCGTCGTGGCCCGCGCACGCGACGTGCTGACCCGCCTCGAAGACGCCGACCGCAAGAACCCGGCGAGCCAGCTGATCGACGACCTGCCGCTCTTCCAGGTGGCGGTGCGCCGTGAAGAGGCGTCACGAGGGCCTTCCAAGGTCGAAGAAACCCTGAAGGCGATGAGCCTCGACGATATGACACCGCGCGAGGCGCTCGACGCGCTTTACGACCTTAAAAAGAAAATGAAGTAGGAGCCGCGCCCGTGTTCATGGAAAAACTGCTTCAGGAAACGCAGCGCCTCTCCGTCATCGTCTCGATGCTGGAGATCATGAAACAATCTGATGGCAATCTGGAGGCGCGCGGCTGGAACACGCCGATCGGCATGGCGAAGATCACTGGTTCCTGCCTGAAGATCGGCGCGTTCAGCGGTGCAATCATTGACGCTGGATACCGCGAATGCGACAAGGCGACGCTCGACGGCATCATGAGCGAGACGCGGCAGGTTCTCAATACACTGCTGACACAGCCGTCTGCCTGAGAACTTGCGGCAAAGCGTCCGTGGCCGACGGCTTGCCAACACCATTTCGCCAAATTTAAAGGTTCATGCAATATGGACGGCTGTGTCATCAGGCGGGCAAAGAGGCTATAGCGCATGCAGACGAAACCAGAGGCGCGCCACGAGCAAGCGGCCAGGACCGGACAGGAAATCGCCCAGCCGATGGCAACGCGCACCAGCGATTTCTCAGAAATCCTCGACGTGGAACTGCTGCAGGGGCAATGCGACGCCATTGCCGAGGCTAACCGCAACCGTCCGGACGTTCTGCGCAACGATCTTCTCTCCGTTCTGAAGAAGGCGAGTGTCGAAGGACGCCGGAAGGCGCGCGAACTGCTCGACGCCCAGGGGGGCGGGCTCGACTGCGCGCACCGGATTTCCTGGCTGCAGGACCAGATCATCGCCGTTCTCTACAATTTCGCGACTGCGCATGTCTTTCCGAAGCAGAAGGACAAGTTCGCGGTCACGGCGGTCGGCGGCTATGGGCGCGACACGCTGGCGCCCGGCTCCGATATCGATCTGCTCTTCCTGTTCCTGCCGAAGCCGGCGGAAGAGACGCACAAGGCCGTCGAATTCATGCTCTACATGCTGTGGGACATGGGCTTCAAAGTGGGCCATGCGACGCGCACCCTTGAGGAATGTATCGCGCTTTCCAAGTCCGACATGACGATCCGCACAGCCATCCTTGAGATGCGCTATATCTGCGGCCTGAAGTCGCTGGAGACGGAACTCGAGGCCCGTTTCGACAAGGAAATCGTCACCGGCACCGGCCCGGAATTCATTGCCGCCAAGCTTGCCGAACGCGACGAGCGCCACCGCAAGGCCGGCGACACGCGCTATCTCGTTGAGCCGAACGTCAAGGAAGGCAAAGGCGGCCTTCGCGACCTGCACACGCTCTTCT
Organism: Hyphomicrobiales bacterium; assembly: GCA_900468805.1. GTDB lineage: Bacteria > Pseudomonadota > Alphaproteobacteria > Rhizobiales > Rhizobiaceae > Rhizobium. The sequence continues at coordinate 364,912 of UEIF01000021.1, read as the reverse complement.
GGATCTCGAAATATTACTACCATGTGCGCGATCCGGCCGATCTCGTGCCGCTCGGCGTCTTGTCGAAGCAGGAATACCGGCTTCTGGAAAAGGCCGACGACTTCCTGTGGGCCGTGCGCTGCCACATGCATTTCCTGACCGGGAAGGCCGAGGAGCGTCTTTCCTTCGATATCCAGCGCGAGATCGCCGAGGCGCTCGGTTATCATTCCCGCCCCGGCCTTTCGGCCGTCGAGCGCTTCATGAAGCACTATTTCCTCGTTGCCAAGGATGTCGGCGACCTGACGCGCATCCTCTGCGCCGCACTCGAAGACCAGCAGGCGAAGTCGATCCCCGGCCTGACGGGCGTCATCAGCCGCTTTACGCACCGCAATCGCAAGATCCCTGGCAGCGTCGAGTTCGTGGAAGATCGCGGTCGCATCACGCTCGCCAATCCTGATGTGCTCAAGCGCGATCCGGTCAGCATTATCAGGCTGTTTCACGTCGCCGATATCAACGGGCTCGAATTCCATCCCGATGCGCTGAAGCGCGTGACACGCTCGCTCAACCTCATCAACAACGATCTGCGCGAGAATGACGAGGCCAACCGGCTCTTCCTGTCGATCCTCACTTCCAAGCGCGATCCGGCGCTGATCCTGCGGCGCATGAACGAGGCCGGCGTGCTTGGCCGCTTCATTCCCGAATTCGGCAAGATCGTCGCGATGATGCAGTTCAACATGTATCATCACTATACTGTCGACGAGCACCTGATCCGCGCCATCGATGTTCTGTCGGAAATCGACAAGGGCAAGGCCGAGGAACTGCACCCGCTCTCCAACAAGCTGATGCCGCATATCGAGGATCGCGAGGCTCTTTATGTCGCGGTTCTGCTGCACGATGTGGCCAAGGGCCGGCAGGAAGATCATTCGATTGCCGGTGCACGCGTCGCCCGCAAGCTCTGCGCCCGCTTCGGCCTGTCGCAGAAGCAGACCGAAATCGTCGTCTGGCTGATCGAGGAACATCTGACCATGTCGATGGTCGCGCAGACGCGCGACTTGACGGACCGCAAGACGATCACCGACTTCGCCGATCGCGTTCAGTCTCTGGACCGCCTGAAGATGCTGTTGATCCTGACGATCTGCGACATCCGCGCCGTCGGACCGGGCGTCTGGAACGGCTGGAAGGGACAATTGCTGCGCACACTCTATTATGAGACGGAGCTGCTGCTGGCCGGCGGCTTCTCCGAAGTGTCGCGCAAAGAGCGCGCCCAGGCTGCTGCCGAGGCGCTTTATGCGGCGCTTTCCGACTGGAGCCAGAAGGACCGCCGCACCTATGCCAAGCTGCACTACCAGCCCTACCTGCTCTCCGTGCCGCTGGAAGATCAGATACGCCACGCGCATTTCATCCGCCAGGCCGACAAGGCCGGCCAGGCGCTGGCAACCTCGGTGCGCACCGACAGCTTCCACGCGATCACCGAAATCACCGTTCTCTCACCCGACCATCCCCGCCTGCTCGCCGTCATTGCCGGTGCCTGTGCGGCTGCCGGTGCCAATATCGTCGATGCGCAGATCTTCACGACCTCGGACGGCCGGGCACTCGATACGATCCATGTCAGCCGCGAGTTTCCGAATGACGAGGACGAGCTTCGCCGTGCAGCCACGATCGGCCGGATGATCGAGGACGTGCTTTCCGGCCGCAAGCGCCTGCCCGAGGTGATCGCGACCCGTACGAAGCACCGCAAGAAGAGCAAGGCCTTCATCATTCCGCCGTCGGTGACGATCACCAACAGCCTGTCGAACAAGTTCACCGTCATCGAGGTCGAATGCCTCGACCGGCCGGGTCTGCTGTCGGAAATGACGGCAGTGCTGTCGGATCTCTCGCTCGATATCCAGTCGGCGCGCATCACCACCTTTGGTGAAAAAGTCATCGACAGCTTCTACGTCACCGATCTCGTCGGCCAGAAGATCTCCGGCGACAGCAAGCGCGCCAATATCACCGCCCGCATGAAAGCGGTCATGGCCGAGGAGCAGGACGAACTGCGCGAACGCATGCCCTCCGGCATCATTGCGCCTCTCGCTACTGCGGCCGAAAAGAAAGCCGGTTCCCCCACATGAGCCTCGTCAAGAAATTTGCCACGGTCGGCGGCGCCACGCTCGGCAGCCGCATCTTTGGTTTTGCCCGCGAAACGCTGATGGCGGCGGCGCTGGGGACAGGGCCGATGGCCGACGTTTTCTATGCAGCCTTCCGCTTCCCGAACCTGTTCCGTCGGCTCTTTGCCGAAGGCGCCTTCAACGCCGCCTTCGTGCCGCTCTTTGCCAAGGAGATCGAGGCGAACGGCACGGACGGCGCCAAGCGCTTTTCGGAAGAGGTGTTCGGCGTTCTTTTTTCCGTGCTGCTGCTCATCACCATCGTGATGGAGTTTTCCATGCCGCTGCTCGTGCGCTTCGTCATCGCGCCGGGCTTTGCGGATGATCTCGAGAAGTTCGACATCACCATCCGCATGGCGGCGGTGATGTTCCCCTATCTCATGTGCATGTCGCTGACGGCGATGATGAGCGGCATGCTGAATTCGCTGCACCACTTCTTCGCCGCTGCCGTGGCACCGGTCTTCCTCAACGTCGTGATGATCGGGGCGCTGTTCTACGCGCTCTATACCGGCGCCGACCCATTGACGACGGCCTGGTATCTCTCCTGGGGCGTGCTCGCGGCCGGCGTCCTGCAGCTCGCCGTCGTCTATCTCGGCGTACTGCATGCCGGCATGAGCATCGGCATCCGCTTCCCGAAGATGACGCCGAACGTCAAGCGGCTGCTGATCCTTGCCGTTCCGGCCGCCGTCACCGGCGGCATCACGCAGATCAACCAGCTCATCGGCCAGGCGATCGCCTCATCCCGCGAAGGCGCCATCGCCGCCCTGCAATATGCCGACCGTATCTATCAGCTTCCGCTCGGCGTCGTCGGCGTCGCCGTTGGTGTGGTGCTGCTGCCCGAGCTTGCCCGTTCGCTCAAGAGCGGAGCGTTACGCGAGGCCGCCTTTCTGCAGAACCGCTCGATCGAGTTCGTCCTGTTCCTGACGATCCCCGCCGCCTTCGCGCTGTGGATCCTGTCGGATGAGATCATCCGCGTGCTCTATGAGCGCGGCGCCTTCCACCAGGAAAACACTGTTATCGTCGGCTCGATCCTTGCGATTTACGGCATCGGGTTGCCGGCTTTCGTGCTGATCAAAGCACTGCAGCCGGGCTTTTATGCCCGCGAGGACACCAAGACGCCGATGCGTTTTTCGGCGGTCGCCGTCGCTGTCAACTGCGCCACGGCGCTGACCCTCTTTCCCTATATAGGTGCACCCGGCATCGCTGTTGCCGAGGCCACCGCCGGCTGGATCAGCACCGTGCTGCTCTTCACGACACTTCTTCGCCGCGGTCATCTGACATGGGAATGGGCGCTTGCCAAACGCGCCGTCCTTCTGATCGTGGCCTCTGGCGTCATGGGCGCCGTCATCATCTACCTCAAGCGGCACTGGGAGCCCTGGCTCGCCTCGGGCGCGCCGCTTCTAACCAAGGTCGGCACCCTTGGCCTGCTGATTGCGATTTCGATGGTCGTCTATTTCGCGACCGCCTTCCTGATCGGCGGCGCGGACCTCGGCATGATCCGCCGCAATCTCAACCGCAAGCCGGCACCCGCGAAAGACGCCTGAGATCAGAGTATCTCCGGTTTTCCTTCGAAGCATGGGATACTCTATCCCTTTGTTTTTGCGCAATTCCGCGCGCAAAATCGCTGGAATTGCTTAGCAATCGACCCATCGTCGCTGGGGCCCGACATCGACATGGATGATGCCGTTGCAATAGCTGCCGATCCCACCTATCCCGGGCGCGGTTTTCGCGGCCGCGATGATCGTCCGCTCCGACAGTCCGGGAATCCTGATATCGGCTGCCATGCACGTTCCGTGCAGGGAGCCGTGGCGGCGGGGATGCGGGCGGAAACCCGACGTTATCATCGGGCGGCGGCCGGTCTTTGCCGCGATATGCGACAAAATCGCCCGCAATCGCACCGGAAAACAGCCGGCGCGAACACTGACGGTCTGCATCGTGTAGGCTATACGCGTCTCGTGTTTGGGAAGCTGGGTAGTCTGCCGTCGATTATCTTGACCGACGGCTGTCGTTGCTGATTGTAGGGCGAAAAGGCCTGCCATGGCGAGCAAACTAGCGTTCTGCATGGTCCCTCCGATCGGTTGTCCCGACGGCCCCTTGGGCCGCCAGCCCGGCGAGAGGATTTTCAGTTCAAAGAAAGCTTTTCTGTGAAATTTTATACTCAATTTTAGCTAAGCGCGCTGATCAATTTGGCGTAAAATCCGGCATTTTCCCCCATATAAATGGAATAACCTTCCTAATCTGGAGATCCCCGTGACCCAATCCCTCTTCCTCGTCACCCTCGTCGTCGATGATTATGACCGCGCCAAAGCCTTCTATTGTGAGGCTCTCGGCTTCGAATGCCTTCAAGATGAAGTGCAGCCGGAAGGCAAGCGCTGGGTCGTCGTCAAGCCGAAGGGCGGGGATGGGGCAGCCTTTTTACTGGCACAGGCGACAAATGAAGCGCAGCGAGCAGCCATCGGTAACCAGGCCGGCGGACGTGTGGGTTTCTTCCTGAAAACCGATGATTTTGCGCGTGACCATGCTGCGATGCTAACAGCCGGGGTGCTCTTTCTGGAGGAGCCACGGCACGAGGTTTACGGCACCGTCGCAGTCTTTGCGGATCCTTACGGCAACACGTTCGATCTGATCCAGCATGCCGCGGGCTGAACCCCTTGATTGCGAGCGGCCACGCGTGCATAAGCCGCGGCGTTAATGGCACAGTCAGGCCCTCCACCAGCCTAATCGAGGACAACATCATGGGCGAATTCAAGAAGCTCGTATTCTCCGGCGTTCAGCCGACGGGCAATCTGCATCTCGGCAATTATCTCGGGGCGATCCGTCGCTTCGTGCAGCTCCAGGACGGCAACGACTGCATCTACTGCGTCGTCGATCTGCATGCGCTGACCGCGCAACTCGTCCACGAGGACATGCTGTCGCAGACGCGCTCGATCGCGGCCGCCTTCATCGCTTCCGGCATCGACGCCGAAAAGCATATCGTCTTCAATCAGTCCGCCGTACCGCAGCACGCCGAACTCGCCTGGATCTTCAACTGTGTCGCCCGCCTCGGCTGGATGAATCGCATGACGCAGTTCAAGGACAAGGCCGGCAAGGACCGCGAGCAGGCCTCGCTCGGTCTTTACGCCTATCCGAGCCTGATGGCTGCCGACATTCTCGTCTACCGCGCGACGCATGTGCCCGTCGGCGAGGACCAGAAGCAGCATCTGGAGCTCACCCGCGACATCGCGATGAAGTTCAACCTCGACTACGGCTCGCATATCCGCAAGACGGACTACGGGATCGACATCACTGTCGGCAACGAGCCGGTGCATGCCTATTTCCCGATGGTCGAACCGCTGATCGGCGGGCCGGCACCGCGCGTCATGTCGCTGCGCGACGGCACGAAGAAGATGTCGAAGTCCGACCCGTCGGACCTTTCGCGCATCAACCTGATGGACGACGAGGATGCGATCTCCAAGAAGATCCGCAAGGCCAAGACCGATCCTGATGGATTGCCGAGCGAAGTCGCCGGTCTGGAAAGCCGGCCGGAAGCCGAGAACCTCGTTTCGATCTATGCGGCACTCGCCGACCAGTCGAAGGAGCAGGTGCTCGCAGAATTCGGCGGCCAGCAGTTCTCCGTCTTCAAGCCGGCGCTGATCGATCTCGCTGTTCAGGTGCTTTCGCCGATCACTGGCGAAATGCGCCGCCTGATGAGCGATACGAGCCATATCGACGCGATCCTGCGCAACGGCAATGAACGCGCAAGGGCACGCGCCGACGTGACGATGCGCGAACTTCGAGAGATCATCGGCTTCCTCTACTAGTCCGATCGACATGCAGAGCTCCCGTGCAAAACGGGGGCTTGCAAATTTTTGGTCTCAGGTGTCAGAGTTCGCACCATGGTATCAAAGCGACTCTCACGGCTCGAAGGTCATCGCCGCAAATTCATAGCGGTGATAGACGGGACTCCTGAATGCCAACGCGCCGTCCATTATGCCGGACGGCGCGCCAAGAATTCCAATGGCGGCCTCATCCTTCTCTATGTGATCCCGGAAGGCGATTTCCAGCAATGGCTTGGCGTCGAGGAGATCATGCGGGCGGAAGCCCGCGAGGAGGCGGAAGCCACCGTCGCCAAGATCGCGCAGATCGTGCGCGAGACGATCGGCATCGAGCCTGAAATCGTCATCCGCGAAGGCAACTCGGCAGAGCAAATCAATGCGGTGATCGAAGAAGATCGGGACGTCGCCATCCTCGTGCTTGCCGCAAGCTCCGCCAAGGAAGGACCGGGACCGCTGGTTTCATCTATCGCCGGACGGGGAGCGGCCTTTCCCATTCCCGTCACCGTGCTTCCCGACACGCTGACCAACGAAGAAATCGACGCCCTCTGTTAAGTCATTTCTTGAGTATCAGTCTCTTGAATTGGCCGGACAATAGGCTTATTTTCTTTTGAAGAATTCTAAAGACGGCAGAGGTCACGGCCCGCCGCACGGAGAGCGAGATGTTCATTCAGACCGAAGCCACGCCGAACCCGGCAACACAGAAGTTCCTTCCTGGCAAGGTCGTGATGGAAAACGGCACGGCCGAATTCCGCAATGCCGATGAAGCCCAGGCTTCGCCGCTCGCCGCCCGCCTCTTCGATATCCCGGGCGTGACCGGTGTCTATTTCGGCTACGATTTCATCTCCGTCTCCAAGGACAATGCCGAATGGCAGCATCTGAAGCCAGCCATCCTCGGCTCGATCATGGAGCATTTCATGTCTGGCAAGCCGGTCATGGGCGATGCCTCGATCCTGTCGGAAGATGCCGATGCGGGTGACGAATTCTTCGACGAGGGTGACGAATCGATCGTGCTGACCATCAAGGAACTGCTGGAGACGCGCGTGCGTCCGGCCGTTGCCCAGGATGGCGGCGACATCACCTTCCGTGGCTTCAAGGACGGCAAGGTCTATCTGAACATGAAGGGCTCCTGCGCCGGCTGCCCGTCTTCGACGGCTACGCTGAAGCACGGTGTCCAGAACCTGTTGCGCCATTTCGTTCCGGAAGTGCAGGAAGTGATTGCCGCTTAAAATCTCGGATACGTCCGGCCGTTCATCTGGGGTTGGGTCGGACGGATTTATGGATGGGCGACAATAGTTTATTCGGAAATTGATGGCATGATCGTTCTGGCGCTCGACACGGCAGGTGTGGATTGCGCTGCCGCTATCTATGACAGCGGCAGGAATACGATGCTGGGGGAGGCATCGGACATGATCGGCAAGGGGCATGCTGAACATCTGATGGGTATCGTCGATCGCGCGCTGGATCAGGCGGGCGTCTCGCTTTCTGATGTCGACCGCATTGCCGTCACCATCGGACCTGGCTCCTTTACCGGTATCCGCGTCGGCGTCGCCGCAGCCCGCGGCTTTGCGCTTTCCCTCAATATTCCCGCCGTCGGCATCACCACACTCGAGGTCATGGCAGCCGCTCAGCGCGAGAACACACCGGGCTGCGCAGTGCTCGCAGCGATGGATGCCAAGCGGGACGAAATCTATCTCCAGTCCTTCGCCGCCGACGGTTCGCCGCTCGACGAGGCGCGTGCGGCGAGTGTAGTGGAGGCCCAGGCTTTTGCCGCCGGTTTCGACGGCGAGATCACCGGTTCTGCGACTCCGCTCCTGAAGCCCGATGCAACGGGCGAGCACATCAACACATTCCCGATCTCCATCGTGGCCCGCCTCGGTGCGGCTGCGAACCCGAATGCCGGAAAACCGAAGCCCGTTTATCTGCGTGGACCCGATGCCAAACCGCAGGCCGGGTACGCGGTTGCAAGAGTATGACAATGCTGGAAGCCTATCTGACGCTGAAACCGGAATTCGAAATCGTCGTCATGGAGCCCGAGGATTGCCTCGACGTTTCCGTCCTCCACGGCGAACGCTTCGCGCGCCCCTGGGGTGACGGCGAATTCCACAGCCTGCTTTCCCAGAACACCGTCTTCGGCTTTGTTGCCCGCCAGACCAATGCCATCCTGAAGAAGACCTTGCCGGGTTTCATCCTTGCGCGCCAGGTTGCCGGCGAGGCGGAAATCCTGACGGTCGCCGTGCAGGCGAAGGTCGCGCATTCCGGCCTCGGCTGGCGTCTGATGCAGGCCGCTATACGCGAAGCACGCCTTCGCGGCGGCGAGAGCATGTTCCTGGAAGTCGACAACGGCAATATCGCTGCCCTTGGCCTTTACCGCAAGCTTGGCTTCGAGCAGGCCGGCGAGCGCAAGGGCTATTACAAGGACGCCAATGGGGCTACCTCCACAGCGCTTGTCATGAAGCGCGTTCTTCGGTAGTTCCCTTCTCGACAGGAATAGCGAGAAGGCAGCCATGACTGAGGAAGCCAAGACCCTTGAGGAGCTTTGCGCTGAACGCGGCATGCGCATGACCGAGCAGCGCCGGGTGATCGCGCGTATTCTCGAGGATTCCGAAGATCATCCCGATGTCGAGGAGCTTTATCGGCGTTCCGTCAAGGTCGATGCCAAGATTTCTATCTCGACTGTCTATCGCACCGTGAAGCTGTTCGAGGACGCCGGCATCATCGCCCGGCACGATTTCCGTGATGGCCGCTCCCGCTACGAGACGGTTCCCGAAGAACATCACGATCATCTGATCGACCTGAAGACCGGCGCCGTGATCGAATTTCGCTCACCGGAAATCGAGGCGCTGCAGGAGCGGATCGCACGCGAACACGGCTTCAAGCTCGTGGACCACCGCCTCGAACTCTACGGCATCCCGCTGAAGAAAGACGAAATCTGATACCATGGCAGTCCGGGAGCGCCGCATTTGATCGTCAGGCTGCGCATTGCCTTCGCCATTACCGTCATCATTGTCGTCAGCATCCTGCTCATGCCGCTGCAGGTGCTGGCGCTTTATTTTAACTGGAAGCTGCGTCGCACTCTGCCCCGACACTGGCATCGCATCGTCTGCTATTGTCTCGGCATCCGCATTCGCGTGCGCGGCACACTTGAGAGACGCCGGCCGCTGATGCTCTGCTCCAATCACTCCTCGTGGATGGACATCATGGTCATGTCGGCCGTTGCAGACGTTGCCTTCATCGCCAAGATCGAGGTGCGCGACTGGCCGATTTTCGGCACTCTCGCCAAGCTGCAGAAGAGCGTCTTCGTGGTGCGGGAGGAAAAACGCCGCACCGGCGATCAGGCGAACGAAATCGCCGGCCGTATGGCAGACGGCGAAATCGTCGTGCTTTTTCCCGAGGGAACGACCTCTGACGGCAATCGCCTGCTGGAGGTCAAATCGTCGCTCTTCGGCGCAGCCGCCATGGCCGTGCCGCATTCCCCGACCGGTTCTGTCATGGTCCAGCCGGTTTCCATTGCCTATACGCAGGTGCACGGTATCGCCATGGGCCGCTATCACCGCCCGCTCGCCGCATGGCCGGGCGATATCGAGCTTCTGCCGCATCTCAAAGACATCTTCAAATGTGGTGCCATCGATGCCGAAGTCTCCTTCGGCGAGGCGATCGAATATGGCGAGAAGACCAATCGCAAGGACGTCAGCGCGACGATCGCCGCCCGCATCCGCAACCTGCTGAACAGCAGCCTTCGCGGCCGCAACGTCGGCTGAGGCAAGAGTCCCTTTTCTCGCGCGCCAAAAACCACTAGATAACGCGCCATGACCCAGGACAGCGCCCTTCTTCAGGCCCCGGAGGTTTCTCTCCGCGATGGCTCCAACAGCCGCAAGGTTTTCATCAAGACCTATGGCTGCCAGATGAACGTCTATGACTCGACGCGCATGAGCGATGCTCTTGCCCGCGACGGCTATGAGCCAACCGAGGACATGGAAGAGGCCGACCTCGTCCTGCTCAATACCTGCCATATCCGCGAGAAGGCTGCCGAGAAGGTCTATTCCGCGCTCGGGCGACTGCGCGAGATGAAGAAGCGCAAGGCTGCCGACGGCCGCGAGATGATGATCGGTGTTGCCGGCTGTGTGGCACAGGCCGAGGGCGAGGAAATCCTGCGCCGTGCGCCGGCTGTCGATGTCGTCATCGGCCCGCAGACCTATCACCGCCTGCCGGAGGCGCTGCGCCGCGCCAAGGAAGGCCACCGCGTCGTCGATACGGAATATGCGATCGAGGACAAGTTCGAGCATCTGCCGATTGCCGAGGCGCCGAAGATCCGTGCCCGCGGCGTGACCTCCTTCCTGACGGTGCAGGAAGGCTGCGACAAATTCTGCACCTTCTGCGTCGTGCCCTATACGCGCGGCTCGGAGGTTTCGCGACCGGTCTCGCAGATCGTCGAGGAGGCGATGAGGCTCGTCGATGGCGGCGTGCGCGAAATCACTCTGCTCGGCCAGAACGTCAATGCCTGGCACGGCCTCGGCCCGAAGGGCGAAGAGTGGAGCCTTGGCGACCTGCTCTACCGGCTTGCGGATATCCGCGGCCTTGCACGGCTTCGATATACGACCAGCCATCCGCGCGACATGGACGACCGGTTGATCGAGGCGCATCGCGACCTTCGCACGCTGATGCCTTACCTGCACCTGCCGGTTCAGGCCGGCTCGGACCGTATTCTCAAGGCGATGAACCGCCGCCACACGGCAGCTGAATATCTTTCCCTCATCGAGCGCATCCGCAAGGTCCGCCCCGATATCGCGCTCTCAGGCGACTTCATCACCGGCTTTCCGGGGGAGACAGACGGCGAATTTGAGGATACACTAAAACTCGTTGAGGAGGTTCGTTATGCACAGGCCTTCTCGTTCAAATATTCGACGCGGCCGGGTACGCCCGGTGCGGAATTGAAGGACCAGGTGCCGGAAAAAATCAAAGCAGAACGGCTGGAACGCCTGCAAGCGCTGCTTCTCAAGCAGACGCAGGAATTCAACGAGTCCTGCGTCGGCAAGGAAATCGATCTTCTCCTGGAAAAGCCGGGCCGCATGCCGGGTCAGCTCATCGGACGTTCTCCCTGGCTTCAGTCTGTGAATGTTGATGCAAAAGCATCGCAAATCGGTGACATTATTAAAGTGCGAATCACAGGAACCGGAACCAACAGCCTGTTTGCCGAACGCGCAGAGGCTGAGGTCTAACCCAAGGAGCTCGACCGCTTGAACGGACAGGAATTGGTTTCATCTTCACCGCGCCACCCACGCATTGCGAGCGACGCCAATCACTTCGTCCTGACGTTCGAGAACAACCGGTTCGCCAGCGAACTTTTCGGACAGTTCGATCAGAACCTGAAGCTCTTGGAACAGCGGCTCCATATCGATGCGCGGGCGCGTGGCAACTCCGTCGTCATTACCGGCGATGTGCTGGCCACCAATCAGGCGCGGCGCACACTCGATTACCTCTATGAAAAACTCCAGAAAGGCGGCAGTGTGGAGCGTTCAGACGTGGAAGGCGCAATCCGCATGGCGGTTGCCGCCGACGACCAGCTCACGCTGCCGACGATGGAGAAAAAAGCCAAATTGACGATGGCGCAGATTTCTACGCGCAAGAAGACGATCATCGCGCGCACGCCGACACAGGATGCCTATATGCGGGCGCTTGAGCGCTCGGAGATGGTGTTCGGCGTCGGCCCGGCCGGTACCGGCAAGACTTATCTCGCCGTCGCCCACGCAGCCCAGCTTCTGGAGCGAGGCGCCGTCGAGAAGATCATCCTTTCGCGGCCGGCCGTGGAAGCCGGCGAACGCCTCGGCTTCCTGCCGGGCGATATGAAGGAGAAGGTCGATCCTTATCTGCGCCCGCTCTACGACGCGCTTTACGACATGATCCCCGGCGACAAGGTCGAACGGGCGATCACCGCCGGCGTCATCGAAATCGCGCCGCTCGCCTTCATGCGCGGACGCACGCTCGCCAACGCCGCCGTTATCCTCGACGAGGCCCAAAACACCACGGCGATGCAGATGAAGATGTTCCTGACGCGTCTCGGCGAGAATTCGCGTATGATCATCACCGGCGACCCGAGCCAGATCGACCTGCCCCGCGGCGTCAAATCCGGCCTCGTGGAAGCGCTGCACCTGCTGAACGACGTCGAGGGCATCTCGATGGTGCGCTTCAGGGATGTCGACGTCGTGCGCCATCCGTTGGTCGGCCGCATCGTCAAGGCCTATGACGCGACCTATGTAGCGGCAAACGAAGAGGCCAGCCGGCAGGACTGATGGCCGATCTCGACATACAGATCAGCATCGAGGACACGGGCTGGCCCGCCGAAGATGTGTTGCATGCCCTTGGCGAACGCGTGCTGGGTGCGGCGGTCACTTACTTGCGGGAAGAGGAACAGCAGCCCTTCCCTACGATGCCGCCGGAAGTTTCGCTCGTCTTTACCGACGATGCCTCCATCCAGGACATCAATGCGGAATGGCGTGGCAAGGACAAGCCGACCAATGTGCTATCGTTTCCAGCCTTCCCGGTCAAACCCGGCAAAATGCCCGGCCCGATGCTCGGCGATATCATCATCGCCCGGGAAACGGTAGAGCGCGAGGCGCATGAGCTCGAAAAGAGCTTTGACGATCATCTCACTCATCTTATGGTGCATGGTTTCTTGCATCTGCTCGGCTACGACCATATGAATAATAACGAAGCCGAAATTATGGAGGGGCTGGAGACTCGCATTTTAGCAGTACTCGGCCTATCTGACCCCTACGAGGGTCAAGACCTTAAAATGGAACCATGAGCGACTTTTCAACGAAGCCGGCGTCAGACGCCAAGGACTCCGACCAATCCTCCTCTTCCGACGAGGGTGGCAGTAGTCGACACCGACCGCCATCCTTCTGGTCACGCGCCGCGCGCATCTTAAGACCGCAACAGGGCTCGCGCCTGCGCGAAGACATCGCCGATGCGCTGATGACAGACCCGGCAGCGGCCGATGCCTTTGCGCCCGACGAACGCGCGATGCTTCACAATATCCTGCGCTTCCGCGAGGTACGCGTCGCCGACGTCATGGTGCCGCGCGCCGATATCGAGGCGGTCGACCAGAACATCACGATCGGCGAGTTGATGATCCTCTTCGAGGAAAGCGGCCGCTCGCGCATGCCGGTCTATGCCGAAACGCTCGATGACCCGCGCGGCATGGTGCATATCCGCGACCTTCTTTCCTATGTTGCCAAGCAGGCGCGCAACAAGCGCCGCAGCGGCACGAAGCCTGTAGCAGGCACGCCGGCCATCGAGGTCTCTCCGGAAAATATCCAGAAGGCGCCACGCTCGGCCAAACCCAATTTCGATCTTGGACGCGTCGACCTGCAGAAGACGCTCGCCGAAACCGGTATCATCAGACAGATCCTCTTCGTGCCGCCCTCAATGCTCGCCTCCGATCTGCTGCGTCGCATGCAGGTAAACCGTACGCAGATGGCACTGGTCATCGACGAATATGGCGGCACCGACGGTCTTGCCTCGCATGAGGACATCGTCGAAATGGTGATCGGCGATATCGACGACGAACATGACGATGAAGAAGTGATGTTCAAGCGCGTTTCGGAGGACATGTTCGTCGCTGATGCCCGCGTCGAACTCGAGGAAATTGCCGAAGCCATCGGCCCTGATTTCGACATCAGCGAGCAGATCGACGAGGTCGACACATTGGGCGGCCTGATCTTCTCGGCGCTCGGGCGTATCCCCGTACGCGGCGAAGTCGTGCAGGCTTTGCCCGATTTTGAATTCCACATTCTCGACGCCGATCCACGCCGCATCAAGCGGGTACGCATTACCCGTAAGCGCCAGGCGATCCGCCGCCGCGCCAAGGCGGATGGTGACGGGCCGCTCATCGGCGACGGAAACGACGATCGGCCGGCTGAATCGACCGCAAACTGACCTTTCCGTAAGACGACAAGCGCGCACTTTTTTGAAAGACTGCGATTGGATTGATTCGCGGCTTTGATGGGAGTGCGCATGGAGCGGCTTGCGGACAGGGTTATCCTCGTCTGGGGTTTCAAACGGTCATTGCTTGCGATCGCAGCAGGTGCCTTTGGCGTGCTGGCGCTACCTCCCGTCGGCTTCTTCGCCGCGATGTTCGTTTCCTTCACGCTGCTCGTCTGGCTGATCGACGGGGCGGCCGCCTCGCCGGAAAGTAGTCTGCCAGGTCGGCTCTGGCCGGCATTTGTGACCGGCTGGCTGTTCGGCTTCGGCTATTTCGTTGCCGGGCTCTGGTGGCTTGGGCATGCGCTGCTGATCGATTCAGAGGAATTTGCCTGGGCTTTGCCGCTCGCCATCCTCGGGCTCCCGGCCTGTCTTGCCATCTTTTACGGGTTGGCTGCAGGACTTGCCCGTATCTTCTGGTCCGACGGCATGGGGCGGATTGCAGCACTTGCTGCCAGCTTCGGCCTGCTTGAGTGGGTGCGTAGCTTCATCTTCACCGGCTTTCCGTGGAACGCCATCGGCTATGCCATGATGCCCGTGCCTGTCATGATGCAGTCCGCGCATGTGATCGGTACCATGGGGGTAACGGCTCTCTCGGTCTTCGTCTTTGCCGCCCCCGCTCTGCTCGGAACCCGGCAGGGAGCGAAGCTCGGTATCAGCCTCGCGGCAATCCTCTTTGCAGCGCATCTCGGTTACGGCGCCTATATCCTCTATCTCACGCCGAAACCCGAGCCCTTGCCCGAGGACAAGCGGCCTGTGGTTCGCCTGGTGCAGCCGGCAATCGACCAGGCCATCAAGATGGACAATGATGCAGATCGCGAGGCGATCTTCGAGACACATCTCAAGCTTTCGACAGAGTCTCCCAAAGACGGTGGCAGGAAGCCTGACATCATCGTCTGGCCGGAAACCTCGATCCCATTCATCCTCACCGATAACAAGGATGCGCTGACGCGGATCGCCGATACGCTCGACGACGACCAGATCCTGATCGCGGGCGCCGTGCGCGCCGAAGAACTCGGCCCCGGCTACCCCACACGCTATTATAATTCGATCTATGTCATCGATGGACGCGGGCAGATCGTCGCTGCCTCCGACAAGGTGCACCTCGTTCCCTTCGGTGAATATCTTCCCTTCGAAGACATGTTCAACGAACTCGGTATCCAGAATGTGGTGGAGATGCCGGGTGGTTTTTCGGCCGCCGCCAGCCGTCATTTGCTCGAGCTTCCTAGCGGGCTGAAATTCTATCCGCTCGTCTGCTACGAGATCATCTTCCCGGATGAAATGACCGGCGACATCGGCCAAGCGAACGCCATTCTCAACATCACGAATGACAGCTGGTTCGGGTCAACACCCGGTCCCTACCAGCATTTTCAGCAGGCGCGCGTACGAGCGGTCGAAACCGGTTTGCCGCTGATTCGCGATGCGAATAGTGGAATTTCGGCGGTTGTAGACCCACGCGGCGAAATCGTGTCAGGCCTAAAATTGGACGAAATTGGCTTTATTGATGCAACTCTCGATGGATTTGAAAAAAGCAACTGGAGATCATACCCCCGCCAAACTTACTTCTGGTTGACTGAAACGTTACTGATACTGATTGCGCTAATTTCACGCAGGGGTTTTATTTTCAGGTTGAATTGACCAAAAACCCCTAAAATTGCATAGTGGCAGCAATCGGCGTTAGTAACGTATGCTTCAAGGTGGGTTATCGCGACTTGCAACGTGGCGTTACGGAATGAGGTCAGGGCATGCCGGTTAGAACAAGGTTGAATTTTTCTTTGCTAGGGCACGACCATGATTGAAAATAAGAAGAAGCCGAATCCTATCGACATTCATGTCGGCAGCCGCATTCGACTTCGCCGTACTATGTTGGGAATGAGTCAGGAGAAGCTCGGCGAAAGCCTCGGCATCACCTTTCAGCAAATCCAGAAATACGAGAAGGGCACCAACCGCGTTGGCGCCAGTCGACTCCAGAATATCTCCAGCATCCTCAACGTCCCCGTTTCCTTCTTCTTCGAAGACGCTCCCGGCGAACATTCCGGTGCTCTGAGTGGCATGTCGGAAGCCTCGAGTTCAAACTACGTCGTCGATTTCCTCTCCTCTTCGGAGGGACTTCAGCTCAACCGCGCATTTGTAAAGATCACCGATCCCAAGGTTCGTCGCAAGGTCGTCGAACTGGTGAAGGCACTGGCGGCGGAAGCCGACTCCGACTGAGCGTCCCCACGCTCAGAAAAACTCAAGGGCGGCTCAAAAGGCCGTCTTTTTGCGTTTTTAGGGCAAAATTTGTCATTTCGCCTTAGATATAAAGATATATTTATGTCCTTCTGTGCTTGTCATTGTGGCACGAAATGAGTACCTACTAGACCGCTTTTGTTCTTTGAGGGGAATCCCGAAATGCGCGCGAATTATTTCTTTACCAGCGAATCTGTTGCCGAAGGTCATCCGGACAAGGTGTGTGACCGCATCTCCGACGAGATCGTCGATCTGGTTTACCGCGAAGCGGCAAAGACAGGCGTCAATCCGTGGGGCGTGCGCATTGCCTGCGAAACCCTTGCAACGACCAACCGCGTCGTCATCGCCGGCGAAGTTCGCCTGCCGCCGAGCCTGATGAAGAAGGACAAGGACGGCAACGACGTCATCAATCCGTCGAAGTTCAAGGCTGCTGCCCGCCGCGCCATCAAGGACATCGGTTACGAGCAGGACGGCTTCCACTGGAAGAAGGCCAAGATCGACGTGCTGCTCCACTCGCAGTCTGCCGACATCGCGCAGGGCGTGGACAGCGCCGCCGACCAGCAGGGCGACGAAGGTGCCGGCGACCAGGGCATCATGTTCGGTTACGCCTGCAAGGAAACCCCAGACCTCATGCCGGCGCCGATCTACTATTCCCACAAGATCCTTCAGCTGCTCGCTACCGCCCGCAAGAAGGGCGAAGGCGAAGTCGCAAAGCTCGGCCCCGACGCCAAGAGCCAGGTCACCGTACGCTACGTCGACGGCAAGCCTGCGGAAGCCACCTCGATCGTTCTTTCCACCCAGCATCTCGACGACAGCTGGGATTCGAAGAAGGTTCGCAGCGTCGTCGAACCCTATATCCGCGAAGCCCTTGGCGACCTGAAGATCGCTGACGATTGCAAGTGGTACATCAACCCCACCGGCAAATTCGTCATCGGCGGCCCGGATGGTGACGCCGGCCTTACCGGCCGCAAGATCATCGTCGACACCTATGGCGGCGCTGCTCCGCATGGCGGCGGCGCGTTCTCCGGCAAGGACACGACCAAGGTCGACCGTTCGGCCGCCTATGCTGCCCGCTACCTCGCCAAGAACGTCGTAGCCGCCGGCCTTGCCGACCGCTGCACGATCCAGCTCTCCTACGCTATCGGCGTTGCCCAGCCGCTGTCGATCTATGTCGACCTGCACGGCACCGGCAAGGGTGTTTCCGAGGACCAGGTCGAAGCTGCGATCCGCGAGAACATGGACCTGTCGCCGTCGGGCATTCGTCGTCACCTCGACCTGAACAAGCCGATCTATGCCAAGACCTCGGCTTACGGCCATTTCGGGCGCAAGGCCGGCCGGGACGGCTCGTTCTCCTGGGAGCGCACGGATCTCGTGAAGGGCCTCAAGGACGCCGTCAAGACCAAGGCTGCTGCATGACGGACATGGAACGCCGGGGCCGCGCGACCGAAGCCTTCTTCGGTCGCCGCAAGGGGAAGGCGCTGCGCGAACAGCAGGCCGAAAGGCTCACTACCCTGCTCCCGGCATTCCTCATCGACCTTTCGGCGGCTCCCCCGGAGCCGCCGAAGAATCTCTTTCCTGATTCGGTCGAAAGAATGCGGCTGGAGATCGGCTTCGGTGGCGGAGAACATCTCATTCATCGCGCGCTGGAAACACCCTCAACGGGCTTTATCGGCGTCGAGCCTTTTGTGAACTCCATGCAGAAGCTGCTGGCGCGCGTCGACGAAACGGGTGCGCACAACGTGCGCGTCTACAATGACGACGCGACGCAGCTCCTCGACTGGCTTCCCGATCATTGCCTCGATCAGATCGACCTGCTCTATCCTGATCCCTGGCCGAAGCGGAAGCACTGGAAGCGGCGCTTCGTCTCGAAGACCAATCTCGACCGTTTCCACCGCGTGCTGAAGCCAGGCGGGCTCTTCTGCTTCGCCTCGGATATCGACACCTATGTGAACTGGACTCTGTTGAAATGCCGCGACCATGGCGGCTTTGAATGGATGGCGGAAAATGCCGCCGACTGGCTGACGCCCTATGAAGGCTGGCCGAGCACCCGCTATGAAGCCAAGGCGCGCCGCGAAGGCCGCTCTTCGGCCTATCTCACCTTCAAGAGCGTCTGACCTAGTCTACGAGATCGCCACGGCGTTCGGAACAGCCGATGACGGCGGTTGCCCTTGTCGCCGGAAGCTTTTCGAGGATCGAAAGAATGCCGGACTGCCGAGCTATACCGCACGGCTCTCAACCAAGCGCTGCTGGTCGTATGTCCCTGGAGGATTCGGAAAGAGAGCAAGATCGACGCCACGCGCATCGGCTCAGAGCAAATCGCTCGATATCGCATCGGCCGCAGTCTCAGCGTTGTCGAAAACGGGAAAACGCTGGAAGGCGGCTATACGCATGGGCAAGGGACCCGCATGTGGCTCTTGCATCGCCCATTGCCCTTATTCACACATGCATTCTGACGGCCAGCCCTGCGGCAGGCCGGTCGTGATCAATGCAGGCTGACCGTCTTCAGCTCGTCTTCGGCAGCCTTGAAAAAGGTGCTGGAGCGGTTATCCGTCAGCAGGATCGGCGTACCATCGGCGCCGAACAATGCCCAGAGATCAACGCTTGGATCGATATCCGGCGCCTCAGGGAAGCACCTTGCAACCTCTTCGTTGCGTATTTTGCGGATATAGGCGACCTCGCCATTGCCGATGCCGGCAAGTTCGGACTTGGTCAAACGCGACGTGGCTTCTTTCATCAACATTCCTGTTCCTCCGGGAGAAGGGACCAACGGTTCAGCAAACCGTTGTGCTACTGTGAAACCGAAATGTTAATTTTCTTGACCATGCGGGCCGGTTCCGGGCGAATTAGATCAACCGACAGCAGACCGTTCTTGAGGCTTGCGCTTAGAACCTGCATGCCATCGGCGAGAACGAAGGTGCGCTGGAACTGCCTGGCCGCAATGCCGCGATAGAGATAATCGCGCTCGCCCTGATCGACCTGGCGGCCACGGATCAGAAGCTGGTTTTCCTCAGTGGAAACATCGAGGTCTTCTTCGCTGAAACCGGCAACGGCAAGCGTGATGCGGAGCCGTTCAGGCGCGTCGTAACCTGCCGCGATGCGTTCTATGTTATAGGGTGGATATCCGTCGCTTGCCTTGGAAATCCGCTCAAGCGTCTTTTCCATGGCATCGAAGCCCAGAAGTAGCGGGCTGGCGAAAGGGGTAATGCGGCTCATCTTCCAAAGTCCTTGATGCAAGCGACCTCTCCGGACCTCACAAGCAGCATCCGGGTACCGCTAATATGGGAACGGCGGTTGCCCGCTGCAAGGCGCGATGGCCACCCAACCAGGCCTCCCCCATTTTAAGGCGAAGCCTCACAAGACCGCTTCCTTGACAAAGGACGCAACGCCCCGCATCAAAACATGCCCCGGCGCGATGTGCTGATTTGTTACGGGAGCATGAAGACAATGAGAAGGTGCATGCCAGAGCGACGCGCACCAGAGGATGGAACGATTCGGATGGCAGAACCGAGAAAGATCATTATCGACACCGACCCCGGCCAGGACGATGCCGCCGCGATCATGCTGGCGTTCGGCAGCAGGCAAGAGCTTGACGTGCTGGGCATCACCACCGTCGCCGGCAATGTGCCGCTGTCTCTGACGAGCCGCAACGCGCGCATCATCTGCGAGCTTTGCGAGCGGACTGACATCAAGGTCTTTGCCGGCGCCGACCGGCCGATCGCCCGCAAGCTGGTCACCGCCGAGCATGTGCATGGCAAGACCGGCCTCGATGGCCCGACCCTTCCCGAGCCTACGATGCCGCTGCAGGCACAGCATTCCGTCGACTTCATTATCGAAACGCTGCGACGCGAGCCGGAAGGCACCGTCACGCTCTGTACGCTCGGACCGCTGACCAATATCGGCATGGCTTTCCGGAAGGCGCCCGACATCATTCCGCGTATCCGCGAGCTTGTGATGATGGGTGGCGGTTTCTTTGAAGGCGGCAATATCACGCCGGCTGCGGAATTCAACATCTACGTCGATCCGGAAGCGGCCGACATTGTGTTTCGCTCGGGCGTGCCTGTCGTCATGATGCCGCTCGACGTCACGCACCAGCTTCTGACCCGCAAGGACCGGGTGAAGCGGATGGCCGAGATCGGCACCGCGCCGGCCAAGGCGATGGTGGAGATGCTGGAATTCTTCGAGCGCTTCGACATCGAAAAATACGGCTCGGACGGCGGCCCGCTGCACGACCCGACGACGGTGGCCTACCTGCTGAAACCCGAACTCTTCAAGGGCCGGGACTGCAATGTCGAGATCGAGGTGACGTCGGAGCTGACAGTCGGCATGACGGTCGTCGACTGGTGGCATGTGACCGACCGCAAGCGCAATGCGAAGGTCATGCGCCACGTGGATGCCGACGGATTCTTCGATCTGCTGATCGAGCGCTTCGCGCGGATATGATCCACCAAGGTTAGATAGGAACAGAAAAGGCCGCCAGCGCGGCCTTTTCTTAATTGTCAGGCGTCCTATTGTCTTAGGCGTCCTTCTCGTCCAGCACCGAGTTGGCCTCGGCTTCGACGAGTTTCGGACCACCCTTGGCAACGCCGACCATGGCCGGGCGCAGCACGCGTTCGCCGATGGAGAAACCGGCCTGCACCACCTGCACGACCGTATTGTTCGGCACTTCGGTATTCGGCACTTCGAACATCGCCTGATGGAAGTTCGGGTCGAACTTCTGGCCAACCGGCTCCAGCTTGCGAACGCCGTGGCGCTCGAGAGCCGAGAGCATTGAACGCTCGGTCATATCCACACCTTCAATCAGCGTGGTCAGGCCGGCATCAGCCGTTTCCTTCACTTCGGCAGGAATGGCGTCGAGCGCGCGGCGCAGGTTGTCCGATACGGCCAGCATGTCGCGAGCGAAGCCTGCGACAGAATAGGACTTGGCATCCTTGACCTCGCGCTCCGTGCGGCGGCGCAGATTGTCCATTTCAGCAGCGAGCCGCAAATAGCGGTCGCGCAGTTCGGCATTCTCGGCCTTCAGAAGCTCAAGCGGATCTGGTTCGCTTGCAGCTGCTTCCTTCACGGCTTCATTCTCGACGTTTGCGGCAGCGTCGGCTGCGGCTTCTGCCGCAGCTGCGTCAGGTCCGTTTTGCGTCGTTTCATCAGTCATGACGGTCTCCGGTTCATATATTCTCAGATGCGCCCGATATCGATGTTTGGCCGGAAAAAATCAAGTCTGCGTGACGAAGAAGCTGAAATTCAGCCGGTTTCGCGTGAGGGATCAGAGAGATCCGCGCGAAAGGCGCGACACGAGCTGGGCCGTATAGTCCACCATCGGCACGATGCGGGAATAATTAAGCCGCGTGGGGCCAATCACGCCCACCGCTCCGACAATGCGGTCGTCGTCATCGCGATAGGGGGCAACGATCAGCGAAGAGCCGGAAAGCGAGAAGAGCTTGTTCTCCGAACCGATGAAGATGCGCACGCCGGGTCCGCTTTCAGCAAGGTTCAGGAGCTCGATCAAGCTGTCCTTCTTCTCCAGGTCGTCAAAGAGCAGGCGCAGACGGTCGAGGTCTTCCGCCCCGCCCACGCCTTCCAGCAGGTTTGCGCGGCCGCGGATGATGAGTTGCGCCGGCTTTGTCTCGTCCGAGTTGCCGGCCCATACGGCAATGCCACGCTCCACGAGATCCCGCGACAGCGCATCGAGCTCGTGGCGAACTTCATCTTTCAGTCGGCTCAATTGCAGGCGCAATTCCGGCAGCGTTTGCCCGGTCATGTGCGCGTTGAGGAAATTTGCGGCTTCGGTGAGCTGCGAAGAGGTAACGCCCGCAGGCAGCTCGATGATTCGGTTTTCCACCTGATCGTGATCACCGACAAGCACGGCCAGAGCCTTGGTAGGCTCCAGGCGGATGAACTCGACATGCTTCAGCACCGAATCGCTCTTGGACGTGATGACGAGGCCGGCGCCGCGCGAAATGCCCGAGAGCATGCGACTTGCCTCGTTCATCATCGATTCCACGGGATTGTCGCGGTTTCCGGCCCGCACCTGGCGGTCGATACTGGCGCGCTCCTCGACAGAGAGATCGCCGACCTGCATGAAGGCATCGACAAAGAAGCGCAGCCCCACCTGCGTGGGCAGGCGGCCGGCACTGACATGCGGCGAATAGATGAGCCCCAGTTCTTCCAGGTCGCTCATGACATTGCGCACAGAGGCTGGCGACAGTGACATGGGCAGAAGACGTGACAAATTGCGGGAACCCAACGGTTCGCCGTGCTCCAGATAACCTTCGACGATACGTCGGAAGATTTCCTTGGATCGTTCATCCAGCGCGGCCACGGCATCCGAAACCGATGTCGACCTGTAGCTCATGAACTTTCGCACCCGTACTGAATGATATCCGGGAAATATAGCCAAACTTACCCCCGTGGCAAAAGGGAATTTGCAAATGCACGCAGCCAATCGTAGAAGCGGGCGACAATACAGATGCAGACATGGCATTGCCGGGAACCGCTCACGCTTTTCGGCATCATGTTTCAGGAGAAGAGAATGCGGCCTTCAGGCAGAAAAACAGACCAGATGCGCAAGGTCTCCTTCGAGCGCAATTTTTCCAAGCATGCCGAAGGCTCCTGCCTGGTGAAATTCGGCGATACGCATGTGCTCTGCACGGCAAGCCTTGAAGACAAGACACCGCCATGGCTGCGCAATAGCGGCAAGGGCTGGGTTACCGCCGAATACGGCATGCTGCCGCGCGCGACAGGCGAGCGTATGAAGCGCGAAGCCGCTACCGGCAAGCAGGGTGGCCGCACGCAGGAGATCCAACGCCTCATCGGCCGTTCGCTGCGCGCTGTGGTCGACCTGACCGCGCTCGGCGAGCGCCAGATCACGCTCGACTGCGACGTTATCCAGGCGGATGGCGGCACGCGTACGGCCTCCATCACCGGGGCCTGGATTGCGCTTTACGACTGCCTGCGCTGGATGGAAACCCGCAACATGATCAAGGCCGACCGCGTCCTGAAGGATCATGTCGCGGCGATCTCCTGCGGCATCTTCGCCAGCCAGCCGGTCATCGACCTCGACTATCTCGAAGATTCTTCCGCCGAAACCGATGCCAATTTCGTCATGACGGGCGCCGGCGGCATCGTCGAGATCCAGGGCACGGCGGAAGGCACGCCTTTCACCGAGGAAGAATTTTCTTCGCTGATGGGCCTTGCCAAGGCCGGTATCGCCGAACTGGTGGACCTGCAGAAGCAGGCAATCGCCTGAGGGCATCCGTTCGGGCCTATCAATGAATTTTCCTTGTCCCCGTTTCGGGGACAAGGCGGACCAAGAGGCGGTAATGGCCCACCCGATCGAAGGCATTCTTGAAACCGCGCTTTATGCCGCAGATCTCGATGCGGCTGAAGCCTTCTACGGGAATGTGCTGGGTCTCGAGAAGATCGCACGGTCGGGCAACCGCCATGTGTTCTTCCGGTGCGGATCGGGCGTGCTGCTGATCTTTAACCCGAAGGAAACGATGAAGCCGCCGGCACCTGACAGTCTGCAGGTTCCGCCGCATGGCACGACCGGAAAGGGCCATGCCTGCTTCAGGGTTTCGGGAGATTATCTCGATCAGATGGCCAGGAAGCTGCAGGCAGCCGGTATCGGTATTGAATCAGAGGTTCACTGGCCGCAGGGTGGCCGATCCATTTATTTTCGCGATCCTGATGGCAATAGCCTGGAATGCGCGGAAGCGAAAATCTGGGGCATGGAATAAGGATATTTTATGCGTAAGCTCGAAACCAAGACCATTGTCGTCGCCAGCCATAACCAGGGCAAGATCCGAGAGATTCAAGATCTGATCGGGCCGCTCGGCTTTACTGCCAAATCGGCTGCCGAGCTCAATTTCATCGAACCCAAGGAAACCGGGACGACCTTCGAGGAAAATGCCACGATCAAGGCACTCGCCTCGGCTGAAGCGTCCGGCCTGCCGGCACTTTCAGATGATTCCGGCCTCGTCGTCGATGCCCTCGGCGGTGATCCCGGCGTCTACACGGCCGACTGGGCGGAGACCGGTAACGGCACCCGCGATTTTGGCATGGCGATGGAAAAGGTCGAGAAGGCACTGGAAAAGGCAGGCGCCAAGAAGCCCGAACAGCGCACCGCGCGTTTCGTCAGCGTGCTCTGCCTTGCCTGGCCGGATGGCCATACCGAGCTTTTCCGCGGCGAAGTGGAAGGCACCGTCGCCTGGCCGCCGCGCGGAATGCAGGGTTTCGGCTATGATCCGGTTTTCCAGCCGGAAGGTTATGATGTGACGTTCGGCGAGATGAGCGCGGAAGAAAAGCATGGCTGGAGTATCGGCAAACCGCAGGCTCTGTCGCATCGCGCCCGCGCCTTCAAGCTCTTTGTCGAAACCTGCCTGGAAGCATAGGGCCAAGCTTTGACCATGATCGAGTCGCCTGCGCTGATGCCCGACGCAAAGCTTCTGCCAGATACCGGCGAGCCCGGTTTCGGGGTCTATGTGCATTGGCCTTTCTGCGCGGCGAAGTGTCCCTATTGCGATTTCAACAGCCATGTCCGGCATCAGCCGGTCGATCAGGAGCGCTATGTCGCCGCTTTCCTGAAGGAGATCGCCACTGCCCGCCAGATGAGCGGGCCGAAGACGGTGACCAGCATCTTCCTCGGCGGGGGCACGCCCTCGCTGATGAAGCCGGAAACGGTCGATGCGATCCTTAACGGCATTTCGCGATACTGGCATGTGCCTGATGGCATCGAGATCACGATGGAGGCCAATCCTTCAAGCGTCGAGGCCGAACGCTTCCGCGGCTATCGCGCTGCCGGCGTCAACCGTGTGTCGCTCGGCGTGCAGGCGCTCAACGACCGTGACCTGAAATTCCTCGGGCGGCTGCACGACGTCGCCGATGCGCTGAAGGCGATCAAGCTGGCGCGCGATATCTTCCCGCGCATGTCCTTCGACCTGATCTATGCCAGGCCGAACCAGACGGTGGAAGAATGGGAGCGCGAACTGAAGGAAGCGATCTCCTATGCGGTCGATCATCTCTCGCTCTATCAGCTGACCATCGAGGAAGGCACGCCCTTCTATGGCCTGCACAAGGCCGGAAAGCTGATCGTGCCCGATGGGGACCAGTCCGCTGAACTCTATGAGGCCACGCAGGAAATCACCGAGCGTGAAGGACTGCCTGCCTATGAGGTGTCCAACCACGCCCGGCCCGGCGCGGAGAGCCGCCATAACCTCACCTATTGGCGCTACGGTGATTATGCCGGCATCGGCCCTGGCGCGCATGGGCGGCTGACGCGCGGCGCAGAAAAGATCGCAACCGCTACGGAACGCAAGCCTGAGGCTTGGCTGGACCTCGTCGAGCGCGACGGGCACGGCATCGTCGACGAGGAGCGCCTCGGCTTCGAGGAACAGTCCGACGAACTGCTATTGATGGGCCTGCGCCTGAAAGAAGGCGTCGATCTCGCTCGCTGGCAGCAGCTTTCCGGCCGCGATCTCGATCCGAAACGCGAAGAGTTTTTACTGGAACACCGCTTCATCGAACGGATCGGCAATTCGCGGCTGCGCTGCACTCCGTCAGGCATGCTGATCCTCGATTCCGTCGTCGCGGACCTCGCCTGCTGAATCACATCAGGCAGCGCGCCTCTTCCCCAAGTTGACGAGCCTTCCATCGATCGCCGCAAGGCCGACGGCGATCAGCGCTATGCCGATCAGATGCTTGAGCTGCAACTGCTCGCCGAGCGCTAGCGCCCCTAGCAGGATCGCACTGACGGGGATCAAGAAGGTTACCAGCATCAGGTTGGTGGCTCCAGCCGTGGCCAGGATTCGGAAGAACAGAACATAGGCCACAGCCGTGGAGAGTATCGCGAGGCCGAGCAGCGCAAGCCAAGTCTCGGCAGAAGGGATGGCGAGCGTCCAGGGCTGGTCGGCAATCAGGGCGATCGGCAGCATGAGCACAGTCGAAGCCGTCACCTGTCCGGCGGCTGGGATCAAAGGCGCCAGGCCCATCCGGCGGAATCGCCGGCCCCAGATGCCTGCCAGGGAGTAGGAGAAGGCCGCACCGAGGACCGCGAGCTGGGCGAGCACGTTCGAACCGAGATCCCTCAAGACATCGAAGCCGATCATGTAGGCTACGCCGGCAAAACCGACGATCACGCCTAGGAGACGGTTTGCCGTCAGCTTCTCGTCTGCCGTCAGCACGTGGGCGACGACCACGGCGAAAAGCGGCGTCGTGGCGTTGAGGATCGAGGCAAGGCCGCTCGCAATATGCGTCTGGCCCCAGACGATCAGGCAGAAGGGGATCATATTATTCAAGAGTCCCATGCCGAAGAAAGCGATCCAGCTCTGCCTGTCGCGCGGCATGGTATGTCCCATCGCCCGCACGATCAGATTGAGCGCGATGGCGGCAAGTAGCACGCGCGCGGTCACGATCGTGAAAGGCGGCAGCGCCTTCACCAGAATGCCGTTGAAGAAGAAGGAGCCGCCCCAGAGAAGCGACAAGACGATCAGCATGGCCCATTCACCGGTTCCCATGGTTCTCTGTACAGCCATGATAATCTCCTTCGTCGAGCTTTGCTAAATCGTTCTCTCGAGCAAACCGACGCAGATTTGCCAGAGACATTTGTTTTTATTAGTATCTCTACGTGTCCGGCAAACGAGCATTTCTCCTCGTATAATTGAGCTGAGCTAAATCATGGTTGATCCCTTGCCTTCGCTCTCGGCATTGCGCGCCTTCGAGGCAGCGGCGCGCCATCTCAGCATGACGCAGGCAGCGCACGAGCTGCATGTCACGCCGGGCGCTGTCAGCTTGCAGATTCGCGATCTCGAGGCCTCGCTTGGCGTGTCGCTTTTCGAGCGGCGTACGCGGCAGATCCTGCTGACGACCGAGGGCCGCGATTACTTCGCGACGCTGCGCACAGCCTTCCAACTTGTGCGCGAGGCAACGGCATCGCTGACGGCGCGGCGGCGCGGCAATTCACTGGCGCTTACCTGTACGGCCGGTTTTGCGACGCACTGGCTGTTGCCACGGCTTCAGCGGTTCGAGGACATGCATCCTGACATCGATGTGCGCATCAGTGCCTCCCATCGCATGTTCGATTTCGAACGTGACGGGATCGATCTCGCCATCCGCCACGGACTTGGCGGCTACGAGGGGCTGATCAGCGAGCGTCTGGTGGATGATGAACTGGTGCCGGTCTGCACGCCGGCGATTGCGGTGGCCCTCGGCGCTCATCCTTCCCCGGATCAGCTTGCGGGTTATCAGCTCATCCACGACGTCTACCGCCGCGACTGGCAGCTCTGGCTGGCGGCAGCGGGCGCCACCAGGGTGGATGCCTCCCGCGGCCCGATCTTCAGCGACGGCAACGGCGCCTTCGAGGCGATGAAATCGGGTTTCGGCGTGGCGCTGATGCGACGCTCCTTCATTGGGAGGGAACTTGCCGAAGGCCTGCTCGTGGCGCCGTTTCCGCTGGGGCTCGCAAGCAGGCTTGCCTACCATCTGGTCTATCCAGGCACAGCGCTGGAACGACCGGCGGTCGCTGCCTTCCGGCGCTGGCTGCTTTCAGAAGCTCACAGCTAGTTCCGATGAGTCGCGCCTGTCTTGAACAGGCTGCCCGTCGGCGTCTTCAGGAACATGTCCAGCGGAATATGCTCCTGATGCAGGAAGCCGCTGGCCGGCAGCAGGCCGTCGCGGACCATCTCGATGACGGCAACCACAGAAGCCGACGTCGTCCAGGCGATCGCCGTGCGCCGTGCGCCGGCAATCTCGATCGGATAATAGGCGCGCACGAACTCCTTGCGGCGCAGGCCGCCATTGACTGTGCCTTCGGCCGCGACATGCACGTAGACGACGTCGTCATCGACCGGCGGCTTTGCATTGGTCAGGATCTCGCCGGCAAGCTGGCGCCTGTCGCGCATCAGAAGCTCGTGGAAGAAGAAATTCATCAGCTCCATGTGGCCAGGATAACGCATCGTCTTGTAGTCAAGATTGTCGACCTTGCCGAGCATGGTGTCACACATGGTGCCTAGCCCGCCCGAGGTCGTGAAGGCTTCCAGCTTGACGCCGCCGACATAGATCGTCTCGTGCCACTCCATGGGCGAGACGAGCTTGCGTACGCCGCCCTCGATGACCTCGCAATCGTTCAGATACTCATTGACCACACCTTCCGGCGACCAATTGAAGGCATAACCCAGAAGCCCGGTCGGGTTCTGCGGCAGGGCGCCGACACGCATGCGGATCGAGCGGCAGCGGTCGAAGCCATCGGCAAGGCTTGTGCCGACGATGCCGACGAAACCGGGCGCCAGGCCGCATTGCGGCGCCATCAGGCCGCGAGCGGTCTTGGAAAGCTCGATGATGAAATTGGTGGTCGGCACATCCTCGGTCAGATCAAAATAGTGGATGCCGGCGAGATGAGCCGCCCGAGCCAGCTCTATATTCAGATGATAGGGCAGGCAGGACAGGACCGCTTCGACGCTCGACAGCAACTCGCCGATGACGGAGGGACTGGTGATATCGCCGGATCGGCATTTAAACGGGAGATCGCCCTGAGGCAGGTGCGCATCGACGCCGATCACCTCGAAGCCGCCCTCATGCAACAGCGTCGCTGCCAGCCGTCCGACCTTGCCGAGGCCGACCACGGCAATTTTCTGAAAACTCATTGAGATCCTCCCGAGCGCCGGCGTTTTCACTGGCGCGTTTTTCTCACGTGGAGGCTGTATAGAATAAAATACTTATAAAAGAAAACAGCCGGGATCGCTCCCGGCTGTCGGATGGCGATGGCAATCCACCGCCTATTCGTTGATGAGGCGCTTCAGAAGCTCGATCTCATGCGAAAGCTTCGTGTCTCCCGAGATCAGTTCCTCGATCTTGCGAACGGCGTGCAAAACCGTCGTGTGATCGCGTCCGCCGAATCGGCGGCCGATTTCCGGGAAGGAACGCGGCGTCAGTGTCTTCGCCAGATACATGGCGATCTGGCGCGGCTTGACGATGACACGCGTGCGGCGGTTCGAGACCAATTCCTGTCGCGAGACGTTGTAGTGACGCGCGACGATACGCTGGATATCCTCGATACGCACACGGCGCGGCTCACCGGAACCGACGAGATGGGCCAGAAGCTCATCCACGCGCTCGATCGACAGGTTCGGCTCGAAGGAGCGGCGGAAGATCAACTGGTTGAAGGCGCCTTCCAGCTCACGGCCGCTTGCCGTGACGTTGCGGGCGACGTGCTGCAGCAGATCGGTCGGGATTTCCAGGGACGGATCTTCCAGACGGGCGACCGCAAGACGACGATTCAGGATTTCGAGACGCATCTCGTAGTCGGGACCATCGAGTTCGATCGCAACACCACCCTGCAGACGCGAACGGACGCGTGGATCGAGCGATTCCAGCTCCCACGGCGCCCGGTCGCCGGCGACGACAACCTGCTTGGCGCTGTCGAGCAGCATGTTCAGCAGGTGGCAGAACTCGTGCTGGATCATCTTGCCCTGCAGGAACTGCATGTCGTCGATGATGAGAAGATCAATGGCACGCAGCGAATCCTTCAGCGTCAGTGCATCATTGTCGCGGATTGCGGTCGCAAAACGCCACATGAAGTATTCGGCCGTCAGATAGACAACGCGCAGGCCACGCGGGTTCTGCACGGCGGCATTGGCGATCGCCTGCAGCAGATGCGTCTTGCCGAGACCGACGGTCGCGTGGACAAAGAGCGGGTTGAAGCGCACCGCGCCCTGACCTGCTTCCGCGATGGTCTTTGCGGCGGCGAGCGCCACACGGTTGGAGCTCCCCTCGACGAAAGTGTCGAAGGTGAAGCGGGAATCCAGCGGCGAGCCAAAGAGCGGCGAACCGACATTTGCCGGGCGCGCCGCAGCGGCGGCCGAAACAGCCTGCTGAACGATCTGCCCCGCCGGCTGGGCAGATGCCGGGCGGCGAAGCTGGGTGGGCTGGGTGACCGTCTCGACGGAGACTGCATCGTCCAGCGCCTTCGTACCGATGCGCGTTGCCGTGCGCACAAGGATTTCGACCTTCAGGATTTCGGAATCTTCGGCCTGGAAAAGACCGGTGATGAGATCGAGATACCTGTTGTTGATCCACGACTTCAGAAAGGTCGTGGGAACGGAAAGACGAACGACGCTCTTGGAAACCGAATGAAGCTTGAGCCGTGCAAACCAGCTTGCATAGACGTCAGGACCGACTTGTGCCTTCAGACGCGCGCTAACGCGGTCGAAGAGAACGCCATGCTTCATATCCGTCTTTTCTTCCTTCGCGCCCAGGTGAATGGAACCGAAAGACTGCTGTGCAGCTTCCCCGTTATCCAGTGCACCCGTCGTAATCGAATTCATCTGCATAATGCCGCCTTTCATTTCCTCGGGCGGTCATTTGCTAACAGCCGCCCGATCATTCCCCGCTTTGACAAAGCCGACGGCACCCTCATGAGCCATCCGCCTGCCGGTTCACACAAACACTGTCCTGTTTCCAGGACCGACACGGAGCCCCTGCGGTGGTCGCGTTCATGCGACAACCGTCACGAATTCTCCATGTCAGGATGGCAGCCGATCCTCGTTTTTCGCCTGCCAGCCCGAACGCAATGTTACTCTATCCCCTGCCCTTCTCCTGGCCTCGCGCAAAACGTGTGGCCACGAAGCGCACAAAACGTCCCCGTCCCGTGACAGCCACGTCACGGCACAATGTCGTCGAGTGCGTTGAGAAAACGGAAGCTGTGCGCTCCGTTGCAAGTGACACAGTGTCATCATCCCGCCGACTTGGCAGTTTGGACTGACTTCTGCAGGTGATGTCCGCGCCCTTTGCTGGACGCCATTTAGGCAGGATCAAAAGGCAAGATCAACGATGAATTTTACGCAAAATTAACAAGCGGCCATTGACTCCGGCGGGGCCTTTAGGGCGTCACACCAACGTCAAAAAAGAATCGCTTTTGAATCAAGGAGATTCCCCTGCTGGGCTATTTTGGACACGTATAAAAAGAAAAAAGAAAAAATCTTCTTGACTCATTTGGGGCCACGGGCTGCGTGACCAGAGTCGCAAGCCTTGAAAGGATCCTTGCGTAAGCCGTTGTTTTAAAACAATTTTTCCTGTCATGCCTCTGACACGAAATCGTCGCCGGATTAACTATATCCGCGGCGGCCAGCTGAATCGAAAAAGCCCGGTAAAATTACCGGGCTAATCATAACGAGCAATTCGTTAATGAAATATTTAGGCGCTTGCAGAGGCCGAAAGAGCCTTCACACGAGCAGCAAGGCGCGAGACCTTGCGGGATGCCGTGTTGGCGTGAAGGACGCCCTTGCTTGCGGCGCGTGCCAGCTCTGGCTCAGCGACAATGAAGGCTTCCTTTGCCTTGGCAGCATCACCAGCCGCGAGCGCCTCTTCGACCTGGCGAACGTAGGTGCGAACGCGCGAACGGCGAGCCTTGTTGGTTGCGGTACGGCGAGCGATCTTGCGAGTCGCCTTTTTCGCCGAGGTTGTATTGGCCATGGATGCCTCTCTCAAGAATTCGAACAAAACTCCGCCATTACCGCGCTGGCCCTGCGGCCACTCAATTCAGCAATACGGGAGCATTAGCGGAAAACCAGAGCGGCTTTCCGAACCGTGGGCGGGCATATAACTCTAAAGCTGCGCGACGTCAACGCGCATTTTCAAGGAAAAGCCCCTTTCCCAGCGCCGCCCGCTCACCTGTTCCTGAAGGCCGGTTTGCGCTTCTCGACGAAGGCAGCCATGCCCTCTTTCTGGTCCTCGGTCGCAAAGAGGCTCTGGAAGAGACGGCGCTCGAAACGCAGACCTTCCTCCAGCGTGGTCTCGAAGGCGCGGCTGACTGCCTCCTTAGCCATCAATACCGAGGGACGCGACAGCGATGCGATCTTGGCGGCCGCCTCCAGTGTCTCGTCCAGAAGCCGCTCAGGCGCCACCACACGCGAAACGAGTCCCGAGCGCTCGGCTTCGGCCGCATCCATCATGCGACCGGTCAGGATAAGGTCCATTGCCTTGGCCTTGCCGACCGCTCGCGTCAGGCGCTGCGAGCCACCAATCCCCGGAATGACCCCAAGCGTGATCTCCGGCTGGCCGAACTTCGCGGTCTCCGAGGCGATGATGAAGTCGCAAAGCATGGCAAGCTCGCACCCGCCGCCGAGTGCAAAACCGCTGACGGCAGCGATGATCGGCTTGCGGGCCTTGGCGATCTCATCCCAGCCGCTGATGAAATCGCTCTTATAGACCTCGGCGAAATCGAGCGGCTGCATTTCCTTGATATCGGCGCCGGCGGCAAAGGCGCGCTCGGAACCGGTCAGCACGATCGCGCCGATGGCATCATCCGCATGAAAGGCCGCATAAGCGCGCTTCAATTCCTTGAGCACTATCGAATTCAGGGCGTTCAGCGCCTGCGGCCGGTTCAGCGTGATCAGACCAACATTGCCGCGGGTTTCGACTACAAGGGTTTCATAGGCCATCGCGCGCTCCTATTTTTGGCAGGTGGCACAATAGAAGGTGGAACGGCCAGCCTGCACGATGCGCGAGACCGTACCGCCACAGCCCGGCGTGCGGCAAGCAAGACCTTCGCGATCATAGACGGAAAAGGAATGCTGGAAGTAACCGAGCGAGCCATCCGTCTGAATGTGGTCGCGCAGTGACGATCCGCCGGCAGCGATCGCATCGGCAATCACATCGCGGATCGAACTGACAAGCAGGTTCAGCGGCTCCTTCGGCTTGCCCGTCTTCGTCACCAGCGTGCCGGCTGCACGCACGGGCGAGAGATGTGCACGCCACAGGGCCTCGCAAACATAGATATTGCCGAGCCCGGCGATGGTCTTCTGATCCAGCAGTGCGCCCTTCAGCGGCTGGGCCTTGCCGGCGAAACGTTCGGCCAGATAGGCGGCCGACAGTTCATTGCCGGTCGGCTCCGGCCCCAGGCCAAACAGGAAGGGGTTCGCGTCGAGCTCGGAGCGATCGGCAATATCCATAAAGCCGAAGCGGCGCGGGTCGTTGTAGATGACGCGACGCGGACCACCCTCGCCTTCCAGATGGAAGACGGCGTGATCGTGCTTCTCGTCCTTGGAGCGCTCATGATGAAATTCGCCGGGCGTGCCGGTGACCGGACCCTGCTCGATCCGAAAGGAGCCGGACATGCCGAGATGGGAAATGATCGTCTTGCCACTGTCGAGATCGATCAGCAGGTACTTGGCCCGCCGCCCAAGGCCGATGATCGTGCGGCCTGAGACCTGATTTTCGAAATCCTTCGGGAAAGGGAAGCGCAGGTCACCGCGACGCAATTCCAGCCTTTCGATGCGTGCGCCTTCCATCGCCGGCGTCAGGCCGCGCTTCACCGTCTCGACTTCTGGCAATTCCGGCATCTTAACCCATCTATATCTAACGTGTTTCAACCGCCTGCGATGTGCGCTATAGCGCCAACGTGCCGCGGGCGGACCGTGGCCCACAGATAGCGCCGCAGCCACGTTTTCGCTATGGTCGCCGCGCCGAATTCTTGATGTGAACGGAGTAGCTTGATGTCAGACAGCCGTATCTCCGCCGATGGCGGCATGGAAACATCCTACGGCTTCCGCGAGGTGCCGACCGGCGAGAAGCAGGGTCTCGTCAACGAGGTCTTCCACAAGGTCGCCAAGCGCTACGACATCATGAACGACGTCATGTCGATGGGCATGCACCGCGTCTGGAAGGATGCGATGACCGGGGCGCTGAACCCGCGCAAGGAGCCGGGCTACAAAGTGCTCGACGTTGCCGGCGGTACGGGCGACATCGCCTTCCGCATCGTCGAAGCCTCCAACCGCCAGGCACATGCGACCGTGCTGGACATCAATGGCTCCATGCTCGGCGTCGGCGCCGAGAGGGCGGAAAAGAAGGGGCTTTCGGAGAACCTCACCTTCGTGGAGGCCAATGCCGAGGACCTTCCCTTCGAAGCAAACAGCTTCGATGCCTATACGATCGCCTTCGGTATCCGCAATGTACCGAGGATCGAGGTGGCGCTGTCGGAAGCCTATCGGGTGCTGAAGCGCGGCGGCCGCCTGCTCGTGCTCGAATTTTCGGAAGTGGAACTGCCGGTTCTCGACAAGATCTATGACGCATGGTCGTTCAATGCCATTCCCAAGTTCGGCAAGGCAATCACCGGCGATGCCGAGCCTTACCAGTATCTCGTGGAGTCGATCCGCAAGTTTCCGAACCAGGAGAACTTCGCGGCGATGATCCGCATGGCCGGCTTCTCCCGCGTGACCTACACCAATTATACCGCCGGCATCGCAGCGCTGCACTCCGGCTGGAAGCTCTGATCCGCATGAGTGCTTTCGGTGCATATTTCAGGCTCGTCAGGGTCGGTTGGATTCTTGTGCGCGAGGGCGTCATTTCGGCGCTGCCTTCGGAGGGGCTGCCGCCGTCCGTCAGCCTGGCGAAGTCCTTTGTCGGTATTTTCGCCCGCAATCGAAGCAAATCCCAAAAGCGCAGCGACCGGCTGGCGAAAGCCGTCGAACGGCTCGGGCCATCCTATGTGAAGATCGGCCAATTCCTCGCGACGCGTCCCGATGTCGTCGGCGTCGATTTTGCCGACGACTTGTCGCAGCTTCAGGACCGCATGGCCTTTTTCCCGGCGGCTGCCGCCAAGGCCAATATCGAGGGTTCGCTCGGGCGACCGATCGCAGACCTCTATGCAAGTTTCGGCGATCCGATTGCTGCGGCCTCCATCGCGCAGGTGCATCCGGCCGAGGTCGATACGCCGCAGGGAGGCAAGAAGGTCGCCGTGAAGGTTGTGCGGCCAGGTGTCCGGGCGCGGTTTGCCCATGATATCGAGGCGATGTACCTCGTCGCCCATATGCAGGAACGCTTCATGCCGGGCAGCCGGCGCCTGCGACCGGTGGAAGTCACAAAGACGCTGGAACAAACCACCAAGGTGGAGATGGACCTGCGTCTCGAGGCAGCCGCTCTTTCGGAGATTGCCGAGAATACCGAGAAGGATCCAGGCTTCCGTGTGCCGAAGGTGGACTGGGAGCGAACGGGCCGCGACGTCATCACCATGGAATGGATCGACGGTGTCAAGATGTCTGACGTCGAGGGATTGCGGGCTGCCGGCCACGACCTCAACCAGCTTGCCGACACGCTGATCCAGTCTTTCCTGCGCCATACGCTGCGCGACGGTTTCTTCCATGCCGACATGCATCCGGGCAATCTCTTTGTCGATCCCGACGGCATGATCGTCGCTGTCGACATGGGCATTGTCGGGCGTCTTGGGAAGAAGGAGCGCCGCTTCCTTGCCGAGATCCTCTACGGCTTCATCACCCGCGACTATATTCGGGTGGCGGAAGTGCACTTCGAGGCTGGTTACGTGCCCGGCCATCACAATGTCGAGAGCTTTGCCCAGGCGATCCGGGCGATCGGTGAGCCGATCCATGGTCAGCCGGCCGAGACGATCTCCATGGGCAAGCTGCTGACGCTGCTTTTCGAAGTGACCGAACTCTTCGACATGCAGACGCGGCCCGAGCTCGTCATGCTGCAGAAGACGATGGTCGTCGTCGAAGGCGTCTCGCGCATGCTCAATCCGCGCTTCAACATGTGGAAGGCCTCCGAGCCTGTGGTCGGCGACTGGATCAAGAACAATCTCGGCCCGAAGCGCATCGTCACCGATCTCAAGGACGGGCTGAAGGCAGCCGTGAAGCTTGCCGAAGCTGCGCCCGAAATCGCCGCCCAGACCGAGAAATTCCATCACCAGCTTGTGCATATGAGCGAGCACGGCCTGCGCTTCGACGAGCAGACGGCCGAAGCCATCGGCAAGGCGGAAGCACGCCACAATCGCTCCGCCAAAGTGGCCCTCTGGATCATTGCCCTCACACTTCTCTATATTGCCTGGGTACTGAGCTGACCGGGACCAACAAATGCATGATGTGTTCGGCATTTGGGATATCCCGCCAGACGTGAGGCTCGCTTAGTCTCGCCTCCATGGAGATGAGCATATGAAGCACGAGCGTCCCGGAATCGAACTGAGCGGCCAGCCCCTGAGCTTTGCCGAGATGGTGAGGATCGGCTCCGGCAAGGCAGCACTTTCGGCTTCGGCGATCGGCATGCAGCGTGTGAAGATTGCGCGCACGATCGTGGAGGATGCCATTGCAACCGGGATGCCGGTCTACGGCGCGACCACGGGTGTGGGCGCCATGAAGGATGTCGAATGGTCGCCCGAGGATCTCGACGCCTTTAATCTTGGCCTCGTACGCGCCCATCACTTCGGCACCGGCACGCCCTTCTCCTGCAATGTCGTGCGCAATGCCATGGCGATGCGCGTCAATACGGCGCTGACCGGCCAGGTCGGCTGCACTCCTGACCTCATCGATGCCTATATGCGGATGCTGAAGGCGGACGTCATTCCAGTCGTGCGTCGCACCGGCTCGATCGGTTGCGCCGATATCGGCCTGATGGGCCAGATCGGCGCTGTGCTGACCGGGGTCGGCGAAGCGATCTATCGCGGTAATCGCATGCAGGCCGCCGAAGCCTTCCAGGCAGCCGGCATGGAACCGGTGAAGATGGCGCCGCGCGACAGCCTCGCCTCACTCAGCGTCAATGCCGTCAGTTTTGCTGCAGCCGCCGAGACGACGCGCAATGCCGCCGCCTCGATCCGCGTCCTGCTTGCGACCGGCATGATGGCGTCAGGCGCGCTCGGCGCATCGCGTGATCCCTGGCGGGCCGTGCGCCATGTCGGGACGGCACGGGAAGCGCTGATCGGCGCCTGGCTTTGCAATGCCTCGGACGAATGGGAATGGCCGGTCGCCACCCACGTGCAGGACGCGCTCAGTCTCCGCATGATCGCCCAGGTCTTCGGTGCGGTTATCGAGAACCTGCTTTCGACCGGCCATAAGATCCTTGCCGCCACCGGCCGCTCCGACGACAATCCCGTCGTCGTGGAAGGACGGGTGATGACATCGGGCGGTTCCCTGCCGCTCGACGTGACGATCCTCCTGGAATCGGCCGCACTCTGCATGGCACATGCGGCGCGCAATGCCTTCAACCGTTGCGTTCTGCTCGGCAACGGCCAGCGGCGCGGCCTGCCGGTCAATCTCGTACCTCCCGGCCGCATTGCCACCGGTTTTGGACCGATCATCAAGCTTGCGGGGGAAATCTTCTCGCGCGTACTCTCCATGTCGAATCCGGTTTCGGCGCAGTCGCTCGTCGTTGCAGCCGGCCTTGAAGACGAGGCAGCTTTCCTGCCGCTCGTCATCGAGCGTTTCGACCGGCAGATGCGGGCGCTGAAACGTCTCGCCGCTCTGGAAGCCCTGCTTTCGGCACAGGCGATCGATATTATCGGTGATACGCCGAAGGGTGTTGCGGGCATGCTCTATGGGGTCGTGCGCAAACACGCAGCCTTCTATACGGTCGATCGGCCGCTCTCGGCCGAGGTCGAGGCGATCGAGGAAGAACTCGGCTCGGATGAATTCATCTCGAAGCTGATCGAGCAGGTGCCGATCGCTTCCTTCGACGATTTCTTTGCGCTTGGTTCACTCGAGCGCATCGAGGAGCGGGTAACGCAGGAACCGGCCATCATCTGAATTGCGACCTATCGAGGGAGACGCGGCATGGATTTCGATCTCGTTCTGCAGGGCACGGTGGTGCTGCCGGAGCGCATTCTCGAAAGCGGTTATGTCGCGGTTCGTGACGGGAAGATCGCAGAAGTCGGCCTCGGCGTGCCGCCGGCGGCCAGGGAACGGCATCTTCTCGGCAAGGCGATGATCTTGCCGGGCGCTATCGACGCCCAGGTTCATTCGCTGTCGCAGAAGGATCAGGAGGACTTCATCTGGTCGACGCGCTCGGCGGCGGCCGGCGGTGTGACCACTATCGTCGATATGCCTTATGACGAAGGCAATCTCGTCTGCTCGGCCGAAGCGGTAAAGAAGAAGCTTGATCACGCCGGCCCGCAGGCACGTGTGGACTTTGCGCTCCACGGCACAATCGATCCTGAGGAAGGTCCTGCGCGCATCGCCGAAATGGTGCAGGCGGGCGTCGCCGCCTTCAAATTCTCCACTTTCGGCACGGATCCCAAACGTTTCCCACGCATCCCGCCTGCGCTGCTCGACGCCTGCTTTGCGGCGATTGCCCCGACCGGGCTGACGGCCGGCGTGCATAACGAGGATGACGAATCGGTTCGCACCTACATGGAGCAGGTGAAGGCAAGCGGCATTACCGACTGGCGCGCTCATGGCCTGTCGCGGCCGCCGATCACTGAACTGCTTGCCATGCATACGATCTTCGAGACCGGCGCCAATACCGGCTGTCCCTCCCATGTCGTGCATTGCTCGCTCGGACGCGGCTATGATATCGCCCGCGCCTACCGCCGCGATGGCTTCGAGGCGACTGTGGAATGCTGCATCCACTACCTCACGCTCGATGAGGAAAATGATGTGAAGCGGCTCGGCGGCAAGGCGAAGATCAATCCGCCGGTACGTCCGCGCGCCGAAGTCGAAACGCTGTGGCGCAAGGTCGCCGAAGGCAATGTCTGGTTGGTGTCGACCGATCACGTGAGCTGGTCGGAGAACCGCAAGACCAATCCCGACATGCTGGCGAATGCATCCGGCGTTCCAGGCCTGGAGGTGATGGTGCCGCTCTTCGTCAAGGGCGCGCTGGAGCGTGGCATTCCCCTGACCTGGGCGGCAAAGCTGATGGCCGAAAATCCGGCAAAACATTTCCGTTTGGACCACATCAAGGGCGCGCTGATGCCAGGCAAGGATGCCGACATCGTCGTGCTCGAACCCAACGAGAGGGTTTATGACGCTTCTGCGAGCGGCAACAATGTCGTCGGCTGGAGCCCCTATAATGGTATCCGCCTGCCATGGACGGTTTCAGCCGCCTGGCTGCGTGGACAGAAAAT
The DNA here is from genome assembly GCA_900468805.1 of Hyphomicrobiales bacterium. Lineage (GTDB taxonomy): Bacteria > Pseudomonadota > Alphaproteobacteria > Rhizobiales > Rhizobiaceae > Rhizobium. The sequence continues at coordinate 325,937 of UEIF01000021.1, read as the reverse complement.
CACCGAAGGTGCGAAGGTTATGGCCGAACCCGGTTCCGGCCGCTTCGTGCGCCCGCTGCCACGCCAGGTGCTCGCATGAGCCGCAACCTGCCCGTCAATCCTGGCCGGATCTCTGCCGATATTGAGGCTCTTTCCGCCATCACCGAACCCGATCGTCCCTGGACGCGGCGGGCTTTTTCGCCGCTCTTTCTCGAAGGTCGCGCCTATCTTGAGGCGCGTATGCGTGCGATCGGCCTGGAAACCCGTATCGATGCGTCGGGCAATCTGATTGGTCGGCGGGAAGGCTTAAAACCGGGATCCGGCATCATCATGCTCGGTTCGCATTCCGATACGGTGCCTGACGGCGGTCGCTTCGACGGCATTGCCGGTGTTGCCGCAGCACTTGAAGTTGCGCGGTCGCTGCGGGAACGGGAAATCCACCTCGACCATGATCTGGAAATCGTCGACTTCCTGGCTGAGGAAGTGAGCATCTTCGGCGTTTCCTGCGTTGGCAGCCGCGGCATGACCGGGCAATTGCCGCAGGCGTGGCTGTCTCGCAGCGTCGATGGTCGGGACCTTGCCGAAGCCATTGCCGAGGTCGGGGGATCGCCCGGCGTCCTGACCCATGAGAACAAACCCGATATCGCCGGCTTTCTGGAACTGCATATCGAGCAGGGCCCGGTGCTTGAAAACGAGCGCAAGGATATCGGTATCGTCACAGCAATTTCGGGCATCACCCGCATCGAAATCACCGTGGAAGGCCGGGCCGACCATGCCGGCACGACCCCGATGGATTCGCGTGCCGATGCGCTGGTCGCTGCTGCGCAGCTCGTGATCGATATCCGCAATGCGGCAAGCGAGCTTGCCAAGACGCCAGGCCATTTTGCGGCCACCGTCGGCGAGTTCCGGATCGAGCCGAATGCCGCCAATGTCGTGCCGTCGCGTGTCGTTCTGCTGGTCGACGGGCGTGCCGAAATCCGCGACGACATGGAGGCCTTCTGCCATTGGCTCACCGGCCACGCCGAAAGGCTCGCCTTCGCCTTTGGCGTGACAATCGCGCCGCCAAACCGCATCTCCGACAATCTTCCGACACCGAGCGACAAGGGCCTGCTCTCCAAGCTGGAGCGGGCCTGCGAGACGGTTGGCGCAAAACACCGGCGCATGGCTTCCGGGGCCGGCCACGACACAGCCTGGATCGCGCGTGTCGCACCGGCTGCGATGATCTTCGTGCCCTGCAAGGAAGGCCGCAGCCACTCGCCGGATGAATGGGCTGAAAATGACGACATAGCGCTCGGCGCCGCCGTACTTTTTGAAGCGGTGCTTGAGATGGACCAGAACGTGATCAAGGAGATGGGCGATGGGACGCATACTGGTTGAGAAGGATGTGGAAGCCGCCGTCAAAGGCGGTTCCGTCTACGCTGCCGGTGGTGGCGGCTGGGCCGATCACGGCCGCATGCTCGGTTATGCTGCCGTCAATGTCGGCAAGCCTGAGCTCGTCTCCGTCGAAGAACTCGGCGACAGTGACTGGATCGCCACGGCAGCGGCAATCGGCGCGCCGGCCTCCACCACGCCCTGGGAGATGCAGGGCATCGATTACGTGAAATCCGTTCAGCTTCTGCAGGAGGCCCTCGGCGAGAAGCTGTCCGGCCTGATCATCGGCCAGAACGGCAAATCCTCGACGCTGAACGGCTGGCTGCCTTCCGCCATTCTCGGAACCAAGGTCGTCGACGCGGTCGGCGATATCCGCGCCCATCCGACCGGCGATATGGGCTCGATCGGCATGGCGGGTTCGCCGGAGCAGATGATCCAGACCGCCGTTGGCGGCAATCGCGCTGAAAACCGATACATCGAATTGGTGGTCAAAGGCGCAACGGCGAAGATCTCGCCGGTGCTGCGTGCAGCGGCTGACCAGTCCGGCGGCTTCATCGCCAGCTGCCGCAATCCCTTGCGTGCTTCCTATGTGCGCAAGAATGCCGCACTCGGCGGCATCTCGATGGCACTGAAGCTCGGCGAGGCGATCATCGAAGCGGAAAAGAGAGGCGGCTCCGCCATCATCGACGCGATCTGCAAGACAACGGGTGGTCATATCCTCGCCGAGGGTACGATCACCAAGAAGGATGTCGTCTACACGAAGGAAGCCTTCGACATCGGCACGATCACGGTCGGCGCCGGCGAGAAAGCCGTGACCCTGCATGTGATGAACGAATATATGGCTGTCGATGACGCCAGCGGCACGCGTATCGCAACCTTCCCGGCCGTCATTACCACGCTCTCCGAGGAGGGCGAGCCGCTCTCTGTCGGCCAGCTCAAGGGTGGCATGCATGTCTTCATTCTGCATGTGCCGAAGGACATCATTCCGCTCTCGGCCAGCGTGCTCGATCCGACCGTCTATCCGCCCGTTGAAAAGGCGATGGGCATCGAGATAGCCCGTTATGCGTTGGAGACGAGGGCTTGAGCCATGGCGCGCGACCCTGGTCTCGAAGAACTGATGCGCGATGAGCTCCGCGACCGGCCGGGCCTGAGCGAGAAATCCATGTTCGGCGGCTGGGCGTTTATGCTCAATGGCAACCTGCTCTGCTGCGCGCGCCATGACGGCATGCTTCTCCGTCTCGGCAAGGGCAATGATGGCTGGGCGCTGGCCCTGCCCGGCATAATCCAGATGCTGTCGGGCGAGCGGATCATGCATGGCTGGGTGCGAGCCAATGCCGATGTCTATGGCGACGATGCCATGCGGCGGCGCCTTATCGATGCGGCGCTTGCCTTTGTGGAACCGATGCCAGCGAAGTGAATGAACAGGTGCTTCAGGCGCCGACGACAAAAGACGAGGAACCCAAGATGCCCAAGGCCAATCCACGCCATCCGAAATTTCCGATCCCCGGCGGGCCGGAGCTGCGCGCCAAGGGCTGGCGGCAGGAAGCGCTCCTGCGGCTCTTGGAAAACGTGCTCTCGGTCGGCGAAGATCCGGATAATCTCGTTGTTTATGCCGCGCTCGGCAAGGCCGCCCGCAACTGGCCGGCACATCGGGGCATCGTCAAGGCGCTGACCGAAATGGACGAGGACCAGACATTGCTCATCCAGTCCGGCAAGCCGATCGGCCTCGTGAAGACCCACGCCAAGGCGCCGCTGGTCATCATGGCGAACTGCAATATCGTCGGCCAGTGGGCGAGAGCCGAAGTCTTCTACGAACTGCAGCGCAAGGGCCTGATCTGCTGGGGCGGGCTAACGGCCGGCGCCTGGCAATATATCGGCAGCCAGGGCGTCATTCAGGGCACCTATGAGATTTTCATGCGCATTGCCGAGCGCCGCTTCGGCGGCGATCTTCATGGGCGTTTCGTGCTGACGGCAGGGCTTGGCGGCATGGGTGGGGCGCAGCCGCTTGCCGGTCGCATGGCGGGGGCTGCCATCCTCTGCGTCGATATCGATGCGGAACGCGCCCGTAAGCGCCAGCAGATCGGCTACCTGCAGGAAATCGCACCCGATCTCGATAGCGCGCTTTCGATGATCGATGCGGCGGTCAAGGAAAAGCGTGCGCTTTCCGTCGGTCTCGTCGGCAATGCGGCAGAAGTTTATCCCGAGATTGTCCGGCGCGGCATTGTGCCCGATATCGTCACCGACCAGACCTCGGCGCATGACCTCGTCTATGGCTATGTGCCAAAAGGCATGAGCCTCGATCAGGTGAAGGGACTGCGCGACGACGGCCAGGGCCAGCTCATGGCCGCCAGCCGCGCCTCGATCGTCGAGCATGTCACCGCGATGCTGGAATTCCAGAAGCGCGGATCGGAAGTCTTCGACAACGGTAACCTTATCCGCACGCAGGCCCGCGAGGGCGGCGTTGCCAATGCCTTCGACATTCCGATCTTCACCGAAGCCTATTTGCGGCCGCTCTTTGCCCGCGCAATCGGGCCGTTCCGGTGGATGGCGCTGTCGGGCGAGGAGAGCGATATCGCCAGAATCGACGACCTGCTGCTGGAGATGTTCCCAGACAACAAGATCATCACCAACTGGATCCGGCTGGCGCGTGAGCACATTCCGTTCGAGGGGCTGCCGGCGCGCATCGCGTGGCTGGGTCATGGCGAGCGCACGGCGCTGGCGCGGCGCGTCAACGAACTTGTCGCGAATGGCGAGCTCAAGGGGCCTGTCGCCTTCTCGCGAGACCATCTCGATGCCGGCGCCATGGCGCATCCGAACATCATGACCGAGCGCATGAAGGATGGTTCTGACGCCATCGCCGACTGGCCGCTCATCGATGCGATGATGCTTTGCTCCTCGATGGCCGACCTCGTCGTCGTCCATTCGGGCGGCGGCGGCTATGCCGGTTACATGACGAGCTGCGGCGTCACCGTCGTTGCCGACGGCTCGCAAGCCGCCGACGAACGTCTCGACCATGCGCTTACCAACGATACGGCGCTCGGCGTCATGCGCTATGCTGACGCCGGTTATGACGAGGCGCTGGACGAGGTGGCGAAGAAGGATGTGCCCTATATCCGGCTCGGCTGAAAGCCGTTGTCAGAGAAGCCGCTTTTCCGCGGGCTCGGCGTCGTAGCGGTCATGCAGACCATCAAAATAGGCAATGGGTGCCGCGGCAAGCTCTTCGGCACCCGCATCATCGAGGCAGTTGACTGCAACGGCGATGAAGGGGCCGATCGTTTCGTTGTCGTTGCGAGCGAAGGAGGCCACGCCACAGGTCTCACAGAAGAGATGCTGGATCGAGCCGGAGCCAAAGAGGTATTCACGCAAATGATCGCGGCCTGATACCAGACGGAAATCGGCCGGCTGCACGATCGCCAGCCAGCTGCGCTTCTTGCGGCAGATCGAGCAATTGCACTTGAAGGTACCGGCCGAAAGGTCAAACCCGGCCTCATAGGCAATGGCGCCGCAATGGCAGCTTCCATGGTAGGTTTTCTTCACGATGATCCTCCGACTCGTATTTAACCTATCAGTTAAATTAGTCACTACGGATCGGAAGTCAAGACGGGCGCCGGGCGAGCTGGCGTGCCGCGAGTGCCGACAGAAACGCGAATGCCATCATGACCAGCGTGAAGACCACGATCGCCGCCCATCCCTCCATCGACCAGAACCAGCCTCCGGCCGAGCCCATGATGCTGGAGCCGATGTAATAGGCGAGCATATAAAGCGAGGAGGCGTGGCCTTTCGTACCGACCGCAAGTTTGCCGACCAGACCACTCGCCACCGAATGCGTCGTGAAGAAGCCGCTCGTCAGGATGATGATGCCGAGGACAATGAGCGGCAGAGAGGCTGAAAGCGTCAGCGCGCAGCCGGCTGCGGTGATGCCGATGCCCGTCAGAAGAACGTTGAAATGACCGAGCCGGTCGCCAAGGATGCCGCCGACCGACGATGCGCCGATCCCAAAAAGATAAACGGTAAAGATCAGGCCGAGCTCGGTCTGGTTCAAGTCGTAGGGAGGCGCTACGAGACGGAAGCCGGCATAGTTGTAGATCGTCACGAAGGAACCCATCGCGAAGAAGGCGATGGCGAAGATGAAGGGCAGAGCCGGATTGCCGAGATGTCCGAGCCAGGACTTCAGATGGAACTGCGGATCGAAGCCTGCACGACGCACGAAATTGCGTGACGGCGGCAGTAGAGCGATGAAGCCGATCGCCGCGGCAAGGCCGATGGCGCCGATCAGGAACAGAGCCGGTCGCCAGGAAAGATATTCGGCGAATATGCCGGTCAGCACGCGCCCCGACATGCCGCCGAAGGCCGTACCGCCGACATAAAGGCCCATGGTGGCGCCAAGCCCGCGCGGATCTATTTCCTCCGCGAGATAGGCCATGGCCACGGCCGGAACACCGCCGAGCACGAAGCCCTGCAGCGCGCGGATGACCAGCATGAGATGCCAGTCGGGCGCAAAGGCGGTGGCGATCGTCAGCACGGCTGCGCCAACCAGCGAGATCGACATGAGGCTGCGGCGGCCGAGCCCTTCCGAGACGGCAGCGGCGCAGACGATGGCAATCGCCAGGAAGCCGGTGGAGAGTGAGAGCGTCAGCGAACTCTCGGCCGGGCTGACGGAAAATTCCTGAGCGAAGATCGGCAGCAGCGGCTGCACGCAATAGAGCAGCGAGAAGGTGGCGAAGCCTGAGAGGAAGAGAGCCAGGCTGGCGCGGCGATAGGCGCCGGTACCGCGTGTCAGATAGAGTTTCTGACGGTCTTCATCGGCCGTTTGCAGGCCGGCAACGTCTTGGATTGCAGAGTCAGACATATCAATTCCTTCCTGCCTCCGATCTAGTCAGACCGCCTCCATTTGTCCAATATATGAGATAGACGATCTTGATATGTTTTGGAGATAGCGATGGAACTGCGGCATCTGAGGTATTTTCTGGCGGTGGCCGAGGAGGGTAATTTCACGCGGGCAGCCGCACGCCTCGGCATCGGCCAGCCACCACTCAGCCAGCAAATCCGCGATCTCGAAACGGAAATCGGCGCGATGCTCTTCCATCGCGTGCCGCATGGTGCGGAGTTGACGGCGGCTGGCGCCGCCTTCCTGCCGGAAGCAAAGGCCTCGCTGGCAGCGGCTGAAAAGGCGCGTTTGGCGGCGCAGAGCGCCAATCGCGGCGAGACCGGCCGGCTGTCGCTCGGCTTCACCGCTTCTTCCGCCTTCAACCCCATCGTCAGCACGACGATCCGCCGTTTTCAGGCCCGCTGGCCGGACGTGCAGCTTTCACTGACGGAGATGAACACGCTCGGCCTGATGCAGAAGCTCGAACGCGGCGAACTGGATGCGGCCTTCATGCGACCGGGCCTCAACGATCCCGATGGCGTCAGGCTGAAGCGCTTGCCGGACGAACCGATGGTCGTCGCCCTACCGGCAAACCATCCCTTGGCAAAGCAGAAGACGTTGCCGCTTGCCTTGCTGGAGAAAGAGTCTTTCATCCTCTTCCCGCGGCTGGTCGGTCTCAGCCTTTATGACGATGTGGTGCGCGCCTGCCGCGAGGCGGGCTTCGAACTGATGGTGGCGCAGGAGGCACCGCAAATCTCCTCGGTCGTCAATCTCGTCGCGGCCGATCTCGGCGTCTCTATCGTGCCGGCCTCGATTTCGCAGATCAAACTTGCCGGCGTTGCCTACCGGCCGATCGACGGACCGCCCGCTGTGGCACGGCTGGCACTTGCCGTGCTGCGCAGCCAGCGATCTCCCGTAACCGAAAACCTGATGAGCCTTCTGAATTAGAAATCGGGATCCCAATAGGGCGGATCACCGAAGGTCTTCTTCAAATGATCTGCGATGGCGCGCAGTTTGGCCGAGGGGTTTCGGCCTTCGGGATGGGCCATGTAGATGAATTCCGGTTCGGGCTTGGCACCGACATCGATCTCTATCAGCCGACCGTCCCGAATTGTCGGACCGGCGATAAAGGTTGGCAACAGCGCGATGCCGAGGCCCTCGATCGCGGCATCATGCAGCATGTCGCCATTGTTGATGCCGAGACCCAGCATCGCTCGGATAACGACGGTGCCATCCTCCGTCTGGAAGCGCCAGTCCGCGGCACCGCGGTTCGTATAGAAGACACCGCGATGATCGTTGAGATCGGACAGCGAGCCGGGTTTGCCGTGACGCTCGATGTACTCGGGCGAGGCGACGAGCAGCCGGCGGCTACGGGCGAGCTTCCAGGCGACCAGCCTCGTATCGGCGATAGCGCCGTGGCGGATGATGGCATCATAGCCATCCGAGGCCGGATCCACGCGTCTGTCATCCATATCCAGCGTCAGCGCGATCTGCGGATGCGCCTTCAAAAACGGATAGAGGGCCGGACCGAGATGCAGGCGGCCGAAGCTGACGGGGGCCGCGATGCGCAGTGGCCCAGAAAGCGTGCCTCGGCGCTCCGCCATATCGGCCGCAGCGTCTTCCATCTCGCGGACAATGCGCCCGGCGCGCTCCAAAAAGGCTGCTCCATCTTCCGTCAGTGTCAGCTTGCGCGTGGTGCGGTGGACGAGAATGGCGCCCAGTGTCTTCTCCAGTTCCGCCAGCCTTTCGCTGACAACCGACTTGGACAGGCGTAGCCGCCGGGCGGCCTCGCTCACCGATCCGGCCTCCACCACGGCGACAAAAGCCGCAATCCCTTCAATCTTCATCATCGTTCGGCTTTTCCGAATTCGAGCTCCGCATTTAGGAGACTAATCCGAACGAAGGAAGAGTGCCATCTTCCAGTCATCGAAACCGGCAGCCACGCCGATCCAACCCAAAGATAGGAGATGGAACAATGAATCGTCTGATCGACAAAGTCGCAATCGTCACCGGCGCAAGCTCGGGTATCGGTCGCGTCACCGCAAAACTTTTTGCCGCCGAAGGCGCCAAGGTCGTCGTCGGTGCCCGCCGCCAGGCTGAGCTCGACAGCCTCGTCAATGAAATCAAGGCCGCGGGAGGTGACGCCGTTGCCGTTGCCGGCGATGTCAGGTCGGAAGACTATCACAAGGCACTGGTCGCGGCCGCCGTCAAGAATTACGGCAAGCTCGACATCGCCTTCAACAATGCCGGCACGCTCGGCGAAGCCGGCCCGAGCACCGAAGTCTCGGAAGCGGGCTTCAGCGACGCGCTGGCGATCAACCTGACGGCATCCTTCCTCGCCGCCAAACATCAGATCACCGAAATGGTCAGGCACGGCGGCGGCTCTGTCGTCTTCACCTCGACCTTCGTCGGCTACAGCTTCGCCTTCCCCGGTGTTGCCGCCTATGCCGCCAGCAAGTCCGGCCTCATCGGGCTGACGCAGGCGCTCGCTGCCGAATACGGCCCGCAGAACATCCGCGTCAATGCGATCCTGCCAGGCGCCGTCGATACGGACATGTATCGCGAAATGAACGACACCTCGGACAAGCAGGCCTTCATCACCAACCTGCACGCGCTCAAACGCGTCGCAGCACCGGAAGAGCTCGCCCGCTCCGTGCTTTACCTTGCATCCGACGACGCAAGCTTCGTCACCGGCACGGCCACGCTGGTCGATGGGGGCGCTTCGATCACCCGCACCTGACGGCAACGGTGCGAGTATCTGCTGCAGCTTGATGAACCCTCCTGAAATCAGCAGGTTATCGTGCCGGCATTCTACAGCGCAGTCCGATCATCAAAGGGCAAACGCCCGTCCCATATCCAAGGAACAACACAATGACCCGTCTTGCAAACAAAACAGCCCTGATTACCGGCGGCACCAGCGGCATCGGACTTGAGACCGCCCGCCAATTCATCGCCGAGGGCGCACGCGTCGCCATTACCGGCAGCAGCGCAAAAAGCGTGGAAGCCGCCCGAGCCGAATTCGGCGATACGGTTCTCGTCATCCAGGCCGATGCCGGCAATGTTGCCGGTCAGGCGGCTGTTGGCGAAGCTGTAAGGAACGCCTTTGGCACGCTCGACATTCTCTTCGTCAATGCCGGTATTGCCGAATTCGGCCCGCTCGAAGGCTGGAGCGAAGCCGCATTCGACAAGTCGTTCGCGGTCAACGTCAAAGGTCCTTACTTCCTGATCCAGGCATTGCTGCCGATCTTTTCGAAGAAGGCCTCGATCGTGCTCAACACCTCGATCAACGCTCATATCGGCATGCCGAATTCCAGCGTCTATGCGCTGACGAAGGGCGCATTGTTGACACTCGCCAAGACGCTATCGGGAGAATTGATCGGCCGCGGCATCCGGGTCAACGCCATCAGCCCCGGCCCGATCGCCACGCCGCTCTACGGCAAGCTCGGCATGTCGGAGGCCGACTCCAAGGCGATGGCGGCCCAGATCCAGTCGCAAATTCCGGCCGGTCGGTTCGGCGACGTCAGTGAAGTCGCCAAGACCATCGTCTTCTTCGCCTCGGATGAGGCTGCCTACATCGTGGGCAGCGAACTGATCATCGACGGGGGCATGAGCAATCTCTGAGACCCCTGGACTTCAGAGATATCAGCTAAAGGCCGCGGCTCCTCTCCGCCGCGGCCTTATATTCATGCGTCGGCGACAAGCCGGCGAATGGCCGTTTCGATCGTCGTCGTGCCCTTCAGCGATTTCCCGCGGCCAGCCCCAAAGTCGATCCAGCCTTCGTTGAAGCCATCCAGCATGCGCATGCGCGGTTCCGGGTTCTTCATGCCCTGGGCACGGAACAGCTCTTCCCAGCTCTCCTGCGGGACGACTTCTGCGGTCACCGGCTTGCCAAGCGCCTTGGCGAAGGCAGCGGCAATCATGGCCGGGCTGACACGCTCGGGACCTTCCAGCTCTGCCACGCGTACACCCTGCCAGTTCTCGCGCAGCATCTTCGCACCGATCACACCGATATCATCCACGGCAACCATCGGTACGGCACGGTCGAGCGGCTGAAGGAAGCTCGGAATGACCCCGGTTTCGCGCGCAGGCGCTACATCCCAGGCGGCGTTTTCCATGAACCAGGCGGCGCGCAGGAAAGCGACCGGTATTGATAGTGTCGAAAGCTCCTTCTCGACGATGCCGAGCTGGCTCAACAGGTTCGGCTGCGTGGCCTGTGCGCCGACCGTCGACAGGCAGACGAGCTTTCCGGGCCTTGCCGCCTCAAGCGCGGTCTTCAGCGTTGCCAGCATGCCTTTCACCTCCGGGAAGCCCGGTGTGGGATCGAAAAGCGGAGGGATAACGAGAAAGACACCTTCCGCACCTCTGAACGCTGATGTCAGCGATACCGCGTCGTTCATGTCGGCGACAGCGATCTTGCAGCCCCGCTCTTTCCAGCCGGCGGCCTTTTCGGGATTTCTCACGACGGCACGAACCTCGGCGCCATCCTTCAGCAAGTGATCGGCAACGGCGGCACCGACCTGGCCTGTCATTCCGGTTACAGCAAACATGGGGCAACTCCTTTATTTGGGTTGGCCACTATGCTGCCGCACTATTTTTGACTGAAGTGCGCTTACGTCACATGATTGATGACACAAAGGCAGCAATTTCGACTCGTTCTGCGAAACCCGTCTCCGCTATGTCGCGGGCCGACTCTTGTTTCCGCCCGTGATAGGGCATATCGGCTAGGCGATAGCTCTTCGCGACCGCTCCACATCCCCTTTCCCACCGGAGCCCGGTCCCATCTCTTCGGAGTTTCACATGCTGATCGGCATCCTCTGCGGTCTGGCCACCTGTGCGCTGTGGGGGCTGAGCTTCGTCGCCCCGCGCGTCGTCGCGCCCTATACGGCGATCGACCTGACCGTGGCGCGCTACGGGCTTTTTGCCGTTGTCAGCCTTACCCTGATGATCAATCCGCGCTTTCGTCCGGTGGGTTTGCGGCGGTCGCTTGTTTTGACCGGCATTGCGCTCGGCAGCATCGGGTATGTCGGTTATTTCATGAGTATTTCCTATGCCGTGCGTTACGCAGGCACCGCCATTCCACCGCTCGTCATCGGCACGATGCCTGTACTGCTTGCCATCATCGCCAATCTCAAGGACCGGTCCATCGACTGGAAAACACTGGCAATACCGCTGATCCTGATAGCCGTCGGCATCGGCTGGGTGAATGTCTCGATCTTCGCCACGACATCCGCCAGCGATCAGCCGGAAATCCTACTCGGCATCGTCGCCGCGCTGATCGGACTGGCGCTCTGGGTCGCCTATGGCATGATGAGCGCTGCGGTCATGCAGTCGCAGGATGCGCCAAGCGCCATGCACTGGACCGCCTTGCAGGGGATCGGCGCCGGCATCGGTGCACTCGTCCTTCTGCCCTTCACCTCGCTCTGGGAGACTGTCAGTTTCACCGGCACGCAGACCTTTCACTTCGTACTCTGGGCGACAATCATGGGCACTGCCGGCTCGTGGCTTGCCACGCTGTGCTGGATGATTGCCTCGCGCCTTCTGCCGCTCGCGCTTGCCGCCCAGCTGATCGTCGCAGAAACCGTCTTCGGCCTTTTTTACGGCTTTCTGTTCGAACAGCGCATGCCGACGGTGCCCGAAGCCGGTGGTGCGGTCCTGCAGCTGATCGGCGTCGGCATGGCAATTGCGCTCTTTACGCCCAAGCGGGTCAAACAAGCCTGAGTGTCGCGATTGCATGTTTTCCACCAAAGGCTTAGGGTTTTGCCCAGTCAAAGAAGCGGCGGGAAAAAACCATGGCTCTCAGCGGCAAACGCATCCTCCTCATCATCTCAGGCGGCATCGCGGCGTATAAGAGCCTCGATCTGATCCGCCGCCTGCGCGAACGCGGCGCCTCGGTGCGTCCGCTCATGACCAGGGGGGCGCAGGAATTCGTGACACCGCTGGCGGTCGGCGCATTGGCCGCCGATCATGTCTTTACCGACATCTTTTCACGACAGGACGAGCAGGATGTCGGCCATATCCGGCTGGCGCGCGATTGCGATCTGGTGCTGATCGCACCTGCCACCGCCGACCTGATGGCGAAGATGGCCAATGGACTTGCCGACGACCTCGCCTCCACGGTGCTGCTTGCCACCGACAGGCCAGTGCTTGCCGCGCCTGCAATGAACCCGAAAATGTGGGCGCACCCGGCGACGAAACGTAATGTCGAGACGCTGCGGCGCGATGGCCTCCGCTTCATCGGCCCTGTCGCCGGCGAGATGGCGGAAAGCCGCGAGGCCGGCACCGGCCGCATGGCCGAGCCGCTGGAAATCGTCGCTGCAGCCGAAGCCCTGCTGGACGACGGGCCGAAACCGCTTGCCGGCAAGAGGGCCATCGTCACCTCCGGCCCGACGCATGAACCGATCGATCCGGTGCGCTATATCGCCAACCGTTCCTCCGGCCGGCAGGGACATGCCATCGCCGCAGCGCTTGCGCGGCTCGGCGCCGATGTGACGCTGGTGTCCGGTCCGGTTACCATTCCGGATCCGGCCGGCGTCAAGATGATCCATGTCGAGCGGGCCGAGGAGATGCGCGACGCCGTGCTCGCCGCCCTTCCGGCCGATGTCGCCGTGATGGTGGCGGCAGTGGCCGACTGGCGCGTCGCCTCGGCCGCCGACCAGAAGATCAAGAAGCACCCGGGCGAATCCATCCCGACGCTGGCGCTGACCGAAAACCCCGATATTCTCAAGACTGTCGGGCATCATACGACGCGGCCGAAGCTGGTGATCGGCTTTGCGGCAGAAACGCAGGATGTCGAGACCAATGCCAAGGCGAAGCTGGAGCGCAAGGGCGCAGACCTCATCGTCGCCAACGACGTCTCGCCGGCAACCGGAATCATGGGTGGCACGCATAACAGCGTGAAGCTCATCCGCCATGACGGTGTCGAACAGTGGCCCGATCTTTCCAAGGCGGAGGTTGCGGAGCGACTGGCCGCCGTGATCGCCGAGCGGCTTACGCAGGGATAGAGACGGGCTTCGGCCTTTCAAGCATGGGCTTTTCCGGCTGGAACGCCGTGATATCAAGGCCATCGGCACTGACGATCACGGCGCTGCCGTCAGGAATTTCCCGCCAGGCATCGCCATCATCGTTCAATGGTTCGGAGACAAGGCAGTAGCCGCCGGCAAGCGGCGAGGCGTAGAGCGTCGGCGCCTTGCGGTCGGTAGCATAACGAACCGCATAGAGCGATTTGCCGTCCGAGAAGGCTGCCGTAAAGCGCAGCAGCACGGAACCCAGAATATTCTCCGCCAAGCCTTCGACGAAGGCGATGGTCCGCGCCATCGCAGCGATCGGCGCATCACGCAAGCCGAACTGCAGGGCGATCAGGAACAGAAGCTCGGAATCCGTCGTGCCGCTGCGGGCGTTGAACAGATCATCATCGAGCATGGTTTCCATTGGCCGGCGCAGGCGCTCGAAGCCGGAAATCTGGCCATTATGCATGAAGGACCAGGTTTCATGCGTGAAGGGATGACAGTTGTCGCGCCGCGTGCCGCCGCCGGTCGCAGCCCGCACGTGGGCAAGGAACAGCGGCGAGCGAATCTGCCGCGCCAGGCTCTTCAGATTACAGTCGGACCATGCCGGCAGGATATCGCGGTAGCGGCCCGGCTCAGGCCGGTCGCCATACCAGGCGATGCCGAAACCATCGCCATTCGTCGCCGTCTTGGCGCGAGTGGCGCAATGGGATTGCTCGATCAGCGAATGGGCGGGTGAAGATACCAGCTCCTCAAGATAGAGGGGATCTCCGCGATAGGCTGCCCAACGACACATGCTCTTGCTCCGGCCCACCGCCTGCTGCGGCAGGAATGCTGAAAACGTCCTGGATTGTCTGACGCTACGGCTAATAAGGGCTTAACCGCCACCCGATTTGCAAGGCGCAGGTGACGAATTCTTGACAATGGTCAAGATCACTTTCCGCAAATGCGATATGGATTTGCGTGATCGGAACGGCCGAAAATCAGGCATTAGAACGACATAGCCCCGACGCCGGCTAAAAAACAGCCATGCGTTTTCCTCTTGCATCTCGAAGGAATCGAGCTACCTTTAATTCATCGACAACGTAACGAAAGGAAGGTGATCCAATGTCTAATGAGTTTTCGGACTTCGTAACGGGCATGGAAGTGGTGATGAAGGCGAGGCAGCCCTCGTTCTAAACCCGCCTTCCTGGGGCCGCATAAGACGGTCCGGGCCAGTTACAGGCCAAACCTCATGGAAAGGGTCGCGAAAGCGGCCCTTTTTTATTGCCTTCACTCAGCCGTTGACGCTCGAAAGGAACAACACTATTCGTAAAGTCANNTGACTTTACGAATAGTGTTGATGCAACCTCTCAACAAGACCAATCTTGCCGACACGGCCACTGAAGCGATCCGCAGCGAGATCCTCGCCAAGCGCTGGGCTGTCGGCGAGAAACTGCCGAACGAAGCCTCGCTTTCGACCATGCTGTCGGTCAGCCGCGGCACTGTGCGCGAAGCCGTGCGCGTTCTTGTTTCGCAGGGCCTCCTGGAAACGCGGCAGGGCTCCGGCACCTATGTGCTTTCGACCACCGACAGCAGCCGGCCGCTCACCATGGCGCGGCGCGCCAGCCTGCGCGACCAGTTCGCGGCGCGCTGCGCGCTCGATGTAGAAGGCGCGCGGCTTGCCGCCATCAGCAAGACGCCAGATATCATCACCGGGCTTCGCGCACTGCTTGTCGCGCGCGGCAATTATCAAGGCGGCGATCCGGCAAGGTTTATCGAATGCGACCTTGCCTTCCACAAGGCGGTCATTGCCGCCTCCGGTAACCGGGCGATGATCGAGATCTACGATTTCTTCTCCACCTCGATTGCGGAGACCATTGCCGCCACGCTCGACGAGGCGATTCCCGAACCCGATATGCAGGCACACGAGGCAATCGTCGACGCGATCGAGTCCGGCAGCCCTGACAAGGCCGATACCGCCGTGCGCGATTTCATGGCGCCCATCCTTTCCGCCCTCGACCGGATGCTTCTTTCATGACCATACAGAATGCCACACCCTCGTTCGACGCCGTTGACGAGACGATGATCGATGCCGAAATAGACAGTGTGCCGGCACCGCTGCCGCCGCAGAAGCTGAGCACGACCGCCCGCTTCCTGCTCGGTGCCAGCCTCGTGCTGATCGCGTTTAATCTGCGGCCGGTGTTTTCCAGCGCCTCCGCGCTGCTGCCGGAAATCCGCACGGAACTCGGCTTGTCGCCACTCGGCGCCAGTCTTCTGACGACACTGCCCGTCGTCTGTCTCGGCGCGTTCTCACCGCTCGCTCCGCGGCTTGCCCAGCGCATCGGCTCGGAGCGGACGCTGCTCGGCGTGCTCCTGCTGCTGACATTCGGCACGGCGCTGCGCGGCCTTTCCTCCATTCCGCTGCTGTTTTTCGGCACCGCGCTTGCGGGTGCTGCGATCGCCGTCGGCAACGTGCTGCTACCCGGACTGATAAAGCGCGACTTCGCCGCGAACACAGCTCTGATGACCGGCCTCTATACGATGGCGCTCTGTGCGGGTGCCGCCAGTGCGGCGGGCCTGACGCTGCCGATCGAACAGGCGCTCGGCGGCTCGCTGGAAGGCGCGCTCGCCGTCTGGGCCTTGCCCGCCCTCATCGTTGGGTTGATCTGGCTGCCGCAGGTCATTGCGAGCGGTCGACAGGCGCGACGCAGCGGCTTTCGCGTCGAAGGACTATGGCGGGACAAGCTTGCCTGGCAGGTCACGCTTTTCATGGGCCTGCAGTCGGCACTCGCCTATTGCGTCTTCGGCTGGCTGGTGCCGATCTTGCGTGAGCGCGGGCTTGACGGCGTTACGGCTGGCGGCATCGTCTCTGCCTCCGTCATGGTGCAGGCCGCCGCCTGCCTCGTCGTGCCGCACATCGCCGTGCGGGGCAAAGATCAGCGCCTTATCAATGTTACGCTCTGCGCCCTCGCCGTCGTGGCACTTCTCGGTCTGCTCTTCGCGCCACTTTCCACCGTCTGGTTCTGGGCCGTCCTCCAGGGGATCGGCCAGGGCGGGCTCATTGCCGCGGCCATGACAGCCATCGTGCTGCGTTCGCGCGATCCGCATGTCGCAGCCCATCTTTCGGGCATGGCGCAATGTATCGGTTATCTGCTTGCCGCAATCGGCCCGTTCATTGTCGGCCTGATCCGCGGCTGGACCGGCAGTTTCGCCTGGTGCGCCGTACTATTCGTCGCGCTCGGCCTCGGTGCAGCCTTCAATGGATGGCGGGCCGGCCGGGCACGGCATGTGAACGCACGGACCGTCGAGAGCGGCCAGTGAGCAAAGCTCACTTGCGCATCACCATCTCTTGATCTCCATCGAAGGGGTGCGGCTGCTACCCTATCTCAGCCGCATCCCGCACCCGCCGGAGGAGATATACTTGCGCTTCCGATCCCTACTTCTGTTCGCCGCACTGACCGCCACGCTCGCGCCTGCCCTCGCCTTCGCGCAAGAGGCCGGCGAACGTCGTTCTCCCACCCAACAGGGCTCAGCCCGAGAGGGCGTGCTCAGGCTGCTGCCCGCAGATTCCGTCACCGAACACGAGCTGACGACAGCCGATGGGCGCAAGATCGCCTATACCGCGACCGCAGGCACACTCGATCTCTTCGGCCAGGATGGTGGGCAGAACGCCGCGATCTTCTATACCGCCTATGTCGCCAAGGATGCGGGGCAAGACCGGCCGATCACCTTCGCCTTCAATGGCGGACCAGGTGCGGCTTCCGCATTCCTGCATCTCGGCCTCGTCGGCCCGAAGGTGCTGGATTTCGGACCAGATGGCCGTGACGGCGCAAATGCAAAGCTCGTCGATAACACGCATAGCTGGCTCGATTTCACCGATCTCGTGCTGATCGATCCGATCGGTACTGGTTGGAGCCGCACGGTGAAGGCCGACGACGCCTCGAATTATTACAATGTCAGCGCCGATGCGCAGACCATGGCGAAAACGATCGCGCTCTACATCGCTCATAACAACCGCGCCAATTCGCCGAAATACCTGCTCGGCGAAAGCTATGGCGGTTTCCGCGCTGCCAAGGTGGCCTCCACGTTGCAAGAGAGCCAGGGAATCATCATCGCAGGCACTGTCATGCTATCGCCGCTGCTTGAAGGGCAGTTGATGTTTAATGCCGACCAGTTCGCGCTCGGTGCGGCGCTGGAATTTCCCTCGCTGGCAGCCGCCGAGGCCGACCGCCGCAGGAGCTTCAGCGAGTCCAGCCAGCGCGATATTGAGACCTTCGCGCTTGGCGAATATCTCACCACGCTTGCCGGCGCCGCGCCCACAGGCGATGCGGCAACAGCCTTCTATGGCAAGATTTCCAGTCTCACCGGCATTCCGCAGGATGTCGTTATCCGCAATCGCGGCTTCCTCGGGGATGCTTTCGCCAAGCATTCCGACCGGCAGGGCGGCGAAGTGATGAGCCCCTACGACGCCTCCTTCGCAACACCCGATCCCTATCCGGAATCCGATTACGACCGCGGCAACGACCCAATCCTCGACGGGTTCGCCCGCGCCTATGGCGGCGCCTTTGCCGATTATGCCCGCAACGAACTCGGCTTCAAGACGGAGATGACCTACACCCTGCTCGAGAACGATATCAGCCGGCGCTGGGAATGGGGCGGTGGACGTGGCGGCGGCTCGCGCTTCCAGGCAAGCGCCACCGACGATATCAGGCAGATGCTCGCCTCCAACCCGTCCTTTCACCTGCTGGTCGCGCACGGCTACAGTGATCTTGTGACGCCCTATGGCGTCAGCCGCTACGTAGTCGACCATCTTCCGCCGTCGCTTGCGGGCAATCGCGTGTCACTGAAGCTCTATCGCGGCGGCCACATGTTCTACACGACGGCCGGCCAGCGCGCCGCCTTCACGGCGGATGCGAAGGCCTTTTATGCCGAGCATCCCGCCGGTCCGCCGGCAGATTGAGGACAGTCGAGGGTTGCCGCAGAGCCGTGCTGACCTAGTTTCCCGGGCATGGCAAACAGCAATCAGCTATCAGAAGCGCCGCCATCCGGCAGCGTTTCCCAGCAGGACGAAACCCTTACCACGCTCTCTTCCTATCTCCAGCACGGCGCACTCTTTCTCGATATTGACGGCACGCTTCTCGATCTCGCACCGACGCCGGATGAAATATTCGTACCACCGTCGCTTCCCGCGCAGCTCGACGCGCTATCGAAAAGGCTCGGCGGCGCGTTGGCGCTGGTGACAGGGCGCGGACTATCCTATGCCGACCGCCTCTTCGCTCCCTTCCAGTTTCCCATCGCCGGCCTGCATGGAGCCGAACGCCGCAGCCCCGACGGCAGCATCTTCAAGGTGGAGTCTACGGCCGAATTCGAGAGGCTGAAGATCGAATTGCGGGCAGAGACGGCAGGCTGGACCGGCATCCTCATCGAGGACAAGGGCGCGGCCGTCGCCGCCCATTTCCGACTTGCGCCGGCGCGGCAGGCGGAACTTACAGAACTGATGCAGCGTTTTGCGAACCGCGCAAGACCGGACTGGACCCTCCAGCATGGCAAGATGGTTCTCGAAATCCGCCCCGCCAGAGCCAACAAGGGCGACGCATTGGAGAGCTTTCTCGCAACTTCAACCTTTCTCGGCCGCCATCCGATCGCCATTGGTGACGATGTCACCGACGAGGCGATGTTCGCCATGGCGAACCGGCTCGGTGGATATTCCGTCCGCGTCGGCCCGACGTCAGCCGAGACCGCCGCTCGCGGCACCCTGCCTTCTGCGCAAGTGGTCCGCGAAATTATCTCGCATTTCACCAACTGATTGCATTTGCAGTTATTTCTAATGAAAGGAATTTTTCATGAGCCGACTTGTCGTCGTTTCCAACCGTGTCCCCGTCCAGGAAAAGAAAGGGGCCGCGTCCGCCGGCGGGC
This sequence comes from Hyphomicrobiales bacterium, assembly GCA_900468805.1. Taxonomy (GTDB): domain Bacteria; phylum Pseudomonadota; class Alphaproteobacteria; order Rhizobiales; family Rhizobiaceae; genus Rhizobium. The sequence continues at coordinate 306,818 of UEIF01000021.1, read as the reverse complement.
TTGCCGTGGCGCTGGAGGCCGCACTTGAGAAACGTGGCGGCATCTGGATGGGCTGGTCGGGAAAGATCAACGAAGAAGGCGAACCCGGCCCGCTTGCGATCGAGGAACGGGGCAACATCACTTATGCACTGACCGATCTGACATCCAAGGATGTCGACGAATATTACTTCGGCTTCGCAAACCGCATGCTCTGGCCGATCTGTCATTACCGAATGGACCTTGCGGAATACGGCCGTACGGAAATGGCCGGCTATTTTCGTGTCAATCGCTTCTTCGCACATCGACTGGCGCCGTTGATCAAGCCGGACGACGTCATCTGGGTCCATGATTATCACCTCATTCCGCTTGCCGCCGAGCTTCGGCAGATGGGTATCAAGAACAGGATCGGTTTCTTCCTGCACATTCCCTGGCCACCGGCAGACGTGCTCTTCGCCATGCCCGTCCACGAGGAAATCATGCGAGGGCTCGCTGCCTATGATCTCGTCGGCTTCCAGACCGATCACGATCTCGAAAACTTCGCAGGCTGCCTGCGTCGCGAGGAGATGGGAGACATGATCGGCGAAGGGCGTTTTACCGCCGGTGAGCGCACGTTCCGCGGCGGAGCCTATCCAATCGCCATCGAAACGGCCGCCTTCGCTGAATTCGCAAAGAGAGCCGACAGCCACAGCGTGGTACTGAAGGCGCGCCACAGCATCGAGGACCGCAGCCTCATCATCGGCGTCGACCGGCTGGATTATTCCAAGGGCATCACCCAGCGCATCGATGCCTTCGAGCACTTCGTCACCAACAATCCGGCGCATCAGCGCCAGGTCACCTATCTGCAGATCACCCCGAAATCCCGCTCCGAAGTACCGGAATACGAGGCAATGCAGCGCATGGTCGCCGAACAGGCCGGCCGTGTGAACGGCGCGCTCGGAACTGTCGACTGGGTGCCGATCCGCTATATCAACCGCTCCGTCAGCCGGCCGGTGCTCGCCGGCCTCTATCGGCTTGCCAAGGTCGGCCTCGTCACGCCGCTGCGTGACGGCATGAACCTCGTCGCCAAGGAATATGTTGCCGCACAGAACCCTGATGATCCGGGCGTGCTGGTTCTTTCCCGCTTTGCCGGCGCGGCGCGGGAGCTGAACGGCGCCCTGCTCGTCAATCCCTACGATATCGTCGGCACATCCAATGCGCTGGCGCGCGGGCTTAACATGCCGCTCGACGAACGCCGTGACCGCTGGCGACGGATGATGGATCACCTCTTGGAACATGACGTCTCGCGCTGGTGCGACGACTTCCTAGGTGATCTCGCTGCCTGAACGGTTTGACGCGGAAGCCTGCCGGCAGATAATTTCGCGAGCATAACAAGGGAGGATTTTCATGAAGATCAGTGCGCGCAACCGCCTGAAGGGCAAGGTCGTGGATGTGGTGAAGGGTGCGACGACCGCTCATATCCGCATTGATATCGGCAATGGCGTTATCGTCACCGCCTCCATCACCAACGAGGCGGTTGATGAACTCGGCCTCAAGGTCGGTTCCGAGGCCTATGCCGTCATCAAGGCTTCCGATGTGATGGTGGGTGTCGACTGATTTTTTCGGTTTCGCTACGATGCGTGGCCGGTCTGGAAATCGCCCGGCTGCGGCGGGGCGATGGGCTTGAAAAGGGTGCGGTCCGGCTTCAAGTCGAGAAGCGGCGTTCCATCGAGGCAATCCAGGCCGCGGACCAGCACCGCATTGCCTTCGACCGCTTCCAGCTTGACGATGGAGGTGCCGATCGGATTGGGCCTTACGGGTGAGCGCAGCGAAAAGGTCCCGTGCGTCTTGCCGTTGCGGGCCGGGCTCTGCAGCAGCAGATCACGCCGCGACTGATGCAGCCAGTAAAGCACCTCCAGCCGCTCGTAGGCCGCGACACCTTGCAGTGCGAGCGTCCAGGGATCGAAGATTTCGATGCGGCAGAGCGGTCCGTCATGCCGCCCCTGTCGCGGGGTTTCCACTCGCGAGGTCCAGGGCGTGAAAATGCGACCGATGAAGACGAGGCCGGCATCCGTCGCTTCAGGCGGATTGTTGAGCGCCAGTTCATTTTCACGGATCTCGTTTTCTCGCACCATAATTTCTTCTCCCAGCCGCAACGAACAGAGGCGCGCGGTATGTCGCGTTGACTATAGCGACCCAGATATCAGGCAGGCAACGGATTCTCCGGCCATTCCTCCGTCAGGTCAGCCTGGACCGGCCGCTCCAGATAGGTGGACAGCACCACATAGCTCCTGGTTCCTGTGACGCCTGGAACGGCATGGATCTGTGACAGAAAGGCCTCCAGCGCGACCGGACTTTCCGTACGCACCTTGAAGATGACGCTCGCGTCGCCTGCCACGGAATGCATCTCTTCCACTTCGGGAAAACGGCAGATCCGCATCAGTCGCTCGCTCTTGCCCCAACCGGCCGCCTCCACATGGACGAAGGCGAGCAGCGGCTTGCCGAGGGATGCCCCGTCGAGCGCGGCGTGCGCACCCTTCATCACTCCGGATCGGCGCAGCCGCTTGACACGCTCGTGCACGGCTGGCGGCGACAGGCTGACCTTCTCGCCGAGGCTGGCATAGCTCTGCATGGCATCGACTGCCAGCGCGCCTAATATCCTTCGGTCGAATGGATCCAACTGCACGGCATCCCGCTTGCTGCGCCGAACGTCCTTCGTTTCTTTTGCCATTCGGAAAATCTGCCCTCTTGCCGAATTTTATTCGGCGATAATAACAGAAAGCTTCACTGCGTTCGATATGGAGAAACCTTGGATGGAACTGGTACGACACAATCCACGGGACGGCGTCTATGCTGCAACGCCGGATTATATTCACGCGATGGAAGTCCGGAATCCCAGCCGCCTGCTCTTCGTCAGCGGCACGATGGGGCTCGATGGCACAGGTGCGGCCGCAGATGATCTTCCTGGCCAGTTGGATCTCATCTGGTCGAACCTGCGGGCAATCCTTGCCGATGCCGGTTTGAGCGTGGGCAATATCGTACGGCTCACGAGCTATCTGCGCGACGCGGAATATGCCGAAGCCAATCAGAATGCGCGGCTGGCAGCGCTTGGCGATCACATTATCCCGACGACGGCGATTGTGGTGCAAACACTTCGGGATGACTGGCTGGTCGAAATCGAGATCATCGCAGCAGGTTGAGACTGCCGCCCCGTCCAGACGGGGCGGCAGGTGGCGTCACGCAGCCTGACGCAGCAGGCCGAGTGCCTCTTCGAGGCCGACTTCGCCCAGGAAGTTGCCGGCGCTTCCGGCCTTCTCCCGATGCTCGATCGCGTGGGCGAAGCGCACGGCAGGCAGCTGAATCATGCGCTGATAGAGATCGTTCACCGCCGGAAACTGCCGGCGGTCGACCACCATGTGAAAGTCGTTCCAGCGGGCGATACCGGTGAAATAGGCATCCGCAATGCCGGGCTTGTCGCCAAGCAGCCATTTCCGGCCGGCGAGCAGACGCTCCAGCGTGCCGTGGGCCTTTTCGACCTTGGCTGTACCGTAAGCGACGAGTAGCTCCTTCTCGGCAGGCCCAAGCTCATGTTCGACCGCGTGCCAGAGCGGGCCGAAGGCGCCAAAAAAGCTGGTATTCAAATAAGCGAGCATCTGGTTCAGGCGGTCGAACTCGGCTGTACCCTGTGCAAAGCCCAGCCCGTTGGCGAGCGACTGCGCAGCGATATGGTTCAGGATTGCCATGCTTTCGTTTATCAGCCGCCCGTCCGGCAGCAGCAGCGAAGGCGTCTCGCCGACAGTGTTGATGCGCCGGTATTCGTCGCCAGAGACAGTCTCGGGCATTTCGATCCGGCACAGGCGGTAAGGCAGGCCGGACCATTCCAGAGAGACGATCGAACCGAAGGAGCAGCCTTCCGGTACGCCGTAGAACAATATGAGTGACATTATCGGGTCCTTTTCAGGTGGAATTTGTTGACCCGGCCAATATGATTTCGTGGACGATCAAACGGCAGTCGGCAATAATGCGCCTTAAAGTCCACAGATATGGAGGCTGAAAAATGCCGACCGCCTTTAACCTCAACGACCTCCATCTCTTCGTGCGAGCGGTGGAAAGCGGTAGCTTCACGGCTGCGGGACGCCATCTGGGCATCCCGAAATCGACGATCAGCAAGCGCGTGGCGGAACTGGAGGAGAGGCTCGGCGTGCGGCTGATCCAGCGCACCTCACGCAGCTTTGCCCTGACGGATATCGGCAGGGATGTCTTCGAACATGCGCAAGCCTCGATCATCGAAGCGGAAATGGCCGAAAGCATCGTGCGCAACCGCCTTGGAGAGCCGAGCGGCACGGTCAGACTGACCGCAGCAGTGCCTACGGCGCAATTTTCGCTCGCCGATCATCTGGCCGAACTGACAGCACGCTATCCGAAGCTGAAAGTGTCATTGCATGTGACCGACCGCTTCGTCGATATCGTTCAGGAGGGCTTCGACATCGCGCTGCGCAGTCACCGCTTTCCGCTGGCAGACTCGGCGCTCGTACAGCGGCGGCTTGCGGTTCACCCGTTCCTGATTGTCGCTTCGCCGGACTATATAGCGCAATATGGGAAGCCCGAGCGGCCCGAAGATATCGCCGGTCACAAGGCAATCATGCCCAGTCTTACGGAGGAACACTGGTCCCTTATCTCGGACGGCGGCACCAAGGCGTTGATAACGCCCCAGCCTGTGATGGCGGCGGACGAGCCAATGGTACTGCTGAAAGCAGCTGCGGCCGGCATGGGCATTACTGTTCTGCCCACCTCCGTCTGCAACGATGCGCTGCATGACGGCCGGCTGGTGCGTCTTTTGCCTGGTTGGACGGCCGGCTGCATCAGCACGACGATGCTCATGCCGCACAGACGGGGACAATTACCCTCCGTGCGCGCCGTCGTCGAGTTCCTTGCCGAGCGGCTGGCGCGGTAGTCAGGCGGCCTTGGCCGCATGATATTCCTTGATTGCCACCATCTTGATCGCCGGATAGCGCTCCGCCTCGTAGCGCAACGAGAAACCGTCCTGCGCCAGGAAGACCGGGTCGCCGTCCAGATCGCGGGCGATGTCGCCACGCTTGACAGTGAGGAACTTGTCGAGGTCAGCAGCCTGATCGGACGAAATCCAGCGGCAGATGGAGAAGCGCGACATTTCGAAGGAGACCGGCAGGCCGTATTCGGCCATCAGGCGTTCCTTCAGCACATCGAGCTGCAGCGCGCCGACGACGCCGACGATGGCGGGCGAACCGTCTTCCGGAGAGAAGAGCTGGACCACGCCTTCTTCGGCCATCTGCTGCAAGGCTTCCTTGAGCTTCTTGGCCTTCATGGCGTCTTCCAGGCGCACGCGGCGCAGGATCTCCGGCGAGAAGTTGGGCACGCCCTGAAAGACGAGGCTTTCGCCTTCCGTCAGCGTGTCGCCGATGCGCAGCGTGCCGTGGTTCGGGATGCCGACCACGTCGCCGGCATAGGCCGTATCGGCAAGCTGGCGCTGCGAGGCAAAGAAGAATTGCGGCGCGGTGAGGCCGAGTTGCTTGCCCGTGCGCGAAAGGCGCGCCTTCATGCCGCGCTCCAGCTTGCCGGAGCAGATGCGGGCGAAGGCGATGCGGTCGCGATGGTTCGGATCCATGTTCGCCTGAATCTTGAAGACGAAGGCCGTCATCTTGTCTTCGGCGGCATGCACGGTGCGAATATCGGCCGTCTGGTCACGTGGCGGCGGGGCGACTTCACCGAGTGCGTTGATGAGGTCTCGGACACCGAAATTGCGCAGCGCCGATCCAAAGAAGACCGGCGTCATATGACCTTCGAGGAAGGCTTGCCGATCGAACGGACGGCAGGCCTCGATCGCCAGCTCGACTTCCTCGATGAAGGAATCGCGCTCGTTTTCCGGCAGCCGGTCGGCCACACTCTGCGGGCCGTTGACGGCAGTGACCTCGACTTCCGTATCGGAGCCGCGCACGGTGTTTTCCTTCAGATGGTAGGAACCGCAGAAGGTCTTGGCGCGACCGATCGGCCAGGTGACCGGGGCCGTGTCCAGCGCCAGCTTTTCCTCTACCTCGTCCAGGATCTCGAAGGGATCGCGGCTTTCGCGGTCCATCTTGTTGATGAAGGTGATGATCGGAATGTCGCGCATGCGGCAGACTTCGAAGAGCTTCAGCGTGCGCGGCTCGATGCCCTTTGCGGCATCGATGACCATGACCGCGGCATCCACCGCCGTCAACGTGCGATAGGTATCGTCGGCAAAGTCCTCATGACCGGGAGTATCGAGAATGTTGAAGACATTGCCTTCATATTCGAAGGTCATGACCGAGGTGACGACGGAGATACCGCGCTCACGCTCGATCTTCATCCAGTCCGAGCGGGTCTGTATGCGGTCCTTCTTCGCCTTCACTTCACCGGCGAGCTGGATGGCGCCGCCGAAAAGCAGCAGCTTTTCCGTGAGCGTCGTCTTACCCGCGTCCGGGTGGGCAATAATAGCGAATGTGCGGCGGCGGGAGACCGCCTCGGCGAGACTTTCGGCCATAGTGTGAATCCTGTGGAATTGCGGCGTATCTAGCGATTAAAGCGCGCCATTGCAATTGACCTTGCGGCGTGAGGCACGAAGTAATGCCGTATGACCATTCACACAGACACCCGCCCGACCCTCAATCTCGTCCGCCTGCCGAACGGCCAAGGCCTTGATCTACCCGCCTATGAAACGCGGGGGGCTGCCGGCATGGACCTTCGCGCGGCCATCGACGAGGACAAGCCGCTGGTGCTTGCGCCCGGCAAACGCGCGCTTGTTCCTACAGGCTTCGTCTTTGAAATCCCTGACGGTTTCGAGGGACAAATTCGCCCGCGTTCCGGTCTTGCGGCCAAGAACGGTGTCACCTGCCTCAATGCGCCCGGCACCGTCGACTGCGATTATCGCGGCGAAGTGAAAGTTATCCTCATCAATCTCGGCGAGGAGGATTTCACCATCACGCGTGGCATGCGCATCGCGCAGATGGTGATCGCGTCTTTCATCCAGACCCGCATCACCGAAGTATCGGAGACGACCGAAACCGCGCGCGGCGCCGGTGGCTTTGGTTCCACGGGCGTATGAGCGCCGCGGATGCGACCGGCCTTACCTTCCGACAGAACTATTTCAGCGATCCGGCAGCCTGGGCCGCGCTCGTTTCTCTCCTCGACAATACATTCGGCATCGATATCGACCCGCTGCGTGCACTCGGCGGTGCGGACCCGACCAGCATGCCCTTCGGCTGGTTTAGCGATGAGGGCGTGCTTGCCGCCAATCTTTCCGCCTTCGCCATGCCTTTCGTCTTCAACGGCAGGCTCGTCAATGCGGCCGGACTTCAATCCGGAGCGGTGCGTCCACCATGGCGTGGCCGCGGCCTCTACCGCGATGTGACGCAGAAAGCACTTGTCTGGTGCGAGACGCAAGGTTTCGAGGTTGTCATCCTCTCTACGGACAAGCCTGATCTCTACGAGCCCTATGGTTTCCGTTCGCTCCCGCTTCACAAATACGTTGGCCCTGCACCAGCGGTCAGCGGCGCCACCGGGGCGCGGACGCTTCAGCCGCGCGATGTCGACGATCTTGCTTTGCTCCAGAGCCTGCTGAAAAACCGCAAACCGGTTTCTGAAACTCTCGCCGTTGCCGGCAGCTCGGCGATGTTTCTGATCAACACGCAACTCGATGCCGATGTCCGCTTGAGCTATCTGGAAGAGAGTGCGGCGGCCATCGCATGGAAAATGCCGGTCGCCGGCCACTTCGTTCTTCTCGATGTGGTCGCGACAGACATCCCTCCACTTGCCGCAATCCTTGCCGGTCTCGGCATTCAGGCGACATCCGTCGAAACGCTCTTCCGCCCGGACAGGCTTGGCTGGTCCGGCGAGGCCGCTCCCTACGAAGGCGGGACACGGCTGATGCTGCGCGGGCTGGAAGAGATGAGCCTCGATCGTCCCGCGATGCTGTCGCCGATGGCAGATTTCTGAGGTTATTGTTTCGGACTATTTCTTTCGGATCAGCGGCGGCAGGCGGCGCTTGACCGGCGAGGACTTGATCATCGAGGTATTGGTCTCCGCCCGCTCGGCCACCTTGTCGAGAATGTTGTCGAGCTCACCCATGGAGCGGACGACGAGACGGGCAATGAAACAATCATCTCCCGTCACCTTGTCGCATTCGATGAACTCCGGCGTGTCCTGGATGATGCGCTCGACGATATGGAGCTGGCCGGGCAGCGGGCGCACCCGCACGATCGCCTGAAGCGGGTAGCCGATCGTCGCCGGATCGAGATCGATGGTAAAGAGGGTAACGACCCCGCGATCCTCAAGCCGCCGCAAGCGCTCTGCCGCGCTCGGCGAAGAAAGACCTACGGCCTGGGCGAGTTCCTTTAGGGAAATACGTGAGTTTCCTGCCAGCGCCTCTATCATTGCGCGGTCAATATCGTCGACAGCCGGGATCTCGTTAGCCAACATGGCAAAAACTCCTAACAAGATTAGGTTTATCCAGCCTTTCCCTTTTTTATCTTATAGAAATTGCGGCTTTGCCGCAATACAATTTCCCGATAACTGATGGAGACGGCGATGCAGGGTGAGATCAGAAGAGGCACAGCGGAGATGACAGCGGCGATGCTGATCTCCGGAACGATAGGCTGGTTCGTCGTCATGTCCGGCCAGCCGATCAGCGGCGTCGTCTTCTGGCGCTGCTTTTTCGGCGCGCTGACCCTGCTTGTCATCTGCACCGCCCTTGGCCTGCTCAGGCCCGGTATCATCAGTCGGCGCTCGCTCGGTATTGCTGTCTTCGGCGGCATCGCGATCGTTTCCAACTGGCTGCTGCTGTTTGCCTCCTATTCGCATGCCTCGATCTCCATCGCGACGACGGTCTACAATACTCAACCCTTCATGCTGCTTGGGCTCGGCGCACTCTTTCTCGGTGAGAAGATCACGAGCACGAAGCTCTTCTGGCTCGGGCTTTCCTTCGCCGGCATGGCTGTTATCGTCGAGGCGAAGCCAAGCACCGATGCCGTCTCCGGCAGCTACGGTCTCGGCATCCTAATGGCGCTGGGTGCCGCCTTCTTCTATGCGCTGGCAGCACTTGCCGCCAAGTGGCTGAAAGGCACGCCGCCGCACCTGATCGCGCTGATCCAGGTTTCGACCGGCATCGTCATGCTGGCGCCGATGACCGATTTTTCGAACCTTCCGGCCGATACCGGTTCCTGGACGATCCTGATCACCGTCGGCGTCATCCACACCGGCCTGATGTATGTGCTGCTGTATGGCGCGATCCAGAAGCTGCCGACACATCTGACCGGCGCCTTGTCTTTCATCTATCCGGTCGCCGCCATCCTGGTCGACCGTTTCGCCTTCGGCCACGCGTTGCAGCCGATGCAGATTGCCGGGGCGGCGGTCATTCTGCTCGCCGCCGCCGGCATGAATCTCGGCTGGTCGCCGGGCAGGCTCATTCGCCAGCCCGAGGCCAGAAGCTGAGCTATTATTTCGCCTGACGGGTCGTTTCGAACAGGAACCAGGTACGGCGCTCACTCTGGTCGATCCAATTCTCGATCAAGCTGGCGGTCGCGACGTCGTTATGCTCGTCGCAGACTTCGTGCACTGCGCGCAGGATTGAAACGAGGTGAAGATTGTCTTCACGCAGTTCGGAGAGCATGTCCTCAGGCGTTACATAATCTGCATCATTGTCCGGGATACGCTGCTGGCGGGCGATTTGGCCGATCGAGCGCAGCGTCGTGCCGCCGATCTTGCGGGCGCGTTCGGCAACCTCATCCGTCATGTCGAAAATCTGTTCTGCCTGTTCGTCAAGCAGCAGATGATAATCGCGGAAATGCGGACCGGACATGTGCCAGTGGAAGTTCTTGGTCTTCACATAAAGCGTGAAGACATCGGCGAGCAGAGCCGTCAACGCGGCCGAAATATCAGTGATCGCGTTGGTCGGCAGGTCGGACGGTGTCTTGAGCGGCGAACGTCTGCGGGCTTCAGCTGAGGTAGGCGACATACATTCTCTCCTTGGTGATGAAAACCTTCTGCGCCGCTGGCCGGGGGATAACCGCGGCTGGCCTGCTTGCGGCCGGTTGCAAGGGGAAAATAGCAAGGCCGTATCGCTTTCCAAGTAGATCATGGTTCAGCCGACCTATTCTTTATGGTTATGGACAGATCAGCGTGAGGCGATTGATGGAGCCGGCGATACGCGCCTATAGAGAGACTGCGCAAGTCAGTGGATACGAAGATGAGCCTCACCGTCCTGATCGCCTATGCCGGAGCCCTGTTCATTGCTGCCGCCATTCCCGGCCCGGGGATCACGGCGATCGTGGCGCGTGCGCTCGGCTCGAACTTCCGCGAGACTTTCTTCACGGGGCTCGGCCTCGTGCTCGGCGACATGACCTATCTCACAGCCGTTATCCTCGGCCTTGCCTTCGTGGCGCAGACCTTCACCGAAATCTTCCTCGTCATCAAAATCGCCGGCGCGCTCTATCTCGGTTACATCGCCTGGAAGCTCTGGACTGCCGGCCTGCTGCCGCAGGATATCGCCGCGAAGAGGTCCAGCAATGCGGGCATGTCGTTCCTGTCCGGCCTGCTGGTAACGCTCGGAAATCCAAAGACCATGCTGTTCTATGTGGCACTGGTACCGACGCTGATCGATCTCGGCAGCATCGGCATGCGTGAATACCTCACCCTGCTTTTCGTCACTTTCGTGGTGCTGATGATCGTGCTCATTCCCTACATGATGCTGGCGTCCCGCGCCCGCATCATGCTGAAGCAGCCGCGCGCACTGCAGGCGCTGAACCGCGTCGCAGCAAGCATCCTGGCAGGCACGGCGGCCTTCATCGCCACGCGTGCTGCCTGAAATAAACATTCGGCAACGAACGGTTTTCAAAGGATTTTTTCTCTGGCTAGAACAGTCGGCGGATGAAGCCACTCTGGTCTCATCGCCAGTTTGACCCTATTCTCTCTGCAGATTTCAAAGGGAGAGCACCCATGTCGCACAAACCGGGCCGCGGCCGCATCTATTCCTCGATAACGGACACAGTCGGCGACACGCCGCTCGTTCGCCTCGACAAACTCGCCAAGGAAAAAGGCGTGGTTGCCAACATTCTCGCCAAGCTGGAGTTCTTCAATCCGATCGCTTCGGTGAAGGACCGTATTGGCGTTGCCATGATCGAGAGCCTGGAAACGCAGGGCAAGATTTCACCCGGCAAGACCGTGCTGATTGAGCCGACCTCGGGCAACACTGGTATCGCGCTTGCCTTCGCCGCTGCCGCCAAGGGATACCGACTGATCCTCACCATGCCCGAGACCATGTCCGTCGAGCGCCGCAAGATGCTGGCGCTGCTCGGCGCCGAACTGGTTCTGACCGAAGGGCCGAAGGGCATGAAGGGCGCCATCGGCAAAGCTGAAGAACTCGCCGCCTCACTGCCCGACGCCGTGATCCCGCAGCAGTTCGAAAACCCGGCCAACCCGGAAATCCACCGCAAGACAACGGCCGAAGAAATCTGGAACGACACCGACGGCACGGTCGATATCTTCGTTGCCGGCATCGGCACCGGCGGCACGATCACCGGCGTCGGCCAAGTGTTGAAGAGCCGTAAGCCTGACATCCGGGTGGTCGCCGTCGAGCCCACCGATTCTCCGGTGCTATCCGGCGGCACGCCTGGCCCGCACAAAATCCAGGGCATCGGCGCCGGCTTCGCCCCGAAGATCCTCGATACCAGCATCTATGACGAGGTCGTCACCGTCAGCAACGACGAGGCCTTCCAGCACGCGCGGCTCGTCGCCAGGCTCGAAGGGGTGCCGGTCGGCATCTCCTCGGGTGCAGCGCTTGCAGCCGCGATCGAGGTCGGCCGCCGTCCGGAAAATGCTGGCAAGAATATCGTCGTCATCATCCCATCCTTTGCCGAACGTTATCTTTCGACGGCGTTGTTTGAAGGGCTGGGAAGCTGAGAGAGGAATTCGTGAGTAGTGAATGAGGCTGCTTTCGGTGCCTGTCGCAAATCGCTTTGGCTGGCCAATCACCGATTATGAACCGCTACTCATCACTGCCCACTAATCACCCAACCTCATGCCGCTGCCGTCAGCCGCGCGCCGGCAACACGGTAGGAGATTGCCTCCGCGAGATGGATCCGGCCCACGGTTTCCTTGCCATCGAGATCGGCAAGCGTGCGGGCGACCTTGAGGACACGATGGTAGCCGCGGGCAGAAAACTTCATCTTGTCGGCGGCATCCCGCAACAGCTGCAATCCTGCCGCATCCGGCTCGGCGAATTTCTCGATCATTGCCGTCGAGCATCCGGCATTGGTGGAAATACCAGCAGCGCCGGCAACGGCATAGCGTTCACGCTGGATGTCTCGGGCGCGGGCGACGCGCCGGGCAACATCGGCGCTCGCTTCGGCGACCGTCGGCCGGATCAGATCGGCAGCGGAAACGGCCGGCACGTCGATGCGAATATCGATGCGGTCCATCAGCGGGCCTGAAATACGAGCCTGATAATCGCTCATGCAGCGCGGGCCGCGGGCGCAGGTGTGGCCTGGCTCTCCCGCCATGCCGCAGCGGCAAGGGTTCATGGCCGCAATGAGCTGAATCCGCGCCGGATAAGAGACGCGATGATTGGCGCGTGCGATGACACATTCGCCGCTTTCCAGCGGCTGGCGCAGGGCATCGAGTACCTGCGGTGCAAATTCAGGGAATTCATCAAGGAAAAGCACGCCGTGATGGGCAAGCGAGGCCTCGCCCGGCCGGGCGCGCAGGCCGCCGCCAATGAGCGCCGCCATGGTCGCAGAATGATGTGGCGTGCGGAAAGGCCGGCGGTCCGAGAGCTTGCCGCCGGACAGCTGTCCGGCGATGGAATGGATCATCGAGACTTCGAGCAGTTCGGCAGCCAAGAGTGGTGGAAGGATGGATGGCAGCCTCGAGGCCAGCATCGATTTGCCGGAGCCGGGCGGCCCGACCATCAAGAGATTGTGGCCGCCGGCAGCCGCCACTTCCAGCGCCCGCTTGGCGCTTTCCTGTCCCTTGATTTCGGAGAGATCGGGCAGATTGGCAGCGTTCGGACGGATGGAGGGCTCCGGTCGCGAGAGTATCTGTGTGCCGCGGAAATGATTGGCGAGCGCGATCAGGCTGCGAGGCGCCAGAATGTCGACGCCGGAACCTGCCCATGCGGCTTCCGGGCCGCTTTCGGAAGGGCAGATCAGCCCCTTCCCACTCGCATTTGCACCGATTGCCGCCGGCAGCGCACCGGCGATGGCGGCAATCGTGCCGTCGAGGTTGAGTTCGCCGACGACGACATAATCGGACAAGGCATCCGTCGGAATGGCGCCGAGCGCTGCCATCAGGCCGAGCGCGATAGGCAAATCGAAATGGCTACCCTCTTTAGGCAGATCGGCAGGCGCAAGGTTGACCGTCACGCGCTTGGACGGCAGCGCCAGGCCAGAGGCATGTAAGGCCGCCTGCACCCGCTCGCGGCTTTCCGCGACCGCCTTGTCGGGCAGCCCGACGATCTGGATTCCCATCTTGCCGGGAGCGACCATGACCTGGACTTCGACCGGCACACCTTCAATGCCCTGAAACGCAACCGTGCTGACGCGCGCGACCATGCCTTGCCCCGTAACCTCTAAACCCAACCTATGAAGGCGGTCACAATCTGGCATGGAACCTAGAAGAAAACAAGAACGATAAGTGAACAGATTCAGCTATTCGCTGCAATCAAATTGCAGCGGGTTGTAAAGCTGGAACGAAGGCGATCAAAGGCGGAACGCTGAGAGCGTTTCCGTTTTCTTCGAATCAGAGGGATGCCCTATCTCTCTGTTTTCACCCAATTCCGGACGCAAACCGTTGCGCACTTTTGACGGGACTGCTCTAACCGCGCTTTCGTTCGATGGCATCCCATAACAGGCTTGCGATGTCGACGCCGCCGAATTTTTTCACTTCGCGGATGCCGGTCGGCGAGGTCACGTTGATCTCGGTCATGTAGTCACCGATCACATCGATGCCGACGAGCAGGAAGCCGCGTTCGCGCAGCGCGGGTCCGATGCGGCCGCAGATTTCCTTCTCGCGGGCCGTCAGCTCGGTCGGCTCAGCGCGGCCGCCCACATGCATGTTCGAGCGGCTGTCATGCTCAGCCGGGACGCGATTGATCGCGCCGGCAAACTCACCGTCGACGAGGATGATGCGCTTGTCGCCCTTGCGCACGTCAGGCAGGTACTGCTGAGCGATGAAGGGCTCGCGGAAGAGCTGGCCGAACATTTCCAGCAGCGAGGACAGATTGCGATCGTCCTTGGTGGAATGGAAGACACCGGCGCCACCATTGCCGTAGAGCGGCTTCAGGATGATGTCGCCCATCTCGTCGCGAAAGCGGCGGATCTCACCCGGGTCCTTGGTGATCAGCGTCTTCGGCATCAGGTCGGAAAATTCGGTGACGAAGATCTTTTCCGGTGAGTTGCGCACCCAGGCCGGATCGTTGACGACAAGCGTCTTCGGATGGATGCGCTCCAGGAGATGCGTCGAGGTGATGTAGGACATGTCGAAAGGCGGGTCCTGGCGCAGCAGGACGACATCCATGGTCGACAGGTCGATGCGCTCAGGCGCGCCGAGTTCATAATGATCGCCCTTGACGTCGCGCAGCACCATCGGCTCGACGGCAGCATAGAGCTTGTCGTCGCGGAAGCTCAGGCGATCGGGCGTGTAATGGAAGAGCTTGTAGCCGCGCGCCTGAGCCTCGAGGCTCATGGCAAAGGTGGAATCGCCCGCGATATTGATGCCGGAGACATGGTCCATCTGGACCGCTACGTTCTTGATCTTGGCCATTTCCGTCCCTTGAGCTGATGCCGCCCAGATGTAGGTCGGTCAGCCATCAAACGCAACGGCAATCAATGGCTTCGGACGTTTCCGCGAGCGCAATTTTCAGGCTGCAATGCCGGTGCCGCCGCCGTTACGCAAGAGGTTGCGCAGGCGGTAGGCGATGGCGAGTGGCTTCGGGAAAGGCTTGCGCAGGAAGGCAACCTTGCGGACGTAATTATCGACCCGCCAGTTCGCCCAGGTGCCGCCAGCAAAGAAGGCGACGTCGCCCGCCTGCAGCGTTCGCTCCAGGCCGTCTTCGGTGGTGACATGCACCTCGCCTTCGAGGATCATCACCGTTTCGTCCCAACCGAAACGCCAGCGGAATTCGCCTGATGTGCAATCCCAGATCGCCGTCAGCGACGCCTCGTCATGGCCGCGGGAATGTTCTGCCGTGCGCGCCTGCGGATTGCCGCTGATGATCCAGTCCGGATTGATCGGCGTCGATTTCAGCACCATGCCCCCGCTTGCCTGTGCGATGAAGGATTTGTTGGCAGACTTCAGCGCGGCATAAGGCACGGACCGCGCAGCCATGGCGACCGCGGTTGCAAGCATCATCTTCCAGGCCATGAATTACCCCCAATTTGCTACCCCTAGCTGCGCCGTGAATAGCAAAAAAGTCGTAAAAGCCCGTTCAAGCAGATGCTAAAATTTTAATGGAAGGTTGTTCGTCGCTGACGACTTCTTGGACACTCACGTCACAAGAACAAACTTAGTAAGGTTTAGAAAGCATCCGGGAAATGACGCGGCAGCTTCCGTGGCACTATCGCAACGATATCGTAGCGTTGCGATAGCCGAGCATAGTCCCGCTGACGAGCGAGCCAGAGGTCGCTTGCGGCCCGGATCCGTTTTTGTGAAGCGTAGGATACGGCATCCACCGCGCCCGTCTCGTCGGCGCGCGCCTTGACCTCGACAAAGACGGCCAGATCGCCCTTCCGGGCGATGATGTCGATCTCGCCGAGCTTCGTCCGATGCCGCAGGGCGAGGATGCGATAACCCTTCAGCATCAGGAAAATGGCAGCGATATATTCCGCGGCCGAGCCGCGACGCAGCGCCTTTCTCCTGCGGAGCGTGGCTTCGCCGTCAGCCATTTGCCGCCTTCATGTCGAGGAGCTTCTGGTAGAGCACCTTGCGCGGCAGGCCGGTCAGGCGGGCAGCCTCGGTCGCCGCCTTGGCGGTCGGCAGCGATTTCACGAGATCCGTCAAAATCGCATCGACGTCGGCTTCGGCAACCGGCTGCTCCTGCGGTGGACCGATGACGAGCACGATCTCCCCCTTCACGTTGTCATGCTCTTCATAATGGGCAGCGAGTTCGGAGAGCGTGCCACGACGGAATTCCTCATAGGTCTTCGTCAGTTCGCGGCAGACCGACGCTTCACGCGAGCCGCCGAGCACATCGGCTGCCGCAGCAAGTGTTGCGCCGATGCGATGCGGCGATTCAAAGAAGATCAGTGTCGCCGGCGCACTCATAAATTCCGCGAGCCGGTCGCGGCGTGCCTTGTCCTTGGTCGGCAGGAACCCGGCAAAGAGAAAGGCGTCATTCGGCAGACCCGAGCCGACAAGGGCCGCGAGCGGCGCGGAGGCGCCCGGAATAGGAATAACGCGGTAGCCTGCCTCGATTGCCTGTTGCGCCAGGCGGTAGCCGGGGTCGGAGACGAGCGGCGTGCCGGCATCGGAGACGAGCGCTACCGACTTGCCGGCTTCGAGCGCCTGCAGAAGCCGCGGCCCGGCCTCGTTGGCATTGTGCTCATGATAGGCGAAAGGGCGGTTCTGAATACCGTAGCGGTCGAGCAGGACACGGGTGACGCGCGTGTCCTCGCAGGCCAGAACATCGGCACCGGCAAGCGTTTCCAGCGCCCGCAGCGTGATGTCGCCGAGATTGCCGATCGGCGTTGCGACGAGATAGAGAGCCGGTTCGAGCGGGCGCGCCGGCACCGCGATATTGTGCAGGCGAAAACCGCGCCGGGCGCCGGTTTCCACTGTCGTCTCTTCCGTCATGTCATTCGCTTTCGTCCCGCCGGGCTTTTCTCTTTATGGGCGAGCGGTGCGGCTTCGACAAGAGCCCGCAATTTCTGTGAGCATTGCATTGCAAAACGGCATTTGCTGGCCTGTGGATGGCCATGCCTCTTGCAATCGCCGGCAAAGTTCTGCCATTTTGCCCGTCCACTCCCCTCTCCCGAAGGGGAAAGCAGTGACGTGGCGTTTCCGGGCGCCCGGACAATAAAGGTCGAAAGCGGTAGCATCCCATGCGTATTACTATTGAGCGGTCAAACCTTTTGAAGTCGCTGAACCACGTGCACCGCGTGGTCGAACGCCGCAACACGATCCCGATCCTGTCCAACGTGCTGCTGAAGGCCGATGGCCAGAGCCTCGACATGAAGGCGACCGACCTCGATCTCGAAATTACCGAAGCGACGCCTGCCAATGTCGAGCAGCCGGGTGCCACGACCGTTCCCGCCCACCTTCTTTACGACATCGTGCGCAAGCTTCCCGATGGCGCGGAAGTACTGCTTGCCACCTCCCAGGATGGCGGCTCGATGACCGTTCAGTCCGGCCGTTCGAAGTTCTCGCTGCAATGCCTGCCGGAATCCGACTTCCCGGACCTGACCGCCGGCACCTTCACGCATTCCTTCAAGCTGAAGGCAAGCGATCTGAAGATGCTGATCGACCGCACGCAGTTTGCAATTTCGACCGAGGAAACCCGCTACTATCTGAACGGCATCTTCTTCCACACGATCGAGAGCAGCGGCGACCTGAAGCTGCGCGCCGTGGCAACCGACGGCCACCGTCTGGCCCGCGCCGATGTCGACGCCCCCTCCGGCTCGGAAGGCATGCCTGGCATCATCATTCCGCGCAAGACGGTTGGCGAGTTGCAGAAGCTGGTCGATACGCCTGACGCGATCGTCACCGTCGAAGTTTCCGATGCCAAGATCCGGGTGACCCTCAATTCCATCGTCATGACCTCAAAGCTGATCGACGGCACCTTCCCGGACTACCAGCGCGTCATCCCAACCAATAACGACAAGGAAATGCGCGTCGATTGCACGAGCTTCGCCCAGGCCGTCGACCGCGTTTCGACCATTTCCTCCGAGCGCGGCCGCGCCGTGAAGCTCGCTCTCTCCGACGGCCAACTTCTGCTCACGGTCAACAATCCGGATTCCGGCAGCGCGACAGAAGAAGTTGCCGTCGGCTACGATACCGATCCGATGGAAATCGGCTTCAACGCCAAGTATCTGCTCGATATCACTGCACAGCTTTCTGGCGACCAAGCGATCTTCCTGCTGGCCGATGCCGGTTCGCCGACACTCGTGCGCGACACCGCAGGCGATGACGCCCTCTATGTGCTGATGCCGATGCGCGTCTAGGCGCGCGTCGCATTTATTGTCGAAAGCTTTCTGATCGCGACATCTGCACTTGTTTTTGCTCCCCCCTCCTGCAATTAAGGGAAAGTTGAACGGCAGGCATGGGAGGACGGCATGGCATTGCGGCTCAAGGAACGACTCGGCAGAAAATTTGACGAGGAGATCCGTTTCTTCAAGGGCATGATGCAGGGGCCGAAGACCGTCGGCTCCATCGTTCCGACCTCCTCGATCACCGCCCGCAAGATGGCAAGCGTTGCAAATCCGCATTCGGACCTGCCCGTGCTCGAACTCGGTCCCGGCACTGGAGCCATCACCAAGGCGATCCTTGCCCATGGCGTGAAACCGGAAAAACTCGTCGCCATCGAATATTCGACGGACTTCTACGAACATCTTATGCGCCTCTATCCGGGCGTGAACTTCATCAACGGCGATGCCTTCGATCTCGATAAAACGCTCGGCTCGCTCAAGGATCAGAAATTCGATTCCGTAATCTCAGGCATACCGCTCCTGAATTTCCCCATGCAGGCGCGCATCACTCTGCTGGAGAGCCTGCTCGACCGCATGCCGGCCGGCCGGCCGATCGTGCAGATCTCTTATGGCGCGGTTTCGCCGATCGTCGCCAATGCCGATCGTTACAGCATTCATCATTTTGATTTCATCGTGCGCAATATTCCTCCAGCTCAACTCTGGATCTATCGGCGCGGATAAATGTTTGGACTTTATATCACCCATCCTCAGGTCAGGATCGACCCGCAGGTTTCCGTTCCCAAATGGGGTCTTTCCGATATCGGCGCCGAGCGCGCCCGCAAGGCTGCTACGAGCGACTGGGCGAAGCGGCTGACCCGTGTCGTCTCGAGCGATGAGACGAAGGCGATCGAGACGGCGGAAATTCTTGCCGCGGCTTCGGGCGTGAAAATCGAAATCGTGCATGGCATGCATGAGAACGACCGCTCCGCCACCGGTTTCCTGCCGCCTGATAAATTCGAGGAGGCCGCCAACTGGTTCTTCGCCCACCCGCAGGAAAGCTTCAGGGGCTGGGAGCGGGCCGCCGATGCGCAGGCGCGCATCGTCTCTGCAGTCGAGGCAGTCCTTTCCTCGCATGAGGCGAATGCACCAATCGCCTTTGTCGGCCATGGCGGCGTCGGAACTCTGCTCAAGTGCCACCTGATGGGTTCGCCAATTGCGCGTGATCGCGACCAGCCAGCCGGTGGCGGCAATCTCTATTCTTTCAACCTTGCGGATCGGCGCTTATCATGCGACTGGACACCCATCGAAGACTGGCGGGGATGATTTGAGATGGACGCACGCGAGCGGTTGATCGTCGGACTGGATGTTCCAACGGTTGGCGAAGCGGAAAGACTGGTTTCCACGCTCGGCGACGACATTCTCTTCTACAAGATCGGCTATCAGCTCGTCTTTGCCGGCGGGCTGGAATTTGCCCGCGACCTTGCCGCAAGCGGCAAGAAAATCTTCCTCGACATGAAGCTGCTCGATATCGACAACACGGTCGCGTCCGGCGTCGAGAACATCGCCAGGATGGGCATGTCGATGCTGACGCTGCATGCCTATCCGAAAGCGATGAAGGCAGCCGTCGAGGCGGCGAAGGGCTCCGGCCTCTGTCTGCTCGGGGTCACGGTGCTGACCTCCATGGATGCCGAAGACCTCATCGACGCCGGCTATCAATACGATCCGAAAACATTGGTCGCGCGCCGCGCCGAACAGGCGCGCGCCGCCGGCATGGGCGGCATCGTCTGCTCCGCCGAGGAATCGGCTGCTGTCCGCGAGATCGTCGGACCTGACATGGCGATCGTCACCCCCGGCATCCGCCCGGACGGCGCCGAGAAGGGCGATCAGAAGCGGGTGATGACGCCTGCAGATGCGCTGAGGGCGGGTTCCACCCATCTCGTCGTCGCCCGTCCGATCGTCAAGGCGCCGGAGCCGCGTGAAGCCGCTCGGGCAATCCTCAATGAAATGGTCGCCGCGCTCTGGCCGGCGAACCGCTGATAAAGGAGGCAATGATGGCCAAGGGATACTGGATCGCCCGCGTCGATGTGCGCGACCTCGAGCGCTACAATGATTACGTCGCTGCCGCAAAGCCCGCCTTCGAGAAATATGGCGCAAATTTCCTCGCCCGCGGCGGCGCGATCACCGAGCTTGAAGGCAAGGCGCGCGCCCGCAACGTCGTCATCGAATTTCCCTCGATGCAGCATGCCGTCGACTGCTATAATTCCCCCGAATACCAGATCGCCGCAAAAATCCGCCATGAAGTGGCCGATGCCGAAATGGTCGTCGTCGAAGGCATCTGAGCCAGTTTCGAACGGGTAAAAACTGCGGCGCAATGACCCTTTTCGTCGAGCCGGGATTGGGCTAAGACGAAACAATCACAGCATTCCAAAGCCTTTCGAGGAGCCTGCCATGACCCTTGCCAACCTGCCGCCGCTCGTCACCGTGTTCGGAGGGTCCGGCTTTGTCGGCAGGCACGTCGTGCGCGCGCTGGCCAAGCGCGGCTATCGCATCCGCGTTGCCGTGCGCCGCCCCGATCTCGCCGGCTTCTTGCAGCCGCTCGGCAATGTCGGCCAGATCTCCTTCGTGCAGGCCAACCTGCGCTACCGCAACTCGATCGACCGCGCCGTCGAGGGCGCCGACCACGTCATCAACTGTGTCGGCATCCTTTACGAGAGCGGTCGCAACACGTTCGACGCCGTGCAGGAATTCGGCGGCCGCGCAGTGGCTGAAGCTGCCCGCAACGTCGGTGCTACACTGACGCACATTTCCGCCATCGGCGCCAACGCCGGTTCCAACTCCGACTACGGCCGCACCAAGGGCCGCGCAGAAGCCGCCATCCTGTCGCTCAAGCCGGATGCGATCATTTTCCGTCCGTCGGTCGTCTTCGGCCCGGAAGACAGCTTCTTCAACAAGTTCGCCGATATGGCGCGTACCTTCCCGGTCCTGCCGCTCGTCGGCGGCGGCAAGACGAAGTTTCAGCCCGTTTATGTCGAGGATATTGCCGAGGCCGTCGCCCGTGCCATCGACGGCAAGGTCGAAGGCGGCAAGATCTATGAGCTCGGCGGTCCTGAGGTCCTGACCTTCCGCGAATGTATCGAGACCATACTCAAGGTTACGGTACGCAAGAATCCGTTCATTTCCCTGCCTTTCGGCATCGCATCGCTGATCGGCAGCATTGCCTCGCTGGTACCTTTCATTGCGCCACCGATCACGCCGGACCAGGTGAAGCTGCTCAAGCACGACAATATCGTTTCCAAGGAAGCAGAGGCCGAAGGCCGCACGCTGAAGGGCCTCGGCATCACGCCGACGATGGCAACCTCGGTGCTCGACTCCTACCTAGTGCAATATCGTCCGCATGGCCAGTATACGGGGTCCGGCAAGGCTGCCTGATAGATCGATAGCCGACAATTTAAACGCCGTTCGCGAACTTCCGCGGACGGCGTTTTTCTTTTTCGCGAAGCGTAAATCCGGCGCAAGTCTGGCGTGTTTTGATGCGTTTCATAATGTGTAACGTTGCATAAAAGACGCATAGGAAAATTAGTGGAATTAACACCAAATTTAGCAGGAACGTTTATTGCTATTTGCCATTCCACTGACTAAACACCCCCGCGCGTCTCCAGAAGACTCAAGGCGCCTCGCAGGCGTGCGGCAATCACTGTGAAAGGCTATTTCTGATGGGCAAGTCAATCGCGCTTCTTTTTGCGTGTGCGGCACTGGTAATCCTCGCAGGCTCCTTCATTGCGCCGGGTTCCGTCGCAGCAGTGAAGGGCGGTTGCGCGCCGGCTTACGGCGTCGATCCCTGCTCTACGGCCTCCATCAGCCACTAAAAAGCCGGTCCTTTCGAACCGGCTTTATTTTATCCCGGCGCGAGCGACGCATTTCGATCGCTCGCGGGTTAACCGACTCAGCTAATAATGCCGGCCATCGCCATGCCGAGCAGTAAGACACCCAAAATGATGCGATAGATCGCAAACACCGTGAAGCGGTTGCTCCTGATATAGGCCAGCAGCCATTTTACGGCGACAAAGGCGACGACGGTGGAAACGACGAAGGCAATGCCGAGCGCAGTCCAATCCTCGTTTGCCGCGCTGCCGTCCTTGAAGGTTTTGAGCAGCGAAAATGCGCTTGCCGCATACATGGTCGGAATGCCGACGAGGAAAGCAAATTCGGTTGCGGCAGCCCGATTAGCCGTGCCGGCGAGCATGGCGACGAAGATCGTGGCACCCGAGCGGGACGTTCCGGGGAAGACGCCGGCAACAACCTGCGCAATGCCCACAAGAATGGCAACGAGCCAGGTGATGTGAGTGCTCGGCGGGCGGCGGGCGGCGGCCCATTCGGCAACGATCATCCAGATGCCGCCGATGATCAGCGCCCAGGCAACCGGCGTTGCGTTCTCAGGCAGTTCGAAACCGAACCTCTTGACGATAAGCCCGAGGACCGCAGTGATCAGAAATGCGACGATCAGCTTGAGGGCATAATCGCGGTTCTGCGGATCGCGCCAACCGAGCAGCAGATCGAGCAAACGACGCCAGTAGATGATCGTAACGGCGAGGATCGCGCCTGCCTGGATGACGATGTTGAATGTATCCGAGCGGGCGCCAAGCCACTGTTCGGCAATGATCAGGTGGCCGGTACTCGAAATCGGCAGGAACTCGGTGATCCCTTCTATAATGCCCAGAATTATAGAGTTTATGTAGTCCATAAAGTGTCTCCGGTTTGGGGTTCGGTCGGACTGGAATGGCGGTCAGGTTTATATTGCACTGCACAATCATCATTCGCCAGAGCGGGAGGAAGAAAAGGCGAGCGGGGAGTTGCGATGATTCAGGCAGCCATGTTTTGTCCCTTGTCAGCTGGGCGCGGCCCGATTCGCTTGTATTGGAGGGGCCAAACTCCTATAGCTTCAACTAATGAGTCATGACTAGGGCGGTATAAGTGGCGCGCCCTTGAGCCCATGCACCACAATCAAACGTTCGAGTATCGATGCCCACGCTTTACCATCATCCCATGTCGTCCGCATCTCGCTTCGTCAGGCTCATTCTGGCGGAATACGGCTATCAGGCGGAGTTGATCGAGGAACAGACCTGGGAAAAACGCCGCGACTTCCTGGCGCTCAACCCGGCTGGTACGCTGCCCGTCTATGTCGATGACAGCATGCGGGCGCTCTGCGGCGCGACCGTCATTTCGGAATATCTCGACGAAACGCATGGCGTGCTGAAACGCGACCGCCGGCTGCTTGCCGAAGATCCGTTCCAGCGTGCGGAAATCCGCCGCCTGACGGAATGGTTCATGCAGAAGATGGAAAACGATGTCACCAAGCCGCTGGCGCGCGAACGCGTCTATAAGCTGCAGATGACGGCGGATCAGGGCGGCGGAGCCCCAGATTCCAAAATGCTGCGCACGGCACGCGCGAATATCCGCCAGCACATGCGCTATCTCACCTGGCTTGCGGGTTCGCGCCAATGGCTTGCCGGCGACCGAATGAGCTATGCCGATCTTGCTGCCGCGGCCTCCATTTCGATTCTCGATTATCTTGGCGAGATCGACTGGTCGGAATCGCCGCTCGCCAAGGATTGGTACCAGCGGCTGAAATCGCGCCCCTCCTTCCGCCCACTGCTCACCGAGCGCGTGCGCGGTCTGACGCCGGTTTCCCATTACGCCGACCTGGATTTCTGACGAGGGCTTTTGATGCCCGAGCCGAAAACCGAGGACACAAAAGAGCGCAAGCGCCGCGACAATTTGACCGCCTTCCTGAAGGCGGAGGCGGTCGCTCTCGGCTTCGACCTCTGTCGCGTGACCCGTCCGGATTCGATCCTGGAGGCAAAGGAACGCCTTGGCCAATTCATCGATGCCGGCCGGCATGGGACGATGGAATGGATGGCAGAGACGCGCGAGCGCCGTGGCGATCCGCGCACGCTCTGGAGCGATGTACGCTCCGTCGCCGTCTTCGGCCTCAATTATGGGCCGGATGAAGATCCACGCAGTATTCTTGGCAAGAAGGATAGGGCCGCGATTTCCGTCTATGCCCGCAATCGCGATTATCATGATGTCATCAAGGGCCGGTTGAAGGAGATTGCGACGCGTTTTGCCGCCAAGGCGGGCGCAGACGTGAAAGTCTTCGTCGATACCGCACCCGTGATGGAAAAGCCGCTTGCGGCAGCAGCTGGTCTCGGCTGGCAGGGCAAACACACCAATCTTCTCAGCCGCGAGCATGGCTCCTGGCTTTTCCTCGGCTCGATGTTCACGACCGCCGATCTCAACATAGATGCCTCGGAGACCGATCATTGCGGTTCCTGCCGTGCCTGCCTCGATGCCTGCCCGACGGACGCCTTTCCGGCACCGTACCAGATCGATGCGCGCCGCTGCATCTCGTATCTGACGATCGAGCACAAGGGGCCGATCGATCCCGAGTTCAGGCCGCTAATCGGCAACCGCATTTACGGTTGCGACGATTGCCTCGCTGCATGCCCCTGGAACAAGTTCGCAAACGAAGCGTCAGAAATGAAGCTGAAGGCGCGTGAGGATCTAAAGGAACCTTCGATCGCCTTCCTCTTGACGCTCGACGATCCGACCTTCCGCACGTTCTTCAGCGGTTCGCCGGTCAAGCGTATCGGGCGCGACCGCTTCATTCGTAATGTGCTGATCGCTGCTGGCAATTCCGGCGAGCGCAGGCTGATCGAACGATGTCGTACGCTCGCCGTCGATGCCTCACCTGTCGTGCGCGGCATGGCAGTTTGGGCGCTGTCGCGACTCATGGAGGCTGGCGAATTCGAAGCCTTTGCCGCACAAAGGGAAAACGAGTCGGACGAAGAGGTCCTCAACGAATGGCGACTGGCGGGGGTGAACTGATGCACGTGATGATCTTTGGCTGCGGTTATTCCGGTACGGCGATCGCCAGAGCTTTTGGTGACAGCGGCATGCGCATCTCGGGAACGACCCGTTCGGAGGAGAAAGCGGAAGAGCTGAGGAAATCCGGGATCGAAGCCTTCATATTCGACGGGGAGACCTTGAGCGGCGACCTGCGGGCGGCCATGCCCGGCGTCACTCATCTCGTTCAATCGATCGCACCTCGCGATGCCGATCCGCTGCTTGCATTGCTCGGTCAGGACAGCACGGCGCTTTTGCCGAAGCTGGAATGGATCGGCTATCTCTCCACAGTCGGCGTCTATGGCGACCACAGGGGTGCTTTGGTGACAGAGGAAACCCCTTGCGTGCCCGTCTCGGGCCGCTCGAAAGAACGGTTGGAAGCGGAGGAAGCCTGGCTCGCGCTCGGACGCAGGCGCGGCGTGCCGGCGGCGATATTGCGTCTCTCGGGCATCTATGGGCCGGGACGCAACGCCTTCGTCAATCTCGATCGCGGCAAGGCGCGTCGCATCGTCAAGAAAGACCAGGTCTTCAACCGCATTCGTGTTGAGGATATCGGCGCTTCTGCCAGCTTTCTATCCGAGCATGCGCTCGGCGGCATCTATAATGTCACCGACGACCAGCCCGGCCCGCCGCAGGACGTCATCGTCGAAGCGGCGCGGCTGATGGATGTCGAGCCGCCACCGGAACAGGCTTTCGAGACGGCAGAAATGACGCCGATGGCCCGCTCCTTTTATGGTGAGAACAAACGGGTTTCGAATGCCAAACTGAAGGCCGCAGGTTTCCATTTCGCCTTTCCGAACTACCCGATGTCGCTTGCCCAGCTCTGGCAAAACGGCCATTGGAAGGGATGATGAAAACACCCCATCGGGTGAGTGGGCTATAACCCGTAAAGAGTAGAAATTTCCTACTTTCTAATTTTGGCGAACTGAATTTCGCTCCATATTATGGTTAACGGCCTCTAAATTTGCGCAAATGTGGCAGCAAATATGGCAGTCTGAGAAAAAAATTTTTGTGATTTCCAACGGCTATCAAATGTTTACCGTTTTTCGGGAAAAATCGTTCATATTTTAGCTGATTTCATTTGGTTTTTTCCAAAACCTGCCAATGCGGTGCCCTGCTACCGCAATGTTACCAAAATCACAAATGTTACAGACTGTAACGTTCCGTGATTGCGAGCGGCACTTTTTCGCCACTTTTCCCCGGATTGAAGCCCCACCGCCTGCGAAGGCGCAAGTTCAACAGTTGAGGGACAATCCGTTTTGAAGAAAATCTGCCGTTCTCTAATCACTACCGCAGCTATTGCAGCCTGTTCATTCGCCCTTCCGGCGGAAGGATTTGCTGGTAACGGATGTGGCGGTGCTTCGTGGTACGCACTTCGCTCCAAAACTGCTTCCGGGGAACGCATGAACCCGGCCATCTATACTGCCGCACATCGTTCTCTGGCGTTCGGCACCAAGGTGAAGGTCACCAACCGCAACAACGGCCGCAGCGTCGTCGTTCGCATCAATGATCGTGGTCCGTTCATCCGCGGTCGCGTGCTCGATCTGTCACGCGCTGCCGCGCAGAACATCGGCATGGTCTCTACAGGTACTGCGAAGGTCTGCTACGAAATCATGAGCTGAGGCTAGGTCCTCCGCGAAATCCCTGCGCCGGATGCGGCGCTTGCTCTTGCCGTCAATCGCGGGTAACCACGCGGTTGGGACTTGTGAACAATCCGCCCAGTCACTCAGGTTTCCCTGGCAGGCTTCCTGGGACTCATTTGCGCGGATCGTTCACCAGCCAAGGCAATAGGAGAAGTTTGAATGCGTTTGGGCGGCCGCCTCGAAGGGGCGATTTCGGTTCTGGCTGATATCGATGCCCGCAAACGGCCTGTCGCCGATGCGCTGAAGGATTGGGGCCTTGCCCACCGTTTCGCCGGCTCCGGCGACCGGGCGGCGATCGGCAATATCGTTTATGACGCGCTGCGCATGCGCCTCTCCCACGCCTTCCTGATGGACGACGATAGTGCTGTTGCCATTGGGCACGCCGTCATGTTCCGCCAATGGGGCTTCACGCCGGAAACGCTAGCTGCCGAACTTGCCGACGACAAGTTCGCACCGACGCCGCTTTCGACTGAGGCGCTCGCGGCCTTTACGAGCCGCTCTCTTTCCGATGCGCCCCTGCATGTACAGGGCGATATTCCCGATTGGGTCCAATCCTCCTTTGAACAGGCTTTCGGCGACAGCTGGCTTACCGAAGCGCAGGCGCTTGCCGGGCGCCCGACGCTCGATCTGCGCGCCAATATCCTGAAGGCCACCCGCGAAAAGGCCGTCAAGGCGCTGGAACGCGCCGGCGCGAAGGAGGCCAAGATCGCACGCCACGGCATCCGGATTGCCGCCGGTGAAGGTGCCTCGCGTCTTCCAAACGTCACTGCGGAGCTTTCGTTCCAGAAAGGCTGGTTCGAAGTGCAGGACGAGGGATCGCAGATTGTTGCCGATCTTGTGCTGGCTGGGGATGGCGAGCAGGTACTGGATTACTGCGCCGGCGGCGGCGGCAAGACGCTTGCAATGGCGGCCGCCATGCACAACAAGGGCCAGGTTCACGCCTATGATGCCGACCGCAAGCGGCTGGCACCAATCATCGAGCGGCTGAAGCGCGCCGGCACGCGCAACGTTCAGGTCCATGACGATGTCAGGGGCCTGTCCAGCCTGCGTGGCCGCTGCGACAAGGTGCTGGTCGATGCACCCTGCACCGGTACGGGCACGTGGCGCAGACGCCCGGATACGAAATGGCGGCTGACAACCAAGAACCTCGACGAGCGCAAAGCCCAGCAGCAGGACGCGCTGACGCAGGCGAGCAGCTTTGTGCGCCCCGGCGGCGAACTGGTCTACGTTACCTGCTCGGTGCTGCCGCAGGAAAATGAAGAGCAGGTGCGGCGCTTTGCTACCGACAACGGCGATTTCGAAATCGTCAATGCCCTGCCGGCCTGGGACAGCCTGTTCGGCAAGGAAAGCACACGCCCACGCTCTTCCGACGGCAAGACGATCACCCTGACGCCGGCCTCGACGGATACGGACGGCTTCTTCTTCTGCCGCCTCAAAAGGAACGGCTGAGCGGGCCGGTCTGCCGCGGAAATCGAAAAAGCGGCGTGAGTGCCAGATGACACAACAGCAGAACGCGCTGAATTTTCGGGCAAATGTTCTTCCGCCAGCCAGGTTGAACACAGTAAATCCATCCTTAAAACCATTCCAAACTAGAGTGTTTGACACCAGTTTGCTTTTGCGCGAAGAGACGATTGCCGGATTCAGACGGAAATCCGTCACAGGAGAGGATCATGAAGCTCAACCGCACATTCCGCGCAGCCGCGCTGGCGATTGCCCCCGCCGCCCTGCTCGCCCTTCCCGCCCATGCGGCAACCGACGCAGCGGCTGTCGTGAAGCATTATGCTGAAGTCGCACATGCGAAGTACGAAGACTCGCTGACAACAGCCAAGGCGCTCGACGCGGCCATCGACGCGTTTCTGAAGTCGCCTGATGATTCCACGCTGAAGGCCGCCAAGGACGCCTGGATCAAGGCACGTGTTCCCTATCAGCAAACCGAAGTCTATCGTTTCGGCAACCCTGTTGTTGACGACTGGGAAGGCAAGGTCAACGCATGGCCGCTCGACGAAGGCCTGATCGATTATGTAGATCCCTCCTATGGCACGGAAAGCGACGAGAACTCCCTCTATGTCGCAAACGTCATCGCCAACAAGACGATCAAGATCGACGGCAAGGATGTCGACGCCTCGAAGCTGACACCGGAGTTCCTCTCCGGCACGCTTGCTGAGGCCGGCGGTATCGAAGCCAATGTCGCGACCGGCTACCACGCCATCGAATTCCTGCTCTGGGGCCAGGATCTGCACGGCACGGGGCCTGGCGCCGGCGAACGTCCAGCCAGCGACTACGACCTGAAGAATTGCACGCACGGCAATTGTGACCGCCGCGCCGACTATCTGAAGTCGGCCTCCACGCTGCTCGTTTCCGACCTGCAGGAAATGACCGACGACTGGGCGCCGGATGGAGAAGCCGCAAAGCATGTCGAAGCCGATCCGAAGGCTGGCCTCGTCGCCATCCTCACGGGCATGGGTTCACTCTCCTACGGTGAGCTTGCCGGCGAGCGCATGAAGCTCGGCCTGCTGCTGCACGATCCGGAAGAAGAGCATGATTGCTTCTCCGACAATACCTACAACTCGCATCTGAACGACGCGATCGGCATCGCCGCCGCCTATACGGGCGAATATACCCGCGTCGACGGCACCAAGCTGGCCGGCCCGTCGCTGCACGACCTCGTTTCAGTCAAGGATAAGGCTCTGGACGCCGAGATGACCGGCAAGCTCAACAAGACGCTGGATGCCATGCATGCCATGGCCAAGCGCGGCGAGACGGTCGAGAAGTACGACCAGATGATCGGCGAGGGCAACAAGGAAGGCAACGCTGTCGTTCAAGCGGCCATCGACGGCCTCATTGACCAGACAAAGTCGGTCCAGCGCGTTATTGCCGCACTTGACCTCGGCACCGTCGAGCTTGAAGGTTCCGACAGCCTGGATAATCCTAACGCTGTCTTCAAATAAGCAAAAAGGCGGGCCGCTCCGAACCCGGAGCGGCCCGGATCCTTGAAATGTCGCATAACCCGGCCGGACGTCTTTTTATCAGCGCAGCTTTCTGCGCTTTGGTTGCCGGGCTTCCCGTCGCCATAGCCGGCGCCTTCGACCTTCCGGCTGGACGTACCGATCTTTCCGATGCGGATTTGAAGCGCGTCGCCGATGTCACGCGGCCGACCGGCGATTTCACCAAGGCCGAACCCTACGAGGCGATGCAGGCGGGTGCAGCAACCTCCATCGATCCGATCACCGAAGACAGCTTCTCGCATATCGCCGCCAGTATTCCCTTCGAGGAAGAACAGAATTTCCGACTCGGCAATGCACTCTTCCGCAAACTCTGGGTCTCTGCACCCTCCTCGACGCAGGCGTCCGACGGGCTCGGCCCACTTTTCAATGCCCGCTCCTGCATGAGTTGTCACGCCAATGACGGCCGCGGCAAACCACCGGAGGGTGGTCCGAGCGCCACGTCTATGGTCCTTCGCGTAGCCCGTGCGGCAAAAACACCTGAGGAAGAAAAAGCGATCGCCGGGGCCGATGTCGTCAATTTCCCCGATCCGGTTTACGGCCACCAGCTTCAGGATCTTGCCGTTCCCGGGCTTGCCGCCGAAGGCAAGATTTCCGTCAGCTATACAGAGGAGATCGCGGCACTTGCCGGCGGCGGGACGGTGAGCCTGCGCAAGCCTGTCTATTCCGCCAATGACCTTGCCTATGGTCCGTTCGATCCGGCGACGACGATCTCTGCGCGCGTTGCCCCGGCGATGATCGGCCTCGGGCTGATCCAGGCAATCCCCGAGGCAGATATTCTCGCTCACGCCGACCCTGCCGATCTCGATCACGATGGAATCTCCGGCAAGGCGGCCATCGTGCGCGACCACCGTAATGGCAAGATTGCGCTCGGCCGTTTCGGCTGGAAGGCGCAGAACGCCACGGTACGCGACCAAAGCGCCGACGCCTTTTCCAACGACATCGGCATTTCGACGCCGGACGCGCCCAATGCGTATGGCGATTGCACGGCGGCCGAGACAAAATGTCTCGGCATGCCTGATGGCGTGCAGAAACGCCTCGGCGACGAGGAAGCCCCGGGCCCTGTGCTTGATCTCGTCACCTTCTATTCAGAGAACCTCGCCGTGCCGGCACGCCGCAAGGCGAGCTTTGCCGGGACCCTGCGCGGCAAGCAGCTTTTCTACGAATCCGGCTGCATTTCCTGCCACGTGCCGAAGTTCGTCACCCGCCGCGATACCGCTGAGAAGGCCCAATCCTTCCAGCTTATCTGGCCCTATTCGGATTTCCTGCTGCACGACATGGGCGATGGCCTGGCGGACGGACAGCAAGTAGGACTTGCCAGCGGACGTGAATGGCGCACGCCTCCGCTATGGGGTATAGGACTGACCCGGACTGTCAGCGGACACAGCTTCTTCCTGCATGACGGCCGCGCCAGAAATCTCACCGAAGCGATCCTCTGGCATGGCGGCGAAGCTGAAAAAGCCCGTAACGCATTCTCCTCGCTGTCAAAAGACGATAGAGAGGCCCTGATTACATTCCTGGAGTCACTCTGATGCGCCCCTGGCATACCCTCCTTTGCCTCGCCCTGACCGGCCTTGCCACATCGGCAGCCGCCCAGAGCGCCGCACCGCCCGCTTCGGGCCTCAACGAGGATGCCGTGCCCTCAGTCATGCAGCGCGCCGTCGATGAGGTCATCCGCCCCGGCTACCGCAACATGCAGCAATCGGCCGCACGCCTGACGACCGCCATGAACGATCTCTGCGCATCCGGCACGCAGCAGACGCTCGACCGCGCCAAATCCACTTTCGACGACACGATCCGTTACTGGTCGACCATCGAGATCGTGCAGACAGGCCCGGTCATCCAGGACAATCTCTTCGAACACATCCTCTTCTATCCCGACCGCAAGGGCGTCGGCCTCAAGCAGGTGCAGGCGCTTATCGCCAAGGCCGATCCGAAGGACACGGCCGTCGATGCCATCGCCGGCAAAAGTGTGGCCCTGCAGGGCCTGACCGCGCTCGAATATGTACTTTACGGCAGCGGTTCCGAAGATCTCATCAAGCAGAAGGGCGGCTTCCGCTGCCTCTACGGCCAAGCGGTCGCCGGCAATATCCAGAGAGAGGCCGGCGAAGTGGTCGCCGCCTGGGAGAAGCCTGACGGCGTGCAGGCGAGCTGGAAGCATCCCGGCCCGCAGAGCGACGATTTCATGGACAACAAGGAGGCCGTCACCGCCCTTCTCGGCATCCTCGTCCACGGCGCCGAGAATGTCCGCGATCAGCGGCTGGAGCAGTTCTACAAGGGCAAGGATACGCCTGCTCGCCCGCGCATGGCGATCTACTGGCGGTCCAAAAACACCTGGAAGTCCATGGCTGCCAATCTCGAGGGCATCCGGACGCTGTGGCAGAAGGCCGGCATGGCCGAGCTGTTGCCGCCGGAGAAGAAGCAGGTTGCCGATGCGATCGACACCAAGCTCAAGACGATCATCGACAGCGTCTCCAAGCTGAACCCGGATATCGAAGTCGCCGTCAGCGATGCGGAAAAGGCCAAGCTCGATACGCTGCTGACCGAGACCCGCGACCTTATCACCACGATCAGCGACCAGTATGGCGCCGCGATCGGCCTTTCAGCCGGCTTCTCCTTCTCGGACGGGGACTGAGCCAGTGTGGCGCAGCGCCGCCATCGACAGACGCGGTTTCATCAAGGCCGCCGGCATCGGCTTCCTGGCCGCGCTGAAGCCGCAGGCGCTGTTGGCGCTCGGCCGCGCCGATGCCGTCTATGCCTCCGGCATCCGTGCCGCCAACGGCTCCTTCGCCGTGGCAACGGTCACCGAGCGTGGCGAGATCGTCGATCAGGTGACGCTTCCCGCCCGCGCCCACGGCATGGCCCATAGCAGTGCCACCGGCCGCGCCGTCGCCTTTGCGCGCCGGCCCGGCACATTCGCCATGATCTTCGATCCCCGGAACCAGGCAGAGCCCATCGTCATCACCTCGCCGGAGGACCGGCATTTCTACGGCCACGGCGCCTTTTCGCCGGATGGACGGCTGCTCTATGCCAGCGAGAACGACTTCGACAATAACAGGGGCATGATCGGCCTCTACGATGCGACGAACCGTTTTGCCCGCATCGGTGAGTATGAGACCTATGGCGTCGGCCCGCACGACATGACGGTTTCCGATGACGGCCGCATGCTTGTAGTTGCCAATGGCGGTATCGAGACCCATCCAGACTTTGGCCGCACCAAGCTCAATCTCGGCAATATGCAGCCGTCGCTGGCGCTCATCGATGCGGTGACCGGCGCACTGATCGAAAAACACACGCTGCCGCCGCAATGGTCGTCAGTCTCCACACGCCATGTCGATATCGACGCCAGCGGCCGCATCTGGTTTGCCTGCCAATACGAAGGTCACCGCAAGGATCTACCGCCGCTCGTCGGCCATTTCGCCAAGGGCGAGGATCTTGTTTTCATAGACCTGCCCGAGGAGACGACACGGCTACTTGCCAATTATGTCGGGGCGATCGCCGTCAACCGGAAGGAAGGGCTCGTCGGTGTCACCTCGCCGATCGCCGGTGCGTCCGTCACCATCGATGGGAAGACGGGCAAGGTACTGCGCGAGGAAAGCATTCCCGATGCCGCGGGCATTGCGCCGGCACCTGATGGTTTTGCCGTTTCATCCTATGACGGCAATTTCCTTTCCGCTCAAAGCGATGTCGCCTGGGACCAGCATATCGTGCGCATCGCTCAGCAAGCGTCCGTACGGTAAGCCTTCCAGTCCCTTTCAGTGGCTTCCGCGGTTGCCCGCGCCGCCTCGTAAAGCCAGTTCTCGCCGCGGGAGCGCAGATCATTGCGAATTGCCGCAACACTTGCTGCGTCATCTGAATGGCAGTTGGCGATCTCGAAGCCCATCAGTTCCAGCATCGAGCCGTTCAACAGGGTCTTCGCATCGCTCTTGATCTCGATCTTGCGGCTGTTGGGCGAAAGCCTGCGAACGAGAATGCGACCGGTTTCAACGAAATGGGGATCGGGGCTGCGCATCCGTCCGGCGGCGATGACGCCGGTTCTGATGACGTGATCTCCTGATCTGGCCAAAGACCAGGCGGAGGGCACAAGCGCCTTGGCTTCACGCAACACTGGGCCGCCGCGCCACTCCTTCACATAGGCGATGAAACGCGGCCGCCCGAGACTTCCCGTCCCCTTCGTCACCGGTACAGGTGTGGCATTTCCCGAACCCCTCGGCAGAGCATTTTTCAAGGCCTCGACAAAACGGCCGGGTGCCGGCCTTTTGCTGGGTTTGCGCTTATCGCATTTTTCCCAGAAGTCTTTCCGCTCATCTTCCGAAAGCAAAAGCTTGTCGCGGAGCCAAGGATGATCGCGCTCCAGGATGACCGGAGCCGCGTGCTCGAGGCCGCGCACATAGCCGGCGAGGATGAGCTCGGCGATCGCCCTGCCGGAAATCCCGTCATCCGACTGAGCCAGAACGGCGCTTGCCACCAGCCGCACGAGATCCAGCCCGTAGGGCATGATCGCCGCGTCGTCGAAATCATTGGCACCCCAGACGAGCCGTCCCTCGATATCCCGCCAGGTCCCGAAATTCTCCAGATGCGTATCCCCGATCGACAGCACTTGCGGCATGTCGGCAAGCGCGGGCCTGACGTCGTAGATGATCTCGGACCAACGCCAGTAGGTGGCTCGCAAGAACGCGAAGGCCTCGTCGCACATCTTCCGGTGTTTCTCGTCGAGATCCTCCTGCACGAGCTCGCCCTGCAGCTCGTTTGCCAGCCACGCCTCATAATCGTCCACAGATTGAGAAAATCTCTTCATCGGCTCGCCCTCAGCTTCGGTCGATCATAATCCTGCGGGGCCTTATTCAGAAGAGGTTTCGGGATGATCCCAGGACGGACGCGACGAAGCGGAAATTCAGTCGTCGCGCCCATGACAAGATGTGTATCCGTCGCCTTTCTAGGCGACGAATTGCGCCGGAGCATCGAACAGGCCGAGCTTGCCGCGGATGCAGCAGGCCGTCCGTGAAACGACTGGCGTGGCTCCCTGGGCGGAAACGATCCAGTCGAATAGATGACCAGAGAGAGCCGCGTGATCGAAATTCGACCGAAAGACAAAAACATCGTAAGCCGGATTGAAACCTTGTCGAATCCGGCCGGTCATGCCACTTTCGCGGCTGCGAGAGGGACTGCGATGAACAATACCGACAGGGGCGATTTCCGGGAGCGGATCCGCCAGAATTTTTCCCGCCAGGCGGCAATGCACACGATCGGCGCGGAGCTGACACGCGTCGAGCACGGCGTGGTGGAAATCGAGCTTCCTTTCGACGTCAAACTGACACAGCAGCACGGCATTTTGCACGCGGGCATCATTTCCGCCGCGCTCGATTCGGCGTGCGGATTTGCCGCCTACAGCGTTATCGATCCTGACGCCTCGATCCTGACGATCGAGTTCAAGGTCAACCTCATGTCGCCGGGGCGCGGCGAACGCTTCCTCTTCAGGGGCGAGATCACGAAACCCGGCTCCAACATCATCGTCGCCGATGGGCGAGGTTATGCGATCAGCGATGGGCCTGCGAAGCTCATCGCATCCATGACCGGCACGATGATGGTTATCCGCGGAAGAGAGGGAATTACGGGATGAAATTCGAACTGAAGTCGGTCGCAGGCAAATCCATCCTGTTCGTCATGGCCGCAGAGGCCGAATATGGTCCGTTCCTGCGCTCACGCATCGAGCCGCTGATGACTGGCGTCGGCCCGGTCGAGGCGGCGATCGCCCTCACCAAATCGCTCTCCCGTCTCGATGCATCCGACGATCTGCCCGATCTCGTAGTATCGCTCGGCTCGGCCGGCTCGGCGCGGCTGCAACAGACCGAGGTCTATCAGGTCACCTCCGTCTCCTACCGCGACATGGACGCCTCGCCTCTCGGCTTCGAAAAGGGCAAGACGCCCTTCCTCGACCTGCCGGCAGACCTCGATCTGCCGCTGCGCATTCCCGGTGTTCCGGAAGCCACCCTTTCGACCGGCGGCAATGTCGTCTCCGGTGCGGCCTATGCCAATATCGCAGCCGACATGGTCGACATGGAAACCTATGCAGTGCTGCGCGCCTGCCAGGGCTACAAGCTGCCCCTGATCGGCCTTCGCGGCATTTCGGATGGCGCAGTCGAGCTACAGCATATTTCCGGCTGGACAGAATATCTGCACATCGTCGACCGCAAACTTTCCTATGCCGTCGACAGTCTGTTTACTGCCCTGGAAGATGGCGTTTTCTGGTTCTAAGGGCTGAAAACAGGGACAATCGGGACAATAAAACCCGGCTGCGGCCGAATTCCCGGATTGCAAGCAGAGGCGCTTTTCATTAAAGGCTCGCCATGACCCAGACAGCACATCCCGATAGCGTTCTCATCGTCGATTTCGGCAGCCAGGTGACCCAGCTCATCGCACGACGCGTGCGTGAAGCCGGTGTCTATTGCGAGATCGTTCCCTTCCAGTCCGCCGAAGAGGGCTTCAATCGCCTCCAGCCGAAAGCCGTGATCCTGTCCGGCAGCCCGGCCTCGACGGTGGATGAAGGATCGCCAAGGGCGCCGCAGATCATCTTCGACAGCGGCCTTCCGGTGTTCGGCATCTGCTACGGCCAGCAGACGATGTGCATGCAGCTCGGCGGCCTCGTGGAGAGCGGTCATCACCGCGAATTCGGACGCGCCTTCCTCGAAGTCGATGAGGACTGCGCTCTTTTTGAGGGATTGTGGTCCAAAGGCTCCCGCCATCAGGTCTGGATGAGCCATGGCGACCGCGTGACGAGACTGCCCGAGGGCTTCGAGGTTGTTGCAACCTCCTCCAACGCGCCATACGCCTTCATCGCCGACGAGAAACGCAAATATTACGGCGTGCAGTTCCATCCGGAGGTCGTGCACACGCCTGATGGCGCAAAGCTGATCGCTAACTTCATTCACAACATTGCCGGCATCAAGGGCGACTGGACCATGTCGGCCTATCGCCAGAAGGCGGTTGACGACATTCGCAAACAGGTCGGCGACAAGCGTGTCATCTGCGCCCTTTCGGGCGGTGTAGACTCCTCCGTTGCGGCGCTGCTCATCCACGAGGCGGTCGGCGACCAGCTCACCTGTATCCTCGTCGACCACGGCCTGATGCGCAAGGA
Organism: Hyphomicrobiales bacterium; assembly: GCA_900468805.1. Taxonomy (GTDB): domain Bacteria; phylum Pseudomonadota; class Alphaproteobacteria; order Rhizobiales; family Rhizobiaceae; genus Rhizobium. The sequence continues at coordinate 270,013 of UEIF01000021.1, read as the reverse complement.
CGAGGCGGCAGGCGTCGTCGCCATGTTCCGCGAGCACTACAACCTGCACCTGATCCATGTCGATGCAGCCGATCGCTTCATCGGCGAACTCGAAGGCGTCTCGGACCCGGAAACCAAGCGCAAGATCATCGGTCGCCTGTTCATCGAGACTTTCGAGGATGAAGCCAAGAAGCTCGGCGGCGCCGATTTCCTCGGCCAGGGCACGCTCTATCCCGATGTGATCGAGTCCGTTTCCTTCACTGGTGGCCCCTCCGTCACCATCAAGTCGCACCACAATGTCGGCGGCCTGCCGGAGCGCATGAAGATGCAGCTCGTCGAGCCGCTGCGTGAGCTCTTCAAGGATGAAGTGCGCGCCCTCGGCAAGGAACTCGGCCTGCCTGACAGCTTCATCGGCCGCCACCCCTTCCCGGGTCCGGGCCTCGCTATCCGCTGCCCCGGCGGCATCACCCGCGAAAAGCTCGAGATCCTGCGCGAAGCCGATGCGATCTATCTCGACGAGATCCGCAAGGCCGGCCTCTATGACGCCATCTGGCAGGCCTTCGCCGTGCTGCTGCCTGTCCAGACCGTCGGCGTCATGGGCGACGGCCGTACCTACGAATTCGTCTGCGCACTGCGCGCCGTCACCTCCGTCGACGGTATGACGGCGGATTTCTACCATTACGATATGGAATTCCTCGGCCGCGCCGCCACCCGCATCATCAACGAAGTCCGCGGCATCAACCGCGTCGTTTATGATGTGACGAGCAAGCCGCCGGGCACGATCGAGTGGGAGTGAAGGGGAGTAGTATCGGAAGCAGAGGACATTCGAGCGAACCCTGTGGCCATCGATAGCAGGCGATAGGTTCTAGGCGCCCCGCAGATCTGCCGCTCCGTCGGGCGTCTCCCCGCTCTTCGAACGGCGCCCATGCGCCGTCAGGCCCACGCCAACCTACGCGACTTTGTGGCCTTCAAATACTCGGTCGCGCGCTGCTCGAAGAAGCTAGCGCGCGACCAGTTCTCGGCGTCGATCACACGGTCGCAGATCGATTACTGCTCCTTCTTGGACAAATCCTGGAAGATGAGCTGGCCCCAAGTGCGGCCGCGTGCATGCACCAGCGCGCCACCCTCGTTGAGCTTTCCGAGCGTGACGGGTGCGAACCCGAGTCGTTTGGCCAAGGCCGCCACGGGAGCGATCGCGTCCTCGTCGTCGCTCGACAGAAAGACGACCCGGTGTCCGCCCTCGACGATCGGATCGGCGGCCAAGGTGGCCGCAACCAGGTGATTGAAACCTTTGACGAGCTTGGCGCCGGTGAACGCCTTCGCGACGAAGGCGGAGGACGGGAGACCGTCCAGCTCTTCAACGAGAACTCCAAAGGCGTTCGTGGCGTCGATGACTGTCTTGCCTTCCCAGCTCGGCAGGGCCTTCGCAACCTCGCGATGCTCACCGAACGGGACCGCCAAGATGATTGTGTCGGCCTCGAGTGCATCCCGCAACGACTTGGCGACGACCCCGGGTCCAATCGCCCGAGCCTGCGGCGCCAACGCCTCGGCCGGCCGGCGGCTCGCGACGGCCACGTCGATGTTTTTACGGGCGAAGGTATGGGCGAGAGCCTGGCCTACCGCACCGAATCCTATAATCGCATAGCTCATAATACTTCTCCGTGTTGATATTGATCCCCCGGCCTAGCCCGGCGGAACGCGTCAGAGTTGCGCGAGGCCGCCGTCTACCGCGACCTCGCTGGCGGTCATGAAGCTGCTGTCCGGCGACGCGAGAAATGCAGCCACCGCTCCGATCTCCGCCGGATCGGCCATACGCTGAAGCGGGGTCATCGAGGCGAAGACCTTCTGGCCCTCCTCGCCGAGCGCTTCCTTCGCCAGTTCGGTCGCCGTTGCCCCGGGCGACAGCACATTTACACGGATGCCGGTGCCTTTAAGGTCTTCCGCCCAGGTCCGCGCGAGGTTGCGCACTGCCGCCTTGCTCGCGCTGTAGGCGCTGAATGCCGGGGCGCCCGTGGTGCCGGCGCTAGAGCCGGTCAGGATGATCGAACCGCCTTCCCCCATCAGCGGCAGCGCCTTCTGGACCGTCATGATCGTACCCTTCACATTGGTGTCGAAAGTTTCATCGATGTGCTCGGGGGTGATCTTGCCGAGCGGAAGCGGGCTTCCCGCCCCGGCATTGGCAAAGACGATGTCGAGGGTTCCGCGCTCGGCCGCCACCGCCGCGTAGAGTCGGTCGAGGTCGGCCAGATCGGAGACCGAGCCCTTCACCGCGCGGGCATTCGGCCCGAGGTCTGCCAGAGCTGCGTCGAGCGCGTCTTGCCGGCGGCCGAAGATGAAGACGAAGGCGCCCTCCTCGATGAAGCGCTTTGCTGCGGCGCGGCCGATACCGGTAGCGCCACCGGTGATAACGGCAGTCTTTCCATTCAGTCTGTTCATGTCATGCATCCTTCGTTGCCCCTGGTCGTTCGGGGACGCCCCGAGACCCTCAACATAGGTCCGCGGGATTCAGGCGGTGAGTGCGGAACCGCGCACATCGGTGGTGCAAAATCGATCCGGCCGGACGAATGATGCCGGCCGCGACAGTCGATACCGCGCTTGTCAACATTGGCTTTGATGACCACCAATACTGCAGTACGATGCAGTAGAGACGGCTTCGGAAGGCGCACCGGGCGGTGCAGGATTGCACCATGATCGACTGGGATGACATTCGCTACTTTCTGGCTGTGGCGCGCGGAGGCTCAGTGCGGGCTGCCGCCGAGAGCCTCGGGGTGTATCACTCGACCGTGCTGCGACGCATCGCACAGCTCGAAGAACGCCTCGGGGCGCGGATGTTCGAAAAGCTGCCTTCGGGCTATCGCCTGACGGCTGCGGGCGAGGAGGTCCTCGAGCTTGCCAACCAGATGGAAGCGTCGTCACACCAGCTGGAGACGCGCGTCTTCGGGCGCGACCAGAGCGTGCGCGGGCTTCTGCGGGTGACGTTGGCTCCGACACTCGCGACACACCTGCTCATGCCGGATTTCGCCGATTTCGCGCGCCTGCATCCGGACATCGAGATGGAAATCTCGTCGTCCGGCGAGCTGGCAAATCTTACGAACAGAGAGGCCGACGTGGCGATCCGCGTCGTTTACGACCGCAAAACGCTGCCGCTCAATCTTCACGGCCTGAAGGGACCGGAGCTGTTCGGTGGAGTCTACATGTCCCGCGACCGACTAGCCGCATGGCGTGCGGGCGTGCCTGATCCCATCCGGTGGATCGTCATAAGCATTCATGGAATTCCGGATTGGGCCAGCGAGGGTGAGGTTCGCACCGCCGGGGGTCCATTCAGGATTACGGACGCCGAGGCGCAGATCGTTGCTGTACGGCAGGGGCTCGGGATCACGACACTGCCTTGCTTCGTCGGAGATGCCGACCCCTTACTGGTGAGGGTGCCGGGCACCGACCTGCACATGTATGGAACGCTCTGGCTTCTCACACAGGGGGAGACGCGCAAGACGAAGCGCGTGCAGCTCTTTACCGAGTTCGTATCCCGCAGGCTCGCCGCCTACGCTCCGCTTCTCGCGGGGCTGTGCATATCGCGCGACTGACGCCCGGCAGGTCGCTGGCGACGCTTGCCGTAATCCGATCGGAGCCGAGCTGCGATCGCTTCGCGGCGGCTACGCTATCAAATAAGGCGCCGAGAAAGGTTACTGCCCGCCACCAACCGATTACGCCCAGAAAAATCAACCTCGGACAGCAGGATAAAACAGCGCCACGCAAGGTTGCTGTTTGACCTTTTCAACTCATCACTGCGAAAGCCGCTGTCCATTAAGCCCGAGACGCGTCTCTCTCAGGGATGAGTGCCGCCAACTCATCAACCCGAGGTAATCGATGCCAACACTTACTTTTGCGAATACGAAAGGAGGCGCCGGCAAAACGACGGTCGCCCTCGTTCTTGCCACAGAACTGGCTCGCCGTGGCCATCGCGTTTCCGTTCTGGATGCAGACCCTCAGCAATGGGCCACACGCTGGCACCGCCTGACAGGGGAAGCAGCCAATTTCGCCGTCATGCCAGGCGTCAGTGAAGATACGATCGAACAGCAGATCAAGGACCTCAAGAAACGGGGCGGTTATGTCATCATCGACCTGCCGGCCGGGATGACCCCGCTGATGGCGAAGGCCATCGGCTTTTCAGATCATGTGATGGTTCCGGTGCAGGGCTGCGCCATGGATGCCGTCGGCGGCGCGCAGGTGCTTGAGATCTTAAAGCAGCTTGCGGCCCAGCATGATATTCGCATCCCGCATTCGGTCGTGCTGACCCGCATCAGCTCGATCATCACGACGCGCGCATTGCTCGCCGTAAAGGGTCTGCTCGCCAAGCAACAAGTCAATGTCATCGACACGGCGCTGATCGAGCGTGCCGCCTATCGCGATATGTTCGTTTCCGGCGGCAGCCTCTACACGATGGACCCTGCCCGTGTCAGCAATCTCGACAAGGCGCAAGACAATGCCCGCTTGCTGGCAGACGATGTTCTTCGTCTCGCGCCGCCGAAGGCAGCCCGCACCAGGTCTCCCAAGAAGGCGGCTGAGCTCGTCAAGAACGCTGCATAAGGCTTGCCTCAACGCTCGATTGACGCCAACAAACGGCTGCCTTGCGGCAGCCGTTTCAGTCTTTAATATCCCTATAAAGCATTTTGTTCATGTTTTGTTCTTGACTATAATGTCAATCCGGGTATGCTCCTCCTTGTCGAAACAAGGAGGCGGGCGATGTAGTCCGTAGTTCAAATGCCTCATTTTCCACTCGATCCGAATAGCGCAGGCCCGCAGAAGAAATCCGATCTTGTCGGAGAATTTCACGACAGGATTTTCTTCGCGCTTCGTCCAACCATCGAAGCGGCATCCGAGGCGCTGGACATCGCGCAAGTGTATCGCAATAGACATTCTCTGACCGGGCCCTCGCGGCCCAACGCAGTGCTTCATGTCACGCTGAACGGCATTGGCGCCTACCGTCGGCTCCCGGATGATATCGTGTTCGGCGCTGAACAAGTCGCCGCGACAGTGCGTGCCCAGCCGTTCAAAATTGTTCTCGACGAGGCCATGAGCTTCAAGCATCCTGGCCAAGCGCAGGCTTTCGTCATCTGTGGCAGGCAAGAAAACGAAGGCCTGCTGGATCTTCGCAACCAAATTCAAGAAGGTCTCTACGAGGCCGGGCTACCCTATAATGTTGGCGGACATCTGACGCCGCACATGACGATGGTCTATGATCGCAAGACCGTGCTGCCTGAAAAGCTTGACCGACCTGTGCGCTGGACCGTCCAGGAGTTCCTGCTGATTCACAGTATCTATGGGAAGAGCGAGCATCACGTCATCAACCGGTGGCCTCTCATCGGCTGAGCTGCGCTTGCACCGCGGGTGGGGATTCGCCTAAAACTCCCCACTCAATATGCACATGCGGAGCAAGACAGTGGACGTTTCAGAGATCATCATCCCCGGCGATACGCCCGGCATCGAATGGCGGTTGCCGGTCATGCGCTTCAGGGGAAGCGATCCGGCGGCGCCCAAGGTCTATATCCAGGCCGCGTTGCATTCCAATGAACTGCCGGGAACGGCGCTTGCGCATTTTCTCTGCCTTCAACTCGGGCAAGCAGAAAGCGAAGGACGGATCGCCGGCGATATCACGCTCGTGCCGCAGGCAAATCCGATCGGGGCGGCGCAATCGCATTTCGGCGAGTTGCAGGGCCGCTTCGATTTGGGATCGCGGACCAATTTCAATCGGGATTTTCCGCTGATCTCGGTTCGCGACCGGGAGGAGTTGCTTGACGGTCTCGATGATTATCCAGCTACAGATCGATTGAAGCGAAGGCTGATTGACATGGCACTCGGGGCCGATCTGGTGCTCGATCTGCATTGCGATGATGAATCGCTGCAATATGCCTATACCGATGAGGCCTTCTGGCCGGAGGCAGCGGACCTTGCCAATGCGCTCGACATGGAAGCAGTGCTGCTTTCGGATGGCGAAAGCTCCGCCTTTGAAGAAGCGGTCGGGTTTGCCTGGAAATATGAGGTGCCAGGCGAGCGCAAGACAAAGCTTCCGGGCAAACTTTCGGTGACGGTGGAGCTGCGCGGCCGGCGCGACGTCTATCCCGATATGGCCGCAAAAGACGCCGAAGGCCTGCTGCAATTCCTGATCGGGCGTGGTGTCGTCAACGGCCGGGCAGCCGGTGACAAGACCTTCTCCGGACCGGCCGTGCCGCTCGACAATGTCGAGATCGTGCGCGCGCCGCAGGGTGGCACAGTGTTGTTCCATCGCAATATCGGCGAACGTGTTTCTGAAGGAGAGCTTCTGGCGACGATCATCACCCGACCCGGCTTTGCCGAAGGCGATATCTACATCCTGGCGCCGCAGGGCGGGTTGCTGCTGACCCGCACGTCGGACCGGCTGGTGCGCCGGCGAGGCGACCTGGTGAAGATCGCGGCCGACCGGCCGAGCAAGGCGACGCGGAGGGCCGGCACGCTGGAAGACTGAACCGGCGTTCTTTTCCACACGCGAATGTAAGGCTCCGCGCAACTGTCACACAGGCTTCAAGATAATCCGCCAAGCCGTTGCAGACATGTTGCGAAGGAGCTTTCATGCCGCAATACGACGTTGCGATCGTCGGCGCAGGAATTATCGGGCTGGCGCATGCGCTGGCGGCGGCAAAGCGCGGCAAACGCGTTGTGGTTATAGACCGCGACGCACAGGCAAACGGCGCCTCGGTGCGCAATTTCGGATTTGTGACGGTGACCGGTCAGCAGGCTGGCGACTGCTGGGGCAAGGCACGGAAGGCCCGTGATATCTGGGCCGAAGTGGTGGACGAGGCCGGCATCGATGTCCTGCAGCGCGGGCTTTTGCTGGCAGCGAGGCTCGACGAATCCGAAGGCGTGATCGATGCCTTTCTGCGGACCGAAATGGGCGAAGGCTGCGAAAGACTGACGGTCGACGAAGCGCGGCGGCTCGTGCCGGCGCTGCGGCCGGAGGCAGCGCCGTTTACACTCTACAGCCCGCATGAGCTGCGCGTGGAGTCCCGAACTGCCATTCCCCTGCTCGCGCGGTATCTTGAAGTCAAATACGGCATCGAGTTCCGCCGCTCCACGGCGGTGAGTGCCGTCGAACCGCCGCGAGTCGAAACGGCTGCAGGGGTGATCGAGGCGGAAACAGTGGTCGTCTGCCCGGGCGATGATTTCAAGAGCCTGTTTGCCGACCGGATCGCTGCTTTCAACGTAACGCGCTGCAAACTGCAGATGATGCGCGTCGTTCCGGCGCAACGGGTTTCACTCGGCACAGCCGTCATGTCCGATCTCGGGCTTGGACGCTATCTCGGCTATGCCGAGTTGCCGGAGGCGACTGTGCTCAAGGCGAGGCTCGACCGGGAATTCAAGCCCGAGCGCGAAAACGGCATCCATCTGATCGTCACGCAGTCGGAGGACGGCTCGCTCGTCGTCGGCGACAGTCATCATTATTCCGAAACGCCCGATCCCTTTGGGCTGGAGCGGGTCGACAGGCTGATCCTCGACGAGTTGGACACCGTGCTCAACCTGCCGGGACGCTTCATCACCGAGCGCTGGATCGGCACCTATGCCTCCGCCCCGGACCGCTGGCGGTTCACCGACAAGCCTTCCGACGCGTTGCGCATCGTCGTGGTCACGGCGGGCTGCGGTGCATCCACTGCTTTCAGCATCGGCGAGGAAACCATCGAAGATCTTTACGGGAGCGCAGCATGACGCAATTCAAGGCAGTGGTCTTCGACTGGGCCGGCACGGTCATCGATTTTGGCTCCTTCGCGCCGATGGGCGCCTTTGTGGAAACCTTCGGCAAGTTCGGCATCGAAGTGACGATCGCCGATGCCCGCAAACCGATGGGGCTTCCAAAGCGCGCGCATATTGCGGCAATGCTGGCCGAGCCGCATATTGCCGCCCGCTGGCAGGCTGCATGCGGTACCTCCCCTGACGAATCGGCAATCGATAAGGTCTACGAACTCTTCGTGCCGCTCAACGAGGCGGTCGTGAGCAATTACTGCGCACTGGTACCGGGCGCGCTGAGGACGATCGAGTACTTGCGTGAGCGGCAGATGAAGATCGGCTCGACCACCGGCTATACGCGCTCGATCATGGAGCGCGTGCTGCCGCTTGCCGCCGAACAGGGCTATGCGCCCGACAACCTGATCTGCGCCGATGACCTGCCGCTCGGCCGCCCGACGCCGATCGGCATGTACAAATGCTTCGTCGATCTGATGGTCTATCCGGCCTCTGCCGTCCTGAAGGTCGACGATACGGAACCGGGTATTGCCGAAGGTGCTGCCGCCGGCTGCGTGACGGTCGGCGTAACGCTCTCCGGCAATGAAGCCGGCCTGACGCCCGAAGAAGTGGATGCGCTTTCGCCGGAGGCGCGGGCCGAGCTGCACAAAAGGATCGGCGAGAAACTGATCGCCGCCGGCGCCGACTATATTATCGAGACCGTGGCCGACCTGCCGGCGCTCATCGAAGAGCTCGAGGGATAAACGCCGAACGACGTTTGCAGCGCTTATCCGCCGTGATATCTCCCTGCCGAAACAGGGAGATCGAACCCCATGGTCGCTACCATCTACGGTATCAAGAACTGTGACACGATGAAGAAGGCCCGCAGCTGGCTGGAGGGCCACGGGGTTGCCTATGACTTCCATGACTACAAGGCTGTCGGCATCGACCGCGCGCATCTGGAACGCTGGATCGACGAGGCAGGCTGGGAAACGGTGCTCAACCGTGCAGGCACGACCTTCCGCAAGTTGCCGGACGCTGCTCGCGAGGACCTCAACCGCGAGAAGGCGATCGCGCTGATGCTCGACCAACCGTCGATGATCAAGCGTCCCGTGCTGGAAGCTGATGACAAGCTGCTGATCGGCTTCAAACCGGAGATTTACGAGCGGACGTTCGAGGGCTGAACCATGTCCAGGACCACCCGCGCCACGCAGGTTCTCACGCAGGCAGGCATCGCCTTTACAATTCACACCTACGACTACGATCCGAATGCCGAGCGCGTCGGGCTGCAGGCGGCCGAAGCCTTGGGTGAGGAGCCGCATCGCGTGCTGAAGACGCTGATGGCGGAGGTGGATGGGAAGCCGGTCTGTGTGGTCGTGCCCTCCGACCGCGAGGTCAGCATGAAAAAGCTTGCGGGCACCTTTGGTGGCAAGTCGGCCAATATGATGAAACCGACCGATGCGGAGCGGCTGACGGGATACCATGTCGGCGGTATCAGCCCCTTCGGGCAGAAGAAGATCGTTCCGACGGCAATCGAGGAAACGGCGCTGGCCGAACCGCTGGTTTATATCAATGGCGGGCAGCGTGGGCTGCAAGTGCGGCTGGACCCCAAGGATGCGCTAAAAGCACTGAAAGCGACAGCTGCGGCGCTGATCGCCTGAGGAGAGATGAATTGGCCGGAGCGCTTCATTTTCGCCGTAAAGGGGTCTAAGTCTTTCACCTCCCGTCGTAGATATCAGAAGGCAGTTGATCCCATGACGTTCATGCCCCAGAGCCACAGCTCCGTCGATCCCGTCAAACTCGAGAAGCTGGCGGAAGTCGCCATCAAGGTCGGATTGCAGCTTCAGAAGGGGCAGGATCTCGTCATTACCTCTCCTGTCGTGGCGCTGCCGCTGGTGCGCCTGATCACCAAACACGCCTATCTCGCCGGCGCCGGCCTTGTTTCGACCTTCTACTCCGACGAGGAGACGACGTTGGCGCGCTACCAATATGGCAGCGACGAGAGCTTCGACCGGGCTTCCGGTTGGCTCTATGACGGCATGGCGAAGGCCTATGAGAAGGATACCGCCCGCCTTGCTATTGCCGGTGACAATCCGATGCTCCTGTCGGAGCAGGATCCCAGCAAGGTCGGCCGCGCCAACCGCGCCAATTCCACGGCCTACAAGCCGGCGCTGGAGAAGATCTCCAACTTCGACATCAACTGGAACATCGTCTCCTATCCCAACCCCTCCTGGGCGAAGGTCGTCTTCCCCGAAGATCCAGAAGCGATTGCCATCGCCAGGCTTGCCAGGGCGATCTTTGCTGCCTCGCGTGTCGACCTCGATGACCCGATCGCGGCATGGGCAGAGCATAATGCCAATCTCGCCAAACGCTCATCCTGGCTGAACGGCGAACGTTTTGCCGCTCTGCATTTCACCGGACCGGGCACGGATCTCACTGTCGGTCTGGCGGATGGCCATGAATGGCATGGTGGCGCCTCGACGGCGAAGAACGGTATCACCTGCAATCCGAACATCCCGACCGAGGAAGTCTTCACCACGCCGCATGCGCTGCGTGTCGAAGGCCATGTGTCGAGCACCAAGCCGCTTTCGCACCAAGGCACGCTGATCGACAATATCCGGGTGCGCTTCGAAGGCGGTCGCATCGTCGAGGCCAAAGCCTCGCGCGGCGAGGAGGTCCTGAACAAGGTGCTGGATACCGATGAGGGCGCGCGCCGGCTCGGCGAAGTGGCGCTGGTGCCGCATTCCTCGCCGATCTCCGCGAGCGGTATCCTCTTCTACAATACGCTGTTCGACGAGAATGCCTCCTGCCATATCGCACTCGGCCAGTGCTACTCGAAGTGCTTCCTCGAAGGCGCTTCGCTAAGCCAGGAGCAGATCAAGGCGCAGGGCGGTAATTCCAGCCTGATCCACATCGACTGGATGATTGGTTCCGACAAGGTCGATATCGACGGCATCAAGCCGGATGGTTCGCGGGTGCCGGTGATGCGCCAGGGCGAGTGGGTGTAACCGCAGCCTTCGGCATCAGGCTGCGCTGACTCAGCCAGACGCTGACCAGCACCATGGCAAAACCGACAAGCTGGGTTGGCGTCAGGCTTTGGCCGAGCGCCAGCCAGCCGAGCAGGGTCGCGACGACGGGGCTCAGGAAACCGAGCGATGCCGCGGCTGAAGGCTCGATGCGTGACAGACCGCGGAACCACAGCAGATAGGTGAAGGCTGCGCCGATGAGGCCGAGATAGGCGATGCCGAATATATTGGCTGCCGTCGGTACCGGAAGCGCAGGCTCCAGAAAGAAGGCGACGGGCACGAGCAGGATGCCGCCCGCAGTCAGTTGCCATGAGGTAAAAGTCAGGCTCGATACGGGCGGCTGCCAATGGCGGGTCAGCACCGTACCAAAAGCCATGGAGACGGCACCGGCAAGACCTGCGGCAACACCGACAGGATCGAGTGCCGCTTTGGGGCTGAGCACCAGAAGTGCCACCCCACCCATGCCGATCAGGCCGGCAATGACAGCGAAGAATCGGATCGGCTTGCCAAGGAAAAGGCGCGACAGCGCGATGACGATCAGTGGCTGCACGGCGCCGACCGTGGCGGCCACGCCGCCCGGCAATCGGTAGGCCGAAACGAAAAGCATCGCCCAGAAGAATGAGAAATTCAGCGCGCCGAGAATGAAGGCGCGGCCCCACCAGATGCCCGTGGGCAGCGTCCGGACAATCAGCAGCAGAAGCAGACCGGCCGGCAGCGCGCGCAGCATCGCAACCGTCAGCGGATAATCCTGCGGCAGGAAGGACGTCGTGACGAAATAGGTGCTTCCCCAGATGGCGGGAGCAACAGCGGTCATCAGCACATCGGTAGCATAGCGTGCATTTGTCTTCATTTCAAGAATCTCTACTTCAAGATAAATTCAGGATAATGCATTTTATCTTGACGTCAAGAGATCTCCTGATATCGATGCGGTATGGGCAAAACCAATGAAGATCACGTCGACCGGATCCTAGCTCAGTGGCGGCGCGAGCGGCCAGAGCTGGATGTCGAACCCATGGGGATCTTCGGCCGGTTGAAACGGCTGACGACGCATATCGGCCGGGAAGTGGAAAACGTACTGCTCAAGCATGGCCTCTCCTCTTCCGCCTTCGATGTGCTGGCGACCCTTCGCCGCTCCGGCGCGCCCTACCGGCTTTCGCCCGGAGAATTGCTCGGCATGACCATGGTGAGTTCAGGCACGATGACGAACCGGATCGACCAGCTGGAAAAGGCCGGCTTCGTGGAACGGCTGTTTAATCCCGAAGACAGGCGCAGCGTGCTGATTGCGCTCACCGAGAAGGGGCTGGCGATCGTGGAAGAGGCGGTCGGCGCCCATGTCGCCAACCAACAGCGGTTGACGCGCAATCTGACAGATAAGGACAAGGCGGAGCTTGATCGGCTGCTGAAGAAATTCCTGTCGGACTTCGAATAGTCAGACGGCCCCGAGCACCTTGCGGATGTGCTCCAGATGCGCCCTGCGTCTGGCATCCGTCGTGCGGTCCATGTCGTGCAGGCTCAGCATACGGAAGACGAGTTTCTTCGAGCAGAAATTGGCAATGCCGCGCTTCAGCAGGCGGCGGACGGGATTGCCCATATAGAAATGCACCAGCCACCAGGGTGAACCTGTCGTCGTCAGCGCATAGAGCAGCCTGATATTGGTGAGCTGCGGCACGATGCGGCCGCCGGCGGCATCGTGGGTGAAAGCGACGCCCGGCGCAAAGATGCGATCGAAGAAGCCCTTCAGGATCGCCGGGAAATTGAACCACCACTGCGGGAAAACGAGGACGAGCCCGTCAGCAGCCTGAAGACGAACCAAGATACCGGCAACGGCAGAGGTGTCGTAAGGCACGTCGAAATAGCCGCTCCGCTCGGCCTTCGATAGCCGAGGGTCAAAATCCTCGGCATAGAGATCCAGCAGATCGACAGTATGGCCGGAGGCTTCGAGTGCCTCCTGAGCGGTCCGGGCCACAGAAGCAGCAAAGCTTTCCGGCAGCGGATGGGCGAGCACGAGCAGAATGTGCATCGCTAGAACAGGCTTCCCTGTTTCGGCGGCTCGCCGCCCCTGGCCGTGCGCTTCTTAGACCCTGCCGGTGGAGTGCCGCCTTCGGTCGTCATGGCTCCGACGCGGCCATCGGCAAACTCGATGGCGATCCCCATCCCGGCGGAGAGTGCGGCAGCCTGCGATACCGGCCTGTTGTCCTCATCGCGGATGACCGCATAACCGCGCTTCAGCACGTTCTTGTAGGAGAGAGACTGAAGAACGCGGTCCTGTGCAGAAAGCTCGGCGCGCGCACGCGTCAGCTGATGGCGGATCGCAGTATCGGCGTGGCGCGAAAGATTGCCGAGCCGCTCGCGGCCACGATCGGTCTGAGTCTTCAGCCGCGCCGGAAGCGAGGCAAGAATTGCTTCGGCGCGCTCAATGCGGGACTTTGAACGATCGAGCAGACGCTCGACGGTACGTTCAGCCCGGGCCATGCGCTCGTTGAGAAGCTGGCGACGCTCGGTGATGCGGTTCGACAGCACGTCCGGACGCAGATGCGAGGCGACACGCTCGAAACCGCGGCGCTTGTTGATGGTGTTGAGTTCCAGCCCGCGGCCGAGGCCAGTGGCCGCCTCATCGAAGCGGCGGCGGGGCAGCGCCAGCAATTGGTCGAGCGACGGCAGAGCGCGCATCAAGGCGCGAACGGACTGGCGGCGCTGATCCATCTGGCGGCTCATGCAGCCCTGCAGGCGGGCAGTGAGACCTGCGGTCTGCGCCTCTAGCTCGGCCTTGACGGGTACGGCCATTTCAGCGGCACCCGTCGGTGTCGGCGCACGGACATCGGCGGCGTAATCGATCAGCGTCCAGTCCGTCTCGTGGCCAACAGCGGAGATCAAAGGAATTCGGCTGTCGGCTGCGGCACGCACGACGATTTCGTCGTTGAAGCTCCAGAGATCTTCGAGACTGCCGCCGCCTCGCGCGACGATCAGCACATCCGGACGCGGGATCTCACCGCCGGGTTCCATGGCATTGAAGCCGTTGATGGCGTTCGCCACCTCCTCGCCGGAGCCCTCCCCCTGCACCTTGACTGGCCAGACGATGACATGGACCGGGAAACGATCGGAGATACGATGCAGGATATCGCGGATGACGGCGCCGGTGGGCGAGGTCACGACGCCGATGACCTCAGGCATGAAAGGCAGGCGCTTCTTGCGCGATGGATCGAAGAGGCCCTCAGCGCCGAGCCTGCGCTTGCGCTCCTCGATCAATGCCATCAGCGCGCCTGCACCAGCAGGCTCCAGGGTCTCGATGACGATCTGATATTTGGAAGACCCGGGGAAGGTCGTGACCTTGCCGGTCGCGATCACCTCCATGCCCTCTTCCGGACGGAACTTCAGGCGGGAAAAAGTGCCTTTCCAAATGACCGCATCGATGCGAGCGCGGTCGTCCTTCAACGAGAAATAGGCATGACCGGAAGAATGCGGCCCGCGGTAGCCGGAAATCTCGCCGCGCACCCGCACCTGATCGAAGGCTGTCTCGACGGTCCGCTTGATGGAACCGGACAGTTCAGAGACTGAATATTCCGCAAGATTGGTGGGCGAATCGCCGTCAAAGACATTGCTCATCCGCCCTTTCTATTTTGATCGACCCCGAACGGGAAGGTCGGCTCCGTCGAAGGGCGTATTTTTACCCGAAAATCGACGAAAGACCCTAGAAATAGGGATATCGCTACGTCCAAAAAAAACTTAGTATTATTCATGTTCGTAGGGAGTGGCGAACACTGACCCGAAAATGAGCATGCTGGTGACAGTGAAAATTCCCCGCCGATGAAAGGCGCGGGAGCGATCGCTTATCTTATCGTCGCTATTGCTCAACCTTATTGGGTATCGGCTCGCCCTCTTTCCGAACAACCAGTCGATCCGACGTCGATCGAATTGTCAGCGTGATGCTGCTTCGTTCAATGCCGGTGCCGTCACTGGAGAGTTCCGTTTACGTAAGCGAGAAAGTAACGGAACTTTTCAGCCTGTAACAGAGTTGATTTGTATCGAAACACGTACCCCGCGCGAGCCGGAGGAAATGCCGTCAGGTGAACGCATCCGTAACCATGGCCGCAATTGAAGCTTCCATGGAGGGTGGCCAATAAACTTTTGTTAGCGGAGGGCCCCTAGGCTCCTCGCAAACGACCTGAAGAAGAGGTGACGACATGATCATCCTGACAGCAACCACACTGGGCCTCACCGTCGGCCTCATGCGCTCGGCCAGCGTCATTGCGCTGGTCGCCATGCTGATCGGCGCGACCTTTGCTCTCGCCGCAATCGCTTCCGGCGGCGCGGTGTCATTCCTGGCGCTTCTCTACACGATCATCGGCTATAATGCCGGTCTGCTGCTTTATCTCGGCGGTCTCTTCACCACCGATCGCCTGCGGGCCGTACTCGTCCATTCCTGAAAAGATAGGGCCTCAGTCCGACGTCGGCCGGTAACGGAAGAACTGGACGCCGCTGTTGGCGGCTTTCGGAAGCGGGTCGAGGTAGGGCGGAATAATGCCCTTGCCGAGCTGCGCATAGAGCCCATCGGGCTTCAATCTGGCAATTTCACGGGTCTGCAGATCATCCGCGCAGAACGCAAGCACCGTGACGCTCGCTCCTTTCAGAAATGCTCCCGCCTCCAGCGGCTCAGCCAGACCGATATGCATCTCGGTCAGCATGCCACCCTGGTTGCGATGGTAAGGCGCCGACAGGACACGGTTGGCGGTGTAGCGCAGGATTGGCACGCCCATTTCCGATGGCGCCGAGATCAGACCAGCAGGCAGGGCGGCAAGCGGAGCGAGCGCCTGTTTCGATGAGCAGGATAGGCGCTCTGCCTCCTCCCCATTATTCGTCTTGTCGAGCTGCATTTCGACAAGCGCGCCGCCGACGGCCCATACCGCCGGTACGCTTGCCAGAACCGTGACGATATAGACGAGGGCAATCGCGGCATTCTCGCTATCGCCGTTCGACATGCGACGCACGTCGATGATCAGCAGGGCAAGCGGCAGGATGGACAGAAGGTTTGCGAAGACGGCTCCCCGGACCTGGACCAGGGCGACAGCCCAGCTGACGCTCAAGAGCGCCAGAAGGACGAGATGGATCTGCACGCGATCGCCCTGCACGGAGCGGAAAATACAGACGGCGATCGCCAGCAGGCCGGGCGCATAGAATGCGCCAATGGAAAAGGGATCCGTCCGGCTGAGCGCGAGAATGGATTGCGCTTCCGAAACATTGCGAAGCCAGAGCTCGACCAGCATGGGATCAAGATCGGCAAGCGGATTGCGTAGGCATTGCGGCTCAATGACCATTGCCGAGCCGAGAACAGCAGCGCCGACGGCCGCAAGTACGGCAAAGCGCAGGCCGCGGCCGAGACGGCTGGCAAAGACTGCGGAAGCGAGCAGCAGGCCACCGCCAATCGTCGCCAAGCTGTAGAAGCCGAGCGAAAGATTGTCGCACGTCACCGTCGAATATTGTTGTGGCGGCACCGTCGCAAAGAAGAGGATGCTGATCGCAACAGCGAGGCTGAGGCCGAAAGCCTTGGTGGCGGCAGCGAACGGATCGCCTTCCCAGGCCCAGAGCAGCGCCACCACCAGACAATAGGTGGCAACGAAGGGTGTGGTTTCCGCGCCGATCGCGATCGCCAATGCCGCTGACACACCAGCGACGGCGTAGTTCCACGCGCGCTGTCTTTCATCGAACAACATCGCCACCATGGTTGCGACGAGCGCGAGCTGGGCATTGTGATGATCGACGGCGCCGGGCGCGAAGCGATTGCCGGTATAGATTGCCATACCGGCAAAGCAGAAGGACAGGTGCATACCGGCAAGGCCGCCGACACGCCTGCCGGCAAGGCCCATGGCAAGCATGGCAGGAAAAACGAGCGACAGAGGCCAGACCACAAGGGCCGCGGCTTCTGCGGCATCATGGCTGAGGAAGAGGCCGAAAAAGCGGATCAGGGCAGTGATCGGCAGGTCGATCAGCCGCGACCAATGCATGAGCGTGCCCTCGCCGAGGCCGAGCCGATACTGCATCAGATCGAACCAGCCCTGCCCATTCAGGAAATCTCTGACCTCTACGAGGCGCATGCCGTCGTCATTATCAGGGCCGACATAATCGACCGGGCCGCCGGCATATTTCATGACGGTGATAATGCCGATCAGGATCACCGTGTAGATGAGGGCGGATGGCAGGAGATGAGTGAGCATCTGCCGGATTCTGCCGATGAATCCAGTCCTGGCTGATGCGGATTGCGCCTTGGCGATCGGCTGCACTGCGTTCATCATGATAGCCAGGTGGTTGCGTGATGGGCAAACCTTAGCCTTGGCTTATCAAGAAAGTGTAAACCACAGGACGTGACGGCTTCGGTTCCTATAGCGGCTTGTTAACGCTGCATGCAGTAAATTCGCCGCGGTTTCTTTGTAACGAGTGTAACCCCATGGCGCGATCGCTCAGCGAAAGTCCTGATATTGCCGTTCTGCTTCCCTGCTACAACGAAGCGGCGACGATCGGTGCTGTTGTCAGGGGGTTCCGGGCGGCCCTGCCCGATGCGCATATCCACGTCTACGACAACAATTCCACTGACGGCACAGCGCTGCATGCCATGCTTGCCAGCGCGCAGGTCGTGCGCGAGCGGCGCCAGGGCAAGGGCCATGTGGTGCGCCGCATGTTTGCCGATATCGATGCCGACATCTACATCATCGCCGACGGCGACGGGACCTACGCGCCCGAGGATGCCGAAGAGTTGGTACGGACGCTGCTGACGGAACGGGCCGACATGGTGGTCGGCACGCGGCGCGGTGTACATGACGACGCCGGCCGGCAGGGGCATGCCTTTGGCAACCGGCTGTTCAATATCCTCTACCGCGCGATCTTCGGGCCCGACTTCACCGATATCTTCTCCGGCTACCGGGCCTTTTCACGCCGTTTCGTCAAGAGCTTTCCAGCGGTTTCCGGCGGCTTCGAGATCGAAACGGAAATGTCGGTGCATGCATCGCGGTTGAAATTGCCTGTCAGCGAACTGGAACTGCATTATGGCAGGCGCCCGGAAGGCTCGCATTCGAAGCTCTCGACCTTCCGCGACGGCCGCAAGATCTTGTGGATGTTCGCCATGCTGATGAAGGAGACGCGGCCCTTTGCCTTCTTCGGCACGATCAGCGCGCTCTTCATGCTGGCAAGCCTCGGCTTCATGGGGCCGGTGCTGGCGGAATATTTTGCGACCGGCCTTGTCAGCCGCATGCCGACCTGGGTGCTTTCGACGGCGCTCGCGATGATCTCCATCATGTTGTTTACAGCCGGCGTCATTCTCGATTCCGTTGCGCGGGCGCGGGCCGAACAGTTGCGCATCCACTATATGAGCTTCCCTGCACCGGTCTCGCTGAAGGATAAAACCTCGTCCATAATGCCTGATGGCAACAAGGCGGATGCGGCATGAAGAAGCTCGTTCGTTTCGCGATCGCCGGCGGGCTGGGCTTCATCGTCGATGCGGGCGTACTTGCGCTGCTTCTGCATCTGACACCACTCGGTCCCTTCATTGCCCGGCTATTCGCCATTGTCCTGGCGATGGCGACGACATGGGCCTTCAACCGGACTTTCACGTTCGATCGGTCCGGCCGGTCGCTGGCAGCGGAAGGCTTCCGCTACGGCTCTGTCGGCGTCACTGCCGCCCTCGTCAATTACGGGCTCTATTCGGCGCTGCTTCTATCATTACCGGCGCTGGAGCCGCTTGTCGCAATGGTGCTCGCGACCGCAGCGTCGATGTTCTTCAGCTTCTTTGGCTATTCTCGCTTCGTCTTCCGCGCGGAATAGGGGTCAGACGGCTTCCCAGCCATCCTGCTCGCTGGCCCGGTAGATGGCGTCGATGACCTTCTGATTGAGCTTCGAATCTTCCAGCGTGACGATTTCTTCCTTTTCGCCTGCTGCAGCGCGGGCAAAGGCTTCCGCCTGGCACCTGTACTGGCGGCTGTCCTGAAAGCGGATGATCTGGGATTCACTGTGACCGCGATTGGTCACTTCGATCTCCTCCGGCCCCCAGCGATTGGCATTAAAGGGCGACTTGACCTCGATATAACCGTCAGTGCCGTGGAAAACCATGATCTGCCGACCGGCCATCTGGGTGGAGATGTAAAAGCTCAGCTCGAACTCGCCGAAATCCGCCTTCACGCTGGAATAGATATCGGTGCCGAATTCCGCATCGCGCTCGGTGATCGCCTGGATCCAGGACGGCTCCTTGCCGGTGGAGAAGCGGGTGCTGATGACGGGATAGACGCCGATATCAGGCAGGCCGCCGCCGCCAAGTTCTGGAATGTTGCGCATATTGCCGGGGTCGCGGTTGTAATAGGTGAAGGCGCCCTGCACATGGCGAAGCTCGCCGATCGCACCCTCCTGCAGCAGTGATCGGACTTTGCGCCAGACCGGCGAGTAGGTGACCATGAAGGCTTCGCTAATGATGACCTTGTTGCGGTCGCGGGCGGCGATCAGATCGTCGATCTCGGAGGCCTTCAGCGCGATCGGCTTTTCGCAGAGCACGTGCTTGCCAGCATCGGCAGCCTTGATCGACCACTCGACATGCTGGGCAGTCGGCAGCGGAATATAGACGGCATCGATGGTGTCGGACGCCAGCATCTCCTCGTAGGAGCCGAAGGCATGCGGCACGGAGAAGCGGTCTGCCATTTCGCGGGCACGCGCAAAATCGCGGCTGGCGATCGCGGTAATGACGCAGTTTTCCGCGTCCTGGATGGCGGGAACGACGTTGTCCCTGCCGATCTTAGCCGTTGAAATTATACCGAAACGCAGCATGAAAGGTCCTCCTGAAATCGTCTGGGCGCACCTTATGCAGCCCTGTCATGCGGCGCAATGGCGCGACGGCCGATCACGGAAGTTTGGTTTCCTTCGAGGGTACTCCGCGCTAGGTTACTTGCGAACGGCGTTCTGCCGTTTCCTCAGATTTCAATCACTTCAGCATTTTGGGAGAGCGTCATGGAAATGCGCCGGCTTGGAAAAACAGGTCTTTCAATTTCGCCGATCGTCTTCGGCGGCAATGTATTCGGCTGGACGGCCGATGAAAAAACGTCCTTCGACATTCTGAACGGCTTTTTTGACGCCGGCCTCAACACGATCGACACGGCTGACGTCTATTCGGCCTGGGTGCCGGGCAACAAGGGCGGTGATTCCGAAGAGATCATCGGCAGGTGGCTGAAGAAGGGAAAAATCTCCCGCGACAAGGCCGTCATCATCACCAAGGTCGGCTCGGACATGGGTCAGGGCAAGACGCTGAAGGCCAGCTACATCCTGAAGGCAGTCGAGGATTCGCTGCGCCGGCTGCAGACCGACTATATCGATCTCTATCTGTCGCACTGGCCGGATGCCGATACGCCGCATGAGGAATCGCTTGGTGCCTATGCTAAACTCCTGGAACAGGG
Organism: Hyphomicrobiales bacterium; assembly: GCA_900468805.1. Lineage (GTDB taxonomy): Bacteria > Pseudomonadota > Alphaproteobacteria > Rhizobiales > Rhizobiaceae > Rhizobium. The sequence goes on along the minus strand of UEIF01000021.1, from coordinate 249,837 downwards.
CAAGATCCGTTCCGTCGGCTGCTCGAATTATGATGCGAGCCTGCTGCAGGCCTCCTTCGACGCCGCCGACAAGGTAGGTCTGCCGCGCTATCAGGCGCTACAGCCGGAATATAACCTCTACGAGCGTGCGAGCTTCGAAGGTCCGCTTGCCGATCTCTGCGCCAAGGAAGATATCGGCGTCATTACCTATTTCAGCCTCGCGGCCGGCTTTCTCTCGGGCAAGTACCGCAGCAAGGCGGATACAGAGGGCAAGGCGCGCGAGGGCCGCGTTGCCCAGTATTTGAACGACAAGGGCATGCGCATCCTCGCGGCACTCGACAAGGTCTCCGCCGAGACGGGTGCAAAACCCGCGGAAATCTCGCTCGCCTGGCTGCTGCGCAAGAAGGGCGTGACGGCGCCGATTGCCAGTGCTACGAGCCTTTCCCAGCTTGAAAGCCTGGTGAAATCGGCAACGCTTGAGCTCTCCGACGAGACAATGGCGCTGCTCGACAAGGCCGGCGCCTGAAACGAGGTGATGCCATGACCGTGACAATCCGCGATGCGAGGCCTGAGGACGAAGCACGCTGGCGTGCGCTCTGGGCGGACTATCTCGCCTTCTACGAGGTCACCGTCGATGCCGACATTACCGATTCCACCTGGCGCCGGGTCTTCGATCCGGCGTCGGCAATCTTCATGCGGATGGCGGAACTCGACGGCGCGGTCGTCGGCTTTACGCTCTGCCTGACGCATGAGGGCACCTGGATCCGCGGCAAGGACTGCTATCTGGAAGACCTGTTCGTTTCCGAGGATGTGCGCGGCAAGGGTGTGGGCCGGGCGCTGATGGACGACCTCGTGGCACTCTGCAAAAAGAACGGCTGGTCGCGGCTCTACTGGCATACGAGCGAACAGAACAAAACGGCCCGCGCACTCTACGACACATACGTCAAAAGCGACGGCCACATCCGCTACCGCATCAATTTCTGAGTTGCGGAAAACCTTCATACCATTCGGAATGATCGCCTTCCCAGTTGGTCATGCCCTCCTTGGTGAGGATGCCCCGCGGGCGTACATAACTCTGGATTACCCGCTTCGGCCGTTCATGCCATTGGATATTGAAGGCCCATAATTTGGGGAAGAAGCAGAGCGAGGCATAAGGCAGGTGGTCGTGGATCCACCAGGCGAGCCGCTGCCAGTCGCTTTCATCGCCATAGCGGTCGACCATCCAGGGAATGGCGATGCAGACGGCAGCGCCCATGCAGCCGTCAAAGTCTCTGACATCCCAGATGTGATGGGCAGCAGTGGCTGCGTTGGTCGAGCAATTCAGTCTGTTCTCGTTGCCGAAGCGGTTGACCGCGGGTGAACGGTAGCCGGAGCGGATATGCAGGCGTCCGAAGGTCGCTTCCAGCGGTTCCAGAAGTTGCGCGCAAAGGCGTCTGCCCACCTCGATCGCCAGATCGGGATCGTCGGGGATATTCGGGATACGGTAGAAATCGGCAATCTCGGAATGGAGAAAATCGCGAAAGAAGAAGTTCTTCGACAGGCGCACCCGGCCGAGATCCTCAAGCCCTTTCATCGATCCTGGTTTCTTCATGTGCGGGGCCTCCCGATTGCTCCCGACATCATTGCCCGGAAAATGCAGCTGTTCCACCCGAAACGCGCCGGGAACAATTAGCGCGGTATTCGCTTCTAAGAGTGTCGCCGAAAAGGGCGCGAATCCCCAATGAAGGAACGGAACAATGGCCAAGGAAAAGACGCTGGAAGATCTATTTTACGACACGCTGAAGGACATCTATTTCGCCGAACGGCAGATATTGCGCGCCCTGCCGAAGATGGCGCGCGCTGCCCAGTCGACGGAATTGAAGGCGGGTTTCGAAAAGCATCGTGAGGAAACCGAAGGCCATGTCGAACGGCTGCAGCAGGTCTTCGAGCTGATCGGCAAGCGCGCCCAGGGCAAGACCTGTGAGGCAATCCAGGGCATCATCGCCGAGGGCGAAGAAATCATGGAGGAGTTCAAGGGTACGCCTGCCATCGATGCCGGCCTGATCTCTTCGGCGCAGGCCGTCGAGCACTATGAAATCGCCCGCTACGGCACACTGAAGACCTGGGCGCACACGCTCGGCTTCAAGGAGGCCGTCACGCTTCTCGACCAGACGCTGCAGGAAGAAGGCAAGACAGACAAGTTGCTGTCACAGCTTGCGACGACCGCCGCAAATCAGAAGGCTTCGCGCGCGGCCTGAGCTGGCGCCCGAATACCGACAGGCAGAGCTGCCCCGATCGGGCGGCTCGCTTTTCTTCGAGCTTGTCTTCGCGCATGGCCCCGCTATCATTTCATTGGAAACTTGAGGCGAGGTATCGATATGGCCGACAGGCAGGCAATCGAAGCAACGGTTCATCTCTATGTCGAGGGCATGGCTTTTGCCAATGAAGCGGCCCTGAAGAAAGCCTTTCACCCGAAAAGTTCGATCATCGGGCACTATCAGAATGCGGTGGAATGGCTCTCGCGCGACGAGTTCATCGCCGCAATCCTCGAGGAAGGGGCCGCACCACCCGGCACTCAGCCTTATATGGATATCGGCAGCATCGATATTTCCGGTGACGCAGCGACCGCGAAAGTGACCGACGAGTTCGCCGGCATGCGATTTACCGACTATCTTTCATTGTTGAGGATCGACGGTCGCTGGACGATCGTCAGCAAGCTTTATCACCTCCATCTATGAAAAGACTGCAGCTTCCGGTTCCCGGGTTGTTGGTGGATGTCCGCAACAGGCCGCCAGACGTCATCCGGCGCAATCGACTTTCGGAACGTTTCGTCTGCAGATTCACAAAGTCAGAGCATCGCGGGCCTGAATGGACACACGATGCTCTATCTCTCTGTTTTCACGCAACTGCGGACGCAAAACCGCTGCGCAGTTTTGCGAGAGCCTGCTTTAGCCGGCTCAGCTTCTCAGGGCACCGCCAGTGAACTTGGCGACGCTGGCGACGATCTTCTGCGTTAGCGCCTCGAAATCCTCGTCGGTCAGCGTGCGCTCGGCCGGCTGGATCTGAACCTCAATCGCCACAGACTTCTTGCCCTCGCCAACAGAGGCACCTTCGAAAATGTCGAAGACGTTGACGCTGGTGATAAGCTTGCGGTCGACGCTGGTTGTCGCCTTGATGATAGCGCCAGCTTCCACCGACTTGTCGACGACAAAGGCGAAGTCGCGCTTGACTGCCTGGAAGGGCGAAAGGTCGAGCGCCGGCTTGGTGCGGGTCGCCTTCTTCTTGGGCTCGGCCATGGCATCGAGGTAAACCTCGAAACCGCAGAGAGCGCCCGAGACATCAAGTTTTTCAAGGGTGGTCGGGTGGAACTCGCCGAAGTAACCGAGGATCACCTTCGGGCCCATCTTGATCGTGCCGGAACGGCCCGGATGATACCATTCGGGACCGCCCTGCTCGATCTGGATATTGGCCGTCGGCAGGCCGCAGACTTCGATAACGGCCAGCGCATCGGCCTTGGCGTCGAAGACGTCGACCGGCTTNNCCGCCGCCCTTCGTCGCATTCGACCACATGCGGCCGGCGCCAGAAAGCGAAGCCGTACCGCGGCGGATACCGCCGGCAACGCGACGCTGGCCTTCCGGAGTATCGTTTTCATAGGTGCCCGAGACCTCGAAGATTGCCACGTCGCCATAGCCCTTGTCGGCGTTGCGCTGGGCAGCGGTCAGCAGGCCCGGTAGCAGCGAGGGGCGCATGTCCGACATTTCTGCAGCGATCGGATTGGCGAGCTTGAGAGCCGGAGAACCGCCCCCGAAGAGCTTCGCCTGATCTTCCGGGATGAAGGACCAGGTGACGGCTTCCAGCATGCCGCGCGAGGCAAGGGCGCGCTTGGCGGCGCGGGTGCGGATCTGCAGCACCGTCAGGATTTTACCGTTGACGGCAGCATGGCTTTCGAGGGGCGCCGGCTTGATGTTGTCGACGCCGTGAATGCGCATGACCTCTTCAACGAGATCAGCCTTGCCATCCACATCAGGACGCCAGGAGGGAACGGCGACGGAGACGCGTTCGCCGGAGCCGGAGACCTTGAAGCCGAGGCGGGTCAGGATCGTGTTGCTTTCTTCCGTCGAGACCTCGAGGCCGGTCAGGCGCTTGACCTCCGAATAGGGGAAATCGACGATCTTCGGCTCATAACCCTTGTAGCCGACGATCTCGGCCTTTGCCGGAGTGCCGCCGCAAAGCTCCAGAACCAGCTCCGTCGTGCGCTCGAGACCGGGAACCATATAGTCAGGATCGACGCCGCGTTCGAAGCGGTAGCGGGCATCGGTGATGATGCCAAGCGCACGGCCGGACTTGGCGATGTTCATCGGATCCCAGAGAGCGGATTCGATCAGCACATCGACGGTGCTTTCATCACAGCCGGAATGCTCGCCGCCCATGATGCCGCCGATCGATTCAACGCCGTTCTCATCGGCGATGACGACGTTGTTCGGGCCGAGCTTGTATTCGCGCTGGTCGAGCGCAAGTACAGTCTCGCCTTCCTTGGCACGGCGGACCGTCAGGCTTCCCTTGACCTTGGCGGCGTCGAAGACGTGCATCGGCCGACCCTGGTCGAAGGTCATGTAGTTGGTAATATCGACGAGCGCATTGATCGGACGCAGACCGATGGCGAGAAGCCGCTGCTGCAGCCAGCGCGGGCTCGGGCCGTTCTTGACGCCGCGCACGAGCCTGAGGCCGAAGCCCGGGCAAAGCTTCGCATCGTCGAGATCGAGCGTCAGCTTGACCGGGGTTTCGCCCTCGGCGGCGAAGGATGGAGCAGGCCGCGTCTTCAGCGTGCCAAGGCCGGAGGCTGCAAGGTCACGGGCAATGCCGTAGATCGAAGTGCAGTCCGGACGGTTCGGCGTCAGGTTGATCTCGATGACAGGATCGTCGAGATGGGCGTAGGTAGCATAGCTCACGCCGACCGGCGCATCTTCCGGCAGGTCGATGATGCCGTCATGGCTGTCGGAGATCCGCAGTTCCTTTTCCGAGCACATCATGCCGCGGCTTTCGACACCGCGGATATTGCCGACCGACAGCGTCACATCGATGCCCGGAACATAGGTGCCGGGTGCCGCGAAGGCGCCGATGAGGCCTGCACGCGCATTCGGCGCGCCGCAGACGACCTGCACCGGAGCGCCCTGGCCGATATCGACCATCAGCACCTTCAGGCGGTCGGCCTGCGGATGTTTTTCCGCCGAAAGAACCTTGGCGATGACGAAGGGCTTGAAGGCTGCCTTGTCGTCGACATCCTCCACCTCCAGCCCGATCTGCGTCAGGCGGGTGCAGATTTCATCGAGCGTGGCATCTGTTTCCAGATGATCCTTAAGCCAGGAGAGCGTGAATTTCATAGGTCCAATCCTCCCTTAAACGCTCAGGCCGCCGAACAGCGTCGGCATGTCGAGCGGGCGGAAGCCGTAGTGGTTTATCCAGCGGACGTCGGCGTTGAAGAAGTCGCGCAGGTCGGGCATGCCGTATTTCAGCATGGCGATGCGGTCGAGGCCCATGCCCCAGGCAAAGCCCTGATATTCATCCGGATCGAGACCGCCGTAACGCAGAACGTTCGGATGGACCATGCCGCAGCCGAGGATTTCCATCCAGTCGGTGCCTTCGCCGAACTTGACGATCGGGCCGGAGCGGTCGCACTGGATATCGACCTCGAAGGAGGGCTCGGTGAAGGGGAAGAAGGACGGGCGAAAGCGCATCGTCACGCCGTCGACCTCGAAGAAGGTCTTGCAGAATTCCTCGAGCACCCAGCGGAGGTTGGCGACATTGGCCTTCTTGTCGATGACCAGGCCCTCGACCTGATGGAACATCGGCGAATGCGTGGCATCGCTATCCTGGCGGTAGGTCTTGCCGGGAATGATGATGCGGATCGGCGGCTTCTGCGCTTCCATGGTGCGCACCTGCACCGGCGAGGTATGCGTGCGCAAAACCTTGCGCTCGCCCTTCTCATCCGGATTGAAGAAGAAGGTGTCGTGCATCTCGCGGGCCGGATGGCCCTCGGGGAAGTTAAGAGCCGTGAAATTGTAATAGTCGGTCTCGATATCCGGCCCTTCGGCGATCGAGAAGCCCATATCGCCGAAGATCGCGGTGATCTCATCGACGATCTGGCTGATCGGATGGATACGGCCGCGCTCGGCAGGCGACGAGCGGACCGGCAGGCTGACATCGACCGTTTCAGCCGCCAGGCGGGCGCTGATCGCAGCTTCCTTCAGCACCGACTTGCGGTCGGTGAGGGCTTCGCTCACCTCGTTCTTCAGCGCGTTGATCGCTGCGCCGCGGGTCTGGCGTTCGTCTGGGGTCATCGCGCCCAGCGTCTTCAAGAGCTCGGAAATCGAGCCCTTCTTGCCAAGCGCCGAAACACGGACGGCTTCGAGCGCGGGCTCGTCATTGGCGGCGGCAATTTCGGCAAGCAGAGAGGATTTAAGCTGGTCGATATCTGACATTGTCTTCTTTCCGTCCAGATCAGGCGGCGTTCGAAAGGCGGGCGCGGCAAGGCCGCGCCAGCAGTACAAAGAAAGAAAAACCCGCGCTAGCCCAAACCAGCGCGGGTTTCCCAAAATTCAAAAAAGCGTCAAGCTTGGGAAGCGCTGGTTACCGAACCGCGCCTTCAAACTCGTTAGCCGTGCCGGATTCCTTGAGGTATTCAAGGGCCTTCTTGGCGGCAGCAACCAGGGCGCCGAATGCTTCCGGCTCATGGATTGCCATATCGGAGAGAACCTTACGGTCGACTTCGATGCCAGCCTTGTTCAGACCGTCGATGAAGCGGCCGTAGGTCAGGCCGAATTCGCGGACGGCAGCGTTGATGCGCTGGATCCAGAGAGCGCGGAAGTTGCGCTTGTTAACCTTGCGGTCGCGGTAAGCGTACTGCTTGGAGCGATCGACTGCGGCCTTGGCGGTACGGATGGTGTTCTTGCGGCGGCCGTAGAAACCCTTGGCCTGCTTCAGAACCTTCTTGTGCTTGGCGTGGGCGGTGACGCCTCTTTTTACACGTGCCATTTCATGATCTCCTTAATCTAACGCGTTACCGGAATAGTCTCAGAGACCGTTCGGCAGATAGTTCTTCACAACCTTGCGGCCATCGGGTTCTGCCAGAACCATCGTGCCACGTGCGTCGCGAATGAACTTGTTCGAGCGCTTGATCATGCCATGGCGCTTGCCAGCGGCAGCCGCCTTGACCTTGCCGGTGGCGGTGATCTTGAACCGCTTCTTGGCAGAGGACTTCGTCTTCATCTTGGGCATTTTGCTACTCCGTTTCTGTCCTCCCTGCGCGCTTCATCAAAGAAACCCTTTTGCGCAAGCCCGGTTTTCCGGTCTTCGCCCAAGGCGCGGGAGCGTTTGTTGTTGATCTGCGGGTCAGGCGACGAAACCTGTCCGCAAGCATTCGAAACTGCCACGGCATGCCCTGCCGGTCAGTTCGGACGCGCGCTTATAACCGCAGCGTCATGAAAGTGCAACGGGGCGGATGACGAATCTTGCCGCCCCAGGAAACACAAAAGCCGCCCTGTCGGACGGCTTTGAGCGAAAGAATGCGGCACCGGTCACTTCGGCGCCAGCACCATCATCATCTGGCGGCCTTCGAGCTTGGGCTCGGCTTCGACCTTGGCGATCTCAAGCGTGTCGGCCTTGACCTGCTGGAGAAGCTTCATGCCAAGTTCCTGGTGGGCCATTTCACGGCCGCGGAACTTCAGCGTCACCTTCACCTTGTCGCCTTCGTCAAAGAAGCGACCCATCGCCTTCATCTTCACCTCATAGTCATGGGTGTCGATGTTGGGACGCATCTTGATTTCTTTGACTTCGACAATCTTCTGCTTTTTGCGCGCCTCGGCGGCCTTCTTCTGGTTGGCATATTTCAGCTTGCCCAGATCAAGGATCTTGCACACAGGCGGTTCGGCATTGGGGGAAATTTCGACGAGGTCGAGGCCGGCTTCTTCCGCCATTTTCAAAGCCTGGTCAGTGGGCACGATGCCCATATTCTGGCCGTCAGCAGCAATCAGCTGAACTTTCGGAATGCGGATATCCCGGTTCGAGCGCGGTCCATCCTTTACGGGCGCGTCGGTTTTAAAGGGTCTGCGAATGGTCGTATTCTCCTCGCGTTGTTCGGAACGTTGCAGCTTCGTGTCCCAGTTCGAAAGGGGGGCACAAACGGGTCACGCCATCACTGCAACGGATTCAATAACACCCTATAGCGGAAAAATCACCTGCTGTCAGCCTGTCAAGAATCTGTTTTATAGGCGAAAACAATAGGAGTTCTGCCCGATGTCCGACCAGATGCCTGTTCTTGAGCCCCAGTTCCTTGATGTCGGCGAGGGCGAGGCCGCGCGGCAGATCGCCACGCTGGTACGCCCGGCGCGGGCCAACACCGATCTTCCTGCCCTCGTTTGGCTATCCGGCTACCGATCCGACATGAGCGGCAGCAAGGCCATCGAAATCGACCTGCTTGCCGCGGAACTGGGCGCGGCCTGCATCCGCCTCGACTATTCCGGCCACGGGCTTTCCGGCGGAGCCTTCACCGATGGCACGATCTCGCGCTGGCTGGAGGAAGCACTCGCGGTGATCCGTCACAGCGCGCCGGAACGAATGATCCTTGTCGGCTCTTCGATGGGGGGCTGGATTGCGCTGCGGGTCGCACAGGAGCTTGCCCGGCATGGCGGACCAAAGCTCGAAGGCATGGTGCTCATCGCACCGGCGCCGGACTTCACCTCCGATCTCATCGAACCGAACCTCAAGAAAAAGGAACGCGCCTCGCTGGAGGAGCGCGGCTATTTCGAGGAACGCTCGCAGTATAGCCCGGAGCCCAACATCTATACGCGCGCGCTGATCGAGGATGGCCGCCAGAACCGGGTGCTGACCGGCATCATCGAAACGGGCTGCCCGATCCATATCCTGCAGGGCATGAAAGATGCCGATGTTCCCTATCTGCATGCCATGAAGCTCGTGGAACATCTTCCGGCAGACGACGTAGTACTGACCTTCATTCGCGATGGCGATCACCGGCTATCGCGTCCGCAGGACATCGAGCGGCTGCGCAGCGCCGTCAAAGGCCTGATCCGGTGAGCGCAAGCCAGTCCCTATCAAAGCATATGCAACTGGCCAAATAGAAGGCCATGGTTGAATAAGATCTGTTCAATCATCCGGAGGTTATGTTGCATTTTAACCATGTCTACGAGTTGTACGGCACTCCCAAGAAGTAACGATTGACTCCTTTCGGCCCTCTCCGTTAACTCTTTGTTAATAAATAAAGGGCGATGCAGGGAAGTAGGGCGTGCGGATCAAGGGTTTCCTCGTGGCCATGATGGCCGTGTTTGCAATGGCGCCGGCCGCTATTCCGGCTCCGAGCAAGAATGCATCCATGGTGACCGGTAATGCGACATCGCAGCCGGTTGGCCATTACGACTTCTGTCAGACGCACCGCAGCGAATGCGGTGCCAACCGCAATACCGGCCCGGTCGCCATGACGGGTGCCCGGTGGGCGACGGTCCGTTCGGTCAACGCGACGGTCAACCGCACCATCACGCCGATGACCGACAAGGAAATCTACGGCAAAGACGAGGTTTGGGCCTATCCGACCACGGCTGGCGACTGCGAGGATTTCGCGCTTCTGAAGCGCCGTGTTCTCATCCAGCGCGGCTTCTCGCCTGCCGATCTGCTGATGACCGTAGTGCGCAAGCCCGATGGCGAAGGCCACGCTGTGCTGACGCTGCGCACTGCCGAAGGCGATTTCGTGCTCGACAACCTCGCTTCCGACGTCAAGCCGTGGTTTGCGACGCCCTATAGCTTCATCAAGCGCCAGTCGAGCTTCAACGCCGGCCGCTGGGTCACCATTGAGAACGGCCGTGACGTTCTGGTCGGCGCTCTCAAGTAAAGAGTTTCGAGGGGGACTGTGAAAGAGCCGGCGAAAGCCGGCTTTTTTATTTTGGCGTGTGGACGTCTCTCCGCACTGGCTGGGGCTGTGCCAGACCGCAATTAGGCATTGCCGATCAGAATACCGGCTGCGAGCACGAGGCTGCCGCCGACGACCACCTGGAAGGCGGCGCGCAGGAACGGCGTCTCCATGTATTTGTTCTGAATGAAGGCGATCGCCCAAAGCTCGAAGAAGACGATGACGGCGGCGGTGATGGTCGCGGTCCAGAAATGCGGGATGAGGTAAGGCAGTGCGTGACCGAGACCGCCGAGCGCCGTCATGATACCGCAGGCAAGGCCACGCTTGATCGGCGAGCCGCGGCCGGAGATCTTGCCGTCGTCATGGGCGGCTTCGGTGAAGCCCATAGAGATGCCTGCACCGACCGAAGCCGACAGACCGACGAGGAAGGTCTGCCAGGTATCCTGCGTGGCGAAGGCGGCAGCGAAGATCGGTGCGAGCGTGGAAACCGAGCCATCCATGAGACCGGCGAGACCCGGCTGCACATAGGTCAGTACGAACCGGCGCCGCGCCGTCTCGTCCTCTTCCTTCTTCACATCGTCGGGCGTGTGCTTGTCGCCCAGCATGCGGGCAATTTCCTCATGCCCCTGTTCGGCAATCGCGAGATCGCCGAGAAGCTGACGCGTGGAGGCATCAGATGTCTGCTTGATCGCCTCGACATAGAAACGATAGGCCTGCTCCTCCATCGCCTCAGCTTCCTGCCTGATGGAGTCGAGTGAGAGATTGGCGCGAAGCCAGTCCGGCTTGCGTTCGTAAAAGCCCTGAACATGCTCGCGTCGGATCAGCGGGATACGCTCGCCGAAGCGCTGGCGGTAGATTTCGATCAGCGACTTGCGGTGCGTGTCCTCCACCTCAGCCATATCCTCGAACACCTTGGCTGACGCCGGAAACTCGGCACGCAGGTGCTCAGCATAAGCGAGATAGATGCGGGCATCGTCTTCCTCGGAGGCGATGGCGAGAGCCAGGATTTCCTGCTCGGAGAGAGAACGGAAGGAACGTTTCGGTGATCTGAAAAACCGGGCCAACATAGATATTCTCCAATAATTTAGAATTATTCTAAATTTAAAGAGTGATGTGGCGAGGGTCAAGATCCAAGCCCGGCAAGATTGGCGGATTGCCGCAATTCGTCCATCGCGGTTTGGCAATCCCGTGCGCGGGCCTATATGAGGGCTGCCAGCAGCAAGCGGCGCCGGGGTTTACGATGAATAATGAGATACAGGGACGGGCTGCGCATGTTGCCGCGATCCGCGAAAAGGCCGAGGCCGAGATGAAGGCGATCGGCGTCGACGAGGCCTTCATTGCGAAGCTTGTGGAAACCTTTTACGGGCGTGTGCTGCAGCATCCCAAGCTCGGACCGGTGTTCGACGCGCGGCTTTCCGGGCGTTGGCCCGAACATATGGACAGGATGAAAAGCTTCTGGTCGTCCGTCGCCTTTCGCAGCGGCGCCTATGGCGGCAAGCCGGTGCAGGCGCATCACGGCGTGGCGAACATGACGCCTGATCTTTTCCCGCAATGGCTTTCGCTGTTTTCCGAAACGCTCGAGGACGTGGCACCGACGCCAGAGGCCAAGGACTGGTTCATGGCGACGGCCGAACGGATCGCAAAAAGCCTGACGCTGTCGCTCTTCTACAATCCGGCGCTCGACGATCCCACGAAGAAAACAGGCTGAGGCTTCATTGCCTCGCGGAAAAGGTTGCACCGGCGCTTGCGGCAACGACCAAAGCTGTTCCGGCCATCTGCAGAAGCGTCATGGGCTGTGCCAGAATGATGAAGCCTGCGACCGCGGCAATGGCAGGCTCCAGGCTCATGAGGATGCCGAATGAAGCCGTCGGCATGCGCCGCAGCGCAATCAGTTCCAGCGTGTAGGGCAGCAGAGGCACGAGAACGGCGAGACCCGCCATTTCGATCAGGCCGTAAGCATCGAGCTTCGGCACGGCGCCCGAAAAACCCAGGGGTGTCGCGACCACCGCGGCGACCATAAGCGACATGGAGAGCCCCTCCAGTCCCTTGAAGCTCGCGCCGATCTTCTTCGTGAGCACGATATAGATCGCCCAACCGGTTCCGGCGCCAAATGCAAAGAGAACACCGAGCGGATCTCCAACCCAGCCCTCACCATCATGGGCGAGTGCCAGAACACCGAACGCGGCGACGAGCGGCCAGACGAGACGCCGGCTGAGGCCGTAGCCAATAGTCGCGACCGACAGGGGGCCGAGAAAATCAATCGCCACAGCAAGACCGAGCGGGATACGCGCGATCGCTGAGAAGAAACTCGTGGTCATCAGCGCCGTCGTCGTGCCGAGAACCAGTGCACTTACCCATTGATCACGGCTATAGCTGAAGATGCGCGGGCGAACGACGATGGCCAGAATGACGGACGCAAAGGCAAGGCGCAGCCATGTGGCACCCGCCGGTCCATAAGTGGCGATGGCGGAGGAGGAAAGTGCCGCGCCGAACTGGATGGAGGACATGGACATGAGGCACATCAGCCCACCAGCCGCTACGCCGCCGAATGCTGGTGATGTCTCCGCGATCAAGGCGTCGGCTTCAGCGTTCGTTCTCTCTTCCATTGATGTCTCCGATTGCGCGCTCTTCATACGAAGGCAGTTCGCCGGCGACAAATTCAAACTTCTGATCGTGTCAGCAAAAGGCTTGATGCGATATCAGAGGCGACCAGCGAGGATCACCTCTTCGGCATCCTCGAAGCTCATCTCGAAGACCTTCCTGCCGATCTCGAAACTGAAGCCGTTGCGGGCGAAGGCGGAGAGTTCCTTTGCTTTCCGCTTGTCGTCGAGTTCGACGCGACGGAAGGGACCGAAGGCGCGCTTGCGGGCGAATATCGCTGCGGCATAGAGATCGTCAGCCTCTTCAAGCGCGGCCTCAACCCTGTCGCTGGAGACGCCCTTGACCGCAAGCTTCCGGGCGATGGCACGCTTCGATTTGCCGCTGCGCACGGCGGAACGGGTGCTGATTTCGGCATAGGCGGTATCGTCTAGCACCTTGTTGTCATAAGCGAATTTGACGGCGAAATCGGCAACCGCCTTGAGCTGTGCTCCGCTGATACCCTCGAATTTCTCCTTCGCCTTGCGGGCGATGGCATCAAAGAGCTGCTTTTCCGTCATCATGCGCCGTTCGAGGCGATAGATCGTCGAGTTGCGCGCCCAACTCAGCATGCGGGGCGTCGGGATATCGGATGGAATGGTCTCCTCGGTCATCGGCAGTGATCAGGCTTCCAGGCCCTTGAGCACATTGGCGACGTTGAGGCCGATTTCCGGCACGCCGTAACCGCCCTCCATGCAAGTGACGACCGGCAGGCCGGCAGCGGAGATCGTCTCGCCCATACGGATGAAGTCCTCCGATTTCAGCTTGAAGAAGGAAATCGGATCGCGCTCGAACGTATCGACGCCGAGGGCCACGACGATCGCTTCCGCGCCGAAGGCCTTGATGCGGGAGAGCGCATCCGACAGGGCCGATGCCCAGACATCGAAGCTCGTACCGCGTGCCATCGGATAATTGCGATTGGCGCCCTCGCCCTCCCCTTCGCCCACTTCATCGGCATGGCCGAGGAAATAGGGAAAGGCGTGGATGGGATCGCCATGCAACGAGGCGGTAAAGACATCGCTGCGGCGATAGAAAAGATCCTGTGTGCCGTTGCCATGGTGGAAATCGACATCGAGCACGGCGACCTTCCTGGCGCCATGATCGAGCAGGCGTTGCGCCGCGACGCCGGAATTATTGATGAAGCAGTAGCCACCGAAGAGGTCGATGCCGGCGTGATGGCCGGGCGGGCGGCAGAGTGCGAAGGCGAAGCGGTTGCCGGCATTCAGCCAATCCGCGGCTGTCATCGCGCAGCGCATCGAGGCAAGTGCTGCCTCGTAAGACCCCTTGGTGATGGAAGTATCGGCGGCATTCGCATAATGGCCGATCGCACCGACGATGTTCTCAGGCACGCGCTGGCTGGTGCGGCGGACGGGAAAGGAATTGGCAATCGCCTCACCCTTATAGCCTGCCGCCACCCAACGATCCCAGACCGTCGCCAGAAATTCCAGATAGGCGGGATCATGCACCTTGCGGGCCGTTTCAAGGCCGTGGGCCTCCGGCGCCACGACCTCGGAAAAGCCTGCTTCTCTGACCGCAGACAGAATCCATTCCGCCCGGAACGGCGCCTCGAAGGGCGTCACAAGCTGGCCATCATGCAGCTCCGTCTTCGCATCACGCAGCTTGTGGTCTTCGGAATAGATGACGCGCACCGAGGTCCTCCGCAAATCAGTCTGTCAAACTCAAGCCTTACACAGGCTGGTCCGAAGAAAAAAGCGTTGAACACGCCTTGATCGCTGCCGCGGACGACGCCACGTTCAAGCCGATTTCAGAATGCGTTCCTTTTTCTCAAGAGATTAAGCCCCATGAAAATCCTGATGGTCGATGTCGATGGCGTGCTGGTTCACGGGCGGCCGGCGGACGGTCTGCCGCTATTTACCTACCTTGAGCGCGACCTCGGCCTGTCGCCGTCGTTGCTTCAACAGGAGTTTTTCAAACCCTTTTGGGTGGGCATTATCACCGGCCAGGAGCCGATAGAGCCCCGCCTGACGGAGGTTCTCGGCCGCATCGCCCCGCACCTTACCGCCGAGAAACTGCTCGACTACTGGTTTGAAAATGATTCCCGCCTGGACCGGCAGTTGCTTGCCGACCTCGCCCGCCTGAAGGACGAAGGCACGCTTCTCTATCTTGCTACCAATCAGGAGCATAGACGGGCGGCCTATTTGCGCGACGTGCTCGAACTCGGCGCGCTTTTCGACGGCATTTTCTATTCCGCAGCACTTGGCGCTCGCAAGCCGGCCACCGACTTCTTCCGCCTTGCAACAGAAGGCGTCGGTGTCGCGCCTGAAGACATCGGCTTTATCGACGATCTCGAGGAGAATATCGCTGCTGCCACGCAGTTTGGCTGGAAGGCATTGCACTGGACGCCGGCTTCGGCGCTTGCAGATGCCATCGCTGCCTTTACGCAGAATGCTCAGGCGACCCGCTTGTAGAAAAGCGTCGTGGCGCAAAGCCCGCCTTCCGGCCACAACGCGTAGTCGGGGATGACACCAACGCGCTCCCAGCCGAGGCGCGGGTAGATGGCTTCGGCGTCGCTGCCGGTTGCCGTGTCGAGAACGAGGATCGTCTTGCCGCGGCGGGCCGCTTCCTGTTCAGCCATGTCCATCAGCAGGCGCGCCAGACCATGGCCGCGGGCGGAGCGGTGGACGAGCAGCTTCTTCAGGTCGCCGCGATGCGGCTGATTCGGCATCTGGGCAGCGCCGACCTGCACGGTGCCGACAACCTTGCCATCCACGTCGGCGACAAAGAGCAGAGTGGCACCATCGGCCACGGCTTCGGCGACACCCCGCCAATAGGGTTCGGCATCGCCAGGCGTGTAGGGCTGCATGAAGCCGACCGAGGCGCCACCGTTGACGCAATCGGCGAGCACTTCGCAAAGGTCGGGAATGGCCGCGTGGGCCTCGGCGGCGGAGAGAAGGCGGATGGTCGGCATGATGGTCCCCTGGTAAATGAGTGCGTGAATTAGCGGCCGCCGCGATCCAGTACGACGCAATAGCGTGCCGGCGCGTGACCTGGATTGTGAAAGACATGGCCGTCACCGACCGGCATGAAGAGACAGTCGCCGGGCTTGAGGCGATGAACGGTGTCGCCGACCGTCATTTCCAGCTCGCCATCAAAGAGCCAGACGTGCTGAGTCATGCCGCGGCTCGCCGCGTGCGGCGGGAAGCTGACCCGTGCACCCGCCGGAAATTCAACATCGACGATATCGATATCCGAGGACGTGCCCGGTGGCGAAACGGCACGGCGCATATATCCGGTTTCGGGATCGCGCCAGACCAGTTGCTCCTGCCGGCGCGAAAGCGGCGACGCCTGCTGTCCCTCCTCGGCGAAGAAGGCAGACAGGGACAGGCCGAGTGCGGCGCAGACCCGGGCGAGCAGCGAAGCCGTCGGGCTCGCCTCCGCACGCTCGATGCGGGAGATCATCGCACGGCTGACGCCGGAAGCGGTGGCGAGGTCATCCAGCGTCAGCCCCTTCTCCATCCGCAGTGTGCGGATACGGATGCCGATCGCCTGTTCCAGTTCCTGTTCCATTTCTACGGTCCGAAATTCTACTATAAGAGAAATACAGGATCCGATGATGGAATCAAGTGCTCGTGTGCGGCCTTGCTTTCACCGTAACGCCGTCGATATATGGCAGCGGCATTCAAGAGCGGAGACCAGCATGGACGGCATCACGCAAGGCACTGAGACCGGGGAAAGCTTCACGGCTGCCGCCTGGGACCGGATCAAGCCAATCATGGCCGAGATCGAGAGATTGCCGCTGCTGCAACGTCTTTCCGACGGTACACTGCCGCCGGAGGTTTTCCGCCACTATATCCTGCAGGACGCGATCTACCTGAAGCACTATGCCCGGTGCCTTGCGATCGTCGCCGCCAAGGCGCCCGATAATGCACAGGTGCTGCGCTTCCTCGGTTCGGCGCAGAAGGCGATCACCGTCGAGCAGGGGCTGCATGCCGGTTTTCTCAGCCAATTCGGTATTTCCAGCGCCGACGTGACGGCGGCCGAACCCTCGCCTGCCTGCTTTGCCTATACGAATTTCCTGCTGGCGACGGCCTACCACAGTTCCTATGCGGTGGCGCTTTCGGCGATCCTGCCCTGCTTCTGGATCTACTGGCATGTCGGCGAAGACATCAAGAGCAAGCCGGCGATTGAAGGGAATGTCTTCCAGGCATGGATCAACACCTACGGCGATCCGCAGTTCGCAGCCGGAGCCCGCGAAGTCATCGCTTTGACTGATATCGCCGCCCGTGCTGCCTCGCCGGCAGAGCGCCAGCAGATGATGGACGCCTTCGTGCGCGCCTCGCAATATGAATGGATGTTCTGGGATTCGGCCTGGCGGCTGGAGACCTGGCCGGTCTGAGCCAAGTTCCACAGGCTGCAAAATAGGGTAAACTGCAGGATAATTACCGCTTTGCGGGCGATGTGCGCGCTGCTATATGGCGCGCATGAGCACCAATCCGACGACTCCGCTATCCCATATCCGCAACTTCTCGATCGTGGCCCACATCGACCACGGCAAATCGACGCTGGCCGACCGCCTGATCCAGACGACAGGTGGCCTCGCCGAGCGCGAAATGTCCGAGCAGGTGCTCGACAATATGGATATCGAGCGCGAGCGCGGCATCACCATCAAGGCCCAGACCGTGCGCCTGCACTACCAGGCGAATAACGGCGAGAAATACATTCTCAACCTCATCGACACGCCCGGCCACGTCGACTTCGCCTATGAAGTCTCCCGTTCGCTGTCGGCCTGCGAGGGTTCGCTGCTTGTCGTCGACGCCTCGCAGGGTGTCGAGGCGCAGACGCTCGCCAACGTCTACCAGGCGATCGACAACAACCATGAGATCGTCACTGTCCTCAACAAGATCGACCTGCCGGCCGCTGAACCGGATCGCATCAAGGAACAGATCGAAGAAGTGATCGGCATCGATGCTTCGGAGGCCGTGCTGATTTCGGCGAAGACCGGTCTCGGCATTCCCGACGTGCTCGAAGCAATCGTGCATAAGCTGCCGGCGCCGAAAAGCCCCGGCGGCGAGAAGGCGCCACTGAAGGCGTTGCTCGTTGACAGCTGGTACGACACCTATCTCGGCGTCATGGTTCTGGTGCGCGTCATCGACGGCGTGCTGACCAAGGGTCAGACGGTGCGGATGATGGGCACGGATGCGAAATACCAGGTGGAGCGCGTCGGCGTGCTCACACCGAAGATGGTCAATGTCGACAGCCTCGGCCCCGGCGAGATCGGCTTCATTACCGCTTCGATCAAGGAAGTGGCCGACACCCGCGTCGGCGATACGATCACCGAGGACAAGCGGCCGACGGCCGAAGCGCTGCCGGGCTTCAAGCCGGCGCAGCCGGTGGTGTTCTGCGGTCTCTTCCCGGTCGACGCGGCCGATTTCGAGGATCTGCGCGCCGCCATGGGCAAGCTTCGCCTCAACGACGCGTCCTTCTCTTTCGAAATGGAATCGTCGGCTGCTCTCGGCTTCGGTTTCCGCTGCGGCTTCCTTGGCCTTCTGCATCTCGAAATCATCCAGGAACGGCTGGAACGCGAGTTCGACCTCGACCTCATCGCAACCGCACCATCCGTCGTCTACAAGATGTACATGACAGACGGCACGGAGCGCGAGATGCACAACCCCGCCGACATGCCCGATGTCGTCAAGATCTCGGAAATCCACGAGCCGTGGATCCGCGCGACGATCCTGACGCCGGACGATTACCTCGGCGGCATCCTGAAGCTCTGCCAGGACCGGCGCGGCATCCAGGTCGAACTCACCTATGTCGGCACGCGCGCGATGCTGACCTACGACCTGCCGCTCAATGAAGTCGTCTTCGACTTCTACGACCGGCTGAAGTCGATCTCCAAGGGTTATGCCTCCTTCGACTACACACTCACCGAACACCGCGAGGGCAACCTCGTGAAGATGTCGATCCTCGTCAACGGCGAGCCGGTCGACGCGCTTTCGATGATGGTGCACCGGACAGCCGCCGAAAAACGCGGCCGCGACATGTGCGAGAAGCTCAAGGAGCTGATCCCGAAGCACATGTTCAAGATTCCGATCCAGGCCGCGATCGGCGGCAATGTGATTGCCCGCGAGACGATCTCGGCGCTGCGCAAGGACGTGACCGCGAAGTGCTACGGCGGCGACGCCACCCGCAAGCGCAAGCTGCTCGACAAGCAGAAGGCCGGCAAGAAGCGTATGCGCCAGTTCGGCAAGGTGGAGATTCCGCAGGAAGCGTTTATTGCGGCGCTCAAGATGGGCGACGAGTAAGCGCCTCAGCTTTTTACCGGCCGAGCATAATCGGGGACACGGAACCGGCGGCGATAGACGCCGGGGCTTAGTCCTGTCATGCGCCTGAAGAGCCGGCGGAAGAAGGCGGGCTCCTCGTAGCCGACCTGCCAGCTTATCTCATCGACCGGAGCATCCGTGCGCTCCAGTCGCCGCTTTGCGTCCTCCACGCGCAACCTCTGCACATAGGCGATTGGGCTGATGCCGGTCGCATGGGTAAAACGGCGCTTGAACGTTCGCTCTGTCAGGCCAGCGTGGCGAAACATCTCCTCGATGGGATTGGCGACCGAGAAATGGCTTGAAACCCATTCCTGTGCCATCCGGATGGCAATATCGCCGTGATCCCTGCGCCCTTCGAAGACGATGTAGGGGGCAAGCCCATCCTGATGCCATTGCAGCGCAAAGAAGCGAGCGATCGCCTGCGCTGCCGAAGCGCCGGCATGGCGGGCGATCAGGTAGAGTACCAGATCATGCCAGGTCATCGAGGCGCCGGAGCTGATCAATTCCTCCCGCCTGCCGCAAACCACGAGCACGCGCTCGGGATGGACAGGCACCTGCGGAAAACTGGCCCGGAAGGCATCGGCGTAACCGAAATGTACGGTCGCATCCATTCCATCGAAGAGCCCGGTTTCGGCGAGCAGAAAGAGCCCCGAGCAGGCCGAGCAGATGAGCGCACCGCGCGCATGCATGGCGCGGACCCATTCGACAAGTTCCGCATGGCGACCTTTCTCCCAGCCATCCGATGGCAGCAATACAGAGGGAACGATGATGATGTCCGTGTGCTCAAGCGATGAAATGCTACGCTGAACGGTGATGGGCAAGCGGCTGGCAAGCTCCAGCGGCTCTGCGGACACGCCGACGATTTCCACTCTGAAAGGCGGACCATGGGGAATGATTTCGCCTGCTGCCGGCAAGACTGCGAAGGCATTCATGACATCGAAGATGCCACTCAGCGTCGAGACGACCGCCTCGGGAATGGCCACGAGGCTGACATGAAGCGGTTCGGATGCTGCAGGATCGACACCGGATTGCATCTCATCCCCCGGAAGAAAGCGGCTCCGTCACTTGCCCCTATTGCCTACACCGCTGCAAGGATTGGCGCAAATGGCCCGCTTCTGGTCCATACCGCTCTGCCGCTCGGCTCCACCACCTGTCATTCAATTCGCATTCCGAATGTTTCGACAGGAGAAGACAATGGACCAGATAGGAAGCAGGACAATCGATGCGGCCAAGCTCGACCTCATCGTTTCACGGGCAATCGGCGATCTCTCTGCCGGCTATGGCGGGGTGATGGTCAGTATCGGGCACCGGCTCGGCCTTTATAAGGCGATGGCGGAAGCGGGTCCGGTCAGCTCGCATCAGCTTGCCGCCCGCACCGGATGCGCGGAGCGCTATATCCGCGAATGGCTGGGTTCGCAGGTTGCCGGTGGCTATGTGATCTACGATGTCGCCGGCCACAACTACGAATTGCCGGCGGAAAACGCAATGGTGCTGGCGCAGGACGACAGCCCGGTCTTCATGGCGGCAGCCTGGGCGATCCCGGCTTCGATGTGGGCGGATGAGGACAAGGCGCTCGAAGCCTTTCGCACGGGGGCCGGCATTCCCTGGGGCGACCATGACGGACGGCTCTATTGCGGTGTCGCCTCGCTTTACCGCAATGCCTACGAGGCAAGCCTCATCTCCGAATGGCTGCCGGCGCTCGATGGCGTGGTCGAAAAGCTGAAGGCCGGCGCGCTGGTCGCCGATGTCGGCTGCGGCCACGGACATTCAACGGCCCTGATGGCGGCGGCCTTTCCGGCCTCACATTTCCGTGGATTCGATTCGCACGCGGAATCGCTGGACGAAGCTCGACAGGTCGTAGCGAAGGTGCGCGGGACAGAGAATGTCATATTCGAGACGGCGCGAGCGGATGCCTATCCGGACTCCGGCTATGATCTCATCTGCCTCTTCGACTGCCTGCATGACATGGGCAATCCGCTGGCTGTCGCTGATCACGCAGCCAGAACCATTGCGGCCAATGGGACAGTGATGCTGGTCGAGCCTTTTGCGAAAGACGGCGTCGGCGATAATATCTCGCCGGTCGCGCGCATGTATTATGCCGCCTCGACGACGATCTGCTGTGCCCATGCAATCTCGGATGGCGGCCATATGGTGCTTGGCGCACAGGCAGGCGAAAAACGACTGGCAGAGATTTTTCGCAAAGCAGGGTTCACACGGTTCCGTCGGGCAATGGCTACACCGTTCAACCTTGTTTTGGAGGCACGGCTCTGATCTTTGCGATCGATGCCGAAAACCTTGCTGGGCTGATAAATTCAGCCCAGCGGCAGGTTTCAAAGCCCGGCCACCCAGCGGTGCCATTCATCCTCGCTGCCCCGGAAGACATTGAGGTCGATACGGCCTTCGACGCCGTGCGAGAGGCCGGAGCCGGAATATTGCCAGAAGAGCCATTTGCGGTTCGGATAGACTTTCGAAGGATGTTCCGCGACCGCACGCAGCCAGAAGTGATAGTTCTGGAAGGCGCCTTCGAGATTGTCCTCGTAGAAATCCGGGGCAGTATAAATAATGGGACGCTTGCCGTAGTGGCGCTCGATCTTTTCCATGAAGACTTGCATCTTTTCCAGCACGCGGGCGCGGGAAAGCTTCACCTTGCAGCTCGATTCGCCGTTCCATTCCACATCGATGACCGGCGGCAATGCATCCGGATCACGCGGGACGTTGCGGATGAACCAGTCGGCCTGCTCGCCGGCTGTGCGGCACCAATAGAAGAAGTGATAGGCTCCACGCTTGATGCCGGCTTCCTTGGCTCGCCGCCAATTAGTCTTGAACATCGGGTCCAGGTGGTCGCCGCCATCGGTCGCTTTGATGAAGGCGAAGTTCGCCCCGCGGGTCCTCAGCGTTTCCCAGTCAATATCTCCCTGCCAGCGCGAGACGTCGACGCCATGCACGGCGAGCTTGCGCGGCGAGATCTTGCCGAAATTGATCGGCTTGGCATCGCGGAAACCATAGCCGTAGACGCGCGAGCGGCCGCGGGTCGGCTGCTGGATCGCAGGAGCTGCCGCCATCGCGAATTCGACCGGGCGCTCAACGGGGACAGGCATTCCAGGCTGCGAAAGAGCTGAGGGCGTCACCGCCGAAAAGGCACGCGATTCCGGCGCCGACGCATCCCAGGCAAGGCTTTCCTGCGGGGTGGCCTCGTCCGGTTCGACCGCTGCGACCGTGGCCTGCGGTACGTGAGCCGGCGGCGGCGTGACGGAGGAGGTCATTTCCTTCGAAGGCTTCGGAGTGACGCCGGCGACGAGACTTTCGGGACCGGAAGCCGACGAGCAGCCCGCCAGAGCGAGGCAGGCAAGAAGGATTGCTGGGACAGCCGTGGAACGCATGAGCACCGTTACGCAAAACAACAACTGGGGGGTGCCTCAGCTATTCCGTGAGAACACCAATCCAGCATGACTAATAGAAAATTATCAAAAAAGACTGAATCCGATCTTTCCGCCCGGCGATTTGATAGCAGACGGATTGCGAGGTCCCTTACGAGCCTCTAGATCCCTTGAATAAAAGGAGCCTCCCATGACCGAGAAAGCCCGCGTGACCATCCTCTACTGCACCCAATGCAACTGGCTGCTGCGCGCCGGCTGGATGGCGCAGGAGCTGCTGCAGACTTTTACGGACAGTCTTGGCGAGGTAGCGCTCATTCCCGGCACCGGCGGCAATTTCGAAATCCGAGTCAATGGCGATCTGATCTGGGAGCGCAAACGTGATGGCGGCTTTCCGGGCCCGAAGGAACTCAAGCAGCGGGTGCGCGACATTATCGAGCCCGATCGCGATCTCGGCCACACCGACCGGGCTTCGCTGGAGAGCTGAGGCTCAGCGATAGGGCGAGCGGCAGGTTTTGTAGATACCTTCGTAAGTCACGAAGCGATCCGTGCGCGGATTGTAGGACCGGTATTCGTTCCGACACCATTCCACATGGCGATTGCTATCTTTCGCCGAAGGCTGCACCCGTTGCACCGGTGGCGGGTCATAGGTCAACCGTGGCGGCAAAGTGCCGGGCGGCTGATAATATTTCGGACCAGCAGAATTCGGCGGGCGGTAATTCGGCTGGACATAGGCCGGGCGATGCCACTGCTGCGGACCGAAACCGAAGCAACCGCGATAATCACAAATCGTCGATTGCGTATTGATAGGCCCAAGCGACGGCGAAGCGGCGTTGGCCTCAGCCAGCGGCACCGCCATAAGCAGGCCTGCGAGAAAAGCGTGGCGAAGGTCGAACATGGTGCATTCCTTTGCGGATATCCCCTAATATAGTGCGAATAGCAGGCCGTGCCATCCACTGACCCGCCGGGTGCGACAACGGCTTCATGAAGCTTTTTCACAGACTGTCAGGAAAACTTCAAAAACCCTGTTGACAGCAAAGAGCCACCCCCGTACATGGCTCTCCGTCGCCCAGATGGCGGAATTGGTAGACGCGCCAGCTTCAGGTGCTGGTACCCGAAAGGGTGTGGAGGTTCGAGTCCTCTTCTGGGCACCATTCCCATTGATCTCCAACGAGATCAAATAGATACAGGTTCTTCCTGTTATCTCGCTCACCGCAGCGTGTGTTAAGTTTCATCATTGTATTCGGAATGGCGGCCAACCCAACGTCATCGGGATTCCGTTTGCGGAAACCGTAGATTGATGCTGAAAGCTCCGCGGCAGTTGCGCTGCCGTTGTCGTACCTTCGCTCGTTTTTCTCACCAAGGCCCATGGTTGTCGCAGCCGTTAGCCTAACTCAACATTGCGACGGCGAGCGCACTTATTTTTCGCACTTTTTATTCACCGGCATATTCGAATTTGCACAGTAGCATCGCCACATAAATGCCAATATGCCGCATTTCGATGCGTGTATGCGGATCCAGGTCTACATCATCACTTTTCTGCTCAGCGCCATCATGTGGGGCGTGACCTTCGATGCTGCGCGCAACGCTTATCGTGCCGCGCATACGGCTGGCTTGATGCCCAATCTGCATATTCAGCATAAGATCGATCGGATTCTTTGAGCGCCTCGCTCCCTTCAGACGCTTTTCTCACCCCTCAAAAATCATAGTCCTGCCGCGCCGACGTATGGCGTTGCGAAACAGCAAATAATTCCAAGAGACTACCGGCAAATTATGCAGCCGAGCGGCAGAAACCGCTCGGCTGTTGGCCATTTTCGCGCTGGCTAAGGCAAGCCTCGCACAAGAACGAAATCGGATACCGGCATCACGATGAAGATACTGCCGTTACGCTCCGTGGAGATCGTTGCCCGCATGCCGGACATGTTCGCCAGGCGCACGCCGGCCGCAATGAATATTATCAGACACTTTGGAGTTGGCTTGGGATGAAAGTCGTAATTCTGGCAGGTGGTCTGGGTTCGCGCCTCGCCGAAGAGACCAGCGTGCGGCCTAAGCCTCTGGTTGAGATCGGCGAAAAACCGATCCTCTGGCACATCATGAACATCTACGCCCATCACGGCCTGAATGATTTCATCATCTGCGCCGGCTACAAGGGCTATATGCTCAAGGAATATTTCGTAAACCTGTTCCTGCATCACAGCGACATCACCGTCGACCTCGCCACCAACGCGATCGAATACCACAAGGGCTCGAAGCCCAGCTGGAAGGTGACCATTGTCGATACCGGCATGAACTCCATGACGGGCGGCCGTATCCGGCGTATCCGGGATCATCTGGATCCGGACGAGCCCTTTTGCCTGACCTATGGCGACGGCGTTGCCGATATCGACATCAGTTCGGAGATCGCCTTCCACCGCAGCCATGGCCTGAAGGCAACGATGTGCGCCGTAACGCCCCCGGGCCGCTTCGGTGCGACGAATATCGAGAATGACGTCGTGACCGCCTTCATCGAAAAGCCGAAGGGCGACGGTCAGCGTATCAACGGCGGCTTCTTCGTGCTGGATCCTTCCGTCATCGACCTTATCGAAGGCGACGATACGATCTGGGAAGCCGGTCCGTTGCAGTGGCTGACATCCAACAAGCAACTGGCGGCCTTCCGTCACGACGGCTTCTGGCAGCCGATGGATACGTTGCGCGAACGCAATCAGCTCGAAGAGCTCTGGAGCTCCGGAAAGGCGCCGTGGAAGATATGGGCCTGACGGACTTCTGGAATGGCAGGCGTGTGTTCCTGACGGGACATACAGGGTTCAAAGGATCCTGGCTTTCGCTGTGGCTGGAAAAGCTCGGCGCGGAGGTGGCGGCGGTCTCGCTCGAACCCGAGACCAGTCCCTCTCTCTATGTGCGGCTTTCGCCCTGGAACGGGCAAGGCCACCACATAGCCGACATCAGGGACGCAACGGCGTTCAAGCAGCGCCTCGTCGATTTCGAGCCCGAAATCGTCATCCACATGGCAGCACAGGCGCTGGTCCGGCGCTCCTATGAAAATCCGGGCGAGACCTTCGCAACCAATGTGATGGGAACAGCAAACGTCCTTGACGCGGTCCGCGAGACTGCCTCCGTCAGGACGGTTCTCGTCGTCACCTCCGACAAGGTCTATGCCAACAATGGCAGCGGCATTCCCTTTATCGAAAGCGATACGCTCGGCGGCAAGGACCCCTACTCCAATTCCAAGGCCTGCACCGAACTCGTCGTCCAGAGCTACCGCGACAGCTTCTTCAAGGGGCGCGATATCAGCGTTGCTACCGTGCGCGCCGGCAATGTCATTGGCGGCGGCGACTGGTCCAAAGATCGGTTGATCCCGGATTTCATCCGTGCTTTTGAAAGCAACCAGCCGATCCTGCTTCGGTATCCCGAGGCCATCCGTCCCTGGCAGCATGTGCTGGAACCGCTCGGCGGTTATCTCGCCTTCGCCGAAGAGCTCACGCTTTCGGATGAAAAGGAGCTGCCCGAGGCGCTCAATTTCGGCCCCGATCCGCAGAGTTTCGCAACCGTCTGTGAACTCGCCGATGCACTTGGCCTCGCCCATGGTGTCAACGACGTCTGGGCGCAGGCACCCGGAACGCATCTGCCGGAGGCGCCTGCCCTCACGTTGAGCTCAGACCTGGCATTTTCCGCCATCGGCTGGCGCCCGCGCCTGAGCCTTCAGCAGACAATCGACTGGACCGCCGCCTGGTACAAGGCCAACCGCGAAGGGGCCGACATGCGCGCCTTCTCGCTCGGCCAGATCGCGGCCTATGAGGAAGCAATATCATGACAGCGCATAATTGCCGGTTCTGCGGCGCTCCCTTGCAGCACCGTTTCGTCGATCTCGGCTCGACGCCACTCGCCAACGCCTATCTGACGGAAGAGCAGCTCAAGCAGCCGGAGCCGTCCTATCCGCTGCGCGCCTTCGTCTGCTCCGATTGCTGGCTGGTGCAGGCCGATGCCTTCGTGCCGCCTGAAGACATTTTCAGTCACTACGCCTATTTCTCCTCCTACAGCGACAGCTGGGTGGAGCACGCCCGCCAGTTCACCATCATGGCCCGCAAGCGCTTCGGCCTCGGCGAGAAATCCCAGGTTATCGAGGTAGCGAGCAATGACGGCTATCTGCTGAAGCATTTCGTCGAGGCCGGCGTGCCGGTGCTCGGCATCGAGCCGGCCGAAAACGTGGCCGAAGTGGCTCGGCAGATCGGCGTGCCCACGGAAGCGCGCTTCTTCGGCAAGGAAACGGCGGCCGATCTCGTCTCCCGCGGTCTGGCCGCCGACATCGTCATCGGCAACAACGTGCTGGCCCACGTCCCGGATATCAACGACTTCGTCGGCGGGCTCTCAGGCGTGCTGAAGCACGATGGCGTCGTCAGCGTCGAATTCCCGCATCTGCTGCGGCTGATCGAAAATATCCAGTTCGACACGGTCTATCACGAGCATTTCTATTACCTGTCGCTGCTGGCAGTCGAAAAGGTCTTCGCGGCGCACGGCCTGAAAGTGTTCGACGTGGAAGAACTGCCGACACATGGCGGCAGCCTGCGCGTGCTTGCCTGCAGGACGGCCTCTACCGCTCATCCGACCGGCCCCGGCGTCGCCAAGGTGCGCGCCGACGAGGCGGCTGCGGGCTTCGACGAGGTCGAAACCTACGAGGCGTTCCAGAGCCGCGTGGCACCGATCAAGGACGGGTTGCTCGCCTTCCTCGCGGAAGCCAAGCGCGACGGCAAGAAGGTCGCTGCCTATGGCGCCGCCGCCAAGGGCAATACGCTTCTGAATTTCTGCGGCGTCGGCACCGACCTCATCGACTACGTGGTCGACCGCAATCCGCACAAGCAGGGCCACTTCCTGCCGGGCAGCAAGCTGCCGATCTACGCGCCGGAAAAGATGGACGAGACGCGGCCGGACTACATTCTGATCCTGCCATGGAACATCAAGAACGAAGTCGTGGCGGCCAACAGCAGGGTCGGGGCCTGGGGCGGACGCTTCGCCGTCGCCGTGCCGGAACTGACGGTGATCGGATGAAATTCGTTCCGACCGCGGTTTCGGGTGCTTTTGTCGTGGAGGTCGACGCGCGTTCCGACGACCGCGGACTGTTTGCGCGGACTTTCGACGCCAAGAGCTTTGCCGACCACGGTCTCGTGCCTGTTTATCCGCAATGCAACGTGTCGCAGAACCACAAGCGCGGTACCTTGCGTGGCATGCACTACCAGGCCGAGCCACGGCCGGAGATCAAGCTGGTGCGCGCCACGCGCGGCAAGGTGTTCGACGTGGCGCTCGATCTGAGGCGAGATTCACCGACTTATCTGAAATGGGCCGCCGTTGAGCTCGATGCGGCCAGCCACAACGCCTTCTACATACCCGCTGGATGTGCACACGGCTTCCTGACACTCGAAGACGACTGCGAGCTCTTCTACCAGATGTCGGAAGTCTACGTGCCGGAGCTCGCGCGCGGCGTCCGCTGGGACGATCCCGCCTTTTCCATCGCCTGGCCGTTTATGCCGAGCGTCATCAGCGAGCGCGACGCCGCGCTTGAAAGCTACAGCCAGGAGACGAGCCTTTGAGCGGCATCAAACTCAGCATCTGCATTCCGACCTACAATCGCGAACCTTATCTCAGAAACGCGTTGGAGCATTGCGAGGGCTACAAGTTCAGCTTCCCCTACGAGATCGTCATTTCCGACAATGCTTCGACGGACAATACGACCCAGGTTGTAGAGGAGTTCATCGCCAAGGGACTGCCGATCCATTATCACCGCCGCGCCGTCAACGGCGGCTCGGGACCGAATCTTGCCTGCGCCTTCCATCACGCGGTCGGCGAATATACGATCTACCTTGCCGATGACGATTTTCTGGTGTCTGCCGGCGTCGAGGCAGCAATGGCCTATCTGGACGCCAATCCCGATGTCGTCGCCTGCCACGCACCCTGGTATTTCTACGACGAGGTGCAGGACAAGGACGTCTCGAAGTTCTACGAGATTGCCGAGAACACGAAGTTCGCACGGCAGAATTTCGTGGAACTCTTCCAGTTCATCTACAACGGGCACATCTTCCCCGAGATCGGCATTTACCGCTCGTCCGCCCTGCGCTCCGCCTGGGTGCCGCGCGATTTCTGCTTCTGGGCCTTCGCCTATCTGGCGCATTTCGTCGATCAGGGTGCTGTCACCTTTCTTAAAGAGCCCTTCTATCGCTCGGTGACGGTTTCCAAGATCGCGCCGACGCGCCAGCAGGCCGGCAATGACGATGTGATGACCGCCTGGGACAAGTATCGCGGTGGCCTCGAATATTTCCTCTATATCGCCGCCAAGCGCGGCAAGCTGAATACCAGCCGTGAGGCGCGCGCCATCTATGACGAGATGTGCAAGATCTTCACGCTGAACCGCATGTCGGTTGCCGTCCGTTTCTGGGTGGCGCGCAAGGACTTCATCAAGGCCTACGAGCTCTATACCCGCATGGCGCTCGGCGGGCTCGGCGAGCATCCGGAAGTGGCCCAGCTTCGTCACAACTTCCCGATGGCGGTGGCGATCCAGACGCTCGCCTATCAGGTCAACGCGACCGCCGGCATCAACAGGCTCATCCTCAGCGGCATGGCCGATCCGAAATCGATCGGCGAAATGTTGCGTGACATCGGTTTGTTGCCGGAGATCGAGATCGTCGCCGACCCGCAGACGCATGATCCGGCGCTTCTGGAGAAGACGGCGATCTTTGCCGCCGACATGCCGAGGCGCGAGAACTTCCTGAAGCTCGGCTACAAGCCGAACCTCATCTTCATCGAAACCGACCTGACGCAGCACGTGCTCGTCTGATGCCTGAAGTTGCGTCCGACGCTGCAAAGCCTCGCGCCAGTTTCACCCCCTAGTTTTTACAGAGTTCAATGTGCCCCGATTGCGTGAGTCTCAGCCCCATCACAAAAGAATTAAGGCATGACAAACAGGATATTCTACACCAAACCGTCCATCACCGAGCTTGAGACGAGCTATGCAGCCGATGCTGCGGCGAACGGCTGGGGTGCCCGCTGCTACGACTATATCATCCGCTTCGAGAAGGAATTTTCTGCCTATCTCGGCACCAGCCACGCGATTGCGACGTCGAGCTGCACCGGCGCGATGCATATGGGGCTTGCCGCGCTCGGCATCGGCGCCGGCGACGAGGTGATCCTCGCCGACACGAACTGGATCGCAACCGTTGCGCCGATCAAGCATCTGGGCGCTGAGCCCGTTTTCGTCGACGTGCTGCCCGATACCTGGTGCATCGACCCCGCGGAGGTCGAGCGCCAGATTACGCCGCGCACGCGCGCCATCATCGCCACCCATATCTATGGCAATCTCTGCGACATGGATGCGTTGCTCGACATCAGCCGCCGCACCGGCATCCCCGTCATCGAAGACGCAGCCGAGGCGATCGGTTCCGTCTGGCACGGCCGTCGCGCCGGCTCCATGGGCATTTTCGGCACCTTCTCCTTCCACGGCACAAAGACGCTGACGACGGGCGAAGGCGGCATGTTCGTGACCAGCGACACCGATCTCCATGAAAAGGTGCTGACGCTCAGCAATCACGGCCGCGCCCGCAGCCAGAAGAAGCAGTTCTGGCCGGATGCGATCGGCTTCAAATACAAGATGTCGAACATCCAGGCAGCGATCGGCTGCGCCCAACTGGAGCGCATCGAGGAGCTCGTCTCCCGCAAGCGGGAGATCCTGGCAGCCTATATGGTGCGCCTCTCGACCCTGAATGGCATCAGCATGAACCCGGAATATACCGGCACGATCAATGGCGCCTGGATGCCGACAGCCGTCTTCCACCCTGCCACCGGCATCACCCGCGAAGTGCTGCAGCAGGCCTTCGAAGCCGCAGATATCGATGCGCGCGTCTTCTTCCACCCGCTTTCCAGCCTTTCGATGTTCGGAAAAAAGCCCGCCAACATCAACGCCTGGAGCATTCCGGAGCGAGCGATCAACCTGCCGAGCTACCACGACATGAGCGAGGCCGATATCGACCGCGTGGCAGAAACGCTGATCTCGGTCGTCCGCAGCCATCAGGACAACAGCGCCGTTCACCTCCGCCAATCGGCCTGAGCGCATAATATACAGAAGGTTTCATAGACTTATGACCACCAAGGACGATCGCCTCGAATTCGAAGCCCACAAGCGCGAAATGGCGCTTGCACTCGGCAAGGACGAAGATGCCTTCCAGCACGCGCTGAACACGCTGATAGTGCTCGACAAGTATGACTATGCCTATCTCTGGTCCTGGATGGGCGTGCCGATCATCCAGATGCCGGCCGACGTGATGGCCACCCAGGAAGTGGTCTGGAATACTAAGCCTGACGTCATCATCGAAACGGGTGTGGCGCGCGGC
Organism: Hyphomicrobiales bacterium; assembly: GCA_900468805.1. GTDB lineage: Bacteria > Pseudomonadota > Alphaproteobacteria > Rhizobiales > Rhizobiaceae > Rhizobium. Next base: position 219,295 of record UEIF01000021.1, on the reverse strand, counting down.
GGCTCAATGATCTTCATGGCTTCGCTGCTGAAGGTGATCGGCAAGGGCAAGGTGGTCGGCGTCGATATCGATATCCGCGCCCATAATCGTGATTCCATTGAAAAACATCCGCTCTCGCCGCTGATCACGCTGATCGAGGGACCATCGACGACGACCGAGACGCTTGCCAAGGTCAGGGCCGAAATTCCGGCTGGCGCTTCCGTCATGGTCGTTCTCGACAGCGACCACGGCCGCGATCACGTTCTCGATGAGCTGCGCTGCTACGGCCCGCTGGTCACCCAGGGCCAGTATATAGTCGTCGCCGATACCGTGCTCGGTCGCGCAGACATGTCGCAGACGCCGACCAAGCGTTCGAAGATCTGGTATCCGGGCGACGAGCCCTATGCGGCGGTGAATACCTATCTCAAGGAGACCGACCGTTTTGAGACCGATGAGGCGCTGAACTCTAAGCTGGTGCTTTCCAGCTCGCCGGGAGGATATCTCAAGTGCATCGGCAAATGACTAAGCGCCACGGCCATGTGGCCTGGCATGACCGGCGACGCGATGCCGTGCAAGCAGCGACTGGAGACCATGCAACATGACTGCCGTCGTCATTTCGCAACCGATGCTGTTTCCCTGGCCGGGCTTCTTCGAACAGCTCATGATCGCCGACAGCTATGTCTATCTCGACGATACGCAGTTTTCGAAAGGCAGCTTCACCAACCGCATCCAGCTTCTGCGCGGCAACGATCGCTGCTGGATGACGATCCCACTTGCCGGCAAAGGCAGCTTCCAGAAGATCTCCGAGCTCGCTGCGGCAGGCGAGGACTGGAAGGCGAGCCATCGCGCGCTGCTGCGTCAGTCGCTGCTTGGCGCACCCTTCATCGACGATGCTCTTTCGATCTTCGACAGCGTCTACAGCCATTCCTCCCTGCCGGAGCTGCTGATCGCCAGCATCGAGGAGCCAGCCCGGTATCTCGGCATCGGTGCGAACCGGACGGTCGAAAGAACCAGCAATATGGGCGTCGAGGGCACTTCCTGGCAGCGCGTGCTCGACATCGTTCTAAAGGCCGGCGGCACCCGCTATCTCACGGGCCATGGCGCGGCGAATTATATGGATCACAAGGCCTTTGAACGAGCCGGCGTGCAGGTGGACTACATGGACTACAGCCGCACCCCCTGGCCGCAGCCCGGAGGCTCGTTCACCCCATATGTTTCAGTACTCGATCTCATCGCCCGAAGGGGTCCGGAGGCACGTCACTGTCTCATCCCGACCACCGTGGCGTGGCAAGACTTCCTGAAGGAGGAAACGGTAACATCATGACCGACGCAATCCCAACGTTCAAAGACAACCTGCGCGCTGAATTCGACAGTAAAGGCTATCTCGTCATCCGCGGTTTCTACGATCCGGCGACCGATATCGCTCCTATCCAGGAAGGTATCCGCAAGATCATCGAAGCCCTCTGCAGGAAGTACGGCGTCGATGCTCCGACCGGAACCACGCTCGAGGCCATGACGATCGCCTATCCGAAGCTGATCGCGCAGAACCGTTCGTGGGGCGGCGAAGTCTATGATGCGGTGAAGCAGATTCCGGCCTTCATGCAGCTCGTCACCAAGGCGAAGAATACGACGGTCTTCGAAAAACTGCGGCCCGATTCCGTTCCCGGCATTGCTGCCGGCGGTTACGGCATCCGCATCGACAACCCAGGCGAAGAGAAATTCCGCGCGCAATGGCATCAGGAATTTCCCGGTCAGCTGAGAAGCCTCGACGGTATCGTCTTCTGGACGCCGCTGCTGCCGGTAACGGCGGACATGGGTCCGGTACAGATCGCCGAAGGTTCCCATGCCGAGGGGCTGATCCCCGTCTATCGCGATGACGCGGGGCTCGGAAAAACCGGCGCCTACGCGCTTTTCATGGACCGGGTCGACGAACGGCTGGCGAAATATGACGTCGTCGCACCGCTTCCCGAACCGGGCGACCTCATTCTGATGGACTTCCTGACCATGCACCAGGGCGGGCATAACGTTTCGAAGACGCCGCGATGGAGCATTCAGTTCCGGTATTTCAATTTTGCCGAACCGCTCGGCGTCCGCATCGGCTGGTGCGGTTCCTTCGCCGCTGGCGTCGATTTCAGCAAGATCCTGCCGGAGCTGGTGACCGATGGGGAGAACGCCATATGACAGCGTGCCGCGTCTGCGGGTCGCATATCGCCGAAGCCGCATACGAGGCTTCGGCGCCGGCGCTCACAACGACCATGGCGTTCGTCGATATTCCGACGCTCGCCTTCGTTTGCGATGAATGCGGCCATGGGCAATCGGGCGATTTGCCCGATATCGAGGCCTTCTATGATACGTCCTACCAGATATCGATGGAGTCGGACGATCACGACCAGATTTTCGCCATCGGTGCAGACAATCAGCCGATCTACCGCACCGACCATCAGGCAGCCGTGAGCCTGCACCTGCTCGACCTGCCGCAGGGCGCCGCGATCCTCGACTACGGCGCGGCGAAATCGACGACCTTGCGTAAGATGCACAAGGCAAGACCGGATCTTCGGCCGCACGTCTTCGACGTCAGCGCCGACTACAAGTCTGCATGGCAGGGATGGGTCGCCCCGGAAGATCAGGCATCCTATACGATACCGGCCGAATGGGTCGGTCGCTTTCAGGCGATCATGAGCCATTTCGTCATCGAACATGTGCCCGAGCCGGTCGCCTTTCTCAAGGTCCTGCATGATCTCCTTGCCCCCGAGGGGCGTCTTCTCCTGTCGATGCCCGATGTCTTCGCCAATCCAGGCGACATGGCGGTTGCCGATCACCTCAACCATTTCAGTATCCCATCGCTGAAACGTGCCTTCAGCCTTGCCGGCTTCAGCGTCGATACGATCGACAGGGAGGTTTTTCCCGGCGCATTCTTCGTCGTCGCGAAGCGTGCCAACGATTCTGTTCCCCAGATTGTGGACAGGGCCGAGATCGCCACGGCGACCGAGAAGGCCAGGGAGATTTGTGCTTTCTGGAAACGAGCAGCCGTCCGTCTCGACGAAGCAGCGAAAGAGTTTGCCGGTCGCCGCGCGGCAATTTACGGCTCCGGCTTTTATGGAAGCTGGATCTGCAGTCGGATCGAAAACGATGTCGATCTCAGCGTCTTCCTCGACCAGAATCCCAACCTCCAGGGTGCCCAACATTTCGGCAAACCGGTCATAGCACCAGCGAACCTCGCCGAGGACATTGACGTGGTTTTTGTCGGGCTCAATCCCCTTAAAGCGAGGGCTGCCATCGCACAGCAGCCGAGCCTGCATCGTCCCGGATTGAATCTCGTCTGGATCGACGGCTAGCGTGCACAGCCACCGGCAAGCCAGAGGGCATTATAAAAGGTCATGAGCCGGACGATTGTCATCGCCAACTGCGGAGCCGACGGCACCATGTTGGTACATTTAGGAACCATCGACTCGAAGGAATTTGTAGAATGACAGCAGCAGCCATAGACCTCGATGCGGTAACGTCAGAATATCGTCCGACCGGTGCGACGGCGATCGAGAACGATCTCATCCTCAACTGGTATCCCGAGCGGATCATCAGGCGCTTCGGCCATTGCGGTTCGCTGCTGGAATTGGGCATCGGGCATGGATACACGCCTGGTATTTTCAACGCTGCCTGCGACCGCCACGTCATCATCGAAGGGTCGCAGGTCGTCATCGATCTCTTCAACGAGAAAAGCCCCGGCTTCTCCGGCGAGGTTGTTTTCTCCTACTTCGAGGACTTCGATACGGAAGAACGCTTCGACGTCATCGTCATGGGCTTTGTTCTCGAACATGTCGAAGATCCGGGCGTGGTTCTTGAGCGGTTCAGAAAATTCCTGAAGCCGGGCGGCAAGCTCTTTGCCGCGGTTCCGAACGCGAAGTCGATGAACCGGAGACTCGGGGTCGAGCTCGGCAAGATCGACGATATCTACAGCCTGAACGCGAACGATCTGGCACTTGGGCACCGCAGGCAATATTGCCGCGATACGTTCCGGCAGGACTTGGAACGCCACGGGTATTCGGTGACCCACCAGGAAGGCATCTATCTCAAGCCGCTTCCGCTCGGTGTTCTCCAGACACTGCCGGATTTCCAGGAAAATCTCGAAGCGATGCTGCGCGTCGGCATCGAATTTCCCGATCTCTGTGTTGCTTTGCTGATGGAAGCCGAAGCGGCATGACGACAGCCGTCGTCATCGGTCCGCGGTCCATGCTGGGAAGCCAGATTATCGAGCGGCTGCGGGCGCTCGATATCAAGACACTGACGGCGGGACGATCGGCTGCGGACGATATCGTCCTTGATCTCGGTGTCTCCGAGGCCAAGGTGCCGGAAGGGCTCTCGGCCGATATCGTCTTTCACTGCGCAGCAAGTTTTGCCGACGACGGTGACAAGGGACACAGACAGAATTTCGACATCAATACCGCCAGTGCGATCGATGTCGCACGGCTGGTCAGGGGACTCGGCGCCGGCGCTTTGGTTTATGCAGGCTCCGCCTTTTCCGACGAGACTTCGGATCCGGGCAATTTCACATCCTATGCCCTCACCAAAGGTCTCGCCGAACAAATCCTTGCCTGGGCGGCGCAAAAACATGGGTTTCGGTTTTGCAGCCTGCACCTTCCGCAGATCTACGATGCGGCAGGACGCTGCTGCAGCCATCAACCATGGTTCGGCCGGATCATCGCGTATGCCTCGCGCGGCGAAAATATCCGCATGCCCCGGTCGCTCGGCATCCGAAACTTCCTTCATGTCAGGGATGCCGCTGACTTGATGATCCGTGCCGGTCATACCGAGGTTAGAGGCATACTGAATATCTCCCATCCGGAAGCGATGACATCGGATGAAATCGCTATGGTCGCTTACGACACGTTCGGTCTCGGCGGCAATGTCATCGACGCGCCGGAAAAAGCGCCGTTCCGTAAGATAAACTTTCCCGATGGAGCACAGGCTTTCAGCCAGCTGAACTTGTTGCCCTCGATCACGATGAAAGACGGCATTGAGATGATACGGAATGCGGGGACCGCGAAAGCCTTCGGCCCCATGGATCTAATGTGACGGCAGCAGGCATGAAGACAACTCCCATCACCGTCGTCGTGACTGCGGTCGGCGCCATCATCGGGCAAGGAATTGCCAGCTCCCTCCGGAAATCCGGGCTCTCCGTCCGGGTCATCGGCGTCGATCGGGATGCGCACGGTATCGGTCCCTACTGGTGCGACGACTTCTTCGCTAAGCCGCCATGCAGCGAAGAAAGCCCCGACTATTTCGACTTCTGGAAAAATCTCCTGATCCGGGAAAACGTCGATCTGGTATTTCCAGGGCTGGAGTCGGACGTGCTGTTCTTCAACCGAAATCGGGCTCTTACCCAAGAGACAGACGCTCGGGTCATCCTGAACAATCCCGATCTGATCGAACTTGCGCAGGACAAATGGAATTTCGGCGAAGCGCTGCAACGCCTGGGCCTGCCGGCTATACCTGGTTGCCTTACTGCAGACTGGCACGATGCGATCGATCGCCTTGGCGCGCCCCCTTTACTTTTGAAACCGCGGCGCGGAAACGGATCGCGCGGCATCGCCGTTCTTCGGGACGAGCATGACTTTGCCTATTGGAGCCGGAAAAGCACCGACGATTTTCTCATCCAGAAATTCATCGGCAGCGACGACACTGAATTTACCGTCGGCGCCTTCGGCTTCGGCGACGGCACCAGTCTGCCGCCGATCATCTTCCGTCGCAAGCTGTCCGTCGCCGGCAATACGCAATATGCCGAAGTCGTCGAGCATCCGGTGCTGGCCAAGGCGGTCGAGACGATCGCCGGTCTTTTCAAGCCATTAGGACCGACAAACTATCAATTCCGCATGGATGGCGAGATCCCTTATCTTCTCGAAATCAATCCTCGGTTCTCCAGCAGTACGTCCTTGCGCGCCGCCTTCGGCTACAATGAAGCCCTCATGGCCGTAGAGCTCTTTCTTTGGGCCAAGCGGCCCGCAGCACCGGAGGTCCGCCCGGGCCGCGGCTGGCGCTACTATGAAGATTATGTGGTGACATGATCGCGATCATTTCAGATATTCACGGTAACCTGCCGGCCCTCGAGGCCGTGCTGGAGCGCATCGATGCGCTCGGCTGCCGCCGGATCATATCGCTCGGCGATGTCGTGGGTTACTACGCTCAGCCGGGCGAATGTATCGATCTGCTGCGTGCCCGCGGGATCGTCAATATTCTGGGAAACCACGACCACTACATCGTCAGCGGCGAGGGATGCCCGCGTTCGAAACTGGTTTCGGATATCACCGATTATCAGAGAACGATTATTTCGCCGGAGCAGGTCTCCTGGCTGGCGACTTCGAAGAGTTTCATTGCCGACGGTCCGATCCATTTCTACCACGGCGGCATGCGGGACCCTATCGACCAATATCTCTATCAGATCGGACCCGCTGATCTTCCGGACGACGCATCGATCCTCTTTGCGGGCCACACCCATGTCCAGGCATTGCTGAAACTGGGCGGGAAGCGCTTCTGCAATCCAGGCGCTGTCGGACAACCGCGCGACGGCGACCCGCGTGCGGCCTTCGCCACGCTCGCTGGCGATGTTATCGATCTGCACCGGGTCGATTACGACATCGACCGGACGGCATTTCATATGCGGCAGACAGGTTTTCCGGCGAAATGCTACGAGAACCTCTATATCGGAGCCCAGATCGGTGGCCGGATCGACAAGATCTCGCTCGCGGCTGTCTGACGGCTGGATAGATGACTTCAGGTTAGGTCCGTCAGCAGTATCCGCTTCCGGCTTTTACCGCACCGGCTGGTAATGGCCGCGCAGCGGCACGCGGCTGTCCATCGAGACGACACCGTCGCGCTCGCAAACATACATCAGGGTCGGCATGCCGCCGGAGCGGAAGATCTCGTCGTGGCGGCGGCGGATCTGCACGGTTTCGGTGTGGCACGCGTAGGACTCTTCCACCTTCTTGTCCGGCTGGGCCTTCACGCCCGGAAGATCCTTGTAGGGGTAAAGCGGCTGCACGGCCTGCCTGCCGGAATTCTGCCAGTCGATGGCAAAGGCGGGTGTGGCCGAAGTGCCGACAACAAGCCACAGCAGGAGAACGGCAACCAACCGCATGACAACCTCTTTCACGGCATCTTCCGTTCGATGCCCACTTTCAGGATGTAGGAAGATTGGAGGCCGCCATCAAGCGGAAGCGCGGGTGGGCTTGCGGAAATAACCTCTGATGACGGGATGAGAGAAGAGGCCGGCGAGGATCGCAAAACCGGCACCGACAGCAAAACCGGCGAGCAGGCCGCCGATGATGCCCGCGACGATGATGATTTTCTTGCTCGGTCCATCCGCCTTGACTGGAACTTCTGCAGGGGAAACGACGCGGATATTGCTCTGGTTGAGGTTCTGCTGTTCGCTGGTCTCGCCGGAGCGTTTGAGCACTGCCTCGTAAAGTTCACGGGCGGCGGTCGCCTTGCGCTGCAGCTCGTTCAGCTGCACCTGCTTGTCCGACGTCGTAGCCTGAAGAGCCTTCTGGACCGCCAGTTCCTTGGCGATATCGTCTTCGGCCTTCTTGGCCTGTTCATAGTCGGCCCTTGCCGAGGTCGCGACCCGCTGCAACTCGTCCTTGATTTCCGCCCCAATACTGCCGAGCGAAGAGCGGGCGGCCTGAAGGCGCGGGTGGCGGGCACCCATCTGGCTCTGCAGGCTGCCGACAACGGCCGCCTGCGCGGAATATTGCTGGCGCAGGCTGACGAGCGGCGATGTGCCCGTGGCGCCATCCGCCTGGCTGCCGGCGACGACATCCTCGACCCGCAGATTTGCGGCGGCATCGGCGCGGGCCTTGGCCTGAATGGTCTTTTCCTGGGAGTTGACGAGCAGCGTATTCAAGGATGAAAGGCGCTGGTCGGAGATCAGATTGCCCTCGGTCGCCGCCATGTCGTTGTCTGCGCGGAAGGTCTCCACTGCCTGCTCCGCCTGCTGCACTTTCTGGCGCAGATCGTCGAGGCGGCCGTCGAGTGTCGACGACGTGGTCTCGTAGATGCCGGTCGAGGCGCTGCTTTCCTCCTGCATGAAGGAGGTGACGACCTGGTTTGCGAGCTTTGCCGACTTTTCCGGATCGTGGGTCGTCGCCGCAAGCGAGACGACGTAGGTGTTGTTCTCACGCGTGATCAGCAGGGCTTTCTGAAGGGCGCCGATAACGGCGGCGTCATCCGTCCTGCCGCCGGTGAATTCCGGGTCCTGATCGAGTTTCAGTGCGTTGGCTACGCGGCGCAGCACATTGCCTGAGGTCAGTATCTGGACCTGGCTGTCGATCAGCGTCGAAACCATTTCCGGCGACACGGTCGAATTCTGCGAACCGCTATCGGCAAGGCCGATCTGGCGCGGATCGAAATAGAGGGCAGCAACTGCTGTGAATTTCTGCTGAATGCGGGGCGCGATTACCGCGCCGGCGGCAGCACCGAGCAAACAAAGGCAGGCAACGATCAGGCGCCTGCTCCAGACGGCGCCAACGGCGGATCTGATATCGAGAAGTGGTCCGGCAACGGCTGACGCCCCTTCGGCCGGGGGTTCGGGCGTTTCTCTGACCGGGGGAATAGCGCGGGACGAAGGCGCGGGCGCCGGCTCGGAAGCGTGGCGTTCCGACACTACCGGACGAGCCGGAAGAGGCTCGGGTTCGGGGGGCGGCGGAGGAACGAAATCGGTCGGCCGGATGATCGGACTGCGCGCACGGGTTCCTTCAGGCGCAGGCTGAGACGACTCAAAACTGCGCCAGGCAGGCAGGCGGCTTACCCTGTTCCTGTCATACTGGTTCATACACACCGCATCCGCCCGGCGAGAAAGCGTGGCCGAGACAGAGCGACTTTAGAAATTCTTAGCTAACGGACCGTTAAGATACCGGCATCGAAGCCACGTGGCGACCTGCCGCGACCCACGAGGATGGCCCATGAGACGGAAAAGACTGCTGCAGAGGCTGCTGCTTGCCGCCGTCATGACCATTTCGTCTACCGTCCATGCGACGAGCGGGCCGCTCTGCTACTACGGCGTCAATCTTTCCGGCGGCGAGTATGGCGAGCGCGGCGGCATCTACGGCACGAACTACACCTACCCGACGGAAGAAACGATAGGTTATTTTGCCAAGAAGGGCATGACGGTCATCCGTCTGCCCTTCCGCTGGGAGCGCCTGCAGCCGACACTTGGCGCACGGCTTGACGATGACGAACTGCAGCGGCTGAAAGATACTGTGGCACTGGTTCGCAAGCACAAGATGAGCGTGCTGCTCGATCCGCACAATTTCGGCTACTACGACAAGGAACAGGTCGGCGAGCCGCCGGCGACGAATACGGCTTTTGCCGATTTCTGGGCTCGGCTTTCCGTCGAGTTTGCCAATCAGGACGGCGTGCTCTTCGGACTGATGAATGAGCCGCACGACATTCCCGCGACCGACTGGCTGAAAGCCGCCAATGCCGCAATCCGTGGCATTCGGGCAGTCGGCGCCCGCAATCTCATCCTCGTTCCGGGCACGGCTTGGAGCGGGGCGGCAAGCTGGGAAAGCGATGTGATCGGCGGCGCGAATGGAACCGTCATGCTCGGCGTGCGCGATCCGCTCGATTTTTATGCCTATGAATTCCACCAGTATCTCGATGTGGATTCCTCCGGAACGCACGATACATGCGAGGGTTCAAAGGCCGCGACCGATGCCGTCACCAATGTGACCGCCTGGCTGAAAAAGAACAGCAAGCGTGGCTTTCTCGGTGAATTCGGTGCTTCAGCGAATGCGGATTGCCTCGACGGGCTGAAGACGATGCTCACCACGATGTCCGACAACAGCGACGTCTGGTTCGGCTTCTCCTATTGGGCAGCAGGCGAATGGTGGCCGGCGACAGAACCTTTCAACGTGCAGCCGCGCGATGCGCCGGAGCGTCCGCAGATGCGCCTTCTCGAGCAGATGGTGGAGAAACACGCCCCCGTCTGTGCCGCCGTCAAACCCGCGGGGAAGTGACATGACGGCAATCGGAGAGACAAGTGCGAGATTTGAAAGGGCGGCCGGCGCGGCCAGCACCGTTTCACGTCTCGATTACCCGATCCTGATCCTCGGGCTGCTTTCAGTCCTATACAACGGCATCCTGGCTTTCATAAACCACAACATCATGCCGCTTTCGATGACCCATGTGGCTGCCAGCGAAGGCCTGATCATGGCAAGCGCGATCCTCTATATCCTGCACAAGGGCATTTACGAGGAGGATCTTCCGGCTTTCCTCTTCATGCTTTTCACGCTGATCGTGACGATCTATGTCAGCGTGCTCAACCGCATGGCCTTTATCGACCATTTCCGCAACGTGCTGATCATTTTCTGCTTCACCGGGCTTGGAGGCTGGTGCAACGAACGGACGCTGAAGCTGGTCTTCCGTGTGGCCTGCGCCATGGTGCTGCTTTTCCTGATCTTCGAGATCATCAGCGTGCCCTTCTATGTCAGTATCGTGCATCCCTCGGACTATTTCGCCAATACGCGCGGGCTGTTGCCGCTCAGCTACAACAAAACCGGCCTGTTTCAGAACGCACTCGGCTTCGAGGGTCGTTTCTCCTTCGGCCTTATCGACCATCGTTCCTCGTCGATCTTCCTCGAACAGGTGTCGCTTGCCAATTTTTGCGGCGTGATCGCGATCTACCTGATTTCGATGTGGGATCGGCTGACGAGGACTGACCGGGCGCTGGCTGTTGCGACAGCAGTCCTGATCCTGACGACCAACGACACGCGCACGATGCTGATCTTGTGCATCTGCTGTATCGGTGGCTATTTCGTCTTTCCGAAAATCCCCAAAGCCGTCAACCTGGCACTGATGCCGCTCATCGTTTGTGCCGGCTTCCTTGTCTACATGAAGGACCCCAACGCGATCGGCGACAATTTCACCGGGCGCATCAATCTGACGATGAAGAAACTGATGGATCTCGATCCGCTGGCGGTCCTCGGACTTTCGGTCGACAAGGTCGCCCAATTCGCCGACAGCGGCTATGTCTATCTCGTCTATGGCGCGACGGTCTTCGGCGTCATCGCCTTCTGGCTCTTCGTCTGCCTGTTTCCGGGGGGCACGAGCCCGGCCCAACGGCGCTGCGCCCATTCACTTTCTCTTTTCATTTTTCTGAATATGATGATCGGCGGGACGGCAATATTCTCGATGAAGATCGCCGGCCTTCTCTGGCTTGTCGTCGGGTACATGCGTTTCCGCGACACGCCACGCATCCGGCAGGATCGTCCGGCAAATGTACTGAGTTGACGAAGCGGCCTGCCGAGGGGCAATCCGCAGAGCCTGTGGGAGCAAGACATCAGATGCTTGTCCAGCTGCAATATCTGCGCGCTGTCGCGGCGCTTATGGTCGTCTATTTCCACGCGATCCTGCAGCTTGCCAAGGTCAATCCCGCCATCGACGCGACCTCGTTCATCTATGGCGAAACGGGTGTCGATGTCTTCTTCGTGCTCAGCGGCTTCGTGATGTGGTTGACGACGAGCGGACGCGCCATGACGCCGGCCGATTTCGCCCGCAAACGCATCAAGCGGATCGTGCCGCTCTACTGGCTGGCGACGCTTTTCTCAGCGACCGTGGCGCTCATCGCCCCATCACTTCTGAAGTCGACCGCCTTCGACCTGCCGCATCTCATGGCATCGCTGCTCTTCCTGCCGTGGATCAACCCGGTCGATCCGACGATGATCGCGCCTGTTGTCGTTCCCGGCTGGACACTGAACTATGAGATGTTTTTCTATTTCGTCTTCGCCTTGCTGCTGCCGCTGCGCGAGGATTATCGACTGCCCGCCTTGTTCGGCGCCTTTCTAGCCATCCTGATCGTCTGCCATCTGCTGCCGGAAACGACGGCCACGACATTCTACGGCGAACCCATCATCCTGGAATTTCTTGCCGGTGCGGTGCTTGGCTGGCTCTATGGCCAGAAAATCCTGTTGCCGCAGCGCTGGGCATGGGTCCTGCTGGCCGTCGGCTTTGCCTTCCTGTTCATCAATGAGGATCTGGTGCGGCCCGAGAACCGCTATTACGGCTGGGGCATACCGGCGATCTTCATCGTCTACAGCGCTGTTTCCATCGACTTTTCGAAACTGCCGACTGTCAGCTGGCTGAACTATCTCGGCGATGCCTCCTACGCGATCTACATCACACACGCGTTCACGCTGGCGTTCCTGCGGATCATCGCGAATCATTTCCCCATCGGCGCGCTTCAGCAGCCCGTTTTCTTCGTGGTCCTCTGCCTTGTGCTCTCTTCTGTTCTGGGAGCAGTTATTCATGAAATCACCACGCCGCGCCGAAAAGTCCGGGTTGCCAGCCGACCGGCCACCTGACTTCAACACATCAAAAGGCGAGGACGGGCTTTCCGACGGCGCAGGCAGAACGGAATCCTGCATAGCCTGTCATAAGCTTGCGGCCATGAAAGCAAATGCCGCAGGCGTGAAAGTTCTGCTTGCAGTTTATTGCAGAAATGAAAGCTTGCCGGCCTGTTCGCGGCCACGGCTTTGAACTAAGCACGGCCCGGCGCCGCAAAGAGGGAAGAGGACATGACGGACTATGTATTGACGGTAACCTGCAAGTCGACGCGCGGCGTCGTAGCGGCGATTTCCACCTATCTCGCCGAAAAGGGTTGCAACATCATCGATAGTTCGCAGTTCGACGACCTCGATACCGGCAAGTTCTTCATGCGCGTCAGCTTCATTTCGGAAGAGGGTGTATCGCTTGCCGAGATCCGCGAAGGCTTCAAACCGATCTACGAGAAGTTCGGCATGGACGCGGAAGTGCATGACGGGAGCGAGCGCCTGAAGGTGCTTCTGATGGTCTCCCGCTTCGGCCACTGTCTCAACGACCTGCTCTACCGCTGGAAGATCGGCGCGCTGCCGATCGACATCGTCGGCGTCGTCTCCAACCATTTCGAATACCAGAAGGTCGTGGTCAACCACGACATTCCCTTCCACCACATCAAGGTGACGAAGGAGAACAAGCCGCATGCCGAAGCCCAGATCCTCGACATCGTCGAGCAGACCGGCACCGAACTGATCGTGCTTGCCCGCTATATGCAGGTTCTCTCCGATGCCATGTGCAAGAAGATGTCAGGCCGCATCATCAACATCCACCACTCCTTCCTGCCGAGCTTCAAGGGTGCCAATCCCTACAAGCAAGCCTACGAGCGTGGCGTGAAGCTGATCGGCGCGACCGCGCATTATGTGACGGCCGATCTCGACGAAGGCCCGATCATCGAACAGGACACGGCGCGCATTACCCATGCGCAGAGCGCCGACGACTATGTCTCGATCGGCCGCGATGTCGAAAGCCAGGTGCTGGCGCGTGCCATCCATGCGCATATCCACCGCCGCGTCTTCCTCAACGGCAACCGCACCATTGTCTTCCCCGCCAGCCCGGGAAGCTATGCTTCCGAACGCATGGGTTGAGCCGGGCAACCGGCCTCCACCCAAATCCGGACGGCTGAAATCTTCCGTTGCCTGTCAGCAAGTGCTTGATTATCTTTTTTATTAGGTAGTCGAATCATGCTGCGGAGGGGTGCCATGACCGAGGAAGCGCTTGTGGACCGCATGGCGCTGCCGCGCCCCGATGTGACCGCTTCCGAAGCTGCGGATATTCTGCTCACCCATTACGGGCTTTCCGGCACGCTCTCCGAACTCGGCAGCCAGCAGGACCGTAACTACCGGCTCGACACGGACGATCGCCGCTATGTGCTGAAGATCTGCCATGCCGCCTATGCGACAGAGGAGCTTGAGGCGCAGAACGCGGCGATCCGTCATCTGCGCACCAAGGAAGCCGCGCCCCGCGTCCCCGATGTGCTTACCTCTACCGAGGGGCGGGAGATTGTCGCGGTCACCGTACGGGAGCAGGACTATCAGGTTCGGCTGCTCGAATATCTCGAAGGAGAAGGCCTGGCGCACCGGTCCTATCTGGCGCCCGCTTCGGTCGCAGCACTCGGCGCGCTCTGCGCACGGCTGGCTGAGGCACTTGCCGATTTTACCCATCCCGGGCTCGACCGCAGCCTGCAATGGGATCTGCGACGGGCCGGCCCCGTGGCCGTGCAACTGCTTTCATCCATTACCGACAGTGTCGCCCGCGACAGGATCGCCAAGACGATGGTCATGGCTGTGCGCCGCATCCAGCCACTTGCGCCGTCGCTGCGGCTTCAGGCGGTTCATCACGACGTGACGGGCGACAATGTCGTCAGCCGCCCTGACGCGCATGGACGACCCGTTCCTGACGGGGTGATCGATTTCGGCGACATCATCCGCGGCTGGCTGGTCGGCGACCTTGCTGTGACCTGCGCCTCTCTGCTGCATCAGGCCGATGGCGATCCCTTTTACATCCTGCCGGCGGTGAAAGCCTATCACGCAATCTACCCGCTGACGGAGGAAGAGCTGAAGGCACTCTGGCCGCTCATCGTGGCGCGCGCCGTCATTCTCGTCGCCAGCGGTGAGCAGCAGATCACGATCGATCCTGACAACGACTATGTCAGAGGAAATCTAGAGGGCGAACGGCGCATCTTCGATACGGCGATGGCCGTGCCGTTCGAACTGATGGAAGCGGCAATCCTGAAAGCGGCCGGTCTCGATATTGCCGGTGCCGATACGTCGGACTGGCAGCCGCTCCTGCCGGAAATCGATCCCACATCCATCACCTTTGTCGATCTCGGCGTGCAGAGCCCGCATTTTTCTGATGGCAACTGGCTGGCGACCGACATGGACTGGCGGTTGCTTGCCCGCGCGGCGGTGGAAACGGGAACTGCGGCGACGCGTTACGGCGAATATCGCCTGTCCCGCGCGGGCCTGCACCATGCAAAGGCCCAGGCGATCTATGCCCTGCATATGGATATCTGCCTTGCGGCGGGCAGCCTCGTTGCCGCGCCCTTTGCCGGCCGGATCACCTGGTACGACCAGCATCTGGTGCTTACGGGCGCCGACATGAAGCTGCATATCGACGGCATCGAACTCTCGGTCGCTGATGGCAGCGAGGTTACAGCCGGCCAGGAGCTCGGCACAGTCTCCGGTGAAACATCCTCGCTCGGCGGATTGCGCCTGCAGCTTTGCAGCATCGCCGGCTTCGAGCCGCCACTCTTTGCGACACCGCAACAAGCAGGGGCGTGGTCTGCGCTCTGCCCCTCGCCCGCGGTGCTCCTCGGGCCGGGCGCCGATGCGCCGAAACCCGAAACGGCAGAGCTTCTCGAACTGCGGCAGGCGCATTTCGCCAGCCCACAGAAGAATTATTACGAGCACCCGCCGCAGATCGAGCGCGGCTGGAAGGAGCATCTCTTCGATATCGAAGGTCGCGCCTATCTCGACATGGTCAACAATGTCACCATCCTCGGCCATGGCCATCCGCGCATGGCGGAAGCGATCGGCCAGCAATGGCTGATGCTGAACACCAATTCGCGCTTCCACTATGCCGCCGTCGCGGAATTCTCCGAGAGCCTTGCATCGCTGGCGCCCGACGGCATGGATGCCGTGTTCCTGGTCAATAGCGGCTCGGAAGCCAACGATCTGGCGCTGCGGCTTGCCTGGGCGCATAGCGGCCGACGCAACATGGTCTGCCTGCTGGAGGGCTATCACGGCTGGTCGGTGGCAAGCGACGCCGTCTCCACTTCGATCGCCGACAATCCGCGGGCGTTGACGACACGGCCGGACTGGGTTCACGCCGTCGTTTCGCCCAACACCTATCGCGGCCAGTTCCGCGGGCCGGAATCGACTGCGGATTATCTCGGCACCGTGATGCCGGTGCTGGAGACCATCGACGCCAAGGGCGAGGGGCTGGCCGGCTTCATTGCCGAATCGGTCTATGGGAATGCCGGCGGTATTCCGCTGCCCGACGGGTATCTAACGGAGGTCTACCGGCAAGTGCGGGAGCGCGGCGGTCTCTGCATCGCCGACGAGGTGCAGGTGGGTTACGGGCGGCTTGGCCATTATTTCTGGGGCTTCGAGCAGCAAGGCGTCGTGCCCGATATCATCACCATCGCCAAGGGTATGGGCGACGGCCACCCGCTCGGCGCCGTCATCACGACGAAAGGGATCGCCGCTTCACTGGAGAAGGAAGGCTATTTCTTCTCCTCGGCCGGCGGCAGCCCGGTCAGTTGCGTTGCCGGCATGACGGTTCTCGACGTGATGGCCGAGGAGCGTCTGCAGGACAATGCCCGCGCGGTGGGCGACCATCTCAAGGCGCGGCTGGCGGCACTTATCGATGGCTACCCCATCGTCGGCGCCGTGCACGGCATGGGCCTTTATCTCGGCCTCGAATTCGTACGCGACAGAGTGACGCTGGAGCCGGCGAGCGAGGAGACGGCGGCGATCTGCAACCGGCTGCTCGAACTCGGCGTCATCATGCAGCCGACGGGTGATCACCTGAACGTGTTGAAGATAAAACCGCCACTTTGCCTGACCGAACAAAGTGCTGATTTCTTCGTCGACATGCTGGAAAAGCTGCTTCGGGAAGGCTGGTAGACAGGGAATTGCGGCCATTAAAGAATTCGGTCTTTTCGAGGCTTTGCGATTTTTAACGAAACGCCCCATTGCCCGAATCAAATCGGCTTCCTATGTCTGCCTCGGCGATTTCGAGGCGTCTCGAACCGTCACATTGATTGCACGAAGGCGTGATAGAATTGTTCCTGCAAATCGAGATGTGATGGAATGAATTTTTTCGGATCGTCGAGATTTTGACACGTTTCGGAATATGTTTCTTATAGGCCGTCCGCTATTCTCTACTAGGTTTGTAGATTATAGAGATGGTCTTTCACCGGCCCCGGGCTCTTCCGGGACCTCGCAAGTGCAACGCCAACGCAAGGAACGAGACATGTTTGATTTCGAAATTCTCGCCGTACTGCCTGGGCGATCTGTGCTTGGCAATGACCGTCCGGGCGCCCTCTCCCGCCCGAACTGTCGAATGTGACGTTCGTCCCCCTTTTAACGGTACCAGACAAGTCAATTCGCCATAGCCTGCGCATCCGCGCGGCAGGAGTTCTACGCATGAAAAAAGAAGTTATCGAATATGCAGGCATCCCGGTTGGGATCGTCATTCCGGATGATGATCGGCTGAAATTCATCGCCGTCAAATTCCATGTCCATGACCTCGACGAGCAGCATTTCAGCTCGCCCGCCGAGGTGAAGCTGGCCATTCACGATCTGATGACCCGCCGCCACCCGAAGCCCCTTCATGCCTGACGCAGAACGCGGCTTTGATACTATTAGAGGATTTCCGACCGGCCCGGCAAAACGGGCCGGTCTTGTTTTTGGATAGTCTTGTCTTTTAAACGCATTTGACTTCCTATCGGCGCGCTTCCATTCAAGACAGGAGCCCGCGCTTGTCCGATCTTCTCAACCTCCTCACCGATATCGAAGGCGTCTCCGTCGGCCACGCAACCGACCTCTCGCTTGGTTCCGGCGTCACGGCCATCGTCTTCGATGAACCGGCAGTCGCTTCCGGCAGCGTGCTCGGTGGCGCGCCGGGCGGGCGCGATACAGCATTGCTCGACCCTTCCATGGTCGTCGATGCCGTCGACGCCTTCGTGTTGTCAGGCGGATCGGCCTTCGGTCTCGACGCGGCAGGCGGCGTTCAATCCGGATTGCGGGAGATGGGACGCGGATTCCAGGTCGGCCCGGTGCGGATCCCGATCGTACCGCAGGCAATCCTGATGGATCTGCTGAACTGCGGCGACAAGGACTGGGGCGTACATTCACCCTATCGCGAGATGGGATATGAAGCCGTCAAAGCGGCCAGCAAGGGCGCTTTCGATCTCGGCACTGTTGGTGCCGGCACGGGTGCCACGACCGCGACCTTCAAGGGCGGGCTCGGCTCGGCAAGCGCCGTCAGCAGCGCTGGGCATCGCATCGCAGCCATCGTCGCCGTCAACGCCGTCGGCACCGCGACGATCGGCGAAGGCCCGCATTTCTGGGCCGCCCCTTTCGAACAGAATGAAGAATTCGGCGGGCTCGGCTTGCCCAGCCTGATGGACCACAGCCTGCGGCTGAAGGGCGTGAAGACAACGGCCACGACGATCGGCGCCATCGTCACCGATGCATCGCTGATCAAGGCGGAGGCGCACCGGCTTTCTATCGCCGCTCATGACGGGCTCGCGCGTGCGGTGCTGCCCGCCCACCTGCCGCTCGATGGCGATACGATTTTTGCGGCCTCCACCGGCAAACACAAGCGCAACGACATGGCAAGCCTGATGGAATTGTGCCATCTGGCCGGGATCGTCATGGCGCGGGCGATCGCCCGCGGCGTCTACGAGGCCACGGCGCTTCCGGTGCCGGGGGCGCTGACGGCATGGCGCGACCGCTATGCGGCTGGACGCTAGAGCCTTTCCGGCGAAAACGGATTCGCCTTCAAGCTCTAGCTTATTGTTTTCTCTGCAATTCCGGACGCAAAACCGGTTCCCACTTTTGCTGGAATTGCTCTAATTGCCTAGATTACATAAAAAGAGCCTCACGGCGGAGAACGGGTGATGCAGATTCGGGCGCTGATGTATTTTGACGAGCTGGTGCGAACCAACTCCATGCGCCAGGCGGCCGAAAACCTGAATGTCGCGCCGACGGCCATCAGCCGGCAGATCGAGAATCTCGAATACCATTTCGGCGCGCCGCTGGTGGAACGCAGCGCCCGCGGCGTGAAGCTGACGGCAGCCGGCGAATTGCTGGCAGCACGCGCCGGGCGCACGCTGCGCGAACTCGACCATGTGCAGCAGCTGATCGAAGATCTGAAGGGCCTGCAGCGCGGCCGTGTCAACATTTACGCGAACGGCGCGACCGTCGCCAATCTGCTTGCACCTGCGCTGGCCGAATTCAGCCTGAAATATCCCAAGCTGCGCTTTGCCGTGACGATCACCAGCGCGCGGGCCGCCATCGAAGCCGTGAGCAGTGCAGAGGCCGATATTGCGGTGACGCTGTTTGCGCCACCGATGTCCGGCACGAAGGTGCGGCTGCGCTCGGAGATCACCTACGACCTCATCACCTCGCCGAGCCATCCGGCGGCGGCGCGTCCGGATATTCCCCTTGGGGAATTGGCCGATTACGCGCTGGCTCTGCCCGATCAATCCTTCGGCTTTCGCCAGGCCTTCGACGCGCTCTTCGAAAAGGACGGGCTGAGCCTCGATCCGGTTTTCGTGACAAGTTCGCTGGAGATGCTCAAAGAACTGGTGTTGAGCAACGCGGCGGTGACGCTGCTGCCGGCGCTGACCGTTCGCCGCGAGATCGAGGCCGGGCAGCTCTGCGCCATTCCCCTTGCCGACAAGACCGGCATCCGCACGCATGTCGATCTATGCGTGGCGCCCGATCGGCAGCTTTCCTTTGCCGCAACGAAGCTTCTCGATTTCATCGAACGCTTCATGCGCGAACGCGCCAACCGCAAGGCCGACAGCAAGCCATAGACCCTCACGGACTTGCATTAGGCCAGGAATTGCTGTGTAGCTTTTTCGGCTACACTGAGCACACAAAATCGTCATTGTGTGTGCACTGTCATAGTGTCACTCTACTTGCAAAAGGGATCCGCCAAGCAGCGGAACCAACAGGGGAACAGGATGATCAAGGTTTTGCTCGCGCCGTCGGCGCGTCTCATGCGGCGTCTTTCCATGGGCGTTGCGCTTTCCGCGGGCATCATGATGCTGGCGCTAACGCCTGCCGAAGCCGCCAAGACCACACTCAATCTCGGCATGAGCGTCGAGCCTGCCGGACTCGACCCGACAATCGCCGCACCTGTCGCCATCGGCCAGGTGACCTGGCAGAACATCTTCGAAGGACTTGTTAGCATCGACGAGACCGGCAAAGTGCAGCCGCAGCTCGCCAAGAGCTGGGAGATTTCCCCCGATGGGCTGACCTATACGTTCAAGCTACAGACCGACGTCAAATTCCACGACGGCGAGGCCTTCGATTCGGCCGCCGCCAAGTTCGCTCTCGACCGCGCCCGCGGCAAGGATTCCGTCAATCCGCAGAAGCGCTTCTTCGCGTCGATCGCCTCGATCGATACGCCGGATGCCGAGACGCTGGTGCTGCATCTTTCCAGCCCGACCGGCAGCCTGATCTACTGGCTCGGCTGGCCGGCTTCCGTCATGGTCGGACCGAAGTCCGCAGCCGACGACAAGACGACGCCGGTCGGCACCGGACCGTTCAAATTCTCCACCTGGGCCAAGGGCGACCATGTAGAGCTCGTCAAGAATGCCGACTACTGGAACAAGCAGGCGGTGGCCAAGCTCGACAAGGTGACCTTCCGCTTCATCAATGATCCGCAGGCACAGGCAGCGGCGCTGAAATCCGGCGACCTCGATGCCTTTCCGGAATTTGCAGCTCCGGAACTGATGAGTTCTTTCGATGGCGACGCGCGCCTGGCAACCAAGATCGGCAATACCGAGCTCAAGGTCGTGGCCGGCATGAACAATGCCCGCAAGCCCTTCGACGACAAGCGCGTGCGTCAGGCCCTGATGATGGCGATCGACCGGAAGACCGTGATCGACGGCGCCTGGTCCGGCCTCGGCACCGAGATTGGCAGCCACTACACGCCGAACGATCCCGGCTATCAGGACATGACCGGCGTACTGCCCTACGATGTCGAAAAGGCGAAGGCACTGCTCGCGGAGGCCGGTTATCCCAACGGCTTCACCTTCACGATCAAATCGCCGCAGATGGCCTATGCGCCACGAAGTGCGCAGGTGATGCAGGCCATGTTTGCCGAAATCGGCGTGACGATGAATATCGAGCCGACGGAATTCCCGGCGAAGTGGGTGAAAGATGTCATGACCAGCCGCGATTACGACATGACGATCGTCGCCCATGCCGAGCCAATGGACATCGACATCTATTCGCGCGATCCCTACTATTTCAACTACAAGAACCCCGCCTTCAACGATCTCATGAAGAAGGTGCAGGAGACGCCCGACCCGGCCGAACAGGCGCAGTTTTACGGCGAAGCGCAGAAGATCCTCGCCGAGGACGTGCCGGCGCTCTACCTTTTCGTCATGCCCAAGCTCGGCGTCTGGGACAAGAAACTGAAGGGCCTGTGGGAGAACGAGCCGATCCCCTCCAACGTTCTCAGCAACGTTTCCTGGGAAGAGTAAATATCGGGTGCGGGCGGCGGCTGACAGGGTGACGAAGACGATATGATCGCACTACTTTCCCGCCGCCTCGCCGGCCTTGTCATTACCCTTCTCGTCGTTTCGCTTGTGATCTTCGCCGTCATGGATCTGCTGCCCGGCGATCCCGCCTCGATTATGCTCGGCACCTCGGCAAGCCCGGAGACACTGGCGGCGCTGCGCCATGAGCTCGGCCTCGACCAGCCGCTCATCCTGCGTTACGGCCAATGGCTTGCCGGTGTCTTCTCCGGCAATCTCGGGCAGTCCTATACCTATGGCGTGCCGGTTGCCGGACTGATCTTCGAGCGGCTGGCCGTAACGCTGCCGCTTGCGCTGATGGCCATCGTGCTCTCGGTGCTGATCGCATTGCCACTCGGCGTGCTGGCAGCGTCGCGGCGCGGCGGCATCCTCGATGCGATCGCCACGATCTTCTCGCAGGTCAGCATCGCCGTGCCGGCCTTCTGGGTGGCGCTGCTGCTCATCATCCTTTTTTCCACGACGCTCGGGCTGATGCCATCGGGCGGTTTCCCAGGATGGAGGTCCGGGTTTCTGCCCGCATTGCAGGCGTTGGTGATGCCCGCCGTGGCATTGGCCCTGCCGCAAGCCGGCGTGCTGACACGCGTGGCTCGCTCAGCGGTGCTCGACACCATGCATGAGGATTTTGCCCGTACAGCTGTCGCCAAAGGATTGTCGCGCAGTGCGGTCCTCTGGCGGCACATCGTACCGAATGCACTGGTGCCGATCCTGACCATCCTCGGGCTGCAATTCACCTTTCTGGTCGCCGGTGCGGTTCTGGTCGAAAATGTCTTCAACCTGCCGGGGCTCGGGCGGCTTGCCTTTCAGGCCCTGTCCCAGCGCGACATCATTGTCATGCAGGATGTCGTGCTGTTCTTCGCAGCCCTCGTCATCGTCATGAATTTCATTGTCGACCTCTCCTATCTCACGATCGACCCGCGGATGCGAAAGGCGGCATGATGGCACCCATCGTCTCTTCCGCCATTATTCCGCGACGCCGAAGCTTCAGGCTTAGCCGGCGAAAGAATCTAATGGCCGGGATCGTCATCGTCGGCTTTCTGACCGCGATTGCCCTGCTGTCGCTTTTCTGGACACCCCTGCCGCCGGCCAGGATGCAGATCATTCACAAGCTGCAGCCGCCGCTTGCCTTTGGCCTGCTTGGGACGGATCAGTTCGGTCGCGACGTGCTCTCCATGCTGATGGTCGGCTGCTGGAATTCGCTGTCGATCGCCGTCAGCGCGGTCGCCATAGGCGGGACGCTCGGCTCGATCGCCGGCATTTCCGCGGCTGCGATCCGCGGCCCCTATGAGACGCTTCTGATGCGGGCCTGCGATGTGATCTTCGCGCTGCCGCCGATCCTTTCCGCCATGATCCTCGGCGCCTTTCTCGGACCGGGGCGTTTCACCGCAATCACGGCAATCGCTGTCTTCATGATACCGGTCTTTGCGCGCGTGACGCTCGCCACCTCGCTGCAGGCCTGGAGCCGCGATTATGTTCTGGCGGCGCGGGCGATCGGCAACAGCCGCTTCACGATCTCGGTGCGGCATGTGCTGCCGAACATCATGAGCCAGATCATCGTGCATGCTGCGATCCAGCTTGGCCTTGCGATCCTGACCGAAGCCGGCCTCTCCTTCCTCGGCCTCGGCATGGCGCCGCCCGCACCGACATGGGGCCGGATGCTGGCAGACGCCCAGACCTACCTTTCGCTGGCCCCCTGGCTGGCGATCCTGCCCGGTCTTGCCATCGCCCTCACCGTCTTCGGCTTCAACATGCTGGGTGACGGGCTGCGCGACCTTTTCGACCCGCGCGAAGCGAGCCGCTGATGTCCTCCCGAGACAAACGCCCGAAAGATCAGATCATGCCAGATACCGATTTCACCATCCGCGAGCTCAGGCGGCGCTTCGCCGATAAAAGCCTCTCGCCGCTCGAATACTGGCTTGCCCTCGAAAAGCATATCGAGGCCTGGGAGCCCTCGATCGCCGCACTTTACCTCTATGATCCGGAGGCGGCGCGCGCGCAGGCGAGGGCCTCAGCCGAGCGCTGGATGACGGGCAGGACGCTTGGCGCGCTGGACGGCATTCCGGTCACGCTGAAGGAACTTATCGCCACCGCCGGCCAACCGGTGCCGCTCGGCACGAAAGCCGTCGAACTGAAACCTGCGGAGGCGGATGCGCCTGCTGCGGCGCGTATTCGGGAAGACGGTGCTATCATCTTCGCCAAGACGACCTGCCCCGATTACGGCATGCTCTCGTCGGGCCTTTCCAGCTTCCATCATTTGAGCCGCAATCCCTGGGATATGACGCAAAACCCCGGCGGATCGAGCGCGGGCGCCTCTGCGGCAGCCGCTGCCGGCTACGGGCCGCTGCATGTCGGCACCGATATTGGCGGCTCTGTGCGCCTGCCGGCGGGCTGGACAGGCGTGTTCGGCTTCAAGCCAAGCCACGGGCGTATTCCGGTCGATCCCTATTATGTCGGGCGCTGCGCGGGGCCGATGACCCGCACCGTGGAGGACGCCGCTTATTCGATGGCAACGCTTTCCCGCCCAGACTGGCGCGACGGCACCAGCCTGCCGCCGAATGATTTCGACTGGATGGATCTCTATATCGATCTCAGCGGCATGCGAATCGGGCTGATGCTCGATGCCGGCTGCGGTCTTGCGGTCGATGAGGATGTGAGGATATCAGTCGAAGAGGCTGCGAAGCTCTTCGAGAAGGCAGGGGCGACGATTGTCCCGGTTGGACCGGTGCTGACGCGCGCCATGCTGGATGGGCTCGACAATTTCTGGCGCTCGCGCTTCTGGGGCGATATTGCCGGGCTCAGCGAGGAACGCCGCGAGAGCATCCTGCCCTATATCTACGAATGGGCGAAGGGCGGCGCCGATATCAGCGGCGTGAATGCGGTCAAAGGCTTCAACCAGACAATCGAGATGCGCAAGACCTGCGGTCAGCTTTTCACCGGCGTCGATGCCGTGCTGTCACCGACCAATCCGATCGTTTCCTATCCGGCCGAATGGGCCTCTCCCACAAACGATCCGAAGCTGCCCTTCGAGCACATCGCCTTCACGGTACCGTGGAACATGTCAGAGCAGCCGGCGTCGTCCATCAATTGCGGCTTCTCGCAATCCGGCATGCCGATCGGCCTGCAGATCGTCGGGCCGCGTTTCGACGACATGCGCGTGCTGAGGCTCTCCAAGGCCTTCGAAGATCGGACTGGCGGCGTGAAGAACTGGCCGAAGCCGCCAATCGCCTGACGCTGGCGGGTACCGCCAGAGCTGCGACAAAACAAGAGATAGAGCATTTGCGGTTCGAAGAACTAAAATGCCTTAGAACGGCCGGCGATAGCCGGTCGGTCGCTCGTAGAGCCAGCCGATGCGCTCGACAGCGCCCTCGAAATTCTCGCGCGCGACGGTCATCGTATGGCCATTGGCATGGATGATGGTTTCGGGATCTTCGAAAATCGCAACATGCCCCTTCCAGAAGACCAGATCGCCGCGGCGCACATCGGAGCGCTCGATCGGCTCTCCGAGATCAGCCGCCTGCATGTCGGTATCACGCGGCGCGCTTCTGCCGGTCATCTGCAGCGCAAGCTGGACGAGGCCGGAGCAATCGATGCCGAGGCCGGAGCGGCCGCCCCAGAGATAGGGCGTCTCCAGAAAGCGAGAGGCGATATCGACATAGTCCTGGCCGTCCAGAGCACCGAGCGGCTGCAGATGTTTGGAGAAGATCGCGGTGCCGTCATCGAGCACAAGATAGTGGTTGCCGCGCGCTTCCGCCTTGCCGGCAATATGGACACGGCTGCCCATCGAGAGGACCGCCTTATAAGGTTTGCGAAGTTCCGGCTCGCGATAGAGAAACGTCCGTTGCGGAACGACGATATGGGTCGGGGGCGGTCCCGCTTCGGTGAGTGCTTCCTGCGGTAGATAGCCGACATAGCTGTCGGAAACCGCCTTGACCCAGCACCAGCCATCGGCGCGATCGAATACGGTGACATCCTCACCGAACAGCAGTTCCGTATCGATGCCGCGCGAAAGATCCGGCTGCTGGCGCAAGGCTACGACCGGAATGGAGACGCGAGCCGGCGTGCCGCTCACAAAGCGCGTCGCTTCAACCTTGCCTTCAAGGCCGGCTTCTGCGAGATCCGGGCGGTAGGCGTGAAGGCGGCGGTCGAGCATCGTCATGGTATTCCTTTCAGATGGGCCTTTCAGTCGGGGGCCTTTCAGACCGAAAGCTTGCGGCCCTGCTCGCGCACGAGGTCGCCGAGCTTTTCGAGATAGAGCGCACCGCCGACGGTGCGCTTGATGATGACGTTACGCCGGTCGGCATCGTCGCGGACGCGGTCGACGAGGCCCATCTCGCCCATCGTATCGAGCGCGCGGGTGATGACCGGTTTCGTCACGTTCAGCGTCGCTGCCAGCCCGCGCACGGTATGCGGCGGCGGCACGAGATAGATATGCAGCAGGATCGCCATCTGGCGCAATGTCAAATCTCTGTTGTCGTGACGGACCTGGTTGAGCGCCACACTATGCCAGAGGCCAAGCGCCTGCGAGGCGGTCAGTTCGATCGGCACGGACCCTCCGGAAATCGTTACGCTAACGTTTCATTTTCCGGCAGTTACAGCGCGCAAGCAAGAGGCGGCACAGAATGCCGCCTCACAAGGTGAATAAAATTTTAACGATTTGCTCAGCGAAGGCTTTTGTTTTCACATGTCGTTATCGCGAACCGCTGCACACTTTTGCGCGACATGCTCTGGCGGCTTAGCGGACGTTGTGGCGGATATGGTGGTAAAGCGCACGGATGGCCTGCGCCTCGCCGCCTCCTGGCGAATGCGCGCGCTCGTTCGGCGCCCAGCCGTAGATATCGAAATGCGCCCAGCTTTTCGCCTTGCTGACGAAGCGCTTCAGGAAGAGTGCCGCGGTGATGGCGCCCGCCATGCCACCCGCCGGAGCGTTGGTGATATCGGCGAACTTGGCGCGGATGTCCTTCTCGTAGCCGGTGTAAAGCGGCAGTCGCCAGAGCGGATCGTCCGTTTCGAGGCTCGCTTCCATCAGGTCGTGAGCGAGGATCGCATCATCGGTGAAGAAGGGTGGCAGATCGGGGCCGAGGGCGACGCGGGCAGCACCGGTCAGGGTCGCCATGTCGATCAGCAGATCCGGTTCTTCCTCGTCGGCATAGGCGAGCGCATCGGCCAGAATCAGGCGGCCTTCGGCATCGGTATTGTCGATCTGGACCGTCAGCCCCTTGCGGCTCTTGTAGATGTCGCCGGGGCGGAAGGCATTCGACGAGATGGAATTCTCGACGACGGGGATGATAACGCGCAGATCCACCTTCAGCTTGGCATCCATGATCATGAGCGCCAGGCCCATGACATTTGCAGCACCTCCCATGTCCTTCTTCATCAAGAGCATGGAGGAAGCCGGCTTGATGTCGAGGCCGCCTGTATCGAAGCAGACACCCTTGCCGACCAGCGTAACCTTGCGGTGGCCCTTCTTGCCCCAGCGCAGTTCCAGCAGGCGCGGCGCATCGGCGCTGGCGCGGCCAACGGTGTGAACCAGCGGGAAGTTTTCCTTGAGCAGGTCGTCACCTATGATAACCGACATCTCGGCCTTGTAGTGCGCTGCCAGGCCACGGAAAGCGGCTTCGAGCTGCTCCGGCCCCATGTCGTTGGTCGGCGTGTTGATAAGGTCACGGGCGAGGAAGACACCGGCGAGCTGGCGCTTGATCTCGCTGCCGTCGGCATCGCGCGGGATCATCAGCGTTGCGGTGGGCGATTTTTCAGACTTGTAACGGTCGAAACGATAGCTGCCGAGACCGAAGCCGAGCGCCAGGCGGTTCGCCGTCAGCGGCGCGGTCTCGATGTGCCAGTCGCCGGCCGGAAGCGCGCGGGCGAGCCTGCCGGTGATGTAGGGCTGCTCCGACGGATTGGTGCCGAGGCCGAAGAGCGCACCGCCGAGGTGGCCCTCAGCCGTCGGGATCAAAAGCAGGGAACCGCTTTCCGCCTTGTAGCCGGCTTTACCTGCCCAATCGAGCGCGATCGGATCAATGGTGCCGGTTTCGATATGGGCGGGCGTGACAGCAAAGATTGGCAGCGTCGACCCACCCTTGGTGTTGAAAGGCGTCGGTCTCTCGATGAACTGGAAGGGGGCCATGTTTGTCCTTAGCGGCAGGGGCAGAATCACTTCTTAACTGTCTGTTAGGGTTAACAGACTATTGCTGGAGCGAAGATTGCGTCAAACCTTTCCCTGTTCCGCTTCGAGGTCAGGCGCCGATTTATTCAGGAACGCGCAATGCCCTTCTCGGCCTCTACCCCTTTTAAGAAGCGTGTTTTTCAGGGAACCGTGGCTCTTCTCGCCATGCTCGCCCTCGGCGGCTGCTCGACAACATCAAAGGATCGGATGACGACCGGTGCGATCCCGAAACTCGACAGGCCAGTCGAGCAGATGGATGCCAACGAATTGCGGGCCGCCACCGACCGCGTCGGCCAGGCCTATGAGAAGAACCCGCGCGATCCCGTCAACGGCGTCAACTACGCCAATCTGCTGCGCATGAACGGACGCGACGCACAAGCGCTTGCCGTCATGCAGCAGGTCGCCATTGCCAATCCCGGTGATCGCAACGTGCTTGCCGCCTATGGCAAGGCGCAGGCCGCCGCGGGGCAGCTTCAGCAGGCGCTGGACACCATCGGCAGGGCGCAGACGCCCGATCGGCCCGACTGGCGGCTGATCTCTGCGGAAGGCGCGATCCTCGATCAGATGGGCAAGCCAAACGACGCGCGTCAGCGCTACCGCGACGCGCTCGACATCCAGCCGAACGAGCCGTCGATCCTTTCCAACCTCGGCATGTCCTATCTCCTGACGGGCGATCTGCGCACGGCGGAAACCTATCTTCGCTCGGCGGCAGGCCAGCCTTCCGCCGACAGCCGCGTGCGCCAGAACCTCGCCCTTGTCGTCGGGCTGCAGGGCCGTTTTCCCGAGGCCGAGCAGATTGCGCGGCGCGAACTCTCACCGCAGCAGGCCGACGCCAACGTCGCCTATCTGCGCGGCATGCTTTCCCAGCAGAATTCCTGGCAGAAGCTTGCGGCGAAAGACACGACGTCCGTCGCCGCCAGCAATACCAACTGAACTATTTGCCGCTCAACCCGGACAGGATGAGACGCAGGCCGAGGCCAGCCATGACCGCGCCTGCGGCCCTGTCGATCCAGGCCTTGGCGGCGATATAGATCTTGCGCGGACGATGGGCCGAAAAGGCAAATGCCACAATCGCATACCATCCCGCCTCCACCAGGAAGACACCGACGGGCAGCGCCAGCAAAAGCTCCACCGGCACGGTTTTGGGCAAGAGTGCCGCAAAGATACTGGCGTAGACCACGATCGCCTTCGGATTGCTCAACTGCGTCAGCAGAGCGGCCGTGAAACTGCGTGCCGGCATGCTTTTGCCGGCGATATCGCCTGACAGCGCGAGTGGTTCACTCGCTCCCTTCCAGATCGCGAAGGCAATGTAAATCAGATAGGCGCCGCCCGCGATCTTCAGCACCAGATAGAGCCACTCGAATTGTGAGAGCAGCGCCGTCAGGCCCGCAAGAGCGAGAATAGCAAAGGTCACGCCACCGACGCCCATGCCAAGTGCGGCGGCGAGCCCATCAAAGCGCGAGCGGGAAATGGCAATGCGCGAGACAACGACAAAACTTGGACCGGGGCTCATGGCGCCGATCATCAATGCACTGATGATACTGATAAAAATGCCCATGGAGGACATAGCAAAACTCCATTTTCACGCAATTCCGGCCGTAAAACCGCTACGCACTTTTGCTGGCTCAAGTTATCGAGGATTGCCCAGGCGAGCGGCAGGAACGTCCGCGCCTCCCGATGGAGACCCATCTCATTTGCCAGTTACGTGGAGGCGCAAGCTAGCGGGATTTGCGCTGAGCGGCAAGCGTCAGAACCGGTCCGCAACCTGGATGCCGGCCGGACCAAGGATGACGGCGACCAACACCGGCAGGAAGAAGAGGATCATCGGAACGGTCAGCTTCGGCGGTAGCGCAGCAGCCTTCTTTTCCGCCTCGTTCATCCGTTCGTCGCGGCCTTCCTGCGCCAGCACGCGAAGCGCGCTCGCGACCGGTGTGCCGTAACGGTCTGCCTGGATGAGCGCCTGGGTAACCGAACGGACAAGATCGATCTGGGTACGAATCGCCAGGTTTTCGAGCGCGACGCGGCGGTCCGGCAGAAAGGAAAGCTCGGCGGTCGTCAGCACCATTTCCTCGGCGAGCGCCGGCGACTGTTCGCCGAGCTCTTCGGAAACACGGCGCATGGCCGCTTCGACGGAAATACCGGATTCCACGCAGATCAGCATCAGGTCCAGTGCGTCCGGCCAGGCCCGCTTGATGGAGTGCTGACGCTTGCCCATGCGGTTGGAGATATAGATGTTCGGCGCGTAGAAACCCAGATAAGCGATGCCGATGACGGCCAGGAACTGTATGGCCGGACCCTTGCTGGCAAGGTTCCCAAGACCGAATACCCAGAAGGTTGCAACGGCCATAAAAATGAAAGGCAGAAGAAAGCGTGCGACGAGGAAGGTGTTCAGTGCGTTCTCCGAGCGCAAGCCCGCCGCGCGCAGTTTGTTCACCGTGTTTTCGTCGACAAGCGCCTTGCGTAGATTGAAGCGCTCGACGATCTGCCGGGTGGACCGGTTGTTCTGACTTCTGAGCGTTGCCTTGGCGCCGGTATCATTCATCCGCGCCCGTTCGCGGGCGCGGATCTGCTCGCGTTCGGTAGAGACGGCCTTCATGCGCTTGTTGAGGTCGCCACGTTCGAAGAAAGGAACGGCCAGCGTGTAAAACGTAGCGAAGACAGCGATCGCGACGAGGACAGCCACAAGCATGGAGGGATCGGTCAATTTCGCTGCAAGTTCCGCCGACATGGTGCCTTCCTTCCGCTAGATATCGAAATTGACCATGTTGCGCATCACGAAGATGCCGATCGACATCCAGATGGCGGAGAAGCCCAGGATGAAGTGGCCGCGCGGGTCGGTGAACAGGACCATGATGTAATTCGGCGAGCTTATGTAGACGAGCAAAGCGACGATAAAGGGCAGTGCGCCGATAATGCAGGCCGATGCCTTGGCCTCCATGGAGAGCGCCTTCACCTTGGCTTTCATCTTCTTGCGATCGCGCAGCACCTTGGAAAGATTGCCGATCGCTTCCGACAGGTTGCCGCCGGCCTGCGACTGGATGGCAATGACGATTGCGAAGAAATTGACTTCCTGCAGCGGCATCTGATTGGTCATGCGGGCACAGGCATCCGGGATGCTGAGGCCGACCTGCTGTGCTTCAATGATGCGGCGGAACTCGCCCTTGACCGGTTCCACCCCTTCATTGGCGATCAGGCGGATTGCATCGTTCAGCGGCAGACCGGAGCGAATGGAGCGGACGATGACGTCGAGCGCATTCGGAAACTCGTCGAGGAATTTGTTTTGACGACGCTTGACGAGGAAGCCGACGACCCAGCGCGGCAGGCCCAACCCCGCCACGACCGCAACGCCCAGCATGACGACAAGCGATGCACCGACAATTAGCAACAGCAGAAGCAGGACAAGGGCAAAGAGCGCGCTGAAGAGATAAAACCGAGCCGGGGTGATCGGTAAGCCGGCTTGAGTGAGACGAGACTTAAGCGACAACGTCTTCTTGGTTTTCTCAAGCTGCCGCTTTTCCAGATCCTTGAGATTGTCCTGCACCGATTTGCGACGCTTCGACAGTTCCTGAACGCGGTCGCGCGCAGCCTTGACCTTTGTACGATCGACTTCGGCCGATTTGACACGGTTGATGCGGCTTGCCGACTTCTTGTCGCTCTCGATACGCGAGAACAATACGGCATAACTCACCCCGGCCGCCGCAACGGCTGCGAGAACGACGATTGCCAGTACTGTCGGATCGATGCCGAACATCTCAGTCCTTCGATTTCGCTTCCAGCTCGTCGAGCGCAGCGGCGAGGCGTTTGTCTTCGTTGTAATAGCGGGCGCGGTCCCAGAAATGCGGCTTGCCGATACCGGTAGACATATGGCGGCCGATCAGACGACCGCTCGCGTCCTCGCCGTCGATTTCGTAGCGCATCAGGTCCTGGGTGATGATGACGTCACCTTCCATGCCGACCACTTCGGTGATCTGGGTGATGCGGCGCGAACCGTCGCGCAGGCGCTGGGCCTGGATGATGACGTCGATCGAGGAGGAGATGATCTCGCGCACGGTCTTTGCCGGCAAGGTGAAGCCGCCCATGGCGATCATCGATTCCATACGGCTCAAGCATTCACGCGGGTTGTTGGCGTGGATGGTGCCCATGGAACCGTCGTGACCGGTGTTCATGGCCTGCAGGAGGTCGAAAACCTCAGGTCCGCGCACTTCGCCGACGATGATGCGTTCGGGACGCATGCGCAGGCAGTTCTTGACCAGATCACGCATGGTGATCTCGCCCTCGCCTTCGATATTCGGCGGGCGGGTTTCGAGACGCACGACATGCGGCTGCTGGAGCTGCAGTTCGGCCGTATCCTCGCAGGTGATGACGCGCTCGTCGCGGTCGATGTAGTTCGTCAGGCAGTTCAAGAGCGTGGTCTTGCCCGAACCCGTACCACCGGAGATGATGACGTTGCAGCGGACGCGGCCGATGATCTGCAGTACCGTCGCGCCTTCAGGCGTAATGGCCCCGAAGCGCACCAGCTGATCGAGCGTCAACTTGTCTTTCTTGAATTTGCGGATGGTGAGCGCCGGGCCATCGAGCGAAAGCGGCGGCGCGATGACGTTGACGCGCGAGCCGTCGGGCAGGCGCGCGTCGCAGATCGGGCTCGACTCATCGACGCGGCGGCCGACCTGGCTGACGATGCGCTGGCAGATCGACAGAAGCTGCGAATTGTCGCGGAAGCGGATTTCGGATTCGATCGTCTTGCCGCCGACTTCGATGAAGGTCTGGCCCGCGCCGTTGACCATGATATCGGCAATGTCGTCGCGCGCCAGCAACGGCTCCAGCGGACCGTAGCCCAGCACATCGTTGCAGATATCCTCGAGCAGTTCCTCCTGCTCGGAGATCGACATGGCGAAATTCTTGATGGTGATGATATCGTTGACGATATCGCGGATTTCCTCGCGCGCGCTTTCGCCATCCAGCTTCGAGAGCTGCGAGAGGTCGATCGTATCGATCAGCGCGGAAAAAACCTGCGCCTTGGTATCGTAATATTCGTCCGTGCGGGCCGGGCGCTTGCGCTGCGGCGTCTGCATCGGCGGCGGCGTCACCTGCTGGCGGACAGGTTCGCGCGACGGCTCGACAAGCACCGCGGGACCGGATGGGGCGGCAGCCGGCATCGGTGGCGGCGGAGCGGCGATACCGCCGGCACCGGCCTTTCCGAAACCATCATTTCCGCGTTTTCCGAACATTGAGCCGATCCAATTCTACTCGTTTACTTGCGCTTCAGAAGGCCGAGAAGGCCGCCCTTCCTGGATTTCTTGATTGCCACGCGACCGGTGACGATGTGCGAGATCTGCGAAAAGGTCTCCGCCGTCGGAGATTTCGGATCGACCTCCGAAATCATCCGGCCACTGTTGGCGGCGTTGCCAAAGAGGCCGATATCGAAGGGAATGATGGCAATCGGCTCGACTTCCAGCGGTTCGCAGAAATCGGAAATCGAGATTTCCGGCCGCTTCGGCATACCGACCTGATTGAGAATGAGATGCGGCAGCTTGTCGTTCGGGCGTATCTTGCGCAGCGCATCAAGCATGTTCTTGGTGTTGCGCAGGTTGGCGAGATCGGGAACGGCGCAGATAACCACTTCGTCAGCGCTTGACAGGACCGTACGGGTCCAGTCCGACCAGGCATGCGGAACGTCGAGCACCGTGACAGGCGCGCTGCGCTGCAGCACATCCATGACAGGCTGGAAGGCCTGGCCCTCGAAATCATAGGCGCGGTCAAGAAGCGAGGGGGCGGCCAGCAGGGAAAGATGTTCCGAGCACTTCGTCAGCAGGCGGTCGAGGAAAACCTCATCCAGCCGCTCCGGCGCAAAGACGGCCTCGGCAATGCCCTGGGCCGGATCCTGATCGAAATCGATGTTCGCCGTGCCGTAGGGCAGGTCGAGATCGGCCAGGATCGTTTCGGTCGAGAACAGGTTCGAGATGCCGAAGGCGCAATTATGAGCGACGGTCGATGCGCCGACACCACCCTTGGCGCCGATAAAGGCAATGCTGCGGCCAAGCGGCTCGGCTTCCGGATCGACGAAGATCGTCGCCATCGCGCCCATGATATCGGGCATGGCGACAGGTTGAACCATATATTCGGAAATGCCGTTGCGGATCAGATCGCGGTAGAGGCCGATATCGTTGTAATAGCCGACGATGATGACCTTGGTCGAGGGATCGCAGACGGCAGCGAGCGGAGCCAGTTCGGCGAGCAGGCCGGCGGAGTTCGCCCTGGTCTCGATGATAATCAGGTTCGGCGTCGGTGCGCCTGAGAACATGTTTGCGGCAGCAGCCGTGCCGCCGCTGGTGATGCGCAGACTGACTTTCGACATGCGCCGGTCATTGGCGCAACGCTCCATCACCCGCTGCAGTCCTTCGCTTTCGCAGAAGGCATGAACGGAGATGCGCGGCAGCGGCCGCATGTTTTCCAGTTCGCCCATGCGCATCGCTTCTTCGGCATGGCGGAGCTCGCTGGTATTCTTGATCTCGTAGTCGACGGTGCTCATCGTTCTATCCCGCCTGATCAGAAACCGGTCTGGCCGGAATCGACATCCTCGATGGTGGACGTCGTCGTCCGGTATTCCGTGATCGCCTCGTTACGCCGCTCCGCATCGATCGGGGTCATGCCGCGCGGCGCGACGAAATCTTCCGGATTGGCGACCTGTGCGGCGAGGTTGTTCTGCGAAGCGCAGCCGAAATTGTAGTAATTCTGGTTGCTGAAATCTGCGGAAATATCCTTCGGCCACTGACCGCACTGGGTCGTTACCGCCGTCGTACCGGTGAAGCTCAAGCGTATCGGCGCCGCGTCGAGAACGCCGGTTGCCGCATAGGACGTATTGATGATCCTGCTGCTGGCAATGCCGCGCGAAGCAAGTTCGGCACGAACCTGACCGCGCAAGGCGTGCGCTGCTCCCGCATTTGCCGAACCCTGAGGAGACAGGATGTAGACCGGGCCAGAGGCGCGCGACACGTAATTTTGCGCAAAGCCGCGGATCAGCTCGCGCTGTGCGATCGTCAGGCGGCGATCGCTGGAGGCAACGGGAATATCAACCGTCTGTTCGGCTTCCGTCACAACGATGGGATGGCGCTCCCGGTAATCATCAGGGATACCGCCGGTCGTCAGCTGATCACGTGGACCGGCGCAGCCAGAAAGAATTGCAACGGCGAGTGATGCAGCCACGAGCAGAGGCTTTGTCGTGCGGGAATGTTTCGCGCTCCAATGGGCCATCGCCTGATCTCTGTTCGTTTTCATCGGTTCAGACCGCGCCTCGCTCATTTGTAGATAAATCCGATGGAACCGTGGAACTGCGCATCGGCAACCGGCGCCTGAGAGCTGCCGTAAACCTTGTTGACGCGGTTCATGAAGAAGGCGGAGGCGTCATTCGTCGGGCTGAAATTGTCATCAGGCCGATTGAGCTGATTGCGCGCCACCGGACGCACCAGATAGGGCGTCGCAATAATGACCAGCTCCGTCTCCTGGCGCTCAAACCCCTTCTGGCGGAAGAGCGTACCGAGAAGCGGGATCTTCGAGACGCCCGGTGTGCCGCCCATCGTCTGGGAGACATTGTCGCGGATGAGACCCGCAAGAGCGATCGAACCGCCCGAGGGGAGCTCGACCGAGGTTTCGGCAGATCGGCGCTGATAGGTCGGCGCGGCACCCGATGCGGACGGCGCCGGCTCGGAGACATTGGTCTTGATCTGCAGGGCGATGCGGCCGGACGAAAGCACGACCGGCTTGAAGGCCAGATTGATACCGTAATTATAGGGCACGACGGTCACATTGCCGTTGTTGTCCGTCGTCGAGTAGAGAACCTGGCCGCCGGAATTGAAGGTTGCGGCCTGGCCGGAAATCGCCGTCAGCGTCGGCTCGGCAAGCGTGCGGACGACCTTGCCCTGTTCCAGTGCATTCAGATAGGTCGAAATATCGTATTTGCCGATCGAGCTCTTGAACAGTGCCGCGAGGCCACCACCGAAGACGGATGTGGCGCCATCTGCCGATGGGGTGCCGAGCTGGGCGACGGTCATACCCGAGGAATTGGTGACGAGATTGTCGAAACCAAGCTGTTTCAGGACTTCACGCCGGACTTCGGCGATCGTCACCTTGAGGGTAACCTGGTCTTCGCCATCGATCTTCAGGAGGTTGACGACCTGGGATTCCTGACGGCTTTCGTTAAACAGCGCAACCGAATTGTCTCCACCGCTGCCGGAAATACTTTGCGAGCGCGTCGTGGCCTCGCCGCCTTTCAGGAAGGCCTTGGCGAGCGCTGCCGCCTGCGTGGCGTCCTGAGGTGTGCGAACGGTACCGGTCAGTACGATATTGTCGGAAACGATCTCGACCTTGATGGCGGAGTCCGGGATAAAGCGGCGCAGATTGGTCTCGAGACCCGAGACGTCGCGTTCGATCTCGACATCGAGGCTGATGACCTCTTCGCCGCTGGCGCCGAACACAAAAATATTGGTCTGCCCGACCTTCTTGCCGAACAGGTAGATGCGCCGCGAGGTGCGGGTCACGGCATCGGCCATGACCGGATCCGAAACGAGAATATCGTGCGCGTCTTCAGGCAGATCGACGACAACGGCCTTGTTGAGACCGAGCTTCACACGGCGATGTGCGCCGGGGCCGCCCTGCGATATGCGGATGAGGCTTTCCGACGCGGCATTGGCCTGTTCGATGCCCGAGGATGCGATAAAGGAGAGCGGCGTGATGCCGGCGGCAGCCATTGCCAGGGAAAGGCAGCCGGTGAGGAAAAGCCTGGTGCGCTGTGTCGAGTTGCCCATCTGCATTTCCTTTACTCCGGCTTTACTGAGCCGGTGGCATCCGTGACGATGGAGCCGGACTTGATGACCTGGATGAGTGCGCTGCCGTTGTCGCCGCTGAGCAGATAGTCTGCCGCGCTGGTGTCCTGCTCCTGCGCATCGGCGACCGACCGCAGGGCAAGCGAAAGGCGATCGGCCATCTGCTGGGCGACGGCCAGAACCTTGGTCTGATCGGGGGTCAACTCCAGCGTTGCGGTGGTGCCGACCGCTGCCTTGGTGCCGTCTTCCTTTTCTTCGATCTGCTGGTCGATGGCGAGGACGCGAACGTTGCTCAGGACGGTTTCGGTTATGTATTTGTCGCTGCCCTGCCCCTTGCGCACCATGATGACATCGACACGGTCGTTGGGGAGGATGAAGCCACCAGCGCCGGTCGAAACGGAGATTTCGGTCGCCACAGCGCGCTTGCCGGCAGGCAGCAGGGAGGACAGGATGCGGCTATTGGAATCGGCGACCTTTTCCGGACGGATCGGCTCTCCTTCGAAGACCGGGAGGCGCACGACAGCCCCCTGCAGATCCTTGATGGCATCAGGCCGATCGGTCTCGGTAATGAAGCCCTGGACAACGCCATTCTGAGGCCAGGCCATCCAGTGGACGGCCTTCTCATCCAGTCTCGCGCCGACAGGAAGATTGGCGCTGGAAACCAGGATGTTGACGCTCGGTTCCTTCTCGATGACGGACTGGACCTTTGTCACGACGCCACGATTGCCGGCCATGTTCATCGCAAGAAGACCGGCAAGGCCGGCTGCCACCACGGCGACAGCTAGAATAATAAGGCGGGCCGGTTTCATTGATCATTCCTTGGGGCACAACGCGTTCGCCCCGCAGAATGCTCAGGAATTGGTGTAATTATGGTTAATGGAAGACTTACATTTTAAGTTAACGGCCAATTAAAATGCCGTTATTTCAAGCTTTCCAGTGCTGCGATGAACAGCGGCGAGGATGGGAACGCCATGAAGCCGCCGATCGCGATAGCAATGCCGTAGGGTATCTTCTTGGCGAGCAGGAGCGAACTCGGCAACGGCAGGCCGATGGCGAGAATGGTGTTCGATTGCGATCTTACCAGCAGAATAAGCAGTGTCAGAAGACCGCCGATCAACCCGACATCGGCCACCAGAAAAAGAAGAGATTGGCTAAAGCCGAACCAGAGTGCTGTCGCACTCAACAGCTTGGCATCTCCGCCGCCCATCACGTTAACTGCGAAAAGAGCAAAGCAGACGGAGAAGACGATGGCAGCACCTGCGAAGTGCATGCCGATG
Organism: Hyphomicrobiales bacterium; assembly: GCA_900468805.1. Lineage (GTDB taxonomy): Bacteria > Pseudomonadota > Alphaproteobacteria > Rhizobiales > Rhizobiaceae > Rhizobium. The sequence continues at coordinate 181,915 of UEIF01000021.1, read as the reverse complement.
ACATCCCAGCCCAGGCCAGAGAGCGGCGCAATGACGGCGAAAGAGGCAACAAGGATCAGCGAAACACGGTTCGGGATCGTCATGGTGAACAGATCCGAGAATGCCGCGATGGCGAGGCAGAGTGGCAGTATCACAAAGACTGCAGCTGCGATCATGTTTATATGCCCGATCCGAACATAATGCGAAAAAGGCTCACGGCTGTTAAGCTGCGAGCCCGATCATTGAGTGGCCGGATCATCTCCGGCCAACACTTTATAAATCTATTGGATTACGGCTTCACTTCAGCAGCGTCCTTGGCCTTATCCATCTGATCGGTAAGATTGTTGAACGTGTCACCGATGCTGGTACCCAGCGTCGTCGCGCCAGCGATCAGCGCTACGGAAATGAGGGCGGCGATCAGGCCGTATTCGATTGCGGTCGCGCCGGATTCATCCTTCAGAAAACGGCTAAAAAGCTTGGTCATGGTTACCTCTAACTCCAGTTGATGTTCAGCACGTCCGCCAACTGTTTCCGTTGATCGGATGGCTGCAACCTAGCGAATGGCCGTTTCCATCGACTTAATGAAATGCGTTAACAAGGTGTAAACGAGACAACCGGACCGGTCAGAGTAAGTAATTCCTTATCGCATTGCTTACGTTTCTAGTGAAACTCCGGAGGAAACGTGGAACAATAGCTTACAGGCATCCAGAAATGGCACGAATTTCCGCAGCCAGTCGATCTCTCGCCACATCGGCTCGTGCCGAAACGATCCAATGCGTTTCACTCATGAACATGGCACGGAGAGCTTAAAGCTTCGTTCACCATTTTTTTCCATTCTATCTGCAATTTGCATAGCGATCGTGAAAGAGGCCAAAATGCCATCGAACGGCAAGACCGTTTTCTTTGCCTGGGTGATTGCGGCTCTTACGGCATCCACAGCCTCCGCCCAGGAAGACATGCTGCGCGTCTATATGGATCACGCGCGCGTCCTGAAACTCGACCGGCCGGTCAGCAAGGTCATCGTCGGCAATGCCAAGGTTGCCGATGCGACGGTCGCCGACGCGAGGACAATCGTATTGACGGGCCGCGCCTTTGGCACGACCAACATCGTGCTGCTCGATGGTGACGGCAACGCCATTCTGGACGAACGCATTCTCGTTTCCATCGATGAAGGCAATACGGTGCGCGTCTATCGCCAGACGGAGCGCTCGGTTCTTTCCTGCACGCCCAATTGCGAGCAGCATTCTCAGCAAGGTGAAGCCACTTCTGCAAACTAGGCAATATCATCGGAATTCACGCGCATTCGTTAAAATAGCTGCTCCGACCTGAAACGGAAAATCAACGAACGCGCCCTAGTGTGACGCTCGAAGAACATTTTCGAGGCCAGACTATGGCGATCAGTGAGCAGGAGACGGGCAAGGTGCGTGCGTCCCTCCGTTTATCCAGACTTCGCGCCCTGGCCCGCTCGCGCGACGGCTCCGCAGCGATCGAATTCGCGCTGCTCGCCATTCCCTATTTCGTCGTCGTATTCGCCATCCTGGAAACCTTCATCGCCTTTGCTGCGGAAGAACTCGTCTCGAACGCCGTCGATACGATGAGCCGCCAGATGCGGACAGGGCAGATCACCTTCGTCGATCCCACGCGTGCGGGCTATAAGACGCAGACCCAGTTCCGGCAGGCCTTCTGCGACGAAATCTCGATCATCATCCGTTGTTCGCAAACCGAAGCGGCAACACCCGGCAAGCTTTATCTGGATGTGCAGAGCTTTCCCACCTTTGCTGCCATGCCGGTGGCGATCCCCAGAATGTCTGCGGATAAATATTCCGATCTGAAAATTTCAGCCTTTAAATTCACGCCCGGCGGCCCCGGTTCAATCAACATGCTGCGTGCCTATTATCGCTGGTCCATCATCGTCGATCTCGTGCGTCCCTACATTACGGGGCTTCGTCCGGTTGGCAGTTCCATGCCGAGCGAATATTTGATCGTCTCGACGGCCGCCTTCCAGAACGAGCAGTATCCATAGTGGCCCGCCGCGGACTTCTCATATGGCTGGGTTCGACGGCGCGGCGTTTTGCATGCGACCGGAAGGGCGTCGGCGCCATCGAGTTTGCCATCATCTTCCCGGTTCTGGTCATGCTCTATCTCGGCGCATTCGAGATCACGGTCGGGCTCAGCGTCAGCAAGCGCACGACACGCGCTGCCGGCTCGATCGCCGATATCGTCACCCAACAGCAGAGCGTCACAAAGAGTTCTCTTACAGATATCGCTAAAGCCGCGCCGCCGATCTACTCGCCCTACAACAGCTCGGATATGCTGGTGAAGGTCACTGCAATCCAGATCGACGGCAGCTCCAAACCTACTGTCATGTGGTCCTGGGCGTCAAAGGGGGCAGCGCCTTATGCCAAAAACAGCACGGTTTCCGACGTGCCGACGGAAATGAAGAAGGCCAACAGCTTCCTTATCCGGAGCGAACTCAGCATACCCTATACACTATTCGTCTTTGCGCCCAACTTCATGCCTGCGAAGATGCGCACGATCACGATCAGCCGCAGCTATTTCTATCGCCAGCGACAGAACGAAAATATCCCCTGCGGGGACTGCTAGCGTATCACGATCCCTGGGATCCGCCTGCCACGCCTTCGATGAATGTCATGATCGCAAAACCGCTGCACACTTTTGCGCGACATGCTCTGGCGCTTCCACACCTCAAATTTGCCAAGCGGTTCCCGTCATTATATGGCTGGGCGCCAGTCAGATCGTTCCAGCTCTACGCTGACGACAGCAGATAATACGGGTGAAAAATGGCGCGTGCCTTTCTCTTCGTTCTGGATTCCTTCGGTGTCGGTGGAGCGCCGGATGCCGCAGCCTATGGCGATGAAGGCGCCGACACGCTTGGCCATATCGCCGAATTCTGTGCTGCCGGTGCTGCCGACCGAGCAGGCTTGCGTTCCGGCCCTCTTGCGCTCCCTAACATGTCGGCACTCGGATTGTTGCATATTGCGCGGGCCGCCACCGGGCAGTTTCCTGCCGGCATGCCACTGCCGGACACGATCTACGGTGTCTATGGCGCCGCCAACGAAACCTCGCGCGGCAAGGACACACCATCAGGACATTGGGAAATCGCCGGAACGCCTGTTACCTTCGACTGGGGCTATTTTCCGAGCGAGGGCGATGCCTTTCCGCAGGAACTGATCGAAGCGCTCTGCCGTGCAGCTGATGTGCCCGGCATTCTTGGCAACTGCCATGCGTCGGGAACCGATATCATCGCCCGCCATGGCGAGGAGCATATGCGCAGCGGCAAGCCGATCTGCTACACGTCAGCGGATTCCGTCTTCCAGGTGGCGGCTCATGAGGTCTATTTCGGCCTCGACCGCCTGCTCAACTTCTGCCAGATCGCCCGCGGTCTTCTCGATCCCTATAATATCGGCCGCGTCATCGCGCGCCCCTTCATCGGCCAGAGCGTTGCGACCTTCCAGAGAACGGGCAACCGTCGCGACTTCTCGGTGCCGCCGCCGGAACCGACGCTGCTCGACCGGCTCGTTCAGCACGGCCGCAATGTGCATGCGGTCGGCAAGATCGGCGATATCTTCGCCCATCACGGTGTTTCTCGGGTGATCAAGGCCAATGGCAACGATGCCCTCATGGATGCGACACTGACTGCGATCGACGAGGCGGAGGACGGTGATCTCGTCTTCACCAATTTCGTCGATTTCGACATGGCGTACGGTCATCGCCGCGATGTGCCGGGTTATGCAGCCGCTCTCGAAGCCTTCGACGCACGCCTGACGGAAGTTCACAAGAAGCTGCGGGCCGGCGACCTCGTGGTTTTGACCGCCGATCACGGCTGCGACCCGACCTGGCGCGGCACCGACCATACGCGCGAGCGCGTGCCTGTTATCGCCTACGGTCCCGGCATCAGATCGCGCTCTGTCGGCGTGCGTCGGACCTACGCCGATATCGGCGAGAGCATTGCGCGGCATCTCGGCATTCCCTCGGGGCCGTATGGAAGGAGTTTTCTGTGACATCGCATTTGAAGAAGGTCGAGTTGCACTGCCATCTGGAGGGTGCCGCCCCCCCTGCCCTGACCGAGGCTCAGGCGCGTAAATACGGTATCGACATCAGCGCCTATCTGCAGGACGGCGCCTATGTCTGGCACGATTTCGCGAGCTTTCTGGAATGCTATGACAAGGTTTCCGAGGTCTACAAGACCGAGGATGACTATGCGCTGCTGACGGAAACCTATCTCGAAGAGCTTGCCGGCATCGGTACGATCTACAGCGAACTCATCGTTTCGCCCGATCACGGCAAGCGTATCGGTCTCGGCGCGGATGCCTACATTGCGGGCGTGTGCGAAGGCATCCGCCAGGCGAAGGCAAAAAGCGGCATCGAGGCGCGGCTGATTGTAACAGGTGAACGGCATTTCGGCCCTGAGAGCGTGATCGGCGCTGCCGAATATGCGGCGAAGACCAATAATCCGCTGGTTACCGGTTTCAATCTTGCCGGCGAGGAACGGATGGGCCGCGTCGCCGACTATGCGCGCGCCTTCGACATCGCCCGCGATGCAGGGCTCGGCCTGACCATCCATGCCGGCGAAGTCTGCGGTGCCTTCAGCGTTTCGGATGCACTGGACGAGGTGCGCCCCTCGCGTATCGGCCACGGTGTGCGGGCAATCGAGGATGCCGATCTCGTCAAGCGGCTTGCTGACCAAGGCACGGTGCTGGAAGTCTGCCCCGGCTCGAATATCGCGCTCAAGGTTTTTCCGGATTTCGCCGCGCATCCACTGCGCAGGCTGAGGGATACGGGTGTGAAGGTGACGATCAGCTCCGATGATCCACCCTTCTTCCACACGTCGCTCAAGCGGGAATACGAGCTTGCCTCGGAGGCTTTCGGCTTCAGCGATGCTGAAATCAATGCGATGACGCGAACGGCCGTCGAGGCGGCTTTCGTCGATGAAGAGACTCGCAAAGCGTTGCTCGCCCGCCTCTAGAGGTGGACGGGATTGTTAATGCTCCAGGCAAATTCACCTCTGCTCTTGCAGTGGAGGCAATTTCCATGGAAAAAACACCCGATAAGAACAAAGAATTGGAAGGTTTCTCCTATGGACGGCGTCACAGTCATCGATCACCCGCTCGTGCAGCACAAACTCACCATCATGCGGCGCAAGGAAACCTCGACAGGCAGCTTCCGCCGGCTGTTGCGCGAAATCTCGACACTGCTCTGCTATGAGGTGACGCGCGATCTGGAACTGACGATGGAGACGATCGAAACGCCGATCCAGGAGATGCAGTCGCCGATCCTCGAAGGCAAGAAACTGGTTTTTGCCTCCATCCTGCGCGCCGGCAACGGACTGCTGGAAGGCATGCTCGATCTCGTGCCTTCCGCCCGCGTTTCCCATATCGGCGTCTATCGTGATCACGAAACGCTGCAGCCGGTCGAATATTACTTCAAGGCGCCTGAGGATGTCGCCGAGCGCCTGATCATCGTCGTCGACCCGATGCTTGCGACCGGCAATTCCTCGATTGCCGCCATCGACAAGCTCAAGGAGCGCGGCGCGCACAATATCCGCTTCCTCTGCCTGTTGGCCGCTCCCGAGGGGATCAAGAACTTCCGCGCCGCCCATCCGGACGTTCCTGTTTTCACGGCGGCGATCGACAGTCATCTGAACGAGAAGGGCTATATCGTGCCCGGTCTCGGCGATGCCGGCGACCGCATGTACGGCACCAAATAATTTCGATTTCCTTTACCAATTCGAAAGACTTGCAAGGCCCGGGCGGTTCGTTCCGGGCCTTTTTTATGTTCCCGTTAGCAACTTTTCAGCACTTATGGCTTAGCTGCTTGAAGCGTGAGGTCCCGCATGAGGCGGGGTTTATACAGGAAGGATTTCTGTTTCATGCTCATGCGTACGGTCATATTTGCCAGCATCGCGGCTGCGCTGGCGACACAAGTGCCTTCTTTGCTCACCCGCACGACGCAGCAGCCCGGCAATACAATTTCCGCAAATTTCGTCTCGACCGAAGATAGCGCACCTGACGCGCCGGCCACGATCGGCGATGGCGGTATGACCCGCCTGCAGGCCGATGCGCAGGGCCATTATACCGGCAATTTCAGGATCAACGGCAAGCCGGTGCAGGGGCTGATCGATACCGGCGCCACCTATGTCGCGCTGAACGAAAGCCTCGCCCGCAGGCTGGGCTATAGCGGCAACCAGCTCGATTTCCGTTATGCGGTCAATACGGCGAACGGCCAGACCAAGGCGGCGCATGTGATGCTCGATCGCATGGAAATCGGCGGCATCCGCGTTCGCAGCGTCGAAGCTTTCGTGCTGAAGGACGAGGCGCTGAGCGGCACGCTTGTTGGTATGAGCTTCCTGCAGAAGCTTGCTTCCTACTCTGTTGCCGACGGCTCCCTCAGCCTCAAGCAATAAATCCCATCAGATACGGCCGGCGATGACGGGCGGCAGCGCCGGTTTTTCGTCGGCAATGCGACAGTTTGCTGCAAGTGCGACGACGGCCCTTTCGGCCGAAGCCTCGTTGGCAGCGTGAACGAGGGCGATCGGATCGCCTTCATTCACACGCGTTCCGAGCGGCTGCAGGCCGGTGAAGCCGACGCTGTGGTCGATCCTGTCAGCCGGATGGCGGCGGCCGCCACCAAGATCGATGACGCTGACGCCCAATTCACGCGCATCGCAGGCCGCGAGCCAGCCAGAACGGGACGCCGGAACGGGGCGCTCGACCGGTGCCCGGCGCAAATAGGTATCCGGCCGTTCCAGAAGATCGGCCGGGCCGCCCAGCATATGCACCATGCGGGCGAAAATCTCCGCAGCCCTGCCGGAGGAAAGCGCTTCCTGTGCCCTGCCCTCCGCCTCGAACAGCGAGCCGGCAACGCCGGACTGCACGAGCATTTCGGCGGCAAAGGCAAGCACCACGGTTTCGAGGCGGGTGCCGGCCTTTCGGCCTGCGAGGAAATCGAGACAGTTGCGAACTTCCACCGCATTGCCGGCGCTGTCGGCAAGCGGCTGGTTCATGTCCGTTATCAATGCCGATGTCTTCACGCCCGCGCCATTTGCGACCTCGACCAGCGAATGCGCCAACACGATTGCCTGCTCCGGATCGGCCATGAAGGCGCCGTTGCCGGTCTTGACGTCGAGCACCAATGTCTGAAGGCCGGCAGCAAGCTTCTTGGACAGGATCGAAGCCGTTATCAGCGGGATGGAATCGACGGTTGCCGTCACATCGCGCACGGCATAGAGCCGGCCATCGGCTGGCGCCAAGGCACCCGTCGGGCCGATGATGGCGCAGCCGACATCCTTCACCACCTTGCGGAAGAGAGAAGCGTCGGGGTTGATTACATAGCCTGGAATGGATTCGAGCTTGTCGAGCGTACCGCCGGTGTGGCCGAGACCGCGGCCTGATATCATCGGCACCGCCAGACCACAGGCAGCGGCAATCGGAGCAAGCATCAGCGAAACGTTGTCGCCCACCCCTCCGGTCGAATGTTTATCGGCAACTGGCCGGTCGATGCCTTCCCAGGAGAGCATGTCACCCGAGCGCGCCATGGCGAGCGTCAGTGCGACGGTTTCGGTGCGCGACATGCCCTTGAACCAGACAGCCATGGCGAATGCGCCGATCTGGCCCTCCGACAGATTGCCGGCAGCCAGCGCCGCGATAAAGGCGTCGATATCGCCGGATGGAAGTTCCGCGCCATTACGCTTCTGGCGGATGATCTCCTGCGGGATCATCTCAATAGCTCGAGGCAGCCGCCGGCTTTGGCTCCGTGCCGCTGAGAACTGAAAGGATATTGTCGAGCAGGCCGGATGCTCCGAAACGGAAGGTTGAAGGCATGGCCCAATCCGGCGCCATGATGGTTTCGGCAAGGCTCAGATAGAGGGTTGCATCCGCAACGGTGGAAATGCCGCCGGCCGGCTTGAAGCCCACCTTGCGACCACTTTCTCTGATAGAGCGGATCATGATGTCGGCCGCCTCCAGCGTCGCATTGACGGCGACCTTGCCGGTGGAGGTCTTGATGAAATCGGCACCGGCCTCAATCGCCAGTTCGGACGCGCGGCGGATAATGGCAGCATCCTTCAACTCGCCGGCCTCGATGATGACCTTCAGCAGAACAGGCGCAACACATTCGGCGCGCACGGCCGCGACCATATCCGTCACCGCCTTCTCGTTGGCCGCCATCAGCTTGCGATAGGGAATGACAAGATCGATCTCATCGGCGCCGTCGGCGATCGCCTCGCGCGTTTCGGCCGCAACATCGGCGATTTCCATGTCGCCGGAGGGGAAGTTGACGACGGTCGCGATGCGGACCGGATGGCCCTTGCCGAGCACGATGCGGGCATGGGCGACGAAACGCGGCCAGATGCAGATTGCAGCGCTATTGCCATAAGGCGTCTGCGCGCGGGCGCAAAGCGCATCGATCTGCTCCTGGGTGCAATCATCCGCCAGATTGGTGAGATCGAGAAGGGAAAGGGCGACAGCGGCCGTTTCCCGGCTGGAATGGCTATTCATTTTCGCTTCCTCCACCGGCAATCATTTACCGGCAATCATTTCTTTCAGTATAGCGGCGAGACGGGCACCGCCAACCGGCGCCATATCCTTGGTTTCCTCGTGGCTGAGCTCGTTTCCGGTCATGCCAGCCCCATAGTTGGTGATTACCGAGGCGGCGGCAACCCTCAAGCCCAGCATTCTTGCAATGATGACCTCGGGCACAGTCGACATGCCGACCGCATCGGCGCCGAGAATGCGCGCCATGCGGATTTCGGCCGGGGTCTCGAAACTCGGGCCCGAGAACCACATGTAGACGCCGCTTGCGAGCGGGATACCAAGCGTCTTGGCGGCATCTCGCATCGCAGCCGAAAGCTCCGCATCATAGGCACTGGTCATGCCGACAAAGCGGCGGTCGCTCTCTTCACCGATCAGCGGGTTCATGCCGGAATAGTTGATGTGATCGGCGATCTGCATCACCGAGCCGGGCGCAATGTCGTCTTTCAGGGAGCCGGCCGAATTGGTGAGGATCAAGTTCTCGACGCCGAGGGCGTGTAACACCTCGATCGGCAGGCGCATGGCGTTGGCATCGCCCTTTTCATAATAGTGGACGCGGCCCGAGAGCATGATGACCGGCTCCGAACCGAGATGGCCGGCAACGACGTTTCCGGCATGACCGGAGACCGCACTGACCGGAAAGCCCGGCAGGTCCTTGTAGGGGATGCATACGGCATCCGTGACCTGATCGACCAACGAGCCGAGGCCGGAGCCGAGTATGATGCCGTAGCGCGGCTTGAGCCCGCCGAGCAGAGCCGCGAGCAGATCGATGGTCGCGATCATCCGAGTTCCGTCTCGAAGCTGAAGGGAAGAAGCTCTTCCATGGTCATGGTCTTCTTCACCCCGGCTTCGTCACAGAGATAGATCCTTGTGTCCTTGGAGGCGAATTCCGAAATCTTCTGCCGGCAGCCGCCGCAGGGCGGGCAGAGCGGCAGTTTTTCGGCGATGACGGCCATTTCGACGATCTTCTTCGCACCACCCATGATCATCGCGCCGATCGCCGTCGGCTCGGCGCACCACCCTTGAGGAAAGGAGAGGTTCTCGATATTGGCGCCGGTATAGACCTTGCCGTCCTCGGCGCGGATCGCGGCGCCGACCGGAAATTTGGAATAGGGCGCGTGCGCGAAAGCCATGGCGCCGCGCGCGGCTTCGAACAGATCGTGAGACATATCAACGCTCCTTCGTATAGGGCACGCCACCGGCCTTCGGCGGGATCGCGACGCCGATAAAGCCTGCGAGCAGGACGCAGGTCAGGATATAGGGCAGCGCCTGGAAAACCTGTACCGGCACTTCGCCGATCAGCGGTACCGATTTGCCCTGCATGAAGTTCGACAGCGCATCAAGGAAACCGAAGAGCAGGCAGGCGAACATGACGGGCACGGGCCTCCACTTGGCAAAGACGAGTGCGGCGAGCGCGATATAACCCTTGCCCGCCGACATGTCCTTGATGAAGGCGGCTGACTGGGCGATCGCAAGATAGGTGCCGGCGAAGCCGCAGAGGATGCCCGCGCACATGACGGCGCGGTAACGCAGCCAGCTCACCGAAATGCCCGCCGTATCCACCGCACCCGGATTTTCACCGACGGCGCGAAGGCGAAGGCCGAAACGTGTGCGATAGAGAACCCACCAGGAGAAGGGCACGGCCAGGAAGGCAAGATAGGTGAGGATGTTGTTACCGGAGATCACGCCGGCATAGAGCGGGCCGATGATCGGCACGTCGCGCATGGCATCGGCGCCCGGAAGGGTGATCGGCGAGAAGCGGGCGTCAGCTGCCAGCTGTGGCGTGCGACCGCCCTGCCCGAACCAGGCCTGGCCGAGCACGATGGTGATACCGGCGATGAAGAAGTTGATGGCGACGCCGGAGATGATCTGATTGCCGCGATTGGTGATCGAGGCAAAGCCGTGCACGAGGCTGAGCGCCACCGAGCAGACCACGCCGGCGCCGAGGCCCGCCCAGGCCGAACCGGTGAGATAGGCAACACAGGCGGCGGCGAAGGCCGAACCCAGCATCTTGCCTTCCAGGCCGATATCGAAAATGCCGGCGCGTTCGGAAAACAGGCCGGCAAGTGCGGTGAAGATCAGCGGGATGGAGAGCCGGATCGTCGAGCTCAGAACGCTGATGAAGATTTCATAATAATCCATCGTCCGTTCCTCAGGCTCGCTTGAACTGCTGGTAGATGTGCACCATCGCCGGGCGGAACATATATTCAAGCGCACCGGCAAACAGGATCACCAGACCCTGGATGACAAGGATCATCTCGCGGGTGATGTTGGGCATTTCGAAGGAGATCCAGTCGCCGCCCTGGTAAAGGATGCCGAAAAGGATTGCAGCGAAGACGATGCCGAGCGGATGGTTTCTTCCCATCAGCGATACCGCGATGCCGACAAAACCTGCGCCACCGACGAATTCCACCTGCAGGCGGGCAGACGAGCCCATGACCGGGTTCAGCGCCATCATGCCGGCGAGCGCACCCGACAGCAGCATGGCGATGATGACGGTGCGCGCATAGGGAATGCCCGCATAGGCGGCAGCCGTCGGGCTGACGCCCAGCGTGCGCATATCGAAGCCGAGCTTGGTGCGCCAGACCAGCACCCAGACAAACCAGGCGGCGATCAGCGCGATGATGAAGGAGACGTTGAACGGGGCAGCACCGAGCTTGGCTCCGAACATCGTCATGATCCAACCGAGCTTCGGAAGCTGTCCGCCTTCAAGGAAGGTGCGGGTTTCCGGCGCCATCTTGCCCGGCACGATCAGCACATGCACCAGCAGATAGACCATGAGGGCTGCGGCGATATAGTTGAACATGATCGTCGTAATGACGATATGGCTGCCGCGCTTGGCTTGCAGGAATGCCGGAATGAAGGCCCAGGCAGCGCCGAAGAGGCCGGCGCCGATGACGGCGATCGGCATCGTCACATACCAGGGCACGTAATTATCGAGCGCCAGCGCCACCAGCGCGCAGCCGAGGCCGCCGATATAGGCCTGGCCTTCCGAGCCGATATTGAAGAGGCCCGCATGGATGGCAACGGCGACCGAAAGGCCGGTGAAGATGAAACTCGTCGCATAATAGAGCGTGAAGCCGATGCCCTCGCCGCTGCCGAAGGCGCCCTCGATGAGAAGCGAGAGGGCGGCAAGCGGGCTTTCGCCGATCAGCCAGACGACGAAGCCGGAGATCAGGAAGGCGATGACCAGGTTCAAAAGAGGGATCAGACCGTAATTGATCCATCTCGGTAGTGTTACGGAAGCAGTGCTCATCGAGGCCTCACGCGGCAATGCCGGCCATCATCAGGCCGAGGGTCTGTTCACCGGCATCGGGCGTCTTCTCGCCGACCACATGGCCGGCAAACATGACAAGGATACGGTCTGAAAGGGCACGGATCTCATCGAGTTCGACGGAGACGAGCAGGATGGCCTTGCCCGCATCGCGCATCTCGATGATCCGGCGATGGATGAATTCGATGGCGCCGATATCGACGCCACGGGTCGGCTGGCCGATGATCAGCATTTTCGGATCGCGTTCGATCTCGCGGGCAACAACGATCTTCTGCTGGTTGCCGCCGGAGAAATTCGCCGTCTTCAGGCGCGGGTTCGGCGGGCGGATGTCGTATTTCTCGATCTTCTCCATCGCATCCTTGCGGATGGCGTCGAGATCGAGCAGCGGGCCGCGGCTGTAGGCCGGCCGGCGGTGATAGCCGAGCACCGAATTCTCGTATTCCTCGAACTTGAGGACCAGGCCCATGTGATGGCGGTCTTCGGGGATATGAGCGAGGCCAAGCTCGCGCAGGCGCGCCGGATCGGCCTTGTCGATCGTCTGGCCGTTGAGCAGGATTTCGCCGGAGGCCGGCTTGCGGATGCCGGCAATCGCTTCCAGCAGTTCCGACTGGCCATTGCCGGCAACACCGGCAATGCCGACGATCTCGCCGGCGCGGACATCGAAGGAGACGTTGTCGACCATCGTCACGCCTCTGTTGTCCTTGACCGTCAGGTTGCGGATGGAGAGCACGACATCGGCGGGCTTTGCCTCACCCTTCTGGACGCGCAGCAGCACGCGGCGGCCGACCATGAGTTCGGCCAGTTCCTCGACCGTAGTCTCGCTCGTCTTGCGGGTGGCGACCATCTCGCCGCGGCGCATGACGGAGACCGTATCGGTGATCGCCATGATCTCGCGCAGCTTGTGGGTGATGAGGACGACGGTTTTGCCCTGGTCACGCAGCACGCCCAGGATACGGAACAGGTGATCGGCCTCAGCCGGCGTCAGCACGCCCGTCGGCTCGTCGAGAATGAGGATCTCGGCGCCGCGATACATGGCTTTCAGGATTTCTACCCGCTGCTGAAGGCCGACCGGAAGCTGCTCGATCACCGCGTCCGGATTGACCTCCAGACCGTATTCCGTTTCCAGCCGCTTGAGTTCGGCGCGCGCCGATGCAACGCCCTTTGCCAGCAACGCTCCGCCTTCGGCGCCGAGCATGATATTCTCGAGCACAGTGAAATTTTCGACCAGCATGAAGTGCTGGTGCACCATGCCGATGCCGGCAGCGATGGCCGCCTGACTGTCCCTGATGGTGATGGGCTGGCCGTTGACGCGGATCTCGCCGGCGTCGGCCTGGTAAAAACCGTAGATGATGGACATCAGGGTCGATTTGCCAGCGCCGTTTTCCCCGATGATGCCGTGGATCGAGCCCTTGGCAACGGTCAGGTTGATGTCCCTGTTGGCGTGAACGGCGCCGAATTTCTTGTCGATGCCGACAAGTTCGATAGCAGGCTGGTCTGTCACAGCAGGCTCCAAATAAGAAAAGGGCGTATGGCGAAAATCCTTGTCCGCCATACGCCCGATCTCAGTTACGACTCACTTCGGGCAGGCGTTGTCCGTGGTGTAGTCGTGAACCTTGATGGTGCCTGCGATGATGTCGGCCTTGGCCTTGTCGACGGCAGCCTGCATTTCCGGCGTGATCAGCGACTTGTTGTTGTCGTCGATCGCCGCGGCAACGCCGTCTTCCTTGACGCCGAGCGACTGGACGCCAGCGGTGAACTTGTCGTTCTTGGTATCATTGTAGGCGTTATAGACGGCGAGATCGACGCGCTTGACCATCGAGGTCAGAACGGAACCCGGATGCAGGTGGTTCTGGTTCGAATCGACGCCGATCGACAGCTTCTTGTTATCGGCTGCCGTCTGCAGAACGCCGAGACCGGTCGCACCGGCTGCCGCGTAAACGACGTCAGCACCCTGGTCGATCTGGTTCTTGGTGAGTTCGCCGCCGCGGACGGGGTCGTTCCAGGCTGCACCCGTCGTGCCGGTCATGTTCTGGAAGACTTCGATGTCAGCCTTGACGGCGCGCGCACCCTGCTCGTAGCCGCACTCGAACTTGCGGATCAGCGGAATATCCATGCCGCCGACGAAACCGACCTTGCCGCTCTTGGACGCCATGCCGGCGAGAACGCCGACGAGATAGGAGCCTTCCTCTTCCTTGTAGAGGACGGAGCGGACGTTCGGCTTGTCGACGACGGAGTCGACGATGATGAACTTGGTGTCCGGGAATTCTGCAGCAACCTTCTCGACAGCCGAGGTCCAGGCGAAGGAAACGGCGACGACCGGATTGAAGCCGCGGCTTGCGAAGTTGCGGATAGCCTGCTCGCCCTGGGTGTCGCCGGTCGGTTCGAAGTCACGGTAGGCGATACCGGTTTCCTTCTTGAACTTTTCAGCGCCGTTAAAGGCAGCTTCGTTGAAGGACTTATCGAACTTCCCGCCGGTGCCGTAAACGAGAGCCGGCTTGATGTCGGCGGCAAGCGCCGTCGTCGACATCGCTGCCACGGCAAGGAGGGTGAGAAGGGATTTTTTCATGAGTGCAGCCCTGTTGTTGCTATTTGTTTGGGGTCCTCCCGCAAGCCTTTTCCAGGCATGTCTGCGGAACCACCGACCTCCCCCCGGAGGCCTGGCTGCGTGCATCCTTGCATGGCTCAACGAAAAATTCACGAGAAATTTTTCGGTTGGTAAAGATTTGCCATCATTGCCGAAAATCAGTCCTCGGGGGCTGAATTCTGGGCAAATCGACCGCTAAAATGCGGATTTTCTAACCAATGCGGGCGCGGCACCGGCGTCATTATCTTCGCGTTCTGGTAGCTGCCGGTTGCGCTCATCCACACCCTCCGGCACCCTCTGTTACGCGGTAAAGCGGCCTGCCACCGGCGGCTTCTTGTAGCCGATCATCCACAGCAGCAGCGACAATATCAGAAGCACGGCAAAGGCCGGCTGCAGCATCAGCCACTGAAAGATGAAGGCGTAAAAACGCGGGTGGACATAATAGGAGACGGACGACTGGAGCGCGACAAGCGTCGAGGGGCTGACATCCTGCCATGCATCCGCCATCGGGGTCATGATCACTTCAGAGGAGGCAACGGACTGAATCGAATCGATCGTCCCGGCAATGACCGCAACTGCCAGCGCAACCAAGCTGGCAAGACGCAACAAAAAACGCATCGATTCCTCCGACGACGGGTAAGCCTTGATGTCCGGCGAGCCGCGCCATTCTCCACCCAAACCTAGAGATAGGCTTGGCGCGGGCACGGCGCAATGGACGGCATGCGCGCAGTTTTATCGGAAGAAGTCAAAAAACTGTTAGATTTGGGTTGATCGGCAAAAATTCTTGGGTATATATCGCGCCGTTCCGACGATTTGCTCCTCTCCAAGGCGCGAACGCCCAAAAAGGACAGGTGGCCGAGTGGTTTAAGGCGCACGCCTGGAACGCGTGTGTACGTGAAAGCGTACCGTGGGTTCGAATCCCACCTTGTCCGCCATTGGTTTTCTCTACATCATTGTGATTATTGGTATTTTTGCCGATTTCCAAAGTGGAATCCTGGTGGCGATCTCAGCAGCACGAATTCGACATTCGCGATGCAGCGGGCGCCGTCGCGTGCTTGCCTCCTACCCTTTCAACAATCGAGTAATGCCTTTTACCGGCATAGCGATCTGGCTCGGGGCCGCGGTTCTGCTGGCCCTGTGGGCCTTGAAATACCTCAATCCTCACGGATAGCTTCATCCGCTGTTTATCGGATGCGCAAGTGCGAAGGTCTGCGACGTTGTTTACAAAGGGAAAAAATCCCGCTCCAAGCACTCCACACAATGGAGCGCATCTGGCATACCGACCTGATATCGACGGACTACGCGCCCTTGCCATCCTGCCGGTCGTACTTTTCCATGCTGAAATTCCCGGCATCAGCGGCGGATTCGTCGGCGTCGATGTCTTTTTCGTCATCTCCGGCTATCTGATGTCGTCGCTGATCGCCGGCGAGATGGCGAAAGGCGAGTTCAGCCTCCTGAATTTCTATCAACAGCGCATCCGCCGTATCTTCCCGGCCCTCTTTGCGATGATGGCGGCTTGCGCCATCGTCGCCTGGTTCGCCCTCATGCCTCTGGAGCTTTCATATTTTGCCAGGAGCATGACAGCCGCCGCCCTCTTCATGTCGAACGTTCAGTTTGCAAAAGAGGTGGGCTATTTCGATATTGGCGCGCAGATGAAGCCGCTGCTGCATACGTGGTCGCTTGCGGTCGAAGAGCAATTCTATATCGCCTTTCCCCTCGTCATGATCCTGTTCCAGAAGGTCGCGCCGCGGCGAATGGTTCCCTTCGCGCTTGTCGCCTTCGCCGCATCGTTCGCCGCCGGTATCGGTGTTTTGAACAGCGATTCGACAGCGGGCTTCTACCTTTCGCAATACCGGATCTGGGAACTTTTGATCGGCGTCATCATCGGCCTCAAGGCCATCCCCGAGGTGAAAAACGAGACGGGTCGGCAGGCATTGGCGGCTATCGGCCTCGTACTGATCGGCATTGCGATTTTCACCTTTACGGAGAAAACGCCCTTTCCGGGTTACGCCGCATTGCTGCCCTGCCTGGGCGCCGCCTTCATCATCCATGCGCGCGCAGGCAGCGGCATCGTCGGTCGGCTTCTTTCGCGGCGGCCGCTGGTCTTTATCGGGCTGATTTCCTATTCGCTCTATCTCTGGCATTGGCCGATTATCGTCTTCACCCGCTATTTCGCGGGTCACGAGCTGACACCGCTGCTGCGGTGCGCCGTGATCCTGGCATCGATGCTTGTTGCGGTCGCCTCCTGGCGGTTCATCGAAAGGCCGTTTCGTGGAAATTGGGGGCTGCTCACCGGCAAGCGGCTGCCGGCAATGGCGGCCGCACTGATTGGGCTTACGGCCGGCGCAGGGCTGCTTCTGGTCATGAGTGGTGGCGCACCGGGCCGATTGCCGGCCGACGTTCGGTCAATCTATGCGGCCACCTATGACCGAAGCCCCTTTTACATGGACGGCTGCTTTACCGAGTCGGATCACGAAGGCCCGTCAAACGCCGATATCGAAGCCGGCAAGGTCTGCGGCCTGGGCGATCCGAATGATGCTGGCCCCGACTTTCTGGTATGGGGCGACTCGCACGCTGCTGCGATGGCACCGGGCATCGATGCCGCCGCCGCTGCTGCGGGCTTTGGCGGCAGGTTCGCTGCCCATGCGTCATGCCCTCCGCTGACCGACGTTGCGCTTGCGGGCAAAAACGATACGCGACGCTGCACGGCCTTCAACGATTCAGTGCGCGACCTCATCAGGCGGGAGCATATTCCACTGGTGTTCATGCTCGCCTATTGGCCGAAATACGTTCACAATTCAGAACTACCGAACCAGGGGGACTATTTCGATCCTTCAATTCCCCCGTCTGTGGCCGATTACTCGACACCGATCGCCGCGGCCCTGGACAAGACTCTCGCCGAGCTGAAGCAGGAAGGCGTCACGGTCGTGCTGGTTATGGACGTGCCCGAGATGGGGCATTTCGTGCCCGAGGCTCTTGCCAAGGCCAAGCTCGACGGCACTTCGACGGATATCGCCCCACCCCTGTTCTACGTCGCCGAACGGCAGGCGCTCGCCCGCGCGATGCTGGAGAAATATGCCGATCAATATGGTGCAATCGTCGTCGATCCGCTGCCGGCCTTTTGCAACAACGATCGTTGCCACGCCTCGCAAAGCGGCGTGCCGCTTTACATGGATGCCGACCACATCACCGCGTCAGCAGCCAAGAGCCTCTTTTATCTCTTCGCGCCCGTTTTCAAGATGGCGCAAAACATTTGAGATCGCAGCGGGTCGCCGGTTGGAGCGTTCGTAGCGCTTCGTCGATACGCCGGCCAGCATCGCGAGGATGCTTGCGGTGCGTACATTCCCGGCACCGGTAGCCGGTCGAACTTCCAAAGGACCGCATTGACGCGGTCTTCCTCGCCCGGGCGATCATCTGCCTGTTGACGATCCGGCCGCGCTCGATGAAATCCGAAAGCGCCTCTATGAGCGCCTCATGCGGCGGGCGGCGGGCGGCTCGAACGCCCTTCATCCACGCTGTCTCACCAGACCAAGCCCTTGTGAGTCTGTCGCGCAGTCGCCAAGATGCTCCGGACTTTCGATGCAAAGCCACTTCATTGCCAACAACACACACGGGAGACCAGCAATGACGAATTTCAAGGCTGAAGACGAAGCGATCGGGACGATCGTTCTGATGGAGGAACTGTTTCAAAGCATGGTCAAGTCCGGCGTCCTGCCTGCAGCCGTTATGGCGGATGTCGTGCGGGGCGCAGTTGCGAGGCTGGATACGACCGATCATTTCGGCGCAGGTGCGGCTGTTCGCCATTACTTCGAAAGCTGGCTGTCGAAGTAGATAATCTTCGCTGGGTGCATAGGATGCATAGGATGCATAGGCAGTTTTCAACTGCTCTATAGGAAATGTCAGATTCAATGCCTGTCATGTCACCATCTGACATTTCCCACACGGCGTATGGAAAATCCTATGCAAGTTATGCATCCTATGCAGAGAGGTATTTGAAAGTCCCTCATCAGAGCGGGATTCTGGTTGGCTGCCGCGATGAACATCCATTTCGACGAAAGCGTCCGTGCGGCTTAGCGTTGTCACGGAGGCAGCGCCTTTGCCTCAACTTTTCCCGGCGTTTTCGACCTTCCAAAGTGCCGCGTTCACGCGGTTTTTCCCCGCGCTGACGATCATCTGCCCGTTGACGATCCGCCCGGTGTGCTTGCGCAAAAACCCGCTGAACCGCGCGGTATTCAGCCGGCCTCGCTCGATGAACTCTGACAGGGCATCAATCAGCCCCTCGTGCCGGCGGTTGCCGATCGGATCGAAGGCTCCTTCGTCCACCATCCTGGCAATGTCGGCCGCGACCCAGGGCTTGCCGGCCGGCAGGGCTGAAATGATCGCCGACGTGCGCTCCTTCTCCGGGTCGTTGTCCCTGATCCTCGCCGAATTGCCGAGCGGATCGGGCAGGCCGAGCCAGACGAGCGCGGAGCGGACAAGGTTGGATCATTGCTCGAAGGAACCGAGCGCCGGCGAGACCTTGTCGGCATCATTGGCGACGAAGGCGCGCAGGAAAATCAGGCCTGATGTGACGATCTCCACCCGCTGACGGCGCGCATCCTCGATGACGTCGCTTTCGAAGACACGCTCTTCCGGCCGCTCGACGCCGGCATCGAGGTTGATCAGCACGACGCGCCGCGTCAGGTCGCCGGCAAAGCGCAGGCCGTTGCCCGTGGCACAGAACATGACAGCCGTTGCCGAATCCAGCGAGGCGGTCTTGCCGAGCGGGCGAATATTGACTTCCTCCTGGGACAGGACCTGGCAAAGGTGATCGGAACGAAGCGCCACCGACAGGTTGTCGAGATTGATGAAACTGTCGCCCTGCAGGAGCCGCGACTCCAGCACTTTGCGCAGCTCGTTATCGTCGCCCGCATAGGAGTTGACCGCTGCGGTCCGGCCGGTCGCGAGAATGGCGGCAACGTCCACCAGCTTGGATTTGCCCGTGCCGGGCGCCGTCGCATTCACCCCGAACAGCGGAGCGGTTTTCAGGCTGGGACGGACGATCGCCGTCAGGATCATGGCGAGTGCTGCCGATTCATCGACGCCGCTGACGAAGGGGAAGCTCGCGACAAGTTTCCTGATGCTTTCCAGCGCTGTCACTGCTTCAGCCCTGCCGGGGCATGCGGGGATTTCGGGCCATGTCTTGTCCGATTCGAAGAGGATGCCGGATTGCCGGTCGAATCCCTGTGCGGTGATGATGGTGCCATCGTTGCGCATCATCGGCAGGGACACGACCGCCCTGATCTGCGGGAAAGGCCATTCCCCGTGCCGCGCAATGACGGATCTGGCGACCAGCGCCGGGCAGGACACAGCCCTGTAGCCGAGCGTCGTTCTCGCGTCGGGTTTCAGCCAGCGTATGTGTTTCGTCAGTATTTCGGTCATCGCATCCTCATCGGCGGGGATCAGCACCGTCTTTTCCTTCCCCGCAACGCGGACGGCGCGAAACAGGACCGTGTCGCGGGCATAGAGCGGCGCGCCGGCATCGATTGCCAGGCGGCAGGCACGCGTGACCGCTTCCGAAAGGTCGGCTTCATCGAAGAGCAACGTCGGCCGCTCGTCTCCCTCTCGGGTCGGTGAGGGCATGTCACGGACGATCGCCTCGCGCCGCGACGCGCGCGCCACGCCCTCGACCGTTACAGGCTTTTCGTCCTCAGCACCCGGCGGCGCGAAGGGGCGCACCGTGGCCTGTATGAAGGCATCGATCTCGGCTTGCGTCCATCCATCGTCGAGCGCATCGGCGCAATCCCAGCCGCGGCCTGGAAAAAGGCCGGCGCGCCGGTCCTCAAAACGGTAGGTTTCGAGCGCGCTTGCGGCATCGGCATCGGCAAGACCGACAAGCCGGATGCAAGCCCCGAGGCTCGTCAGGTGCAGGGCGATTTCATGCGCCGCCGCCAAACCCCGGGGATCGAAATCCGGCCATATCAGCGCGTCACGGCCTGATAGCGGCGACCAATCGGTGTGCCTGACGCCCTGCGTTCCGCCCGCCCAGGAGACGACGGCCCGCCCGCTCGACTTGCCCAGCCTGTCGCGGCACTTCTCGCCCTCGACAATCATTACCTGCTGATCGCCGATATCCTGCAAACCGTAGATCGGCCGCGGCTTGGCGAAGGGCAAGCGGCACCATGTTTCCGTCCCATCCGGCAGCCGCGCAAACATCACCATTGGCGTTTCCTTGCCGCCATCGGGTAGATCATGGCGCAGCACATAGCCGAGAAGCGAACCGTCAGCGTTGCGATAGGGAAATACCATCGAGGGCGCGAACGAGCCCCATTCGGAGCGCTCGCCCTTGCGCTTGGGATTGTAGAGCCGCACGCGCTGGCCGGCCTGCAGCAGATCCGGCGGCGGCAGGGGCGTTATGCCCTCATACACATCCAGCGCCTTGACCTGCTTCGGCAGGGCGCTCGGCCGGCTGCCGACGCCGCCGCCGAGGATGCGGATGGCTTCGGGCAGATCGACGCCCTTCGCCTCCCGCACGAAATCAAGGACATCGCCTTGCTTGCCACAGCCGAAGCAATGGAAACGTTCCACTCCATCGTGCGCTATGAAAACCTTGAACGACGGCGTGTCTTCGGCATGGAACGGGCAGCAGGTTTCGAACTCCCGTCCATTACGGCCGAGTTCGTAGCCATATTGCGTGACGGTCGAAGACAGCGACACGTCACGCCGCAGACGTGCGATATCGTCAGGCTCGGCCGAGGATGCGTATGCATATGTTCGCGACATGAAATTTTCCATGTGAGTTAAAGGCTTGATTTTCTTGGCCGTGGTCGTTGATGCATCGCCCGTGGCCCCCTCATCCGACCCTTCGGGCCACCTTCTCCCCGCTGGGGAGAAGGGGAAACAGGCGCCGCGGTACGTCCCTTCTCCCCAGTGGGGAGAAGGTGCCCGAAGGGCGGATGAGGGGGCTACAGGCACCAGGCCAGCCATCAAAGACGATCTCAGCCCTCTCGATGACAGCATCGAACAGCACGTCGCCGCCGCGTGGCAGCATCGTCCGTCTGCGGTCCTCATCCGACCCTTCGGGCTACCTGACCGATGAAGGCGCTAGTCCGAAACCTGGAGGTTCCGATCGACGAAATCCTGCAGATCCGCCGGGCGGAACAGGGTGCGAGAACCGAGTTTCACGAAGGGAAGCTGGCCGGCCCTCATCTGCCGGTAGATGCTGGCGCGGCTGATGCCGGTCGTCTCTGTGACCTGCCTGATGTTCAGCAGAATTTTCGGGGTGACTTCCACGGTTTCTCTCCAGATCCTGACGTATCCAGACGTATCCGTAGAGGCGGATGGTTGTCGGGACGAAGTCACGCGGATGCGGTGGGGCATCTCCTTCGGCGCAACAGACATTCGCGGCTCCCTGCCGGCATTTTCCCGAAGCCACCAAAAATGGATCGCGATGGCATGCGCTTGTCCGCGCTCCCGGTAAGGCTTGGCAAAGCAAAAGCCGGTAACGATCCGATGTGGCGCGATCCGGAGCGAGAGGGGTGGCAAGGGCTGCTGCCCGCCGGGACGCGACCATCCGGGGACCTACCATGAAGAAGCTCATCATTGCCGCCGCTTTCGCGGCATTCCTGCCTGTGATTGCCCAGGCGGAAACGCTGGAATTTCCGAGCGACGATCCGGTCGCGACCGTCACCATTCCCGACAACTGGGGGCCGAAGGAGACGGAGACCGGCATCGATGCCCAGTCCGATGATTCGGCGATCTATCTTTCGATCGACGTTGCCGATGCAAAGACGAGCGACAAGGTCATCGACGAGGCCTTCGCCTTCCTGCAGAAAAACGGCGTGACCATCGAGGAGAAGACCCAGAAGGAATCCGATGCCGAAATCAACGGCATGAAGATGAAAACCTTCGACTGGGATGGCACCGACAAGGAAGGCCCGGTCAATATCGGCGTCGCCGTGCTTTCGCCAAGCGAAGACAAGCTGCTGCTGATCACCTATTGGGGCACCAAGGGCAAACAGGACGCGCATGACGACGAGCTGATCGCCATCATCAGCTCGCTGAAGCCGGCCGGCTGATCTTGTCCGATGCGATGCGAGGCGCTGCCGGAAAGGCGGCGCCTTTTTTCATGCGGGAACAAGAGCGCACCGGCACAGTTCCCTTTCCATGGCAAAAACAGGCACGATCCGCATCGGCATATCGGGATGGACCTACGCGCCCTGGCGCGGCATCTTCTACCCGAAGGGATTGGCTGGGAAGCGCGAGCTTGCCTATGCTTCGCGGCAATTTCCCTCCATCGAGATCAACGGCACATTTTACGGGCTGCAGAAGCCGGATGTCTTCGCCAGCTGGCGGGACGAGACACCGGATGGTTTCGTCTTTTCGGTGAAGGGCTCGCGCTACATCACGCATCTCAAACGCCTGCGGGCCATCGAAACGCCGCTTGCCAATTTCCTTGCCTCCGGCGTGCTGCGCCTGGGCCCGAAACTCGGGCCGATCCTCTGGCAATTTCCGCCAGGCGTGAAATTCGATGCCGATCTGTTCGAGCACTTTCTGGCGATATTGCCCAAAGACACAGATGCTGCGGCCGATATGGCGAAACGGCATGACGAAAGGCTCGACGGCCGCGCCTGGACGAAGAGCGAGGCGACGCAGCCGATGCGCCATGCGCTTGAAATCCGCCACGACAGTTTTCGTGCGCCCGAGTTCATCGAACTGCTGCGCAAGCACAAGGTCGGGCTTGTTGTCGCCGATACGGTGGAATGGCCGCTGCTGATGGATGCGACGGCGGATTTCATCTATTGCCGCCTGCACGGATCGGAGCAGCTTTACGTCAGCGGCTACAGCGACGAGGCGCTTGATCGCTGGGCCGGGCGCATCGATGCCTGGACACATGGGATCGAGCCCGATGATGCCAACCGCATCAAGCCGCCGCTGAAACGCTCGGCAAGCGGGCGCGATGTCTATGTCTATTTCGACAATGACGTGAAAGTGCGCGCGCCAGCCGATGCGCGATCGCTCGCCGGGAAGCTCGGTGTCGCCCTGCCGCCTGATGAGAGTGTCGTCGTCAAGCCGGCACGCCGTGGGGACAGGATGTTGGTCGAGGAGCCGCGCCGGCACTGGCCGGCGCTGCGGTCGACGATCTAGAGCATTTCCGGTTTTCTTCGAATCACGAAAATTCTCTATCTCTTTGTTTTCACGCAATTCCAGACGCAAAACCGCTGCACACTTTTGCTGGAATTGCTCTAGACCAGCACGGCCTGATCGGTCCGATCCTCGGTGCCGAAGAATTTCAGATAGCGTTCGACTTCCGCCGGTTCGCCGGTCGCCTTCTGCGGATTGTCCGAGAGCTTGACGGCCGGGCGGCCATTGGCGTCGCTCACCTTGCAGACGATGGATATCGGCAGGAAATCGGAACTGTCGTTCGGCGCACAGCCGGCGAAGTCATTCGTCAGGTTGGTGCCCCAGCCGAAGCTCATGCGGACACGGCCTTCGAAATGCTTGTAGGTATCGATGATCGCATCGACATCGAGGCCGTCGGAGAAGATCAGGAGCTTCTGGCGCGGGTCGCGGCCCATCTTCTTCCACCAGTCGATGATCTTTTCGCCGCCTTCGATCGGCGGGGCGCTATCCGGGCGGAAGCCGGTCCAGTCCGCCACCCATTCCGGCGCATCGCGCAGGAAGGCGGCCGTTCCGAAGGCGTCCGGCAGCACGATCAGCAGGTTGCCGCCATAGAGCTTGTTCCAGTCGCGCAGCACCTTGTAGGGCGCGTTCTTCAGCTGCTCGTTCGTCTCGGCAAGGGCGGCCGCCACCATCGGCAGCTCATGCGCATTGGTGCCGACGGCCTCGAGATCGGAATCCATAGCCAGCAATACATTGCTGGTGCCGGTAAAGGCAGGACCGATGCCTTCCTTCAGCGCTTCCACGCACCAGCGCTGCCAGAGGAAGCTGTGGCGGCGGCGGGTGCCGAAATCGGAAATGCGCAGGCCGGGCAGTTCACTCAGCTTTTCCACCTTGGCCCACATCTTGGCCTTGGCGCGGGCATAGAGCACATCAAGCGTGAATGGCCCCATCGTCTTCATGGCGGCGCGCGAGCGCAGTTCGTTGATGATGGCAAGGGCGGGGATTTCCCACATGGTCGTTTCCTTCCACGACCCATGGAAATCCAGCACATACTGCCCGTCCTTCTTGGAGAGCTCATATTCCGGCAGCTGGAAATTGGAGAGCCAGGCGAGGAATTCCGGCTCGAAGATCTGCGCACGACCATAGAAGCTGTTACCGGCGAGCCAGATCATCTCCTTCTTGGCGAGCCGCAGCGTGCGCGCGTGATCGAGATGCTCGCGCAATTCGCCCTCGTCGATCTGTTCGGCGAGGCGCACGCGCTTGGTGCGGTTGATCAGGGTGAAGGAGGCGCTGACATCAGGATAGAGCTTCCAGATCATCTGCAGCATCAGGAGCTTGTAGAAATCCGTATCGATCAGACTACGGACGATCGGATCGAGTTTCCAGGTATGATTGTAGACGCGTCTTGCGATATCGGTCCTGGCCATGAAACTCCCGCCTGTCCGTCAATCCGGTCAAGTGCGGGCTGGCAACGGCCAGCGCACGAAACCGGCTCGTGCGCTTTCTTATCGAAAAATCGAGCTGCAAAGTCCAGAAAAAACAATAGGCAACGTCCTGCAGCAAGAACGGCTTCGGGACGTTGCTTAAATGTCTGACATCACCGCATTATTGTGCGGGTGCGGGTGCTGGTGCGGGTGCGGGTGCCGGGGCGGCAGGCTGGGCCGGGGCGGTGGCGCCACTCTGCGGCGCAGCTTCCGGGACCTGGGACTGCATCTGCTGGCCGGGCTGCTGAGGAGCGACATCATCGGCTTCCTTCTGACCCCAGATTTCGACGGGGATCCAGACGAGGAAAGCCAGTACCAGTGCGGCAATCAGCACGGCCAGAATGCGACGGCCTGTGCGGCCCTGCTTGGCCTTGACCGGTGAAATTTCTTCTTCGACATGAAGCTTCTGATCGGACTTTTCCCAACGCGTTTCCGTTTGCGCCATGATCGTCTCCTTGCGCTGATCCGCAGGCCATGCCTGCAGAGCTTCCGAGAAGAAACGAAGAGTGGCGTCGGATGGTTCCGAAGGGCTTTCCAGAGCATGTCGTTATCGCAAAACCGCTGCACAGTTTTGCGGAATTATGTCGCAAATGGAAAGCGCGAGGGTCGTGCACGTTCAGGCCCGAGAGCCCCAGCGGTTATTGTCTGCTTTGAAGGTGTCGTCGGCCCTCCGGGAGCCCCTGCGGGCCAAGTCCATTGATGACGTGATCATGGGAGCCTCAAGTCCAGACCGAGCATACTGCTAAGGACGAAGGCGATGAGCCCCACGCCTAGTACCGCCAGCGCGAAGACTGCGGCCATCTTGCCGCCCGCGCGTAGCACCGCTCGCCTGTCTCCCTTCTCTCCTCGATCGTAATGCCACTTGATGGCGAAGAACATGGCCGTTCCTAAAGCGAAAACCTTGAACGTAACGAAGACTACAGGGACCCAATCCATATTAAGGACTCTCATGTGCATCAGCTACGCGCCTTATGATCTCATCTCAGGCAAACGCATACTTCCTATTATGCAACGCAGATATGTAATAGCAGGTGGCGGTTTCCTGGCCTGTATCGTTGGGTTCGGGAATGACCGCTCAGGGCAGGAAACGGACATTGGCGGTGCTTGCTCAATAGTTCCGCGCTTTTGCGCGACGCGCACTACAGCATCGGCCCGAAAATCGGAATCGATTTTCGGGAAGCCTGATGCGGTGAATCAAGGAGTTAGAGCATCCTTTGTGCGTCCGAACGGACGCGCGGCGCTCTAGTACCCCGCCTTGCGATCGACGACGAATTGCAGCGGCTCGCTGCGTTCGAAGCGGGCGATCTGGGCCTCGACATGACGGAAGAGCGCATTTTCTTCCGAGATCGCCGCGTCATGCGGGGTGATGAAGACATTCTCCAGATGCCAGAGCGGATCATCTGCCGGCAGCGGCTCGACTTCGAAGACATCGAGCGAGGCGCCGCCGAGCACGCCGTTTTCGATAGCGGCGACGATATCGGCCTGGACCTGGCTCTTGCCGCGGCCGGCATTGATGAAGACCGGCTTGCCAAGGGCGCCGCCCTGGCGAAGCCTGGTGAAGAAAGCCTTGTTGTAGAGGCCTGTCGTCTCCGGGGTCAGAGGCAGCAGGCCGACAACGATATCCGTCTTCGACAGGAAGGTCTCCAGTTCCTGGCCGTCGAAGGTTTCAATGCCTTCAACCTCTTTCTTGGAACGCGACCATCCGATCACGTTGAAGCCCATGACGCGCAGCTTGGCGACCGCATCCTGGCCGAGAATGCCGAGGCCCATGACGCCGACAGTGATTTCGGCAGCTTCCGGCGGAACGAGCTTGCCCCAGACCCGATCGCGCTGGTGCCGGTCGTGCTCGCGCTGCAGGCGCAGGTGCATGAGGCACTGCATGACCACCCATTCGCTCATGCGTGTCGTCAGGCTGCGATCGACGAAACGGACGATCGGGATATCGGGCAGATCAGCGATGGACAGGATGCTATCGACCCCGGCGCCGCCCGAAAAGAGCACTTTCAGGTTCGGCGCCCGCTGGAAGATATCCGCATCAGGCTTCCAGAGCAGCGCGTAATCGATGCTGGTCAGGTCGAGCGCCTTGCTGGCGGGATCGGCTGAATTGATGCTGCCGCGATCGGCAAAGGCGGTCTTCAGAATGCGGGCGACGGTTTCGGGATCGAACTTGAGATCGACGAGGATGGGAGGTCTTGCTGACATGGTCTTCTTTACTGCTGAACCGCAGGCGTGGACACCGCCTCGATATTGAAGGCGGCGGCCATCAACGCCTTGGTATAGTCATCCTTCGGTGCACGGAAGATTTCCGCTGACGACCCCTGCTCGACGACCTTGCCGAAGCGCATGACGATGACGTCATTGGCAAGCGCCTTGACCACCTTCAGGTCGTGACTGATGAAGAGATAGGCGAGATCGTGCTTCTTCTGCAGATCACGCAGCAGGTCCACCACCTGCGCCTGCACGCTCATGTCGAGCGCCGATGTCGGCTCATCGAGCATGACGAAACGCGGCTTCAGCACCATGGCGCGGGCGATCGCGATACGCTGACGCTGGCCGCCGGAAAATTCATGCGGGAAACGCCAGCGGGTCAGCGGATCGAGGCCGACTTCCTCAAGCGCCCAGCAGACGCGCTGGTCGCGCTCCTCTGATGACAGCGAACGCTCGTGAACTTTCAGACCCTCGGCAACGATATCGCCAACCGACATGCGCGGGCTGAGCGAGCCATAGGGATCCTGGAAAACGACCTGAAGCTGGTTGCGCAGGGGCCGCATTTCCGTGAATGAATAGCCTGCTATATCTCTGCCGACGAAGGAAATGCGCCCCTTCGACGAGATGAGGCGCGTGAGCGCGAGCCCGAGCGTGGTCTTGCCGGAACCGGATTCGCCGACGACGCCGAGCGTCTGGCCCGCCCTCAGCGTCAGATCGATGCCATCGACCGCCTTCACGTGATCGACGACCTTGCGCATAAGCCCGGCCTTGATCGGGAACCAGACCTTGATGTCATTGCCTTGCATGACGACCGGTTTGGAAGGATCCGTAACAGGCGGTTCACCGCGCGGCTCGGAGGCGAGCAAATGGCGGGTATATTCGTGCTTCGGATCAGCGAAGACCTCTTCCACCGTGCCGGTTTCGACGATCTTGCCCTTGGTCATGACGCAGACGCGGTCGGCGAACTTGCGCACGATGCCGAGGTCGTGGGTGATGAACAGCATGGACATGCCATGCTCGCCCTTCAGCTTGCGCAGGAGTTCGAGGATTTGCGCCTGGACGGTGACGTCGAGCGCGGTTGTCGGCTCGTCGGCAATCAGCAATTCCGGCCGGTTGGCGAGCGCCATGGCGATCATCACACGCTGGCGCTGACCGCCCGAAAGTTCATGCGGATAGGCTTTCAGGCGCTTTTCCGGCTCGCGGATGCCGACCTGGTTCAAGAGCTCCAGCACACGGGTGCGCGCCGCCTGCCCGGTCATGCCCTGATGCAGGTCCAGGATTTCGGCAATCTGCCTTTCGATCGTGTGGAGCGGATTGAGCGATGTCATCGGCTCCTGGAAGATCATGGTGACGTCGTTGCCGCGAACTTCGCGCATTTCGCGGTCGGAGGCCTTCAAGAGATCCTTGCCCTTGAAGAATATCTCGCCGCCCGGATGGCTTGCCGAGGGATAGGGCAGGAGACGCAGGATGGAGTTTGCCGACACCGACTTGCCGGAACCGGATTCGCCGACGAGCGCGACAACCTCGCCCTTCTCGATATCGAAGGAGATACGGTCGACGGCAAGCGACGTTTCGCCGCCCTGATGGAAGGCAACGGAGAGATCGCGGACGGAGAGCAGCGGTTCACTCATTGGAACGTCTTTCTCGGATCGAAGGCATCGCGCACCGCTTCGCCGACGAAGATCAGCAGCGACAGCATGATCGACATGGTGAAGAAGGCCGTCAGCCCGAGCCATGGCGCCTGGAGATTGGCCTTGCCCTGGGCGATCAGTTCACCGAGCGAGGGAGAGCCCGGCGGCATGCCGAAGCCCAGGAAGTCGAGCGAGGTCAGCGTGGTGATCGAGCCTGAGAGTATGAAGGGCAGGAAGGTCAGGGTCGCGACCATCGCATTCGGCAGCATATGCCGCCACATGATGGTGCGGTTGTTGACGCCGAGCGCCCGGGCAGCCCGGACATATTCGAAATTGCGGGCGCGCAGGAACTCGGCACGCACGACGCCGACAAAGCCCACCCAGGAAAACAGCAGCATGATGCCGAGCAGGACGAAGAATCCGGGCGGCAGGATCGCGGCGATGATCAGCAGGATGTAAAGCACCGGCATCGAGGACCAGATCTCGATGAAACGCTGGAGAAGCAGGTCCGTCCAGCCGCCGAAATATCCCTGGATGGCACCGGCCGTCACGCCGATGACGGCCGAGCAGATGGTGAGCACCAGGCCGAAGAGAACGGAAATGCGGAAGCCATAGATGACGCGGGCAAACACATCGCGCGCCTGGTCGTCGGTGCCGAGCCAGTTGAGATTGCCGAGCCTGCAGCCGGGATCATCGACGCCCTGCGGATAGGCCGAGCAGCGCTCCTGCGACGACATCAGCCAGAACGGAGCGGTCGGGGCCGAATGCGGGATGTTGGAATTGACGGACTGATAGGAATAGCGGATCGGCGGCCAGATCATCCAGCCATTGGCATTGATCTCATCTGCTATGACCGAGGAACGGTAGTCCGTCTCGGCGAGGAAGCCGCCGAACTTCTCCTCGGGATAATCGATGACGACAGGGAAAAGGATCTCGCCCTTGTAGGAGGCGATGATCGGCCTGTCGTTGGCGATGAACTCGGCCATGAGGCTGAGCACGAAGAGCACGAGGAAGAGCCAGAGCGACCAGTAGCCGCGCCTGTTTGCCTTGAAGTTCTGCCAGCGGCGGATGTTGGTCGGCGACAGAAGGCCTTTGCGGGGCGGGCGGACGGGCGTGGCCGTCGTCGGATTTGCGGCGGCATCCATCAGACGTCCCTCCGCTCGAAATCGATGCGCGGATCGATCCAGGTGTAGATCAGGTCCGAGATCAGGCCGACGAAGAGGCCGAGCAGCGAGAAGATATAGAGCGTCGCAAAGACGATCGGATAGTCGCGGTTGACGACGGAGAGGTAGCCGAGGCGGCCAAGGCCGTCGAGCGAGAAGATGTTCTCGATCAGGAGTGAACCGGTGAAGAAGGCGGAGATGAAGGCGGCTGGAAAGCTCGCGATGATGATCAGCATGGCATTGCGGAAAACGTGGCCATAGAGCACCTGCCGCTCGTTCAGACCTTTGGCGCGCGCGGTGATGACATACTGCTTCTTGATCTCGTCGATGAAGGAATTCTTGGTCAGCAGCGTCGTCGTGGCAAATGACGCCAGCGACAGCGAGATCAGCGGCAGCGCGAGGTGCCAGAAATAATCGAGCGGCTTCTGCCACCAGGAAAGCTGGTCGAAATTATCCGAGATGAGGCCGCGCAGCGGGAACCAGTCATAGAAGGAGCCGCCGGCAAACAGCACGATCAGCAGGATGCCGAACAGGAAGCTCGGCACGGCATAACCGACGATGATGACGGCTGATGTCCAGACATCGAAGGAAGAGCCGTCCTTGACCGCCTTTCGGATGCCGAGCGGAATGGAGATGGCGTAGGAAAAGATCAGGATCCAGATGCCGAGCGAGATCGAGACCGGAAGTTTCTCGATAATCAGATTGAGCACGGTCGTGTTGCGGAAGAAGCTCTCGCCGAAATCGAAGCGGATGTAGTTCCACATCATTTCGCCGAAGCGGGTCAGCGGGGGTTTGTCGAAGCCGAACTGTTTTTCCAGCTTGGCGATCAGCTCCGGATCAAGACCCTGCGCGCCGCGATATTTGGAACCGGCATCATCGAATTGCTGGCCGGCATCGCCACCGCCGCCGAGGCGCTGGTCGGCGCTGTCGGCTTGTCCCGTCAGCTGTGCAATGACCTGCTCCACCGGACCGCCGGGGGCGAACTGTATGACGATGAAGGAAATTGCCATGATGCCGATGATCGTCGGGATCATCAGAAGCAGGCGGCGAAAAATATATGCCCCCATCAGCGTGCGCCGATCCGATAGGCAGCCGCTATGCTGCGACGTTCAGTTTTCGCCAATTCCCGTCTTTCCTTTCGTCCGTCCCATGCAGCTATTGCCTGATTCGCACATAATTTGGACGCCCCAGGCATTCGATGGCAAGAATTTCCTTGTTGCCGGCCTATTTGCCGGCATTGGTGGACCACCACACGCCAGGCATGCCGAGCCCATATTCAGGCAGTTCGGCCGGATGCGTGATGCTGTTCCAGTAGGCAAGGCGCGAGGTGCGTGAGCCATAGCTCGGAACGACGATATGCTTGGCAAGCAGCACGCGGTCGAGTGCCTTCGTCGCCGCCACCAGCTCGTCGCGGTCCTTGGCGAAGATCACCTTGGGAATGAGAGCATCGATGGCGGGATCGCTGATGCCGCTGTAATTCTGCGAGCCGACGCGCTTGGCGGCATCCGAGCCCCAATATTCGGCCTGCTCGTTGCCGGGATTGATGGATTCGGCCCAGCCGTTGTACATGACGTCGAAGTCACGGGAGCGCCAACGGTTGGTAAACTGCGACGGCTCGATGCTGCGCACACTTGCATCGATGCCGATCTTCTTCAGGTTCTGCGAGAAGGCGAGCGCGATCGGCTCGATCGTCGGTCCGTTGAGCAGGATTTCAAAAGACAGCGGCTGGCCCGTCTTCACGTTGACCATACGGCTACCCTTCAGCTCGTAGCCCGCCTCCTTCAGCAGGCCGATTGCCGTGCGCAGGTTGTCGCGAAGCTTGGCCGGATCGCCGGCAACCGGATTGGTATAGGGCTTGGTGAAAACATCAGGTGGAACCAGATCCTTGACTTCATTCAGGATTTCGAGCTCTCGGCCTTCAGGCAAGCCCGAAGAGGCAAGCTCGGTTCGGAAGAAGAAACTGTCGATCCGCTCATAGGAGCCGTAGAAGATCGTGCGGCGCAGCTCCTCGAAATCGAAAGCATAGTTCAGCGCCTCGCGCACCTTCTCGTCGGCGAACTTGTCACGGCGCAGGTTGAAGATGAAGCCGACCATGACGCCAACCTTGCGCATCTCGTTTTCAACTTCCTCACGCTTGATGCGCCCGTCCTTGACAGCCGGAAAATCATAGGCGGTGGCCCAGCGCTTGGCGGCATTTTCCCACCAATAGTCGGTATTGTTCGACCTGAAAGCTTCGAACATGACGTCGCGATCGGCATAATAAGTGTATTCGATCGCGCCGAAATTGTTCTGGCCGACATTCACGTTGAGATTCTTGCCCCAATAGTCGTCGCGCAGCTCGTAGCGGATCTTCGATCCCGGAGTGACGGAGACCATCTTGTAGGGGCCGGAGCCCATGGGCATTTCCAGCGAGGTGCGTGAAATGTCGCGTGGTTTGCCATCCGCGCCGTTCGCCTGCCACCAGTGCTTGGGTACGATCACCAACTGCCCGACGGTCTGCGGCAGTTCCCGGTTGTTGGGTTCGTCGAAACTGAAGGTTACCTCACGATCGCCCGTTTTTTCTGCCGACTTCACGTGGCGATAATAGAACTCCATCTGCGGATCGTTCTTCTTCGCCTGCTCGAAGCTGAAAACGACATCGTCTGGCGTCACAGGCTGGCCGTCGGCCCATTTGGCCTCGGCGCGCAGGCGGAAGGTCGCCGAGGTCAGGTCATCGGGATATTTCAGGCTCTCGGCCAACAGGCCGTAGGACGACGAAAGCTCGTCGAGGGCCGGGGTCAGCAGCGTATCGAACACTGTGCCCAGACCGGCGCCCACCTCTCCGCGCGCAAGCAATGGGTTCAGCGTATCGAAGTTGCCTTCGTCCGAAAGACGCAGCGTGCCGCCCTTCGGCGCCTGCGGATTGACATAGTCGAAATGGTCAAAACCCTGGGGATGCTTGAGATCGCCGACCGTCGAAGTCCCGATCCGCCATCCATCCGCATCCTGTGCAAACGCCCCGATTGCGAGAGACAGAGACGCTGCCGCGGACAGAAGAAATTTCAGCGTCCAAGATGCCATTCACCAAACCCCTTGTTCTTTTTAGCTTCGTCGAGAATACGGGAAATGCTGGCAAAAAACAGAAAAGAGTTCCGTTTTTATGCCCCTCGCGAAATTTTGACCTGATCATTCCGGTTCAGGGCGTCACTTCCTCGAGACGCTTGCGGAGCATGCGGCGCAGCTCCCCGACGAGGCGCGGATCGCCCGAGCCATCGGGGTCATTGGCGGCCGCGACGACGATGCGCAGCAGCTCCAGGACGAGGGCGCCCAGGAGATCGACATCGCGCTCCACCGACGGTTCGGCATTCTTCAGAAGTGCGGTGATACTGGCGCGAAGCTCCGCACGCGATTTCGCCTTGCGCTCCTTGGGCACATCGCGCCGCGCAGCGAGAACGGGAAATTCCGGATGATCCTCGATGAAGCGCCCGAGCCGCGTGAAGATCGCATCGCCGATTTCGGCAGCGCTCTTCCCCCGGGTCTTCTGCGCCAGTTCGGCAAGCCCGCTGTTCAGATGCTGCAGGCGGTCTATGTGCAGCGCCTCGGCAAGGAGAGGCTTGGTCGGGAAGAACTGATAGAGCGAGCCGATCGAGGAATTCGCCGCCGCGGCAATCTCCGTCATGGTTGCGGCATCATAGCCTTTTTCGAGAAAGACCCTGGCTGCCGCTTCGAGGAGAATGGCGACGCGCTCATGGCCGCGCTGGCGCTTCGGCACACGGGTCTGCGGTTCGGGACTTGATTTTTGCGAGGCTATCCTCGTATTTGTCATTGTGAGGATACCCTCATATTTCCTTCCTCCGGAGATTTCCCATGTCCCTTTATGATCCCAACACCACCGCACTTATTTCCATCGACCTGCAGGGCTTTATCGTCGGCCGGCAGCTTGCGCCCCACTCCGCCCAGCAGGTGATCGAGAATACCGCCGCAATCGCCAACAAACTGAAATCCGAAGGCGGGACGGTGATCCTCGTTACCGTCGGATTCTCCCCGGACTATGCCGATGCTGTCAACCAGCCGGTGGACGAGCCAGCGGTTTTCCCCGAAGGTGGCCTTCCGGCCGCCGCACTTGCGGCGCCCGTGGAAATCGCTGCGCTCGCGGTCGACGTCCATATCGTCAAGCATCAGTGGAGCGCCTTCTACGGCACGGCGATGGATCTCCAGCTTCGCCGCCGCGGCATCAGGACCGTGATCCTGACCGGCATCGCCACGAATTTCGGCGTCGAGGCGACAATCCGCGATGCATTTGCCCATAATTACGCAGTCATCGCCGTCGAGGATGCGATGAGCACATTCACCGCCGAAATGCATTCGCTTGCATGCGAGCGCATCATGCCGCGCCTGTCGCGCGTGCGCAAAACCGCCGAGGTCCTAGCCAATACATGATACTGTGGCGTCCCGCACCGCCTGCCAAAACATCGATTCACCAAAATTGCTTTTCACGATAGATTCGATCGCAAATCACCTCAGAGCGCCGTGCGTCCATTCGGACGCACAAAGGACGCTCTAATATTTTGGATCGACGCATCGGGCTTTCCGAAAATCGGTTTCGATTTTCGGGCCGATGCTGCGGTAATGCGGCAAGGGGACGGCATGGCTTTCAAGGCCCAGACTTTCAGGACACTCGGCAAATTGGCATTCGCCGGCGCAATGGGCGCAAGCCTTATCGCCGGCGATGTGAGCGCCCAGCAGAAGACGCCGAGCCCGGGCAGCGCCAAGGCGATTTTCGGCGCCGTGAAATTGCCGACGCAGGGGCCGGCGCAACCGATCGGTTTCTACGCCAAGGGCTGCATGACAGGTGCCGAGGCGCTGCCGGCTGACGGGCCGACCTGGCAGGCGATGCGCCTTTCGCGCAATCGCCGCTGGGGCAATCCCGCAATGATTTCCCTTCTGGAAAAATTCTCGCAGGATGCGCGTGCCAGGATCGGCTGGCCCGGTATCCTCGTCGGCGATATTGCCCAGCCGCGCGGCGGGCCGATGTTCAACGGTCATGCCTCGCACCAGATCGGCCTCGATGCCGATGTCTGGCTGACACCCATGCCCTCGCAGCGCTTGAGCTACGAAGAGCGGGAGGACCTGCCTTTCATCACCATGCTGCAGAAAGACAAGTTCCTGACCGTTGATCCGAAAGTGTGGAGCAAACAGCGGGCGGAGCTTTTGATGCTGGCGGCAAGCTATCCGCAAGTCCAGCGCATCTTCGTCAACCCGGCAATCAAGAAGAAGATGTGCGACACCTGGACCGGCGACCGCACCAATCTCGGCAAGCTGCGGCCTGAATACGGGCATGACTCGCATTTCCATATCCGCCTCAACTGCCCGCCGGGTGCCAAGGGCTGCACGTCGCAGGCGCCTGTCGCCGCCGGCGACGGCTGCGACAAGTCGCTTGCCTGGTGGTTCACCAAGGAGCCGTGGGCGGCGCCGAAACCGCCGAAGCCCGGTGCAAAGCCGCCGAAGCCGCCGCGTGAAGTCATGGTCTCGGACCTGCCGAAGGCTTGCTCTGCCGTTGTCGATGCTCCGTCCGTCGCCTCCTCCGAGGCTGCGACCTATGACGGTCCTTCCGCAGCAAGTGCGCTGACGGCGGCGCCGAGCGCTGCTCCGGCGGTCGACACCGGCAGCGCGCTGCCGTCCATCGGCCCGGTTCCGAACGACAAGCCTTCCGTGCAATAGGCTATGGGGCGGCTGTCTTTCAAATCACAAACGCCTGGTGTAAAGCCGTCAAATCGATTGAATTACGCGTGGAGGTTCCGTTCATGGCCGGCGGCAAGTGCCTAGCATTGATTGCGCATGACCAGAGGAAGGACGAGATGGCGGAGTTTGCCCGCCGCAACAGGGATCTCCTCGCCCAATGGAAAATCGTCGCCACCGGCACCACCGGCGGACGCGTGCTCGACGCCGTTCCCGACCTTCACGTGACGCGGCTGAAAAGCGGCCCGCTCGGCGGCGACCAGCAGATCGGCGCACTGATTTCCACCGGCGAAGTCAGCGCCCTGATCTTCTTCGTGGACCCGCTGACGCCGATGCCGCATGATGTCGATGTCAAGGCGCTGATGCGGCTTGCGATCGTCTACGACATACCGATGGCGCTGAACGAATCGACGGCTGAAAAGCTCCTCCCTACCCTTAACGCCTGATCTCTCGGGCCTACAGCACGGAACCGGCCATGACTGCACACTCAACTCCCTTGCCCTTTCCGATCCTGATCGGCGACATCGGTGGCACGAATGCCCGCTTCTCCATCCTGACGGATGCCTATGCGGAGCCGAAGCAGTTTCCCAATGCACGCACGGCCGACTATGAGACGATTGACGAGGCGATCCAGAAGGGTGTGCTCGACAAGACCTCCGTGCAGCCGCGCGCCGCGATCCTGGCTGTCGCCGGGCCGATCAAGGCGGATGAAATCCCACTGACCAATTGCCCCTGGGTGGTGCGGCCGAAGAGGATGATCGAGGGGCTCGGCCTTGTCGACGTGCTCGTCGTCAATGATTTTGAAGCGCAGGCGCTGGCGGTCGCGGCCCTTTCGGATGAGAACCGCGAGCGCATCGGCAATGCATCCGGCGACATGGTGGCGTCCCGCGTCGTGCTCGGGCCCGGCACGGGCCTTGGCGTCGGCGGCCTGGTTCACACCCAGTCGACCTGGATTCCGGTTCCCGGCGAAGGCGGCCATGTCGACCTCGGGCCGCGCAGCAAGCGCGACTATGAAATCTTCCCGCATGTCGAGACCATCGAGGGTCGCGTTGCAGCCGAGCAGATCCTCTGCGGCCGCGGCATCGTCAACCTCTACCGCGCCATCTGTGCAGCCGATGGCGTCGAGCCGACAATGAACGATCCGGCGGATATCACATCGCATGCACTCGCCGGCAGCGACAAGGTCGCGGTCGAAACCGTCTCGTTGTTTGCCACCTATCTCGGCCGCGTGGCGGGCGACATGGCGCTGGTGTTCATGGCCCGCGGCGGCGTCTATCTGTCGGGCGGCATCTCGCAGAAGATCCTGCCGGCACTGAAAAAGCCGGAATTCCGGGCCGCCTTTGAAGACAAGGCGCCGCATTCGGCCCTGCTGCGCACCATCCCGACCTATGTCGTGACGCATCCGCTCGCAGCACTATCAGGGCTTTCCTCCTATGCGCGCATGCCCGCAAATTTCGGTGTTTCGACGGACGGGCGGCGCTGGCGGGCTTGAGCCTCAAGCATAGTTTCAAGGCGTTAGAGCGTCCTTTGCGCGCCCCGATGGGACGCACGGCGCTCTAGCCAAAGCCCCCTCAACTCTTTATAGAGCCCGCGCATATGCGCGCCGCGCCTGCGGCATGCAGCCCTGAGACAGGAAGCCTATTTTTGGAAGCCGCCGACAGCAGAAAGCCACACGTCAACAGCGATACCGTGACGGGCATCCTGAAACGCATCATTGCGGAAAACGGCCGGGACCATCTCTGGGGCTATGTCTTCGCAATCTCCTGCCTTGTCGTCATAGCGCTTTCGACGGCGTTCACGGCCTGGATCATGCGGGCGATCATTGACGAGGCCTTCGCCAACCGCCGCGCCGACGTCGTCTGGATCATCTGTCTTTCGATCTTCATCGCCTTCGTGCTGCGCGGTTTTGCGAGCTACGGGCAGGGCGTTGCCCTTTCAAGGATCGGCAACGATATCGTTGCGCGTTATCAGCGACGGATCTATTCGCACCTGATGACGCTCTCCGTCGGCTACTTCAACGAGTCTCGCTCCGCCCATATCGCCGCTCAGGTCAGCCAGAACGTTACCGGTATCCGCGACGTATTGAACCTGACAATCACGTCGACCGTCCGTGACCTCCTGACCTTCGTCTCGCTGATCGGCGTCATGGTCGTTCAGGATCCGCTGCTGAGCCTTGCCGTCTTCATTCTGGCGCCGCCGCTGCTCTATGCGCTGCGTTACGTTTCCAAGCGGCTGCGCTCGGCCACCCGCGAGGCGGTCGATCTGAACAGCCACGTTCTCGGCGCCATGCAGGAGACGATCCAGGGCATTTCCATCGTCAAAGCCTTCACGATGGAAGAGGCGCTGGAAAAAAAGGTCAACAAGCTGATCGGCTCTGCCGAAGGCCGGGCAAACCGTATCGCGCGGCTTTCCGAGCGCACCTCGCCGCTGACCGAAAGCTTTGCCGGCTTTGCGGTTGCGAGCGTGCTTGCCTACGCCGCCTACCGCTCGATCTACCAGGGTGTGCCGCCGGGCGCCTTCTTCTCCTTCGTCACGGCGCTGCTGCTCGCGTACGATCCGGCCCGGCGCCTCGCCCGCCTGCAGGTGCAGATGGAACGCGCCATCGTCAACGCCCGGATGATCTACGAGCTGCTCGACATGGAACCGCGCCAGCGCGACCTGCCGGATGCCAAGCCGCTTGTTGTCACCGAAGCGAAGATCGAATTCCGCAACGTTTCCTTCGCCTATGGCAATGAACGCGTGCTTGACGGCGTGACGCTGACGGCCGAGGGTGGCAAGACGACGGCGCTCGTCGGTCCTTCGGGCGCCGGTAAATCGACCGTCATCAGCCTCATTCCACGCTTTTATGATCCGAAGGAAGGCGAGATCCTGATCGACGGACAGGATATCGCCCATATCACCAAGCGGTCGCTGCGCCAGCAGCTCGCCTATGTCTCGCAGCAGCCCTACCTCTTCGAAGGCACGATCCGCGACAATATCCGTTACGGCCGTCCGGAAGCGAGTGACGAGGATATCGAGAAGGCAGCGCGGCTTGCCTATGCGCATGACTTCATCGTCGCGCAGCCGCAGGGCTACGATACGCCCGTCGGTGAAAACGGCGTGACCCTTTCCGGCGGCCAGCGCCAGCGCCTGTCGATCGCCCGCGCTCTGGTGCGCAACGCGCCGATCCTGCTGCTCGACGAGGCGACCTCGGCGCTCGATACGGAATCGGAAGCCGCCGTGCAGAAGGCGCTCGACGAGGCCATGACCGGCCGCACGGTCGTCGTCATCGCCCACCGTCTCTCGACCGTGGTGCGCGCCGACAAGATCATCGTGATGCAGCAGGGCCGCGTCGTCGAAGAAGGCAATCACGAGACGCTTGCGAAGGTCAGTGACGGACTTTACGCTCGCCTCAACAATCTGCAGAGGCCTTCGGCTTCTGATTCATACTGATCGGGATGACGGACTGACATGAGCGACGCTGCGATGAAACTGGTTGTGGTCGGAGCGGCGGGGCGTATGGGCCAGACGCTCATTCGTCTCATCCATTCCATCGACGGCGTGACGCTGCATGCAGCGGTCGCGCGGCCGGGATCGCCCTTCGTCGGCAAGGATGCCGGTGAAATCGCCGGTCTCGGCGCCAATGGCGTCATCATCGGCGACGATCCCCTGGCAGCGTTCCTGCATGCCGAGGGTGTGCTGGACTTCACGTCGCCCGCCACGTCAGTCGAATTTGCCGGACTGGCGGCGCAGGCGCGCATCGTTCATGTCGTCGGCACGACCGGCTGCTCCGATGAGCACAATGCAAAGATTGCGGCCGCCTCGCGCCATGCCCGCATCGTCCAGTCGGGCAATATGAGTCTCGGGGTCAATCTGCTGAGCGTTTTCGTGCAGCAGGCGGCTCAGGCGCTTGATCCCGCCGACTGGGATATCGAAATTCTCGAGATGCATCACAAGCGCAAGGTCGACGCGCCCTCCGGAACCGCATTGCTGCTCGGCGAGGCGGCGGCAAAGGGCCGCAGTATCGATCTTGCCGCGAAGTCCGTGCGCGTGCGCGACGGCCATACGGGGGCGCGGGAAGCCGGCACGATCGGCTTTGCGACGCTGCGCGGCGGTTCCGTCATCGGCGAGCATTCGGTGCTCTTTGCCGGCGAGGGCGAGACCGTTACGCTTTCGCATAGCGCAACCGACCGTTCAATTTTCGCGCGCGGCGCCATCAAGGCAGCCCTTTGGGGGCGCGACAAGAAACCGGGGCTCTATTCCATGCTCGACGTTCTCGGGCTTTCTTCCCATTGACCATTTCTCGGAGGCATTTTTCATGAGCGGTACCCTCGTCCTCGTTCGCCACGGCCAGAGCGACTGGAATCTCAAGAATCTCTTCACCGGCTGGAAGGACCCTGATCTGACCGAGCTCGGCATCCAGGAAGCCACGACCGGCGGCCAGGCACTTGCCGACTACGGCATCAAGTTCGATATCGCCTTCACGTCGGCACTGGTGCGCGCGCAGCACACGCTGACGCTCATCCTCGACAAGGTCGGCCAGCCTGATCTCGAGACGATCCGCGACCAGGCGCTCAACGAGCGCGACTACGGCGATCTTTCCGGCCTCAACAAGGATGATGCCCGCGCCAAGTGGGGCGAAGAGCAGGTGCATGTCTGGCGCCGCTCCTACGACGTTCCACCTCCGGGCGGCGAAAGCCTGCGCGATACCGGCGCCCGCGTCTGGCCTTACTATCTGACGGAAATTCTTCCGCGCGTCCTGCGCGGCGAAAAGGTACTGGTTGCCGCGCACGGCAATTCGCTGCGTTCGCTCGTCATGGTTCTCGACCGCCTCACCCGCGAGCAGGTTCTCTCGCTGAATCTGGCGACGGGTGTGCCCATAGTCTACAAGCTGAAGGCAGACTCGACCGTTGCTTCCAAGGAAGTGCTCGGCGACATGTCCGGCGCGCACTGATCGCAATCAGGCACCGATAGGTTCAAGGCCGGGCTCGCGCCCGGCCTTTTTCGTTTTCAGTTCTCGATGGTGAACTGGACTCGGTCTGCCGCAAAGCGGCTGATCGAATATTGCACCGGCACGCCTTCCAGATCGGTGTTCATCGCCTTGGTGATCAGGAGCACGGCGCCCGGCGTCAGCTCCAGGTCGGCGATGTCGCCGGAATCGGCGTGGGTGGCGGTGATCTCGGTCGTGGCGCGCACATAGTCCGACAGTCCGAGGGCGGCAAAAGCCTTGGTGATCGATTCCGTCTTGCGATAGATCTCGCCGATGCCGGCAAAACGCGCGGCCGGGAACCAGCTCGTGCCGCGGGCGACCGGCCGTTTATCTGCATCGCGCACCGTTTCCAGCCGGATGACAGGCGTACCCTGTTCGATGCGCAGCCAACGGGCGACCTCGGCGTCGGCGACCTCTTCCGCGTGGCCGAGCAGGAGCGCATGCGTTTCGCGCGCCTGGTCCCTGAGGCCATCTGTAAAGCGTGTCCGGCGGCTGATCGGGAAGTTCAGGCGCTCCTTGCGCTCGATCAGCGTGCCACGACCCTGCACAGCCCGCACGATGCCTTCTTGGGCAAGAGCGGCTAACGCGCTGCGCACGGTATGCCTGTTGACGCCGAACTGCGTAGCGAGAGCGGTTTCCGGCGGCACCATGCCAGTCGCATCATATGCGCCGCTGCCGATCGCCTCGCGGATCCTGTCCGCGATCTGCCGCCAGAGCGCTACGCCCGTCTGCCGCTGCACCTGCTTTATGCCTGCCATTACACCCCTTCCCTGATCATTTCGTGGCCCGAACCTCTTCAAGCCCGGCCAATTTTGGACGTGTCGTGTCACACGCTTGTCACCTCGCCGATTTAGGGATAGGTATAGCTTGTATGGTTGTCTATATCAATAGACATTTCGAGGAAAAACGATGACGGCAGCAGAGAAGACAGAGGCTGCGGCGCAGACAGACAACGGACGCAAACGCACCGTCGATCTGCTGGCGCGCGCTGAGAGGCAGGAATTGCTGGCGGCGTGGGATGCGCTTGCCGAAAAGCCGGCGGCACAGCCGGTGCGCGGCCCGGAAACGGGCCTCGTCATGGTTCGCGGCCGCATCGGCGGCGGCGGCTCGCCCTTCAATCTCGGCGAGGTGACAGTGACGCGGGCGACGGTGCGCCTTGCTTCCGGCTCCGTTGGCCATGCGCAGGCGCTCGGAACCGACCGCGAGAAGGCACGGCTTTCGGCGATCTTCGATGCGCTCTGGCAGGAGGAAGCCACCAAGGGCTTCGTCGAGGACAGGCTGCTGTCGCCGATATCAAGCCGCATAACCGCCGAGGCCGGTCGCAAGGCCGAGGAGACGGCCGCGACCCGCGTCGATTTCTTCACCATGGTGCGGGGAGACAACTGATGAGCGCCAAGACCGATGTTCTGACCGGCGGCTTTGCCGAGCCGGTATTCGAGGCCCAAAGCGTGTTCAAGATGCTGATGGACGGCATGGCCCGGCCCGGCACGATCCAGACGGTGGCGGCCGAAGTGACGGCGCCCGCACCGCTCGGCATTGCCGCCGGCGCGATCGGCCTGACGCTCTGCGACCACGACACGCCCGTCTGGCTTTCGGCCGGACTTGCCAAGTCGGCGATCCCGGAATGGCTGGGCTTCCACACCAGCGCCCCGCTGACGGCCGAGAAGGCCGAGGCGCGCTTCGCCTTCGTCGAGGCCGGCACGATGATCTCCACCTTCGGCCTGTTTGCCGCCGGCACGCAGGAATATCCCGATCGCTCCACAACGGTGGTGATCGAGCTTGCCGACCTCGAAGGCGGGCGCCGCCTGGCGCTGATGGGTCCGGGCATCCAGAGCGTGACCGAGATCGCGCCTGTCGGCCTGCCGGAAACGTTCCTGCGCCTGTGGACTGAGAACCGCGCCCTCTTTCCGCGCGGCATCGACATCGTGCTGACGGCGGGCAAGCGTTTCCTCTGCCTGCCGCGCACCACCAAGATCACAGCAACGGAGATCTGAGCTCATGTATGTTGCCGTCAAGGGTGGCGAGGCCGCCATCGCCAATGCTCACCGCCTGCTCGCCGACCGCCGGCGCGGCGACCGTTCCGTGCCGGCGATCGGCATCGAGCAGATCGTCAAACAGCTTGCTCTCGCCGTCGATCGCGTCATGGCCGAAGCCTCGCTCTACGACCGCACGCTTGCCGCCCTTGCCGTGCGCCAGTCGCGCGGCGACATGATCGAGGCGATCTTCCTGCTGCGCGCTTACCGCACGACGCTGCCGCGTTTCGGCTATTCCAAGCCGCTCGACACCGCCAATATGCAGATCGAGCGCCGCATCTCCGCCACCTACAAGGATCTTCCGGGCGGCCAGCTGCTCGGGCCCACCTTCGACTATACGCACCGCCTGCTCGATCCCTCGCTCTTGACGGATGAAGCCGTGGAAGAGCCGGCGCAGCGCGAAGCCGAGACCGGCCGCGTCATGCGCGTCTCCGAAATCCTCGGTCAGGAAGGCCTGATCGAAAATGACGGTGAGCTTCCTGAGGACCACGAAACGGGCGACCTGACGCGCGAACCGATGGAATTCCCGATGACCCGCGATCTTCGTCTGCAGGCGCTTGCCCGCGGCGACGAGGGTTTCCTGCTGGCGCTCGGCTATTCCACCCAGCGCGGCTATGGCCGCAATCACCCCTTCACCGGCGAGATCCGTATCGGCGAGGTCGAGGTGGAGTTCGATGTGCCGGAGCTTGGCTTTGCCGTTTCGCTCGGGCCGATCCAGCTCACCGAATGCCAGATGGTCAACCAGTTCAAGGGTTCGGCCAAGGCTCCGCCGCAGTTTACCCGCGGTTACGGCCTGGTCTTCGGCCAGAGCGAGCGCAAGGCGATGGCCATGTCACTCGTCGATCGCGCATTGCGAGCTGAAGAGCTTGGCGAGGACATCACCGCGCCGGCACAGGACGAAGAATTCGTCATTTCCCATTCCGACAATGTGCAGGCGACCGGCTTCGTCGAGCACCTGAAGCTTCCGCATTATGTGGACTTCCAGGCCGAACTCGACCTCGTCCGCCGCATGCGCCGCGAATTCGAAGCCGCCCGAAACAGCGGCGAGACCCAGAAGGAGGCCGCCGAATGAGTGATCTCGCCACCTACAATTTCGCCTATCTCGACGAACAGACCAAGCGCATGATCCGCCGCGCGATCCTGAAGGCGATCGCCATTCCCGGCTATCAGGTACCCTTTGCGTCAAGAGAAATGCCGATGCCTTACGGCTGGGGTACCGGCGGTGTGCAGGTGACAGCCTCGATCATCGGACCCGACGATGTTCTAAAAGTCATCGACCAGGGTGCCGACGACACGACGAACGCGGTCTCCATCCGCGCCTTCTTCCAGAAGGTCGCCAATGTCGCGGTCACGACGCACACCAAGGATGCGACGATCATTCAGACACGTCACCGTATCCCTGAGGACAAGCTTGGAGAAGGCCAGGTGCTTGTCTATCAGGTGCCGATCCCGGAACCGCTGCGCTTCCTCGAACCGCGCGAGACCGAGACACGCAAGATGCATGCGCTTGAGGAATACGGCCTCATGCATGTGAAGCTCTACGAGGATATCGCCCGCAACGGCCGTATCGCCACGACCTATGCCTATCCGGTCAAGGTTCATGGCCGCTATGTCATGGATCCCTCGCCGACGCCGAAATTCGATAATCCGAAGATGCACAGGTCGGAAGCGCTGCAGCTTTTCGGCGCCGGGCGCGAAAAGCGCATCTATGCCGTGCCGCCCTATACCGACGTCGTCAGCCTGGACTTCGAGGACCATCCCTTCGAGATCCAGCGCTTCGGCAAGCCTTGTGCGCTGTGTGGCGCCGAGGAGGTCTACCTCGACGAGGTGATCCTCGACGACAAGGGCGGGCGCATGTTCGTCTGCTCCGATACCGACCATTGCGAAGACCGCCGCGCGCACGGACATGCCGGCGAAATGCTGGCCCGGGAGGCTGCAGAATGACCGATATACCGCTTCTCAAAGTCAATGACCTCTCGAAGTTCTACGGCAACCGCATCGGCTGCCGGAATGTCTCCTTCGAGCTCTGGCCCGGCGAAGTGCTCGCCATCGTCGGCGAATCCGGCTCTGGCAAGACGACGCTGCTCAACTGCATCTCCACCCGGCTGATGCCGACCACCGGCAGCGTCGAGTATCATATGCG
Source organism: Hyphomicrobiales bacterium (assembly GCA_900468805.1). Classification (GTDB taxonomy): domain Bacteria; phylum Pseudomonadota; class Alphaproteobacteria; order Rhizobiales; family Rhizobiaceae; genus Rhizobium. The sequence continues at coordinate 137,078 of UEIF01000021.1, read as the reverse complement.
CGACGGCAACTATCGCGACCTCTACCACATGAGCGAAGCCGAGCGCCGCTTCCTGATGCGGACGGACTGGGGCTTCGTGCACCAGAACCCGGCTGACGGGCTGCGCATGACGGTCTCTGCCGGCGCCAATGTCGGCGAGCGGCTGATGGCGATCGGCGACAGGCATTACGGCAAGATCCGCTCCACGGCCATCGACTGGCTGGAGCGCGTCGAGATCGATACCGGCCGCATCGACGATCAGCCGCGCGCTTTCTCCGGCGGCATGCGCCAGCGCCTGCAGATCGCCCGCAATCTCGTGACCGGCCCGCGCCTCGTGTTCATGGACGAGCCGACCGGCGGTCTCGACGTCTCGGTGCAGGCGCGCCTGCTCGATCTCGTGCGTGGTCTCGTCAACGATCTCGGCCTCTCAGCCATCATCGTCACCCACGATCTCGCCGTCGCCCGCCTCCTGTCGCATCGCATGATGGTGATGAAGGACGGCTTCGTCATCGAGCAGGGTCTGACCGACCGGGTGCTGGACGACCCGCGCGAGCCCTATACCCAGCTCCTCGTTTCCTCGATCCTGCAGGTTTAAATCATGGCAACGCCTCTCGTCGTTTCAGAAGTCGCCAAGAGCTTCATCATGCACCTGCGCGACGGCCTCAAGCTGCCGGTCGTTTCCGATGTCACCTTCTCGGTTGCATCGGGCGAATGCGTCGTGCTCGGTGGCCCCTCGGGCATCGGCAAAAGCTCGCTGCTCAAGATGATCTACGGCAATTATGCCGTCGATACCGGACAAATCCTCGTCGACCACAAGGGCAAGATCGTCGACCTCGCCGCCGCCGACCCGCGCACCATTCTCGACGTGCGGCGCCAGACGCTCGGCTATGTCAGCCAGTTTCTGCGCACCGTACCGCGCGTTGCGGCGATCGACGTGGTCGCCGAGCCGCTGCTCGCACGTGGTGAAGCCGCCGCCAGCGCCAGGGAAAAGGCGGCTGCACTGCTCGAAAAGCTCAACCTGCCGGAAGCGCTCTGGCAACTGCCGCCCGCCACCTTCTCCGGCGGCGAGCAGCAGCGAGTCAATATCGCCCGCGGCTTCATCACCGATCACACAATCCTGCTGCTCGACGAGCCGACCGCTTCGCTCGATGCGAAAAACCGGGCGGTCGTCGTCGGCATGATCGAGGAAAAGAAAAAGGCGGGCGTCGCCCTGCTCGGCATCTTCCACGATGAGGAAGTGCGCGAGGCAGCCGCTGACCGCATTCTGGACGTCCAGCAATTCTCTCCCCGAAAGGCGATCGCAGCATGAGCCGCAAGCTGGGCATCGAGCCCTATTTCCACGAGACCGCCTCCGTCTCCAATTCGAGCTTCGGCCGCTATACGGAAGTCTCCGAGCGTTGCCGGATCAGCGAAGTGGAGTTCGGCGACTATTCCTACATCATGCAGGACGGCTCCATCTGGTGTGCGACGATCGGCAAGTTCGTCAACATCGCCGCTGCGGTGCGCATCAACGCCACCAACCACCCGACCTGGCGCGCGACGCTGCACCACTTCACCTATCGCGCCGTCGATTACTGGCCGGATGCCGACATGGAGACGGAGTTCTTCGAATGGCGCCGCTCGAACCGCGTCGCGATCGGCAACGATGTCTGGATTGGCCATGGCGCTACGATCCTGCCGGGCGTGACCGTCAGCAACGGCGCCGTCATCGGCGCCGGCGCAGTCGTCTCGAAGGATGTCGCTCCCTACACGATCGTCGGCGGCGTGCCGGCCAAACTCATCCGCGAACGCTTCCCGAAAGAGGTTGGCGAGCGCATGGACAGGCTCGCCTGGTGGGACTGGGAACACGGCCGATTGCGCGATGCACTGGCGGATTTCCGGGCGCTTGGCGCCGAAGACTTCCTCTCCCGATACGGCGGTTGAGCTGAATATCGCGGCACAGGGTTTTGTGACAGGACTTACACAAAACTGACACGCGAGGTTCATGAAGCGGGACTAATGCGATCCCAGACGCAAGCCTGAAATGCGAAGGAAGAGCATGATGTTCGAACTGAAGAATGTCACACGCCGGTTCGGAAAGAAGCTCGCTGTCGATTCCGTAACGCTGGACATTCCTCAGGGCCAGATGGTCGGGATCATCGGCCGTTCCGGCGCCGGCAAGTCCACCCTCCTGCGCATGATCAACCGCCTGCAGGAACCCTCCTCCGGCACCATCCATTTCGGTGGTGTCGAGGTTTCCGGCCTTCGCGGTCAGCCACTGCGCAACTGGCAGCGCGACTGCGCGATGATCTTCCAGCAGTTCAATCTCGTGCCGCGTCTCGACGTGCTGACCAACGTCATGCTCGGCCGCCTGAACCACCGCTCGACGATCCTCAGCCTGCTCAACGTCTTCAGCCGCGAAGAGCGCATCCAGGCTATCGCGGCACTTGAGCGCCTCGGCATCGAGCAGACGGCGCTGCAGGCAGCCGGCACGCTTTCGGGCGGTCAGCAGCAGCGCGTGGCGATTGCCCGCGCGCTGATGCAGAACCCGAAGATGGTTCTGGCCGACGAGCCGATCGCCTCGCTCGACCCGCTGAATGCAAAGATCGTCATGGATGCACTGCGCGACATCAACGAGCGCGAAGGCATTACCGTCATCACCAACCTGCACACGCTCGATACGGCCCGCAACTATTGCGAACGCATCGTCGGCATGGCAGGCGGCCGCGTCGTTTTCGACGGCAAGCCCTCCGAACTGACCTCCGAGGCCGTGAAAGAAATCTACGGCACGGACAAGGACGGCGCGGGCATCGACGAAACGATGACCTCGACCGCAATCAACATGGCTCCGGAAGGAGCCGAAAACCAATCCGCCGGCAATCAACCGCTGGCGCTGGCCGGTCTGTGAGAGGGGCGGCCGCGATCGAACGCCCACGTCAAGGGCACATTTCTTCGTAACAAAAACGACCGGACCCCCGGTCATTCTGGAGAGAACCCATGTTGAAGAAAGCACTTTTTGCTGCAACGGCGCTTCTGTCGCTCGCAGCTGGCGCTGCCAATGCCGCTGACCTCAAGGAATTCCGCGTCGGCATCCTCGGCGGCGAAAACGAAACCGACCGCCTGCGCAACTATGCCTGCCTTGCAGACCACCTGAAGCAGGAATTCGGCTTCGAGAAGGTTTCGCTCTTCCCGGCTGCCGACTATGACGGCGTTATCCAGGGTCTCCTCGGCGGCACGCTCGACTTCGCCGAACTCGGCGCTTCCGGCTACGCATCCGTTTACATCAAGGACCCGAAGGCTGTTACGCCGATCCTGACGACGCAGCAGAAGGACGGCTCCACGGGTTACTACTCGATCGGTCTCGCCCTGAAGTCCTCCGGCATCAAGACGATCAAGGACGCCAAGGGCAAGAAGCTCGGCTACGCCGATCCGGACTCCACCTCGGGCTACCTCGTTCCGCTGACGCAGATCCCGAAGGACACCGGCATGCCGAACGACAAGTTCTTCGCTTCCACGCAGTTCAACGGCGGCCACGAGAACAACCTTCTCGCTGCTTACGACGGCAAGGTTGACGTTGCTGTTGACGACTCTTCGGGCCTCGGCGATTTCAAGGACGGCTACACCTCCGGTACCTTCCGCAAGGAAGTCGACAAGGGCGCCGTCGATCCGAACAAGCTCGTTGAAGTATGGCGTTCGCCGCTGATCCCGAACGGCCCGCTCGTCGTTCGCAACGCTCTCGGCGAAGAGTGGCAGAAGAAGCTCACCGCCTTCTTCACGGCCCTGCCGGAGAAGGACCACAAGTGCTTCGCAGCTATCGAAGGCGGCGACTACAAGGGCTACGCCCCGGTCAAGCACGACTTCTACAACGCTGTCGTAGAAGTTCGCAAGGCTGCTATCGGCGGCTGATTGCGCCATCCGTATGCGGGGCGGCCGGCGACGGCCGCCCTTTTCTTATGACTACAGCGCCGCGCGTCAGACGCGCAGAGGACGCTGTAGCACTTTAAATTGCGGCATAATTTCATCCTTAAATCGAGCCCGATTTAAGGAATTATGCAGTGGGCGAGGCGTTCATGACTATTGCCGATACACAGCCGCATGTGCCGACGCAGAGCACGAAGGAAATCGCCACCGCTTGGGACAAGATGATCGCCAGACGGCGTTTCTACACCATCCTCGGCCTAGTGATCCTCATCGCCGCCTTCGTCAGCTCCGTACGCTTTGCCGACGAGAGCAATGCCGGTCACTTCTTCGACCGCCTGCCGCATCTGTTCGACTTCCTGAGCTGGCTTATCCCGAAAGACTGGACGGATGTCTGGCGCGCGCTTTTCGATATTGCGAGCCCGAACGACAAGGGTGGCGAGGAATTCAACTTCGCCAATGGCCGTGTCTATGTCTGGGGCAGCTTCTACATTCCCGAGTATTTCGAGCTGATGATCGTCACGATCAATATCGCGCTCGTCTCGACCATCATCGCCTTCGTCTTCGCCGTTCCGCTCAGCTTCTTTGCGGCGCGCAACCTGACGAAGAACTGGCCGCTGCGCATCTTTACCAAGCGCATCATGGAATTCCTGCGCGCCTTCCCGGAAATCGTTATCGCCGGCCTGTTTTCGGCGATCCTTTCGATCGGACCGGTGGCGGCCATCATCGCGATCACGCTCCATACGATCGGCGCGCTCGGCAAGCTCTTCTACGAAGTCGCTGAAAACATCGACATGAAATCGGACGAGGGTATGCGTGCGGTCGGCGCGAACTGGCTGGAGCGCGTGCGTTTCGCCGCGCTGCCGCAGGTCATGCCGAACTATGCGTCCTATGCGCTGCTGCGCCTCGAGATCAACGTACGTGCATCGACCATCATCGGCGCCGTCGGCGGCGGCGGTATCGGTGAAGAGCTCAAGCTCTCCATTTCCCGTGGCTTCGGCGCGAAGACCGTGGCCTTGGTGCTGCTGCTCTTCATCACAATCGTCGCTGTCGACCAGTTCTCTGCCTGGCTGCGCCGCCGTCTCGTCGGCGAACACGCCTTCCTCCTGCAACATTGAGGCTGCCATGACGGTCATCGACGCAAACCGCATGCATGAGATCGAAACGCGCTATCCGGAATATTTTCACAAGTCCTTCCGCCAGCGTTTCGGCGGCCTGCTCATTGTCCTCGCGACAATCCTCTACGGCATCTATGCCGTCTGGTTCTTCGATCTGCCGAAGCTCATCGCCGAAGCCCATTGGGAACGCTTCGGCATCTATATGAGCCAGTGGATCAGCTATGACGTGCAGCCGGAATTCCGTATCCAGGACGATGGCACGATCGAGACGCGCTATCCGCGCTTCTCACCGCTTGGCGACGATCCGCATCCGGATTGGCTGAAAACCAATGCGGATGGCAGCATCACGGTTCTCGTCAGCGGCAGCGGTCGCACGGTGACGGTCAGCAAGAGCCAGACGACGATCGTTGCCCATGGCATGACGGTGCCGGTCGATGTTTCCAGCGGCGCGCCGAAAGTCGTCGGTCCGGTTCCAGGCTGGATGACGGTATATGACGACAACGTGCTCGCCAATCTTGGATTTGCAGGGGATGTCAGCATTTCCGTCGACCGTGTGAAGGTGCGCAAGCGCTTCATCGGCTGGGCGAATTTCGTCTTCGATACGCAGTCGCCGTTCTTCGACAAGCCGGTAGGTGAGGTCATCAGTCTCATCGTCTCCGGCCCGCGAATCCATCCCGACCAGTCGAACCTGTCGCTTGCCTTCGACAATATCTGGAACAACAGCGAATGGCAGCACGGCGATGTCTGGACCAAGCTGTTCCAGACCATCGTGATGGCCTTCCTGGGCACGCTGCTCGGTTCGCTTGCCGCCTTCCCGCTCGCCTTCATGGCGGCGCGCAACATCACGCCGAACCGGCTTCTCAACCAGGTACTGAAGCGCTTCTTCGACTTCCTGCGTTCGGTCGACATGCTGATCTGGGCGCTGTTCCTGACGCGCGCCTTCGGCCCCGGTCCTCTCGCCGGTTCCGGCGCCATCTTCCTCACGGAGACAGGCACGCTCGGCAAGCTCTACTCGGAAGGTCTCGAAAACATCGACAACAAACCGCGCGAAGGTGTGAAGTCGACGGGCGCCTCGACCGTGCTGGTGCATCGTTATGGCATTATGCCGCAGATCGTTCCCGTCATCGTCAGCCAGACGCTCTATCAGTGGGAATCGAACGTACGTGGCGCGACGATCATCGGTGCCGTTGGTGCCGGCGGTATCGGGCTCAAACTCTGGGAAGCCATGCGCACCAATTCCAATTGGGAAAACGTCGCCTACATGGTCATCCTCATCCTGATCGTGGTCTTCCTGTTCGACATGGCTTCGAACGCGCTTCGCCAACGGTTGATGGGTGCCAAGCCCGGTCATTGACGTCAAAGTAAATGATGATGGCGGCCCTGCCGTCATCATCATTCTGTCATGGAAATCTTTTAGCCGGAGCGTGCTTGCGGTTCGCCGCCAAATCACTGCACATTGCGCTCCCCGTTCGGACGATCTCCAGGATAAAAGCCTTGCGCTACGCTCTCTATTTTTCGCCGCCTAAGGATGATCCCCTGACCGGCGCGGCCTCCGTCTGGCTCGGCCGCGATGCCTTTACCGACGAGGCCTATCCTGCGCCTGCGTACGAGACGCTGCCGGCTGGCGAACAATTCGAACTGACGGCCGATCCGCGCCGCTATGGCTTCCATGCGACGATCAAGGCGCCCTTCGAGCTTGCCTCCTCCGTGACCGAAAAGGACCTGATGGCGGTCGTCGAAGATTTCGCAGCCAACACGCCGGCCTTTGAAATCCCCGAGCTGGTGCTCGGCCAGCTCGGTCGCTTCTTTGCGCTTGTGCCGGGTTCGCTGCACCAACCGCTTCAGGATTTCGCGGCAAAGGTGGTAAAGTCTTTCGAGCCGTTTCGGGCGGCACTCTCCGAGGCCGATATTATCAGGCGCAAACCGGAAAGGCTTTCTGAGAGCCAGCGCAATAATCTCATGCGCTGGGGCTATCCATATGTCATGGATGACTTCGGCTTCCACATGACGCTGACCGGCCAGGTGCCGGAAGAGCGCGCGGAAGTGATGAAGGCGATCCTGACGGAGCGTTTCGCAGGTTTCACCGACAGGCCGCTTCGCATTTCCGGCCTTGCCGTCTTTCGTGAGGAGGCGCGCGGCGCGCCTTTCAAAGTCCACACATGGCTGCCTCTTGCTGGCGCCAGAAGCTGAAAGATTTTCTGATATGAGCAAAGAAACCGTTCTTTCAAACGCCCGGATCGTTCTTGAAGACGATATTCTTTCGGGCTCCATTCTCATCCGCGACGGCAAGATCGCCGATATTTCGAACGGCAATTCGGTAGCCGGCGAAGACTTTGAAGGCGACTACATCATTCCCGGCCTCGTCGAGCTGCACACGGACCACCTGGAAGGCCACTATTCGCCGCGTCCGGGCATTCGCTGGAACAAGACAGCGGCCATACAGGCCCATGATGCGCAGATCGTCACCTCGGGCATCACCACGGTCTTCGACTGCCTGCGCATGGGTGCTGACGAAGACGGCGGCTTCGAACATGGCGAAATGCGCGAGATGGCCGACGCCATCCAGTCCGCTGAAAAGGAAGGGCGTCTGCGCGCCGAACACCTGATCCATCTGCGCTGCGAGGTCTCGGCCGACAACGTGCTGCAGCACTTCGCCGATTTCGAGAACGACCCCTATGTCCGTCTCGTTTCGCTGATGGACCATGCGCCCGGCCAGCGTCAGTTCCAGACGATGGACCAGTACATCTTTTACTATCAGAAGAAGCGCGGGCTTACGGACGAGGAGTTCGCCCGTTTCTGCGCCAGACGCATCGCTGAATCCGATCGCAATTCGACGCCAAATCGGGACGCGATCTCCAAGGTCTGCGCCGAACGCGGCATCACCGTCGCCAGCCACGACGATGCCACATCTGTCCATGTCGATGAGGCGATCGAAAACGGCGTACGCCTGGCCGAATTCCCGACCAGCATCGACGCAGCCCGGCTGTCGCACGAAAACGGCATGAGCGTTCTGATGGGCGCGCCGAACATCGTGCGCGGCAAATCGCATTCCGGCAATATCGCCGCGCGTGATCTGGCGCAGCTCGGCGTTCTCGACGTGCTTTCGTCCGACTATGTGCCGCTCAGCCTGCTGCATGCGCCCTTCATTCTTGCCGACGAGGTAGAGGGCATTACGTTATCGAAGGCAATTGCAATGGTGACGGCCACACCAGCACGCACCGTCAGCCTCAACGATCGCGGCCGCATCGAAACCGGCCTGCGTGCCGATCTCGTCCGTGTGCACCGCTCGCATGGCGTGCCGGTGACGCGTTCCGTCTGGCGTGAAGGACGCCGTGTCGCATGATGATGTCACACGAACCCCATCCGGGCGCCGGCGCCGAACACGGCATCATGGTCGTCGTCGTCGGCCCGAGCGGTGCCGGCAAGGACACGCTGATGAACCTTGCCGCCCGGCATTTCGAACGCCGTGAAGACGTGCATTTCGCCCGCCGCGTCATCACTCGCCACGGCGATGCCGGCGGAGAGGATCATCTCGCCGTTTCGGATGCCGGATTCGCCTCGATGGAGCAGGCCGGCGCCTTTGCCGTCTGGTGGGAGGCGCATGGTCTCAAATACGCCATTCCGGCAGAGGTTTCCGTCGCCCTTTCCAAGGGCCACATTGTCGTTGCGAACGGTTCGCGTTCGGCGCTGCACCGTTTCCAGGCCGCGTTTCCGCGGCTGAAGGTCATCAATGTGACGGCCCGCCCGGAAGTGCTCGCCGGCCGGCTCGAGGCTCGCGGCCGCGAGACGCATGAGGATATCATGGCCCGTCTTGCACGCGGCCCGCTGACAGTGCGTGGCGATTATGATGTCGTGGAATTGGATAATAGTGACTCGCTTGAGGAGGCCGAGCGCAGGATGATCGATCTCCTGGACGGCTTCCTGAAGGAAATCGCCTGAACGAGACAAAGGATATGAGAATGGCCATTCACGTCGTCGACTACGACCCGGAATGGCCGTCTCTCTTCCGTCAGATCGTCGGCGATCTCGAGCCGTTATTCACCGGTCTCCATCCGATCTTTCATCACGTCGGCAGCACGTCCGTCCCCGGACTGGCCGCCAAGCCGAAGATCGACCTGCACGCCGCCTTTGCGAGCGCGGATGTCCTTCCCGAGGCGATCGAACGCGCGCAGTCGCTTGGCGCCTTCACCTTTCACGGTGACAAATACCAGCAACAGACCTGGACCTTCACCAGCGGCAAGGGCTCACACGGCGCCCGGCTCTATCTCTGCTCGGCTGACAATGCCGTGTTGCGAGACCGGATCGCTTTTCGGGATTATCTCCGCTCCCATCCAGAAAGAGCGAACGCCTATGCCGCCCTCAAGCTGAAGCTCATGGGCGAGGCGAATGACGATTGGGATTATTATACCGGGGGCAAGCGCAACTTCGTGCTGGAGACGTTGCGGCTGGCTTCTGAGGAGCAGTAACCAGCCGCGCTCCGATTATTCGTTATCGCCGCGGCCTGAGACGATCTCGCGTTTGCCGACATGGTTTGCCGGGCCGACCAGCCCTTCCTTCTCCATGCGCTCGACGAGCGAGGCGGCTCTGTTATAGCCGATGCCCAGGCGGCGCTGGATGTAGGACGTCGAGCACTTCTTGTCGCGCATGACGACCTTGACGGCCTGCTGGTAAAGCTCGTCGCCATCCTCGGCGCCCATGGCGCTCTTGTCGAAGACGGCGCCGTCCTCTTCATCCTCGCCTTCCTCTTCCTCGCCGGCCGTGACCGTATCGAGATATTCCGGCCGACCCTGCGTCTTCAGATGCGCCACAACCTTCTCGACTTCCGCGTCGGAAACAAAGGGGCCGTGGACACGGGAAATGCGGCCGCCGCCCTGCATATGCAGCATGTCGCCCTGGCCGAGGAGCTGTTCAGCGCCCTGTTCGCCAAGGATCGTGCGGCTGTCGATCTTCGAGGTGACCTGGAAGGAAATGCGGGTCGGGAAGTTCGCCTTGATCGTGCCGGTAATGACATCGACCGAGGGACGCTGCGTCGCCATGATGAGGTGGATGCCGGCGGCACGCGCCATCTGGGCGAGACGCTGGATCGCGCCTTCGATCTCCTTGCCGGCGACCATCATCAGGTCCGCCATTTCGTCGACGATGACGACGATATAGGGCATCGGCGCGAGATCCAGCTCCTGCTGCTCCTCGATCGGCGCACCCGTCTGCCGGTCGAAGCCGACCTGGACCATGATATGGATGGTCTCGCCCTTTTCGCGGGCCTGGGAGACGCGGCCATTATAGCCGTCGATGTTGCGCACGCCGAGGCGCGACATCTTGCGATACCGCTCCTCCATCTCGCGCACGGCCCATTTCAGCGCCATGACGGCCTTCTTGGGATCGGTGACAACAGGCGTCAGCAGGTGCGGAATGCCGTCATAGACGGAGAGTTCGAGCATCTTCGGATCGACCATGATGAGGCGGCACTGCTCCGGGCTCATGCGGTAGAGCAGTGACAGGATCATCGTGTTGATGGCGACGGATTTGCCCGAACCGGTCGTACCGGCGACCAGCAAATGCGGCATCTTGGCAAGTTCGGCGATCACAGGTTCGCCACCGATGGTCTTTCCGAGGCCGAGCGCCAGCTTGTACCCGCTCTTGTCGAAATCCTCGCTCTCGATCATCTCGCGGAAATAGACGGTTTCGCGCGTCGCATTCGGCAGTTCGATGCCGATGACGTTGCGGCCGGGAACGACAGCCACACGGGCCGATAGTGCCGACATGGAGCGGGCGATATCATCCGCAAGCCCGATGACGCGGGAGGATTTCACACCCGGTGCCGGCTCGAATTCATAGAGTGTAACGACCGGACCGGGGCGGACATGGATGATCTCACCCTTGACGCCGAAATCCTCCAGAACGCTTTCCAGGAGGCCGGCATTCTGCTCGAGCGTTTCCTGCGACATGATCTCGCCGAGCCGTTCCGGCGGCTCCTGCAGCAGGGCGCGCGGCGGGAATTCGTAGCCGGAAGCGTCGATCTTATCGACAACAATGCGTGACGGCCGAACCGGGGACAGTGCAGGGGCGACGATCTCGACGCGGGACGCGGGCGGCACTTCTGCCGCTACCTGCTTCGGCCGGATCGCCGGAGCTTGAACCACTTGAGCCTGAACGACTGGGACTTCAACGATCGGAGCCTGGACGACCGGAGTTGCGACAACCGGCTTCTCGGCAACGCGGGCTACCGGCGACCGTGCGGGGCGGACCGGCGCGGAGGAAACGGGCAGCGCGACGCGCGGCGTTACCGGCGCCGGATTATGCCGACCCGGGCGCCATTCCATGATGCGGAAGCGTGAGGTGATCGATTCGGGCTCAGCATGCTGCTGCAATGCGATGACCGGGGTACGCGACGGCTCGGCATCCGTCTCTTCGAAGGCCATAACCTCCCAGAAGGCGAAATCCGAAATGGAGGAAAGCTCCGCCGCAGCCCGCAAGGTCGTTTCGATGGGAGCCATGGCAACGGACTGCGGCTGAGGTTCAGGCTGCGGCGCGACGACTGGCTCGGTCACTTCGGGCAGATAGATGTCGAATGGCACGTTCACCATGATCTGCGGCGCTGCTACGGGTCGCGGTGCCGGCACTGCCTCGGCCTGCGGGGCCGGAGGAACAACGATTTCCTCACGAACCTGCTTCTCCGGCGCATGGCGCTTGCTGATCAGCGTTTCAGGCGTGCGCGTGAAACGGACATTCGGGGCGAGCGAGAAATTGCTCTGCCAGAGCGGCGGAACCGGTTTTTCGCCTTCATACTCCAGGGGCGCATTTTCCGCGGGATGTTCGTCTTCAAGTCCGGCAGAAAAATCTCCGGCATCCGTCAAATTGGTTCTTGGAAAACGCATGCGACAGCTACTCACTCATGCCTAATAATTTCTGACATCCCTCCGGATAGAAAATGAAGGTTAATAAGTTCCTTCCAGCCGTCTCGTTCCGGGACGGCCAAAAAGACGAAACCTCATTGGTTTCAGAGATTTGACTCTTCAGGAAAAATCTTTGGGGTAATCTGACGAAGCGCCTAAAGCGCGTCGCGATCTTTCAGATTCGCTGCCGCACTTTAGGCTTTCGTTTTCGCATATCGTTACCGCAAAACGGCTGCAGTTTTGCGCGACATGCCTCAGTGCGCTTCGTCCCAATTGGAAGCCGCGCGTGCATCGACCCGAAGCGGCACGCGCATTTCAAGCGCCGGCGAGGTGGCGTTTTCCATGACCGAGACGATGATCGGCATCGCCTTCTCGACATCCTCGTCTTCGACCTCGAAGATCAATTCGTCGTGCACCTGCAAGAGCATGCGCACCCGATCGGCAAGCCCGGCCTCGGCCAGCGCCGGCTCGATCTTGATCATGGCGCGGCGGATGACGTCGGCCGCGGAACCCTGGATCGGCGCGTTGATGGCAGCACGTTCGTTGAAGGCGCGCACCGAAGGATTCGACGAGCGGATTTCCGGATAATTGATTCGGCGGCCGAAGATCGTTTCGACATAGCCCTTGTCACGGGCCATCTGCTTGCGGCTCTCCATGTAATCGCGGATGCCGGGGAAGCGTTCGAAATACTTCTTGATGTAGTCGCCGGCCTCCGAGCGCTCGATGGAAAGCTGGTTGGCGAGGCCGAAGGCGGAGATGCCGTAGATGATGCCGAAGTTGATGGCCTTGGCGCGACGGCGCACCTCGCCCGGCATGCCTTCGACGGGCACACCGAACATTTCGGAAGCGGTCATCGCGTGGATGTCGATGCCGTCTTCGAAGGCACGCACGAGCTGCGGAATTTCGGCGACATGGGCGAGTACGCGCAGCTCGATCTGGCTGTAGTCGGCCGAGATCAGCTTGTGGCCGGGTGACGAAATGAAGGCGGTACGGATCTTGCGACCTTCGGCGGTGCGGACCGGAATGTTCTGGAGGTTCGGCTCCGAGGAAGAAAGACGGCCTGTTGTCGTCGATGCCAGCGAATAGGAGGTATGTACCCGCTTTGTCTCCGGATGGATGTAACCCGGAAGCGCATCCGTATAGGTCGACTTCAGCTTGGTGAGTTGGCGCCAGTCGACGATCTTGCGCGGCAGCTCGAAGCCTGCTGCCGCCAGGTCTTCCAGCACGCTTGCCGAGGTCGACCACTGGCCGGTCTTGGTCTTGATACCGCCGGCAAGGCCCATCTTGCCGAACAGGATGTCGCCGAGCTGCTTGGGAGAGCCGATGTTGAACCTCTCGCCGGCGAGCTGATAGATTTCATCCTCGAACCTGGCTGCACCCTGGGCCAGTTCGCCCGAGAGGCGCGACAGGATCTGGCGGTCGACGGTGATGCCGCGTGATTCCATCCGCGCCAGAACAGGCAGGAGCGGACGTTCCAAACGCTCATAGACGCGCGTCAGCTGCATGGCGGCAAGCCGCGGCTTCAGCACCATCCAGAGACGCAGCGTCACGTCGGCGTCTTCGGCGGCATAGTGTGTCGCGCGCTCGATGTCGACGAGGTCGAAGGTGACGTTCGACTTGCCGGAGCCGGCGACATCCTTGTAGGCGATCGGCGTGTGGCCGAGGAATTTTTCCGACAGCGGGTCCATGCCGTGCGCGCCGGTTCCGGCGTCGAGCACGTAGGATATCAGCATCGTGTCGTCGAAACTTTTCGTCTCGATGCCGTAGCGTTTCATCAGCAGGTAGTCATATTTCAGGTTCTGCGCCACCTTGAGGATCGATTCGTCCTCCAGCAGCGCCTTCAGCCGCGACAGCGCATCGCCCATCGGGATCTGGTTGTCGGCGAGACCGCCGCCGAGCAGGTCCCCAACGCCCGTCTTGTGGCTGATCGGCACATAGGCGGCACGAATGCGCATGCCTGTCGGATCGGTCGCATTATCGGCAATCGCAAGGGAGAAACCGACGAGCTCTGCCTGCATGGCATCGAGGGAAGTCGTTTCCGTATCGAAGGCGACGAGACCGGTATCCTTCGCATCGGCGATCCATCGATCGAGGGTGGCAAGATCGCGGATCGTCACGTAGGAAGAATGGTCGAACGGCAGGGTCGCAAAAGCCTCGGCACGCGCCTTGGCTAACTCGGCCGGCGCGAACGTGCCCTCGACCGCAGTCTTCGCCTTTGCGCGCGGCGGAACCGCGACGGCTTCGCCGCCAACGCCAGGGACAACACCGGCGACAGGCTCAGCTTCGGCCTTATCAAGATCCGGGCCATGCGCTTCAGCACCCCATTCGACTTTTACGAAGGCAGGTTCGATCTCGCTGGCGTCGCAATTACAGAATTCCGCTACACGGCGTGTCAGCGTGGTGAATTCCATGGTCTTCAGGAAGCCGATCAGTTTCGGGCCGTTCTGCGGTTCCAGGACGAGAGCGTCGAGATCGAGCTCCAGCGGCACATCGGTGCGCAGGCGCACCAGCTCTCGCGAGAGCTTTGCCTTGTCGATGTTTTCGAGGATCGTCTGGCGGCGCTTTTCCTGCTTGATCTCATGGGCCCGTTCGAGAAGGGTGTCGAGATCGCCATATTCGGCGAGAAGCTGGGCGGCCGTCTTGGGTCCGATGCCGGGAATGCCCGGAACATTGTCGACGGAATCGCCTGTCATGGCCTGCAGGTCGATCATCTTTTCCGGAGGCACACCCCATTTCTCGATGACATCGGGGATGCTGATCTGCTTGTCCTTCATGCTGTCGTACATGTGGACATTTGCGGTGACGAGCTGCATCAGATCCTTGTCGGAAGAGACGATCGTCACATCAGCGCCGGTGGCTTCGGCCAAGCGGGCATAGGTCGCGATGATATCGTCGGCCTCGAAACCTTCCGTCTCGATGCAGGGCAGATTGAAAGCGCGCGTCGCCTCGCGGATCAGACCGAATTGCGGCACCAGCTCCTCAGGCGGGGCAGAGCGGTTCGCCTTGTAGGCGTCATAGAGATCCTTGCGGAAGGTCTTCGACGAATAATCGAAAATGACGGCGAGATGGGACGGCGTGGCACCCACGTCTGTCGCGCGCGCATCCCTCAGCAGCTTCCACAGCATGTTGCAGAAACCCGAGACGGCCCCGATCGGCAAGCCGTCGGTTTTGCGCGTCAGCGGCGGCAATGCGTGAAAGGCTCGGAAGATGAAGCCCGAACCGTCGATAAGGAAGAGATGATCGCCTTTTTTCATGGCAGCATGGATAGCGCGGCGGCTTTGCGAGGTCCATATAAACTTGATTGCACAAAAGCACTCCGCCTCACCAAACTGTTACCAATTTGTAATAGGCGGTTTTTTCCGTTTCCCTTGAAAAAACACATTCTCAATCACAAATCACAGTCACCGGCGTTTGATCGCGCCGCGGGTCTGATAGCCGGCTTGTCCCCCGCCGCGTCAGGCTTGGACAAAGGCCTCATCCCCCTCTCCGGGCCTTTGTCCCCATTTTCAAGCCGCCATGGCCTTTCCTCCAGGCCATGGCGGCTTTTGTTTTTCGGCGATTCGCTCCGGCACTCAAAAATTTATGAGCTCGCGCCTATGTTTTGATGCATCGTATGCGATTTGTTGCATTGTCTACTCGACGATTTTGAGCCTAACTTACAATCATGGGATTTAATCGAATGGATTCCGGCGCCTACCTTGCCAGCCAGCTGGCCAAGGGTTTTGCCCGCTCGCTGCATCAGCGCGCGGCAGGACTTGGCTTTTCTCCCGGCCAGTTCCCAATACTGCTGGAGCTTTGGGCCGAAGACGGGTTGACCCAGAAGCAGCTTCTGGAGCGTGTCGATATCGAGCAGGCGACGATGGCCAACACGCTTTCCCGCATGGTGCGCGATGGGCTGATCGAGCGTCGCCCGCACCCCACCGACAAACGGGCCCAACTGATCTTCCTCACAGAGAAAGCCAGGGCGATGGAGGCCGAAGCCATCGACACGGCACGCGAGGCCGATCTTGCGCTGTTCAAGGGCTTCCGGACCTTCGAACGGGAACTGATGCTCGAATATATCCGGCGGCTGATCCAGAACGCCAAGGCGCTCTGAATTTATCCCGCGGCGCGCGGTTCAGCTTGAGCTTTACCGGCTGGCGCAGCGTTTAGCGTCGACGCGGGAATCGGAAAATTTGCCGCTCGAAACCGCAGTCAATTGGGTCTATCGTCCGGCCGAATTTCAGAAGGAGTGGAAATGACCGAACTAAATCCCATCCTTGCGCGTGCGGACCAGAATCTCGATTCAAGCCTCGAAAAGCTGTTCGAGCTCTTGCGCATCAAGTCGATCTCGACCGATCCGGCCTACAAGGCCGAATGCCGCGAGGCAGCCGAGTGGCTGGTGGCCTATCTCAAGACGCTGGGCTTTGATGCTTCGGTTCGCGACACGCCCGGCCACCCGATGGTTGTCGCCCATCATGAAGGTGCCGCGGCTGACGTGCCGCATGTCCTGTTCTACGGTCACTATGACGTGCAGCCGGTCGATCCGATCGAGCTCTGGGAAAACGACCCCTTCACTCCCGCCGTCAAGGATGCCGGCAACGGCCGCAAGATCCTGACCGGCCGCGGCACTGCCGACGACAAGGGCCAGCTGATGACCTTCGTCGAGGCCTGCCGCGCCTACAAGGAAATCAACGGCGCGCTTCCCTGCCGTGTCACCATTCTTTTCGAAGGCGAGGAGGAGTCAGGCTCGCCGTCGCTGAAGCCGTTCCTCGAAGCCAATGCCGCCGAACTCAAGGCCGATTACGCCCTTGTCTGCGACACGAGCATGTGGGATCGCGATACGCCGGCAATCGCGGCTGCTCTTCGCGGCCTTGTCGGTGAAGAAATCGTGGTAACGGCTGCCGACCGCGACCTGCATTCCGGTCTGTTCGGCGGTGCCGCCGCCAACCCTATCCATATTCTCGTAGAGGCGCTTGCCGGCCTGCATGACGAGACCGGACGCATCACGCTCGACGGTTTCTATGACGGCGTCGAGGAAACGCCCGCCAACATCAAGGCATCCTGGGAAGCGCTCGGCAAGTCGGCGGAAAACTTTCTCGGCGAAGTCGGCCTCTCCGTTCCCTCAGGCGAAAAGGGCCGCTCGGTCCTGGAGCTCACCTGGGCGCGCCCGACTGCTGAAGTCAACGGCATCTGGGGCGGCTATACCGGTGAAGGCTTCAAGACTGTCATTGCCGCAAAGGCATCGGCGAAGGTTTCCTTCCGCCTCGTTGGTACCCAGGATCCGGCTGCGATCCGCGAAAGCTTCCGCAACTACGTTCGCTCGAAGATCCCGGCCGATTGCTCGGTCGAGTTCCATCCACATGGCGCCTCGCCGGCCATTCATCTTTCCTATGACTCGCCTGTTCTGACCAAGGCGCGCAATGCGCTTTCCGATGAATGGCCGAAGCCTGCCATTGTCATCGGCATGGGCGGCTCAATCCCGATCGTCGGCGATTTTCAGAAAATGCTGGGCATGGAATCCCTGCTCGTAGGCTTCGGTCTTTCCGATGACCGGATCCATTCGCCGAACGAAAAGTACGAGCTCGCCTCCTACCACAAGGGCATCCGCTCCTGGGTGCGCATCCTTGCGGCATTGAAGGCCTGAAACGAAAAAGGCGTGCCCGCGGTCTGCGCGGCACGCCATCTGAAATCTGCAAACAAAAAGGCCGGAGCAAACCGGCCTTCCGTTATCCGCCTCATCTCAGTGCCAGTACATCCGTGGTCAAAGGAGAAGCGGATAGTGCACAGCCAGAGTGATCCCGAAAGGTTTAGGGCCGGTAAACGGCCAACTCAACCAGATCGCGGAAACGGCACGACTGAACGTATGCTACATTTCCGGGCTGCGATTTCTGAAACCTTATATCGGAAGCCGTCTTTCACATTTCAAGGCGCCGTTGTGAACCTTGACAGGCGGTGTGCTGCTGCCGCGCCGCGGGCGGATGACTATCGCGATCATAGTCCCGTCATCCCTCAACAAAAAAGGACCCGACGCATCTGGTGATACGCCGGGCCTGATATCGATCGGCGCGTGTTGAGGGGAGACGGCCGATCTGAGCGGGACGTGAGGGGTATGTCCCGCTGCTGATAAAACTGCGGCAAAGCCTATTGGTTCCCTCACCAGGCGTAAGATATGCGGCGCTGGGGTCGCCGGCATCTCGCGCATCTCTGCATAGGGGCAGAGCGGCATCTTCGGCCGGCTCTCCTCCACCCTGTCGAGGCAAGGCATGCACGCCCCAGACCTTGCGCAGGCGAGCTTCATTCATTCTGTCGAGATTGCGCATCTCCAGCGAAGCGGAAAGTCGGCTGGTTAACGGAGAAAAGGCAGGCACAGGGGGTACTTGGCCGTCTTGGTGTTGTTCTTAACAGCCCGTTAATTCGCCGCATTTACAGTTCAATCGGATAAAACCGTTGCCTGGGGGCGCGGTCTTACAGCAAGGGTGCAGCCGCTCCACGATGGTAGCCAGACGCAGATCAGACGACAGGATCGAACCGTCCTTCAACGGCCGCGGCGGCCGTGAGGAGGATGACGAATTCGCGCTCGATGCCGATGATCGCATCGACGGGCGGCACGGTTCCAAACGCACATCGAGATCGCCCGCTCCCCGCCGCGCACCGGCAAAGCGCCGTCCCGAGCCGCGCGAACGCGGCGGCCTGTTCGCATTCCTGCGCAGGGTCGTCTACTGGTGTATCGTGCTCGGCATATGGGCCGGCATCGGCGTGGCCGGGCTCGTGTTCTATTATGGTTCGCGCATGCCGAACGCCAGCACCTGGGCAATTCCGGAGCGGCCACCGAACGTCAAGATCACCGCCGTCGACGGCAGCGCGATCGCCAACCGCGGTGCGACCGGCGGGGAGGCGTTGTCGCTGGACAATATGTCGCCCTATATTCCGGAAGCGATCATCGCCATCGAAGACCGGCGCTTCTATTCGCATTTCGGCGTCGATCCGTTCGGGTTGGCGCGCGCCTTCGTCAACAATGCGACCGGCCAGCCGATCCAGGGCGGCTCGACGCTGACCCAGCAGCTTGCCAAGAATCTGTTCCTCTCGCCCGAGCGCACGCTGGAGCGCAAGGTGCAGGAAGTGCTGCTCTCCTTCTGGCTGGAGCAGAAATATACCAAGGATCAGATCCTTGCGATGTATCTGAACCGCGTCTATTTCGGCTCGAACGCCTATGGCGTGGAAGCGGCGGCGCGGCGCTATTTCAACAAGTCGGCGCGCGATGTGAACCTCGGTGAAGCAGCGCTGCTGGCCGGCCTCGTGAAAGCGCCGTCCCGTCTTTCTCCCGCCCGTGATCCGGAAGCAGCAAACGCCCGCGCGCAGCTCGTGCTGCAGGCGATGAGAGACCAGGGCTATATCAACGACGGCGAGATCAAGACGGCAATGTCGCAGACGCCGGCTTCTGCCCGCAGCTACTGGTCGGGCGCCGGACAATATGTCGCCGATATGGTGATGGACGAGCTGCAGGGGCTGGTCGGCGAGGTGAAGGAAGACGTCATCGTCGATACGACCATCGACAAAAATCTCGAAAAGAAGGCCGAGCAATCGCTGGTCGACGTGCTCGACAAGGAAGGCGACAAGTTCGATGCATCGCAGGCTGCCCTGGTCTCGATCGACGGCACGGGCGCTATCCGCGCGGTTGTCGGCGGCAGGGATTATGCGACGAGCCAGTTCAACCGCGCCGTGAAGGCCAAGCGCCAGCCGGGCTCCTCGTTCAAGCCATTCGTTTATGCTGCCGCGCTTGAAAAAGGTCTGACGCCGGATTCCGTCTTTAACGACGCTCCGATCCGCATCGGCAACTGGACGCCTGAAAATTACGAGAAGAAATACAATGGCGAAGTGACGCTGAGGACCGCGCTCGCAAAGTCGCTGAACACGGTGGCCGCCCAGCTCGTGATGTATGACGGGCCGGATCAGGTGATCAAGCTCGCTCACCGTCTCGGCATCGAATCAGACCTGCAGCCCAATGCCTCGATCGCGCTCGGAACCTCGGAAGTCTCGCTCATGGAACTGACGGCCTCTTATGCCGCCTTCATGAACGGTGGCTACAAGGCGACACCGCATGTGATCCGCAGGGTAACCACCACCGATGGCAAGGTGCTCTATGAGAACACCTACGACAATCCGCCGCGCGTGCTTTCCGAGCAGATCGTCGCCGAGATGAACATGATGATGATGGGCGTCATCAACGGCGGCACAGGCTCGAGCGCCAAGCTTCCCGGCTGGCAGGCAGCGGGCAAGACCGGTACGACGCAGAATTCGCGCGATGCGCTGTTCGTTGGCTTCACCAGCAACCTGACGACGGGCGTATGGTTCGGCAATGACGATGGCAAGCCGATGAAGAAGGTGACCGGCGGCGGGCTGCCGGCCAAGGCCTGGAAGGAATTCATGGTCGCTGCGCATAAGGGGCTTTCGCCGGCGCCGCTTTTCGGCATGGGCCAGATATATTCCGACCCTGGTACCGATCCCGGCAATGGCCAGCCGATGGCGCAGGCGCAGCCGGCGCCTGAGCAGCCTTCGACGGTCGGCAGCATCATTTCCGGAGTTTTCGGTGGGAATGGCGACCTGAACCGTTATCCGCCGGCCCCGGGACGACCGCAGGCGGCAATGCCGGTGAATGGCGGACCTGTGCCGCCCGCCGACGTGGCCGGCGGCGGCTATGACGACATGGTGCCGCCCGGTGACGTGGGCGGACCGAAGGCAGCATCAGGGGCGCAGACACGACGCACGACCCTGCTCGATCTCATCATGGGGCAGTAGGGGGCAGGAGACAGTATTGGGACGGGACGCGAGCATCTTTCGGGAACACGTTTCGCGCAAGTTTAGCGTGCAAGATTTGCACGGTTTGAAGGTGCAAAGCACACCCTTTTCCGGCTACTGTAAAAATTGAAGGCAACACATTCGTTTTGCTGGATTCCGGGCCATTTCTCGCCTTGCAGTCCAGAAAACCGCTCCTTATATACGCCGCATCACCGCAATCACGATTGCGTAATCTTAGTAGACCCATCCCGTAAGGGGCTGTCAGGGAAATGCCTTACCGGGGTTCCGACAGCTTGCTTCAAGGAGAGAATGACATGGCAAAAGTAATTGGTATCGACCTTGGAACGACAAATTCCTGCGTCGCGGTCATGGACGGCAAGGACGCGAAGGTCATTGAGAACGCGGAGGGCGCGCGCACGACCCCTTCCATGGTGGCATTTTCCGATGACGGCGAACGCCTCGTCGGCCAGCCGGCCAAGCGCCAGGCGGTCACCAACCCCACGAATACCCTCTTCGCCGTCAAGCGCCTGATCGGTCGCCGCTACGAAGATCCGACCGTCGAGAAGGACAAGCACCTCGTTCCCTTCACGATCGTCAAGGGCGACAATGGCGACGCCTGGGTCGAAGCCAACGGCAAGGGCTACTCGCCCGCACAGATTTCCGCGATGATCCTTCAGAAGATGAAGGAAACCGCCGAATCCTATCTCGGTGAAAAGGTCGAAAAGGCCGTCATCACCGTTCCGGCATATTTCAACGACGCACAGCGCCAGGCAACCAAGGATGCCGGCCGCATTGCCGGTCTTGAAGTGCTCCGCATCATCAACGAGCCGACCGCAGCCGCCCTCGCCTATGGCCTCGACAAGAAGGAAGGCAAGACGATTGCCGTCTACGACCTTGGCGGCGGCACCTTCGATATCTCGATCCTCGAAATCGGCGACGGCGTCTTCGAAGTGAAGTCCACCAACGGCGACACGTTCCTCGGCGGTGAAGACTTCGACATGCGTCTCGTCGAATATCTCGTTGCCGAGTTCAAGAAGGACAACGGCATCGACCTGAAGAACGACAAGCTCGCCCTGCAGCGCCTCAAGGAAGCATCCGAAAAGGCAAAGATCGAGCTGTCCTCTTCGCAGCAGACGGAAATCAACCTGCCGTTCATCACGGCTGACGCTTCCGGCCCGAAGCACCTGACGCTGAAGCTGACCCGCGCCAAGCTCGAAAGCCTGGTCGATGATCTCGTTCAGCGCACGATCGCTCCGTGCAAGGCAGCCCTCAAGGATGCAGGCGTCACCGCTGCCGAGATCGACGAAGTCGTTCTTGTCGGCGGCATGAGCCGCATGCCGAAGGTGCAGGAAGTCGTCAAGCAGTTGTTCGGCAAGGAACCGCACAAGGGTGTCAACCCGGATGAAGTCGTCGCTCTTGGCGCGGCCATCCAGGCCGGCGTTCTGCAGGGTGATGTCAAGGACGTTCTGCTTCTCGACGTAACGCCGCTGTCCCTCGGCATCGAGACCCTCGGCGGCGTCTTCACCCGTCTGATCGAGCGCAATACGACGATCCCGACGAAGAAGAGCCAGACCTTCTCGACCGCCGACGACAACCAGCAGGCCGTCACCATCCGCGTCTCGCAGGGCGAGCGTGAAATGGCCGCCGACAACAAGCTGCTCGGCCAGTTCGACCTCGTCGGCCTGCCGCCGTCGCCGCGCGGCGTACCGCAGATCGAAGTCACCTTCGACATCGACGCGAACGGCATCGTCCAGGTTTCGGCCAAGGACAAAGGCACCGGCAAGGAACAGCAGATCCGCATCCAGGCTTCTGGTGGTCTTTCCGACGCCGACATCGAAAAGATGGTCAAGGACGCCGAGTCCCATGCTGCCGAAGACAAGAAGCGCCGCGAAGGTGTGGAAGCCAAGAACCAGGCCGAAAGCCTTGTTCATTCCACAGAAAAGTCGCTCAAGGATTACGGTGACAAGGTTTCGGAAGCCGACCGCACCGCGATCTCCGATGCGATTGCCGCTTTGAAGTCAGCGACCGAGGCAACCGATGCCGACGCCGAAGACATCAAGGCCAAGACCCAGACGCTCATGGAAGTTTCCATGAAGCTCGGTCAGGCGATCTATGAAGCCCAGCAGGCTGACGGCGGCACGGCCGACGCTTC
The DNA here is from genome assembly GCA_900468805.1 of Hyphomicrobiales bacterium. Taxonomy (GTDB): domain Bacteria; phylum Pseudomonadota; class Alphaproteobacteria; order Rhizobiales; family Rhizobiaceae; genus Rhizobium. The sequence goes on along the minus strand of UEIF01000021.1, from coordinate 114,261 downwards.
GGCTGAAGATGACAATGTCGTCGATGCCGACTACGAAGAAGTCAAGGACGACGACCGCAAGAAGTCCGCGTAATTCGCGAGCTGGTTGCATACGCTAGACGATAGACATCCGGCTGCTCACCATGGCAGCCGGAAATCCATTTCCGGGGCTTAAATTGGCAAAAGCGGACTTTTACGAAACTCTGGGTGTAGCCAAGACGGCGGATGAGAAAGAGCTGAAAAGCGCCTTCCGCAAGCTGGCAATGAAATACCATCCGGACAAGAACCCGGATGACAACGACGCCGAACGCAAGTTCAAGGAAATCAACGAAGCCTACGAAACGCTGAAGGACCCGCAGAAACGCGCGGCCTACGATCGTTATGGCCATGCAGCCTTCGAACATGGCGGCATGGGCGGTGCAGGCGGCGGCGCCGGATTTGCCGGCGGTGGATTTTCCGACATCTTCGAGGACATCTTTGGCGAGATGATGGGTGGCGGCCGCGGACGGCAGCGCTCTTCAGGCGGCCGTGAACGCGGTGCCGACCTTCGCTACAATATGGAAATCTCGCTGGAAGAGGCTTACTCCGGCAAGACGGCGCAGATCCGTGTTCCGACGTCGATCACCTGCGACGTCTGTTCCGGCTCCGGCGCCAAGCCCGGCACGCAGCCGAAAACCTGCGGTACCTGCCAGGGCTCGGGCCGTGTGCGCGCCGCACAGGGCTTCTTCTCGATCGAACGCACCTGCCCGACCTGCCACGGCCGCGGCCAGATCATTCCCGATCCGTGCCCGAAGTGCCACGGCCAGGGCCGTGTGACGGAAGAGCGTTCGCTCTCCGTCAACATTCCCGCCGGCATCGAGGACGGCACGCGCATTCGCCTGCAGGGCGAAGGCGAAGCAGGCATGCGCGGCGGCCCGTCCGGCGATCTCTATATCTTCCTGTCGGTGAAGCCGCATGAGTTCTATCAGCGCGACGGAGCCGATCTCTATTGCGCCGTGCCGATCTCCATGACGACGGCGGCGCTCGGCGGCACTTTCGATGTGGCAACGCTCGACGGCACCAAATCGCGTGTCACGGTTCCCGAGGGCACGCAGGCCGGCAAGCAGTTCCGCCTGAAAGGCAAGGGCATGCCAGTGCTGCGTTCCAGCCAGACGGGCGATCTCTACATCCAGATCCAGATCGAGACGCCGCAGAAGCTTTCCAAGCGCCAGCGCGAGCTTCTGCAGGAATTCGAGCAGCTCTCCTCCAAGGAGAACAATCCGGAATCGACGGGTTTCTTTGCCCGGATGAAGGAATTCTTCGAGGGCTAACCTCGATATCCCTCAAGATTAAAAAGAGCCGGAGGTTCCGCCTCCGGCTTTTTCATGCGCGCCAATCCGGGACACATGTATCAGGCCGGGACGCAGGCCAACGCGCCGATGTCTTGTGTTAACGCAGAGCTCTGATGATGCTTGCACGTTCGCGAGATTCATACTGTCTTTGTCCCGCAGTCCGGGACTAACAGAGGGTATCTCCATGTCGGCAACGAACTTTTCCAACGGCCTATCCGACGATGTCGATGCGCTGGCAGGTGCGCTCTATACCTGGTGCGCCGAACGCAACATCAAGCTCCGCAGCCAGCAGGGCCTTTCCATCGCCAGCATCGCGATCGACCTCTATCATGCCGGTCATCAGACGCAGGATTCGCTGCTCGTCGCACTGCACGAGCGCGAGCTTCACTGAATTCCCATCATTTCAAGGATGGGTAAAACGCTTCAGGCAGCGTTTTCGGTGGCCTGACCGCACATGAGGTTGAGGATCGTCTTGACCGCCTGTTTACCGGCAATCGAATTCAACCTGTCATAGCTGACCGCCAGCTCGTAGGCCTCGGGGCTCAACTCGACACGGTTGGCAAATTGCGAGATTCCCGTGCCTTCGAAAAGCTCGGAAATATCGACTCCAAGGAAGACTGCTATCTGATGCAGCTTGCTGGCTGAGACGCGGTTCGTCCCCTTCTCGTATTTCTGGATCTGCTGGAATGTAAGGCCAAGCGCGTCACCGAGCTCCAGTTGAGAAACACGTCCGCGAGCGCGCAGCTGTCTCACGTTGCGACCGACAATGATATCAATCGGATCTGGCACTGCCACACTCTCTCCCAATAAACCCTTTATTTACCATATAGCGTCAGCTGAATATCTCAACCCGGAAGTTGCAAATTTCAACCGACTTTTTTTGGGCATTATGCCGCCCAAACAGCTGCTCGCTCCGTGAATTCTACAACTTCTATTCCTCATTTAGTGCCTGACGGCGATGTAGCAAAAAATTGAACACCCTTGAGTTGACTTAACTGCATGTGGCGATAGTTAGTCGCGCCGGAACCCCTGTAACACCAGTCTGACAAGAGGCTTCGAATACTGCATGACATCCGCTCCCCCCGGGAAATCTGATGCCGACAGTATCGTCATCGACACGCGCCGCCAGAAACTGACGATGATCCTCGATTCACTGACGTCGCTGCGCGGATCGATCGAAGACCGGCCGGATCTCCTCTATTGGATCGAAAAGGCGATTGCGGAGACCGAGGCGCAGCTCCAGGCTCCCGCTCCTCGCAAGCATTAGCGACAGAGGCGGCTCTCAGCCTTGATATCCTCATGGCTTCGGCGTAGCTGTCAGCCTTAATGATTCCGGATATCAGATGCCGCACAAGGTTTCCCTTTCCCGTCTGAAGCTCACTGATTTTCGCAATTATGCTGCGGCCTCGCTCGTGCTCGACGGGCGGCACGTGGTGCTGACCGGGGACAATGGCGCCGGCAAAACCAACCTGATGGAGGCGGTTTCCTTCCTGTCGCCAGGACGGGGAATGAGGCGCGCAGCCTATGGCGATATCACCCGCGTCGGTGCTCAAGGCGGATTTTCGATCTTTGCCGAGCTCGATGGCATGGAAGGCGATGTGGAGATCGGCACCGGCATCGATACCAGCGACGAGGTGACAACGCGCCGGCTGCGTATCAATGGAACGACGGCGAAGACGGTCGACGAACTGACGGATCATCTGCGCGTGCTGTGGCTGACCCCGGCAATGGACGGGCTCTTTACCGGCGGCTCGTCCGACCGCAGGCGGTTCCTCGACCGGCTGGTCTTGTCGCTCGACCCCGAACATGGCAGGCGGGCTAGCGATTTCGAGCGCGCCATGCGCAGCCGCAACAAACTGCTCGACGAAGGCCGTTTCGATCCGTCCTGGCTTTCCGGCATCGAGGAGCAGATGGCAAGCCTCGGCATTGCCATGGCGCTCGCCCGGCAGGAAATGCTCGGCCTGCTGACGCGCCTCATCGAGGAAAGCCGCGAGACATCCCCTTTCCCCTCAGCATCGCTGCAACTCTCGGGCTTCATGGATGGCCAATTTTCCCGGCCCTCGGTCGACTTGGAAGATGAGTATACGGCAACCCTCGCTGCCAATCGCTACCGCGATGCCGGGGCCGGACGCACGCTGGAGGGGCCGCATCGCGCCGATCTCATCGTGCATCATCGGGAGAAGCAGATGGAAGCGGCGCGCTGCTCCACCGGCGAGCAGAAAGCCCTGCTGGTGGGCCTCGTGCTGGCCCATGCGCGGCTCGTCGGCAACCTTACGGGCCATGCGCCGATCCTGCTCCTGGACGAGATTGCCGCCCATCTCGACGAGGGACGCCGCGCCGCACTGTTCGACCTCATAGACGGGCTCGGCGGCCAGGCCTTCATGACGGGAACGGACCATCAGATGTTTGCGGCCCTTGCAGAACGGGCGCAGTTTTTCACGGTGGCCGAAGGAAGGGTTTTCGAATGAGTGATAGCGCTTCTCGTGGCGGTTCGGGGCGTGATAGCATCACGTCCATGGAACCCCTCGGCCCTGACGAAATCGCACGCTATCACCGCCATATCCTGCTGCCGGAAATCGGCGGTGCGGGCCAGCAGAAGCTGAAGGCCGCGCGCGTGCTGGTAATCGGTGCCGGAGGGCTCGGCGCACCGATCCTGCAATATCTGGCGGCCGCCGGCGTCGGCACGCTCGGCATTGCAGATGACGACCGTGTTTCGCTCTCCAACCTGCAACGGCAGGTGATTCACGATTCCGGCACGATCGGCGAATTGAAGACTGAAAGCGCGGCCGTCGCGATCGCGCGGCTGAACCCGCATATCAAGGTCATCCGCCTCACGGAGCGCTTTTCGCCGGAGGCAGCGCGCCGGGACCTCTCCGGCTTCGATCTCTTGATCGACGGCTCTGATAATTTCGACACGCGTTATGCGGCAGCCGATGCGGCCGAAGAAGCGCGTATTCCGCTCGTCACCGGTGCCGTCGGCCGCTTCGACGGATCGCTGACAGTGCTGAAACCCTATGAGAGCGCCGAAGACGGCACGCCCAACCCCGGTTATCGCGATCTTTTTCCCGAAGCCCCGCCTGCCGGGCTGATCCCAGCCTGCGCGGAGGCCGGCATCATCGGCGCACTGACCGGCGTGATCGGCACGCTGATGGCTATGGAGGCGATCAAGCTCATTACCGGCGCCGGCGAGCCGCTGATCGGCCGCTTGCTGCTCTATGACGCCCTGTCGGCCCGTTTCGATACGATCCGTTACAAGCGCCGGCGTGCGAGGCAGAGCAAGACCGCATGACGCCTTTTCGCATCGATGAGAGTTTTGCCCGCTGGAGCGAGCTGCTCGATCTCATTCTCGCATCCTTCGCCTATATGGAAGGCCGCATCGATCCGCCCTCCTCCGCAATCCGCCTGACGGTGGAGGCTCTGGCGGAAAAAGCCAAAGTGGAAATCGCTTATGCGGTGGAGAACGAGGGGCAGCTCGCCGGCTGCATTTTCCTGCGCCCGGAGACAGACTGTCTCTATGTCGGAAAGCTCGCGGTTCTTCCATCCGCGCAAGGCAAGGGCATCGGCCGTCGATTGCTTGATATCGCCGAGGAGAAGGCCTGCGATCTCGGTCTCCCAGCGCTAAGGCTCGAGACGCGGATAGAGCTCGTCGGCAATCATTCGACCTTCGCCGCCTGGGGCTTTGAAAAGACCGCAGAGAAATCCCATCCGGGTTTTACGCGCGTGACGTTTATCGAGATGAAGAAAGCGCTCGCCGGCTAATCTGACCGGCTAAAGATGAGCGTGCTCCGGCCGTCACCGGCCTGGCAGCACCCGATTCGGTGGGCGATGACCATCAATGAAGGCGCGGATGTTGATGATGACCTTGTCGCCCATCTCCGCACGTCCCTCGATCGTCGCCGAGCTCATATGCGGCAACAGCACGACCTTGCCCTCATTGGCGAGCTTCACAAGCTTCGGATTGACCATCGGTTCGTTCTCGAAAACATCGAGCCCGGCGCCAGCGATCTTTCCTTCCCGCAGGCATTTGATAAGGGCAGCCTCGTCGATCACGTCACCGCGGGCGGTGTTGACGAGATAGGCGGTCGGCTGCAACAGCGCCAGGCGCCGCGCTGACAGGAGATGGAAGGTTGCTGGCGTCGAGGGGCAATTGACCGAGACGATGTCGACACGGGCAAGCATCTGATCGAGGCTTTCCCAATAGGTCGCCTCCAGCTCGTCCTCGGTCGCCGGATTGACGCGCTTGCGGTTGTGATAATGGATCGACAGGCCGAAGGCCTTGGCGCGTCGTGCAACGGCCGTGCCGATACGACCCATGCCGACGATGCCGATACGCTTTCCGTGAATACGCCTGCCGAGCATCCAGGTGGGAGACCAGCCTGCCCATTCGCCGGGTGTGTCGGTCAGCACACGCGCGCCTTCGCCGATCCGCCGCGGCACAGCGAGAATCAGCGCCATCGTCATGTCGGCGGTGTCCTCGGTCAGCACATTCGGCGTGTTGGTGACGGTGATGCCTTTGCGCGCGGCGGCTTCGACATCGATATGGTCGGTGCCGTTTGAAAAGCTGGCGATCAGCTTCATCTGCGGCCCAGCCTGATCGATGAGGGCAGCGTCGATCCGATCCGTCACAGTCGGGACGAGCACGTCGCAGCTTTTGACAGCTTCGGCAAGCTCAGCGACGGATCGCGGCGTATCGTCAATATTCAGCTCTGCATCGAAAAGCTCGCGCATGCGGGTTTCGACGACATCAGGCAACTTGCGGGTTATGTAGACCTTCGGTTTTTTCTTCGTCGTCATAGCGGCTTGCGGTGCCTTGTTCAGAGGTCTTTAACCAAGTTGGGCGATCATTTCCCCGTTCCGGGCATTTTCTACCAGACCCGCACGCGAAGACAAACAAAACTCGCGAGGCGACCGGGGATTCCCGGAGAACGAGCGGGCAAGGCCTGCTTCGAATTCGAGCTAATGGAAGCTTCCATGCGTCGCACTGTTCTGAAGTCCTGCCTCGTCCTGGCGATCACCCTTGCCGTATCGGCAGGCAGCATCGAATTTGCCCAAGCACAGGCCGCCAAGGGGCCGAGCGGCCTGCCGCTGCCGCGCTTCGTGACGCTGAAGTCCAAGCGCGTCAACCTGCGCATCGGACCGGGAACGGATTACGCCGTTTCCTGGCTCTATCTGAAGTCGGGGCTGCCGGTCGAAATCATCCAGGAATATGACAACTGGCGCCGTATCCGCGATGCCGACGGCACCGAGGGCTGGGTCAACCAGTCGCTGCTTTCAGGCCAGCGTGCCGCCATCGCCGCGCCGTGGATGAAGGGCAAGGGCAAGAGCGTCTTTGTGAACCTCCGCCGCGAGGCGCAACCATCCTCCTCCATCGTCGCCAAGCTGGAGCCCGGCGTGATGATCACGATCGGTGAATGCAGCGGAGAGTGGTGCTTCGCAAAAACCGACGGCGCCGAGGGTTGGGTGGCGCAGTCGGAAATCTGGGGTGCCTATCCGGGCGAGGCCTTTAAATAAGACCCGCCTCCTTGGCCGCCTCGGACAGCGACTTCATCGGCCGCGGGCCGATCTGCTGGATGACGATGCCGGCGGCAAGGCAGCCGAGCTTACCGCAATCTTCCAGCGTACGGCCCTGCGTGTAGCCGTAGAGGAAGCCCGAGGCGAAGAGATCGCCGGCACCGGTCGTGTCAACGACTTCATTGATCTTGATGGCATCGACGTAGTGGCGCTCGTTGCCCTTCAGAATCACAGCGCCGTCCTCGCTCACAGTCACAGCGGCAATCTTGCAATCCTTGGCGATCCTGTTCAGCGCTTCCTCGAAATCGTCGGTCTCGTAAAGCGACAGGGCTTCCTGACGATTGGCGAAGACGATATCGACCTTGCCCGAGCGCATCAGATCCAGGAACTCGCTGCGATAACGATCGACGCAGAAGCTGTCGGACAGCGTCATCGACATTTCGCGGCCGTTCTCGTGGGCGATGCGGGCGCAATCGAGGATTGCCTCCTTAGCGCGCGGCGGATCCCAGAGATAACCCTCAAAATAGGTCACCTTGGCCTCGGCCACGACATCCGCTTCGACATCCTCCGGCCCGAGTTCGACACAGGCGCCGAGATAGGTGTTCATCGAGCGTTCGCCATCGTCGGTAACGAAGATCATCGAGCGTGCGGTTGGCGGAAACGTGCCCTTGGCCTCCGTCTGGTAGTGAACGCCCTGCGCACGGATATCATGCGAGAAGATCTCGCCAAGCTGGTCCTCCGCCACCTTGCCGAAATAGGCGGCCTTGCCGCCGAGGCTGGCGACGCCTGCAGCCGTGTTGCCAGCGCTGCCGCCGGACGCTTCGAGCGCCGGACCCATGCGCGAATAGAGCAATTCGGCGCGCTCGGCATCGATGAGGTTCATCGCCGCCTTGGTGATCTTGTTGTCAATGAGGAACTGGTCGTCGCAACGGGCGATGATATCGACGATTGCGTTGCCGACTGTCAGAACATCGAATTTGGTCATGAAATGGGAAGTCCCGGATTTGTGATAGCCGGTAATCGGTCTTAGCGAAATCTGCCGGCATTGAAAGGATAAAGAGCAGATCATCCTCTAAGTCTTCGTAAAACTGCCGCCTATTCGTCATGCCGCTGTCACTTTGCCTGCCTAAAAACAGCATCAGGAAGACCGGCATGCAGGTATCTCGTATGGCCGGTTACGGAAGGGATGATCCCTTCAGTCTTACCGGAACGAGCCTGACCACGGATGAACTGGCAGTATCGTAACCGGATATCCGGCAAGGCCGGATGCGGAAAAGCGGGCTAGGCCCGCTTTTTTTGTTGCGACGCAAAAGAAATCGTATCCGCTGCATTTGTCATGGCCGCCAATTTGCTGCTAGACCTCGGCAATCCCGCGCAGAGCAGCAGTTTATGTCAGCCATCATTTTCGACGTTCTTCCGATCTTCCTTCTCATTCTCATCGGCTGGCTGATCGTCCGCATCGGGGTGCTGACGGCAAATGTCGGCGATGCCTTGAGCGAGTTCGTCTTCAAGATTGCCGTACCGCTGCTGCTTTTCCGCACCATCGCCGGGGCAGATTTCCACGGCGCTTCGCCGTTCCGGCTCTGGATCGTCTATTTCTCTGGCGTCGCGGTGACATGGACGGCGGGGCACATCGTCGCCACGCGTTTCTTCGGCCGCGACGAGCGGATCGGCGTGCTCGCCGGCGTATCCTCGGCCTTCGCCAACAATATTTTCATTGGCCTGCCGCTGGTCGAGCGCACCGTGGGCAGCGAGGGGCTTGTCGCTCTTTCCATCCTGCTGGCCGTGCATCTGCCGATCATGATGGTGGCCGGCACGATCATGATGGAACATGCCGAACGCAAGATCTCCGGAAAGAGTGACCGCAGCATGATCCTGGTACTGAAGCAGATCGGCCTGAACCTGCTGCATAATCCGCTGGTCATCGGCATCGTTGCCGGCGCCGTCTTTCATGTCTCGGGCCTGACCATGCCGGCAACCGTCAGCTCCGTCGTCGGCCAGATCGCCAGCACGGCCGGACCGGCCGCGCTGATTTCGCTCGGCATGGCACTGCAAAAATATGGTGTCTCCGGCAATGTCGGGATTGCCAGCGTGACTTCCGCCTTCAAGCTTTTGCTGCTGCCCGGTTGCGTCTGGGCGGCGAGCCACGCGCTCGGCCTCAGCGCTGAATGGACGGCAGCACTGGTGCTGACTTCGTCGGTACCGACGGGGGTGAATGCCTGGCTGATCGCCAACCGCTTCGGCGTCGGTCACAGCCTTGCGGCCTCCACGATCACGGTGACCACGGCGCTCGGCGCCATCACCGTTTCCTTCTGGGCCTATATTCTCGGCGCATGAGGCAACAAAAAAACCCGGCTTGCGGCCGGGCTTCTTGAAAAATTTCGAGGGCTCTTACTGCGTTGCTGTCGGAGCATTCGGATCCGGCAGCGGAGCCGGTGAATCTGCCAGCGTGTGCAGGTAAAGGATGACGTTGGCGCGATCCTGATCCTTCGGCAGACCGGCAAAGCCCATGGCGGTGCCTGGAACGTCCTTCTTCGGCGCGAGCAGGAACTTGTTGAGGTTTTCGAAGGTCCAATGTTCGCTGCTGCCCTTGGAGAAGTCCTTCATGGCAGAAGAATAGGCGAAGCCTTCATGCGAGGCGATCGGGCGATCTACGACACCAAAGAGATTCGGGCCGACTTTGTTCGGTCCGCCTTTGGTGCCGTCATGACAGGCCTGACACTTCTTGAATACGGTTTCGCCGGCCTTGGCGTCGGCACTTGCAAGAAGCTTTGCGATCGGAACGGCAACGGCAGCAGGTGCGCCTTCACCGCCGGCGGCGGGTGCCTCCTCGGCGACGATGGCAAAACCTTCCTTCTCCGGTGCCTCGGAATGGAAGATCCCCTCGGAGGCAATGGAGACTGACATCAGAACGAAAACCGTTCCAAGCAGCGCCCCCACGGCCGTATTGACGTATGAATTCATCTGCAATGCTCCCCTTGCAGCCGGCAGACCAGAAACCGGACCATCTTGAAATTGCGCGGAACCTATGTCTTTTGGCTATTCGTTGCAACTGTCTAAATGGTCTTGTGCGTGAGACTTTTTGCCACTTTTCAGCCCGGATTAGAAGGCCCGAACAATGACTGATTCAAAATTAGATAACGTGCTGGTGCTGATCCCCGCACGCATGGCCTCCACCCGCCTTCCGGGCAAGCCGCTGGCCGATATTTGCGGTTTGCCGATGATCGTCCAGGTGGCAAAACGGGCACAGGAAGCGGCGATCGGGCGCGTCATCGTGGCGGTCGATGATCAGGACGTTTTCGACACTGTGGCCGCAGCAGGCTTTGAAGTGATCATGACGAGCAAGGACCATCAGGTCGGTTCGGACCGCATCTTCGAGGCACTGACGATCGTCGATCCGGACAAAAAGGCGAAAATCATCGTGAACGTCCAGGGCGATCTTCCGACCATCGATCCGGAAACGGTCCGTGCAGCATTGCGTCCCCTCGATAACCCGGAGGTCGATATCGGCACGTTGACGACCGAGATCGACAACGAGGAGGACAAGACAGCGCCACACATCGTCAAGGTCGTCGGCACGCCTGTCTCCGAAAGCCGTCTGCGCGCGCTTTACTTCACGCGCACAACCGCGCCTTATGGCGAAGGGCCGCTCTATCACCATATCGGGCTTTACGCCTATCGGCGCGCAGCACTGGAGCGCTTTGTCTCCCTCGACCGTGGGACGCTGGAAAAACGCGAATCGCTGGAGCAACTGCGGGCGCTCGAAGCCGGTATGCGGATTGATGTCGAGATCGTTGACACTGTTCCGCTCGGTGTCGATACTCCCGCGGACCTCGAAAAGGCGCGGCGCATTCTCTCTGCAAAGGCCAACTGACGGATTTCCCCATGAACATCAAGACCAACAGAATCGCCTTCCAAGGCGAATTCGGCGCAAATTCCGACATGGCGAGCCGCGACATGTTTCCGACCATGGAGCCGCTGCCCTGCCAGACCTTCGAGGATGCCTTCACGGCGGTTGACAATGGTGACGCCGATATCGGCATGATCCCGATCGAAAACACGATCGCGGGTCGCGTCGCCGACATCCACCATCTGTTGCCGGAATCACGCCTGCACATCATCGGCGAATATTTCATGCCGATCCGGTTTCAGCTCATGGTGTTGCCGGGCGTGACGAAGGATGAGATCCGGACCGTGCACAGCCATATCCATGCGCTCGGCCAGTGCCGCAAGATCGTACGGGCCAACGGCTGGAAGCCCGTCATCGCCGGCGATACGGCAGGGGCTGCCAAGCTTGTCAAGGAAACCGGCGACCGCTCGATGGCAGCGCTTGCGCCGCGCCTTGCCGCCGACCTCTACGGGCTCGACATCATCGCTGAAAATGTCGAGGATACGGAAAACAACGTGACACGCTTCGTGGTGCTGTCACGTGACGAGGAATGGGCAGAACGCTCGACCCATGACGAGAAGATCGTCACTACCTTCGTCTTCAATGTCCGCAACATTCCCGCAGCACTCTACAAGGCGCTCGGCGGCTTTGCGACGAACAACATCAACATGACCAAGCTCGAGAGCTACCAACTCGGCGGCAAGTTCGTGGCGACGCAGTTCTACGCCGACATCGAGGGCCATCCGAACGACGCGCATGTGCGCCGCGCGCTGGAGGAATTGCGTTTCTTCTCCGAGAAGGTCCGCATCCTCGGCGTCTATAAGGGCCATCCGATGCGCGGGCTTCTATAGATTGCAAAAAGCCCCTCTGGCAGATGGCCGGAGGGGCTTCATGTTCAAACTTATTTATCCGGCTCACAAACACGTAGCCGATGCCCATCCGGATCGAGTACGACGAAGGTTGGGCCGAAGTCGAGTTCGGTCAGTTCCTGGGCGACGGGCAGGCCGCGACTGCGCCAGTCTTCGTAATGCCTGGCGACGGCATTTTCGCCTGCTACCATGAAAGCGACTTCGCCACGGTTGCCGATGGCCGAGGGCTGCGGTTCGACCTTGCTGCGGCGCCAAAGGCCGAGAGTGAAGCCGCCATCGAGAGGGAAGGCGACGAAATTCGGCGCCTCCACGGCCGGCTCGCGGCTCAGGATATTGCGGTAAAAGGCGGCGCTTTCGGCGGGATCCTTGACATAAAGGATAATAAGATTGGGGCTGGTCATTTCGGTTCTCCATCGGGGTTGAAAGATGCACGGCCGAAAACGGCTACTGCCAAGTTATGGCAGTAGTTCTCCTGTCACGGTTCTGCAGAGAGCGCCGCTTCGTTACCGGGAAGAATGTCGATGATGTCGGCGTGCGGCCTTAGCGGAAGAGATCGTCACCGACGCGCCAGTCCTGCCCATCGCTGAAGCCGAGATCGCGCTTGCGCCATAGCGGCATCGTCTCGAGATCAAGGCGCGGACGGCGCAGTGACGGCGTTACGAAGCGATCCGAAAACAAGCGTACCAGGCGAGAGCGAAGGGTCTTTCCGGCTTTGACGGAAGTACGACGGCCGGCATATTGAACGACTTGGGGCATTCCCATGATCAGTACTCCTTTCCTGCTGGACTGGTACTGATAATAGCGCTTCCTGCTGACAGTTTATGGCAGCAGTGTCACTGCTCGATCGGAGTATCCTGCGTGGCCCGCCACTCTTTGAGAAGTGCCGTGCGGCGGCGTGGATAACGCGTCTCATCGATCGCCATATCGATGATGCGATCGGTGCGGAAATGGCGGAAATCCTGGCGCAGCTCACACCAGGCCATGATGATGCGCACATGCTCGAAATAGCCGAGCGCGAAAGGCCAGACGCGCCGGCGGGAGACGCGGCCCTGCTCGTCGCCATAATGCAGTTCGAGGATACGCTCGAGACGGATCGCCTTGCGGATGGCGGAGACATCCGCCTTATCCTCATCCTGCCGCTTCCTGCCGACAAAAAGTGTGGCCGAATCGACCATGTCGCGCATGTCGGGGGGCAACACGGCGGCGATCTTCGCAAGCGCATCCGCGCCGGCACTGGCCAGGCGTGGCTCGGCAGCGCGCGCCACCCATCGGGAGCCGAGCACGAGAGCTTCCAGTTCCTCTTCGGAAAACATCATCGGCGGCAGCATGAAGCCGGGCTTCAGCACATAACCTATGCCGGCCTCTCCCTCGATCATCGCACCTTGCGCCTGGAGGCTCGCAATGTCGCGGTAGAGCGTGCGCAGGCTGACGCCGGTTTCCCCGGCCAACACAGTGCCGGTGACCGGCCGCCGGTAGCGCCGGAGCGTCTGAAGCAGGGCCAACAGCCGTTCCGAACGGGCGACCATGATTATACCTTCTTGCAGCATGGCCGAGGCCGGGTGACGACCACCCGCGCGTTTCGGCTCCTGCTCAGCGTTTCCACTCCACCCAGTCGCGCATCAGACGATGGGCAATCGCGCCCTTTGGCGGCGGCGCTTTGCCGTTGGCGCCAGGGCGCTCCAGCATTTCTATGGTTTCCTCACGGGTGAACCAGCGGCAATCCTCGAGTTCGGCCTCATCGCGGTGGATCTCGTGCGATTTCGCCTCGGCATAACAGCCGATCATCAGGGAATGCGGCATCGGCCAGGGCTGCGAGGCATGATAGCGGATGCGGCCGGTCCTGATGCCGGATTCTTCCAGCGTTTCGCGGCGCACCGCATTTTCAATTGTTTCGCCGGGTTCCAAGAAGCCCGCCAGACAGGAATACATGCCCGGCGCAAAATGCGGGCTGCGGCCAAGCAGGCAGAGATCACGCTCCTCGTCGATCGTCAGCATGATGACCACGGGATCGGTACGCGGAAAAATCATATGCTCGCAGGCGGTGCAAACGCGCTTGTAGCCGCCGATGCGGATTTCCATGGCCGCGGCGCAGCGACCGCAGAAGCGATTGTCGCCGTTCCAGCGGATGAGGCTTGCGGCCTGGGCGAACTCGCCGAGCAGTATCTCATCCACCAACTCGTCGCGGAAAAGCGAGCGGCCGTCGACCGGCTTATACTGGCTTGCCATATCTTCGACGTCGATACCGACGGGCACAGCAAGGCGCGGCTCCCCGGTTTTGCGATAGCCGAGCAGCACAGTCTCGTCCCAGTCCGGTTTCAGCTCCTGCAGCTCGTAGCGGGCAAAGAGCGGATCGAGCACCTGACCGTCGTGCTTCAGCACGAGCTTGTCCTTGGCGAAGGCGAAGATATGCGTGCCTTCGCGGGCGAGCGCCTTTTCGACCGAGCCTTCGTCGCGATGTTCGCTGTCACGGTTAAGGTCATTGGCGGCAAAGGCGGTGAGATTGCTGGGTTCGGGATGCGGTACGTCCGAATCGAAAAGCGAATGACTCATGATGAAAGGGCTTCCCGCAGCTTTGCTATGAATTCGTTTCTTGTTCCGTCCTCGTAAGGCTCGGCCTTGCCGAAACCCCAGACGGGCCCCGGCCAGTTCGCATCACCTTCGGAACGCGCAATGACATGAACATGAAGCTGGCGGACGATATTGCCAAGTGCCCCGACATTGATTTTTGTGGCACCCGTAATCGCCTTGAGCGCCGTGGAGACAAGATCGATCTCGAAGGTGAGCAGCACCTGGTCGAGCGGCGTCAGCTCAAAGATCTCCGTGATATTGGCGCGGCGCGGCACCAGGATCAACCAGGGCCAGCGAGCGTCCTTCGACAGCCTGACATCGCACAGGCCTGTCACCATGATACTGGTGCTGTCGTTTTCGAGCCTGGGGTCCAGCACGAAATCGCTCAAGGGCATTCTCCTGATGTTTTCCAATGGACTAGCAGTTTTTTTTGAGCTTGGCTTGCTTTTGATGTCGATTTTGCCGATATGTGCATTCGGGAGGTTGGTGGTGGACGAGCCACTCGCCAACCGGGTCAGGTCCGGAAGGAAGCAGCCCTAACGAGCCCGGCACGGGTCATCGTGCCAGCCTCCCACCTTCTCTTCCAAGAAGCCCGGCCTTTCCGGGCGCAAGCAGGGCGATGAGCGACACCGAGCGACAATCACAAGATGCCGCCTCGACGGGCACCGGCTACCGGGTGCTGGCACGCAAATACCGCCCCAAGGATTTCACGGACCTGATGGTCGGCCAGGAGCCGATGGTCCGCACGCTCACCAACGCGTTCGAGACCGGCCGCATCGCGCAGGCCTATATGCTGACCGGCGTGCGCGGGGTGGGCAAGACGACGACGGCGCGCATCCTGGCGCGGGCGCTGAACTACAAGACGGCCGAGATCGACAAGCCGACAATCGACCTTCGTGTGCCCGGCGAGCATTGCCAGGCGATCATGGAAGGCCGCCATGTCGATGTGATCGAGATGGATGCCGCTTCGCATACCGGTATCGACGATATCAGAGAGATCATCGAGCAGGTGCGCTACCGGCCGGTTTCGGCGCGTTACAAAGTCTACATCATCGACGAAGTGCACATGCTGTCGACACAGGCCTTCAACGGGTTGTTGAAGACGCTGGAAGAGCCGCCCGAACATGTGAAGTTCATTTTCGCGACGACGGAAATCCGCAAGGTCCCTATCACCGTTCTCTCGCGTTGCCAGCGCTTCGACCTGCGTCGCATCAGCGCCTCGGATCTCGTCGGCCTGTTCACGACGATCGCCGCCAAGGAAGGCATCGAGGCGGAACCGGACGCGCTGGCGATGATCGCGCGCGCTGCCGAAGGTTCGGCGCGTGACGGTCTGTCGCTGATGGATCAGGCGATCGCCCATGGCGGCGGCGTGGTGCAGGCGGAAGCAGTGCGCGGCATGCTCGGCCTTGCCGACCGCGCCCGCATCGTCGATCTCTTCCAGCATGTCGTGCGCGGCGATGTTGCAAGTGCGCTCAATGAATTCCAGAGCCAATACGAGGCAGGGGCCAATCCCGTCGTGGTTCTGACCGATCTTGCCGATTTCACGCATCTGGTGACTCGGCTGAAGTATGTGCCCGATGCGGCAAACGACCCTTCGCTCAGCGAAGTTGAGCGTACCAAGGCGGCTGAATTCGCACAGAGTGTCGCGGTCACGACACTTTCGCGCATTTGGCAGATGCTGCTGAAGGGCATTCCGGAGACGGAAAACTCCTCGCGCACGGCAGGCGCGGCCGAAATGGTGCTGATCCGGCTGGCGCATGCAGCGCATCTGCCGGCACCCGAGGATGCAGCGCGGCGGCTTGCGGAATTCTCCAATGAAGGCAATGCGTCACGTCCGTCCTCGCCTGCGCCTTCGGGCAATGGTGGTGGCGGCACGCGCGTTCCCTACCAGACAAGCGTACAGGCACGGTCTCCTGAGCCGGCACCGCGGCCGCAACCGTCAGGCCCGACGGCCATGTTGCGCGCCGTGCCCAATCCGGAGCCGCAGAATATCGGCCGCGTCGAGACGAGGCCAGCGGAAGCACCGAAGCCGCTCGTATCGGTCAATTCGATCAGCGATATCGTCGACCTCGCCGCTGAAAAGCGCGACCCGAAGATGAAGGCGCTGCTGCGGACCTTCGTGCGCCCCGTGCGCATCGAGCCCGGTCGGCTGGACGTCAGCCTCGCTGAAGGCGCTCCAAACACGCTGCTCAACGAACTTGCCGTCAAGCTCAGGGAGTGGACCGGCATACACTGGATCGTCAGCCTCAGCCGCGAGGAAAGCCAGCCAACTATGGTCGAGGCGGAGGCCAAGGCTCAGGAGCAGCGTGTTAGCGATGCACGCCAGGATCCTGATGTCGCCGCAATCCTCGCCCAGTTTCCGGGCGCCAAGATCATCGACGTGCGCGTGAGGGCACCGACGCCGGAGGAGGAAGCGGAGGAAATCAAGCCGCCCGCCGCAGCCGAATCCGAAGAGGGCGATATCCTGCCGGGCGACGACATAGAATTCTAGTTTCAAGAAGGAGAAGACGATGCGCGACATCATGGGCATGATGGGCAAAGTCAAGGAAATGCAGGCCAAGATGGAGCAGATGCAGGCGGAGATCGCCGAGCTGACTGCTGAAGGCAAGGCAGGCGGCGGGCTCGTCACCATCATCATCTCCGGCAAGGGCGAACTGAAGAGCCTGAAGATCGACCCTTCTCTCTTCAAGGAAGACGATGTCGAAATCCTCGAAGACCTGATCGTTGCCGCCCACAAGGACGCCAAGGATAAGGCCGAAGCCATCGCCGCCGAAAAGACCAAGGCGCTGACGGCCGGTCTGCCGATCCCGCCCGGCTTCAAGCTGCCTTTCTGATCTCGTCGACCGATCCGGAAGAGGAGACGGGGGATGATGACATTGACGACGTTGCTGGTTTTCGCCGGCGCTCTTTTTATTGCTGCCGGGACACCGGGGCCGAGTGTTGCGGCGCTGGTCGCTCGCGTGATCTCGAAAGGCGCGCGTGACGTGCTGCCCTTCCTGTTTGGCATGTGGGCGGGGGATGCGATCTGGCTGACCTGCGCTATTGCCGGCCTCTCGGCGATCGCCGAAAGCTTCTACCACGTCTTCGTCGTCATCAAGTGGCTGGGCGTGCTCTATCTTCTTTATCTCGCATGGAAAATGTGGGTTGCCAAAGCAGAGGTACAGGAAGAGGAACTGCCGCAGGAGCGTTCGCGCGGCCGGATGTTTTTCACCGGCCTGGCGATTGCGCTCGGCAATCCGAAAATCATGATGTTCTACGTGGCCCTTCTGCCTTCGATCATCGATATCCCCTCGGTTTCGCTCGCCGGCTGGGTCGAACTCGTCATCACGCTGTTCGTCGTGCTGGCTGTCGTCGATTTCAGCTGGATGCTGCTTGCGGCCAAGGCCCGCGGTTTCCTGAAGAGCCGGCGTGCCGTGCAGATCGCCAATCGGGTGAGTGCTGGAACGATGGCGGGTGCTGCCGTCACGATCGCGATCCGCTGAACTATCGCTGTGCTTCCAGCACGGCTCGCAGCTTGTAGTGAACGGGCGCTGCCAGATAGCGCTCGCGGTCCGCGGCTGACAGCCGGCGCCCGAACGTTTCCATCATTTCCGGCATCGTGACTGCGGCGCCCGGAAATGGCTTATATTCAACCGGCATTCCGGCTTCCACGATCCCATTTGATATCACCCGGCAATAAATGCCGGGGCGTGCCGACTGGGTGTACCGCTTGACGAATTTGGGATCGTTCATCCTTGCTGCGAAGGTGGCGCAGGGAATGCGGCAGGACGTGACTTCAAGGATCAGTTCGCCTGTCATGAAGCGGTCACCGACCGAGACATCGCGGTTATCTAGCCCTTCGATGACGAGATTCTCGCCGAAGGTGCCGGGCTCGACGGGATGCCCGATTTCGTTCGACCACCAGTCGAGGCTGACAGAACCCTCCAGATAGACGGCCTGATCGACGCCGCCGTGATGTTTCCTGTTGCAGATGGCATCGCCGACGAGGCCTTCGGCATCAATCATGACGCCACCGGTGACGGCGTGTTTGAAGATACCGGTCTTGTAGCTCTTGCCCGGCAGCCTTTCGGCGCTCCCGCGGCAGACGGCGAGGATTTTCATCAATCAGGCAATCCTTCTGCGATTCCGTTTTCGTTCCATATCAGTTAAGAACGGCGCATGGCAAAGCGAGTCACCGGCCCGGAAATCGAAAAACTGATCCAGCTTCTGGCAAAGGTGCCGGGCCTCGGGCCGCGCTCGGCGCGGCGGGCGGCACTGCATCTCATCAAGAAGAAAGACCAGCTTCTCGGCCCCCTCTCACATGCGATGGGTGAGGCCTATGACAAGGTGAAAATCTGCTCGCGTTGCGGCAACGTCGATACTGTCGACCCCTGCACGGTCTGCACCGATGCGCAGCGCGATCAATCCGTGATCATCGTCGTCGAGGATGTCTCGGATCTCTGGGCTCTGGAGCGCGCCGGCGCGCTGAATGCCGCCTATCATGTTCTTGGCGGCACGCTATCGCCACTTGATGGTGTCGGGCCTGAGGATCTCAATATCCGCGGGCTGATCAACCGTGTGGGCGAAGGCGGCATCAAGGAGATCATTATCGCGGTGAATGCGACCGTCGAGGGGCAGACGACGGCGCATTACATCACCGACCAGCTTGCCGATCTCAATGTGAAGATCACGCGGCTGGCGCATGGGGTGCCGGTCGGCGGGGAACTCGACTATCTCGATGAGGGAACGCTGACGGCAGCGCTTCGAGCGCGCACAGCAATCTAGGGGGATACATGATTAGGGGTTTCTTCGGCAGGCTTCTTCTTGCAGGCGCCGCCTTGCTGGCGTTTTCCGCGATCCCGTCATATGCAGCTCCGTCGAAAGCCGACGTCGAAGCGCAATTCGAAAAGTGGGTTCAGGCCGATCTCTGGCCGGAGGCGAAGAAGAACGGCATTTCGGAGAAGATCTTCCGGGCTGCCTTTTCCGGCATCGAACTGGATTGGACCCTGAACGATCTCGCCCCTCCCGGCTTTCCGCCGCCCAAGGAGCAGAAGCAGACCCAGGCCGAATTTTCCTCGCCGGCCCCCTATTTCAACGAGGACCGGCTGAAACGGCTCGCCATGACCGGGCGCGGCTTTGCCTCGCAATATGCCTCGACGCTCAGTCGGATTGAAAAGACTTATGGCGTGCCCGGTTCGATCTTGCTGGCAATCTGGGGACGCGAGACCGGCTTCGGCGCGGCGAAGATCCCCAATTCGGCGGTCGAGATACTTGCGACAAAGGCTTTCATGTCTACCCGCAAGGACATGTTCCGTATGGAGCTGATCGCCGCGCTGCACATTCTCGACGGCGGCGACGTGACCCCTGCGGACTTCAAGGGATCGTCGGCGGGTGCGCTCGGCCAGCCGCAATTCATGCCGACGAGCTATCTGAAATATGCCGTCGATTTCGATGGCGACGGTCACCGCAACATCTGGACATCGGTTCCCGATACGCTGGCTTCGATCGCCAATTTCCTTGTGAAGAAGGGGTGGCAGCGCGATCGCGACTGGGGGTTCGAGGTGACGATCCCGCAAGCCGTCTCCTGCGCGCAGGAAGGGCCTGACCTCGCCAAGCCGCTCTCGCAATGGGCATCGCTCGGCATCGATCGCATTTCCGGCAAGGGCTTTCCGTCCGGCGAGCTGAAAGCACAGGGCATGATGCTGGTGCCGGCCGGGCGCGACGGGCCGGAATTCATCGTCACACCGAACTTCTACATCATCAAGGAATACAACAACTCCGACCTCTATGCCCTCTATATCGGCAACCTTGCCGACCGCATCGCTTTCGGTTCCGGCGCCTTCCAGGGACAATGGGGCGATGTCGGGAAGATGCTGCGCTCGGATGTCGCCGCCATGCAGCGGGCGCTGGAACGGCAGGGTTACGATGTCGGCGGTTCAGACGGACTGCCCGGCTACAAGACGCGCCGAGCGATCGGCCAATGGCAGGAAAAGAACGGGATGAAACCAACCTGCTTTCCCGAGGCGTCGATGAAGGGCAAGCTGAAGTAAGAGCCTGCGCCCGGTGGATGCTTTACAGGTTACGCTTCAGCCCCTCATGGCTCGCCACGAAACCGAGCTTTTCGTAGAACCGAATCGAATCCACGCGCATCTTGTCGGATGTGAGCTGCACGAGACCGCAACCATGTTCCGCGCAGCGGGCGATCGCCCATTCGATGAATTGCGAGCCGAGCCCGGAGCCGCGATGATCCTTCGCAATGCGCACGCTTTCGATCTGGCCGCGCCACATGCCCGCTCTCGACAGGCCGGGAAGAAAGCTCAGCTGCAGGCAGCCGATGACCCCACCCGCCTGGTCGCTTGCAACGGCGAGCGTTTGGTTGGGATCCGCGTCGATTGCGGCGAAGGCTGCGAGATAGCGCGCATCTGTGGGATCCGAGACGACCTCCCGCGTGCTGCCAAGATCATCATCGGCGAGCAGTCGGATGATATCGGCGAGATCGGATTGGCGGGCGCTTCGGAAGACGTGCATAATGGGCCTCAATGGTGCAGATCGATCGGCGCCTTGTGGAAGACGTCATCGACTGGCGGAATGGCCTGGCGCTCGATCATGCGATGAACGTGCGGCAAGCCCTCGCCGCGGTGCAGGACGCGAAGCCGGTCGGTATTTTCGGCATCGGCCTGTGTGCGGCGCTGGTTGTGCCTGATATATTCAACCCAGGTCGGTGTATGATAGGTTTCCGTCCAGAGACCGGGATTCTCAAGATCGCGCATCAGCGCCCAGTTGCGGGCGCCGTCGCGGATGCGGATGCGGCGGCGCTCTTCCATCAGCGTCATGAATTCGGCCAGGTCATCATCGGCAATCTGGTAATCGACCTGGATGACGATCGGGCCGCTGCGTGGCGTGATATCGAGGCCGAGAGCCGGTTCGATGAATCGGTTCAGCGGATCAAGATTGAGCGTGGCGAAAGCCGGCATGGAAAAGCGCAGGCCGATCACGACTCCAAGCAGCAGGACCGCGGCCGACATCAGCAGGGCGTTCGAAAGACCATACCGGTCGGCGGCAACACCCCAGAGCCAGCTCCCGCCGGCAATGCCGCCGAAGGTGACGGTCTGGTAAAGCGACAAAGCGCGGCCGACCACCCAGCGCGGCGTCGAAAGCTGGACGATGATATTGAAGAGCGACAGCGCCGAAACCCAGCAGGCACCGGCAACGAGCAGCCCGGCCGAGGTGAGCACGGCACTTGGGCTGAGAGCTGCGATCACGGCGCTGAATGCAAAACCTGAAAAGGCCAGGCGGATGATCGTCTCGCTGGAGAACATCTCGCGCAGCCTGGTGCTGAGGACGGCACCACCGATCGCGCCGATGCCGAAAGCGCCGAGCATGAAACCATAGGTCAGCGGCCCGCCAGAGACGAGATCGAGCGCAACGACCGGCAGCAGAGCCTGGATGGAGCTTGCCCCGATACCGAATACCAGCCCTCTCAGGAGGATCTTTTCAAGGTTGGGCGACATGGAGACATAACGCAGGCCGGCAAAAATGGCACTGCCGAGTGTTTCGCGCGGCAGCGTCGAGGCAGGCGTACTCGGCCGCCAGCGAAATAGCACATAGAGGAGCGCAATGTAGCTCAGCGCATTCACTGCAAAGGCCGCAGCCGCACCGGCCGCCGCCACGATGGCGCCACCGATCGCCGGACCAACACTGCGGGTTATATTGAAACCCATACTGTTCAGCGTGACCGCCTCTGGCAAATCGGCGCGCGGCACCATGTCGCCGACCGAGGCCTGCCAGGAGGGATTGTTGAGCGCCGTGCCGCAGCCGATGAGAAACGTAAAGAAGAGCAGCAGTCCGGGTGTAATCCAGCCGAGAATGGCGCAGGCCGTCAACAGGATTGACACCACGAGCATTGCGGACTGCGCCGTCAGCATGATCCGGCGCCGATCATAATTGTCGGCGAGAGCGCCCGAGATCAGCGAAAACAGCATGATCGGCAGCGCGGTCGAGGTCTGGACCAGCGCAACCATATCCTCGGACGAGGTGATGACCGTCATCATCCAGGCGGCACCGACGGCCTGAATCAGGCCGCCGAAGTTCGAGGCGAGGCTTGCAAACCAGATGGTGCGGTAAGTCTCATGCCGCAAAGGCGAAAATGTCGATGAAGTATAGGCCACGCTTCCCCCCGCTTTTATCGTTATGCCTCAATAGCAATATATGCGGAAGATAAGTGCTCGCCATAGGTTAGCTCGTACCTCCAGGGGCGAAAGAGGCGGAATCGCCTCCGACCTTGCAATTTCTAAAAAACGGGACTATATGGCACTCAAATTCTTGATCGTACGATGAAGAGTGGGCCGCGAGGACCCGCTCTTTTTTATTAGCGCGATCACCCCGAATGCCAGAAATCGCAGGGAGCGCACCGCTTGTCGGATCTGACAAACGCAGACAATCAACATGAGCCGCGGCTGATTATCGAGACCGGGCTTGACCAGCGTCTCGCCGACATCATCGAACCCGTGATCGTCGACATCGGCTTCCGTCTCATTCGTGTCCGGATGCTCAATCAGAACGGCATGACGATGCAGGTCATGGCCGAGAAGAACGATGGCACGATGACCGTCGAGGACTGCGAGCAGGTCTCCATGGCGATTTCTCCTGTGCTCGATGTGGAAGATCCGGTCGATAAAGAGTATCATCTCGAAGTGTCTTCGCCGGGCATCGACCGCCCTCTGGTGCGGAAGTCCGATTTCGTTCGCTGGCAGGGCCATCTTGTGAAGTGCGAAACGTCGATCATGATCGGCAATCGTAAACGCTTCCGCGGAAAGATCGTCGAAGCGGACGCCGATGGGTTCACGATCGAACGCGATCAGGTTGCCTACGGCGAGGAGCAGAAGGTTGTCATACCCTTCACAGCGCTCAGCGATGCCAAACTTATTCTGACCGACGATCTGATCCGCGATGCACTGCGCGCCGACAAGCTGGCAAAAGCGCAGGCTGCGAACCAGAACGAAGCGGAAGACGAAGAATAACCGATCAACGTAAGCTCCAGGGACGGGAACCCGGGTAGTCAAGGACGGAGAAACATTACAATGGCAGTCAGTGCAAACCGGCTCGAACTTCTGCAGATCGCAGATGCAGTGGCGCGCGAAAAGGTCATCGACCGCGAGATCGTGCTTGCCGCGATGGCCGATGCCATCCAGAAGGCGGCGCGTTCCCGTTACGGTACCGAATCCAATATCCGCGCCGACATCAACCCGAAGACCGGTGAAATCCGCCTGCAGCGCCTGCTCGAAGTCGTCGAGAAGGCCGAGGACTATTCCACACAGATCCCGCTGGAGCTTGCTCGCGACCGCAACCCGGATGCCGCCATCGGCGACTTCATCGCCGATCCGCTGCCGCCGATGGATTTCGGCCGCATCGCCGCACAGTCTGCCAAGCAGGTGATCGTGCAGAAGGTGCGCGAAGCCGAGCGGGACCGCCAGTTCGACGAATTCAAGGATCGCACCGGCGAAATCGTCAACGGCACGGTCAAGCGCGTCGAATACGGCAATGTCATTGTCGACCTCGGCCGTGGCGAAGGCATCATCCGCCGCGACGAAATGATCCCGCGCGAAAACGTGCGCTATGGCGATCGTGTCCGTGCATACGTATATGATGTCCGTCGCGAACAGCGCGGCCCGCAGATTTTCCTGTCGCGCACGCATCCGCAGTTCATGGTGAAGCTCTTCACCATGGAAGTGCCGGAAATTTACGACGGCATCATCCAGGTGAAATCGGTCGCCCGCGATCCGGGCTCGCGCGCCAAGATCGCCGTGATCTCGAACGACAGTTCGATCGATCCGGTCGGTGCCTGCGTCGGTATGCGCGGTTCGCGCGTTCAGGCCGTCGTCGGCGAGCTTCAGGGCGAGAAGATCGACATCATTCCCTGGTCGCAGGACCCGGCGACCTTCGTCGTCAACGCCCTGCAGCCGGCTGAAGTCGCCAAGGTCGTTCTCGACGAGGATGCGGAGCGCATTGAAGTGGTCGTTCCGGATGAGCAGCTTTCGCTCGCCATCGGTCGCCGCGGCCAGAACGTCCGTCTCGCTTCGCAGCTGACGGGCTGGGACATCGACATCATGACGGAAGCGGAAGAATCCGAGCGCCGTCAGAAGGAATTCAACGAGCGCACCAACCTCTTCATGGACTCGCTCGACGTCGACGAGATGGTCGGCCAGGTTCTGGCTTCGGAAGGCTTCGCCGCCGTCGAGGAACTGGCTTATGTCGATCTCGACGAAATCTCTTCGATCGACGGTTTCGACGAGGATACGGCGCAGGAAATCCAGACCCGCGCCCGCGAATTCCTCGAGAAGCTCGAGGCCGAAATGGACGAGAAGCGCAAGGCGCTGGGTGTTGAAGACGAGCTGCGCCAGATCGAAGGCATTACTGCCCAGATGATGGTCGCGCTCGGCGAAGACGGCATCAAGACGATCGAAGACTTTGCAGGCTGTGCAGCGGACGATCTCGTGGGCTGGACCGAACGCAAGAACGGCGAAACGAAGAAGTTCGAGGGTCTGTTCTCGAAGTTCGACATTTCGCGTGTCGAAGCCGAACAGATGGTCGTGCAGGCTCGCCTGATTGCCGGCTGGATTACTGAAGAAGACCTTGCGAAGGGTGCTGAGGCTGTCGAGGCCGATGCTGCCGAGCAGGACGCATAATGACGCTGAAGCCGGACACATCTCCTGAGGACGACGATCTTGCAGGTTACGACGTGAACGGCCGCATGTGCATCGTGACACGCGAAAGCGGATCGCCGGACGAGCTGATCCGCTTCGTGGCCGCCCCTGACGGGACGGTGGTGCCGGATCTGAAACGCGAGCTGCCGGGACGCGGCTGTTGGGTGAAGATCGACCGGTCACTGGTCGAAAAGGCGGTGGCGAAGAAACTCTTCGCCCGCGCGCTCAAGACCGATGTGAAGGCAGCCGAGGACCTCGGCGAGCGTGTGGAGCGGCTGTTTCTGCTGCAGCTCTTGCAGATGATGAACATGGCGCGCAAAGCGGGCCAGCTCGTCACCGGCTCGGCCAAGGTGGATGCCGCGATCCGCAGCGGAGCTGCGCTGGCGGTGTTCCATTCGACGGATGCCGCCGCCGATGGAGTGAGAAAAATTGACCAGGCCCGCAAGGCCTGGCACCTCGGAATGGAAACCGAGGATGAAATACCTTCCTTCCGTCTCTTCTCGGAGAGCGAAATGGAAGGGGTGATGGGCCAGAATGCTTTTATCCATGCCGCAGTGCTTGCAGGGCAGGCAGGTGAGGGTGTAGTGAAGCGCGCAAAGATGCTCGAACAGTACCGTAGCGGCGGTCAGTCCCGGGCACCGGGCGGCGCTGGCCAGCAAAAACAATGATGCGGTCACCGGCGCAAGCCGGCCGCAATATCATTGATCGATTTTATGTGATTGACAGGGTGTGATGGTCTCATCGTTCCCTGTCCGAAGGAACGGGAACGAATGACCGACAGCAACGACGACAAGACAATCAGCGCAACGGGGAAGAAGACCCTCACCCTGAAGCCTTCAGGGATGAGCCAGGGTACCGTTCGCCAGGATATGGGTCGCGGTCGCACGAAGGCGGTCGTCGTCGAGACCCGCAAGCGGCGCCCGATGCGCCCCGAAGACGAAAAGCCGATAACACCTGCTCCCGCAGCTCCAGTGCGCGCGCCCGAACCGGCGCCGGCACCCGTGCAGGCTCGCCCGCAGCAGTCGGCTCCGGCCCCGCGCATTCAACAGCCCGGCGGCCAGAACAACCAGCGCCCGCAGCAGACCAACCAGCGTCCGCAGCAATCCTACCAGCCGCAGCGCCAGCAGGATCGTCCGCGCCCCGTGGTGCTGAACCATCTTTCGCCCGAGGAAATGGACGCCCGCCGCCGAGCGCTTGCCGAAGCGCAGGCTCGTGA
This sequence comes from Hyphomicrobiales bacterium, assembly GCA_900468805.1. Classification (GTDB taxonomy): domain Bacteria; phylum Pseudomonadota; class Alphaproteobacteria; order Rhizobiales; family Rhizobiaceae; genus Rhizobium. The sequence goes on along the minus strand of UEIF01000021.1, from coordinate 88,216 downwards.
CGCGCAGGATGCCATCCGTCGCGCGGAGGATGAAAAGCGCCGCGCCGCTGAAGAGGTCGTACGCCAAGCCGCCGAAGCGGAAGAAGCGAAGCTGCGCGCCGCCGAAGAGGCTGTCCGCCAGGCTGAGGCCGCAGCAGCAGCCCTGGCCGAACCACCCGCCGCTCCTGTAGCAGAAGCACGTGTTGAAACTCCGCGTCCGCAGCAGGCGGCGCCGGCATCCGCGCCGGCCGCTCGTCGTACGGAAACCGCGCCGTCGCCCTCGACCGCCCGGCCGGCACCTGGTACGCCGGCAGGTGTGCGTGGTCGCCGTGGTGAAGGCGAAGAGGAAGACCGCGGCGCTGCTTCGCGCAGCAGTCCGGTGCGCGGCCGTCCGGTTCGTCCGGAGCCCGCAAAGCCGGTGACAACCCGCCCGAAGAGCGAGGAAGACCGTCGCCGCGGCAAGCTGACTGTGACCACGGCAAACGTCGATGACGACGGAAATGCACGTGGGCGCTCGCTTTCGGCCATGCGCCGTCGGCAGGAAAAATTCCGCCGCAGCCAGATGCAGGAAACGCGCGAGAAGATCACTCGCGAGGTCCAACTGCCTGAAACCATCACCATTCAGGAACTGTCGCAGCGCATGTCTGAACGTGCCGTCGACGTCATCAAGTACCTGATGAAGGAAGGCCAGATGATGAAGCCGGGCGACGTCATCGACGCCGACCTCGCTGAACTGATCGCCGGCGAATTCGGCCATACCGTCAGACGCGTATCCGAATCCGACGTCGAACTCGGCATCTTCAACCTGTCCGACGAGCAGGGCGAGCTGGTTTCACGCCCGCCTGTCGTTACCATCATGGGCCACGTCGACCACGGCAAGACATCGCTGCTCGACGCCATCCGCCATGCCAACGTGGTCTCCGGCGAAGCCGGTGGCATCACGCAGCATATCGGCGCCTATCAGGTGGAGCAGAACGGCCAGAAGATCACCTTCATCGATACTCCCGGTCACGCGGCCTTTACGGCGATGCGTGCGCGTGGTGCGCAGGCTACCGATATCGCGATCCTGGTGGTCGCGGCTGACGATAGCGTGATGCCGCAGACGATCGAATCCATCAACCACGCCAAGGCGGCCGGTGTTCCGATCATCGTGGCGATCAACAAGGTCGACAAGCACGAGGCCGATCCGCAGAAGGTTCGCAACCAGCTTCTGCAGCACGAAGTCTTCGTGGAATCCATGGGCGGTGAAGTGCTCGACGTCGAAGTTTCGGCCAAGACCGGCAAGAACCTCGACAAGCTGCTCGAGGCGATCCTGCTGCAGGCCGAAATTCTCGACCTCAAGGCCAATCCGAACAGGACGGCTGAAGGTACTGTCATCGAAGCCCAGCTCGACCGCGGTCGTGGTGCGGTTGCGACAGTGCTTGTCCAGAAGGGTACCTTGCGTCCGGGTCAGATCATCGTTGCCGGTGATGTATGGGGCCGTGTGCGCGCCTTGGTCACGGATAAGGGCGACCATGTGAAGGAAGCCAGTCCGGCGACCCCGGTCGAGGTTCTCGGTCTTTCCGGCACGCCGCAGGCAGGCGACAAATTCGCCGTCGTCGAGAATGAAAGCCGCGCCCGCGAAATCTCGGAGTATCGTCAGCGTCTCGCCCGCGACAAGGCGGCTGCCCGCCTGTCGGGACAGCGCGGTTCGCTGGAACAGATGATGACGCAGCTCCAGTCCACCGGCGTGAAGGAATTCCCGCTGGTCATCAAGGGCGACGTGCAGGGCTCGATCGAAGCGATTGCCGGCGCATTGGACAAGCTCGGTACCGACGAGGTTCGTGCCCGCATCGTTCATTCGGGTGCAGGCGGTATCACCGAGTCCGACATCTCGCTCGCCGAAGCATCGAACGCTGCCATCATCGGCTTCAACGTGCGTGCGAATGCGCAGGCACGCCAGTTCGCCGAACGTGAGGGGATCGAGATCCGCTACTATAACATCATCTACGACCTCGTGGATGACGTGAAGGCAGCGATGTCGGGTCTTCTTTCGCCGGAGCGTCGCGAGACCTTCATCGGCAATGCCGAGATCCTGGAGGTGTTCAACATCACCAAGGTCGGCAAGGTCGCGGGTTGCCGCGTCGTCGAAGGCAAGGTCGAGCGTGGCGCGGGCGTCCGCCTCATCCGCGACAACGTCGTCGTGCACGAAGGCAAGCTCAAGACCCTCAAGCGCTTCAAGGACGAAGTCTCCGAAGTGCCGATGGGCCAGGAGTGCGGCATGGCCTTCGAGAACTACGAAGACATGCGTAAGGGCGACGTCATCGAGTGCTTCCGCGTCGAGCACATCACGCGCACGCTCTGATTGGGCGACGATTGAAATCTTGAACGGGCGCCGGATGATCCAGTCCGGCGCCCGATCCATTTGGGATAAAGAACAATGGCAACAAGACCTACAACCTCGGCACCCTCGCAGCGCATGCTGCGCGTCGGCGAGCAGGTTCGCGCAGCGATCACCCAGGTGCTGCAGCGCGGCGAAGTGCGCGACGACATCATCGAGGCAACCGTAATCTCGATTTCCGAAGTACGGATGTCGCCCGACCTGAAGATCGCGACAGCCTATGTCACGCCGCTCGGCGTTTCCGACCACAGCGTCGTCATTGGTGCGCTGAACCGTAACGCGAAATTCATCCGCGGCAGGCTCGGACCGCAGCTGCGGCAGATGAAATACATGCCGGAAGTGCGCTTCCGCGACGATACAAGCTTCGACAATTACAAGAAGATCGACGACCTCCTGCGTTCGCCCGAGGTGAGCCGCGACCTCGACAGTGACGACGAATAACAGAAGAGATTGATGTCCAGACCACGTAAACCCAAGGGCCGCCCGATTTCCGGCTGGCTGATCCTCGACAAGCCGGTGGATTTCGGCTCGACGGAAGCCGTTTCCAAGATCAAGTGGCTCTTCAAGGCGCAGAAATGCGGCCATGCCGGTACGCTCGATCCGCTTGCATCCGGCATGCTGCCGATTGCGCTGGGCGATGCCACCAAGACCGTTCCCTATGTGATGGACGGCCGCAAGATATACGAATTCACCGTCAGCTGGGGCGAAGAGCGGGCGACCGACGACCTTGAGGGCGAGGTTACGCAGAGCTCGGAGGAGCGCCCAAGCGAAGAGCAGATCCGCGAGATCCTGCCCGCCTATATCGGCACGATCAGCCAGGTTCCGCCACAGTTCTCGGCGATTAAAATCGCCGGCGAACGCGCCTATGATCTGGCCCGCGAAGGCGAGGCGGTCGAGATCCCCTCACGCGAGGTCGAGGTTCACCGCCTGACACTTCTCGCTTGCCCGGATGCCAATACGGCGCATTTCGAGGTCGAATGCGGCAAGGGCACCTACGTGCGGGCGCTGGCCCGCGATTTCGGCCGTGAACTCGGCTGCTACGGCCATGTTTCCGGCCTGCGCCGCACTTTCGTCGCGCCCTTTGCCGAGGAGACGATGGTGCCGCTTGCAAAGCTCACGGCCCTTGAAGAAATCGAGGACATGGATGAGCGCCTTGCCGCGCTCGACGCGCTTCTGATCGACACATGCGAAGCGCTGTCGGCCCTGCCCCACCTTGTTATCAGCGATGATCAGGCACACCGGTTGAAGATGGGCAATCCGATCCTGGTTCGCGGTCGTGACGCGCCCGTTGCCGAAAGCGAGGCCTATGCGACTGCCCGTGGCCGCCTGATTGCGATCGGCGAGATCGGACAAGGCGAATTCCGGCCCAAGCGCGTTTTCGGCTGACCGCCGTTGGCCCCGCCGTAACAATGGCGGCGGTTGTCAGCCGATAGCCATGCGATATGCTCTCCCGCGGGCCATGAAGGCCCGTCAAAGGGGAAGAGTATGCGCAGAATTACAATCGGAATGCTGACGTTCTTTTCATTGTTTCTGGCGGTTGCCAGTGCTCAATCTGCCGAGCGCTGGGCTGAACTGCCGGCCTTCCCGCCCATGCCGACGCCGAAGACGAGCGGCATGGCCGATGTGAACGACATCAAGATGTATTTCGCCGAATATGGCGAGGGCGACCCGATCCTCTTCATCCATGGCGGCTTGGGAAATGCCGATGTCTGGGGCCATCAGGTCGCCGATTTTGCCAAGGACCACCTTGTTATCGTTGCCGACAGCCGCGGGCATGGGCGTTCGACGCGCAGCCAGCAGCCCTTCGGCTATGACCTCATGACATCGGATTATGTGGCACTTCTCGACTATCTGAAGATCGGCAAGGTTACGCTGGTCGGCTGGTCGGACGGCGGCATCATCGGCATCGACATGGCGATGAAGAATCCGGAGAAGCTGACCCGCGTCATCGCCCAGGCGGCCAATGTCACGACCGACGGCGTGAAGGCCGACGTCATGAACAACAAGACGTTCGCCGACTACATCAACGTCGCCGGCGAATATTACAAGAAACTATCGCCGACCCCGAACGAGTACGATGCCTTCGTCAATCAGATCTCGGAAATGTGGGCAACGCAGCCCACCTGGACTGCCGCGGACCTCGGGAAGATCACGGTACCCGTCACGCTCGCCATCGGCGACCATGACGAGGCCGTAAAGCTCGATCACACGGAGATGATGGCGAAACAGATCCCTGGCGCAAAGCTCATCATCCTGAAGGATGCCAGCCATTTCGCCATGCTGCAGGATCCTGCGGGATATGATGCGATGATCCGAGACTCCATGGCGGGGCGCTGACCAGCCACCACGGAAGCCCCCTCTTTCCATCGCTGCTTATTTGGTTTATAGGCAGCGCCAGCGTCTGGGGTATCCCCCGATTGCATTCACGGCCAAAGCTGGACGACATCCCGGCTTTTGGCGACCTAGTCTCCTCTTACGAAAGGATCCCCGATGTCGATCACTGCTGAGCGCAAGACTGCGCTGATCAAGGAATATGCAACCGTCGAAGGTGATACCGGTTCTCCGGAAATCCAGGTTGCGATCCTGACAGAACGCATCAATAACCTGACGGACCATTTCAAGGACCACAAGAAGGATAACCATTCCCGCCGTGGCCTGCTGACGATGGTTTCGACCCGCCGCTCGCTTCTTGACTATCTCAAGAAGAAGGATGAAGGCCGCTACTCCAAGCTGATCACCAGCCTGGGTATCCGCCGCTAAAATTCTCCGGCGGGCGCTTCCGGGCGTCCGCCGGATGTATTTCGGGACGACGCACCCGATGAAATCTTCCATCCGCGCACTATTTCCCGCGATGGAAGACCGGCGGACCCGGATGGGCCGGATCTGCCAGACCAACCGTTGACCTGTCATGGGGCAGGATTGCCGGATGCTTTCGGCCAAGGCTTCACAAGAGCTTTGGCCCGGTTTCCTTGAGGAAATCGGCCGTTCAAAGCTTCCCGTTGTCTTGCCCGTGATACGTCACATTGAATTGCGGTCGACCCTGCGCTGCTCCAGTTGGAGACGGCGCGTTGGCTGCATTGAAGGACAAGACATGTTCGATACACATACCGTAGAAATCGAGTGGGCCGGCCGCCCTCTCAAGCTCGAAACCGGTAAGATCGCCCGCCAGGCTGACGGCGCCGTTCTCGCCACCTATGGCGAAACCGTGGTTCTTGCGACCGTCGTTTCGGCCAAGGCGCCAAAGCCGGGCCAGGACTTCTTCCCGCTGACGGTCAACTACCAGGAAAAGACCTACGCAGCCGGCAAGATCCCCGGCGGCTACTTCAAGCGCGAGGGACGTCCAAGCGAAAACGAAACCCTCGTTTCCCGCCTGATCGACCGTCCGATCCGCCCGCTCTTCCCGGAAGGCTACAAGAACGACACTCAGGTCGTCGTCACCGTCGTCCAGCATGACCTTGAGAACAATCCGGACATCCTGTCGATGATCGCCACCTCGGCTGCCCTGACGCTGTCGGGCGTTCCCTTCATGGGTCCCGTCGGCGGTGCTCGCGTCGGCTACATCAACGGCGAATATGTTCTGAACCCGCATCTCGACGAAATGGACGAGTCGACCCTCGACCTCGTCGTTGCCGGTACCTACGATGCCGTTCTGATGGTTGAATCCGAAGCCAAGGAACTCAACGAAGAAGTCATGCTCGGCGCGGTCATGTTCGGCCACAAGGGCTTCCAGCCGGTTCTCGACGCGATCATCAAGCTTGCTGAAGTGGCTGCCAAGGAGCCCCGCGATTTCCAGCCGGAGGACTACTCCGAGCTCGAAGCCGAAATGCTCAAGCATTTCGAAGCTGAACTGCGCGAAGGCTACAAGATCACCCAGAAGGCCGACCGCTACGCAGCCGTCGACGCCGTCAAGGCAAAGGTCAAGGCTCACTTCTTCCCGGAAGGCGTTGAGCCGAAGTACTCTGCCGAAGTCATCGGCGCCGTCTTCAAGCACCTGCAGGCCAAGATCGTTCGCTGGAACATCCTCGACACCAAAAGCCGCATCGACGGTCGCGACCTGTCGACCGTTCGCCCGATCGTTTCGGAAGTCGGTCTCCTGCCGCGCACGCATGGTTCGGCACTCTTCACCCGCGGTGAAACGCAGGCGATCGTCGTTGCCACGCTCGGCACCGGCGAAGACGAACAGTATGTCGATTCCTTGACGGGCATGTACAAGGAGCGCTTCCTGCTCCATTACAACTTCCCTCCCTACTCGGTTGGTGAGACCGGCCGCATGGGCTCCCCGGGTCGCCGTGAAATTGGCCATGGCAAGCTCGCATGGCGTGCCATCCGTCCGATGCTGCCGACGCCTGAGCAGTTCCCTTACACGCTGCGCGTGGTCTCCGAGATCACCGAGTCGAACGGCTCGTCCTCGATGGCTACCGTCTGCGGCACCTCGCTCGCTCTGATGGATGCAGGTGTACCGCTCGCCAAGCCGGTTGCCGGTATCGCCATGGGCTTGATCCTGGAAGGCGACCGCTTCGCCGTGCTTTCCGACATTCTGGGTGACGAAGACCACCTCGGCGACATGGACTTCAAGGTAGCGGGTACCGCCGACGGTATCACCTCGCTGCAGATGGACATCAAGATCGCCGGTATCACCGAAGAGATCATGAAGGTCGCGCTTGGCCAGGCACAGGGCGGTCGTGCCCACATCCTCGGCGAAATGGCGAAGGCCATTACCGAAAGCCGCGGCCAGCTCGGCGAATTCGCTCCGCGCATCGAAGTCATGAACATTCCGGTCGACAAGATCCGCGAAGTCATCGGCTCGGGTGGCAAGGTCATCCGCGAAATCGTCGAAAAGACCGGCGCGAAGATCAACATCGAGGACGACGGCACCGTCAAGATCGCCTCCTCCTCGGGCAAGGAAATCGAAGCCGCCCGCAAGTGGATCCACTCGATCGTTGCCGAGCCGGAAATCGGCCAGATCTACGAAGGTACTGTTGTCAAGACCGCCGACTTCGGCGCCTTCGTCAACTTCTTCGGCGCCCGTGACGGTCTCGTACACATCTCGCAGCTTGCTTCCGAGCGTGTCGCGAAGACACAGGATGTCGTCAAGGAAGGCGACAAGGTCTGGGTCAAGCTGCTCGGCTTCGACGAGCGCGGCAAGGTTCGCCTGTCCATGAAGGTTGTCGACCAGGCCACCGGCCAGGAAATCCCGGCTGCCGAAAAGGGCGACAAGAAGAAGGATGAAGCGGCCGAATAAGCCGCGCCTTCTCCGTTGATATTCGGGCGCGGGACTGTTTCCGCGCCCTTTTTGTATTCGACCTTTGCGCAACTGCGGATCAAAAACCGCCGCGCACTTTCCCTGGAATTGCTCCAGATGACGGGACCAGACCATGAGCCGCGAAACGCTTAAAACTCTCTTTCACCCCTTTGCCAGCGAAACAGTAGCGTCGCCCGGCGAAGGCGAGCGTGTGCTCTTCCTTGGCGCAGAGGCAGGCTTTGCACTGCCCGAGGGCTTTACCGCGTCTCTGGCTGCCGTGCAGGGCTTCAAGCCGCTCTACAGGCAGCTTCTGGCGCAACGCGTCGAGGCAACGCCGGAGATCGACGGTGAAGACTATGATGCGGGCCTGGTACTCTGCAACAAGCACAAGGGCGAAAACGAGGCCAATATTGCCGCTGCCCTTTCCCGCGTGAAGGCCGGCGGGCTGATCGTCGTCGCCGGCGGCAAGGAAGACGGTATCCAGCCGCTGCGCAAGCGCGTGGAAGGTTTCGGCCTCGATACCGAGCATATGCCGAAATATCATGGCGTTGCCTTCTGGTTCGGCCGGCCGGCCGATGTCAGCGAGATCGTTTCGAAGTTCGGCAAGTCGCCGGTGCGCGTCGACGGACGCTTCATTGCCTCGCCTGGCATGTTCTCGCATGATCGGCTCGATGCCGGTTCGCAGCTTCTCGCCTCACGCCTGCCGACCGATTTTACCGGCGATGTGGCTGATTTCGGCTCCGGCTGGGGCTATCTCTCCGTTGAAATGGCGCAGAAGTCTCCGAACCTTGCCCGCCTCGACCTCTACGAAGCCAGTTACGAGGCCCTGGAGGCCGCCAAGGCCAATCTGGCGGAGAACTGCCCGCACGCGTCCACACGCTTCTTCTGGCACGATGTGGCGGGCGAGCCGGTGCGGGACAAATACGATCTCGTCATCATGAACCCGCCCTTTCATGAAGGTCACGCGGCCGAGCCTTCGCTCGGCCAGGCAATGATCAAGACCGCCGCCTCTTCACTGCGCGGCGGCGGACGGCTCATGCTGGTGGCCAATCGCGGCCTGCCGTATGAACCGGTTCTTGCGGAGCATTTCAAGGACAGCGGCGAAACCTGCCGCAATGCCCGCTTCAAGGTGTTGTGGGCACGGAAATAAAAAAGGCGGCCGATGGCCGCCTTTTCTTTTTAAGCCTTGCTCGCCTTACTCGACGTCTGCCCTGCGCAGCGTCTCCAGCGTCGGCATGGAGGTGATGTTGTAGCCTGCATCCACGAAATGGATTTCGCCCGTCACGCCCGTCGAGAGATCCGAAAGCAGGTACAGCGCCGAGCTGCCGACCTGATCGATGGTGACGGTCTTGCGCAGCGGCGCATTGCGCTGGTTCCACGACAGGATGGCGCGGGCATCGGAAATACCGGCGCCGGCGAGCGTGCGGATCGGGCCTGCCGAAATGGCGTTGACGCGGATGCCGCGCTGGCCGTAATCTGCCGCCAGATAGCGCACGGAGGCTTCCAGAGCGGCCTTGGCGACGCCCATGACGTTGTAGTTCGGAATGACGCGCGTCGAGCCGTTATAGGTCAGCGTCAGCATGGTGCCGCCGTCTTCCATCAGCGGAGCGCAGCGCTTGGCGATCTCCGTGAAGGAGAAACAGGAAATAACCATGGTACGGCTGAAGTTCTCGCGCGTCGTATCGGCGTAGAGGCCCTTCAGCTCGTTCTTGTCGGAAAAGCCGATGGCATGGACGATGAAATCCAGCTTGCCCCAACGCTCCTTGAGCGCGTCGATGACCGTATCGACCGAATCAATATCCTCGACATCGCAGGGTAGAATAAAATCGGAATTGACTTCGGCGGCAAGCGGCTTGACGCGCTTGCCGAGTGCATCGCCTTGGAAAGTGAAAGCCAGTTCCGCGCCCTGGGCAGCGAGCGCCTTCGAAATCCCCCAGGCGATAGAATGGTTGTTTGCGACGCCCATGATGAGGCCGCGCTTACCCTGCATGATTCCGGTCATATTGTTATCCGTTATAGCGCTGGAACACGAGCGTGGCGTTGGTGCCGCCGAAGCCGAAGGAATTGGAGAGAGCGATGTCGATCTTCGCATTGTCGATGCGTTTGCGGACGATCGGCACGCCTTCGAATTCCGGATCGAGTTCCTTGATATGCGCGCTTTCGCCGACGAAGCCTTCCTGCATCATCAGCAGGGAATAGATCGATTCCTGAACGCCGGCAGCTCCCAGCGAATGGCCCGTCAGTGACTTGGTGGACTGAATATGCGGAATCTTGTCGCCGAAAACTTCACGGATGGCGCCGATTTCCTTGCTGTCGCCGACCGGCGTCGACGTGCCGTGCGTGTTGATGTAATCGACATCGCCCTTCACGGTCGCCAGCGCCTGACGCATGCAGCGAATGGCCCCTTCGCCCGAGGGTGCGACCATGTCATAGCCGTCGGAGGTCGCGCCGTAGCCGATGATTTCGGCATAGATCTTGGCACCGCGTGCCTTGGCATGTTCCAGTTCCTCGAGGACGAGCACACCAGCGCCGCCGGCGATGACGAAACCGTCACGGCTGACGTCGTAGGCGCGGGAAGCGGTATCCGGCGTGTCGTTGTACTTGGAGGACATGGCGCCCATGGCGTCGAAGAGGTTCGACATCGTCCAGTCGAGATCTTCATGACCGCCGGCAAACATCATGTCCTGCTTGCCCCACTGGATCATTTCCACGGCGTTGCCGATGCAGTGCGCAGAGGTCGAGCAGGCAGACGAGATCGAATAGTTGACGCCGTGAATCTTGAACCAGGTGGCGAGCGTCGCGGATGCGGTCGAAGACATGGCCTTCGGCACGGCAAAGGGGCCGATGCGCTTCGGGCTGTTGTTCTTGACGGTGATCTCGGCCGCTTCGATGAGCGTGCGCGTTGACGGGCCGCCGGACCCCATGATGATGCCGACGCGCTCGTTTTCGCTGTAGTCTTTGTCTTCCAGGCCGGAATCGGCAATCGCCTGCTTCATGGCCACATGATTCCAGGCGCCGCCCTGCGAAAGGAAACGCATGGCGCGGCGGTCGACCAGTTCAGCCAGTTTCTCCGAGCCGAGCTTGGGGCTGCCCCAGACCTGGCACTTGAAGCCGTGCTCGGCGAAATCGTTGGAGAAGGAAATACCCGACTTTGCCTGCCGCAAGGATTCGGTGACTTCGGCCGCGTCGTTTCCGATCGAAGACACGATACCCAGACCCGTGACAACTACCCGTCTCATCTGCTCAAACCCTTGTTGTTTCGTGAGCCGCTCGAAATGCGGTTTTTAGGCCGTCTTATCTTTCGAGAGACCGACGCGAAGGTCGGTCGCCTGGTAAATGGTTTCGCCATCCGCCTTCAGCCAGCCGTCGGCGGTGCCGAGCACCAGACGTCCGCGCATGACACGCTTGAAGTCGATACCGTATTCAATCAGCTTCGTATGCGGACGGACCATGCCCTTGAACTTCACTTCGCCCGTCGAGAGGGCCATGCCGCGGCCCGGTTCACCGAGCCAACCCAGATAGAAGCCGGTCAGCTGCCACATGCCGTCAAGGCCAAGGCAGCCGGGCATGATCGGGTTGCCTTCGAAATGGCAGGGGAAATACCAGTCGTCAGGGCGAACATCGTATTCGGCCCGCAGATAGCCCTTGTCGAAGGCGCCACCTGTTTCAGAAATGTCCGTGATCCGATGAACCATCAGCATAGGCGGCAAAGGCAGCTGCGCATTGCCAGGCCCGAAGAGCTTGCCATGTGCGCAGGCGATAAGTTCTTCATACGAGTAGCTGGACTGTCTGGTCGTCATAAATCTCTGTTTCCCCCCGCGTTCTTGGCGATGGATGTGTGTCTTTAGTCCAAGTTCACCAGAAAATGAAGCGCAAGCATGGCGGCTTCATTTCTTGGTTCCGGACCCGGCTTGAGCCAGTATTTGGTGGTCGCATACAGGAAGGCCAAGGCCTCGACCAGACCTAATTGCGTCAAAAGCCCGTTTTTGCGGCCTTTCGAAGGTTCTTGTCCCCATTGAACTATTGAAAGGCTTTTGCGCAAAAGTTATATCGCTTGAACAAACATGATTGCTTTTCGCCAGAATAACCGGAGTTGGTGTTAATGACGGGTGAAGCCCCGATCGCCATTGAGGTCAGGCTGCGCAGTGCAGGCCTGCGTCCCACCCGCCAGCGCGTTGCGCTTGGCGATCTCCTGTTTGCCAAGGGCGACCGGCACTTGACCGTCGAAGAACTGCACGAGGAAGCGGTTACTGCCGGCGTGCCGGTGTCGCTCGCGACGGTCTACAATACGCTTCACCAGTTCACGGAAGCCGGCCTGATCCGCGTTCTCGCCGTCGAGAGCGCCAGGACCTATTTCGACACCAATGTCTCCGATCACCATCACTTTTTCGTCGAAGGCGAAAACGAGGTGCTCGATATTCCGATCAGCAATCTGACCATCGCCAATCTGCCGTCGCCGCCCGAGGGCATGGAAATCGCCCATGTCGACGTGGTGATCCGTCTACGGCAGAAGCAGAGCTGATTTTCACATCACATCGTCAGGATGCCGGCCGGGCATGTGCTTGTAGGTCGGGAATGTCCAGCCGAACCACAGGGCGCCGCCGCGCACCGCGAAGGCTGCCGCGACCCCGCAGGCCGATGCGATGTAGAGCTCGGCGCCAAGCGCATTGACGCCGGTAAAGACGCCAGACCCCACCAGGGCCGCCGTCACGTAGATTTCCGGGCGCAGCAGCACGGACGGTTCATTTGCCAGGAGATCACGCAGGATGCCGCCAAAGGTTGCCGTGAGCGCACCGGTGACAATGGCGATCGTCGGCGAGCCGGTGGCGGCCAGCCCCTTGGCAGCGCCGAGCACGCAATAGGCGGCAAGACCGACCGCATCGAGCCAGATCAGCAGGCGATAGCGCGATTCCAGGAGATGGGCGGTAAAGAAGACGACGACACCCGCAATACAGCAGATGACGATATAGAACGGGTTCAAGACCCAGAAGACCGGCACGCGGCCGAGAATGATATCGCGCACGGTGCCGCCGCCCGTCCCCGTCACGATCGCGAAAAACAGGAAACCGATCAGGTCGAGCTGCTTGCGCGAGGCGGCCAGCGCGCCGGTTGCGGCAAAGAGGGCAATGCCGGCGTAATCGAGATAGACGAGCAATGACATCGAGGCCTCCAGACCGGCGGAACGAGGCACACTGAATCATTGCGGCAAGGGCGGCGCAAGGCGGCGCATACAGAATGGAAGGCCAGAGAGCCTTTATCCATAAGAGGAAAGCCGTGAAGCTGCTGCCCGTACTCCTGAACGTCATTTTGCTGCTGGTCATGCCGGTTGCGGCCTTTGCACAGCAATCGCTGATCTCCGACCCGGAGATCTACGAGAAGAAGCATTTCCAGGAAAAGTGCACGGAAGCATCCTTCGGTGACGGCTTCCTGATCCGCCAGGATATCAATAATGACGGGCTCATGGATGTCGTCATTAACGAGGGCGAACTCACCTGCGACGGCCAGAAGGGTCCGCAGTGCAATGAAGACGGTTGCACCTATAATTTCTATCTGCAGGTGGCTGAAGGCGGCTACTTCATGATCGCGACCGCGCAGATCTTCGGCTACGACTTCGTGCAGCGCTTCGGCAATATGGTGCTCGCCATGAAAATGAGCCCGCGCTTCTGCGACCGTAACGGCGGCGACCCGTGCATAGTCACCACCCGCGTGCGCGGTACGAAGTTCGTTACCATTTCCAAGAAATAGTCCTCAGCTCGGAAAGAGCAGCGTGGTGCGGCCAGCGAGGTAGTAACCGACGAGGCCGTACCATTCGCGAAGGGCGGTCCCGAAGTTTTGGGCGTTCAAGCTCGGCTGGGTAAAATCCAGGCCGAGGCTGACATTGCCGGTCGTGCGATAATCCGTTGGCCAAGGCACGATAGCGATGCCGAGTTTGCGGAAGAGGCCAACCGAGCGCGGCATGTGGAAGGCCGAGGTGATCAGCAGGCAATTCGAGAGGCCCTGCTGCGCCAGGAATTCCCTGGTGTTAACAGCGTTTTCGTAGGTCGTACGCGACTGCGTTTCCTCGACGAGACGCTCTTTGCCGATGCCGAAGATCGGGAAGAAGCGTTTGGAAGCGGCCGCGTCCCCTTCATAAGTTCCAGAGAGCGACCCGTCGCCACCCGACACCAGGATGCGGGATTGCGGATATTTCTGCGCCAAACGTAGTGCTTCGATAAAGCGGTCCGCACCATCGGCGAACTCGATCCCGTGACGAGCGGTATTCACGTCGTTCTCAAATGCGCCGCCGAGCACGATCATGCATTTGACGTCGTCAGGATCGCTGCCCGGCTTCGGGAAACGTTCCTCCAGCCCCTGCAGCAGATAGTTGCCTGATGTCGTAAAGAGCGTGACGAAAAGGAGGATGACCGCCCCCGCTGCGCCGAGTGCACTGAAAATACGCCAACGCAATAACCCGGCGATCAGGGCAAGCAGAGCGCAGAAAAAAGCCAGCGACAGAGGCTGGCCAAAGATCCAGACGAGCTTGGAAAATACGAACACGTTCAACTCCTCGCCAGGTAGCGTCTGGCCTTCCTACCCGATTCGAGAGCGATCGCAATGATTGCCGTTATCTGGCGCGCGCCGGATGCGGTTGGGGAGTTGCGATCTTTTGATTGAACCGCCGCTGCAGCGGGCGGGGAATGAACAGGGCCGCAATCGCCAGCGCCATTGCGAAAACGGAAACCAGCCACAGCGCCTGCGCGCCCACATGATGCGTTATGAGAGCTCCGCTGATGGCGCCGAGCACCATGCCGCCCCATGGCACGACCTGGATCGTCCAGTCGAGGCGCCGGTCGCCGATGATCCAGCGACCTATGCCGCGGCCGAAGCGCGAGAGCGCGCCGGTCACATAGGTCAGACCGATCGGCAGGCCCTCTATATGCTCGACCGCGGCATTTACCATGCCCATGGCAAGCACGATCAAGTAGAAGCGTGGCATCAGCAGATCCTGCAGCGTCATCATCGAGGCGAGCGCCAGCATGAGGCTGACGCAGCAGAGCACGACGAAGATACGCCGCACGGCGCGGTGAGCGACGACGATGCCGGCGGCATTTCCCAGCACGAAGACGATGATGGCCGACACGAGCACGGCGGCATGCCTGACGTCGCCACTGCTCAGCGCAAGGGCCGCCCGTGTCGTATTGCCGGTCATGAAGGAAACGAAGTCGCCGGTCAGAAGCAGGCCAGTCGCATCCGTCATTCCAGCCAGAAAGGAGATCGAGCCAACCAGCGCCAGCCCGGTTGTGGTCCTGCGGGTTCTGATGATGCGGCGGCGTCTTGCTCGTGTCATGGGTTCTGGTCCGGGAAGCGCCGAATCGGCAGGCTTCGACGACAGATATGAAAACCCGTTTTTAGCTGTTGGCAAACCGACAACTGAGCAATCGCTGACAAATGTCAGTTATGCTGACCTGAAATACTCATTAAAATGTATTCGGAGAAATTTGGTGGAGCTAAGCGGGAGACAACCTTGCCCGAGAAATTTCTCTTCCGTCTCAAATCCTTATTGAAATTCAGCGATCTGCGGGACTAGATATGGGTACTTTATTGGGTACTTGGAGGCTGTCTTGACCCTCTCATCTGATCGCATGTTTTTGGAACACCATGGTAGCCAGTGGCGCGTTGTCGTGAACGTGCCGAAAAAGCTGCACGGGAAACTCGGGACTAAGTTGAAGAGGTCACTGGGGACAGACAGCCTCAAGGAAGCAAATCGGCTCAAATGGGATGTCATCGCCGACCTCAAGGCAACCATCGCGCACGCGGAAGACCCATCTCTATCGCTGGAGGCCGCCCGATCAGCAAGCCGCGAGCACGCAATGCAGCAGGCCGTTCGATTTGCAGAGCAGCGCAAGGGTGCATTCGATCCGGCGCGGCGAGACGAGATTGATGAGGAGATCGACTGGCAAGCAGATTCGCTCGCAGGCCAGCCCATTGCCACCGACGAGGACGGCCATGAAGTTTTTGACCCCGAGCGCTTACGGCTAGCCAAGGATTTCTCGCAATTGGCGCGAGGGGACAGAACGCCGATCGATCTTCACCACGAAAAGTTTCTGGCGGTGTCGCACGTCAAGGCCCGTACATTGGCGGACGATAGGCGAGCAATGAAACTCTTGAAGGATTGGTGCATCAAAGCAGGCGTGCCGCCCTATCTTCAGGCGATGACCAAGAAGGAAGCCGTTCGGTTTTGCGATGAGCTTCCAAACCTCACCGCCAATCTGACTCCTGTCACCCTCAACAAATACGTTAGCCGCCTTTCGGTCTATTGGACTTGGCTAGAGAACCGGCACGAGGTCGATTCCAATATCTGGCAAGGACGGCGCTTACGTGAGCCTCAGCAGACTACCGACCAGAAGGAACGTCCGTTCACCGACGATGAAGTGAAGACCTTGCTGAAAGGCCCCGCCGAGCCAGCGATGGACGACCTTATGAGGATTGCTGCCCTCTCCGGGGCCCGTTTGGATGCCATTGTGTGCCTTAAGGTGAAGGACTGCCGAGATGATGGAGTTTTTGTATTCAAGCCGCAGAAGAAAGAGCCGGGGCCGCGCCTCTGCCCCATCCACCCCGACCTAGTCGAGATCATCGAACGGAGGAAAGAAGGCAAGGAGTCCGACGACAATATCTTCCCTGAGTGGCCCGGCGTGAAGAAATCCACTTCGCTGCGTGAGCGCTCCTTCAAGACTTCCAACGAGTTCACGCAATACCGACGTAGCCTTGGCGTTGAGGACAGGCGCGAAGGCAAGCGTCGTGGTCTCGTAAACTTCCACAGCTTCCGCCGCTGGTTCATCACCAAAGCCGAGCAGGCGGGACAGCTAGAAAGCACCATCGCCGTTGTTGTCGGGCACAAGCGGCAAGGAATGACCTTTGGGGTGTACTCTGGGGGGCCACTCCTTGAGCAGGCTCGCCAGTGTGTGGAAGCTGTGAAACTACCATGTTCAAAGTGACTTAGAGTCTCCAATTGTCAGGAAAAGCGACTTGCTTTGAACGGTTGTTGCTCTCGCTCAGCGTGTGATAGCCTGTAATTCCGATTCTAATGGTCGGTCGCCAAGATTCAGCAAGCAAAGATCACGCATGGGAAAGCAACTTAGTCGCTCCGCAGTTCGAGTGTATGGCGCACTGTCCGCCCTTGGGAATGAGAACGGCAACTTGCTCGAAAGTTTGTTACCGTTTTTTGATCCGATTCTTAGGCAATACAACGGCCAAAAGCTCGATCCTGATGCGGTAGCGGCGGCAATCAGGGAAACGTACCGTTGGAACTTTAACACGGATTTGGTGGAAACATTCATTCCTTACTTGGTGCGCCAAGGCTGGATTCTACCGGATATCCAGGGCGTTAAGGACACCTCGTATACAATCCAGATCACCGACAACGGCAGCCTAGACCCTTCTGTCCAAACCGTTGAGACGGACCTTCGGCGCATTGCAACTCTATTCAAAGAGTTTTCAGAGACACTTTCTCCGCTCACCGCTCTCCCCAGAGGCGTCGAAGAGTTTGAAGATATTCTCGTGGAATGGCTCCTATATGTCGAAGCATTCAGCGAAAAAAGCATCGATTTTAAAGAAGGGTTCAAGGCCGACGCCTCCGGACGGCTCAGGCACGTCGTAGAGGTTCCAAACACGACCTTCCTCCGTGATGAAGAAAAATTCTTATGTGCGCGCTTTGTGAAGCATGCCATCGAGACGGACCCAAGCAGCGCCGAGGTATTGGCTCGTATCGCGGCAATAGGTTTGTTAACTGAGGTCGTCCAAGACTTCGTGAAGCCCGTTACGTCAGTCGATAAGACGGACCTGATTGTCTACCTTGATGCACCGGTTGCTATGGAGCTTCTTGGACTCTCAGGGAAGTTGGCACGCGAAAACACCGCTCCCGTCGTTGCCGAATTGATTAGGATCGGGGCGTCTGTTCGGATTTTTGGTCAAAGTCTTGATGAGATAAAGAACAGCCTACAAGCCGTTTTGAAGAATCCGCGACCTACCGGCCCGACAGCTCAAGCCTTATTGAGGAAAGAAGTAATACGCGAATTTGTAGTTGAAGCTTCGCGCAATCCCGCTCAGCTTCTTGAAGCACTAGGTGTTAGAGTAGCCTATCGTACGCGAGAACAAACGCCGTCCGATCACAAATATTTCACGAAGGACGACTGGGAGAATCTGTACAGCAAGCTCAGTTACTCCGAAAACCCCACCGCAAGAGAGCATGATACCGATATTGCCACATTCGTCATAAGACAACGGCACGGGAAAGCCGACCGAGATATTTTCAAATCGCAGGTGTTGGTGCTTACACGTAATGGCTTGCTTGCCCAGATTGTACGGCGCGTCCACGGGCAAATCAACGGGACAGCGGACCAATCTGTGCCTCCGATTGTCCATCGCAGGGTTTTGGCAACAGCACTCTGGCTCAGGACAGGGATGGGCGCGAGTGATCTAAACATACCCAAGCGCATGCTTCTTGCAACCTGCGAACATGTGCTGGCAATCCGCCCAGGTGTCGTTGAGGCAGTGAAGCGTTTGACTGATGCGCTGGGTGATACTGACCGATCCCGCCAACTCGACCTATTGATATCGCAGGACCGAAGCGTTCAAGCGCTTATGGATAAAACCCTTGGCGTGTCCAACGTTGTGACCGAAGAAAACCTCGCATCGCTCTGGCAGGAAATGCTTCATCCGCATCTCGAAGAGGAGCGACGAAAGGGTTCTGATGCCGTCAATCAAGCAAAAGAAGAAGGAAAGAAAAAGCTAGATAAGGCGCACCAGAAGATTAAGCTAATAAGTAAGGAGAGAGATGAGGAGACAGCTTCAGCTGCTTCAAAACTGGCGGCAGCCCATGAAGATGATCGCGATGCTGTAATTGCGCTTTGTGTAGATGTAGAAACAACCCTGCGACAGAAGAGAAAACTCAGGATAGCCTTTGCATTATTAATAGGGCTGCTGTTCTCCTTGCCATTGTTGCTGGACTCGGCTTCACTTCCCGTTAAGCTCATTTCGTTTCTTATCGGATGGGTCTCAGCTTATCTATCAGCGACCGGTGGAAAATTCTTCAGTATTAGCACGGATGAGACAACCGCTATTAAGTCATTGAACTTGATGGCCAACCGCAGACGGATGTTAAAGAAGTTGGAACAGTTCGACGTCTCCTGGGCTAAAGACAAGTTCGTGGTTGCACGCATTCCGGCATTGCCGTCTGAGAAAAAACTCGATCTGTTTAGCCCGGGCTAGGGTAAACATCGACCCCGCTTCAGTCCTTCAAAGACGCCTGATAGCCATTGCATATCGCATACCAGCAAGCGTCCTTATCGTCGCTTTCCTGCCATCCCGGCGCACAAAGCACGACCCGGTGGAACTTGGCGTTACAGAGACCATGATTGGCGAGCAGGCGAGGATCGTCCATAAACCACGGCCTGAGGTCTTTGCTTCGAGTCCACTTCGGAACGGCTTTCCAATCGGACTCGCCTCCGGTTTCGCTCAAAGGCCCCACAGCGCATGACTTCCAGTTGGAGAGCACAATGGGTTGATCGCAGGCGTAGGCCCCTGGTGCGCCGACAGTGGGCACCAAGACCAGTGCTAATAGCAGTTGCTTGTGAACCATCGACCCCATCACTCCCTCTCTGGCAGCCGCTCGCGGTTCAAAACTACATCAAACTCGCGATGAGCTCTAAAATTCTCTTGGCGATGTGCTCAAGACCAATACCAAGCGCCTCTTCGGTCTTCGTTTTTGCTGTACTTTGGGCGACCTCTTTGGCGAGGCTGGCGGTCTTCTTCAAAAGCCCGGTCTCCACCATCGGAGCCTTCAATATTGCTAGCGTCGTCTCTAGGATGGCAATGAGCTGCGCACGCTGAATGGCAGTCAAGGCGGCCTGTTCTTCAGGCAAGTTTGTGGCCTTGGCTAGGAGCACAGCTTCGTCAAGCAGTTCGGAGACATCAAAGACAATCTCCTTGGCGCGTGATCCACGCTTCACGTAGACCCATTGTTCTGTCCAAACCTGAATTGGTGGGGGTGGATGTGCGTCGGCAAGCTCTTGGGTCAGACGATCCTGATTGGCCTCATAATCTTGAGGCGCTCCGTCACCGCCGTGCTCACTCTCCAATTTTCGAAGATAGCTTCGGGCATGGGACAGCACGGCGACCATCACAGGGCCTCTTAGCATTGCGTCAATGTTCGTAAGTTTATTCACGATCGAAGGATTGATCCCGATGCCGTGCAGCACGCCCTTCGTCTCGAAATCCACAAAGACAGATACTGCTTCCGGGATATATGTCATGGGCATTTGCTGCCGTTCATTGAGGTTTGAAGCTCTCAGCCTGCTGAGGCTCCGCTCGATGCCCTTCGACATCTCGTGGATTTTCTGTAGGGAAAAGTTGGAGCGACTCAATCTGTGACCATGATGGCGTGGGTTGCGGGTCTTAGAAGCGTGGCACACTGGGGTTGCGCCTGCAAGGTGGCGAAAGAACACCGCTGTTACTAGACCCCATCACCTTTCACCGGCAGCACCTATTGGACTGAACTTTAAGCCTCCCAGCGAACGCAAGGAATGGCTTTGAGGCATTGCGTTGGAGGTGAATTGTCCATCGATCATCCTCCCGCACGGCAGCCCCATCATGTTGCATAGAGGCTGCTTCAAATCAGTCACTTTGAGATACGCCTCCTAGGTTGCTTTGAGTAGCTTCTGGCCTCTCTCCAAGCAGAAGGTGATGATGGGGTCTAGCTAAAAAGGCTTCCCCCTCTGAGCCAGTCCTAGAGCTCCATAGGGGGGAGTTATTTGGCGACGGCCTTTCAATAGACTTTTCGACCACCGGAAGCGACCGACCCACCTTGGCGGCGCTGACATTCAGCATCGTCTCGATAGCCAATTCCTTCTGGCTGGCCGCCACCATGACACCATCGTGCATCGGCAAGGCGGCAACGCCCTTTGAACCAAGCTCAAGAAGTATGCCGACGAGAATTTCACTCTCTACGGCCATTAACTGAAAGCCGACGTTGGTATCGAAGAGGGAAGCGATTGCCGGATGGTGAGCGGATGCAGCGGCTTTAAACCTCTCCATCGTCCAGCCCGAAGGAAGCGTCTCCTTGCTGCCGATAGGCAATCGCCGCGCGGCTACGTTTCGGAAGAAGAGCGACACCATGAGCGACTTGACGGCCTTTCGGTGCTCCTCCAGCCCGGGGATTGCGTACAGATCGCCCGTGGGTGCCTCCGCTCCCAGGCGGCAATACGCGAGGTGGATGAACATGGAGGCGAAATCGAGGTCCACAACCGGCTCTCCGCCAATCGTGAGCAAATGGCGTTGGTCCTTCGGAAGGTCTTCCCAGAAACCGCCGTAAAGCCTGCCATGACGGTCGAACGCGTGGACGTCTTCTGGCTGCTCAATGCGGAACTTTCGCACGAGGTGAATGGGGCCGGTTTGTTGACCATCAAGGCAGATATCGGCAGCGTTGAGGACCTCGTTGATCTTCGCCATCTGGTCTCGCATGACGTCCGCTTCACGGCTACCCACGTAGTCAACGGGCGTCTTGTGACCGCTCCTTCTGCTCCCCGCCCACAACTCGATTGTCTCTCGGCCTTCCAGGTGATGGATATCGGCAAGCGATACTCCGTGAGCGGCAACGAGCTGCCGGAAGCGCGACGAAGGGGCGACGACTGTCCGACGCTCCTTGAAGACAGCCTCTTGGACTGAAACCAGACTCGCGTTTTCAGCCTCCTCAATCACAAGCCTGAGAACATCAGCGTTGAAATCTTTCCGGTCGTATCGGCTGAGCTTACCGTTCCTCAGTGGCACCGCCAGACCCGCGTAGCGAACGGGGCTTAGAGCGACCATCACAAGGTTTGCTACGAGCGTCAAAGAGCAAAGCTTCCGGCGCTCCGCCGCGTCGGCTCTTGGTTTCCTTCCGGGCGTGATGATCGGAGACGCAAGCATGTCAAAGATGCTTTCGGCCAATGCGATGAGACTGCCACCGCCTGCGGACAACCATCCGTCATAATGGAGAACATAAGGCAAGGCCTTCTCGGCTGACAATTTCTGAGGAAGCAAGATCAGCTCCAACATGCGCGTCCCCACCCCCGAGAGGAGATCAAACGGTGGTGAGGACTTTCAATTTTGGTTAGGACACCTGAGCGGCAGGCGGATGAGATGGATGGGGTCCAAAGAGCTGCGTCCGCATAGCGATCACCGCGGGCACCTCAGCGCGGGCTAGCTCATCACATGCCTTCTCCAGGGCCTCTCCGATTTTCCTCAGCACATGCCCTGATGAGCGGGGATAGGCGTGAAGCTCGACAGGTCGCGTCCCGCCCGTCAGCGGGTCCCAAGCATCCCACTTGCGATGCGTGCCGCTGGCCAGCCTGTGGACAGCCTTCGCGGCCTGCACGATGCGAAACTCTCGGGTGCGGTGGCTGCCGAAATCATCCTCAATGAGGGCTGCGACCCCGAGATAGATGGCGATGAGCCGCCGAGTGGGGATTTCCGCCGCCCGCATACGCGCAAAGGCGATCCGAGCGCGATACTCCGCCGATTGGCCCCGCAAGTTCATCGCAGGGTCAACACGTCCCACGCCCGCCATAAAGTGCTCCAGCTCCCAATAGGTTCCTCGGTAAGCTGAGTCCTGCCGGTGGCCCTTTATCCAACGCTCGGCGCTATTCACGTAGGGGACCAACTCAGACGCCCTATAAGTCCCGTGCCAGTGGGAGCCGTGCCGAGCTTTATGCTGAACGTGGTGACGGCAGTGGAACCGAGCGAGACCCGTTCCACCGGACAGTTCGGCCAGTTGGCTGCACCCTGGGACCACGCACCGCTGCTTGCCGTGTTCGCACGTCGAAATGTCAGCACCGACTTTGGGCAGCTGCCTCAACGGTTCGGCTCCATGTCTTCCCGCCAAGACACTGAGATACCTGAGGCGTCACGCGGCACTTTGCCAATTGCCTCTCTTGCGAGTTTCTTGCGTTGTTCCGTAATCCGCTTGAGTATTCCCCTCTCCAAAGGCGACGAGGGTTTGCGAGGGGCGGCCAACTCAAGGGTTGCCGCAAGAACTGCGAGTTTTTTCCAGCAGTCGTGTTGGTCCAGTCCCCGAGCGCGTTGTGGATTTGATGTTTCGGCTTCGCATGTTTGAATTACACGCTTCCAGAAGCCTGGGCCCGGGCAAATTATGTCAATATCATGCAGCTGCCCGAAGTCACTCTCTGGATCAATCGTGAAGAAGTCAGTCAACGCGGCCACTAGGCCTTCAGCCATAGCAGCGTTCATATCTAGAAGATGCCCTTGCCCGTAGAAACATGACTCGCTTTTGCCGTCTGTTCTAAAGGCGACGTATGCACATGGACGATGATCGCCAGTCAGCTCAGCGAACTCATCTGCCCCAGCGCTTATAAAGATTTTCAGATCACTCATTTCACTCTCATTGCGTGGTTAAGTGGCGTGCGCCACAAATCCGATTTGGCCCGCAATAAAGATTTAGTCAAGTTTAATTCATGTATTTCCTTCGAAAAAAGCAAATATTTTCCTGCATTATCGGAGATATATGGTGTTTCCTGGGGGTGTACTTGATGTCTTGCCAAGGTGTTGCCTGGTGTGATGCTGGCACCCTGGTGCTTTACTTTGGTTATTGCCTTGTTGTGTGCCTTATGGCCCTGATGTACCTACTGCCATAGGTGTCGTTACCTATCCCGAGGGGTGGCGGGTTGGTAGGTCAGGCCCTAGGGGCGCGTTGCTCCTGGTGATGGCGTAGGGCTGGATGTCGGGGAGGATCTATTGGGGTTACCTAGGTACCTTGTCGGCTGATCCCTGCACGATGTCGTCGCGAGGTCCAGGATGCCCCGTTGGCAGCAGATGGGAGATGGGCTACACGAAGGTGAGCGCAGACGCGGCGCTCCTGGGCGTCGAAACCCGGAACTCGGCGGTATGGCACAAACCGGAATGGTGCCAATCCTTGACCTTGGCTGGTCGGGGAGCTTGTGGCGTATGTCCAGGCTTCTCGTAAGCTAAAGGCCCCAAGGCCAACCGAGTTGGTTTCGAACTCCCCGATCATGGGTCATGGAGGCAAGCTTGCGAGGGCGCTCGTGGGCACAAGCCTCAGGGGAAGCCGACATGGAAACCACCAAGACAACGCCGCCGCGAATGAACCGTCTGACGACCGGCGGGGAGCCTGAGCCTATCAGAGAGCTGTTCGAGTTACTGGCCTGCTACATAGCGACGGGAGCTGTTGCCTATGGTGTGGTCTTGGGGTCGGGCAAGATGGTCGTTAGGTTACTACCCACACTGTCACAGTACCCCAAGGGCTTTCTCATCGGCTTCATGGTTTCCTTTGTGGTGTTGCTGGCGGTTTCGAACTCCTGGCTGAGGACCGCGAAAGGCCGGCCCAGCAGACGAGCCATCGCCACTTGGGCATACCCCATCATTCTCGCTGCTGGCCTCTGGGGTGGCTATAGGTACAGCGAATATGATTTCCCAAGAACCGAGCAAGGCCGCCAATACGAGGCCGCCCTGTCAGCGTGTATGGAGCAACCGCTGTGCATTCGTCGCATGCAACAGAAGGATTATTGAGGATGATGGCCCATTAGGGCCTTAGACAGCCGCCTCAGGAATAGAGCGCTCCTTCAGTATCCTGAACACACTTGCACGGCTGATGCTCAATGCGGCCTGTATTTCTGCCGGGGTCTTACCCTCTGCCTTGAGGGCTAACACCTCGTCCGCCTTGCTGCGGGCCGTAGGTGCCCTTCCCTTATACTTCCCTTCTGACTTCGCCTTGGCGATGCCTTCCCGCTGCCGCTCCAACATCAGCTCTCGCTCGAACTCAGCGATAGACCCCAACAGGTTCAGCATGAGCTTTCCGGTGGGCGTAGAGGTGTCGAGGTTCATTGTTAGGATGCGCAGCTCAACCCCCTTGCTCCTCAGCGCCGCCGTGATGGCCACGAGGTCCGCCACCGAGCGGGCTAGGCGGTCTAGCTTTGTGACCACCAGCACATCGCCCTCACGGACAAACTCAAGGGCGCGCTCAAGCTGGGGTCTTTCGTTCGCCACAGAGGAAAGCTGCTCTTGGAATATCTTTGTGCATCCCGCCGTTTGAAGGTCACGGAGCTGGGCTTCTAGTCCTGCCTTCTGGTCGGCGGTGGATGTGCGGGCATAACCAATCATCACTGCCGGCATAATGGCGTCCTCATAGTCTCACATAATTCGAGGATCATGAGATACTAACGGTCTCAAAATGTCAACGCTACTTATGTGAGACTATTTAGAGGGGTCCAGCGCGAGACTCACAAGGGCTTGGTCTATTGAGACTTGCGGTTCATGGAATTTATGGCACCTTGCTCCAAAATCGGGCGAGGGAAAGTGATGCTGGGTTGGGTACCCCAAGTTGATTGGGCGGTTGTAGCTGCAACGTTCGTTGGTCCGATTGCGGCAGTGGCAATAACCCTCTGGTATCAAGAAAGATCGGCTTGGAAGAGTAGCAGACGCAGCTTGTTTGTTTCCATGATGCGGACCCGTAGACATCCCACAAATGCGGAATTTGTCGGTGCGTTGAATCTTGTGCCGGTTTACTTCTATTCCAAGAAGGCGGTCATGCAGCGTTACAAAGAACTTATGGCCATTTTTGACGACACGATGTGGCTTCAAGCCGAGGCCCGCGCACGGTTGGTCGAGAAGGCGGACCTTCATGTCGCTTATCTTCTGTCGGAAATGTCAAAGGCAGTCGGAACGCCAGTCGAGCAGTTGCAAGTTCTTCGAGGTGCCTACGCCCCGCAAGGATGGCAGGATGAGGAGCAGGCTCAAAAGCGTCTGAGAGAAGCTCTTACCGCCATAGCCGTGGGCAATGCCGTGCTACCAGTTGCTGTCATACCGGCACCTCCATCGCTAACCCAAGCCGAGGCCGCCGCAACGCCGGAAGACGGTGAACAACCGCGTGGTGACTGAACCCTCATTTTGAGGAGAACGGGTCCCATCAAGGGGTACCGGGGGGAAATCGCGCGGTCACTGTCACGTAGATCACCTCTAAGACGGTTGACCCCTAAATTTCATTTGCCTCACGGTGCGTATTGACTCCCTCTAAAATGAGAACATAATAAGAACATCCCAAGGGATGGAACGGGCCGCGTGGCTACCTCCTTGTTTCGACACCACGGAACGCTGCGCGGCCCTCAACTCCTCTTCCGGAGGCATCACCACTCGAAACGGAGGATGACGGCTATGAGTAATTTGCCGGTCGATGAACTGCGCCTAGATGACGACTTCGGGAGCAATCCCATCGGGACGTATTGGACCCCACCTGTCCCCGTGAGCATCCATGAGGTAAACCCCGCGCTTCGTGCTGCGGTGTTGCTGGCATTGAGTCCCGCTCTGGAAGCTTGGACCAATTCGAGATACATCTCGCCTACGCCTTCGATATGGAGTCTTGCGCTCCGACTGGGACCTTTTTGGTTTCCATTGACGAGTCTAATGGGCGCGCTATCGGGATCTACAACGGTGCCGGTGATGTTGGAGCGACGGAGCCAATGTGGTTTGCCTTCGAGCAGGATATCGATCTAGCCTTCAATGCACTCTATGACCGAGCTAGAGAAAGAGGCTACCTGGCGTAGCTTTTGGCATCTCCCCGCTTCCGGACTGCCCGCCTAAAAGACGACGCCAACAGGCTAGACTGCCATGCCGGAAATGAACCAATTGAATAAACTCTCGCGCTGGTCCTTAGAGGAGGCGCGAGGGGTCGGGCACATCCTCATTGTCCGGTGCGGCCTGTGCAACATCACGCGACGGTTTCTGCCCGACGATCTTCTCAAGCTCCGTAAGAACACCACCATCAACCGCCTGAGGTTCACCTGCCAGGAATGCCACAAGCGCGACTACATGGACGTGACCGTTTACCTCCCGTCTGCATCGGAGATCGGGAAGCTTTATGTGCGCCGACTGGTGGGCATCAAGGAAGTTAAGATGCCGGTTTGGCGAGACGAAACCATATAGACTCAACATGGCGGATCGAAGAAACAACCCCTTCGCCCGGCGGAGGCTAGATTCAGAACTACCTCACCATGTCATCATCTGGTGGGGAAACTACCAGACCGGAGAGCAGGCCCATGACTATCGGCAAAGAGGCGAAGTCTTAACCTCAGCGATCCATCTTGAGGGCGAGTCGAAACACTACAAAGCGTCGATTGAGTGGGATGAATATCTTGTCTTCTGCTTTAGCAATCGCGAAGCTGCCCGTCAGTTTCGGGACAGATGGCGCGGACAGTTCATCGACACGGACGAAGTTGCCCGTAACGGTGCATGGATACCAAGGGAGGGCGAAGTGTGTAATCTCTACCGAATGCTGAGCAATCAGGCGGCCATTCGCTCAATCACGCGGGCGATGATCGACAGCACCGGCAACATGCCACCCATCACGGAGATCTGGCCCGACTACATGGCACCGATCGTCCGCAATACGCCAGCTGGCCGCGAGCTAACGAATGTGCGGTGGGGTCTGCCAAGTTCGTCACAGGCGATATACCAAGCCGCGACGAAGCGAGCCGATGGCCTACGGAAGAAAAACAAAGAGGTGGACTTCCAGCAGCTCCTTAAGATGGAGCCGGATGGCGGAACTACGAACGTCCGCAACGTTGATAGCAAGCACTGGAAACGCTGGCATGGGATCGAGTTCCGGTGCGTCGTCCCCGTGACATCCTTTGCCGAGCCAGATCCAGCCAACAAGCCTGAAGGTGGCCGCACGCCCAACGCATGGTTTGCAGCTGACCCGAGCTGTCCGCTGATGTTCTTCGCGGGCATATGGGTGCCGCAGTGGGAGAGCGTTAGGAAGGTCAAGGAGGGGCTCACGGTCAATGACCTCTACGGATTCCTCACGACTGGGCCCAATGGCATCGTTGAGCCGGTCCATCAGAAAGCCATGCCGGTCATCCTTGCGGATAGCGATGAGATTGAGACGTGGTTGACTGCGCCGTGGGAGGAGGCTCGCCAGCTTCAACGCCCATTACCGGATGACCAATTGGTGCGTCTTCCTGCTCCCGAGCAAATACCTGCATGAGTATCGCCAGCCATTCAACAGCAGCCGGCTCTAACGTCATCGTGGAGCATTTCTGCTCAGCGGAAGGGTGCAGCAAATGGGGCGGCTTTGGGCTTTCGTCAGGTCGGTCTAGTGAGACCGTCTGGTGGTGTTGGGAGGATTACCCGTACAAGAGGCCTTCAAGCGGTCCGGTGACGCTACGATGATCGGCACGGCAATGATGATGTGCGCCTCGTTGACGGCTGTGGATGGTGACACCGTGCGCTGCGATGGGCAGCTTATGCGTCTCCTCGGCGGCGGCATTCCGTTTGTCTGGGGGATAGACACCCCGGAGATTGGCAGCCATGCGAAGTGCATCAAGGAGCGCAAACTAGCATTGATAGCCAAAGGCAGGCTTAAGGAACTCCTAGAGCAGCGCGGCCTACGGATCGAAATCAAGGGGATCGACAATACGCCGGCCCATCGGCCCCTGGTGAACGTCTATCGCAAGGATGGGCGGGAGGTGGGCTCGATGCTACTGGCGGAAGGCTTTGCCCGCGAGTGGAGACCCCATCACAAGAACGATTGGTGCGGCGACTAGCCGGCACCGTCCAAAGTTATTCCTTCGGCACAGCGCATTTAGTTTTCGTACTTGCGATTGTGATGCATTGGTGATCAGAAATTCGTCCAGCAACGCGCCACGAATATGCTATCTCCCTCAAGGTGAAATTCAATGAGACTTTCTGCAATTCCCGTTTTATTGATGACAACAGCCGCGTTTGCGCAAAACGCTCCCGAGACCGACGAGCCCTCTGATCGTTCTGGCATCTACTATTGCCGTCCAAATGCCACTGCCGGTATGGTTTACGACACTGCCCAAGACACTTGGAATGCTACGATATTCAAAACTTCAACGGATGGATTTGCAATTAAAGTGCGATCCACCGGGACCGGCAAACAAGGTTCGTCCAAAGCGCGCATCTATAGCGTTCTGCTGAAAACCACACAGACCGGCGATTTCCGTACCTGTTTCAACGAAAGCATCGGCACCGATATCGTCTCGGTGAATGATCGAGTTGAGTGCCGGTGGATTGCACAACACTACCAATTTGATCTTGAATACCTCAAGTATGAGACTTGGAGTGAGGGAAGTTATCTCCAGCCGAAAGATAAACAGACTTTGGGCGTCCCTTTTATGGAACTCGGGAAATGTGAGAAGGTTGATTGAAAGATGGCAACGAATCTAGCTGCCAACGATCGCGTCAATTTTTGAGCACCCCTCAAGTTTTCTCTAAAGTTGGGTCGATAAGTGCAGGGACGGTGGGCAATTCCTGCGTCAAAGTTGGAGGAAGCCGGAAGCTCTTGAAGCGCTTTCGGCCCCGTATAATGGTAACCTGCCCGCGTTCATTTTCTACCGACACGCAGCCCTGCCAGCCATGGGCCTCACGAGACCAATCGTTGATAAGCTTGAGGTTCTCTGGTTCAATGAATGCGAGGAGCGCGGCGATATCGTCTAGCGCAGTGCTGACATTGGAAACCGCATCTCGGATGAACATTTCCAGATGGAGAAGGTCTTCGTCCACCCTCTCGCATAGCCAAAGGACAGCATCGTTTTCAGTCTGCCAGCTTACATGCGTCAAGGCCGCCATCACGTTAGAGACTTTTGCCTCTACGGAAATTCCCCTGCTGCTACCCCGAAGGATTGAGGCCCCGCGAACTGGTTGATCGCCGTAGGCTTCCTCAGCAGCGGTTAAGCCCCTATGCGTTACTGCGTCGTCGCCAGATCGCTGCTGTACCTTCAGGTATCCGCCGTCTCGGATGGTCCGGTGGATGTCTTTGCAAACGGCATGACGAAGACCAACTCGCAGCGCCTTAAGTACCCTGTCAAGATCGCGAACAGCCGGCTTCAGTAGCGCCCAATATGCCACCAGTTCCCCAGGAAGGGTCCAGTTCGCTTCGATAAGCGCCTCGGCACGGCGTCTCCGTTCGGCTCTTGAATTACGGGTGAGCGCCCTTGCCAGACTGTCAGACGTGAAGAACCCGTGACCGCAGCAATGCCCAACTGCGTACAGCAGTTTAGATTCGCTGGACCAGAGGAGGTGGCCTTTGACGTACTTCGGCTTAACGGGACTGCAAATGGGACAGGGGGCAAGTCCGTCCCTCGACAATACGTCCTTCGGGATCATGAAGTCCTGAAGGATCACCTCAATGCCATCTTTAGGAGGCGTTTCATGCGTTATGAACGAACAGGTGTGCGGCAGACCGCTTCGGATGTGCTCAAGGAAACTAGCTTTGAGGTATTCTGGCTTTGCATCAAAAACACGCCTGACATTCTGGACCATGCCGCCGCCTTTCGCCGTGAACAACCAGACTCGCATCGGTTGATGGAATCATTGCGCACACGCAGCATAACAAGAATCGACAGAGCCAGGAAGCGCCGACAAATACATAGGAAGAACAGAGGTGAACACTTGGCCAACCCCGTGAAACAAACTGAGACTTTCGCCGGTAGCCAGCCTGTGGCTCCGCCTAAAAGGCTCATCCTAACTTCTCTACGCGACTCGATATGATGGGATTGTATTTAGCGCGCGGGGATGGGGCGAGTCATGTTGAAATCAGGTTGGGTACTCCGGGTGGGTACTTTCTTGGGTACTCGGGAAAATACGGCCTCGCCTTATCAGGCTGATTTCGTTGCAAAAAAGCGAAATAAAGGAAGTTTGGTGGAGCTAAGCGGGATCGAACCGCTGACCTCTTGCATGCCATGCAAGCGCTCTCCCAGCTGAGCTATAGCCCCATCAGGGTGGTCCAGCTTGCGCCGGTCCTGGGATACTCCGGAGGCGTTTCCTCTGGAGTGGCGGCTTATTACTTGCGGTTTTCGCAGATGGCAAGCCTAAAAAATCCGGCCCGGAATATTTTTGTCATCCGGGCCGATATTCGTCCGATCAGACTTCGTCTTCGTCGCCGGTGACGCCGATGATGTCGCTCATGTCGTCATCCTCGTCATCTTCATCAACTTCGAGGAAAGTATCGTCGTCATCGCCTTCGACTTCGACATCGTCGTCGCCGATATCAGGGATATCGTCGCCGGAAGCGGCGTCATCGGCGTCTTCGAGCGAAACCAGTTCGACTTCGGTGTTTTCGGTATCGACTTCGGCAACCTCATCATCATCCTGAACTTCGGCGAGTGCCGAGGTTTCCTGGAAGAAGGACAGGGGATAGGATTTGCCGGTATAAGGGGAGACGATCGGATCCCGGTTCAGATCGTAGAACTTCTTGCCGGTTTCCGGATCAGTGCGCTTTGTACCAAGTTCCGCTTTCGCCACTATAAGCCTCGTGAGAATGGCCGAATGAGAAATTCGGCAAATGCCGTCAAACCGGCGTTCTGTTCGGAATTTATAAGCCGGTCCCCATAATCGCTACGGCTTCCTATGTCAAAGCTAAACTTCATAGGGCACTTCAGGCTTCTCGCCGCCATTCCGGATGACCGTTCGGCAAGTTTGTGCTAACCAGCCGCGATTGCCGCAAGGCCGGTCGGAAAAACAGCCCGGAACCGGGGCGTAAGCGATCTGAATGTATTGCCTTTGCAAAGGGTTAACCCATGTCGCAGGGTTTCGCATCGAAGCCGGCCCTCACTCGCAAATCCTCCGGCCTTTCCGGAACCGTCCGTGTTCCGGGCGACAAGTCGATCTCGCATCGCGCTTTCATGCTCGGCGGACTGGCATCGGGGGAAACACGTGTCACCGGGCTCCTCGAAGGCGAGGATGTGGTGAATACCGGCAAGGCGATGCAGGCCATGGGCGCCATAATCCGTCAGGATGGCGGCGCGTGGATCATCAATGGAACAGGCAATGGCGCATTGCTTGCACCTGAAATACCGCTCGATTTCGGCAATGCCGGTACCGGCGCGCGCCTGACCATGGGCCTTGCCGGCGTCTACGACT
This sequence comes from Hyphomicrobiales bacterium, assembly GCA_900468805.1. Lineage (GTDB taxonomy): Bacteria > Pseudomonadota > Alphaproteobacteria > Rhizobiales > Rhizobiaceae > Rhizobium. Next base: position 56,690 of record UEIF01000021.1, on the reverse strand, counting down.
TCGACACAGTCTTCACCGGCGACGCCTCGCTCTCTCGGCGGCCGATGGGCCGCGTGCTCGATCCCTTGCGCCGGATGGGCGTGCAGGTGAAGGCCATGGAGGGCGACCGCCTGCCGGTCATGCTGCGTGGGCCTGAAACGCCGGCTCCGATCCGCTACACCCTGCCCGTGGCCTCCGCGCAGGTGAAATCGGCGGTATTGCTGGCCGGCCTCAATATACCGGGTGTGACGACGGTCATCGAGCCGGCGATTACGCGCGACCATACGGAAAGGATGCTGATCGGCTTCGGCGCGGACCTATCCGAGGAGACCGACACGGATGGTACGCGGACGATCCGGCTGCAAGGCCGCGGCAAGTTGACCGGACAGACCATCGACGTACCCGGCGATCCCTCCTCTGCCGCTTTCCCGCTGGTCGCGGCTTTGCTGCTGCCGGGCTCGGACATCACCATTTCCAATGTGCTGATGAATCCGACCAGAACCGGGCTGATCCTGACGCTGCAGGAAATGGGCGCCGATATCGAAATCCTCAATCCACGCTTTACGGGCGGCGAGGATGTTGCTGATCTGCGCGCGCGCCATTCCGAGCTGACCGGCGTCACCGTGCCGGCAGAGCGGGCACCTTCGATGATCGATGAATATCCGGTTCTTGCCGTCGCCGCCGCCTTCGTCAAGGGCCGGATGGTCATGAATGGCCTGCGGGAACTGCGGGTCAAGGAGTCCGACCGGCTCTCAGCCGTCGCGGAAGGGCTGAAGCTCAACGGCGTCGAATGCGAGGCAGGCAAGGATTGGCTTTCCGTCACCGGCCGGCCGGATGGCAAGGGGCTCGGTTGTGCCGCAAGCGAGCGGGTAAGCACACATCTCGACCATCGCGTCGCCATGAGCTTCCTTGTCATGGGGCTGGCTTCGGAGCATCCTGTCGGCATTGACGACAGCAGTATGATCGCAACCAGCTTTCCGCAGTTCATGGCTCTGATGGAGAGCCTTGGGGCGAAGATCGAGCAGGCCTGACATGTACCAGCCACCACATTTCCGCGAGGAAGACCTTGGCGTGCAGCATGCGCTGATCCGCGCCCATCCGCTTGGCCTGCTGATTACGGCGGGCAATTCCGGGCTTATCGCCAATTCTGTGCCCTTCCATCTCGATGCCGAGGCCTCTGAGAAGGGAATGCTGCGGCTGCATCTGGCACGGGCGAACGGGCAGTGGCGCGATATCGCGGCCGGCGCGCCGGTGCTTGCCGTCTTCCAGGGCGCCAATTCCTATGTCACGCCATCCTGGTACAAGACCAAAGCAGAGACCGGCAAAGTCGTGCCGACCTGGAACTATGCGATCGTGCAGGCGCGCGGGGCCGCCCGGGTGATCGAGGACGAAGGCTGGCTGCTTTCGCAGATCAACGCAATTACCGGCGAACAGGAAGGCCAGCGCGCAAGGCCCTGGTCGGTCGGTGATGCGCCTGACGATTTCATCCGTGCCCAACTCAAGGGCATCATCGGCGTCGAAATCGAGATCGCCGAGATCGAGGGCAAGTGGAAGGTGAGCCAGAACCGACCTATCGCCGACCGCGAAGGTGTTGCCAAGGGCCTGGACGAGATGGCAGAGCAGGCCGAAATGCAGGAACTGGTGCGCCGCTACGGCGGCCTTGGCACGGAATGAATTGATGACCGACAGCTTTATCATCGCCATCGACGGCCCGGCCGCGGCGGGCAAGGGCACGCTTTCGCGCCGGATCGCGGAGCAATACGGCTTCCACCACCTCGATACCGGCCTCACCTACCGGGCGACGGCCAAGGCGCTCATCGATGCCGGGCTGCCTCTCGACGACGAGACGGTTGCTGAAAAGATGGCGCGCGAGGTTGAACTGGCCGGGCTCGATCGCGATATACTCTCGAGACACGAGATTGGCGAAGCCGCCTCAAAGATTGCCGTGATGCCGGCGGTTCGCCGGGCGCTGGTGGAGGCGCAGCGTCGGTTTTCCCGGAAGTTGCCGGGAACGGTTCTCGATGGGCGCGATATCGGCACCGTCGTCTGCCCTGGCGCACCGGTGAAACTTTATGTGACGGCATCGCCGGAGGTTCGCGCCAGACGCCGCTACGACGAGATCGTCGGCAAGGGTGGCTCGGCGAATTTCGATGCGATTTTCGAGGACGTCAAACGACGCGACGATCGCGACATGAACAGGGCGGACAGCCCGATGAAACCGGCAGTCGATGCGCACTTGCTTGACACGTCGGAAATGAGTATAGAAGCCGCGTTTCAAGCTGCAAAGTCGTTTATCGACGCCGCTTTGAACCGAAATGCCTAAGACAAGCGATTTTCCGTGCTTCGTGCGCGGGACGCTCATGCGAAAGCAAGCCTGAAATTCCGTCCAAGCGCCGGATTGCCTTCTTAAACGAGGGCGGACTGGGTTCAGGCCCATTTAACTCGAACCAACCGGCGCATACGTGAGCCTTGAAGCTATCGAAGGCCACGCAGGAGATTTTATGTCAGTAGCTACTCCCTCTCGCGAGGATTTCGCGGCCCTTCTCGAAGAGTCCTTTGCCAAGAACGATCTGGCCGAAGGCTATGTTACCAAGGGCATCGTCACGGGCATCGAAAAGGATGTCGCCGTTGTTGACGTCGGCCTGAAGGTCGAAGGCCGCATCGCGCTCAAGGAATTCGGCGCTCGCGCCAAGGATGGCCAGCTCAAGGTTGGCGACGAAGTCGAAGTCTACGTTGAGCGTATCGAAAACGCGCTCGGCGAAGCAGTTCTGTCGCGCGAGAAGGCTCGCCGCGAAGAAAGCTGGGTCAAGCTCGAAGCCAAGTTCGAAGCTGGCGAGCGCGTCGAAGGCGTTATCTTCAACCAGGTCAAGGGTGGCTTCACGGTCGACCTCGACGGTGCGATCGCCTTCCTGCCGCGTTCTCAGGTCGACATTCGTCCGATCCGCGACGTTACTCCGCTGATGCACAACCCGCAGCCCTTCGAAATCCTTAAGATGGACAAGCGCCGCGGCAACATCGTGGTTTCGCGCCGTACGGTTCTGGAGGAATCCCGTGCCGAGCAGCGTTCTGAAATCGTTCAGAACCTCGAAGAAGGCCAGGTTGTTGACGGCGTCGTCAAGAACATCACCGATTACGGTGCGTTCGTTGACCTCGGCGGCATCGACGGCCTGCTGCACGTCACCGACATGGCATGGCGCCGTGTGAACCATCCGTCGGAAATCCTGAACATCGGCCAGCAGGTCAAGGTTCAGATCATCCGCATCAACCAGGAAACCCACCGCATCTCGCTCGGCATGAAGCAGCTCGAGTCCGATCCGTGGGATGGCATCCAGGCCAAGTATCCGGAAGGCAAGAAGATTTCCGGTACCGTTACGAACATCACCGACTACGGTGCGTTCGTCGAGCTGGAGCCGGGCATCGAAGGCCTGATCCACATCTCGGAAATGTCCTGGACCAAGAAGAACGTTCACCCCGGCAAGATCCTGTCCACGAGCCAGGAAGTCGAAGTCGTCGTTCTCGAAGTCGATCCGTCCAAGCGCCGTATCTCGCTCGGCCTCAAGCAGACCCTGGAAAACCCGTGGGCAGCATTCGCCCGCAGCCATCCGGCCGGCACTGAAGTCGAAGGCGAAGTCAAGAACAAGACCGAATTCGGCCTGTTCATTGGCCTCGACGGCGATGTCGATGGCATGGTGCACCTCTCCGACCTCGACTGGAACCGTCCAGGCGAACAGGTCATCGAGGAGTTCAACAAGGGTGACGTCGTCAAGGCGGTCGTTCTCGACGTTGACGTCGAAAAGGAACGCATCTCGCTCGGCATCAAGCAGCTTGGCAAGGATGCAGTTGGCGAAGCTGCTGCTTCCGGCGACCTGCGCAAGAATGCAGTCGTTTCTTGCGAAGTCATCGCTGTCAACGACGGCGGCATCGAAGTGAAGCTCGTCAGCCATGAGGACATCACTTCCTTCATCCGTCGCGCTGACCTCGCTCGCGATCGCGACGAACAGCGTCCGGAACGCTTCTCGGTCGGCCAGACCGTCGATGCCCGCGTCACCAACTTCTCCAAGAAGGACCGCAAGATCATGCTGTCCATCAAGGCTCTGGAGATCGCGGAAGAGAAGGAAGCCGTTGCTCAGTTCGGTTCGTCCGACTCGGGCGCTTCGCTCGGCGACATCCTCGGCGCGGCTCTGAAGAACCGCGGCGAATAATCCTTCGCTGATCCATTGAAATAAGAACCCGCCGGAGCGATCCGGCGGGTTTTTGTCTTAAGGGAATGTCTGGAATTATTCCCAGCCGACCATGCGCTGGTAGAGGGCATAGACGGGATCGGCAACCGTTGCCGGAGCAGTAGACGGATCGGGATCAAACATTTTCGGCTGGCGCCGCTCCTCCCGCGGGGCTTCCTCCCCGCCGGTCTGCTGCTCGTCGCCGCCCTGACCGGATTGCGCCTGCTGCTGCTGATCCTGCGAGCCACCATTTTCATGATGGCGCTGAGGAGGTTCGTCCGCCTTGGTCGCCTTATATTCATCGCGGGCGAACTGATAAGGGGTTTGCGCGTAGGGAAGGCCTTCTGGCATGCGGGCCGCGAGCGGAACATAAGAGAGCGTTTCGACGACTGCGACGGGAACCGTTTGCGGCTGCGCGACGATTTCGCGGGCGGGACGCGCCGTCTGGGCAACAGCAGCGATTTCCGCCTGGGACGGGCGAGAGGCCTGGGCAGATGCAGGCTCGAGAACATCTTCCGGGGTCGTTCGAACCAGGCTCTCCGTCGCCTCGCTGATGACGGCCTCGTCCAGCATCGCATCGATTTCGACAGCGGCTTCGACAGGGGTCTCCGTCAATAGGACGGCGGCTTCCTGCTCGCGGATGATCGTTGCGATCATCTGCGAAACCTGCTCGGTCATAGAGCTGACGATACCGGTCCAGTTGCGCGGGATAACCGGATCGGCCTTGGAGGAGATTGCCTGCTGTTTAGGCTGCGACTGCTCAGCGGCTCCAGCCTGTTCCGGTTCGACTACTTCCTGCTCCGCCGGCGCAGCCTGGACTTCTTCCGTCTCTCGCAGCATGACTGCCTGCGGCGAAGTTTCGTGCATCACCGTCGCAGGCTGGCCCCGACCGCCGGTCTGTTGGTCCTCGACGGTTAGATCGACCGCCCCGACGACAGGTGCTTCTGCCGAAGCGGTTTGTTCGGCGAGAGCAGGCATTCCCGCAGCCGGCTTTGCGGCGGGCTGGCGTGCGGTGGGCAGGTTGTCTTGCTGCAGCTGGATTTCCGGCCGCGTCTCGATACGCGGCGGCGCGCCATCATTTTGGCGATAAGAGCGGACAACGGCGCGGGCTGCGAGATCCCTGTCCTTATAGCTGATGATCTCCAGATAGGAGATGACACGTGCGGCTTCCGGACCAGTGGGATTCTTGAGGGCCGCGGCGACCATCCTCAGTGGCAGACTGTGGCCATCATCGGAAAGCTGGCGTTCGACCGCATCAATTGCGGCGTCGGGCATGCGGCGGATGGCTTCGGCGACACGAGTGGCAAAAGCCTGATCGGATTCGCCTTCGCCGCGCTGCAGGGACATGGTGCGCCCGGTGGCATTGATGATGTCGAGAAGCGCTTCAATCATGCGCTGGCGCGCGGCAATGAGCAGGATATTGAGCTTGCCGGCAATCGCGGCATTGAGGTCGGCTGCTTCAACTGCATTCACCGGGGTGGGGGCGACCACCGACCGGCCGAGGCCGCCGGCAACGATTGCCGCCGTCTGGCCCTGAGAAGAAAGACTTGCATTGGACGCTGAACGAACGGGAGACAACACAGGCATGCTCCTTTCGCAAAGTGGCTATGAAAGCAGGTTTTACAAAGAGACCGCGCTCATCCGGCCCCTTGCATCCTGGCAGATCCTCCTGTCCGCACCGGCGCACTTTTTGCGCCGTCGAATGCATAAAAATTAATGATAATGTTACTGAAAATCCCTTAACGAATAGCTAACGACCGCGGACGTGTTATCCGCGGGCCAATCAGCATTTCCAATGAAATGCTGACTCAGCTATGGGCGAAGATATCCGCCTCTTCCCAGCCGAGAAGATCGAGCTTGGCTCGTGTCGGCAGGAATTCGAAGCAGGCCGTCGCATGCTCCAGACGGCCGTCACGGATGAGGCGCTGATTGAGCTTGTCACGCAGCGCATGCAGATAGAGCACGTCGGAGGCGGCGTATTCGAGCTGCGCCTGTGAAAGCGTTTCGGCAGCCCAGTCGGAGGATTGCTGCGCCTTGGAGATATCGACTTCAAGCATCTCCTTGAGATTATCCTTCAGGCCGTGGCGATCCGTGTAGGTACGGGTCAGGCGCGAGGCGATCTTCGTGCAGAAGACCGGCGTCGTGGTGACACCGAACGTATGGAAGAGCACGGCGATGTCGAAACGGCCGTAGTGAAAGATCTTCTGGTGTGTCGGGTCGGCAAGCAGCGCGACCAGGTTCGGAGCTTCCTTCTGACCAGCCGCAATACGGATCACGTCCGCAGAGCCGTCACCCGGCGAAAGCTGCACGACGCAGAGCCGATCCCGGCGCGGCACGAGGCCGAGCGTTTCGGTATCGATCGCGATCGCCCCGGTGTAACGGGCGGCATCCGCCGCGGAAATATCGCCTTGGTGATAACGGATGGTGGCCGCCATGGGATGTCTCTCGTTAAGCTGCGTCTTTCCGGGCTATATCGCAAAGGGCGGAAGCGCGAAACCGCTTTCCTGCTGCAGGCCAACTATCAGGCGGCGGCGCGTCGTCCGTTCAATAGTGCGGTGGCCTGGTGATCGCCGGCGCCTCCAGCGACTGTTCCTCCAGGCTCAGGAAGCGCTCAGTCAATCGGTCAAGCTTGGCGCGCGTCTGCTCCATGACCTTCCATTGTTCGGCAAGCTGATCGGAAAGCTCATCGATCGTCTTTGCCTGGTGGGCCAGCATTTCTTCCAGTCTGGTAATGCGGGCTGCCTCGTCGGACATCGGTTTTCTCCCCTGATATCAGGTGGCATTCCAAAGCCGAAATAGGCCGGGGCGTCAATGGTTTCGAGGGTCAAAGCAAAGGATTCCGAAAGTGAACCGTTTGGTTACCAAAAGGCCTTGCCGCGCCTCATGATGTGGGGTAGGCCGATATCCATATGGGAGGAAAACTGATGGATGTAGGCAATGGCTTTCTTCATCCGGACCGGCTCTTTCCCGCCGATCCGGCAACGCGGACAATAGCGCGCGATCTCTACGAGACGGTGCGCGGTCTTCCAATCGTCAGCCCGCACGGGCATACCGAACCATCCTGGTTCGCAGACGACAAGGCCTTCGAAGACGCCGCTTCGCTGCTCGTCATTCCCGACCATTATCTCTTCCGCATGCTGCACAGCACCGGCACCAAACTCGACGAGCTCGGTGTGCCACGGCTTGACGGCAAGCCGGTGGCGAGCGGCCGGGATATCTGGCGTGCTTTCGCCTCCAGATACCATCTTTTCCGCGGAACGCCGTCGAGCCTCTGGGTCGATCATGCCATGTCGGCCGTGCTAGGCTGCACAGAGCCGCTGACGTCTGAGAATGCCGATGCGCTCTACGATCATATCAATGCGCAGCTGAAACTTCCTGAGTTCAGGCCGCGGGCACTGCATCAGCGCTTCGGCATCGAGACGATCGCCACTACCGAGGGCGCGCTCGATCCGCTTCCCCATCATCAGAAGATGGCGGCGGACGGCTGGATCGGCAAAGTGCGGACCACCTACCGACCCGATAGCGTTACCGATCCTGATGCCGCCGGTTTCCGCGACAACCTTGTCAAGTTCGGCGAGATCACCGGCTGTGACATTACCAGGTGGGATGGGCTGATCGAGGCCCATCGCAAGCGGCGCGCCTATTTTCGCCAGTTTGGCGCGACGGCGACCGACCATGGCGTGCCGAGTGCCTTTACGGCCGATCTGCCGCTTGCCGAGAAGCAGGCGCTACTCGACAAGGCGCTCAAAGGCCCGCTTTCAGCCGCCGATGCGGAACTTTTCCGCGGGCAGATGATGACGGAAATGGCCGGCCTCTCTGCCGAAGACGGCATGGTGATGCAGATCCATGCCGGTTCGCGCCGCAATACCGACCGCGAGCTTTTCGAAACCCGCGGACCGAACATGGGCGCCGATATTCCGACACGCACCGACTGGGTCGGCGGCCTCAATGCCCTGCTTTCGAAATACGGCCATGCGCCTGATCTGCGCATCCTGCTCTTCACGCTGGACGAGACGACTTATGCCCGCGAACTGGCACCGATGGCCGGCCACTGGGCCTGCCTGATGATCGGCCCGCCCTGGTGGTTCCACGATAGCCCGCTTGGCATCCGCCGTTATCTCGATCAGGTGGTGGAGACGGCCGGCTTTGCCAATCTCGCCGGCTTCAACGACGATACCCGCGCCCTGCTATCGATCCCCGCGCGCCACGACGTCTGGCGCCGCGAGATCTGCCGTTTCCTGGCGCAACTTGCTGTCGAACACCGGATTTCCAGGAAGGAAGCCGAGATCGTCGCGCGCGAGCTTTCCTATGACAATGCAAAGAAGGCCTATAAGCTGTGAGCGACAGACTGCAGAACGTGACCGGCCTTGCGCCAACTGCGAAGCTTCCTGCCTATGACCGGAATGCGCTGAAAGCCGGCATCCTGCATCTCGGCCCAGGTGCCTTCTTCCGCGCTCATTTCGCGCCCTTCACGGATGGCGCGCTGGCAGCTGCCGGCGGCGATTGGGGCATCGAGGTAGCAAGCCTGCGCACGCCTGATGTTGCGGACAATCTGAGCGCCCAGAACGGGCTCTATACGGCGCTGATCCGGGACACCTCGGGTACGACGGCGCAGGTGATCGGCTCCATCCTGAAAACACATGTGGCGCCACGTGATCCAGCAGGCCTTCTGGCGCGGCTTGAAGACCCTGATATCCGCATCGTCAGCATGACGGTGACGGAAAAGGCCTATGGTTTCGATCCGGCAACGGGTGGTCTCGACCTCAAGCACCCTGATATTGTCGCCGACCTTACCAACCGGCATGCGCCGCGTGGCGTCATTGGCTATCTCGTGGAAGGCCTTGCACGTCGCCGGCAGAAGGGCATCGCACCCTTTACGCCACTGAGCTGCGACAACCTGCCAAGCAACGGTGCCGTGCTGAAACGCCTCGTGCTGGAATTCACCTCCCGCATCGATACCGATCTGCATGGCTGGATCGAGGCGAACGTGCCCTTCCCTTCGACAATGGTCGACCGCATCACGCCGGCAAGCACCGATGCGACCTACGCCGATGCCAAGCGGCTGACGGGCCGCACGGATATGGCGGCGATCGAGACGGAACCCTTTACCCAATGGGTGATCGAAGACCATTTCGCCAATGGCCGGCCGGCCTGGGAGAAGGTTCACGGCGCGCTGATGGTCGAGGAAGTCTCTGCCTATGAGAAGATGAAGCTGCGTATGCTGAATGGTGCGCATTCGCTGCTCGCCTATCTCGGTTATATAGCAGGCTATGAATTTATCCGCGATGTGATGGATGATGCAGGGCTTGCCGCCCTTGCCCGTCGGCACATGAATGCGGCGGCGGCAACGCTCGATCCGGTTCCAGGCATCGATCTTGACGCCTATGCGGACGAATTGATAGCGCGCTTTGCAAACAAGGCTATCGCGCACCGCACCTATCAGATTGCCATGGACGGCACGCAGAAGCTGCCGCAGCGCCTGCTGGAGCCGGCGACGGAAGCGCTGGCCAAAGGCAGCAAGGCCGAAACCTATGCAATCGCCGTTGCGGCGTGGATGCGCTACGCCATTGGGGTCGACCGCAAGGGCGAACGCTACGAGTTGCGTGATCCGCGGGCGGGGGAGATTGCAGCACTTCTCGACGGTGTGCCGCGCAACGGCGAGGCAGTTTCGAAAGCACTGCTCGACCTGCCGGGGCTGTTCCCGAAGGCGCTTACCGAAAACATCGCCTGGACCGATGATGTGACGAACAAGCTGGAGATCCTGATCCAGGACGACAGGCTGCCCCTCTATTGAAGGGGTAGCGACCCTTTCTCATCCCTGTGACTGTCACGGGGATGAGGACATATGAAAGGAATCGGCTCCGTCGCGGCCGTTTTAAACCTTTACCCGTTCCATTTCGGGGTCATAGAGCGGCTTCAACGAGATCTTGCAGGGCACCCGTTTGCGGGCGACATCCAGCTCATAAGTGCCCGACAGGACGAAATCCTCCGTCACCCCGTCAGGGTTACGGACATAGCCGTAACCGATCGGCTTGCCGATGGTGTAGCCAAAGCCGCCGCTGGAGAGCCAGCCAACGCGCTTGTCGTCGCGATAGATGGTTTCACGTCCGAGCAGGACGATATCAGGGTCATCGGGTACGAAGCAGGCAAGTATCTTCTTCACGCCACCTTCAAGCTGACGTTCGATCGCTTCACGACCCTTGAAGGGCATGTTCTTCCGCGTCTTCACCGCCCAACCGAGACCAGCTTCAACAGGCGTGTGATCGGGGCCGATGTCGGAACCCCAAGCGCGATAACCCTTTTCCAGGCGGCAGCTCTCGATGGCGCGGTAACCAGCGTTGACGAGGCCGAACTGTCCGTCCGTCGCCATCAGTGCGTCATAGACTGTGGTCGCATACTCGATCGGCACATGCAGTTCGTAACCGAGTTCGCCGACATAAGTGATGCGCAGCGCCCGGACGGGGCAGCCGGCAATGCCGATGGTCTTGACGCGACCGAAGGGGAAGGCGGCGTTTGAGACGTCGCTGGTCGTGACCTTCTTCAGAATGGAACGAGAATTCGGCCCCATCAGCGAGAGCACGGTATAGGCGGAGGTAACGTCAACGAGTTCGGCGTGGAGACCGTCGGGGATGTTGCGCGAGATCCAGTCGAAATCATGCGTGGCAAAACCGGTGCCGGTGACGATGTAATATTCGTTTTCGGCGATGCGGGCGCAGGTGAGGTCGCATTCGATGCCGCCCTTGTCGTTCAGCATTTGCGTGTAGATCAGCGAACCGACGGGCTTTGCAACATCGTTGGCGGCAATCCAAGACAGCGCCGCTTCGGCATCCCTGCCCTTCAGCACGAATTTGGCAAAGGAGGTCTGGTCGAAAATGACGGCCGCCTCGCGCACCGCCTTGTGTTCGCGGCCGACGGCACCGAACCAGTTCTGGCGGCCATAGGTGTAGATATCCCGGGGCTCTTCGTTGGCGAAGAGATCGGCAAACCAGTTCGGCCGCTCCCAGCCAAGTTTCTCGCCGAAGCACGCGCCCTGCGCCTTCAGCCTCTCGTAAAGCGGCGACTTCCGGCAAGGGCGTCCGCTTGTATATTCCTCAAAGGGGAATGCCGGCGTGTAGTGTTTGCCATAGGCCTCGAGCGTGCGGGTGCGGACCCAGTCCGTATCGAAGTGCGGGCGGCCGAAGCGGCGGATATCGACCGGCCAGAGATCATAGGGCGGCTCGCCCTTCGTGACCCATTCGGCGAGCGCCATACCGGCACCACCGGCCGATGCGATGCCGAATGCATTGAAGCCGGCACCGACGAAGAAGTTCTTCAGTTCCGGTGCCTCGCCGAGGATGAAATTGCCGTCGGGTGTGAAACTCTCCGGCCCGTTCAGAAGCTGCTTGATGCCGGCATTTTCGAGCGCCGGCACACGGCCGAGCGCCTGTTCCATGATCTGCTCGAAATGGTCGAAATTACTGTCAAGGAGGGTGTAGTGGAAACCCTCAGGAATGCCGTCCAGGGCCCAGCCAATCGGATTCGGCTCATAACCGCCCATGACGATGCCGCCGACCTCCTCCTTGTAGTAGGTCAGGCGATCGGGATCGCGCAGCGTCGGCAGATTGGAGGGCACGCCGAAGGATTCGGTGATGATGTATTGATGCTCGACTGACACCAACGGCACGTTGACGCCGAAGCGGCTGGCGAAGCTGCGCGTCCATTGGCCGGCGCAGACCACGACGCGCTCGCATTCGATGCGGCCTTGCGCGGTAATGACGGCGCGGATCCTGCCCTTGTCGATTTCGAGATCGAGAACTTCGGTATCCTCGAAGATCGTCGCGCCAGCCATGCGGGCGCCCCTGGCGAGAGCTTGTGTGATGTCAGACGGATTGGCCTGGCCATCCGTCGGCAAGTAAGCAGCACCAACGAGATCGTCTGTTGTCATCAGTGGCCACAGATCGAAAGCTTCCTGCGGGCTCAGGATATGCATTTCGAGGCCGAAGGATTGGGCAGTCGTCGCCTGGCGTTTGACCTCTGTCCAACGCTCCTGATTGCAGGCCAGCCGCAAGCCGCCATTCATCTTCCAGCCTGTGCCGAGGCCTGTCTCGGCTTCCAGCTTCTTGTAGAGATCGACGGAGTACCCGAGAAGCTGGGTGATATTGGCGCTGGTGCGCAACTGGCCGACGAGGCCCGCGGCGTGGAACGTGGTGCCTGATGTCAGCTTCTTGCGTTCCAGGAGCACTGTATCGGTCCAGCCGAGTTTTGCCAGATGATAGGCGGTGGAGCAGCCGATGATGCCGCCGCCGATGACCACGGCCTTTGCCGTCTTCGGTAATTCCTTCGTCATTCAATGATCCTGTTCAAATGCCCGATAGGCGCGCTCAAAACGGCTAAGATTTTCGGCCGTATAGGTTGCGTAGTCGAAATCGATGGCCGAATGGATTTCGGAAATCATGCTCCAAAGCGTCTCGCGCAGCAGCGAGGCGCATTTCATAGCCTGGTAGCGGCGGCGCAGATCATCCGTCAGCGGTCGCTCGAAATAGGTCTCCAGCATGAGCCACTCCGCCTCCCCGGAAAACTCGCTGTTGGAGGCGAGACCACCGAGATCGAAGAGCGGCGTGTTGAAGCCGGCATAGTCCCAGTCAATCAGCCAGAGCCGTTTGCCATCATCCAGGAAATTGGCAGCGAGCAGGTCGTTATGACCGAAGGTGATCTCGAAAGGCCCCGCAGCTTCTTCGAGATACTCAGCTTTCCCCAGCAAGCCATCCAGCAATGGCGCATAAATGCTGTTTGCTGCCTTCAGGTTTGCGACATAGTCGCGGATCACGTGGAAGACCCAGAAGATCATCGCCTGACCGCGAAAATGGCGGGCCATGTCGTAGTGGCAGGTGCGGATCAACGGAATGAGACGAGCAAGCGTTTCCGGCTTGCTTACATCGCCGGGCGATAGCGGCGCGGCGTCGATGAAATCAAGAACCAGCACACCCGGCACGTGATGGATAACGGCAGGCGAGATGCCGGCCGCATGTGCGGCGCGGCTTGCGGCAAGCTCGTTCTGCCTGTTGATATGATGGACCGGAATATCGTTGCCCAGGCGGACGACCCGCCGCAGCGCACCATCTCTCACCAGGTAGTTCCGGTTGGTGAGGCCGCCGGTGATCGGGACTATGTCGATCGGGCCCTGCCAGATGCCAAGCGCATGAATCCTCTCTTCAGGCGTCACGCATATCCCCCTCGTAGCCCTCAAGGAAATGATGGGCTTGAGAGGGATCGGCTGTCAAGCTGCGGCTATTTCAGATCGTCTTGCCACTCGCGTCGAAAACGTGACAGCGGGCGGGATCGAAGGAGGCTTTCACGTTTGTGCCGCGCTCGACCTTCTGCTGGCCATCGAGCGCGATGGTCAGCGGCTGGTTGTCCGGCGTCGTGGCGTACAGCATCGTGGCGCCGCCGAGGTTTTCGACGAGATCGACATTGACGGTCGAAAGGGCAGTGCCGCCTTCCATCAGGGAGAGATGTTCCGGCCGGACGCCGAAGGTGACGTCCTGGCCCGGCTGACCTGCAAGCCGGCGGCCGAGTTCGATGGAGTTGCCGCAGACATTGATGGTCGAGCCGGCATCGCCAATGCGCTCGATTTTGGCGCTGAGAAAATTCATCTTCGGGCTGCCGATAAAGCCGGCGACAAAGCGGTTGGCAGGATTGTTGTAAAGATCGAGCGGGGCGCCGACCTGTTCGATGCGGCCTGAATTCAGCACGACGATCTTGTCGGCCATAGTCATGGCCTCCACCTGGTCGTGGGTGACGTAGATCATCGTGTTTCCAAGGCTGCGGTGCAGGCGGGAAATCTCCACGCGCATCTGTACTCGCAGTTCGGCATCGAGGTTGGACAGCGGCTCGTCGAAGAGGAAGATACGCGGCTCGCGCACGATGGCCCGGCCGATCGCAACGCGCTGACGCTGACCGCCTGACAGTGCCTTCGGCTTGCGTTCGAGCAGCTTCTCGATCTGCAGGATCTGTGCGGCGCGGCGCACTTTCGGCTCGATCTCGGCTTTCTTGTAGCCCGCGGTTTCCAGGCCGAAGGCAAGGTTCTTATAGACCGACATATGCGGATAAAGCGCATAGGACTGGAAGACCATGGCAATGCCGCGCTTTGCCGGCGCCACCTCGTTCATCCGTTCGTTGTCCAGGATCAGCGCACCGCCGGAAATCTCCTCGAGACCGGCGATCATGCGCAGCAGGGTGGACTTGCCGCAGCCCGAGGGGCCGACGAAAACGGCGAATTCACCGGGCTCGATCGTCAGGTCGATGCCGTGGATGACATCCAGCTGGCCGTAACGCTTCTCGACCTTCTGAAGAACGACACTCGTTGCCATGTTCCGAAATCCCCTCTTATTTGGTTCTTGCACGCCAATCGGCGTATTTCGGGCTGTCTGGACCGATCGGCAGGGCAACATCGGCGCCGCTATCGGAGGATTGATAGATGGCCGTGACCAGTTCCAGCGCGCGCCTTGCATCGGCGCTCGTCACTGGAAGCGACCCCTTGCCCATCAGGTAATCATGGAAGCGCAGCATCTGCGTATTGAAGCGGAGCGGCACAGGTTGCCAATCGGCGATGACGGCATCAATCCTTGCCTGTACTTCGTCATCGGCAGCGATGATCTGCCAGGGGTCTTGGCCGGGCGCATAGGCTTCATGATTGCTTTCGAAGGTGATGTTCTCGAAGTGCAGCCTCAGCCGACTGATCTCGTTCTGCGAGCCGAGCGTGCAGGAGAGCGAAACGAAGGCGCCATTCTGCATCTGCAGGCTGACCGAGGCGCAATCTTCGACCTCGATCTCGTTGACGCGGGTCGCGACACGGCCGAAGACACGGATGGCGGGACCGGCGAGATAAAAGAGCATGTCATGCAGATGGAGCGCGTGAGTGACGAGCACGCCGCCGAGTTCGGATGCCCATTTGCCGCGCCAGGGAACGGCGTAATATTCCGGCTTCCTGCGCCAGAAGGTTTCGACCGAACCCATGTAGAACTTGCCGGCGAGACCGGCATCGATGATGCGCTTGGCCTTTTCAACGCCATCGCCATACCGATACTGAAAGATCGGCATCAGCGTGCCCTTGGCGGTCTTTTCGGCCTCGATGATTTCGTCGGCGCCGGCGAGCGAGCCGGTAAGCGGCTTTTCGCAGACGACGTGCTTGCCGGCAGCCAAGGCCGCGATGACCTGCTCCTTATGGATACCGGGAGGCGTACAGATATCGATGATGTCGATACTGGCGTCGGCGAGCAGCTCAGCGAAGGAGGTGGTGCGCCGTTCGATACCGAATTCGTCGCCGATCGACTTCAGGCGCTCCTCGTTCAGGTCGCAGATCGCTGCGACCTTGAACTTGTCCGGATGCGGCAGATAACCCTCGACGATGTGGGAGCGGCCGATACCGCAGCCGATGATCGCGACTGTCTTGATGCTCATGTCATTCTTTCCTGTCTGGCTTTCCTGTCCGATCCATCAACGCTTCATACCGGTCGTGGCAATGCCTTCGATCAGCAGGCGCTGGAAGAACAGGAAGAAGAAGAAGACGGGCACGAGTGTCAGAGTCGACATGGCAAACAGTCCGCCCCAATCGGATGCGCTGGTGGAGTCCACGAAGGTGCGCAGGCCGAGCTGGATCGTGTAGGTGTTCATGTCGTTGAGGTAGATCAGCGGACCGAAGAAATCGTCCCAGGTCCAGATGAAGGAGAAGATGGCGGCCGTGGCCAGAACCGGCAGCGACAGCGGCAGCATGATCTTCCAGTAGATGCGCCAGGCACTGCAGCCGTCCATCATCGCGGCCTCATCGAGTTCGCGCGGGATGCCCCGGAAGAACTGCACCATGAGGAAGATGAAGAAGGCGTCGCTGGCCAGGAACTTTGGCACGACCAGCGGCAGGATGGTGTTGACCCAGCCGAGGTCGAGGAAGAGCACATATTGCGGGATCAGCGTTACATGATAGGGGATCATCAGCGTGCCGAGCATGATCGCGAACCAGAAATTCCGGCCGGCAAAACGTAGCCGCGCGAAGGCGAAAGCCGTCAGCGAACAGGCAATGACATTGCCTGCCACGACCAACAGCGAGATGACGAGCGAATTCCAGAAGAAACGGCCGAAGGTGATGTCGAGGCCGGTCCAGCCTCGCACATAGGAGGAGAAATCGACCGACGACGGGATGAGCGAGGTCGAGGAGAAGATCTCGTTTTCCGGCCTGACCGACGCCGATACCATCCATAGCAGCGGATAGAGCATCAGCAGAGAGGCCGCGATCAGCAGCGCATGGATGACGAGCGTTGCCGGCAGGCTGCGTTTGGTGATGTCAGATGGCGGCCTGGCCGCAGTGACGGAAGCGGTCATCTCAGTCATCGTAATGCACCCAGTAGCGCGAGGTCAGGAAGGAGAAGGCGGTGAAGATCGCAATGATCACCACGAGGATCCAGGCGAGTGCCGAGGCATAGCCCATGCGGAAATTGCCGAAGGCTTCCTGATAGAGATAGAGCGTGTAGAACAGCGTCGAATTGATCGGGCCGCCTGTGCCGCCGGAGATGATGAAGGCTGGCGTGAAGGCCTTGAAGGCATCGATCGTCTGGACGACGGCGTTGAAGAAGATCACCGGTGTCAGAAGCGGCAGGGTGATCTTATAGAACTGGCGGAATTTCGAGGCGCCGTCGAGGCTGGCGGCCTCATACATATCCTGCGGAACCTGCCGCAGGCCGGCAAGGAAGATGATCATCGGCGAACCGAACTGCCAGACGGAGAGCGCGACCAGCGTGTAGATCGAATAGCTCGGATGCGAGATCCAGCTCGGGCCGACGATGCCGAAATGAGAGAGTGCAGCATTGACGAGGCCGTCGCTTGCAAAAAGCTGGCGCCACAACACAGCAATCGCCACGCTGCCGCCGAGAAGCGACGGAAGGTAGAAGATCGCACGGTAGACCGGCAGCCCGCGGATGCCCCGGTTCAGTGCGAGTGCGACGAGCAGTGCAAAGGTGAGCTTGAAGGGAACCGACAGCACGACGTAAGTCAGCGTGACGGTCATGGCCGACGCGAATTTCGGATCGGCCGTGGCGATGCGCACGTAATTTGCCGGTCCCACCCATCCAGGCGCCCTCAACATGTCGAAGTCGGTGAAGGAGAGGTAGAGCGAGATCAGGGCCGGGCCGAGCGTCAGGCCGAAGAAGCCTACCAGCCAGGGGAGCAGAAAGAGATAGCCGGGAGCATTGGCATTCCACAGCCGCCGGAAGCGTCCGTCAGCCCGTACTCCCTGATATCTTTCAACAGTTACCGTCCCTGCGGACGTGCGCATCGCATTTGTCATATAAGATCAACCCCGCGCGAGAAGTCGCGTGATTTCGTCCACGAGCTGCTTGCCGGCATCGGCCGGAGTAAGCTGGCCGAAAGCGACCTGTTCAGAGATGGTGCGCAACACGACCTGGCCTTCACCAGCGCCGGTCGGCGGCGGGGGCGGAAGCGGGCCTGCGAGATCGCCAAGACCGCTGACATATTCGAGCGGGACCTTGCCGGTTTCATCGAGCGTGCCGGCAACGACGTCACGCATCGCCTTCGATTCCGGAATGCCCCGTTCGACATCGAGAATCTTAGCAGCGTCAGGGTTCTTGACGAAAAAGTTGACGTAGTCGACAGCCTGATCGATCACCTTCGACTGGGCGGAGACCGAGAAGAACATCGAAGGCTTGCGATAGTGGCCGCCCTTCGAGTCCGGCTTGATCCTCATGTAGTTGCTGAGCATCAGCTTGTCCTTGACCATCGCCTGATAGCCAACGAACTGGTTGGAGTGGGCGTAATCGCAGGCAGCCTTGCCGACGGTCAGCGGGCTGGTGTCGATCGTATCCTTGTAAAGCGCCTGAATGTCGGGCGTTACGCAGGCTTTAGCTTCACGGAACTTGGCCCACATGTCGAACCATTCGGAAGCATCCTCGGCACCGAAAGCGATCTTCGAATCGGCCGTATACAGCGCCTTGCCGCGCTGGCGCAGGTAGTTTTCTAAGAGCGGCTCGCCGCCGCTGCCATCGGCAAAGCCGAAATAGCCCTTGCGCTTGCCGGCCTTGGTGATTTCGGCACCGATCTTGCCGAATTCTTCCCAGGTCGTCTTGTTGGTTGGTACGTCGATGCCGGCTTCCTGGAAGGCGACGGTATTGATGACTGTCGCTGCCGAGTTTGCACCAAGGCTGACGCCGTAAAAGTGGCCGTCGACCTTGCCGCCTTCGATCTGTGCCGGATCGAAATCATCGATCTGCAGTTTCGACGGCATATAGGATTCCAGCGGGGCAAGCGCGCCGCGCCGAGCGTATTCGACGATGTAGCGATAATCCATCTGGATGATGTCGGGCGCGTTGCGGCCAGCCACCTGCGTGGCAAGGCGCGGCCAGTAATCGGCCCATCCGAGGAATTCGCCGGTAATCGAAACGCCGCTATTCTTGGCTTTGAAAAGGTCCGAGACCTTGTTGGTGCGGTCAGCGCGCGGCTGAGAGCCCCACCATATGAGGCGCAGGCGGTTTTCCTGCGCAAAAGCGCTGTTTCCGAGCGCTGACAGCGAAAGGAGCGTGGCTCCGCCCGCCATGAAATTACGTCTGCTTACACGAAAAGTCATATTGGTTTTCCTCCTCCCAACAAGAAGCGCCTCCACACGCTTCCGAATTAGCTATCTTGCAACAAATAACTAATTGGTTACAAGTTATGTTCAAAGCCTCCGGGCTGTCAAGCGGTGTTGGTGGCCCGGTTGCGCCTGCCAATTTGAGTTTTTACATTGTCCCGCTTTAGCCATATGAGCGCAACATGGGGAAATAGGGGGAATCCAATGAACGACACCGGGGAGAGCGCAAAAAAGAAAATCAGGCGCCCATCCACCGAGCGCACCGCCCAACGCGATCCGGAGCGCACCCGCGCGGCCATTCTGGAAGCCGCTACGCGGGAATTTGCCGAAAACGGCATGGGGGGAGCACGTGTCGATGCCATCGCCGAGCGGGCCGGCACCAACAAGCGGATGCTTTACCACTATTTCGGCGACAAGGAGCAGCTCTATCTGCGCGTTCTCGAGGAGGCCTATGTCGGCATCCGCACTGCCGAGCGAGCGCTGAATATCGGCACCCGCAGCCCTGAGGAAGGCATTGGAGAGCTTGCGCTCTTTACCTGGCGCTACTTCCTGCAGCATCCGGAGTTTCTAAGCCTGCTTGGCACGGAAAACCTGCACCGCGCACGCTGGCTGCGCCAATCCGTTCGGCTCAAGGAGCTGCATTCGCATCTGATCGGCGAACTTTCGCAGGTGCTGGAAGAAGGCAAGAAGGCCGGTGTCTTCATCGAGAGCGCCGATCCGCTGCATGTCTATCTGACAATTGCCTCGCTCGGTTATTTCTATCTCTCCAATCAGTATACGCTTTCGACGATCTTCGGTCGGGACATCATGACGTCAGCCAATCTCGACGCCTGGGAACAGCAAATAGTCCACGTCACGCTCGCCTCGATAAAGCGCTGATTTTCAAAAAACCGAAATGGCTATTGACAGCAATATTCCACTTCTGCCATCAAGTAACTGTTTAGTTACCGGCACGGGAGGGCCGGGCTGACTGCCCACTCCCGACGCGGAAGAGCTCGCAGGGAGAGAACAAATGGCACGCTTGGGGATCATTTTGCACGGCGTCACCGGCCGTATGGGCTATAATCAGCACCTCGTTCGTTCGATCCTTGACTTTCGCGATCAGGGCGGCATCACGCTGAAATCGGGCGAAAAACTGGAAATCGACCCCATTATCGTCGGCCGCAACGGCGCGAAGATGGAGGAGCTTGCCAAGAAGCATAACATCAAGCGCTGGTCGACGGACATCGACGCCGCGCTTGCCAATCCCGATGATACCGTCTTCTTTGATGCCGGCACGACGCTGATGCGCGCCGAACTGCTGTCGAAGGCGCTCGACGCCGGCAAGCATGTCTACTGCGAAAAGCCGATTTCCGATGACCTGCAGGTCGCGCTCGACCTCGCCCGAAAGGCGCGCGCCTCCGGTCTCAAACATGGCGTGGTGCAGGACAAGCTCTTCCTGCCAGGCCTGCGCAAGCTGGCGCTGCTGCGCGATTCAGGCTTCTTCGGCAAGATCCTCTCCGTGCGCGGCGAATTCGGCTACTGGGTCTTCGAAGGCGACTGGGGCGTTCCGGCCCAGCGCCCCTCCTGGAATTACCGCAAGGCCGATGGCGGCGGCATCATCCTCGATATGCTGTGCCACTGGCGCTATGTGCTCGACAATCTCTTCGGCGAAGTGAAGTCCGTTTCCTGCCTGGGTGCCACGCATATTCCAAGCCGTATCGACGAGCAGGGCAAGCCCTACGACTGCGACACCGACGATGCAGCCTATGCGACTTTCGAGCTGGAAGGCGGCGCGATCGCGCAGATCAACTCATCCTGGGCGGTCCGCGTTCGCCGCGACGACCTCGTGACCTTCCAGGTCGACGGCACGCATGGTTCTGCCGTTGCCGGCCTGACGAAATGCTGGAGCCAGCATCGCGTCAATACGCCGAAGCCGGTCTGGAACCCGGACCAGCCGCAGACGATCGACTTCTACAAGACCTGGGACGAAGTGCCGGATACGCAGGCCTTCGACAACGGCTTCAAGGCGCAGTGGGAAATGTTCATTCGCCACGTCGTCGAGGATGCTCCGTGGCCCTACGGCCTGGAAGCCGGCGCCAAGGGCGTGCAGCTTGCCGAACTCGGCCTGAAATCCTGGGCCGAGCGCCGCTGGCTCGATGTTCCCACGCTGGAGTTCTAAGCCGTGACGACGATCAATCTTCCCCTCGACGGCAAGATCGCTCCTTATACGCTGACCGGTGCGCCGATCGAGCTTAAGAAGCGGGACGCCAAGAGCTTCCCGCGCATCGCTTTCGCCGCCGCTCATGTGGTGGCCGATCCACTTGCCGACAATGATCCGTGGCTGACGCCGGCGATCGACTGGGAACGGACGCTCGCTTTCCGCCACCGCCTGTGGGATCTCGGCCTTGGCGTCGCCGAAGCGATGGATACGGCCCAACGCGGCATGGGCCTCGGCTGGCCGGAAGCCCGCGAGCTGATCCGTCGCGCGCTTGCCGAAGCGGCCGGCCGCAAGGACGCGCTGATTGCCTGTGGCGCCGGCACCGACCATCTGACACCCGGCCCCGACGTGACAGTCGACACGATCATCCGGGCTTACGAAGAGCAGATCGAGACGGTGGAAGCCGCCGGTGGTCGGATCATCCTGATGGCAAGCCGCGCGCTTGCTGCCGTCGCCAAGGGGCCCGACGACTATGTCAAGGTCTATGACCGGATCCTTCGCCAGGTAAAGGAACCTGTCGTCATCCACTGGCTCGGCGAAATGTTCGACCCGGCGCTTGCCGGATACTGGGGCAATGGCGACCATCTGAAGGCAATGGAAACCTGTCTGCAGGTGATCGAAGCCAATGCAGCAAAGGTCGACGGCATCAAGATCTCGCTCCTGTCGAAGGAGAAGGAAGTGACGATGCGCCGGCAACTGCCGAAGAGCGTGCGCATGTATACCGGCGACGACTTCAACTACGCCGAACTGATCGCCGGCGACGAGCAGGGCCATTCGGATGCACTGCTCGGCATCTTCGACGCCATCGCGCCGGCAGCATCTGCAGCGCTCGACGCACTCGGCCGCAAGAGCAACCACGAGTTCTTCGACCTGCTCGAGCCGACCGTTCCGCTGTCGCGCCATATCTTCAAGGCGCCCACCCGCTTCTACAAGACCGGTGTCGTTTTCCTCGCCTATCTCAACGGGTTGCAGGATCATTTCACGATGATCGGCGGCCAGCAGAGCACGCGTTCCCTGACACATCTGGCGGAGCTTTTCAGCCTGGCCGACAAGGCTCGGGTTCTTGCCGATCCGGAACTCGCAACCGCGCGCATGAAACAGGTGCTTGCCATCAACGGCGTTCACTGATCACCGGCACGGCAATGGGAGGGGAATGACATGCAGGTCGAGGGACTTTCGATCAACCTTGCGACGATCCGCGAGCAATGCGGCTTTGCCGAAGCCGTCGATATCTGCCTGAAACACGGCATCACTTCGATCGCGCCGTGGCGCGATCAGGTTGCCAAGGCAGGCCTCGACGAGGCGGTGAGGATCGTCAAGTCGAACGGTATCAAGCTGACGGGGCTCTGCCGTGGCGGCTTCTTTCCGGCCGCAAGCGATGCCGACTGGCAGAAGAACCTCGATGACAACAGGCGCGCCATCGATGAGACGGCAGCGTTTTCTGCTGATTGCCTGGTGCTCGTCGTCGGCGGATTGCCAGGCAGCTCAAAGGATATCGTCGCGGCCCGTCAAATGGTGTTCGACGGCATTGCCGCCGTGCTGCCGCATGCGCAGGCTGCCGGTGTGAAGCTCGCCATCGAGCCGTTGCATCCGATGTATGCCGCCGATCGTGCCTGCGTGAATACGCTCGGCCAGGCGCTCGATATGTGCGAAGAGCTCGGCGAGGATGTCGGCGTTGCCGTCGATGTCTATCACGTCTGGTGGGATCCCGATCTTGCCAATCAGATCGCCCGCGCCGGACGCTTGAAGCGTATCTTTGCCCATCACATCTGCGACTGGCTGGTGCCGACCAAGGACATGCTGCTTGACCGCGGCATGATGGGTGATGGCGTCATCGATCTCAAAGGCATAAGACGGATGGTGGAGGCCGCCGGCTTCTTCGGCGCGCAGGAGGTTGAAATCTTCTCGGCCGAGAATTGGTGGAAGCGCCCTGCCGACGAGGTGATTGCCACCTGCGTCGAGCGCTTCAGGAACTGCTGCCAGGTTTAATTTTAAAGTCCAATCGTTTCATCACGTATGAAGGAGGAATCATTCGATGGAGAAACGCCGTTTTGCCCTGATCGGCACCGGTAACCGCGGCACCACGATGTGGGGCAAGGATCTCTTGGCGGGCTGGCGCGAGCATGTCGACCTGACCGCAATCGTCGAGACGAATTCGCTGCGCGGCGAGCGTGCCCGCACCATGATCGGCAGTAATGCGCCGCTCTACGAAAACATCGATTCGATGCTGACAGAGCAAAAGCCGGATCTGGTCATCGTCTGCACGCCCGACCATACGCATGACGACATCGTCGTGCGTGCCTTGGAATCGGGAATCGACGTCATCACCGAAAAGCCGATGACCACTTCGGTGGAAAAGATTCGTCGGATTCTGGATGCCGAAAAGCGCACTGGCCGCCGGGTCGACGTCTCGTTCAACTATCGCTATGCGCCGACGGCCGCGAAGATCAAGGAACTCTTGAATTCGGGGGAGATCGGCCGCGTCACCTCAGTCGATTTCCACTGGTATCTCAACACCAAGCATGGCGCCGATTATTTCCGCCGCTGGCATGCCTATACGGAAAATTCCGGCAGCCTCTTCGTTCATAAGGCGACACATCATTTCGACCTTCTGAACTGGTATCTCGACAGCGATCCTGATGCCGTGACCTCTTTTGCCGACCTGCAGAATTACGGCCGCAAGGGGCCTTTCCGCGGCCCGCGCTGCAAGCTCTGTCCGCATACACAGGAATGCGACTACTATCTCGATCTCGAAAAGGATCCCTTCCTCGATACGCTCTATGAGGACCCCTCGAAGATCGATGGCTATTTCCGCGACGGCTGTGTCTTCCGTGAAGATATCGACATTCCCGATACGATGGTCGTTTCGCTCCGCTACCGAAACAATGTCCACGTCTCCTATTCGCTGAACACGTTCCAGCCGATCGAGGGACACCACCTGGCCTTCAACGGCACCAAGGGCCGCATCGAGATCCGCCAGTATGAGGCGCAGCCCTGGGAGGAGCCGCGGGAGGATACGATCCTGCTGATCCGCAACTTCCCGCATGGCAAGGAGGCGGTGGAGCGCATCACAGTGCCGCATTTCTCCGGCGGCCATTACGGCGGCGACGACCGAATGCGCAACATGATCTTCAAGCCCGACATGCAAGACAAGCTCGCGCAGCGGGCCGGCACGCGCGCCGGCGCCATGTCCGTGCTTTGCGGCATCGCGGCCCTGACAAGCTCGCGCACTGGCAAAGTCGTCAATATTTCCGACCTTATGCCGGAACTTGCCAATGACGGCTCGCCCAACTCGCTGAAGGCGTCATAAGACGCCTCAGGCGATGTTTTCGAGACTTTCGAGGGTGAGCCGGTAAAGCAGGGGTTCGCCCTGGATGAAGCGTTCAGCTTCGTCTGCCGCCATTTCACCGAGGCGGGTGCGCTCCAGGCCGACTGCGCCAGCAATATGCGGCGTCAGGAAGACATTCGGCAGATCGTAAAACGCCGATTCCGGTCCCGGTATCTCGGGATCGGTCACATCGATGATGGCGTCGATTCGTCCGGTTTTCAGCACATCAAGCAAGGCATCCTCATCGATCAGCACGCCACGCGCGGTATTGATCAGTGTTGCCCCATCCTTCATCAGCACCAGCTTTGCGGCATCGATCATATGCCGGGTGGAGGGTAGCGACGGGGCGTGAATGGAGACGATATCCGACTGGCGCAGGAGATCGTCGAGTTCGACCTTCCGGGTGCCCATGGCACGTGCCTGGTCCGGATCGACGGTCGGATCGAACAGCAGCACTTGATAATCGAAGGGCATCAGCAGATCGATCACGCGGCGGCCGATGCGCGAAGCGCCGATGATGCCGACCGTGCGGCGATAATTGCCGATAGCCTCGCTCTGCATCGGATGCGTACGGTCGCGATTGCGATCACCGACATAGAGGTCACGGAAGCGGAAGACATGCTTACCGGCAAAGATGATGGCGGCAAGCGTGAATTCGGCGACCGGTGCGGCATTGGCCTCAGCCGCGTGGCTGACGGCGATGCCGGCATCGAAAATCTCGGCATCGATGAGGCCTTTTACCGTTCCAGCCGCATGAACGACAAGTTTCAATTTCGGGGCAAAGGCCAGAACCTCACGGCCGACATAGGGCGCGCCCCATCCCGTGATCAGGATTTCCGCCTCGGAAAGCAGGCGTTTCGCCCGCTCGTCATCGAAGCGCTGGAGCGGTTCGGCATCAAGCAGGCGCCCAATACCATCCAGCCGGCGAAGAACCTCCTCGGGTAGCACATGCTCCGTGCGGGAAGGCTGCATGGCGAGGACGATGGCAGGACGGTTCATCGCATATGTCCCGGCGCTTCGATGGCGCTGACAGTGATGCCCTTTTCGCTGACCAGCTTTTGAAGGGTGGCGATATCAGGCGCTTTCGGCGGCGTGGTCCATGCCCCCGATACGGCAGCCGGATCGTTCAACGCCAGTACAGCCGTGACCAGAACCGTTTCGCCGGCCGGAATCTCACCACGGAGTTGAGGCACGAGCGTCTTGGAAACGATCAAGTTGGTATTCGGCAGTGCCTTCTGGACAAGGCCGTTTCGCTTGATCGAAGAACCGAGGTCAAGGATGCCGGTGAAATCCATTTCGCCGATCGCATGAGCAGAGCCTTCGGTCCCCGAAAGCGTGTCTGCATCGAGATCGCGCTTGGCAATCGCGAAGCCGCCTTCTGCCGTCTGCAGCGGGCGTGGTGTTGTTATGCGGTGAACGCGGATATGCCACGCGGCCGATGGCACGAGCCAGGTTTCGACCTTCACGTCCCTGAAAGCCGCCCATCTGGAGTAAAGGATGTTGCCGGCGATCTTCGCTTCTTCATTGGTTTCGCGGACGCGGTAATGCAGGCCGTCATCACTGAAGGCGAGCGCAGAATCGAAGGCGCCAAGTGCGAAGGCTCGCTCGTCTGCCTCGACGCTGAACCCATAGCGGGCAGAATAGGCGAATTTTGCGTATTTCTCCGTGCCGAACCGCATCTGCAGGTTCTCCTGGCCGGAAGACAGCGCCACGACATCATCGCCGGCGCGCATGAGCACCATGCCCGGATGACGCTGCGGAACGACCTCGGGGGCTTGCTCAGGCGCCTTTTCTTCTGCCGTCCAGAAAGGGTGATCCTCGGCAATGGCAAGCGGCAGGAATGCCTTGAAGGCCCAGTAGGGCGAGCCGGCGGAATTATAGCTCTCCGACATCAGGAGGTTCGGATAGCCGAAGCCGATGGAGAGCACGCCATCGTGGCTGGCAATCGGCTTGTCCCGCCACCAGCGCAGATGCTCGAGGCAGAGATGTTTGATCTCTCCCCAGGGCAGCGCCTCCAGATCGGCAAAGGCGAGCGCCGACCAGAACCCTGCGCATGCGAAACGATAGGTCAGGCTGCGGCCGAAGGGAATGGTGGCGCCGTCAAGCGCAAACCAGTGACGGAAATCCTTCGCGAACAGGACGGCGCGCTCGCGGTAGCGCTTGGCGTATTCATCGTCGACCAGCTTGGAATAGATCAGGCCATAGAAATGCATGGCAAAGGGAATGTAGTGGTCGATACGGCGAATATTGCCGTCGCGATACCAGCCGTCACCGATGTAGAAGCCTTCCAGCTCTTCGAGATATTGCTTCGTCAGGCTACGATCGAAATCGGCGCCGAGGCGGCCGAGAGCAATATCTACGAAGATGCGGAAGAATTTCCAGTTGTTGTCGGCATAGTCGAACTGTCGAACATGCTTGAAGTAAGCGACAATGTTGCCGCGGGCGCGTTTGTCGAGCGGCTCCCAGATCTTCTCCGGCACCAGCGCCAAGGCAAAACCGAGCGCTGCCAGTTCCACCATACGCTGGTCGCGGGCGTTGACCGTACCCCAATATTCCGGATGGGACGGATCGCAGCCATTCGCGAGACCCTCGGCAAAGCGGTGCCAATGGGCGAAATCATTATTGCCTGCGCCGAGCGGTGCAAGCCCCCAGAGCGGACGGGCAAAACCTTCGAGATCGGCAGCGGCCCGGTCGAAATGAGCGCCGGCGCCGTCGAGCCGGACGCGAGCATTGCCATCCGAGAAAAAGGGAAGCAGCGGATCGAAGAGATCGTTGACGGCGCGGATCATATCAGACCGCGTCTTCAGCGGATTGCCTGCGAGCGGGTTGGCGCTGGCGGGATCATAGGTCATCGGCATCACTCACAGCTTGTCGGTATTGGGAACGGTGCCTCCAACGACAGGAATGACCGCCTGGCAGATGTGCCGGGCGGGAGCAGTCCTGTCGCGGTAGCGGGACATCATCAGGGAAACGGCCTCGCGGCCAAGCGCTGCGCGGTCGACGCGCATGGTGGAAAGCCGGGGATTGGTCATGACGGCGCAGGGAAGATCATCGAAGCCGACAATCGCAAAATCCTCGGGAACCCGAAGGCCCGCTTCCGTGACGGCTTCCAGCACGCCAACGGCGATGAAATCATTCATGCAGAAGGCCGCCGTATAACCCGGATCCTCCGCGAGCATTGCGACCGTTCGCTCATGTGCCTCGCGGCTCGCGCTGCCCTGGAAGGTCAATGGAACGAGGCGACCCTCGGCCCCGGGAACCGCGGCAATGGCCGCTTCGAAGCCGCGCACGCGTTCGCGGATCGTGTGGCGGTGCGAGCCGGTCAGATGCAGGATGCGGCGATGGCCGGCTTTCGTTAGCCGGCTCGTCGCCTCGTAAGCGCCAAAGAAATTGGAAGGTGAAACGCCGTCGAGGCGCAGTCGCGGATCGGTGCCGTTGACGAGAACGGTCGGCATTCCGGTCTCTTCCAGCCACGCCCGTAACGTATCACTAGGATCGATGCCGACGAGGAAAAGCCCTTCGGCTTCAGCCGTCTGCATATATTCGCCGACCACGTCGGGCGTGGTGCGGTCCTCTCGCACGAGACGAACCTCAAAGGACATGCCGGCTTCGGCCGCACCGGCGCGAAGGCCTTCCACAATGGACTCGTAGAAGACGCTAAGACCGCCCGTCGCTCCATCGCTCGCAATCAGGGCAAGCCCGCCGGCAACATTTTCCGACGTGACTTTCACCGGATAGCCGTGTTCGGCGGCGACTTTCAAAATATGCCGGCGCACACTTTCACTGATACCGGGCTCATTGGCGAGCACTCGCGAGACCGTTGAAACGGACACGCCAGCCAGGCTGGCAATATCGGCCTGGCGCGGCCGCCTGGTCTTGCTCTCATTCATTTTGATTTCATTCATGCGGCAAATATTATGCAAATTACGCAAATTTGCAAGATAATCATAATTTCTTGCAAAGAGAAATTTTTTGCGTAATCTAGCCGCCGGAACGCCTGGAAAGACCATTGGAGGATGGCACCAGGCATCAGACACAGGAGGAAATCATGCAGGTCAATCGCCGTTCATTCTTGATGGGAACCGCAGGCGCCGCGGCCGGCCTCGCCTTCGGCGCCGGCAGCTCGATCCCCGCATTCGCCGAGGATGCTTCGCTCCGCGCCATGTGGTGGGGCTCGAACGACCGCGCCAAACGCACGCTCGATGTCGCCAAGCTCTACCAGTCGAAGACGCCGGGCGTCAGCATCGTCGGTGAATCGCTGGCCGGTGATGGCTACTGGACGAAACTCGCAACGCAAATGGCCGGTCGCGCGATCGCCGACGTCTTCCAGCTTGAGCCGGGCACGATCTCGGACTATTCCAAGCGCGGCGCCTGCCTGGCGCTCGATGAGTTCGTGCCTTCGACGCTGAAGGTCGATAGCTTCGGCGCAGACATGCTGAAACTGACAACCGTCGACGGCAAGCTCTATGGCGTGGGCCTCGGCCTCAACTCCTTCGCGATGTTCTACGACACCGTGGAATTCGAAAAGGCCGGCATTCCGCTGCCGACACCCGATCTCACTTGGGATGAGTATGCCAAGCTCGCCGTAGAGCTCGGCAAATCCTCCAGCAAGAGCGGCCCCTACGCGGCACGTTACACCTATGTCTTCGACGCCTGGCTGCGCCAGCGTGGCAAGAGCCTCTATGACAAGGAAAGCCCAACCCTCGGCTTCACGGTCGATGATGCCAAGGAATGGTTCGATTACTGGGAGAAGCTGCGCAAGGCCGGCGGCACCGTTGCTGCCGACGTGCAGACACTGGACCAGAACAATATCGACACGAACTGCCTCACCCTCGGCAAATCGGCCATCAGCATGGCCTATTCCAACCAGATGGTCGGCTACCAGCTGATCATCAAGAACAAGCTCGGCATTGCCATGCTGCCACGCGAGAAGAAGGGTGGTCCGTCGGGTCATTATTATCGTCCGGGATTGATCTGGAGCGTCGGTGCCACGACGAAGCAGGGCGAGGCAGCTGCAAAATTCATCAGCTTCTTCGTCAACGATCCGGAAGCCGGCAAGATCCTCGGCGTGGAGCGCGGCGTGCCAATGTCGCCGGTGGTGCGGGAAGCCATTCTGCCGCAGCTCAACCCGACGGAGCAGGAAACCGTCAAATACATCAACCTGCTCAAGGACCAGGTTGGTGACTATCCCCGGCCGGCACCAATGGGTTCCACCGAATTCGACCAGCGCGTCCTTCGCCCGACCTGCGACGAACTCGCTTTCGAGCGCATCACGGTTGCCGATGCCGCGCAGCAGCTTGTCGAAACCGGCAAGGCCACCATCAAGGGCTAATCATAGCCCATATGAACGCGCGAGAAGGCCCGCCACCGGCGGGCCTTTCTTTTGGATTATACCGGCTCAGTTGCTCGCATCCTCTATAACGCGCCAGTTGGGTCTGCCGAGATTGAACGGCCAGGCGTGCACCTCGCGGTCATTGAAATAGACGACCTCCTGAAGCTCAGGAAAGTCGCTCTGTTTCATCGTCGCGGTCTCCATCCACGGCTTGATGTAGACGTCACCGCCCTCATAGCCGAGCTCGGCGACCCAGATGGGCTTGTTATACAAGGCGACAAGGTCGTAACCAGGCTTCAATGCCTCGGTGAAGGTTCGCGGGCCGTTGTGAGCGATCTTGTCGTAGGCCTCCAGTCCGAAGACCGAGAGACCCACGAAATCCACGTAGGTGTCGCCGGGGTAGTAGGCATTGAGGCCGGGCTCTCCCTTGGGCGACCACATGAGCCTCGTACCGGGCGCTTCTTGCCGCACGATATCCATCATGCGCCTGTAGGCAGCGATATAGTCCGGAGGATTCCAGCCGGACCAGGAAAAGCGGCCGGATTTGTCTTCCATTTCCTGCCCCCAACGGACGATGACCGGGCTCTTCAACTCATCGATCATTTTGGCAATCGCGCGCATGTTCGCATCGAAATCGCCGCGGAGCAGCTTTGCGCGAAGCTCCGTCGAGGTCAGCCGCCAGTCCACATCCCACGACCAGGGTTCCACCGTGATCAGCAGGTTGCGACCTCTCGCCAGCGCATAGGCATCCGCCACGCGCAGCGTTTCGAGATCGACGTCTTCCCACGGAAGGAACAGGTGCTCCGTCGTTACGCTCTGCTGCGCGCCGAAATCGCCATGCGGATCGTAGGCACCGAACTTGATGCCATCGGCGTGAATAGTGGGCCGCTTGTCGGTGATCGTCTGCGCACCCGCATTCATGACGGCGGTGGCGTTCTGCGCCTCGCTTCGATGCGAAAGATCGGCAACGCCAACCAGCAGCATTGCTATCGCTGCAGTCGAAATTCTCTTCGCCAGGGTTTTCATGATCCTATCCTCCGCCCTCCGGCTATTTGCCGGTCGCAAGAACCTGTTTCAGCTCCTTGGCTTTCAGGCTCACCGTATCTGCCGGAACCAGCTTCCGGAACTCATCGTCGGGTTTTGCGGAAGCGTGCCGGAACACGTACCAGTCCCCGTTCGGCTGACGCCGCTGATAGATCGTGTTGCCGATCTTGCGGTGGCCGAAGCAGGTACTGGCACGTGCCGCCCCCTCATTATTGGTCCAGGTAGCCCGCATGCACATCTGACCGAAATCGTCGACGAACCAGCGGCCTTCGGCGAAAGACTGCTTGCCGCCATCGTTGACCCAGGCGACGAAACGCCTGCCCTCGCCGATGAAACGGCCGCCACCGGTATCCCAGGTCCAGGTCCTGTCGGCGTAGATCGCGTAGAGCTCGCCGGCGTTAAGCGGCGCCGGTGCTTTTTTCTGTTCCACTGCGAGTGCGCTCATCGGGAAGACAAGGACGAGGCACAGAGCCAGCGCTCCTCCCGTCAATCGTGTTGCCATGCTCATTTTTTACCCTCCTCACGCATTTCTGCTCTCCCAAATACCCCTTCCCGTGCGGTCGGCTTCGGCAAGGCCGTGCCATTTGAGACGGAACTTCACGATCCTGGTTTTGCCGCCGCCAAGCCCCGCACCCGCCACGGCAAATTGTGACTGGGTGAAGGTAACGAAGGGCTGGCCGTGCGAAAGCGCTTCAAGGGCGTTCAGCCCATGATTGGCAAGCTGTGCGCCGCCGACAAGGCAGGCAACGAGACCACCGGCGGCGGCGAGCCTGAGCCCCTGCGACTGTGGCAAGAGCGGCTGGTTGTTCTCGATGGCGTGGCGGGCGACAATCAGAATTGCGAGCGACACGTAGATCAGCAGATTGATCGCCGCGAAGATCTGGAAGCCCCGTGCCCTGTCGCCATCGGCGGCAAAAGCCATGGCGGCAGCGCAGATGCCTGTCAGCACGATGTAAGGTGCGATGATGCGCGCCGGTAGTTTGCGTTGCCCCTGATCACCCTTTGGGGTGATGCGGAAATCCACGAAGGAGCCGCCCATATGATCGCGCGCGGCAGCGAGGCTGCCGGCAAGCGACCAGGGCCAGCGCAGGAGGACGAAGACCACCCCTTCCCAGCCGAAGAGCTTCGCATCGTATGGCCGGAATGTGCCTGACGTGCGCCAGAATATGGCGAATGCCGTCAGCACGATCGAAAGCGGCAACGAATGCAGCAGGAATTCCGGGTAGGTGACATTGACGAAGACATGGCCCGTGAGCAGAGCTGCGACCGGCAGCAGGAACATCGCGGCCATGAAGGTCGAAAACAGCGGATACCAGAGTTGCGAAAACACAAACTGGAACTTCAGCTTCAACGGCAGGCGGGCGACATGCCTGCGGGAATATTTCAGAAAAATAGTGACCAGGCTGCGCGACCACTGGAACTCCTGAACCACCAGATCGGTAAAGGTCGCCGGCCCGTCGCCATGGGCAATGGCATTGACCGCATGGACCCCGCGCCAGCCGCCGGCATTCATCATCAGCGTGGTCGAATGGTCTTCCGCAAGTTCGGGGCCGAGCCCACCGATCTCTCGCAGGGCAGCCGTGCGGACGGCATAATGGGAACCGATACAGAGCGGCGCCCAACCATTGTTATAACCTGCCTGCAGCGAACCATGCAGGCTTGCCTCGGCGTAGAGCCTGCCGCGGGCAGCCCAGCTTTCCGCCGCGTTGGCATCGCAAATGCTAGGTGCGGAGACATAGCCGACCTCGGGATCGCAAAAGGGCCGCAGGACTTCGCGAAGATAGGTCAGCGTCGGCACATGATCGGCATCGAACTGGGCGACGAAATCATAGCGCTCATAGCCGAAGCGATCATAAAAATAGGCGAGATTACCTTCCTTGCAGCGCGTGCGGCGCGGCCAGACGGGGCGATGATATTCGCTCACGCCCTTGCGGGTGGAGATCATGACGCCATGCTGCCCGCACCACCTCTTGGTCTCCTCGGAAGGGTCTTCGTCGGCGAGCCAGATATCGAATTCGACGCCCTTCTGATCGAGCATCGCAAGAAGCGTCTTGCGCAGGACGGAGAAAGGTTCTGATGGAGCCTTGGTGACCACCATGGCGACGCGGCCCTTCGGCAGGTCGCCGGACGATTTGACCTGCCTTGCATCCAGGAAGATCAGGATGAAATAGGCCGGTATCAGGGTGACCCAGGCAAGGATGAGGGTGACGAGCAGGAATGCCGGCCATGAAACGATATGAGTGGGCTGAGCCCACCAGAGCCAGAAATAACCGAGCGCCGCCAGCCAGAAAACTATGCCAATACCATAGGCAGCTCGATTCCAGCCGGTAAAGACGGGCTCGAACATCCCGGATTTGGAGGCAGAAGACTGATGCGTACGGTCGATTCCGGCTCTGGTGCTCATGCGATCACCTCCAGTCCGAAAGTCGGGCCGGCCGTGCGGATGATCGTATCGATATCCGAAAGCGCCGGCATGAAGTCCAGTTCCAGGCGAGCCCTTTTCGTATCGGCGAAAAGCGCAGGCGGATCGCCGGCGCGGCGCGGCTGACAACGGACCGGCACCCTGTGGCCTGTCTTTCGTTTGACGGCATTGAGAATCTCGCCGATCGATGTGCCGCGGCCGGAGCCGAGATTGACGCTCAAGGAGTTGCCTCCAACCAGGAGATGGCGAACGGCAGCAAGATGCGCCGCGGCGAGATCGCTGACATGGATGTAATCCCTGACGCAGGTGCCGTCTTCGGTCTCATAGTCGGTGCCGAAAATATCGAGGCTGTCGATACGGCCGCTGGCGGCAAGAAGGGCGCGCGGGATCAGATGGGTTTCAGGATAGTGCCGCTCGGCAAGCTGACCCTCCGGATCGGCGCCGGCAGCGTTGAAGTAACGAAGCGCGGCGAAGCGAATGCCATAGGCGGCCGCATAATCCTCCAGAGCCATCTCAAAGATCAGCTTGGTCCGACCATAGGGATTGACCGGGTGTTGCGGCGTTTTCTCGCCGATCGGCAGCATCTCCGGGATGCCGTAGGTCGCGCAGCTGCTGGAAAAGACGATTCTGTCGATATTGCAATCGAGGCAGGCGTCCAACAGCGACAAGCTGCCGACGACATTGTTGCGATAATAGAGGCTTGGCTTTTCGACGGATTCACCGACATAGGCATTGCCACCGCAATGGATGACACAATCCGGCGAATACTCCGCCATGACCTGCCGCAGCCTTGCGCCATCGGCGATATCCGCCCGGATCAGCGGCCCCCACCGGACACAATCGATGTGTCCGGTTGAAAAATTGTCGTAGGTGACCGGAACCATGCCGGCGCGCGCAAGCGCCTTGCAAATGTGGCTGCCGATGAAGCCGGCGCCACCTGTAACCAGGATGTAGCGGGGCATCTCATACGGCCCCCGCCACTTCCTTGCGGGTCAACAGTGCATCGAAATAGGCTATCGTGCGCTTCAGCCCGGTCTTCAGCTCCGTCGTCGGCCACCAGTTCAGCTCTTCCCTGGCTCGGGAAATATCCGGCCGACGCTGCTGCGGATCATCCGCGACGGCGGGCAGATAAATGATGCGCGAGCGTGAATTGGTCAGATCGAGAACGATTTCGGCAAGATCCCGCACGGTGATCTCCGCCGGGTTGCCGAGATTGATCGGGCCGACGCAGCTCGGATCGGTATCGGCGAAACGCAGAAAACCATCGACGAGATCGTCGACATAGCAGAAGGAACGGGTCTGCCGGCCATCACCATAGATCGTTATGTCGGTGTTGGAGAGCGCCTGGACGATGAAGTTGGACACGACCCGTCCGTCATCCGGGCGCATGCGCGGGCCGTAGGTATTGAAGATCCGGCCAACCTTGATATCGACGCCATATTTGCGGTGATAATCGAAGAACAGGGTTTCGGCAGACCGCTTGCCCTCGTCGTAGCAGCCGCGCGGGCCGATCGGGTTGACGTTGCCGAAATAGGTTTCGCGCTGCGGACTCTGATGCGGATCTCCGTAGACCTCCGAGGTCGAGGACTGGACGACCGTTGCACCGCTGCGGCGTGCCGCATCCAGCGTATTGACGGCTCCAAGCACGTTGGTCAGCAAGGTGCCGACGGGATCGCGCTGATAATCCGGCGGCGATGCCGGCGAAGCGAAGTTGAAGATGACGGATGCCTCGACATCGTAGGGCTGGCGAACATCATGTTCCAGAAGCCGGAAACGGGAATGCCGCAGCAGAGGCTCGATATTGGCGCGGCGGCCCGTATAGAAATTGTCGAGACAGATGACCTGATGGCCGCGCTCGAGAAGCCGCGTGCAAAGGTGGGAACCCAGAAAACCGGCGCCTCCGTTGACCAGCACGGTTTTTGACCGCTGTCGTGGCAACGCGGGTACAGATTCTGAACGGCCTTCGGTGGGAATGAAACTACGCACTACAAACTCCTTCCCATGTCGTGGGGTCTTTAGACCCTTCTATACTTTCAGCTCTCCCTCATCCGCTTCGATAGCCTCAACATAAAGTGGTATCGACGGAATAACAAACTCGGCTATTCTTCGGATAATTGTATAAGCGTCTAAAACGATAAGAGAATATTAGTGAAGGTCAACTTCAAAACACGGGCGCAATTCTAAATAGCTACAGTATTAAATGCGCGAATTCGCTTGATTAATCCCTCTTAAGGATTAAGGTATTTAGAGCGCCGTGCGTTCATTCGGACGCACAAAGAACGCTCCAACTCGTTGATCTACGCATCGGGCCTTCCGAAAAATCGATTCCGATTTTCAGGTCGATGCGGTCGCTTTCCGTCCCGCCGCTCCAGCTTCAATCAATGAAGCTAATATAAGGAGTGGCCAGACATTGGGTGTGCAGGGGCGCGTCGCTATTGCCCTGATGATAGAGGGGGTCCTTCAATGACGGCTCGTGATCGCATGCATGGCAGAGCGCCATGCAGTTTCAGCTCTCTGGCTTTGGCTGTGACCATTGTTTTCTCGGCCGTCGGACCGCTGTCATGTGCGGTCGTCGACACGGCGATCGTAGGAAGCACGGAGAAGAATGTCGTGGTGGCAAGTGTGCCACATGCCGCGAAGGACTTCGCCTATGCTGCCGGACCGAAGACCGCCCCGACTACTGTCGGCGCCGCGGTCTATCCCGGTTCTGCCCCTTACATCTGCTCGCCGAGCGGTTTCGGCCAGAAATCGCGCTGCTTTGCCCGCTCGTCCCGGATGGATTGATGGCCTAGTGCGGCCACTTGCCGGAGAGATCGCCGTTGTCCGAAGTATCGTTGAAGAAACGTGAGGCCGCTTCCGTGCGATTTCTCACATTCATCTTCTTATAGATATTGCGAACATGGACCTTCACCGTGTTTTCGGACAGGTGAAGCTTGTCAGCGATGATCTTGTTCTGGGTGCCCTTGCAGATGAGGTCGAGAATCTGCACCTCGCGCGTGGTCAGAGTCGCCATGCTGTTGCGGCGAAGCTTCAGCGCATTAGCGCGCGCCGCGTCGACCGACTTCGTCTGGTACAGCGAGGGCTCGAGCTGTGCCGTCGCCCGGTTGGACAAACGGCCGAGAAGCGCGGATGGAAAATGCTCCCCGCCCTTCATCAGCAGATCGATCGCCGCCATGAAGACATCCAGACGCAGATTGAGCGGCAGGACGCCATCGATGACGCGCGCCTCGACGAGGCGACTGATATAGGGCTCCATCATGTCGATAGCTTCGACGACGAGGCCTATCGATGCATCCGGACGGTTTTCACGAACGGTCTGCATCGCATCATGCAACTCGGCGCCGGCGACATGATAGAACAGGACAAGCCGCATGTCGTGAATATCCTTCTCGGATATGGACTGCGCGCTCGGTACGCTTACAACATCGAAATTCGGGAATTTCTTCGCCAGTGCCTCAACCATGCACTCGGAGAACAAGTCCGCCTTGGCGATTACCAGGACTGTTTCTCCATTC
Source organism: Hyphomicrobiales bacterium (assembly GCA_900468805.1). GTDB lineage: Bacteria > Pseudomonadota > Alphaproteobacteria > Rhizobiales > Rhizobiaceae > Rhizobium. The sequence continues at coordinate 20,039 of UEIF01000021.1, read as the reverse complement.
GGACCCAGTCTTCTTGCCTGATCCGAATCTCCTACTTCCGACCCAACCATGAACATATACGCCTCCCCTAGCGCTACACTATACTCAAACACGGAGCTTCTACTCCCATTGGCGCGATGGCGGGTATTACATGCCGACGAACATTGCCCCTAGGCATGTGGCCGCCTTATCTTTTAGGCATTTCTTAATTATGGTAATATGGATTTCAAAGGAAAGAAATGGCCCAAATGGGTTAGTTGTCGCGAAGTTATATTTATTTTTTGCCACTTTATGGTTGCATTTCGGACAAGAAACATACTGGTGGGCGGTATTTCAACTAGATCACGGTATAAAGCACCATGTATTAGTTCGAGACATACGAAAGCAAAGCGGTAAAGGGCAGACGATATTTCAAAATAAGACGGAGAACCTTTCGGGCTTAACTTCGCGATACCGCAATCAGTCGAATCCGGCGGATTCCGAGGTGTGGGACGCCGTCCCGAATTCATACACAGGTTTCCGGGCCTGCCGCCCGGTACAGGCTTAAACAGAGTATTGAACGGGATTTCAGCTACCTTAGCCCGAATTGATATCTATCGGGACCCACTTTTTTCCATCAGTCTGTGATGGTCGCCAAAGCGGCGACGTGAAAACCGAGTATCGGCATGTGTTTTTGATACTTGGTCTTCTTTCGAGGGAACTCAAAAAGAAGTTCAACTGCCTTGCTCGCGCTCATATCGAGTCCGGGACCGGATTTGTGCGTCTTTGTACTGCATAGGCACAATCCCAATACAGAATTTGGCCAACAAATCACTATGAAGCTGCAGGTGAAAAGGTATCGAGTCCATCTGCCGATATTAACGCATTGGAGCAAGCGCGAGCAAAGATCCCATTTGAGATGAGAGGGACTTCGAAAGCTGCTCCAGTTTTTTTTCTGGAGGAAAACTGAAATGCCTTATGATCCCAAGCCCGGTCCACAGGGCTCCGACGACGACACCGTTAAGGTGGGCGCCCTGGCCGACGGCCTTTCCAGCGCTATCAACTCGACCGAAATCGATGACGATTCTACGGGTTACGTCGGCGGCATCGCCAACGGCGACAATCGCAACAACACCGACAACAGCACAGATGTTGATGTCAAGGCCAACGTCGATGTCGATGTGAAGACTGACAACGGCGACAACCGCGACAACGAATACGACTGGAGCTACAAGTCGGACGACGATACCAATATCAAGACCACCAATATCAACGACAACGATACGACCACAACCACGAAGTCGGACTACGACTGGAGCTACGATTCCAAATCCTACAGCGACGACGACACCAAGACGATCAACGACAACGACACGACCACAACCACGAAAACGGATATCGACACCGACATCAAGACGGTTAGCGATAACGACACCAGGACGGAATCGACCAGCAACAGCCACAACACCAGCGACAGCTTCAACAAGACGGACACGGATTTCGCCGTCATTGACGATGTCAAGGACTTCGGAAACCTCGGCGTTGCCGGTCATGACCTCACCTTCGACATCGGGGACGACTTCTCCTTCACTCTCGATATCGACAACATCCTCAACGGTTCGCTCGCCGGCGGAGGCGCCGACTCAGTCTTCAACACTGTCCAGGCGAACCATCTGGCGGACCAGGATCACGCCTGGAACGTTGCGCAGAACAACACCGATGCTCAGAACCACTTGAATGCAAACGCCGGCACCGCCCATGGTGCTGACGGCGTCGATATGGACGGCAAAGGCTGGGACCTCAAGGCAGGCGACGACGTCGCAGGTACATCGACGGCAGATGCTTCCGCAATTCTCGCCAACTCGGGCTTCCATCTGGAGCTCGTTCAGGGCGCGAACATGCTCAGCAATGCTGTGGACTCCAGTGTCATCGGCGGCAACTCGCACGTCTCCGATGTCGGCGAAGATACCAGCGGACACTAACCTCCAAGACCAAGAAAGGGCTGCACCGGCTTCGGTCGGTGCAGTTTGAATGCTTGCGTGCGAATTGACGAACAGCGCGGCCCCCGCAGAAGGATGCCGCATGGCCGGTTGTCTTTTCGAAGGGGAGGGCCAAGGCAATGCAAATTGAGAAATTCTCGGAAATCATCGCCCATTTCGTCGGCATATTCGAAACGACGACCGAAGAGATGAGGCTGCGCGCGGAGTTGGCGGAGGGTAGAGGCCCTGCCGAAAATAATCCGGCGTTTGACGATCTGGTCGCAAACACGCCCACTTTCGCCTCCGATCTCGCGCTCCAGGACTACGATCCTGATGTCAACTACAGAAGCGTCAGCTATGAGATCGTTTATGGCGGCGCCCGCCGGTTCGGCCGCCCCTTTGAGGAAAGCATCGAAAAGCTCTCCGAGATCGCCCACCGCGACGTATCGCTGCCCCGGTTTGGCAGCCCACAAGACATCGACATCGGTATCGAAACCGAAGAAGAGCTGCAGGTTTTCGACGGGCCCGGCTCGGCAATCCGCTTCACCACACAGGTCAACGTTCTCTACGACGACGATTACCTCGATATGACCGGTGGCAATCATGCCCCGCGCGATACGAGTTTCGTCGTCGAAAAACTGGCGGAATTCAGCGCCGAGGCCGAGATTTTCTCTCCGTTTGCCAACTTGCAGCGGACGGACACGCTCGAGGGGGTCAAGCAGATCGCCGGGGACATGGAAACCTATATCCAGGAGATAAAGGATTCCGGCCAGACATCGCTCGGAACGGACGAACCGCCGGCAGACAATCCAAATGATCAGGTCCATGATTTCGTGCTGCCCGGTGACGAGATCCCCGCCGGACCCTATATAAATGGCAAGCTCGCTTCCGAAATTCCTGTTCTCGACGACCTGCTGCCGGACCGGGGCCTAGCCAAGTTGGCTGGGGAACCCGACGAAACCCAGACATCCGTCGAACAGCATGACCCGGCTGGAAGCAGCCTGGAGGTCACCGCGGGCGCAAACCTCGTCGCCAACATTGCTTCCGTCGTCAATACCGCTGTGATCTCTTCCGTGACGGCTGTCATGGGTGACTATCATCAAGTCGATGCGATCACCCAGGTCTATGTCTACAGCGACAATGACAACATCTCCTCGGTATTCCATTCCTCAGCTGATGCAGCCGAAAACGCGGGCGTCACCGCCTACAATATTGCAAGCTTCGAACGGGACAGTTTCCAGTCGACGCAACCGCAGACGACGGTCGATGCGCATGGCGACCCGATCTTTCCGATGGCCTGGCGTGTCAGCGTCATCGAGGGCGATGTTTCCTTCGTGAACTGGATCGAGCAGTATCATTTCGTGACCGACAACGACACCATGACCGTGATGACGAGCGGGTCGGAAACGACGGTGCTGACGGGCGGCAATACGACGCTGAATTTCTCATCCTACTTCCAGATGGGCCTGCAGTACGATCTGGTGATCGTCGGCGGAAATGTCTACGACATCAATAGCATAACGCAGATTTCGCTTCTTTACGACAATGACTGGGCCCGCGCCGAGGATGGTGTCGACGATGGTGCCACCATCCAGTCCGGCAACAATCTCATCTGGAATCTCGCGGCGATCCACAATGTCGGCGCCAATGACCGGTTCGAGGCCATGCCTGACTATATGTCCCAGGCAGAGAAGGGGATCCAGGAGCGCGATCCGACAATGCCCGAGGGCTTGTCTACCGATTCCAATTTCCAAGGCTATGTCGGCCTGAATGTTCTCTACATCACCGGCAATCTCTTCGACATGACGATCATCAAGCAGGTCGCGGTGCTCGGAGATTCCGATGACGTGACCCTGGCTGCAGCCGCGATTCTGAAGAACAACCCGGACGCTGTGGTCACGATTGATACGGGCAGCAATACCGTCGCCAATATCGCTGAGATCGTCGATTACGACAGCTTCGGCAACACCACCTACGTTGCCGGTCAGCTCTATTCCGACGCCATTCTCATCCAGGGCGGCATCATAGACCATGATGTCAGCCAGCCCGAGACGGCAGGCGAAAGACTTGCCAATGAAGTCATCGCCTTTCTCGACGACGATAGCCTCCAAGGCGGGGACAGCGGCGATGGCGTCATCAACGGCGGGCATGACCTTTCATGGTCCTCCGCTCACCCCTCAGATGTAATGCAAGCCGTGGTCGCGTGACCTGCGTATATTGGGAGAGACCGCGATGAACCAAATCTCAAAACAGATTTTTGCCAATGGCAGCGCACTCGATCTGCGTGGTGACAAACCATCCCCGACCGCCGCAAATCCTCAGGATTTTCTGACGCAGGCCTGCGTTTCGGCGATCGACGATGCGGTGGACCATCTTCGCCAACTGACGCGCAAGGCGCCTTCCTATCCCCACGAAGTCGAGGCTGTCGAGGCTGTCGAGGCTGTCGCTGAAGAGAAAGTGGATGACGTGCAAACCGTAATGCCGACCGAACGATCTGAAAGGCAGCTTTCCGGCCACGACCTACCCGTCGTCGATGCTATAGAGCCGAAAACAAAGCCGCAGCCGGCTGAAGAACTTTGGGCGACGCCCAATATCGAGGCGCGGCGGGCACCCGATGAAATCAACGAACTCAAGGCCAAGCCGGATATTCCTTTCGCCAAGACGATCGACGGCGACACCGGGCCGGTGAAAGATAATGAGCGCCGCCTGCGTGCAGGCGGCGGTGGTGGGGGCGGCAAGGAACCGGATTTCGGTGGCGGCGGCGGTGGTGGCGGCGGAAACAACGGCTTCCACAAGCGCAGCGAGCCGGTGAATTTCGCTTTGAGCCTTGCGAGAGGCGTCGCGGTCATCAGGCGCAACCTCGCAATCGTGATGGTCTTCACAATCGCGATCAATGTGCTCCTGCTGGCGATCCCGCTCTACCTCTTCCAGATTTCCGACCGCGTCCTGACCAGCCGCTCCATCGACACGCTGGTAATGCTTTCCATCGTGGTGGTCGGCGCCGTCCTCTTGCAGGCCTTCATGGATTCCATCCGTCGCTTCATCCTGATGCGGACTGCCGTGGAACTGGAAGTCCAGCTGGGTGCACCCATCCTCAGTGCCGCCGCTCGCGCCTCGCTGCATGGAAGCGGCAAGGATTACCAGATTCTGCAGGACCTACAGTCTCTCCGCAGCTTTTTGACTTCAGGAACGCTGATTGCTTTCCTCGACGCGCCGCTGATGCCGCTGTTCGTGGTCGTGGTCTATCTGGTGCATCCGCATCTCGGCATCATCATCATGGTCTGCTGCGCGGTGCTGTTTCTGATCGCCTTCCTGAACCAGAAGTTCACGGCCAAACAGTTCGCCGAATCCAACAGCTATCTCAGCCGCGCGAATTTCCATCTCGATTCCATGTCGCGCAATTCGCAGATCATCAACGCACTCGCGATGATCCCCGAGGCGGTGAAGATGTGGGGTCGGGAAACCGCCGGCTCGCTGAAATCCCACGTCCAGGCGCAAGACCGCAATATCATCTTCACCGGCGTTTCCAAGGCCTGCCGCATGATCACCCAGGTCGGGCTTCTCGGCTGGGGCGCACATCTGTCGCTGTCTGGAGAATTGACGGGCGGCATGGTCATCGCAGCCTCGATCATTTCCGGCCGCGCGCTGGCGCCGATCGAAGGAGCAATCGAAGGCTGGCATCAATTCAACCGATCGGCTGCTGCCTATGGCCGCATCAAGAACCTGCTTCTCACCTCGCCGCTCAACTTCCCGCGCCTGCGCCTTCCCAATCCGGAAGGCAGGCTCGATGTGGAACGGCTCCTCTTCGTTCCGCCGCCGCAGAAGAAGGTGATCCTGAACGGCATTTCCTTCTCGCTGAAGAAAGGTGAATCGCTGGCGATCATCGGCAATTCCGGTTCCGGCAAGACGACACTTGGCAAAATGCTGGTGGGCTCCATCCTGCCAACCTCCGGCAATGTGCGCCTCGACCTCATGGATCTGCGCAACTGGGACCAGCGGCAATTTGGCGAAAGCATCGGCTATCTGCCGCAGGACGTGCAGCTCTTCCCGGGAACGATCAAGGCCAATATCTGCCGCATGCGCGATGACATCGAAGACCGTCAGATCTATGAGGCCGCCGTTCTTGCCGACGTGCATGAGCTGATCGCTGGCTTCCCACAGGGCTATGAGACCGTTGTCGCGTCCGATGGCTCGCCGCTTTCGGGCGGCCAGAAGCAGCGCATCGCGCTCGCACGCGCCTTCTTCGGCGATCCCAAATTCGTCGTGCTCGACGAGCCCAACTCCAACCTCGACACGCAAGGTGAAGCCGCTCTCGCAAAAGCGCTGATCCACGCCAAGAAACAGGGCATCACGACAGTTACGATCACGCAACGCCCCGCCCTTCTGCAGTGCGTAGACAAGATCATGGTGCTCAAGGACGGCACGGTCGCCATGTTCGGCGAGCGAATGGAAGTCTTGCAGGCAATATCCAAAGGCAATGGCCGAACTGGCCAACAGTCACCGCGTATCGAAGGATGAAGGCCATGGGAAAGAAGAAGCAGGAATCCACCGGGCCGGTGCAACTCGAATGGTATGGCGACGTGCCGCGCTCCATCCGTTTGCACAGCTTTGTCGGCCTGACTGTCCTTTTCTGCTCGTTCGGCGGTTTCGGATACTGGGGGGCAACCGCGCCGCTTGCCTCCGCCATCATCGCCCAGGGCAGCTTCGTGGCTACCGGCAACAACAAGGTCGTCCAGCACCTTGAAGGCGGCATCATCAAGGAAATGCTCGTCAGCGAAGGCGAGAGCGTCAAGGAGGGCGACGTCCTGGTCACTCTCGATCAAACAGCCGCCTTGACCAACGAGCGAATGCTGACGCTGAGGCGGCTGCGCCTGGAGGCAGTCGTCGGACGCCTCAGGGCCGAAGCACAGGGATCGCGCGAGTTCAAGCTTCCTGACATCGTCATGGCAGAGGCGAGCGACCCCGACATCAACGCCATCATCCAGAGCCAGAACGTCGTCTTCCACAGCAAGCAGGTCAAGCTCGAGGAGCAGCTCAACCTCATCGAGAAGAACATCAAATCGCTGGAATACCGCTTCGAAGGTTACAAGGGCCAGCGCGAGTCCTTCGAACGGCAACTGGCACTGCTTACGGATGAGCGAGATTCCAAGGCACGGCTGGTCAAGGTCGGCTACATGCGCAGGACCGACCTTCTGGCCATCGAGCGCGCCATTGCCGACGCGATGGGCGATATTTCACGACTGAACGGCGAACTGAACGAGAGCGAGGCGGAAATAGCCAAGTTCCGCCAGGAAGCTGTCATCGCCGTCAATTCCAACAAGCAGGCGGCGCTCGATGCACTGGAAACCGCCGAATCCGACCTCGACAGCGTACGTCAACAGATGCACGAAGCTGCCGGCGTTCTGGAGCGCACAGTCATCCGTTCGCCGGTGACAGGTACCGTTGTGCGCTCCTACTATCACACCGCCGGCGGCGTCATCACCACAGGAAAACCGATCATGGAAATCCTGCCGGCCCATGTGCCGCTGATCCTGGAGGCGCAGGTATTGCGTACCTCCATCGATCAGCTTCATGAGGGGCAGACGGCGGCAATCCGCCTGACCGCCCTCAACAGGCGCACCACGCCGGTGCTGGAAGGCAAGGTCTTCTATGTTTCGGCCGACTCCATCGAGGAAAATGCCGGCTTGTCCGTGAAGGACGTATACATCGTGCGCGTACAGATCCCGGACTCGGAAATTGCCCGCGTTCACAACTTCCATCCGGTTCCCGGCATGCCTGCTGAAGTGCTGATCCAGAGTTCGGAGCGCACCTTCTTCGAATATCTGAGCAAGCCGATCGCCGACAGCATGTCGCGTGCGTTCAAGGAGCGCTGAGCGCAGGAAATCGCGACGCGCTGACGGAATGATCTGATATAGTCCATGTATCGTTAGCGTTGAAGCGGAGGAGTCCAGCATGCCGGCCATGTCTGATGTCTTATTGAGTGTTGGCCGGTTAAACTATGTCTGGACGAATACGGAAAGCCTGCTGATCTATATTATCGCCCATCTTCTCAAGGTGGAGAAGGAGGCGGCGATCGTGGTCTTCCTGACGCTTAATACGACGCGCGCGCGCATAGATCTCGTCGAGCGTCTCGCAAAGCTCACTTCGACGCCTGCTGCGGACCGCAAGGCGGTTCTCTCGGCCATGTCGCGCCTGAAGAAGGAATCGAAGATGCGCAACAAATACAATCACTGCATCTATTCCTTCGACGAGAAGGGCGAGATCTCCAGCACGCAGCTCATGCGGCTTGTCGAGGACGACAAGGAAATTCGCTACGGCAAGATCGAACAGATGGATGACCGGGAAATGGAGCTTCTGGATAAATCGATCGGCGAGATCGTCAATATCAGCAAGGCGCTCTGGGCTTTCATCCATGCGAGCCCGCGGATTGTGGCACTCTAGCATTGCAGGCCGAAAGCGCGGCTGCGGACTAATCCCATTTCGCGCCGATGAATCACCCGGACGGTTTATTTGAAGATCGATATTTCCCATTAGACTGAAATATCCCGAATTGCGTACGGAGTATTGGGAGGGGGCATGCGCATCGATATCATTGATACCGTAGCCGGCTACGAGGCCGTTCGCGACACCTGGGATCAGGTCTATCGGGACGATCCGGATGCCCAACATTTCCTCTCCTGGACATGGCTTAGAGACTTTCTTGGGCATCGCGGCCGTTGGTTCGTCCTGGCGCTGCGCGAGCGGCAGCCGGATGCTCCCTATGTCGCCTTTTTGCCGCTGAGATTGCTCACGAAACTCGATGAGCAGAGCGGGCTTTTCTACGATGAAATCGTCATGGGCGGAAATTATTCGGCCGACTATACCGGCCTCATCGTCATGCCCGGCTACGAACAAAAAGCTATCGACGGCTTTGCCGCCTACCTCAAACAGCAGAACTGGACGCATCTCCGGCTGGAGCATTTCAGCGGGCCACCGGAACGGCGCGAGAAGATGATCCTTGCACTCCAGGGGCCGCTCGTCATGTTCCGTGACAACGTCCCAACTGGCCATGATAATATCGACAATACGATCTGCCCGGTGGTCATTCTGCCTGCAAGTTGGGACGACTATCTGGAGCAGAAGATGAGCAGCCAGACGCGCCAGAAGCTGCGCCGCTTCCTGCGCAAGCTCGACGGTGACGAAGGCTACCGGATCACGATGGCAACGCCCGAGACCATTGACCGCGACCTCACCATTCTCTTTGATTTCTGGCGCATGCGATGGACGGAGCGCAAAGGGCCGGAACGGACGGAGCGGCTCATCAATTCTACCCGCGAAATGCTGATGGACTGCTTCAAGAACGGCACACTCGACGTTCCGGTCTTCTGGTTCGGCGAGCAGCCGCTCGGCGCGCTCGCCAATATCATCGACCGCCCGAAAAAGACGATCCTTTTCTATATCACCGGTCGTGACGAGAACTGGAAAACGCCGTCTCCCGGTCTCGTGCTGCATGGATATTGCATCCGCCGTGCGATCGAAGGCGGCTTCCGATTCTATGATTTCCTGCGCGGAAACGAACCTTACAAATATGCCTTCGGCGCTGACGAGCGACGGATCAGCTATACGCTCTTCAGGACCCGCGATGGGCGCAATCTCGGCGGCGTTCTGCATCCGCGCAGCGTCAACTATGTCTACGAGCAAGCACTCGAAATGTATCGAAAGGGGGAGAAGGGAAAAGCCGAGATCGTCTTCGCCCAGGTTCTGCAATCCTCGCCGGGCCATGTCGGTGCCGAATTTGGCCTTGCCAACCTGCTCTTCGATCGGGGAAAGCTGACCGAAGCCCTTGCCGCCTATCAGTCGCTGCTGGAGCGCACCGCCGAGCCACTGCCGATTGCGCTTCGCCTTGGAGATACGCAACTGGCGCTGAAACTCTATGAGGATGCAGCCGTAACCTTCCGTCGCATCGGCGAGCAGGCGCCCCATGTGGTGCAGGCCCGCTACAAGGAAGGCATCGCCCTCATTGCAACACGCCGCCTTGCGCAAGCCGAGACGGTCCTTGCAGCGATCCAGGATATCCATACCGACGATCCGGCTACTATTCCCTATACCGAGCTTGCTTCCGTGGCGCTTGAGCGTCTACGCCAGCATAATGCGGCATTGGCTGCCGATGAACAGATCCCTCAAGGCATGATGGGGTTGCCTGGAAGGCGCGGCGGCGAGAAACGCCGTCCCCGCATGCACTAAATATGCATGTTGTTACCGCAAGACCCTGCACACTTTGCGCAACATGCTTTCGGCATGACAAAGTTCAGACACCGGTTTCGGTCTGGTGCCTGATATCATCGGCGAGAGGATGCAAGGTATCGGCCGGCAGGACGCCGACCAGGCTGTAACCCATGCCGCCGGACGCCCAGCTCCAGCCCTCAACATTGCCCTGCGCATGCGGCGCCATGGGTTTGTTCTGATCGGCGAGCATTGGCCGCGTCAGCATAACGAGACGCGTTCCCCGGTCATCATCATACATCAGCATCAACCCGGCGCCATGAGACGTCGCGATCATCCTGCCGCCCATCAGACGATAGCCCGACTTGGAAAGATCCGGCAGCACCGGCTTACGGCCCATTCGCTCGGTCGCCCAGTCAACAAGCTCGACCATCTTGTCGGCGCGAAGCTCGACCGGCCTCGTCCTGTCGGACGCATAAGTATCAAAGCTGTCGGCTGCTTCATCGGCCAACGCCACCATGCCCTCGCTCGATTGCCTGTACATGCCATGCAGCATCCAGCCGCCCGAACCCCCAGCAATGACAAGAACGACGGCGGCGGCCGTCATGCGCCAGAAGGGTAGCCGGCTTTGCTTACGCATATCCACCAGGTGGCTCAGGTTCAGTCGGCTTGGAACCGGTTCTTCCGCCACGGGGTTGAGCCCGGCCCGCAGATCCAGCCGTTGCCTGCCGTAGCTGTCGATTCGCGCAGCGATTTCGGGATGGGTTTCAAGGTAGACAGCAACCTCGACTTCACGCACCTCGTCGAGCGCGCCGTCCACAAAGCCGTGAAGATCATCCTCGGTTATTGGTTTTACGCTCATTTTACTCTCCGAAGATGGGCGTATGGCCCCTGCACTGTCTGCCCCGGGTTCTCCAATATCTGACGCAGCCGCTCACGCGCCCGCGACAGGCGCGACATGACGGTGCCAATCGGAATGGACAGGACTTCCGCTGCTTGCGAATAGGACAGATCCTCGACCGACACCAGCAGCAGAACGCTTCGCTGCTCCTCGGGAAGCTGCTCCAGCGCCTGAATTACATCGCGACGTATCAGATTGTCTTCCTGTGTCGGTTGCCGGGCAAAGGCGCTTTCGTCCACCTTTTCAAAGGGCAGATGTTCGCCACGGCGTGCGGTCTGTTTCAACCGGTTGACCGCCAGATTGTGAAGGATGGCGAACACCCAGGTGCGCGGATCGTCGTTTCTGCGATAATGCCAATGGGCAATAACCCGCTCCAGGCAATCCTGGACGAGATCGTCGGCTGCCGTCGCATCCCGCAGCAGTCCACGGGCATAGCGGCGGAGTGCCGGTATCATTGGTTCGACGAGCTGCAGAATGTCACTCATGAGAGGCTTACCTTCAGAAGCTTCCGCCCGCCACCCTATCACAGCCGGCGGGCTGAACGGATTTACTTCGCTTGGATCTGGACGACGTCACCCGGCCCTTTATCCCCTGCCGCAGCGACAACGAGATAGCGGCGCTCAGCCTTCTCGCTGCTCTGGATGATTTGTCGGATGGGGCCGACCGCGTTGACGATGGCCGAGCCGGCCGGATTCGTCATGAAGGAAGCCAGAGGCTGAAGATCACCCGTACCGTCGGCCCGCGTGGAGAGCGCAAGAATGTAGGGCTTCTTTGGTTCCAGACCCGTCACGGACGCCTGCAACACCTGCGACAGGCCTTGATCGAAAAGAGAGACACTGGTTGGAGCAATGCCATCCTGCTTTGACTTGGGCGCCTGCAGGGCAAGATGCGCCACCTGGCCGGCAATACCGAGCGGCTGGAGGTTCTGCATGCCGTCGCCCTCAGGGACTGCGTCTGGGACATAGTTGACGGCCTGTGGCGCCTGGCCGATCGGTATCGTGGCAATCACCTTGTTCGTCAGCGTGTCGATCACTGCGAGCGCGTCGGCGTTTTCGAGGCCTACATAGACGCGCGTGCCATCGCCTGATGGCCACACACCGTGCGGAAGATTACCGACCGGGATCGTCGCGACCTGTTCGAAATTATCCGTCCGGTAGACCTTCACCTGGTTGAGGCCACCAACGGTGATGTAGGCAAAGTCGCCATTGGTGTTGTGAACGATGTTGACGTGATTGGTGATCGGCCCGGTATCGATCGTCTTGATGAGATCAAAAGGCGCGTCAGCGTCGAAGACCTGCGTTTTGCCGATATCCTTCAGAGTGAACCAAACCTGCTTGCCATCAGGCGTCGCCGCAATGTTGGGGCAAAAGGGGCTTTCCTGCTTGATGTGGCCAACGATCTGATGATCGGCGACGGAAACGACGATGGTCTCCGGATTGAACGAGGAACAGATATAGCCGTATCTTCCATCCGGCGAGAATATCTGCATGCCCGGTCCGGCCGGCACCTTGATCTGCAGCTTCTCCCTGTAGGTATGCGCGTCGATGACCGAAATGTAATCCTCTCCGCGAACGGTGACCCAGACTTCGTTGCCATCGGGCGTAAAAAATGCCTCATGCGGCGAGCGGCCCACATAGGTGGTGTGCTTCACGGCGTTGGTCGCCGTATCGATGAACGTCACCGAATTCGAGCCGATCGAAACGACAGCCAATGTCTTGTGATCGGGCGAAAAGCCCATGCCGTGGACCAGGACCTGTCCCCGGTAGAGCGGACTCAAATTGCCCGGCTGCGGATCGCCGAGACGGATAACGCCGAGCAACTTATTGGTGGATGGATCGGTGACTGAAACCGTATTGGAGAATTGTTCGGCCGCATAGACGCGATCCCTGCCGCTGATCGGGATATCCGGATCGGAGGCCGCACTCGGCGCCTGTCCGGCAAAGCTCGCTGATGGCGCCAGCATCGTGCCGGCGAAAAGGCTGAGGGCGAGAAGGCTAGACTTCATAACGGGGTCCTTTCAATTGCCCATTTTCATGTTCGGATCCATAGCCGGCATCATCGACATGCCGGCTCCAGAAGAGCGGGGGTTCTGCGGGGAAACTTGTGTCGGTGCCGGCTCCGAAGGCGGAAGAGGATCGCCGAGAGCCAGTCGCATCGCGGCGATTTCCTGCTGCTGATCGACGATGATTTCCTGGGCTATGCGCTTGAGCTGCTCATTGCTGCCATAACGCAGATAGGTCTGCGCCATATCGATCGCGCCCTGATGATGAGGGATCATCATCTCGACGAAATCCCTGCTGACGTCGCCTGTTGGCTTGACCGCCATGTCGTTCATCATGCTCGCCATCGCTGCATCGTTTTCCGCCAGGAACGGCATCTCGTCGGTAACCGGGGAGGTAGTGTGTTCATGCGATACTGAATCGCCCGCAAACGCGAAAACGGACAGGATCACCAAGATCGATGCCGCCAGGGGAAGGGATGTTTTTCGAGGAAAGACGTTCATGCGGGCTCCTTGTTATGCAGAGCGGTTTCATGGACGTAGACAACGGAGCTGGCGATTTATTCCGCCCAGCTACAGTTTTTCGAGGATCAGATAAATTTTGGCGTCTGGCAGGCTGCGGTAGCTCAGACGATGGCGTGGTTGCCTCCCGCGACAGTAATAAGCCCGCGATGCGGCGGCCCGAACGTCACTTGTTGAGCTTTGGTTTCTTGGGGATGGCCTGCTCGGTTAGGCTTTTAGTTTGGTCGCCTGTTTTTACGGCAGATCGATCTTTTGCCCGCTCCTTGCGTCGGTGGCAAGCATCTGTCCCGCTTCGTCGGCTTGCGCCTTGTCGGTGGGGCTTGTTTTGCCCTGCGCTAGAACGTCGAAAGGCCCGCAGGTTTTGACCATGCGGGCTTTTTGTTTGTTAGCTCGATATGGAAGATTGGTTGCGGGGCCTTATGGCATGGAGACTTGTAGATTTGGGGCCTTGAAAAGGCCTGCCTTACTGGCGCCCTGCCAGCTTCGTCCTATGCTTTGACGTGAAACTTGCGCCTGTGGGCTCCCGATTTCTCTTTGCCATCTTATCGACGGCTGGTCTGACGGGAATGACGCCCGAGCCACAAACGCTCGCGTCGTCGCCAAAAATTTCCGATCCACTTTTTACCAAACTTGACGAAACGATACGTATCGTCCATATAAAATGCACCTACTGTTTTTTTAAGATTGAAAGCAACGGTGAAGAACATGGCCGTCTTGAATGAAAACCACCCGGGCACACAACTCGCACGGTCCGGCAATGTGAGAGCGTTAATCTCCGGCGCCCCGGAAAATACCGTGGCTCCTGTTCATTCGCCGATCAGATCGTTGATCGTACCTGGCACTGCGATCCTCATCGCACTGACTGCGATTGTTGCTGCCGGAGCAAACTGGGACTCTTGGGTCGCGAACCGGGCCGTTCAATCAACAGATGACGCCGCTATAATTGCCGACGTGTCTGCGATAAGTACTCGCGTAAGCGGCGCAGTGCAGGCGATCGCGGTTGGCGACTATGCTCACGTCAAGGCCGGAGACCTTCTGTTCTCGATTGATCGTGCGCGATATGAAATCGCACTGCTTTCATCGAAGGCCAAGCTCGCTGCGGCGCGTGCACACCTCCAAAACAATGATAGCCAACGTGCGTTTCAGCTCGCGCAAGTCGATGTTGCAGTCGCGCAGCAACAAGCGTCTGCTGCCGACGAGGTTCAGACAAGCAAGGAGATGGAACGTCAGCTGAAACTGACTGGCGATATTCGCGCAAGTTCAATTCAGACGCTGGAGAAGGCAACTGCAGCTCATGAGCGTGCTCTCGCCAATACGAAGATGAACGGAGCGGTGGTGAACGCGCAGAGAGCCCAGCTTGATGTGCTTGCCAAGCAACGAGAAGCCTTGATTGCGGATGTCGATTTAGCCGCTGCAGAAGTGGCCGCGAACGAACTGGAGTTGGGCTATACGGAGATCCGCGCGCCCTTTGATGGAGTCGTTGCAAAACGCAATGTCCAGCTCGGCGCGTATGTCACAGCTGGAACGAGCCTGATCTCCGTCGTGCCGCTGCCGCAAGTCTACGTTCTGGCCAACTACAAGGAAAATCAACTGGCTCGGGTTCGGGAGGGGCAGGATGTCGATATATCGGTCGATATGCTGCCTGGAGAGAACCTTCACGGGACGGTCTCCAAAATCTCGCCGGCGAGCGGATCGACCTTCGCACTGCTTCCGGCGGACAATGCCACCGGGAATTTTACCAAGGTCGCTCAACGTCTGACGGTACGCATCGAACTCGATCCTCACCAGGCAAACTATGATCGCCTCCGTCCTGGCATGTCGGTCGTAACCCGGATCGCCACAGGGGAAGGAGAAAGTCATGGCTGAGAATGTCTCGTCCCGACAGGATCTCGCCCGACAGGGGTTTGTTGCGATCGCCGTGTTAATGGCATCGATTTTGACCGCTCTTGACCTTCGTATGTTCGGCATCGGGCTTGCGGATCTGCGAGGCGCATTTGGCCTGAGTTCCGACGAGGGTTCCTGGCTTGGGACCTTCGCCACGGCTCCGCAGGTTCTTGTTGCTCCGTGCGTAGGGTGGATGATCGCCGTCTTCGGGGTAAGAAGGGTGTTGGCTGGACCGACTGTCGTTTACTCCACCGCATCCATTCTCATCCCCTATTGTCAGAGCTTCGAGGTACTCATTTCGCTGCATGCGATCAGGGCCGCGATGATGGGAATGTTTGTCGGTGCGACCATGATGACGGCGTTTCGAAACCTCGATCGCAGGTACTGGATCGTAGCACTTGCGTTCTACGTCATTCGGATCCCGTTCTCGCAGAACCTCGGCCTCTACACGGCAGGGAGCTACGCTCAGAGCATAGGCTGGCAATGGATATATTGGCAGGGTGCAATCGTTGCGCCTATGATCGGCATGCTGTTCTGGTTTGGTGCAAAACCAGTCGAAATCGATCGAACGCTTCTCAAACGGGGCGACTGGGGCGGCATGATGATCTTCGGCGTTTCACTAACGACGCTCTACTTCGGGCTCGATCAGGGGAACCGGCTGGATTGGTTTCAATCCGGCTACATTATCGCTATGCTCGGCGCGGCCGCTTTTCTCGCCGGCGTCTTTCTGTGGCACGAGTCCCGCGTCGCAAATCCCTGGGCGCATGTTTCCGTCCTGTTGTCGAGAAACATAGCTCTCGGTTTTGTTGCCATCTTCTGTTTTATGACCGCCAGCCTCGGAAGTTCGCTGCTGAAGCCAAACTTTCTGGTAACTGTCGCGCATTTGCGCCCGGAACAGATCGGTGACTTCTCAGGCCCTTGCGCGATCCTGCTGCTTGCCGGCGCGACGGTCACGGCGGTGGCACTGGTGCGGATAGTCAAACAGCGCTTTGCATTGATAATAGGGTTTTGCTGTTTTGCTCTGTCCGCCTGGCTCGGAACGCAGTTGACCAGCCAGTGGTCTCTGCCGGAGTTCAAGCTCATCGGCATTCTGCAGACATTTGGCGAAGAGATCGTCTTCCTTGCCGCCGTTGCCACCTTGCTCAGCAACGTCAATCCGGCGCGCGTCATCGCCCTCACCGCCTACGTGCAGGTCGTTCGGCTGATGTGTTCGGAGACGGTGGGAGCGATCATGGCGACTTGGATACGCCAGCGCGAGCAGTTGCACTCCTATCTCATCGGGCTCCACGTCACGAGCCCGACGCGCGGACTGGGTTCGATGTCGCTTGTGTTAGGCCACGGATCGGGATCTTCTGGCACACAGGCAAGCGATGCGAAGTTGGGCATTGGCTTGCTGGCTGGTATCGTGCAGCGAGAAGCGAACGTCCAGGCTTACATCGATGGCTTTTGGTGTACGTTTCTGGCCGCCATCCTGGGGTTGCTGGTCGTCTCGCTGATGACCAAGTCGCCAGCGCATCCGCTCACCACCCAGACTCTGTCCTCGTGACCTCAGCTACCCAGACCAGCTCGACATCGAACTGTCCAAAGTGTTTCACCGCCTCGAACTCGAAGATGGGAGATAGAAAATGACAAACTCCGACTTATTTCGCCACCGGACAATTGGTCTTTCCAGCGGAGATACCGCCATTCCGGCTGTGGGATTTGGGACACTAATCCCTGATCCCGTCGCGGCAAAACAGGCCGTTCTGACGGCTCTGAAGGTCGGGTTTCGGCATTTCGATTGCGCGGAAAGGTATCGCAACGAACAGGTTGTCGGAGAAGCGCTGCAGGAAGCGTTCGCCGCAGGCATCGTTCAACGAAAAGACCTCTTCATCACGACCAAGCTGTGGAACACCAATCACCGTCCGGCACGGGTGAAACCCGCCTTCGAGGCGAGCTGCCGCCGATTGCAGGTCGACTACATCGATTGCTATCTCATTCACACCCCTTTCGCCTTTCAAGCTGGCGATGACCAGGACCCGAGAGACGAGCACGGCCAGGTCATTTACGATTCCGGCGTAACGCTGATCGAGACATGGCGCGCGCTGGAAGGTCTCGTTGACAGTGGCCGCTGCAAGTCGATCGGGCTATCGGATGTGACGCTGAAAACGCTACGGGAAATCGTTGCAGTCGCACGGATCAAGCCCGCCGTCGTCCAGGTCGAATCGCACCCCTATCTGCCGGAATGGGAAATGCTGGAATTCTGCCAGGAGCATGGAGTAGTCCTGCTTGCCTTTGCGCCCCTGGGTCACAACATGGAACCCAACCTGCTGGACGATCCCGTCATCAAAGCCATCGCGGCGCGTGTCGGCAAGACACCGGCACAGGCTGCGCTGGCCTGGGCGGTGCAGCGAGGCACCGCGTTTCTGACAACTTCAAAGACGCCACATCGAATTGAAGAGAACTTTGACATCTCGGCTCTGCCTGAAGATGCAATGCGCGAGATGCGAGACGGGATCAAGACCAACATCCGCTTCAACAGCGTGGTGGAGACCGGTGTACCCGGCTTCATACCTCAAGTCCGGTAGATATCCGGTAGGCGGATATTCGCATTCCCGGTGTTGATCGACCCCCGCGAGTCAAGCTAGGCCATTCAACATGATGATAAAGCACTCTGCCCCTCAAAAGAAGCGGACCTCGGTGGGGTCTCGTCGCAGTCCGGAAGCCGAAGCCGCCGTACTGGCGGCAGCCAAGGAGCTTATTGCGGAGAAAGGCTACGCCGGGTTTTCCGTCGATGAAGTGGCACGCCGTGCCGGAGCAGGAAAAACGACGATTTATCGGTGGTACCCGACGAAAGCGGATCTGTTTCTCGCGATCTATGCGACGGAACGCTCGACTTTCGTCATGATCCCTGACACGGGAAACCTCGTCGAGGATCTGGTGCAATACACCACGAGCCTATGGCGGTTTTGGGCGTCACAGCCCGCCGGAGCCGCTTTGCGCGGCCTGATTGCCGAGGCACAGGGTACCGCGGAGGCTTTGAGTGCCCTACGTGACCGGTTTCTGCCCGAGCGCACTGCCGATGTGAAGAAGATCATGATGGACGCGGCCTCTCGCGGCGAGATCCGTGCCGAAGAAGTCGGTGACAAGGTTTCGATATGGGTCGGCTATAGTTGGCTTCGGCTTCTCACCCGCGAGTTGGATCGGGAGGATGGGATCTCCCCCGTGATGCGCCAGATTGCGGGCGCGCGAGCGTGATTGCTACTATAGTCATCATCGCAGCGGCATAGCCACTGTTTTGGGAAACCATGGCGGCGCAGATACGCAACTTGGTCAAAAGCAGCTTTCGGTATAGTGCAGCCGAGGGATATGCGTCAGGCTAGGAGGCCCGGGAATGCCATCCATTGCAGGTTTTGGCAAAGCTGTTTCCGTCGACGCGGCGGAAGTGATTGGACCACCAGAGATCCTCGCGCCGGGGTTATCCGTCATCTTCTGTGGGCTAAATCCCGCGCTTTCCGCTGCGCGTGACGGGCACAATTTTTCCCACCGGGGCAACCGCTTCTGGCCGGTTCTCCATCTTGCCGGTTTTACGCCACGCCAATTGGCAGCAAACGAAGAGCGGGAACTTCTGGCTTATGGCCTGGGCCTGACTTCCGCTGTGGCAAGGCCAACGAAAAGTGCAGGTGAGCTCAAAAGGCACGATTATCTCAGTGCTGCTCCCGCCCTCGAAAACAAGATAAGGACATTTGCGCCTGCTACACTCGCCTTCCTGGGAAAGGCGGCATATGCAGCGATCAATAACGACGCGTCGATCAATTGGGGCAGGCAGCCAGATCTTTTTGCTGGAGCCTCAGTCTGGGTCTTGCCAAATCCCAGCGGACTGAACAGGGCCTTCGACCTGGTACGGTTGGTGGAACACTACCGCGAACTCTGTCTCAGCCGGTGAAGCGACCATCAAGCGACAGAATGAATGGGAGCTTACCAAGACTACAAGCGCGGGCTCTCGGGAGGAGCTAGATGGAAGAACAACTCATAAAAGAAGCCCTGGAGCTGCATTGGAAAGCGTCGGACGCGGGTGACTTTGTCACCGAACACGAGATTTACGATGAAGATGCCGTGCTGGATTACCCACAATCGGGCGAGCGTATTCGTGGTCGGTCGAACATTGAATCGAGTCGGGTCGCATAACCGAACACAAAACGGTTTGCTGTTCGGCGAATCTCAGGCGCCCGCACGCTCTGGGTAACGGAATATACGCTCTTCTATGACGGCAGGGCGTCTTACGTCGTCAGCATTATGGAACTCCAGAAGGGACTTGTCGTCCGCGAAACACAATACTTTTCGGACGGTTTCGAGCCCTCACCCTCGCGCGCGCAGTTTATCGAGAGGCCGAGTGACTAAATTTCCGTACTTCCCAGGAGGGCGCATCAAGAACGGCACTTTTTATCAAGTTTTTTCCTCGCTGCAGTGCGTGACACTCAAAGAACCGATCGGTCACCTCGGCTCTTGGAGGCAATTGGTCATCATCAATCCCTATCAACTGGGACGCCTTGATGTTGGAGGGGACGGCCCCTGAACGGCATCGACATGTGCCAGAATGAGCTGTTGAGATCTC
>UEIF01000010.1 GCA_900468805.1 Hyphomicrobiales bacterium | reverse complement strand
TTTCTACGCTTTCCTGCGCGCCGAATTCCTCGCGCAGGAAAGCGTAGAAAGCGAGATAGCCGTGCGGCGGCACGAGATCGGGCGAGTGATAGCTTTCCTTCGGATCGATATTATAGCCGCGCGCCGGCTGGATACCGATCAGTAAGTCGCCGAACCGCGCAAAAGGCAGGGCGAAAGCGCCATCGCGGACATAGGGATCGCTCTCCGGCAAACCCCAGCGCGCGCTGACTTCATCTTGAATCTGAGCGGGAAGAGATTCCAGGAAATCATTGTATCGACTCAGGGAAATCGTTTCGCGCACGACCTTGCCATCGAAGCCGGAATTGGTCGGCCCCTGCATCAGATGCCGTATCAACGCATCGCCGTCATCAGGAATATCGGCGACCGGATAACCGGCCTTCTTCATCGTCCGCATGACTTCGATCGTGCCGGCTGGCGTATCGAGGCCGACGCCATTGCCGAGCCGTCCGTCGCGGTTCGGATAGTTCGCCATGACGAGCGCGACCCGCCGTCCCTCCACAGGCATCTGCCGCAGCCGCGCCCAGTTCGCCGCAAGCGCAGCGACATAGCGCATGCGCCCGGCATCCGGCTCGCTTGAAACGATATTGGCCTCGACCGCAGCATCGTAGCGCGCCGCCGATTTGAAGGAGACGGCGCGCGACAGTACCCGGCCGTCCACCTCCGGCAACGCGACATTCATGCCGAGATCACGCGCCGACAAGCCTTGCGAGGAAGCAGCCCAGGCTTCCCGCGACGAAGCGGAAAAGATCGCCTGCAGCACGATCGCCTCATTGGCCTCCAGCACCGTCGGTTCGCGATCTGCGCCGGGTGCGGAGACGGCAAAGCCGGTCGTGTTGATGACGACGTCTGGTTTCAGTTCAGCGAAAATGGATTCGAGGATGCCCTTGGAAACGGGATCCTTGAGGCTGTAGGCGAAGACCGGCAGCGGGCGCAGGCCTTTCGCCTGCAGAGCCTCGATCAAGGCTTCGACGGGTCTGGTTTCGCCGCTCTGGACAAGGGCGCGGTAGAAGGCGATGGCGACAGTCGGGCGGACGGTGGGATGAAACGAGGGTTCGATTTCCACCTCTTGCGTCGAATGCGCAATGCTTTCGTCTGCCGTTGAGAGCGCGGAGACAAGCGCCTTCCACTCCTCAACCCCGACAAGCCCCCGCCCCGGCCACCAGATCCCCGCCTTCATCAGCGGCGCAGCCGGCGCCGGCTTCTCCGCCTTCGAGAGCATCGCCGCCGCATAGGCAAGAAAGCCCCGCGCATTGGCGTCACCGCCCTCAATCAGATACCCCCAGAGCGCGTTGAGATCATCGAGCACCACATTCGAAAACGGCGTCAGCCCCGCATCCGGCCGCGCATCCCCCGGCAGCACCGCAATCAGCGCCCCGTCGCGGGCGGCGACCGCATGCAGTGCCTCCAGCGCATAATGGAAATAGCTCGCCCCCCCGAGCGCCCGCACGATGATCAGCTTCGCATGCCGCGCCGTGCGCTCGATATAGGTATCGACCGACATCGGATGCTTCAGGCTCATCAGGCTCGCAAGCCTCAGCGAATGCCCCGTCGCTCCGCCGCCATGAGCCGCGGCGATTGCCGCAAGCTCGGTGTCGGCGGCAGAGAGGAACAGGATATCGCCCGGCGACTGGCCGAGGTCGATGGCCTCGTCCCCGTCGCTGATCGTTCCCTGTTGAGCCAGAAGCAGATGCATCGAAACTCCTTAGACCAGCGCCGCGATCGCCTTGCGCACCGCGTCCTGATCCATCTCGTGCAGGCCGATGACGACGAGGCGCGTGCTGCGTGCTTCACCCGGCGCCCAGGCGCGGTCGAAATACTGGTCGATGCGGGCACCCACGGCCTGCAGCTGCAAGCGCATCGGCTTGCCGGAGACATCGATGAAGCCCTTGAGGCGCAGCACGTCATGCTCGGCGATGATGCCCTTCAGCTTCTCGGTAAAGCCTGCCGCATCCGCAATCGCGCCGAGCTCGACGACGAAACTGTCGAATTCGTCGTGATCGTGCGGCGTACCGTCCTCATGCTCCAGCTCGTGATGGGACTTGCGGTTGATCACATCGCCTTCGGTGCCGATGCCGAGGCCGAGCAGCACGCTTACGGGCACTTCGCCGTTCTTCGCTTCGATCATGACAGGCTTGCGGGCGAGGCGCGAAGCAACTTCGCTCTTCACGCGGGAAAGACCTTCGGCGTCGATGAGATCGGTCTTGTTGAGCACGATCAGGTCGGCGCAGGTCAGCTGATCCTCGAAAAGTTCCTCGATCGGGCTTTCGTGGTCAAGCGATTCATCCTCGACGCGGCGCGCATCCACGGCGTCGTGGTCGTCAGCAAACCGCCCGGCGGCGACGGCCGCGCTATCAACCACGGTGATGACGCCGTCAACGGTGACTTCGCTGCGAATATCCGGCCAGTTGAAAGCGGCTACCAGCGGCTGCGGCAAAGCAAGACCCGAGGTCTCGATGACGATATGATCAGGGCGCTGCTCGCGCTCCAGAAGCTTCGTCATGGTCGGAATGAAATCGTCGGCCACCGTGCAGCAGATGCAGCCATTGGTGAGTTCAATGATATCGTCCTCGGTGCAGTTCTCCGCCCCGCAGCCCTTCAGCACATCACCATCGACGCCGAGATCGCCGAACTCGTTGATGATGAGCGCAATCTTCTTGCCGCCGGCATTGGTGAGCAGGTTGCGGATCATGGTCGTCTTGCCGGCGCCGAGGAAGCCGGTGATGACGGTTGCGGGGATTTTCTGCTGCATGGAACTAACCCTTCATTTTCAGCGGCAGGCCTGCCGCGATAAAATAGACGTCCGCGGCTGACGCCGCGATCATTTGGTGCAGCCGGCCGGCATGGTCGCGGAACTCCCGCGCCATGCGATTCTCGGGCACGATACCGAGACCGACTTCATTGGAAACGATGACGAGCCGCGCCTTTGCCGTAGGGAGCCAGGTGGCAAGGGCGGCAGACTGGGCGGCGATATCGCGCTCGTCCATCATCAGGTTGGTAAGCCAGAGCGTCAGGCAGTCGACCAGGATCGCCCTACCCTCGCCGTCGATGGCGGCAAGGCGTTCGGTCAGATCCAGCGGCTCCTCATGCGTGGTCCAGGTGGGGCCGCGGTCGGCTTTGTGCTGGTCGATGCGCGCCCGCATTTCGTCGTCCCAGGCGCGGCCGGTGGCGATGTAGTGGCGGTCGAGGCCGCTGGCTGTCACGAGGTTTTCGGCAAAGCGGGATTTGCCGGAGCGGGCGCCGCCGAGGATGAAGGTGGCGGTCATGCTCGGACGACCCTCGCAGAAAGCGCCGAACACAAGCAAAGCGTCAAATGACAGGAGTACCCTGCGGGCCCCTCATCCGACCCTTCGGGCCACCTTCTCCCCGCGGAGGAGAAGGGGAAACCCCACCGCACCACCAGAGGCAGCGCTGAATCATATCCTTCAGCCAAGACAACCTCCGTGCTGGCAGCGGGTGAATACCCAGAATGGGCATTATGCCCGGCACGGATGGCAGGTCTCCTGGCTCGCAGTTGTCGGCGGCGACCGGGGCGACCGTTTGCGGTCGCCCCTGATCGTGCCAGCGGATCTGCCTCGCCTTCCCGGCTGCATCTCGTGAAAAGGCGGACGATTCGTAGAATTGGAGGCGTCCTGCCCCGGCTGATCACGATGCATTTCCAGTGGCTTTTCCGGCACCTGTCCCACCTTGCCCGCCTGCACCACGCAGGCTGCCGACGCAGCAGTCGAAATGCCGGATGGAAGACCCTGACTGCTCTACAGTCGCGGGGTCGGCTGTGATGAAAGCGCCCGGTTTGGGTCCGCCCCGTCACATTCCCTTTTCATCCGGAAGGCGTAACGCCGATCCGGAACCATCCATTATGTCTATTCATGGTTAGGCCCCCGCCCCCGCCATGTCAATTGGCGCACTGGGTGCATACAGCCCTCATCTCGACTTAGACTACAGATATTATCGTCTTTAATCAAAGGCTTACGTCACAAAAACTTTACGGCCCGGCCGGTATTTCGCCGCAATTGCCGCTCATGCGGATGCCGGCCCCGCCCTTGACCTGCACTCCTGCTGCCTAGTTTCCCCATGATGCTCTCCCGAATGGATATCCGCCGCCTCGGCCCTCTTGGCACAGTCCTCGATCCGGGACGCATGCGCGCGCTCGTCCGACATAGCGAAATGGGCATGGTCTTTGCCGGTGCGCTCGTCGGTATCGCCTCGGGGCTTGCGGTCACCGCCATGAGCTACGTCTCGGAGGAGATGCACAGGCTGATCTTCGGCATAGACGGCACGACGAGGCTCAGCGCCTCGCAGATCGACAACAAGTTCCTGCTGATGGCCGCCCCGGTTGCCGGCGGCATGCTGCTCGGCCTACTCATCTTCATTCTCGCCAAATGGCGCAAGAAACCGATGGTCGACCCGATCGAGGCGAATGCGCTGCATGGCGGCCGCCTGTCGCTGACGGACAGCATCCTCGTCGCCATCCAGAATCTTGTCTCCAATGGTTTCGGCGCATCCGTGGGGCTGGAAGCGGGCTATACGCAGCTTGCCGCCGGCATCGCCTCGAAATTCGGGCTGAAGCTGCAGTTGCGCCGCTCCGACATGCGCGTCCTCGTCGGCTGCGGTGCGGCGGGCGCCATCGCTGCCGCCTTCAACGCGCCGCTGACTGGCGCCTTCTATGCCTTTGAGCTCATCATCGGCACCTACACGATCGTCTCTCTGACGCCTGTCGTCGTCGCCGCTCTTGTCGCTACGCTGGTCGCCCGTCTGCTCTCCGGCAGCGATTTCATCATCGATGTCGGCAGCTTCGGCGCGGTCGCCCCGGCCGATTACGTTCCGGCGCTGCTGCTTGGCGCTGTCTGCGCCGGCGTCGGCATCCTCATCATGCAGGGCGTCTCCTTCGTCGAGGAACTGGCGCGCAAAAGCTCCATCGCACTGCCCTTCCGCCCGGCGCTCGGCGGCATCGTCGTCGGCCTCCTGGCGCTGGTCTCGCCGCAGGTGCTGGCCGCCGGCCACGGCGCGCTGCATCTGAACCTCGCCCATGAGATCACCATCCCGGCACTCATCGGCCTGTTTCTGCTGAAATCGGTGGCCTCCGCTGTCTCGATCGGCTCCGGTTTCAGGGGCGGCCTGTTCTTCGCCTCGCTTTTCATGGGTGCGCTGCTTGGCAAGCTCTTCGCCTACTCGGCTCCTTATTTCGCCGATGCAAGCCTGACGCCGGTTATCTATGCCGTCGTCGGCATGAGCTCGCTGGCCGTCGCCGTCATCGGCGGGCCGTTGACCATGACCTTCCTGGCGCTGGAGATCACCGGCGACTTTCCGATCACCGCTTTGGTGCTCGCCGCCGTCATCACCTCCTCGCTCGTGGTGCGCACGACCTTCGGCTATTCCTTCGCCACATGGCGCTTTCATCTGCGCGGCGAAAGCATCCGCAGTGCCCATGATGTCGGCTGGATCCGCAACCTGACCGTCGACAAGCTGATGCGATCGGACGTGAAGACGGCAAAACCCGGAATAACGCTGGACGAATTCAAGCAGGCCTTCCCGATCGGCTCGACGCAGCGCGTCATCCTCGTGGAAGAAGGCGACAAATATGCCGGCCTCGTGCTGGTACCGGAAATCTACGCCAACCCCACCAGCGCGCAGGACGAAGCCCAGCAGCTGACTGATTTTATCCGGTATAAAAACGACTTCCTGCAGCCGCAGATGAACGCCAAACAGGCGGCTGCGATCTTCGACAAGACCGAAAGCGAAGCGCTCGCCGTCGTCAACAACCTCATCGAGCGCAAGGTGATCGGCCAGCTCAGCGAAAGCCACACGCTGCGCCGCTACAGCGAAGAACTCGACCGCCGCCGCCGTGAGGTCTCGGGCGAGATCTGAGGCATTTGCCGCTGAAGTCAGAAACACGCCGCCATTAGAGCTACGCATCAAACTTTCTGAAAATCGATTCCGATTTCAGGCCACTGCAGTAGTAGGTACCGCGAGCTTGAACACGTCCGCCCTCCTCGAAACGCCTCGCAATTCGAACGATCCCAGATGTTCGCAGGCGACACCGCAGGCGGCCGCGAAGCTTTCCGACATCAGAAGGGGCTGGCCGAGTTCGCCGCAGAGTTTCTCGAGCCGCGAGGCCTCGTTGACGGCCCTGCCGATCACGGTGAAATCAAGCCTGCCGCGAGCGCCGACATTTCCGTAAAACACCTCGCCGAGATGCAGGACGACGTCGACGCCGATATCAGGCCCGCCCTCGCGCATCCGCCGACGATTGAGCGCCTCGTTTGCCTCCAGAACATTTCGGGTCGAGGCGAGCGCAGCCATGCAGGCCTTCTCGGGATCCTCGCCGTCTTCACCGCCTGTCGGAAAGATCGCCAATACGCTGTCGCCCATGAACTTGAGGATCTCGCCGGAATTTTCCTCGACATGGCGGCCGATCAGCTCGAAATGCTCGTTCAGAAACCCGGCGATCTCACCGGGTTGATAGACTTCGGTCAACGCCGTGAAGTTTCTGAGGTCCGCAAGCAGGATCGCGGCATTGATGGCGCCTCCCGTTCCCCTCTGGACCTCGCCCGCAAGGATGCGCGCACTCGTCTTAGCGCCTGTATAGACAGCAAGGATGTCCGAGGCGGTTCTCGATGCCGCGATGCGGTAGCAGGCAAGCCCCAGTGCCGGGAAAAGCTTTGCGATAATCGTCAGCTGATCATTGGAAAATCCGCCCGGCCTGTCGCTTGTCAGGGACAGGCTGACCCCGCGCAACGCGGCCTCCTTCGGAAACTCCAGCAGGCTGACCAGATGATCCGTACCGCCGCCAAGCGCGAATTCTGCAAGCTGCGGATAGTCGTCGACCCCCTCCCCCTTGGCAAGGATCCAGCGCCCCAACGTTTCGCCTCGGCCCAACAGATAATAGATCGGCGTCTTCTCGAAGCTCAGCTGCGCCGCGCTGCCATATTCGGCCCTCTCGATGGTGGTCGCGCCGCCCCGCACGAAATTGGCCGAGATGCCGGCATACATGGGATGAATGGATGGCATCGCGATGCTGCCTCGCCAGATGGGAAAGCCATCCGCGATCAGCCGATCGCACAATCCGGCAATGAGCTCACCGATATGTTCGCTCCTGATTCCCTCGTCTATAAGCCACTGAATATGATCGTTAATTTCGGAACCTCCACATGGGCCGGTGCAATTCTATAATCGGAAATAGGGCGAATGGGCGGCAATGCCGAACCGGGCTGCGACCTCAGGCAATGGCTGCGAGGCCAATGTTTCTAACCATCCATCCCGGCAACGATAACCGCGGGGCAGGCGAAGAGAGAACGATACCTGGCGACACCTTCATTTGCCTGCCTCGCCTCCTCATACCATTCCCGGGCAATGGAGGCGGTGCGGAATTCGATGATCAGAAGCCTGTTCATCTGCCGGTTTCCCTGGACCGGCTGGACCCTGCCGCCCGGAGACCGGACACGGCCTCCATGGAACGTCATATCCGCCGATATGCATGCAAGATAATCATCGATCGCCTGATCTTTGATATCGGGATGGATTTCGAGAATGAAATAGGCGCTCATGGATCGCTGCCTGTGACAAGGGCCGAACAGCCATGCGAGAGTATCGACATGACGCTGACGATTCCTTAGAATATCGAAACAATTAGTTCGGAGATCTAAACGTTTTGCCGAAAAAGTCAACTGACCGCCTCGCGCGCTACATTCCGACGGTCCAGCTGTTTTCGGCCCGGCTCGGGCTGTTCCACCAGAAGGTGGCCGAGCAGGTGGGCTTGACCAGCACCGAATTCAAGTGCTTCCGGCTGTTGGAAAAACTCGGACCGCTGTCGATGACGGCCCTGTCGCGCGAGGTCGGATTGAAGATCGGGACGGTCAGCGGGCTGATCGACAAGCTGGAGGCGACCGGCTTTGTCGTCAGGCAACGGGATGAGACCGACAAACGCCGCCTTGTCCTGGTTGCCTGTCCCGAGGCCTCGGCACGCGCCACCCGGCTCTACGAGGAGCAGAGCGAGCCGGTCTCCGCGATCCTGGACTCCTACAGCGAGTCGGAATTCAACCTGCTGCTGACCTTCCTCACCGATCTCGGCAATATCTTCGCCCGGACCTCTCCGCCGTCGCTGAAAGAACCGCATCCCGAGCAGGCCTCCACCCACTCCGGTGAGAAGCCATGAAAAACGCCGCAGGAATGAAGGCAGGCATCTCCGCTCACATCCTGACCGTCATGCCGCCGTCGACGGTGAGCACGTGGCCGTTGACGAAGGAAGCGGCACCGCTTGCAAGAAACAGCGCCGCGCCGGCGATCTCGTCCGGGCGGCCCCAGCGCTGGACCGGGATGCGCTGGCGCACGAAGGGCATCAATTCCTCGTTTGCAGCCATCGCCGCATTCGTCTCTGTGGCGAACCAGCCGGGCGCAATCGCGTTGCTGGTGATGCCATGCGGGCCGAATTCGACCGCCATGGCGCGCATCAGGCCGGTCAGGCCCTGCTTGGCCGCCGGATAGACGCAGTCGCCGGGCATTACGACATGGCCGCTGATCGAGGTCACCGCGATCAGGCGGCCGTAATTGCGCCGTTTCATCAGCACGGTTGCGTCCCGCGAAAGCGTTATCGCGGCGGCCAGATCGGTGCGCAGCAGCTCGATGATGGCATCGTCGTCGAATTCGGCCAGCGGCCGCCTGTCGCGGGCGCCGACATTGTTGATCAGGATATCGAGACGGCCATGGGTCTTTTCGATATCGGCCATCAGCCCGCGCTGGGCCTCTCGGTCGGCGATGTCGAACGCGGCGGCCTGCGCCGTGCCACCAGCGGCGCGGATGATCCTTACGGCATCTTCCAGCGTCGCCGCCGTGCGACCGGTGACGATGACGTGCGCACCGGCCTCGGCAAGTGCGCGTGCCATCTCGAAGCCCAGGCCGCGGCCGCCACCGGTCACGAGCGCCACCTGGCCCGCCAGTGAGAATCCATCCAGTATGCTCATGCTCTTTATCGCTCTCGACTGGGTGCGTTGCAGCGACAATTAATGGACTCAGTCAACTAATTTGGCAAGAGCTGAGCGTCTTCGCTGAACGCAGGCCATATCCGACCTAGCCGAGCAGCCCTGCAAGCCAGTGCGGGTCGAGATGTTGCTCCAGGCCACCTGCGACCTCGTCGAGCGCACGGTCGACGCTCTCGCGATAATTACCGCCTTCACCTGAGAGGCCAAAGCTTTGAAGCAGCCGGGTGCGGTAGGCGTCGCTGCCGAAGAGGCCATGCAGATAGGTGCCCATGATCCGGCCGTCGGCCGAAACCGCACCATCGGCCAATCCGTCCACGATCGCCGCCGGGCGGGCACAATCCTCCCCTCGCGTGATGCCGAGATGAATCTGATAGCCTGACAGCGGCACATCATATTCCGCCGAATGGGCGCTGCTGTTGCGCACCGTCTTCTCCGGCGCCATCTCCGTCTCGACATCGAGCAGGCCGAGCCCTTCGATCTCTGTCGTCGCTCCCTCGATGCCGAGCGGATCACGTACAGTGCGGCCGAGCATCTGATAGCCACCGCAAATGCCGATCACCCGGCCGCCGCGCCTGACATGGGCGGCAAGGTCGCGGTCCCATCCCAGGGCCCTGAGATCGGCGAGATCCGATATCGTCGATTTCGAACCGGGAAGGATGACGAGCCCCGCATCATCGGGCAGCCGCTCGCCTGCCCGCACGAAGACAAGCTCGACATCGGGCTCGGCCCGAAGCGGATCGAGATCGTCGAAATTGGCAATGCGCGGCAGCACCGGCACGGCAATCTTCAGCGCGCCCGCCGCCCCTTTCGCCAGCCGCTCCAGCACGACGGAATCCTCGGCCGGCAGTCGCCCCGCCGCCTTCAGCCAGGGCACGACGCCGAAGCACGGCCAGCCGGTAAAACCTTCGATAGAGCGGATACCGTCGTCAAACAGCGAAACGTCGCCGCGAAACTTGTTGATGATGTAACCCGAGATCATCTTGCGATCTTCCTCAGCGAGGATCGCATGCGTGCCGACCAGCGAAGCGATGACCCCGCCACGATCGATATCGCCGACGAGAACGACAGGGACGTTCGCCCGCGTCGCAAAGCCCATATTGGCAATATCGCCAGCCCTGAGATTGATTTCGGCCGGCGAACCCGCACCCTCGACGATGACGAGGTCCGCACCCTCGGACACCTTGCCGAAACTCTGCAGCACAGAGGCCAGAAGCTGCGGCTTCAGCCGCTGATAATCGCGCCCCTTCGCCTGCCCGAACACCCTGCCCTGCACGATGATCTGGCTGCCATTCTCGGACTGCGGTTTCAAGAGCACCGGGTTCATATGCACTGACGAGGGCGTACGTGCTGCGAGCGATTGCAGCCATTGCGCCCGGCCGATCTCGCCGCCGTCGTCGGAAACTGCCGCATTGTTAGACATGTTCTGCGGCTTGAACGGCCGCACCTTCAGCCCGCGATTGGCCGCCAGCCGGCAGAGCCCCGCCACCAGCACCGTCTTGCCGACATCCGAGCCGGTTCCCTGCAGCATGATGGCTCTGGTCATAACTCTATCCGTGAACGCTTCCAGGCAGGCCTACAATGCCGGCGGGCGGACGGTCAACCGAGGCCTGAAAATGCGAAAACCGCGATCGAGCCATGAAGCCCAATGCGGTTTGCCGTAAACGCTGGCGTCTTCACCCTTACACGATGAAGCTCGCTTTTTCCGGGACGCAGTACCTGATCCGGAAAAGCAGCGGTTGTCCCCGCCACGCATCAACAGATAACGGCACATTCTTACCGGATGGTTATTGAAGACCCGCCCGGAGACAAAATTCGACTTTTTTTGAACTTTTCCGAATTTTTCTCATCCGGAACCGCTTTCAGCTCTGGCCGTGAGCGTGCATTCCCGCTGATCGAATCCAAGCGGAACATTCATGAGCGCAGCCATAAGTCCTTCGGATTCAATAATTTAGTTACAGATGGAACCCGAAAGACGGATGATTTCTTGAAGCAGATCCGTAGCTTTGCTTACCATGAGCCATCGATAGAAATGGCCGGCGACGAGCCACCGGAAACCAGACGAACGGCGCCGCAAACAGGAGAGGCCGGAGAACCATGATCTCCGCCGGGCGATTGGCACCTGAAACGGCGGAGAGATTTGTCGGCTAATTATGAAGCTCCTGGATTTCGGCGTGCCGCATGATCCAGCCGAATGGAATGCCTGCACTTCGGTTCGGGGCTGCGCCAATCCCAGGATGAACGCCTATCCGGTGTCGCAGGCCTTCACGCTGATGACCCGGTCCTTCGCCGACCGCGCCGGCGCCGTCATGACCTGTCTGAAGGCACGCAGCTGGGATAACGAGACCATCAGCCAGGGCTGGCATGGCAGGATGAAAACGGTGAGGATAACGAAAGTACGGCCGTCTATTTCCTGCAGAATTATGAGGAACTCTGGAGCCGATGGGTTCCGGTCGATGTAGCCGAGAAGGTCAAGGCCAGTCTATAAACCTTCCTGACAACAAGGACTGGACGATTCGTCATGACTGGCACGGTGCCCTTCCCCGATCGCGATACCGTCGCGGAAAAACTCGCGGCGCTCTCGGAAACCGATAAATCCTATCTGTCGCTGCTGATGGAAAACCCGGCGCAGGACGATAACCTGCTCGCTGGCCTATATCGGCATCTCGATGTCGCCTCCGCCTCGCGCCTTCTCAACTCGCTGAAGCTCGAAACTCTCGGCAAGTGGATCGGTGAAGCTGGGCCCGACCGGCTGCAGATCAGGCTCATGGAAGCGGCACGCTCCAGCCAGCACCCTGCCTATGCCGCATTCCGGACCGGGCTGACCCGATCCGGCGGGCTGGAAAAAGCTTATCCGACTTCGAAAATCTGAACCTGTTTATCTCTTCGCTGCGCGATCGACACTGCGGCCGGCATCCTGCGTTGCGTTGACGGCACTTGCCGTATCCCTGCCGACGCCGCGGATCGTATTGGCGCAGGAAGAAAGTGCAAGAAGGACCATAAAGGCGGCTGCGATTTTACCCGTGGTCGTCATGTGCGAAATCCTTTTGTGAAATCAACCCCGAACGGCCAATGCCGTCCGGGCGGGATAACGCATTCGTGAGCGAAAAGTTCACCGGCTAAAAGAAATCAGGCAGCCGCCGCTTTCGACCTTTCGGCGAAGGATGCGCGGATGCTGTCGGCGACCGTTTCGATCGGCCCCGTCATCTGCGATGCGGTGAGCAGCTGGATGTCGAAAGAGCCCAATTCCGGCAGCCCCTCCTGGATGCCGAGGATCGCCATATCCTCGCTGACATAGGAGAGTGGCAGCGGCGCGATGGCGAGATCGGAGACCACGGCGGCGCGCTGCGCCATCGTGTGCGCGCTGAGATAGGCGACGCGATAAGGCCGCTTGTTGCGCTCCAGCTGGGAGATCGCTTCCTGCCGCCAGATGCAGCCGTCTTCCCAGATCGAGATCGGCAGTGGGTCGCGCCGATGCGCCGAACCGCACTTGGCGCCTGCCCAGACGAGCCGTTCGCGATAGACGACCTCACCATTGGTCGGGAAAGGCCGCGTGGCGCAGTTGATGAGAGCGAGATCGAGGCGTTGCTCCTCCATCCGCTTCTTCAGGCCGATGCTCATGTCGATCGTCACGTCGACCATGATACCCGGATAGATCTGTGCAAAACTCTTCAGTATCTGCGGCAGCAGCCGCTCGCCGATATCCTCGGGCGCGCCGAGCCGCACCACGCCGCTGAGCTCAGGCATGATGAAGCGCGATACTGCCTCGTTGGAGAGCGCCAGGATGTTGCGTGCATAGGACAGCAGCATTTCGCCATGCTGCGTCAGCGTCACCGATCGCGCATCGCGGCGAAACAGTGTGACACCAAGCTGTTCCTCTAGCTTCTTGATCTGCATGGAAACGGCCGACGGCGTGCGGAAGACGGTTTCGGCGGCAGTCGAAAAATTACCGGTCTCTGCAATGGCTACGAAGGTGCGCAGCACATCATTGTCGAGCAGCGGAATGGGACGGCGAAACGGGATTGTCATCGTCACATCTTTCAATTTTTCTGAATGATGAGGCATTATCATTGCATTTGATTGAAAGTCAATCCGACCCCAAGGGATCGGATCGATGACACTTTAGCCCTCAGTACCGAAACGGTTGGTCTTGAAACTCTTTCCCGCCGCACCTGAAGCAACCGTCCTGCCCCCGCCGACAGCCTTCGGATAGGTATTGCCGACCATAGCAGGCGCCGTAAGTCCGACCGACGCTTCTGGCGACCGCACTGCCCAGGCAATCAGCGCTCGTGCGGACATCTCGCCGACGCCGCCTGAGACATGCTCCGACGCGGAAACCGGCAACACCGCGATCTGCTCAGCCGTCGGCGCGGGATGAGTCAGCCGGTCGGCGATATCTGAGGTATTGGCGGGCTTGCGACCGACAACGAAGCGCGTGAAATCGGCCGGGGCCGCCTGTACGGATGCCAGCACAGCAGCAACCGCGGGTACAGGTGCGGGCGTTTCGCTCTCCACGGCCTCGATTTCAACAGGCCGCAGCACTGGCAGCGGAACAGTAAGCGAGGCAAGATCGGCAAAGGCCCGGTCGGCAACCGCCTTGTCCTCGGGCTTGGCAAGCTGCGGCGCCAGTCCGATCTCGGCCCGCTTCTGCGGCGTCGGCAGCATGGCGGTGACAAGGCTTCCGGTCACGACGGGATCAGGTGCCTTCGCAGGTGCTGCCGCACGTGCGGTCAGCAGGGCCGGTGCCGCTGCCTTTGGCGTTACAGGCGCATCGTCATCCTCATCCTCGCTTGCGGCAATCTCGATTGGCGCGGAGCGGATACCCTTCTTGCGGTCGGCAAGCGCCACCTGATAGCCCGGAAGCGGCCGACCGTCCGCCGGCAGGTGGATCGTGCGTCCGTCGGGGAAAAGTCGCGCCAGCTCCTGGCGCGACATGCGCGGCCAGGCGCGCACATTGCCGACATCGAGATGCACGAAGGGCGAACCCGATGTCGGGTAATAGCCCACACCGCCGACTTGCATCTGCATGGCAAGCCCGCGCAGCGTCGCGAGCTTGACGCCGGGAATATAGAAATCCATCGCCTTGCCGAGCATGTGCTGGCTGCGCTTGGCGACACCGGTATTGCGCGAGCGGTTGCGCAGCATGTTGTTGGTGGCAGGCGAGCGGTAGGCCGAGACGACGTGGATTGCCTCCTTCGCCCCGCTCTTTCGATAGACCTCCCAGACGAGATCGAGCAGCCGCGGGTCCATCCTGGCCGGTTCATTGCGCCGCCAGTCGCGCAGGAAGCGGTTGATCTGGTTGAGGCCGCGCTGGTCGAACTTGCCGTTGCGCTTGAAGACGATCGTCGCACGCTCGCCCGTATGCGTGAAGTAGAGCTTCAGCGCCCTGTCCTCTGCCGCTGCCTCGCTCGATCCGGCAATGACGGCAAAAACGAAGGCCACAACGATCGCCACGCGATAGGCGACGACAGACAGAAACCACGCAGACGCGGTCGCTGGAATGGCGGCGATGGCTTGATGAAGGGACACAGGCTTCGTCCTTGGTGCGAGACACGAAAACATCACAGGCACCGCATACGCGGCGGCGTTAAGCCTTCATTATGGTCAATAGATCCTTAAGAGGCGGTTTATGAGCAGCGGATTACATGAAGCTCCGTTTCCGGAAGATGCCGTTGTGCGGTTCTCCGGTTGCGCTGGCTGTAGGAAGTCCCGCCACAATTATCTTGCCTGAAGAGCTCGATCTTCGACGGCAACTATCGCAAAGCGAAGCGAGATCGCATAGTTTCGACGGATCGTTGTCATCAAAACAGGCCAAAGTTTGTTTACCGAAATAGCCATCGTCGTCCTTCTCACCATTCTCAACGGCGTCCTTGCCATGTCGGAGCTCGCGATCGTCTCCGCCCGCCCGGCACGCCTCAGGGTTATGGCAGACCAGGGAAGCAGAGGAGCGCGACTGGCCCTGCACCTCGCCGAGGATCCCGGCCGTTTCCTGTCGACGGTTCAGATCGGCATCACTCTCGTCGGCGTCCTCTCTGGTGCCTTCTCGGGTGCCACGCTCGGCGCGCGATTCTCCACCTGGCTTCTGGCGCAGGGGCTTCCCGATGCCTGGGCGGATGGGCTCGGCGTCGGTACGGTCGTCGTGGCGATCACCTATCTCTCCCTCATCATCGGCGAGCTGGTGCCCAAGCAGGTGGCCCTTCGCGCGCCGGAAGCCGTCGCCGCCAGGGTCGCGCCGACGATGACCTACCTGTCGAAGGCTGCATTGCCGCTCGTCTGGCTGCTCGACGGCTCGGGCAAACTCGTTCTCGCCCTGCTCGGCCAATCGGGCAGGAACAGCGATGGCGTCACCGATGAGGAGATCAAGACGGTTCTCGCGGAAGCCCAGAGCGCCGGCGTGATCGAAATCGGCGAGTCCGCCATGATCACCGGCGTCATGCGCCTTGCCGACAGAACGGCGCGCGCTCTCATGACGCCGCGGCGCGATGTCGAGCTGGTCGATATCGAAGATACCGCCGAGGAGATTCGCAAGACCATTCAGTCGACATCGCGAACGCGACTGCCGGCCCGCAAGGGCAGCTCCGACGAGGTTCTCGGCGTTCTCGCCGTCAAGGACTATTACGATGCCCTTGAAGCCAACCGGACGGTCGACATCATGACGCTGGTACGGGATGTTCCGATCATCTCGGATCTTGCTCCCGCCTCCTCGGTGATCGAATCCATCAGGAAGTCGTCGCAGCATATGGTTCTCGTTTTTGACGAATATGGCCACTTCGAAGGTGTCATCACGTCAGGCGACATCCTTGAATCCATCATGGGCGTTTTCGGCGACGCGGCCTCCGGCGAGGAACCGGCGATCAAGCGACGCGACGACGGCTCCTACCTGGTTTCCGGATGGACGCCGATCGACGAGTTTTCGGAATTCATGAATTTCCCTGTTGACGCAGACGTCGAATATCAGACCGTCGCCGGTCTCGTCCTGGAAGAACTGAAGCACCTGCCCGAGCTTGGCGAGACCTTCGTCAAGAACGATTGGAAATTCGAGGTGATCGACCTCGACGGGCGACGCGTCGACAAGCTTCTCGTCAGCGCGCTGGCGAAGAACGATGCGCGGGCGGAAACATGATCGCCACGATCAGGGCCGCGATGCGAGCGGTCTGACGGCCGCTCACCGCGACCCGACGTGCCATTCTCAGCCTTGCGCCCCATATCCTTCATTCCGAACGACGATCAAGGCCGGACAACAATCAAAGGATCTCCATGTCAGCCACCGCCCACGACGCAGACCGGTCTCATGCAGGCCAACAAAAGTTTGCGGCCCTCCTGCTCGGGGCGGTTGGAGTGGTCTATGGAGATATCGGAACGAGCCCGCTCTATGCCTTCCGCGAAGCGCTGCGGCCCTTCGCCCATGACGGCGTCACCCCACAGGAAGTTATCGGCCTGATCTCGCTGATGATCTGGACGCTGACGATCATCGTCACGTTCAAATACGTGCTGTTTCTGCTGAGGGCAGACAATGAGGGCGAAGGCGGGACCCTTTCCCTGCTGGCCCTCCTCATGAAGAAAACCAGCCGGCACGCCACCGTCTTTTTCTTCGCAGGGATCATCGGTGCCGCGCTCTTCATCGGCGACGCGATGATCACGCCTGCGCTCTCCGTGCTGTCGGCGCTCGAAGGGTTGAAGCTCGTCACTCCGGTCTTCACGCCATACATCCTGCCGATCGCCGTCGCGATCATGCTGCTCCTGTTCCTGGTGCAGTCGGTCGGCACGGCCTCCGTGTCAAAACTCTTCGGCCCGATAACGCTCCTGTGGTTCCTCGTGATGGGCCTTGCCGGGCTTGCCCACATCGCCGACGACCCCGCGATCTTCGCAGCACTCAATCCGCTCTACGCCTTCGACTTCATCACCCATGCGGGCCTCATCGGCCTCGTGGTCCTCGGCGCCGTCTTCCTGACCGTAACGGGCGCGGAGGCGCTCTATGCCGATCTCGGCCATTTCGGCAGGAAGCCGATCCAGGTCGCCTGGTTCGCTGTGGTCTTCCCCTCGCTGCTCCTCAACTATCTCGGCCAGGGCGCGCTCGTGCTCGCCAACCCGCAGGCCGCGTCTGATCCGTTCTTCCTGATGTTTCCGGAATGGGCGATCCTTCCCGTGGTCATCCTTGCCACGGCTGCCACGATCATCGCCAGCCAGGCCGTCATCACCGGGGCGTTCTCGCTAGCCCGTCAGGCAATCCATCTCGGTTTCCTGCCGCGGCTGGAGATCTGCTTCACCTCCGCCTCCAATACCGGCCAGATCTATGTCCCGGCGGTCAATATGGCGCTGCTGCTTGGCGTGCTTGCCCTGATCTTCGCCTTCGGTTCGTCAGAGGCCCTTGCCACGGCCTACGGAATTTCGGTCACGGGTGCGATGGTCGTCACCACGATCCTGTCCTTCCAGTTTCTCCGCGTCGTCTGGGGATGGAACGTGCTCACGGCGCTCGCCGCACTCCTGCCGCTCCTCCTGCTTGAGAGCATCTTTCTCGGCGCGAACCTCCTGAAGATCCACGACGGCGGCTACGTTCCCGTGCTGATCGCCGGCGCGCTCATGGTGATGATGTGGACCTGGAGGAAGGGAACCAAGCTGGTGCGCCAGAAGTCCGCAAGCAACGACATACCTCTGATCCAATTTCTTGCGTCGATTGAACGGAAATCGGATCACGCTCCCGCTCAGGTCCCCGGCACGGCGATCTTCCTGACCAGCCTTCCCGACATGACGCCCGGCGTGCTCCTGCACAATCTGAAGCACAATCGCGTCCTGCACGCGCGCAACGTCATCCTCAACGTGAAGACCGCGCCGCGGCCCTATGTGTCGGAAACGGATCGGGTGACGATCGAAAAGCTGTCGGAGCGCTTCATCAAGATCCAGCTCCTGTTCGGCTTCATGGAGGACCAGGACGTTTCCAAGGCCCTGCCGCTCTGCCGCAAGGCGGGCTTCGATTTCGAGATCATGTCGACTTCGTTCTATGTCGGCAGGCGCAAGCTCGTCGGGGATCCGAATACCGGTCTTCCGGCCTGGCAGGACCGGCTCTTCATCGCCATGGCGGGCTTCGCCATAGATCCCTCAGATTATTTCCAGCTTCCCAGCAACCGCGTAGTGGAGCTTGGTGAACAGATGGTCATCTGACGGCCTGCACATAGGTCGCCTGCACATCCGCTTACTCCCTTTGCATGTCGCCATCAGGCTTGAAGAGCTGCCGAATGCAGCCCTTCACAGCCATGGGCACGGCCCTACCATCTTTCAATTTCTCTGAACCTAAGAGCCAGTTCATTTCATTTGTTTGAACCAGCCTCAGTACCTATATTTTAGTTGTGACGATGAGGCTGAAGAAAAAGGAGGCCGATCATGTCGCAAACAGCAGGCTTCAACATCCTCCAGGCTTTCTTCGCATTCCGTGCGCGCCTGTTTCGGGTGGCTGCACGTGAAAAGATCAGGCAGGAAATGAAGCAATATCCGTCGCACATCGCGGCCGATATCTGCGCCCTGCCCGCTCTCGACGAGGAGCGGTGATAGTTCAAAATCGCTTATGGTACTCATAAAATCTATTCGTTTGAATGATGAGTCCCGCAAGCGCATATTTCACTTCAAGGACACGGGAATCCCGGATCCAGCAAGGAAAGGAAACGGCAATGACCTCGTTGACTTACAGGGATGGCGGCAAGGACCTTTCATCCTATAGCAGACATTCTTCGTTCGGTTTCTATGCCGACAGGCTCGTGCGCGCATGGCGCCGGTGGCAGACGGAACGCCAGATCGAATCCATGCCCCTCGACATCCGCAAGGATATCGGCTGGCCGAGCGCCGACGAGACCGGCAAAGACAGAGCTCACTAAAGACAGGGCTCATGAATGCACCATGCAATGAATACGACATACCTCCCAAGCTGAAGGCGGTGTCTGTCCCAACGCAGCACCGCCTTTTTCATCTCCGCCGCCTGCTATTCCCCAGTGAATTTCACAAGACCACAGCGCAGCATCGAGGCCATTTTCTCTGCTCGCGCCGCAAATCACTGCTGATGTCGCAGATTTGCTCTTCCTAGCCGCATTTATCCATGCCAGTGTCGCTTTTGGAACATCGGAACGACGCATTCCACGCGACCAATATGCAGTCGCCCTCGAGCATGGATTTTCCAATGAACAAGATGCAGCTCAAGAAACGTTCCGTAGTCTTCTTCATGGTCCCGCAATTCACCATGCTGCCCTTTGCAGCGGCAGTGGATACCCTGCGCATCGCAAACCGCATGCTCGGCTATCAGGCCTATACGTGGCGCCTGAGCTCCGTCGACGGCGAAAAGGTCTATTCCTCCTGCGGCATCGGCGTGGAGGCCAATTCATCGCTCGCCGAAGAGCGCCGCCATCTTGGCGGCGAAAACCGGCCGGGCATGGTGCTCGTCTGTTCCGGCATCGATGTCGAGACTTTCAACCATAAATCCGTCAATGCCTGGCTGCGCGAATCCTACAATCGAGGCGTCGCCGTCGGTTCGCTCTGTACGGGCGCGCATGTGCTTGCCCAGGCAGGTCTCCTGAACGGCAAGCGCTGCGCGATCCACTGGGAAAATCTGCCGGGCTTCTCCGAAGCCTTCCCGCAGGTCGAGGTCTATGCCGACCTCTACGAGATCGACAACAATCTCTACACCTGCGCCGGCGGCACGGCATCGCTGGACATGATGCTGAACCTCGTCGGCGAGGATTTCGGCGAAAGCCTCGTCAACCGTATCTGTGAGCAGCACCTGACCGATCGCGTGCGCAACCCGCATGACCGCCAGCGCCTGCCACTGCGCGCCCGCCTCGGTGTCCAGAACGCCAAGGTGCTGTCGATCATCGAGCTGATGGAAGGCAATCTCGCCGAACCGCTGTCGCTCCTGGAGATTGCCGAAGGCGCAGGCCTGTCACGCCGCCAGATCGAACGCCTCTTCCGCCAGGAAATGGGCCGCTCCCCAGCCCGCTACTATCTGGAGATCCGCCTCGACCGCGCCCGCCACCTGCTGGTGCAGTCCTCCATGCCGGTCGTCGAAGTCGCCGTCGCCTGCGGTTTCGTCTCCGCCTCGCACTTCTCCAAGTGTTATCGCGAACTCTACCAGCGCTCACCGCAGCAGGAGCGCGCCGATCGCAAGATGACCATGGCGACAGCCCGCCAGCAGGCAGTTGCGGCTTGAGAGAAACGAGATAGGCGGCCGACTGGGCCGCCTTTATCGTTTTGACAAGCCGGCCCACTTCTCCCGTCATGCTCGGGACGAGCCCGGGGATGACGACGAAGAGAACTGCAAGCGCCCCTACTGCGCCGCCTCTTCCGTCATCTTGGCATCGGAATAGACCAAATTCCGGCCCTTGTGCTTGGCCATGTAAAGAAACTGGTCTGCCGCGTTCAGATAGTTCTCGAAGGTCTCGTAACCGGTGATCTCGGCGACGCCGATCGACACCGTCACCGCCAGTTCCTCATCGTCGGCCGTCACTCTGAGGCGGGAAATATCCGAGCGGATCTCATCGCAGAGCTTGGTGGCCGCCAGCGAATCCATTAGCGGGAAGAGAATGGCGAATTCCTCGCCGCCGAGGCGCGAAAGAAGATTATCGCTGCCTTCGAAGATCGTCCGCAGTCTGTCTGCGACAGCCTTCAGCACCTTGTCGCCGATCTCATGGCCATAGGTGTCGTTCAGCCGCTTGAAGTGGTCGATGTCGAGAATGGCGACCGCGCTCGACATTTTCAGCCGCAGGCACTCGTTCACCAGCTTCGGGCCGTTATCGTAGAAATAGCGCCGGTTATAAAGCCCGGTCAGGTAATCGCAGGCCGCCGCCGCCCGCAGCTGCTTCATCTGCGTCAGCGTCTCGACATTGTTGGCAATGCGGCACTGCAGCTCTTCGGCGACGAACGGCCGGTAGACGAAGTCGCTGGCCCCAGCCTTCAGGAAGCTTGCCGACAGCATGCGGTCGTTCGAGGAGGAAACGCCGATGACGCGCAGCTTGTCAGAGCCGAACCGGTGGCGGATGCGCCGCGTCAGCTCGTAGCCGCTCATATCGGGCATATGATGATCGGTGACGACAAGCTCGATATCGCTGTAGGCCTCGAGTGCCGCAATCGCCTCGAGCCCGGAACTGGCTTCGACGACCATATATTGCTGCGCCTTCAGGAGATCGACCAGCACCTGGCGCGCCGATGAAACGTCGTCGACGACAAGCACCCGCGTCTTGCGGTTCATGATCGCCCGGCGCACCGTCGCGACCAGATTGTCGAGCGCGAATTCGTTGTCCTTCAGCACATAGTCAATGACATTGCGCTCGAGGATTCGGGCGCGGGTATTGAGATCGAAGGTCGCGGTAAAGACGATGGCCGGAATATCGTGCTCGATCGTGCAGTCGAGCGCCTCGCCATAGGGTGCGTCAGGCAGGTTCAGGTCGACGACGGCTACGCTGTAGCCTTGGCCGTCCTGCGAGAGCTCTTCGCGCAGCGCCTTCAGCGAGGAACAGCAGACAACACTGAGGTTGAGTTCGGTCTGGAACCGATGGCAGAGCACGGCGGAAAACATCCGGGAATCCTCAACCAGAAGTATGCGGATTCCTCCAAACCGAGGACCTGCATTCTCCCGCTGAAAATCCCCCTGGAATGTCACAGCTACCTATCCCTCCGCACGCCCATGGGGGTCGACTCGCCCCCTCTTGCAGCGTGCGGGACGATAACCGAGGCCTCCCCTTCCGTGAAGGGGAAAATGACGGAAGCTACACCTGCGATTGCAGAAATACGAGCCTCCGTCATGTTTTTCCGGTGTAGACCGATCACGTAGGGGCGTTTGCCCGCACTCGATCGTTGCGGCAGGGTCAGGCAACCGCCCGCTCCTTGTGCATCGACTGGATCTGCAGGAGCGTATCCAGGTTCTGGTTGACGCGGCAGTAGAACTCCTCGTCGATGAACGGACGCAGCATGAAGTCGTTGCCGCCGGCCTTCAGGAATCGTGCCGAAAGCAGCCGGTTGGAAGAGGAGGAAACGCCGATGATGCGCAGCTCATGCGAGCCGATCGAGGCGCGGATGCGGCGCGTCAGCTCGAAGCCATCGATATCGGGCATGTTGTAGTCGGTGACCATAAGGCCGATATCGCGGTTGGCCTTGAGGATCTCCAACGCCTTGGCGCCGCTCTCGGCGGTGCTGACGCGGAAATTATAGCGCTTCAGGCGGCTGGAAAGCAGCGCGCGGGCCGTGGCGCTGTCGTCGACGATCAGCACGTGATGACGGTGGTTCGTCAGGAAGCGGCAGATCGATTCCGCCAGCAGGTCGACGGCAAAGATATTGTCCTTGAGGATGTAGTCGACGATATCCTTGGCGAGCAGCTTGTCGCGCATGCCTTCCTGGAACGTGCCGGTAAAGACGATCGTCGGGATCGACAGATCGACCAGATATTCCAGCGCCTCGCCGTTTTCGGCGCCCGGCAGGTTGATGTTGGAGATCGCGAGCGTAATCGGATCAGAAGATTTGTCGTAGGAAAGCTGCAGCTCTTCGAAGCTGCGGCAGATCTCGACATCGATATCGAAGAGCTCCTTCAGGCGCTTTCCGATCATCGACGTGAAGACATTGGAATCTTCAGCGAGGATAATGCGCGCGCCGGCAAACATCTCTCCGGAATATTGCATCCCCGAAATACCTAGAAACGCCATGGCAAACCTTTAAAATGGAAATTGTGTCCCCGAACGAAACGGTTACATGAATTGATTTGAATAATTATTAATTGGGTTGCCATAGCCAGCTATGAAAAAGGCGGCCGATGATGCGGCCGCCCTTTTCTTGTCCATATGCTTAAGAAATTGAAGCATCTCGCGCTAAACATAGACTGAAAGCGCGTCGCGATATCCCTTAGCCACGAAGTGCTGCGTTCTCGGTGTCGAACGGGCTCTCACCGACGACGGTCGCGTTGTACGTGGTGCCGAGGATCTTGATCTTCAGCTTCGTGCCTTCCTTGGCGTAATCGGGCCGCAGCATGGCAAGCGCCAGCGAGCGATTGATACGGAAGCCGAAAGTGCCGTTGGTGGCGCGGCCGACAAGCTCGCCCGCCTCGTTGTAGATTGCCTCCGAGCCGCGCGCATCGACGTCATTGCCGGTCTCGACGACAAGCGTCGCGAAGTTCCACTTCAGGCCCTTTTCCTTGTAGGACAGCAGGCCCTCACGGCCGAGGAATTCCTTT
Source organism: Hyphomicrobiales bacterium (assembly GCA_900468805.1). Lineage (GTDB taxonomy): Bacteria > Pseudomonadota > Alphaproteobacteria > Rhizobiales > Rhizobiaceae > Rhizobium. The sequence continues at coordinate 59,405 of UEIF01000010.1, read as the reverse complement.
TCCGGCTTGATGAAGCGGTCGAGGCCGGATTCATAAGCATTATATTCGATCGACATTTCGCGCGGGATCAGGCGATAGGACTTTTCCACCGACATGGACAGCATGGCGCGGATGCCGAAAGGCTTGATGCCGAATTCGGCACCGGCTTCCATCAGCTTGTCGAAAATGTAGTTCTGCATCTCGATCGGATGATGCAGCTCCCAGCCGAGCTCGCCGACGAAGTTGACGCGCAACGCATGGGCGGTTGCTGCACCGACCGAGATCTCCTTGCCTGATAGCCAGGGGAAATCCTTGTTGTCGAGGCTGGTGCGGGTCAGCTTCTTCAACACATCGCGCGACTTCGGACCGGCGAGAACAAGCACGCCCCAGCCTTGCGTGATCGGCGTGAACTTCACGCTGCCGTCTGTCGGCAGCAGCTTGCGCATATAGTCGTGGTCATGCGCCTCATAGGCGCCGGCAGAGACGAGGTAGAAAGTGCCGGGCGCGCTTTCATAGACGGTGAATTCCGCGCGCACGCCGCCTTCCCTGGTCAGCATGTGGCAGAGCGCGATACGTCCACGCTTCTTCGGGATGGCATTGGCGAAGATCGACTCCAGCCATGCGCGCGCACCGGGACCTGTGACCAGCGCCTTGGCGAAAGCCGACATGTCCAGCACGCCGACATTCTTGTTGACGTTCATGACTTCGTTGCCGACATGCTCGAAATAGTTCGAGCGGCGGAACGACCAGCGCTCCAGGACGCGGCCGTCCTCGGTCGGGTCGGAATGATTGTGGTTGGTGAGAACATCGGCGCCAACGCCGATCTGGTCCTTCGGCAGGTCATAGCCTTCGGGCGCAAACCAGTTGGCGCGTTCCCAGCCATAGACGGAGCCGAAGACCGCACCGAGCTTCTTCAGGCGGTCATAGACCGGCGTCGTCTTCAGCGGACGGGCAGCAGAGCGCTCTTCATCCGGATAGTGCATGGTGAAGACGTTGGCATAGGCTTCCTCGTTCTTGGCGATGAGGTAGCCTTCCTTCGCGTAAGGGCCGAAGCGGCGCGGATCGACGCCCATCATGTCGACGGTCGGCTCGCCATCGACGATCCATTCGGCAAGCTGCCAGCCGGCGCCGCCGGCAGCGGTGATGCCGAAGGAATGGCCTTCATTCAGCCAGAAATTCTTCAGCCCCGGTGCGGGACCGACGATCGGGTTGCCGTCGGGCGTGTAGGCGATCGCGCCATTATAAACCTTCTTGATGCCGACTTCGCCGAAGGCAGGCACGCGGGCGATCGCCGTTTCGATATGCGGCATCAGCCGGTCGAGCTCTTCCTGGAACAGCTCGTATTCGCTGTCATCGGACGGACCGTCGACATAACAGACAGGCGCGCCGTGCTCGTAGGGGCCAAGCAGCAGCCCGCCATTTTCTTCGCGCATGTACCAGGCGCTGTCAGCCTCGCGCAGCACGCCCATTTCCGGCAGGCCCTTGGCCTTGCGGGCGAGAATATCGGGATGCGGCTCGGTGACGATATACTGGTGCTCGACCGGGATGACCGGGATGTTGATGCCGACCATGTCGCCGGTCTTGCGGGCGAAGTTGCCGGTGCAGGAGATGACGTGTTCGGCGATAATCTCGCCCTTGTCCGTCGTCACCTTCCAGAACCCGTCAGCCTGCTGCTCGATGGCGGTGACCGTCGTGTTGCGGTAGATCGTGGCGCCGTAGTCGCGGGCACCCTTGGCAAGCGCCTGCGTCAGGTCCGCCGGCTGGATATAGCCGTCATCGGGATGCTGAATGGCGCCGAGCAGTCCATCGGTCTCACAGAGCGGCCAGATCTCCTTCACCTGCTCGGGCGTCAGGATATTGACCTTCACGCCGATCGTTTCGGCAATGCCGGCATAGTACATAAATTCGTCCCAGCGATCCCTGGTGCGGGCGAGACGAATGTTGGAAACCTTGCTGAAACCGACATTCATGCCGGTTTCCTGCTGCAGTTCCTGATAGAAGCGGACGGAATATTTGTGAATCTGGCCGACCGAATAGCTCATGTTGAAGAGCGGCAGGAGGCCCGCCGCATGCCAGGTCGAGCCAGATGTCAGCTCCTTGCGCTCGATGAGCACGCTGTCGCCCCATCCCTTCTTCGCAAGGTGATAGAGCGTCGAAACGCCGACCACGCCGCCGCCGATGACCACTGCCCGCGCATGTGACTTCATGGAATAATACCCTCTTCAACCGAATGTCCGGCCTGCGATACCCGGACGAACCATTGTCGCGAACTATGCAGCGAGGCATGAGCCGTGAGAGGCCTGTTTACGACATGCGAAAAGCTTGCCGCGACCACCTGTAAATAGACAAGCGTCAAAAGCCGTGAGGCTCAAAAAATCATAAAAATCGGCAATAACCAGGCTCAAGCCGCCGTCACTTGACGACGGCCGAACCCTTGACGATCTCGATCGTCTCGTCGCCGGAAAGCCCGATACGATCGCCATCGGGCGTCGTCATGAAGCAGCCGGAGGGACAGAACCTTTCGGAAGCGCCGGCATCGACGACGACTTCCACACGGTTGCCGCCTTCGGTGACGGTCAGCACCACTGGCGCTTCGTCCTTGTTGGTGACGGAGGCCGCCTGCGCCAAAGGTGCGGCGGAAAGGAGAAGAAGAAATGCGACTGCGGAACGTGTCACGACATGCGACATAGGCTATACGCCCTCCCCTCGAGCGCTCGTCGCTGCCCGGCAGCGATCGATTGCTTGAGGTTATAGCACCACAGCCGTGAATGAGCGCTGAATGCCCCGTTCAGCCTTTGAGCTTGCCATCGGCCGCCTTGCTGCGCAATTGGCGCACCGGCTGCTCGTCTTCCACCGTCTCGTCGTCCCTGGCCTCATTTTCGGCCGCGGCGTCCTCGGGCTCATCAGGCTTTTGGACAAGCGCCTTCTCCGCCTCGGCATTCGCCTGCCGGTGGATGGTCAGATCGCTCTGCGGCAGCGGGATCTCGATGCCTTCCGCCCTGAAGCGCCTGAGGATCTCGATCCTGAGATCGTTGCGCACCGCCATGCCGTCACCCATGTCGGCCAGGAAGAAGCGCAGCTCGAAATCCAGCGAATAGGGGCCGAAGCGCAGGAACTCGACATGCGGCTCCGGATTGCGCATCACCAGTGGCACCTTGGAAACGAGTTCCAGCAGGATATCCATCACCTTCCGCGGATCGGCCTCGTAGCTTACGGAAACCGGGATTTCCGAACGGCCGATCTTGTTGCGATGCGTCCAGTTGCCGACGAGCCCGTTGATGAGCTCGGAATTCGGCACGATGATCGACTGCTTGCGGAAGGTCTCGATTTCGGTGGCGCGCACCGAGATGCGCTTGACGATACCTTCGGCCGTGCCGGACACGACATGGTCGCCCACCTTGAAGGGACGTTCGACAAGCAGGATCAGACCGGAAACGAAGTTCGACACGATGTTCTGCAGGCCGAAACCGATACCGACGGACAGCGCCGAGGCGACGAGCGCAAGATTGGACAGGTCGATGCCCGCCGCCGAAACGCCGAAGATGGCGGCCACACCGACGCCGAGATAGCCGATGCCCGTCTTCACCGAATTGCGCACGCCGAGATCGACATGGCTGCGCGCCATGACATTGCTGTCCAGCCACTTCTGCACCCAGCGCGTCGCGAGATAACCGCCGGCAAAGAGCAGGATGCCGGTAAAGATGCCGAGCAGCGAAATGCTGATGCCGCCGAGACGGACTTCCGTAAACAGCCTGTAAGCAAGCAGCTGCAGATCCTGCACGTGGAAGCCCCAGAGCAGCAGGATCAGCGGAATGCCGGTCAAGAGCGCGACCGCATAGATCAGCAGGCCGACGACCAGCCCGACCTGGTCGATCGCCACCGGCCCGAGCTTGAAGCGGGTTTCCAGGAAACGCCCGAGGAACGTATCGCCGAAATTGTCCTGCCGTGAGATCGCCTTGCCGAGCAGCAGGCCGATATAGGTGGTCACCACGATGGCGCTGGTGATGATGAGCTGCGTGGCGACGAAACGTGCCAGGCCCACATAGCCCGAAAGTGCAGCAAGGATCAGCCCGGCGCCGAAGACGCGCAACAGGATCGCCATGCCGCGCGGCCAGTGGCGGCCAGGCGCATCGGGATCGCCGTTCCTTGCCAGCATCGGCTTTCCGAAGGATACGGCAATCAGGATGAGACCGATGATCAGTGCCGCAAGCAGGCTGCGCACGACCGTCAAAACCAGCGGCGAGCCCATCGCCTCGCCGATGGCGCCGAAGAGGTAGTCGAGCGCGTTGACCACCGCCATGGCGATCAGGCAGTAGCCGACCGAGCGCGCGCCGAGATTGGAAAGGCGCACCAGGCGCCAGGACGGATCATTCGGCGCAAAGACCGCATTGACGAAGCGGCCGACGAAATAGACGAGACCGATCGAACCGAAGAGCGCGGCGATCACGGGCGTGATGTCGCTCCTCAGCACATTAAAGCCGTCGAGGAAGATCAGCGACGTCACCAGCAGCACATCGAGCGCCGCCGTGCGGATCAGCGTCGACCAGAAGGCAAAGGCAAGACGGCTGATATAGGAAGGTTCTTCGACATTGACGTCGCGCCGCAAATACTGGCCGAAAAGCCGGTAGCCGCCGGAGAGCAGGATCAGGGCCGTCGCGAGCGACAGGAAGATCGCCGCAAACAGCGACAGGGCCTTGAACTTCCAGACGAAGGTAATCCAGCTCGAAAGCGTCTGGGAAAACTCGCTCACTTCCTGCACGAAGGCACTGGTCGCATCGTCGAATACGGAGACGGAGATCTCGGTGCGCCGGAACAGCGTATCGGCAAAAAGCTGGCGGCGCGTCGCCGTGATCACGTTGGAAAGCTTGGTGATAGCGATCGACAGATTCTCCGCGTCACCCGTGACGGCGTTGATCTGCGAGCGCTCGGCCGTCAGCGCGTTACGCTCTTCGGTGACGATCTGCGCTTCCGGCGGCTGCCCGTCCTTCGGCGGTTCGCCGAGCTCGGCAAGGCGGCTCTTGATCTGGTCGAACCGCGGCCGCAGGCTGACGGACGTGGCGATGACGGTGCGGCCGAGCTCGTCGGTCTTGCCGGCAAGCTCCACCAGACCGTCGTCATTGTCGACATTCTGCTTGACGCGGTCCTGCAGCGAAGCAAGCTCGTTCTTCGCCTTGTCGATATCCTTCAGCGCCTGATCGAGGCCGGTACTGGCGAGCGGCGCCTCGGCCGGCGCAGCCTCTGCCGGAGCCGCTTGAACCGGAGCCGCCGGAACCGGAGCTGCCGGAACCGGAGCCGATTGGGCCGGCGTCGTCTGGGTCTGAGCCTCAGCCGCCGGCTGCGGGGTCTGCGCAGAAGCGGCCCTTCCATCGAAATGCAGGCCGGCAACAGCCAGCGAAAGCAGAAGAACGGTGCGAAGCAGCCAGTGTATCAAGCGCAAGAAGCCCCCGCGTGGATTCGTCTCATCAGGTAATTGACCGCTTCTTATAGGAAAGAAAGGCGACAGAAAGGCGGAATTTCCAGGTGGCAGCTCAGAAACCGGAACCGGGAAGCGCGAGATAGGCCAGTTCGGCATCACTCGACTCGCGCCCGACAAGGGCATTGCGGTGTGGAAAACGGCCATATGTCGCGATCACTTCGCGGTGGCGAAGCGCATAATCACGAAACTCCTCGTCGCCGAGCGCTGTGAAAAGTGCCACCGAGCGATCCTGCTCAACGAGATCTTCTGCATGCTCGAACGGCATGTAGAAAAAGGTTCGCAGGATACCCTCCACCGACTGATCCGCACCATTGGCAAGCGCAAGCTTCGCCTCGCGCAGCGCCAGCCCATCGGTCGCAAAGGCAAGTGGCGTCGCGCGGTAGATGTTGCGTGGAAACTGGTCGAGCACGATCACGGCCGCAAGCCGGCTCTCGGGACTGGAGCGCCATTCCTCGGTGACTTCAAGGGCAAGCGACAGGTGGGTGGCACGAAACCGCGCCCGGATTTCCTCGTCCAGTTCTGCAGTCGAACTGAACCATTCCTTGCGGCTGCAGCGAACGAACCAAAAATCATAAACTTCGCCCGGCGTGCAGACGCTATCCGTATTCATGATGCTCCCCCAAGCGTCAGCTTAAAAAAAGACCAGGTCAGCTCACGAAAACCGAGCCAGACTACAAAAGCTACGTCAGCTTACGGAAAAGACCAGCATCGCTCTCGTGCCGCGATGCTCCGGATCATAGACGAGTTCGGATTTCAGGCTGGAGGCCATGGCAGTCAGGATCTTTGTGCCGAGACCGGTCCCCTTCGGCGGGCCGTCCTGCTCGAAGCCGCGGCCGGCATCCTCGACCGTCACACGCAGCACATCGCTCTCATGCTCGACGATCACGGTAATCTCGCCGGGAACACCATCCGGATAGGCATATTTGAAGGCGTTGGTGACGAGTTCACTGACGATGAGGCCGAGCGTGATGACCTTGTCGGTCGCCAGATTGACCGGCTGGGAAGTCAGCACCACGCGATGCGGCCGTTTCTCGTCTCGCATCGAGGCTTCGAGCTCGGTCAGGAGGCTGCTCAGATATTCATCCACCTGCACCGTGCCGACCTGCCTGTTGGTGTAGAGACGGCGGTGGACGCTGGCGATCGCATTGATACGCATCTGCGTTTCCTGCAGAGCGTCGATCGCTACCTGGTCGCTGGTCATGGAGGACTGCATGCGGATCAGCGCGCCGACGAGGCCAAGGCTGTTGGCGATGCGGTGATTGACTTCGGCAAGCAGCATTTCCGCATGGTCACGCTGCTGGCGGATCACCTCCTGCGCCTGCGCCGTGTCACGGCGGAAGCGCGCCCGCTCCAGCCCCTGTTCGAGGGCGGCAGCCAGAAGATCGAAATAATCGGGCGAAATGCCCTTGAGAACATAGTCGTCTGCGCCGGCCTTCAGTGCTGCGACCGCAATGCTCGTATCGCCGGAGCCGGTGGCATAGATCACAGGCGGATGGTTGGGCATCGCGATGATGCGCGGCAGGATATCGAGCCCGGTTTCGGCCTTCAGGAAATGATCGAGAACGACGGCCTCGATGCCGCCTTCGGCAAGCACTGCAAGGCCGGAAGCTCCGTCGCTTGCCCATTCGAGCGTAAAGCCGCGGCGGCCGAGATTCTTCTGCATCAGCAGCGCCAGCGCTTCATCGTCATCGATATAGAGGATACGGATCGTTCCACCCGTATCGCCATTGGACTCGCTCATTCTGCCTCCGGGCATTTTCCCGCAGCAATACCGGCTGTGAGGCCGCCGAGTCTTTCTGCATGAGACTGTCGTATTGCATGGACAGGCGCGCGTAAACAGCACCTAGCCTTTGGTATCATGTGATGCCTGACGCCAGGCAGATCGAAGGAGAATGCCATCGAGAATGTCGACCCTTCCCGGCTGCGGCCGGAAGCCCTCTAAAAAATCGCGAACACGAATACTGAAAATCAGTGCCGTAAACGCAAGGGAAGGCAAATGGTTCCGCGAAAAGTCAGCTTTTTTGAAAGCGCCGGTGGTGAGAAACCTCGGCACCCGCATCGGCAGCAAGCTGCAGGAAGCGCAGGCAGGACAAGAAGCCGATCATGCCGACGACGAAGAACGCCCAGCGGAAATCGCCGAGAGCCGGGTCCGCTGCACCCCGAAGCCCCGAGGAAATGTTGAGCACGGCCGCCGCCACCGCAACGCCGAGCAGCATGGAAATCTGCTGCAACATGCTCGACAGCGTCGAGGCCGAGCTTCTCTGCGTCGGGCCGATATCGGCAAAGGAGAGCGTATTGAGCGCCGTGAATTCCATCGACCGCGAAAGCCCGGCAATGAAGAGCAGCGCCGAGATGATGATCGCAGGCGTTTCCGGCGTCAGCAAGCCGCAGGCGACGATCGAGGCGGCAGCGATGATGCCGTTGAAGAAGAGCACGTTGCGGAAGCCGAAGAACCGCAGGAGCGGCGTCGTCACTACCTTCATGCCGAGATTGCCGAGGAAATAGACCAGCAGATAGGTGCCGGCGGCAATCGAGCTCAGGCCAAAACCGAGCTGGAAGAGCAGTGGCAGCAGGAAGGGCGTGGCATTGATCGCCACTCGGCAGGCCGTGCCCGCCGAAAGCGTCGTCATCGAGAAGGTCTGAACCTTGAAGGCGGAGAGATCGAGCAGCGGATTGTCGGCACGCAGAAAGTGCCGCGTCGCCATGACGGAAAGGACAATGCCGGCGGCAAGCAGCACGAGGAGCGGCACGAACCCGCCCTGCCCTTTGACCGACAGTTCGAGCGCCGCAAGCAGCGAGGTCAGCCCCGCCGCGCTCAGGAAGAAGCCCTTGATGTCGAGAGGCCCGACGCGCTCTTCCCGCTGCTCCGGCACGAAGCGCAGCACGAGCGCAATGCCGACGAGGCCGATCGGGATATTGATGAGGAAATTCCAGTGCCAGCTTGCATAGGTGGTGATGAAACTGCCGAGCACCGGCCCGACGACGGGTGCGGTCAGCGCCGGCCAGGTGATCAGCGCGATCGCCTGCACCAGCTCGGACTTGCGGGCATTTTTCAACACGATGATGCGCCCGACCGGCGTCATCAGCGCACTGCCGACGCCCTGCACCGCACGCGCAATGACGAACTCCGTCAGGCTTCCCGACAGGCCGCAGAACAGCGATGCCAAGGTGAAGACGGCAATCGACACGAGAAAGACGCGCCGCGCGCCAAACCGGTCGCCGAGCCAGCCGGAAAGCGGAATGAAGGCCGACGTGGTCAGCATGTAGACGGTGATGCCGATGCTCATGGCGACCGGCTGCACACCGAAACTTGTCGCCATCTGCGGCAGCGAGGTGGTGACGATCGTACCGTCGAGGATCTGCATGAAGAAGGAAACGGCAACGACCAGCGCTACGATCTTGGCCTGGCGGACGCTTGCCGCCCCATCTGTCTTCTCATCCGTCTGAACTGCAGTCATCGATCTGCCAATGCGAATTCCTGAATGCGCGGGAAAGGGCGGGAGAACCAGGAGACAAGCCGCGCGGAGGGAGTTCAGCCTGCATACGCCGCTTATGCCAGATCGGAAAGGTCAATTGCTGCCAAGGCTGATTTTTTTGTCAACATGTTCGGCAACAATCGATATCAGTGGCCAACAGCCGTCTCAATCGGCTTCGCGGTCACACTAGCCGCCAAAAGCTTGCCGAGCTCGGATCTGCGGCTGGCAGTATCGAGTTCGGAAAAATCATCCGGCAGCTCGGACATGACCTCGCCCTGCACCACGCAGTCGATCATGAACATCGGTCGGCGCTTGTGCTCCTGCACCAGCCGGCCGACATATTCGCCGAGCGTGCCGAGCGCGATCAGCTGGATGGCGCTCAAGGCCGATATGGCAGCCATGATGCTCGACCAGCCGGTGATGACATTGCCCTCGAACCATTGCACGAGCGTGTAGACCAAAAGCCCCACCGCGAAGACGGCCGAAATAAGCCCCATCCAGGCACTGATGCGCAGCGGAATGATCGAGAAACTGGTGATCGCATCGATCGCGAAGCGGATCATCTTGCGCAGCGGATATTTCGTCGAGCCGGCATAGCGGACATCGCGCGTATAACGCAGTGCCACCTGCCTGCCGCCGATCCAGCTCACCATGCCGCGGATAAAGCGATGCCGCTCCGGCATATTGAGGAGGATATGGACAATGCGCGCCTTCATCAGCCGGAAATCGCCTGTGTCCTGCGGGATCGAGATGGACGTCAGCCGCGTCAACAGCCGGTAGAAGACCGAGGCGGTAACAAGCTTGAACTTCGTTTCGCCCTTGCGCTCGCTCCTCTGCCCGTAAACGACATCGGCTCCCTGATCCATGATCGCCATCATCTGCGCCAACAGCTCCGGCGGATCCTGAAGATCGGCATCGATCAGCAGCACGCGCTCGCCGCGCGCCACCGCAAGGCCCGAGGTCGCCGCAAGCTGGTGGCCGTGATTGCGCAGAAGCTTGACGCCGAGCACCTGCGGAATGTCTGCCGCAAGCCCCGATATGACGTCCCATGTCTCATCGCTGGAGCCGTCATCGACGAGGATGATCTCGAAGGATTGGCCGGCTACGGCTTCCGCTGCCGCCCGCGCCCGCCGGCAGAACTCGTTCAGCCCCTCGGCTTCGTTGTAGCAGGGCGCCACGATGGAAAGCTTCGTCTTCACGTCAGCACCATCAACGGATTTGCCCATTTCCACCGAATCTCCCAATCCCCGCAGGGCAGCATGATCAATCGCCTGAAGGCACACAAGACAGAGCACCCTTGCCCTGATGATCGGAATCCGTGCCTCCGGCGGTGGTTTGATATCACGCGTCTGCTTTGCATATTCTAAAGGCGAAGCCGCAAAGTGGATTGCGGAGCATGAGTACAAGGAGGTGTCATGCAGGATGCGGCACCCGATCTCGGCCGCAGGGCCGCCGAAGCCAACGCCAAGTTCCTGGTGGCCCTCGCCGTCATGGTCTTCCTGGTGGCAGGCACGCTCGCCTATTGGCAGGGCTGGCTCTTCATCGCCAATTTCGCCGCCTGGTCGGCCGGCTCATCGGTGTATTTCTACTATCGCGACCCGGCACTTCTGGAAAAGCGCATGCGCGCCGGCCCGGCCGCCGAAACGGAGCCGGTCCAGAAGCGCATCCAGCTCTTCACCAGCGTGGTGATGATCGCCCTCATCATCGTCTCGGTGCTCGATTACCGGTTCGGCTGGTCGGCGGTCCCGGTGTGGGCAATCATTGTCGGCAACCTGCTGATATCGGCAGGCTTCCTCTTCGTCGTCTTCGTTCTCAGGGAAAATACCTTTGCGTCGGCCACCATCCAGGTCTCCGAGGACCAGAAGGTCGTCTCCACAGGCCTCTACGCCCTCGTGCGCCACCCGATGTATGCCGGCGTCCTGCCGCTTGCATCAGGCATTCCGCTTGCGTTGGCCTCCCTGTGGGGCCTCGTCATCGTACCGCTGATCTTCGTCGGCCTGATCCTGCGCCTCATCGACGAGGAGCGCCATCTGCGCCGGGACCTGCCCGGTTATGAGGATTACTGCCTCAAGGTGAAGTACCGGCTGTTTCCCGGCCTCTGGTGAAAATCCGCCTGAGACTCACTCCGGCTCGTAGCGGCTGACCTCGAGCCCCGATCCGACCGGCAGCAGCACGCTCGTGATCCCGGGCTTGCCGCGGATGGCCCGGGCATAGATCGTCACGTCTTCTGTCGCCGGATAAATCATGTTGTCGGCAACGACGATCGCACCCGCATTGAGCCTCGGATAGAAGGCTTCGAGGCACGGCAGGTAGAGATCCTTCCAGAGATCGACGAGCACGAAATCGACCTTCCCCCGCAATTCGCGGATCATCTCGACCGCATCGCCCACCCGGAAATCGATATGGTCGGCAAGCCCTGCCCTCTCCGCCATTGCCTGAGCATGCGCAGATTTATAGCCGTGCACTTCCATGGTGATCAGCCGCCCGCCGGTCGCCCGTGCCGCCTCGGCGAGCCAGATGCCGGAATAACCGAAAGACGTGCCCAGCTCGAGAATGGTCGGCGCCGTCAGGCTCCGGACGAGAATGTTGAGAAACCGCCCCGTCTCGGGGCCGACCGCCCGCATCCGCTGATCCTGCCCGCCGTCGCGTCCGCCCGGCGCCTCCTGGCGCGGATTGCCGCGCTCCTCGTCGATCCGCTGGTGATAGGCACCGAGCACATTGAGCACCTTCTCATCCAGCCGATATGCGCCGACATTGTTCTCTTTGGCACCGCTCATTGGGCACTCCTCCGGGGATAGGGTTGCGAGGGTAGATACCGCAGCAAGGACTTCGCTCCAGCGAGTTAAATACCGGAGACGACTTCGGGCAAGGGCAGAATGTCTGGAAAGCGCAATTCGCTGATTCCCGCCAACGGAGGCGCCGGAATCAGAAAAACAGAAAAAGCCAACAAGCCTTTGATATCAAAGGCCTTGTTTCTGGCTTCTCTTCTCTTTGAAGGAGAAAGTGGTGGGTGATGTAGGGCTCGAACCTACGACCCGCTGATTAAGAGTCAGCTGCTCTACCAACTGAGCTAATCACCCGTCCGCGCTTGGCTGCGCGGTGTGACGGGGCATATAAATAGGATCGTCCGGCTTGTCTAGCGCCCTGTCGAAAATTCTTTGGTTAATTGCGAAGTTTTTTTGTCAGGTGCCGGAAATCCAATGAAATCAAAGGTCGAGCGTGCCCGTCGCAATCCGCACTGCCTGGCCGCCGATCCGGGCATTCGAAATAGCCCCGCCTTCGATATCCATATGCAGGTGAATGAAGGACGGGCGGCCCATTTCCAAACCCTGCTCGATGAGGAGCGGGTGATGCCCATCCGTCAGCCGGTCGAAATGGTTGATCGCGCCCGAGAGAGCGGCGGCTGCCGAGCCGGTGGCCGGGTCCTCGGAAATGCCCATGCCGCTTCCAAACATGCGGGCATGGAACTTGGCCACATGGTTCACGCCGCCGCGGCAGTAGATATAGGCCGAGGCGAGCGCGCCATCGACGAAGGGCACCGTCTTTTCCCAGAGCTGCGGGTCGAACTCCAGGCGCTCTGCCGCGCCGACGTCATGGACCGGCACCAGGAGAAAGGGAACGCCTGCGCTCCAGATCGACGGCACATGATTCTCGAAGCCGATTTCGGTCGTCTTCAGCGATAGCGCGTCGGCAATGCCGAGCTTGTCGAGCGGCAGTGGTATCTGGTGGGATTTGCGCGGCAGGTCGAATTCGGCAAAGCTCGCCTCACCTTCCCGCAGCCTGACGGCACAGCGCACCGGCCCGACATTTTCCTCCAGTACCGAAACGAGGTCGATTGTACCCGCCCCATGCGCCTTCTCCGCCAGCGCAATCGCCGTGCCGACGGTCGGATGACCGGCAAAGGGCAGTTCACGGCCAGGCGTGAAGATGCGGATACGCGCCGTATAGGCGGGATTGTCGGCCGGCTGCACGAACACCGTCTCGGACAGGTTCGTTTCGCGGGCGATCGCCTGCATCGCCGTGTCCTCAAGTCCCTCGCCGTCAAAGATCACGGCCAGCGGATTGCCGGCAAGCTTGATGTCGGTGAACACGTCATAGACACTGTAGCTTAACGCCACATCGGCCTCCCTGAATCGGTCATCGAGCCGCCAACCTGCCCGACGGGACGCCCGAGCGCAAGCTTCAGGCCCGCTTGCCTGTGAAATACCAGTCGATGATCGGCAGCATGGCGGCATTGTAAGGCTGAGCCTTGGGATCGGCCGAGCGGATCGCAACAGCGCCTGCGATTTCCTTGTCCTCGGCAACCAGCATATGACGGCTAATGAAATCGACCATCTCGTCGGCCGTCATATCGAAGCGGAAAAGCTTGAAAATCGAGACCGAGCGCCTGATGTGGCTGGCGTGGAGCCCGTCGCCTGCAACGGCATCGGAGAGGTCGAGACCTGTCTCTTCCATCACCTCACGGGCCATGTTGCTGTCGATATCGCAGCGCCCGTCAACGATATCCTCGGGCTCCAGTGAGCCGGCGGCGAAATAGACCTGGCCGGCATTAGCCGTATGCGCGCCCATGCGAATCGCGACCAGCGCACCGTCGGCTGATTCCAGCACCGGATAGGCGAAGAGATGAATGGCGCCCTTCCGCTCCGGCTGCCTGCGCCACCACATGAAGGTCGAGAACGGAACGGCATAGGCCTCGCTCGCAATCCCCTCTTGGGAGAGCTTCAGCCGGTGCTGCAGCACCATGCGACCATCGAAGAGCGCCGGATTGGCGGCTATTTCCCGCTCCCAGTTCTCGCGGATCGCCGGTCTGTTCTCAACGAGCAGCGGGTGATCGCCATCGAGCACGCGCAGATTCGAGCCTGCGATCGGAAACACCGTCTGTTCCGGCGGAAAGGCTGAAAGATCTTCTGAAAAGTTTGGTGTCATAAGAGATCCAGTGTCATGACGACGGGGCAATGGTCGGATGCCTTCGGCCTGTCCCAGCCGGTGCGCGGGTAGCGCTCCACCTCCTGCCCGGGCGGGAAGATTGTACGGTAGGGCTGTCCGTGGCGGATGATTTCGGGGATGCGCTTGGCGTTGGCGGCGGCAAGGGCGGGCGATAGCCAGAGATAATCGAGCTGGCAGAGCCACTGCTCATCCGGCCCGCGCGAATGATAGAGCGTCCAGCGATCGAGCGGCTCGCGGCGACGCACGACATTTTCCGCAAAGCCATCCTGACTGAACACATGGAGCGCGCTTTCGACCTCGTCCTGATGCTCGAAGCGATAACCGATGGTGCGCCGGCCGATGACGTCGACACGCTCCTGGTAGTCGTTCATGTCACCGCAGATGACGAAGTTCTTGCTCGCCGTATGCGCAGCTCCGAACCGGTTTTCGATGATGCGGCGAACGGCACGCGCCTCGGCCCGGCGGATCGGCAGGGTCGATTGACGCCCGTCCAGCCCGTCGCGCGGGCTGCCCATCGATTTGAAATGCACGACATAAAGCGTCATCGGCACGCCGCCGATCCTCAAGTCCAGTTCCAGGCAATCGCGCTTGAAGACCTTGTCGTCGAGCCGGTTGGTCTTGCCGATCTCTTCATCGAAGAGGTCGAAATCGCGATAGGTCACCATCGCATGGCTCTTGATATCCTTGAGCTCGATCTTCTGCCCGTCGCGCGTTTCCTCGCGCATCAATACGGCGACATCGATGCCGCGGCTGTCATTGCCCTCGACCAGGTATTTCTGCCGGTAGCCATTGCCGACCATGCGGTAGAGATAGCCATATTCGAAGGCCTGAAGTGCAGCCATATTGTCGATTTCCTGCAGGCAGAGAATATCGGCATCCGCATCGGCGATGGCGAGCGCCGTCATCTGCCGCGTATCGTCGGTCGACGCGATCACCCGCGCCTGCTCCAGCTGCTGATAGGTGCCCTCGTTATTGACCTCGAAGAGCTTGATGACGCGATCCTGTCGAAGCTGGTTGCGATAGCCTGTAAAGTCGAAACGGGTGAGCAGGTTCTCGACATTGAAAGTAGCAAGGCGAAGCGACATCAGGCATTCCCGGTTGGCATCAGGGCATTACTAGACATGAATAAGCGGCTAGCAAAGTCTATTGTCCCTCAAAGCCGCCAGCCGGCGCGGATGACGACGCGCACCGCCTCGCCGGTCTCGACGACCACGCGGCTGTAGGCGCGCAACGCCTGGCCGTTGCCGAGCGTCAGCTTCACCGCATAACGCTCGCCTTCGAAGAGCACGGATTCGACGGTCGCAGGAGCCCCCTCGCCGCCGATAACAACATCTTCCGGACGCACCAGGATATCTGCGCCATCGGTATTGGCGGCCACCAGCGCATCTTCCAGCTCGTCCCATTCCAGATGGCGTTCGCTACCCATGACAGGCAGCGTGACGATCGCGCCGCGGCCGATCAGCCCGCCGACCATGCGCCCTTCCGGCCGTGCATAGATCTCGGCCGGAGGCGCCACCTGCAACAGCCGTCCTTCGGACATGACGGCGACGTCGGTGGCCAGCGCCATCGCCTCGCTCTGGTCATGCGTCACATAGATCATCGTCGCACCGGAGCGCTGGTGAAACTCGCGGAAGGTTTCCTCCATCTCCTGCTTCAGATGCCGGTCGAGATTGGCGAGCGGCTCGTCGAGCAGCACGACATCGGGAGATGTCACCAGGCAGCGGGCAAGCGCCACGCGCTGCCGCTGGCCGCCGGAGAGATCGGCTGGCCGCCGTCCGGCATAATCGACGAGCCTAACGGTCGATAGCGCTTCGCGCACCTTCGCCTTGTAGGCTTCGCCGGAGATGCCGCGCACCTTCAGCGGATAGCCGACATTGTCTGCCACGTTCATATGCGGCCAGAGTGCATAGGACTGGAAGACCATCGCCATGTTGCGCTTTTCCGGCGGCAGCGATTGCGAGGCATCGGCAAGCAACCGCTCGCCGAGATGGATGGAACCATCGCTCGGCGTCTCAAAGCCGGCAATCATGCGCAGCACCGTCGTCTTGCCGCAGCCGGAGGGGCCGAGCAGCGCCAGAAAACCGCCCTCGCGCACGTCGAGCGAAAAGCCGCTGACCGCCGCCCGTCCCGTGCCGAAATCCTTGGCAACCTGATTGAGGATCAGCTTCGCCACGGCACCACTCCCTTGGGCAGATGTTTCGCCAGAAGCTCCAGAAGCAGCATCATGGCGACAACCATGAAGACGACGAGCACTGACAGAGCCGAGGCAAGATCGGAACTGCCGCTGTCATCGAGATTGTAGATGGCAACACCCAGCGTCTGCGTGCCAGCCGACCAGAGCAGCGCCGAAATCGTCAGCTCATTGCAGGCGATCAGAAAGACGAGGATGACCGAGGCACCAGCCGCCGGGGCAATCAGCGGCACGATGATATCCTTCAGCCGCCGGAAGAAGCCGGCGCCCGAAAGCCGCGCCGCCTCTTCCAGTGCCGGATCGAGCTGATGAAAGGCGCTGACCACAGGCTTCAGGCTGACGGCGAAAAAGGAGGAGAAATAGGCGATGAGAATGATCCAGACCGTGCCGTAGAGCGTCACGTTCAGCACCGGGATGGGTGCGGCGAAGACAAGAATGAAGCAGACCGCCATGACGATGCCCGGCAGCGAATAGGGAATCTCGACAAGGCTGGAAACGATTCGCGAGAGCGTATCCCTGCGCCGCGTGAGCGCATAGGCAGCCAGCACCGTCACGAAGAGCAGTCCGACCGCCGCCCCGCTCGCGAGCGACAGCGAATTGACGAAGGCCGTGCGTGTCACCGCCTGCCGGAAGAGGATCTCTTCGAAGGCATGGAACGTCATGGTCTCGAAGGTGAGCGGCACGCCATAGGCCGGCACCAACGCTCCCGCGACCAGCGCGAAGAAGGGCGCGGCCAGCATGAAGAACAGCACGATCCAGAGCAGCGGCGTAAAGACCAGCTTCCACCAGCCGAGTTCGAAGGCGGCCGTCGCGCCAGACAGGCCGATCACCCGGTAATCGCGCCCGCGCAACGCCCGGTCCTGAATGGCAAGGCCTGCGACGGAGATCAGCGCGATGATGGCAGAGAGCAGCGCCACATCGCCGAAGGTGCGGCCGGTAAAGGCGGTGAACTTCGAAAAGATCAGCGTCGGCAGCGTGAAGATCGAGGCCGGAATGCCGAGAATGGCAGGAATGCCGAAATTGCCGGTGCAGGAGACGAAGGAAATTGCCGCCCCCGCAATGACGCCCGGCAGCGACAGCGGCAGGATGATATCGCGAAAGACCCGCAGGCTTGACGCGCCCGAAAGCCGCGCCGCCTCAACCCCATCGCGCGGTAGGGTCATCAGCCCTGCCCTCAGCGCCAGATAGACAAGCGGCGCATGCTGCACGCCATAGAGCAGCGCAATACCACCAACCGAATAGAGCGGCTGCGGCGATCCCATCGGCGGCGCAATATGCAGCGCCTTCAGAAGCGGGCTTGACGGTCCCGACATCTGCACCCAGGCAAGCGCCGTCACCTGCGGCGGGATCATCATCGGCAGCACGAAGAAGAAGCTGAGCGGCCCCTTCGCCGGAATATCCGTCAGCGTAAGCAAATAGGCGAAAGCGCAGCCGATGATCAGCGAAATGACAGTGCCGAGAACCGCCGTGACGATGGTGTAATAGACCGCCGACCAGACCATGGGATCGGAGAGAACCACCATGACGCCGCCATTGGCAAAGGCGGAAATGCCGACGACCGCGAGCCGTGCCAGAGGCAGCACGCTGAGGAAGAGAACCACTGAAACAATAAAAGGAAACAGCCAGACGGGCTGGCTGCTCCCTGCACGTACATAACCCTGCATGGGTCTATTATTTCGAACCGAAGAGATCCGTAAAGGTCTTCAGGTCCTTGTCGGTATTCTTGAGTGCTTCGGCGGCGTTGATGGGCAGAACCTTGATCGTGTCGCGTGCCGGGAAACCTGCGGGCAGCTTCATGCCGTTGCGGGCCGGAATATAGCCGAGCTTCAGGAAGCCTTCCTGGCCCTTTTCGGAGAGAACGTAGTCGACGAACTTCTTGGCGGCATCGGCATTCTTGGCGCTGGCGAGAATACCGACCGGCTCGGTGACGGCCGAAACGCCTTCGCTCGGGAAGACGAATTCAACCGGAGCGCCCTTGGCCTTTTCGCGGATCGGCAGGTAATCGACGACCACGCCGTAAGCCTTTTCGCCAGAGGCGACGGACTTCAGGACAACGCCGTTGCCGCCGGAAGCGACAGCAGCGTTATCGGCAAGCGACTTGTAGAAATCCCAGCCGAGGCCGGGAACGGCGGCCAGCGTCTGGGCATGAATGAGAGCTGCACCCGAAGCAAGCGGGCTCGGCATGGTGACGAGGCCCTTGGCTTCCGGCTTGGCAAGATCTTTCCAGCTCGTCGGCTTCATGGCAGCCGACGTGTTGTACATGATGCCGGTCGTGATCAGCTTCGTGGAATAGTAATAACCGCCGGCGTCGTAGAGAGCAGCGTCGTAGTTTGCTGCTTCCGGCGACTTGTAGGCGAGCAGCTTGCCGTCTTCCTTGAGGCGCTCGAGCGTCACGACATCGGCGATCAAGAGAACGTCGGCAACCGGATTGCCGGCCTGGATTTCAGCCTGGAGCTTTGCCATGATCTTCGGCGTGCCGTCGCGCACCCAGTCGACCTTGATATCGGGGTTGGCGGCCATGAAACCATCGACGGTCGCCTGCGCATCTTCGTTCGGCTGGCTGGTGTAGAGAACGAGATTGGCGGCGGAAGCCGGGATGGCGAGAAGGCTCGCGGCAAGCAATGCAGCGGCGGAAACTAGCGTTTTCATGGATGACCCTCGGATTGCGATACCCCTCCCTTATTAGGGGCGTTTGACAGCGATGTGACAGGGCACAGCGGCCTCGGCTTGGTCGACCAGGCCAGCCGATTGCCGCACCTTCCTATCTGCTTTCTCAACAAAACACGTATTCTTCCGATAGGGGTAAAAGCAAATCATATAAACTTTTGATTGAATCATCTACGGCTCTGCGATGCCCGATCCGCTTTCAACACGCTGGAGCCCCAATGAAGATCTGTATTGCGACCGTGCTTGCCTGTGCAATTCTCGCCGGATGTCAGACGACAGCCAATAAACCGTCCAAAGAATTGAAGGATTATCCCGAGGGGGTAGCCTATCAGGACTGCCTCTTGTCGCGCGCAGTCGCCTATGCCCCGCAACAAGGCTCGCCATTGGAATTGGGATTAATCGCCGCCAACTCCTGCAGCTCCGCTCGCCAGGCCCTGCTTGACGCAGTCAGCAAAAATGAAAGCCCGGGCTTTGTGCGTGAACTGTCACGCGCTATGGAACGAAATCAACCGCTAGTCGCGGCAGATATGATCCTCGCGCTGCGGACAAAAAAATAGCGTCTATCCCGAAGTCTGCTCGCCGACCTCGTGTCGAAATTCGCCGGCTATTGTCCTCGCGCAAGCGTCGGCAAAGGCGTAATCTCACGCAGGCGTGAACGTTTTGCTGTTTGACGACCAGCTGCCTTGCGGTACGTCAATCAGGCCATTTTCATGAGGAGGAATTTCAATGGAATATCGTTTGCTCGGCCGTTCCGGCCTGAAAGTTTCCACTGTAACCATGGGCACAATGACCTTCGGCGGCGTCGGCTGGGCAAAGACGGTCGGCGATCTTGGCGCGCAGGAAGCCCGCCGTATGGTCGATATCTGCCTCGATGCCGGCGTCAACCTGATCGATACGGCCAATGTCTATTCTTCCGGCGAATCCGAAAATATCATCGGTGAAGTGCTCGGCGGCAAGCGCCCTGATGGAGTGCTGCTCGCCACCAAGGCCCGCTTCGGCATGGGCGATGGCCCGAACGACCGCGGCCTGTCGCGCTACCACCTGATCCGCGAATGCGAGGCGAGCCTCAAGCGCATGAAGACCGATGTCATCGACCTCTATCAGGTCCATGAATGGGATGGCCAGACGCCGCTCGAAGAAACGATGGAAGCGCTCGATACCCTGATCAAGCAGGGCAAGGTGCGTTATGTCGGCTGCTCGAACTATTCCGGCTGGCACATCATGAAGGCGCTCGGCGTCGCCAACGAACACAAGTACCAGCGCTTCGTCAGCCAGCAGATCCACTACACGCTGGAAGCCCGCGACGCCGAATACGAACTGCTGCCGATCTCCATCGATCAGGGCCTCGGCGTCCTCGTCTGGAGCCCGCTCGCCGGCGGTCTTCTCTCCGGCAAGCACCGCCGCAATGCTGCCGCCCCCGAAGGCACCCGCCAGTTCGCCGGCTGGACCGAACCGCCGATCCGCGACGAAAACCGCCTCTGGAACATCGTCGAAACGCTGGTGGCAATCGGCGAGGAACGCGGCGTTTCGGCAGCGCAGGTCGCACTCGCCTGGCTCATCGGCCGCAAGGCGGTCACGTCTGTCATCATCGGCGGCCGCACAGAGGCTCAGTTCAAGGACAACCTCGCCGCCGCCGACCTGAAGCTCTCGGATGAGGAGCGCAAGCGCCTCGACGAAGTCAGCGTACCGCCGGTGATCTACCCCTACTGGCACCAGCTCAACACGGCGAACGACAGGCTGAGTGAAGCCGACATGGAACTCTTCGCGCCGCACCTGAAGAAGTAAGCTCTCCAAAGCGTTGCATGGCGGAAAACCAGCGTCACAAAAGATGCATTTCCGCCATGCTATCGTGATACTTCGTCCCCTACCACGAGGTTCACCATGCTCCGGAATTACAAGGTGCTGAAGGGTACGGCTTCGGCGCTCGCCCTTGACGACGACAACGATCCCCACATCGAAATCCGCATCGAGGCAGGTGGCATCAGCTATCGTATCGCCATGAACGTGCGCTCGAAGGAATCGCCCCACGACTTGCTCTATGCCAATGTCATGGATTTCCAGCACGAGACGCTGACATCAGAACTCACCGCTTTGCCTATGGGTCTGACCGATATCAGAGGCGACCGAAAGGATCTGGCGATCGACTATGTGCGCGGCGGCATGATCGAGCGCGAGGACATGGACGTGGCGCCCTTCCAGCTTGACGGGCCGAAGAACGATCTGCGCGATTTCATCGAACCGATCGTGCAGGAAGGCATCGCCGACAAGTCCATCCACTTCTACGCCTTCGGCGAAGCCTGGGGGCCGGAGAACAACAAGCCGGATGAATATTTCGGCTTCGAGCCCGGCAACGGCATTCACGATATCGATATGAATCAGGGCGACAGCGGCAGTTTCCGCGCCACCAACGCGCCCAATCAGGACGGCGCACTTCTGATCCATTTCTCGGATGAGGACCACTGGGCAGCGATCTTCCTCGGCTTCCAGTCGCAGAACTGGAATACCGACGCCAACACCGGCCATCCGGTCGGCGACAACAGGGGCGGTCAGGGCCGCGGTGAAGGCACCCGTCGCCCGCAGCCGATCGTCGCCTCGTCGCTGCGTATCGTCGCCGCCATGATCAATCCGGTGAACCGCGCCGACGGCACCGAGGAGGAGACGGTGACGCTCATCAACCGCTCTGATGTCGCGATGTCGATCGAAGGCTGGTCGCTGGAAGATGGTGAAGGCCGCAAACAAAAGCTGACGGGCTCCCTCGCCTCGGGCGAATTCCGCACCATCACGCTCGACCCTGACAATGGCGGCCCGCAGCTTGCCAACAAGGGCGGCGACATCATCCTGCTCAACGCCGATGGCGCGATTGCCGACCGGGTCGGCTACGGCAAGAGCGAGACCGCAAACGAAGGCTGGACGACGATTTTCTGATCGCCGCCCAGACCAATATTCGGTATCAGCCGATCTCGTTGGCGATCAGCCTGCCGAGACGGCTGATGCCCTCTTCGATCATCTGCTCGTTGGCGCAGGAAAAGCTGACGCGGAACGTGTTGGCACCCGAACCATCGGCGAAGAAGGCCTGGCCGGGAACGAAGGCGACCTTGGCGCTTTCCAACGACTTGGCCAGCAGTTTGGCGCCATCCATACCCTCCGGCAGTGTGACCCAGATGAACATGCCGCCTTCCGGCTTCGTCCAGCTCGTGCCTGCAGGCATGTACTTCTCGAGTGCCGCCAGCATGCTGTTGCGGCGCTGGCTGTAGGCGGCCCTGACCTTGGCGACCTGTGCATCGAAACCGCGTTCGGCAACTTCCGAAATCGCCATCTGGTTGATGGTCGAGGAATGCAGATCGGCCGCCTGCTTCATCAGCACCAGCTTGCGAATGACAGGCGCATTGCCGACGATGAAGCCGACACGAAGACCCGGCGCCAGCGTCTTGGAGAAGCTGCCGCAATAGATCGTGCGCGTATCGTTGATATGGCCCTTCTCGGCAATCTCCAGCGCCAGGATCGGCGGGATCGGATCGCCGTTATAGCGCAGCGACTGGTAGGCGGCGTCTTCGATGACGGCGATGTCGAGCTCTTCGGCAAGTTTCAGAACCTTCTCGCGGCCATCGCGGTCGACAGTCTCGCCGGTCGGGTTGGAGAAATCGGCAGAGAGATAGGCAAATTTCACCTTGCCGCCCTTTTGCGCTGCAGCCTCGCGGTAAGAATCCGGCGTGCGGTTACCGCCGGGCGTCAGCTGGTCATAGGACGGCTCGTAGGCATTGAAAGCCTGCAGCGCGCCGAGATAGGTCGGCCAGGTAACGAGTGCGGTATCGTTGGGCGACAGGAACAGCTTGCCGAGATAATCGAGACCCTGCTGCGAACCAGAGACGATGAAGACATTGTCGAGCGCGCAGGGAATGCCGAGGTCCGCCATCTGCTTGACCAGCCATTCGCGCAACGGCTTGTAGCCTTCCGAGACCGAATATTGGAGGGCGGAGTTGACGGCCGAGCTGTCGAAAATGTCAGCATAAGCCTGCTTGAATTCCTTGTCCGGAAACAGCGCCGGGTCGGGAATGCCGCCGGCAAAGGAGATGATGTCAGGCCGGTCGAGAAGTTTCAGAAGCTCGCGGATTTCTGAGGCGCGCATCCGTGAAGAGCGCGTCGCAAACATATTGTCCCAGTTCAGCATGGGGTTTCCTCATATTTTTATAATATCAGCAGCTCACCATGCAGTGAAATTTATGTCAATAATACTGACCTATTTTCTTGTCACTGTGACAAGATTGGAGGTCTTATATTTGAAAGCCCTGGTGTCGATCGGGCTGACATCAAAGATTTCACGCAACCAAACCGAATGCCTGCCTCGTTGCGTGAAAGTTCGGCACATCACGCGATTATTCCTCCGATCAAAAGCCGAAACCGGCTGATTCAGACCTTTCCAAAACCGGTCCGGCAGCAGTAGTGTGCCGGCCATTATTCAATGGACTATCAAGGTGCCAGCAATGACCGCGACGTCGACCTCTCCTGAAATCAAGATCGAATTCCACAAGTCTCCCGTTTCCGACGCCGACCGAATCCGGGCACTGGAAACGCCCGGTTTCGGCAAGGTCTTCACGGATCATATGGTCCTGGCACGATGGACTGCCGACAAGGGCTGGCACGATGCGAAGGTAACGGCGAGGCGGCCTCTGGAACTCGATCCTGCGAGCGCCGTGCTGCACTACGCGCAGGAAATCTTCGAAGGCATGAAAGCCTACAAGGCAGACGATGGCCGCATCCTGCTCTTCCGGCCTGAAGAAAACGCCCGCCGCTTCGCGCAGTCGGCGGCCCGCATGGCGATGCCTGCCGTGCCGGAGGAACTTTTCCTGAAGGCGGTTGAAGAACTTGTTCGCGTCGACAAGAACTGGATACCCTCAGGTGACGCCAGCCTCTACCTTCGCCCCTTCATGTTCGCCAACGAAGCATTCCTCGGCGTTCGTCCGGCGCAGGAATATATCTTCTGCATCATCGCCTCCCCGGTCGGCGCCTATTTCAAGGGCGGCGCGAAGGCGGTCTCGCTCTGGGTCGAAACCGCCTATACCCGCGCAGCCGCCGGTGGCACCGGTGCCGCAAAATGCGGCGGAAACTACGCAGCCAGCCTCGTGGCGCAGGCCGAAGCGGCGAAGAAAGATTGCGATCAGGTCGTCTTCCTGGACGCAGCAGAGCATCGCTGGGTCGAAGAACTCGGCGGCATGAACGTCTTCTTCGTGATGAACGACGGAACGGTCGTGACCCCGCCGCTCGGCGGCACGATCCTGCCCGGCATCACCCGCGCCTCGGTCATCGTGCTGGCTGAAGAAAAGGGCCTGCGCGTCGAACAGCGCCCCTACTCCTTCGAGGAATGGCAGGCGGATGCGGCAAGCGGCAAACTCGTCGAAGCCTTCGCTTGCGGCACAGCCGCGGTGCTGGCCGGCATCGGCCTGGTTCGCCATGCTGACGGCGAGTTCAAGGTCGGAGACGGCCAGACCGGCAAGCTGACATCAGAACTGCGCCAGCAGCTCGTCGGCCTGCAGAAGGGCGTCACGAACGACGAGCGCGGCTGGACGCGCCGCGTTCTCTGATCTGATGTCTGTACGGAGGGATCGCTGCGGCGGTCCCGACGGACATCTCCCGCGACAGCGCGACAACATCGAAGCCGGGCTTAATGCCCGGTTTTTTATTGCTGGAAACGGCTCACCGTTGACCGCAACGAGCCAAATTCTTACTATCTAATGATCGATAGAGGAAAGGTAAGAATGGCAACCACAACTCTCTCCGCAAAATTCCAGATCTCCATTCCGAAGGAAGTGCGCGAACAGCAGCACTGGTCCGCAGGCCAGGAATTCGTCTTCATCCCCAAGGGCAAAGGCGTCCTGCTCATCCCCGTCCCCGAACTCGCCGATCTCAAGGGCATGGCCAAAGGCGCCGACCCCACCAACTATCGCGACAGGAAAGACCGGTTCTGATGCGCGTCGTCGATAGCTCGGCTTGGATCGAATGGCTGACACAAGGCCCGGCAACAGACCGCCTGCAGGGCGAAATGCCCGTGCGCACAGAATGTATCGTCCCGACTATCGTCCAACTCGAACTCGCTAAATGGCTGGAGCGCGAACGTGGTGAGGACGCCGTCGATTCCTTCTTCGCCTACACAGCCACCTGCATCATCGCGCCCCTCGATACGGCGCTCGCCCGCCGCGCTGCCGAAGTCTCGGCCAGGCGGAAGCTCGCGCTTGCCGATGCCATCATCTACGCCACCGCCGAATTGCACGATACCGATGTCCTGACACTGGACGCCCATTTCAAGAACCTGGACCGGGTGATCTATATCGAGAAGAATCTATGAGCATCTCCTTCTACGACGACAACGCCGAGGCTTACGCCACCCGCGATCGCAAGCCAAAGGCGACAAGGCTCGATGCCTTCCTGGCCGCCCTCCCCGAACAGGCACGCATCCTGGAACTTGGCTGCGGTGGTGGACAGGACTGCGCCTACATGCTGTCCAAGGGCTTCGACGTCACGCCGACGGATGGCTCGGCTGCGCTTGCCCGGCAGGCCGAAAAGCTGGTTGGCAGGCCGGTAAAGGTCATGCGCTTCGAAGATCTCTCAGCCAGCGAGGAATTCGGTGGCATCTGGGCGGAGGCAAGCCTCCTGCATGTGCCTCGCGCCGATCTCCCCGGCATCCTCACTCTCATCCGCAACGCCCTGAAGCAGGACGGCGTCTTCCACGCGAGCTTCAAGGCCGGTACCGCCGAAGGCCATGACAGCTTCGGTCGCTACTACAACTATCCTTCGAGCGAATGGCTGCAGGAATTGCTCGTTGACGGAGGCTGGAGGCATATCGCGATCAACGAAGCCGATGGCGGCGGCTACGACAACAAGCCGACCCGCTGGCTGTATCTCAGCGCCAGTAAATGAAAAGGCCGGAGCTTTCGCCCCGGCCTCTCATAATCACAATCTTGGAACAGCTTAGTTGACGGACTTGTCGACCAGCTTGTTCTTGCCGATCCAGGGCATCATGGCGCGGAGCTTCGTGCCGACTTCCTCGATCTGGTGGCTGTCGTTCAGGCGACGAATGCCCTTGAAGCGCGCGCCGCCGGCGCGGTATTCCTGCATCCAATCGGAGGTGAACTTGCCGGTCTGGATGTCCTTGAGGACACGCTTCATCTCGGCCTTCGTCTCGGCAGTGATGATGCGCGGACCGGAGACGTATTCGCCCCACTCGGCCGTGTTGGAGATCGAGTAGTTCATGTTGGCGATGCCGCCTTCATAGATCAGGTCGACGATCAGCTTAACTTCGTGCAGGCATTCGAAATAGGCCATTTCCGGAGCGTAACCGGCTTCGGTGAGCGTTTCGAAACCAGCGCGGATGAGTTCGACGAGGCCGCCGCAGAGAACGACCTGTTCGCCGAAGAGGTCGGTTTCGCACTCTTCGCGGAAGTTGGTTTCGATGATGCCCGAACGGCCGCCGCCAACGCCGCAGGCGTAGGACAGCGCGAGTTCAAGTGCATTGCCGGAAGCGTTCTGGTGAACGGCTACGAGGCAGGGAACGCCGCCGCCCTTCTGGTATTCGCCGCGAACCGTGTGGCCCGGGCCCTTCGGGGCGATCATGACGACGTCGACGGAAGCCTTCGGCTCGATGAGGCCGAAGTGAACGTTGAGGCCGTGTGCGAAGGCGATTGCAGCGCCGTCACGGATGTTGCCGGCGATGTCGGCCTTGTAGATGTCGGCCTGCAGTTCGTCCGGGGTTGCCATCATCATCAGGTCGGCCCAGGCGGCAGCTTCGGCAACCGTCATGACCTTGAAGCCGTCGGCTTCAGCCTTCTTGACGGTCGGCGAACCGGCCTTGAGTGCGATGACGACGTTCTGGGCGCCGGAATCCTTGAGGTTCAGCGCATGTGCGCGACCCTGCGAACCGTAGCCGATGATGGCGACTTTCTTGGACTTGATGAGGTTGAGATCGGCATCACGATCGTAATAGACGCGCATTGAAATTCCTTCCCTTTTGCTTGTCTTGTTGACTGTCAGTAAGCAGGTCAGCCGAGGATCGGCATCTCCGCCAGAACTTTCTCCGTGCCGTAGAGGCGCAGGAAAGCGGTGACCGCCTTCTCCGCCTGACGCGCGGTATCCTTGAGGCCTGGCTCGCCGAGCAGCATGCGCACATGCAGATCGGAAACACTAAGACCGTAAAGCGTGTGATAGGCCTCGTCGGCATCATGGAAGCGCAACAGCCCTGCCCGCTTGCCGGCATCGATCAGCGCCATGGCACGGCGGTCGATCTGCCGCCGGCCGCGTTCGAGCAGAAGCTTGCCAAGCTTGGAGCCGTCGCGATGCGACTGGCCGATTGCCAGCCGGTTCAGCGCCAGCGAGACATCGCCGGCCAGAACCTCGAGCAGGTCGCGTGCAAAGATGACGAGATGGTCGTGCAGGCTCGTATAAGTCAGCCGCTCTCCGCTGCGCTCGAAGGTGCGCACCTTGCTCGCCTGGTAGGCGATCATCGCAGACAGCAATCCATCACGGTCGCCGAACCACTTGTAGAGGCTTTCCTTGGAGCAGTTGGCGGCGCGCGCCACGCCCGAGGTCGTCAGCGCCTTCTCCCCGCCATCGACGAGAAGCTGCAGCGCCTGCTCCAGAACAGCGTTCTGGCGTGGCGAAAACTCGCTCGGCTCTGCGACATCGACTGACACGGATTCAACTCCCCATTTACGTACCGTACGGTACGGTTCGTGGCGTTTATGCGCCAGATCGAGGGCTCTCGTCAAGAAGCATCAGGAGATTTTTTCGTATCATATGAAACAGTGGAATTCGGCTGTTCGAAGGCAGGCAAATAGCCGAATATCGAGGCCCAAGGAGAATCGCCCGTGAAGACAGCAGTCCTCGCCGCAGCTTTGTCGCTCGCCCTCGCCTTTCCCGCTCTTGCCGCCGAAACGCGCTGCGGCTGGATCCAGAACCCGACACCCGCCAACTGGTGGCTGGACGATGCGGAAAATACCTGGACGATCATGACGCAGGGAAGCGGTGACGAGCCCGAGGGCATGGACCTCATCCCCGACATTTCAGAGCACGATTATGTGCAGACCAACGGCAATTATGGCTATGCCTGCGCCTGTATGAGCGTCGAGACCGATGGCAAGGAACGCATCACGCGCATCCTCTCCTTCCGCCAGTTGAAGCTTGCGAAGTGCCGTGCCGACAAGGCGCTGAAATTCCCCGGCTGAGGCTTACTCCCACGCCTTATTCCGCTGCTACAGCATCTCGCGCGCCATCGACATCGCGTGCGGGTGAAGCGCCGTAGAGGCGGCTATATTCGCGGCTGAACTGTGACGGGCTCTGATAGCCGACCTGATGACCGGCAGTCCCTGCATCCAGCCGCTCCACCAGCATCAGCCGGCGCGCCTCATGCAGGCGAAGCTGCTTCTGATATTGCATCGGCGTCATTGCCGTCACCGATTTGAAGTGGTGATGGAAGGAGGACGCGCTCATGCTGACGTGGTCGGCTAGTTCCTCGATGCGCAGGGGCCGGGCAAAATTCTCCTTCAGCCAGGCGACGGCGCGCGCGATCCTGTTGCTGTGGCTGTCGGCCGTCGCGATGTTGATCAGCCGCTCGCCATCCGGCCCGGTCAGTATCCGATAGAGGATTTCCTGCTCGATCAGCGGCGCCATGGCCGGAATGTCGTCTGGACGATCGAGCAAGCGCAGCAGGCGCACGGCGGCGTCCAGAAGCTCCGGCGGGGCGACATTGACGGTCATACCGCGCTGCCCGTCTGTGTGGGCGCCTGGACGCGGAACATCAATGCGGCTTAAGAGCTCCAGCAGCTTTTCGGAGTCAATCGCGAGCCCCAGACAGAGATGCGGCACCTCCGGGCTGGCCTCGGCGATACGCCATGCGACCGGCAGATCGAGCGAAGTCAGCAGATAGTCCCCGGTTCCGTAGCTGATGAACTCATTGCCGAGGCGGAGGCTCTTGGCGCCCTGCAGCACAAAGGCGAAGCAGGGCTTGTAGCTACTATGCAGCGGATCACTGGGGTTCGAGCGGCGGCTGATGTGGAGGTTGCCGATCGACGTGCGGAACTCGCCATCGCCTGGCGCAAAGCGCATCGCGATATCGACGATTTCCTGATAGGGATTGAAGGGCAATGTCATGCGGCAACTCTTTCTGTCTGACGCCAGCGATACCGCTTCTATCTAGGCCGCCTTTTCCATTTCGCAAACAGGTGGCCGGCTCACTTTTGCAGGATCGTGCAAAAAGCTGAGAGTATCGCTCTAACGCTGCAGCACGGTTCCGGGCAATATTCCGCCCACCCCCACCCCTCCCAATCGAAAAGGAAGGTTCCCATGCCTATTGCAAGAGGCTACGCCGCGACTGACGCTTCCAAGCCGCTGACCCCCTTCACCTTCGAACGCCGCAATCCGAACCCGGATGACGTCGTCATCGACATCAAGTTTGCAGGTATCTGCCATTCGGACATTCACACCGTCCGCAACGAATGGAAGAACGCCGTTTATCCGATCGTGCCGGGCCATGAGATCGCCGGCATCGTGACCGCTGTCGGCTCTGAAGTGACCAAGTTCAAGGTCGGCGATCGCGTCGGCGTCGGCTGCTTCGTCGATTCCTGCGTCGGCTGCGCCACGCGCGACGTTGATCTGGAACAGTATATGCCGGGCCTCGTCGGCACCTACAACGAGTTCGAAGCAGACGGCAAGACCCGCACCCAGGGCGGCTATTCCGATAGCATCGTCGTCAAGGAAGGCTATGTCATGTCCATCCCGGACAACCTTCCGCTCGACGCGTCCGCTCCGCTTCTCTGCGCCGGCATCACGCTCTATTCGCCGCTGCGCCACTGGAAGGCCGGTCCCGGCAAGAAGGTTGCCATCGTCGGCATGGGCGGCCTCGGCCACATGGGCGTCAAGCTCGGTGCTGCCATGGGCGCCGATATCACCGTGCTCTCGCAGAGCCTCTCCAAGAAGGAAGATGGCCTTAAGCTCGGCGCCAAGGAATATTACGCCACCAACGACCCGGAAACTTTCAAGAAGCTCGCCGGCGCCTTCGACCTCGTCATCTGCACCGTCAGCGCCGAGATCGACTGGAATGCCTATCTCGGCCTCGTGAAGGTGGATGGCGCTTTCGTGGTGGTCGGCGTTCCCGAAAACGCGATCCCGGTTCACGCCTTCTCGCTGGTCCCAGGCCGCAAGAGCATTTCCGGGTCGATGATCGGCTCGATCAAGGAAACCCAGGAAATGCTCGACTTCTGCGGCGAGCACAACATCGTTTCCGAGATCGAGAAGATCAACATCCAGCAGGTCAACGAAGCCTATGAGCGCGTCCTGAAGAGCGACGTCCGCTACCGCTTCGTCATCGACATCGCCTCGCTGGCAGCCTGATGAAACAGAAAGGGCGGCTCCCGGAGCCGCCCTTTTTCTTTGTCGTCTGTTTGCCCCTACCCGTCGTCGCGCATGGTTTCTCGCTGGGTGATCAGCCGGGCGCTGTGCTGGCCGCTCATATAGATCCAGAACCAGTTCCAGGCGACGGTGAAGCGCGAGCGCGTGCCGATCAGGAAGTAGATATGGGCGAGCCCCCAGATCCACCAGGCGAGCCAGCCCTTGAGCTTGAAACGACCGAAATCGATGATCGCCGCACTCTTGCCGATCGTCGCCAGACTTCCCTGATGCCAATATTTGAACGGTCCCGGCGCCGGCTCGCCGGATAGCCGCGCACGGATGACCTTCGCGACATAGCCGCCCTGCTGCTTGGCCGCCGGCGCAATGCCCGGCACCGGTTTGCCATCCTCACGTATCACAGAAGCCGTATCGCCGATCACGAAGACATCGGGCAAGCCCGGCGCCGTCAGATCCTTCTCGACGATGGTGCGCCCCGCCCGGTCGGCCGGCACGCCGAGCCAGCGCGCCGCATGCGAAGCCTGCACGCCTGCGGCCCAGACGATCGTCCGGCTCGGAATGAAACTTTCGCCCACCGTCACGCCATCAGCCGTACATTGCGTCACCGGCGTACCCGTCAGCACCTCGACGCCCAGCTTTTCCAATGCCTTTTGCGCATAAGCCGAGAGATCCTCGGCAAAAGCCGGCAATACGCGCGGCCCCGCCTCGATCAGCACGACGCGGGTCTTGCGCGTGTCGATGTTGCGGAATTCCTTGGGCAGCGTGAAATGCGCCAACTCGGCGATGATGCCGGCAAGCTCGCAGCCCGTGGGGCCTGCACCAACGATGGAGAAGGTCAAAAACGCTTCGCGCACAGCGGGATCGCTTTCCACTTCCGCCCGCTCGAAGGCGAGCAGCACGCGGCGGCGGATCGTCGTCGCATCCTCGAGCGTCTTCAGGCCCGGGGCGACAGGTTCCCACTCGTCATGGCCGAAATAAGCGTGCGTTGCGCCAGTCGCCAGCACCAGCGTATCGTATTTCAGCACCATGCCACTGCGCAGGGACACGGTCTTTGCATTGGGATCGACGCCATTGACCTCACCGAGCAGCGTGGTCACCTCCGGCCGGTCGGCATAGAGATGGCGGATCGGCCAGGCGATCTCTGAAGTGGATAGGATGGTGGTAGCCACCTGATAAAGCAGCGGCTGGAAGAGATGGTGGTTGCGCCGGTCGATGAGCGTGACCTTCACGCCCGCGCCCTTCAATCCGTTGACGAGCTGCAACCCGCCGAAACCGCCGCCGACAACGACGACGTGATGTTCGCTCATGACCCTACCCTTTCGTCATTTCGCTGCAGCAAATGTCACCTTTCGCACGAAGGATTCAACCGCCGTTTCGGCATATCTCCCCACAACGTCAGGCATAGGAAACGGGTATCGACGTACCATGTTTCATCAGTTCCATGGAGATCGACGCCGAGACGTCGAAAAGCTCGATGCGACGCACGATCCGCTTGTAGATGACATCGTAATGTTCGACACGCGGCAGCACGATCTTGAGGATGTAATCATAATTGCCCGTCAGCCGATGCGCCTCGACAATCTCCGGAATGTCGCTGATCGCCCGCCGGAAGCTCTCCGTCCACTCATCGGAATGATGTGCCGTCTTGATAAGCGCAAAGAGCGTCGTCGGCACGCCCATCCGCTCGCGATCCAGCACGACGATGCGCCGCGCGATGTAGCCGCTCTCCTCCAGCCGCTGGATGCGTCGTGAACAGGCCGAGACCGAAAGCGCCACGCGTTCTGCTAGGTCGGTCACGGAGATGCCTGCATCGTCCTGCAGGATATCGAGAATCCGCCTGTCGCGATCGTCGATCATATGAAAACCTACGCCGTAATTTTGCATGAAACTGAAAAATGATGCAAAGACATAGCACGCCTTGCCGGAAAAGCACAAACAACGCAAACACGTCGCGGCCGATCTGCTGCATCATCAGCACATCCGAAAACACCATAGGGAGCGAGATTCCATGAAAACAATCGGCCTGATCGGCGGCATGAGCTTCGAAAGTTCTGCGGTCTATTATCGTCTCATCAACGAAATGGTGCGCGAGCGCCTTGGGGGCCTGGCCTCTGCCGAGCTCACTTTGCATTCGGTGAATTTCGAGGAGATCGTTGCGCTGCAGAAGGCCGGCGCCTGGGATATGGCCGCCTCGCGTCTCGGCGATGTCGCTCTGCGCCTGCAGATTGGCGGCGCCCATTGCGTGCTGATCTGCACCAATACCATGCATCTGATCGCGCCCGAGGTTGCCGCACACATCTCGGTGCCGCTGATCCACATCATCGACGAGACGGCTAAAACCATCCATCAATCCGGCTGCAAGCGCCCGCTGCTGCTTGCCACGCGCTACACGATGGAGCACGGCTTCTATACCGACCGCATGAAGGGCCTCGGCCTCGATATCATGGTGCCCGAAGCCGCCGACCGCACCACTGTCCACGACATCATCTTCAACGAGCTATGCGCCGGCAAGGTGCTCGACAGTTCGCGCGAGAAACTGATGGCCGTGATCGAGCGCGCCCGTGCCAAGGGCTGTGACAGCATCATTCTCGGCTGCACCGAGATCTGCCTGATCCTCGACCCCGATCATCTTCCCCTTGTTGGATTCGACACGACGGCGATCCATGCCCGTGCTGCCGTCGATTTCGCGCTCGAGGGTGAAATAACCAAGGAAGAGGAAGATGCAGCCTGAGTCATCAATTTAGTTGACTCAGTCAAATAAAAACAGCAGGGTTTTCATCAGGAGACCCTGCCATGACCGATCTTGCCCTCATCGAATCCGCCCGCGAATTCAACCGCTTCTACACGAACTTCCTTGGCCTTTTGAACAAGGCCTATCTCGACACGCCCTTCACGCTGACGGATGCGCGCGTGCTCTTCGAGATCGGCGCGCATGACGGCGTGAGTGCCGGCGCGCTTGCCCGCGACCTGCAGCTCGATCCCGCCTATCTCAGCCGCATTCTCAAGCGCTTCCGCGCCGAAGACCTCATCGAGGCGACGCCCGATCCGGCCGATCAGCGCAGCCAGATCATCACTGTCACCGACAAGGGACGAGCCCAGTTCGAGGAATTCGGTCGTCGCTCCAACGCCCAGATCGCCGCCCGGTTCGACACTCTGACCGATGGCGAGCCACAGGCCGCCGTTGCCGCCATGCGCACGATCCGCGCCATCCTCGATCCACAGGCGAAAGCGGCTGCCGCCATCATCCGCCCGCATCGAGCCGGCGATATCGGCTGGATCGTCCAGAGCCAGGGACGATTCTATGTGGAAGAATATGGCTGGGACCTGCGCTTCGAAGGGTTGGTCGCCGATGTCGCCGGCAAGTTCCTCGCCAATTTCGACCCCGGGATGGAATACTGCTGGATCGCCGAGCGCAGCGGCATCAATCTCGGCTCGGTGCTGATCACCAATGGCGGCGACGGCATTGCCAAACTCCGCCTGCTCTATGTCGACAAGGCTGCCCGTGGCCTCGGCCTCGGCAGGCAGCTGGTCGATGAATGCATCGCCTTTTCGCGGGGTAAGGGATACCGGCAGATCTCTCTCTGGACCAACGATTTCCTCCATACCGCCCGCGCCATCTACCAGAAGGCCGGATTCCGGCTTGTCTCCGAGGAGAGACACCGCATGTTCGGCCCGGAGGCCAACGGCCAGACCTGGGTCCTCGATCTGAACCTGTGAACTGGTGGTGTCGCAAAAATTCACTTGATTTGGAAATGATCATTCCCTAATTAGGCGTCATGACCATCGACGCCCTCACATCCGCTGCCGTTGCGCCCGACACAAAAACCCGCAGCCGCGGCCGCCCGCGCGAGTTCGATATGGACGCCGCGCTGGATGCGGCGCTTCGCGTCTTCTCCGAGCGCGGCTACCATGCCGCCTCCATCAGCGAACTGACCGAAGCCATGGGCCTTGCCTCCGGTAGCGTCTACAAGGCTTTCAAAGACAAGCGCGGCATCTTCCTTGCCGCCTTCAAGCGCTACCGCCAGCTCGGCCGCGGCCGGCTGGAAGCAAGGATCGCGGCGGCGAAGACCGGCCGTGAGAAGGTCTTCCAGATGGTGATGTATTATGCCGAGCTTTCCCACGGCGAAGCCGGCCTCAAGGGTTGCCTCGTCGTCGGCGGCGCAAACGACCTCTCCCTGCTGGATGCTGAAGCTGCAGGGCATGTCGCCGCCGCCTTTTCCGCCGATGAGAAGCTGATGGCCGATCTGATCCGCATCGGCCAGGCCGATGGCACCATTCCGCCGACCCTGGACGCTGATGCTACGGCCCTCACCTTTCTCTGCCTGACCAAGGGCTTTCGTGTCATCGGGAGAACGGGACGCGCCGAGGAAGAGATGATGGCTGCGGCTGAAGCCGCCATGCGGCTGGTGACTTGACGACCGGATGCCGGAATCCGATCAAGGATCGGGTGGCGGCAGACGATTAAATTGCATTCAATCCTCCCAATCATTGCCTATTGGAGTTTCTGATGAGCGTTTCAGCCACCACGCCGGATACGGCCGTACCTCGTGTCCTATCCCCCTGGCTAACCTTCCTTTTTGCAGCCTCCTGCGGCTTCGTCGCCGCCAACCTTTATTATGGCCAGCCGCTCGCCGGCCCGATCAGCGCCAATCTCGGCTTCTCGCCGGCCGCGACCGGCCTCATCGTCACGCTGACTCAGATCGGCTATGGCCTCGGCCTCTTGTTGATCGTGCCGCTAGCCGACCTCTTCGAAAACCGCCGCCTCATCCTGACGCTGATCGCCGCCTCGGCGCTTGCGCTGATTGGCGCTGCCTTCTCCTCCACGCCGGGCATGTTCCTGACAGCCTCGCTCTGCATTGGTCTTGCCTCGGTCGCAGCGCAGGTCCTCGTTCCCTTCGCCGCCAGCATGGCGCCGGATGCGACGCGCGGTCAGGTCGTCGGCAATGTCATGAGCGGACTGCTCTGTGGCATCATGCTTGCCCGCCCCTTCGCGAGCCTCGTTGCCGAAGCGTCCTCCTGGCATGTGGTTTACTACGTCACCGCCGCGGTCATGATTGCGCTCGGCATCGTGCTGCGCGCCAACCTGCCGGTCCGCGTCCCTCATACGAAGCTGCGTTATGGTGAGCTGCTGGCCTCGATGGGCCACCTGGCAGTTAACTCGCGCGTGCTGCAGCGCCGCGCCCTCTATCAGGCAGGCATGTTCGGTGCCTTCAGCCTGTTCTGGACGACGGCGCCGCTGCTGCTTGCAAGCCCCGCCTTCGGCATGTCCCAGAACGGCATCGCCCTCTTTGCTCTGGCCGGTGCCGCCGGCGCCATCGCCTCGCCGATCGCCGGCCGCCTTGCCGACCGTGGCATGACGAAGGTCGCTTCCACGCTCGCCATGCTGCTCGGCATGGGCTCGTTCCTCATGAGCCATTTCGCCACTGACGGCTCGCTGATGGCGCTTATCCTGCTGACGGCTGCGGCGATCCTGCTGGATTTCGGCGTGACGACCAACCTCGTCTGCGGCCAGCGCGCCATCTACGGGCTGAGCCCGGAACACCGCGGCCGCCTGAACGGCCTCTTCATGGCGACCTTCTTCACCGGTGGCGCTATCGGCTCAGCGCTCGGCGGCTGGGCTTATGCAACGGGCGGCTGGTCGATGGCGGCCTGGATCGGCTTCTGCTTCCCGGCGCTCGCCTTCCTGTTCTTCCTGACGGAAGGCCGCGAGAAGTGATTGTCTCGGGATCAGGCGGGTCGTCCGCCTGATCCTCTAAAACAATTCCAGCAAAAGTGTACTGCGGTTTTGCGTCCGGAATTGCGCTCTATACAGCATCTGCGTCGAACCGCAGCCGCGCAGCGCGAACCTCATCATGGTTCGCCTCCGCCCAGTTCAGAAGCTGCGACAATACCGTGTAGAGCGACCGCCCAAGATCGGTCAGCCGATATTCGACGCTCGGCGGCTTCGTTGGAAAAACCTCCCGCTCGATATAGCCGTCCCGCTGCAGGTCGCGCAGCGACTGTGTCAGCATGCGCTGGGAAATATCGGGGATCATCCGGCGCAATTCGCCGAAGCGATAGGGCTGCTTGGCGAGCGCCTCCAGCAGCAGCGTCGACCACTTGCCGCCGATCTGCTGCATCACGTCGCGAACCGGGCAATTGGTGAAATCCAGACTGGCAAGGTCGATGTCGCGCCGCGCGCCCAACCCTTCGGATTGGCCTGTTCTCGCTTTCAGATTGACGATTGTTCCGGCCACGCTGGTTCCCTTTTGGTAACGAAGTCCCGAAAAACTGCCTTCTTTACAGTTCCTGGTCAATTCCTATTCTAGTGTTACTCTCTTTTTGAGACCATCTGTCAACCACTAGAGGATATCATGAGCGAAACCATTCTCGTCACCGGCGCCGCAGGCCAGCTCGGCCAGCTTGTCGTCCATCACCTGATCGAAAGCTACAAGGTCGCCCCGGCAAACATCATTGCCGCGACCCGCAGCCCGGAAAAGCTCGCGAGCCTCGCCGCCAAGGGTGTTCTCACCCGCAAGGCGGATTTCGATGACGCCGCCGGCCTCGAAGCCGCTTTTGCCGGTGTCGACCGCCTGCTGATCATCAGCACTGACGCCCTCGACACACCCGGCAAGCGCCTGACCCAGCACAAGGCTGCTGTCGCCGCTGCGGTAAAGGCCGGGGTGAAGCACATCACCTACACCTCCATGCCGGCCCCGGATGGTTCGCTCGTCACCTTCGCACCCGACCATCTCGGCACCGAAAACGCCATCAAGGCGAGCGGCATCCCCTACACCATCGTCCGCGACGCCTGGTATCACGACAATTACCTGCACGGCATGCCGCACAATCTGCAGTCTGGAAAGTGGTTCACATCGGCCGGCGACGGCAAGATTTCGACCATCTCGCGTGACGATTGCGCACTCGCCATCGCTTCGGTTCTCGCAGCCGGCATCTCGGCCGGCGCCACCTATACGCTGACCGGCAAGCAGTCGCTGACATCGAAGGAGATCGCCGCCCTCGTCACCGAAGCGACCGGCAAGCCGCTGGATGTCGTTACCGTGACCGATGAACAGCTTGGCCAGGGTATTCGCGGCGCCGGCCTGCCGGGCTTCGTCGCCGACATGCTGGTTTCGGCCGATGCCAATACCCGCGCCGGCAAGTTCGACATCGTCACCGACGACTTCACAAAGCTGACCGGCAGAGAGCCGCAGCCGCTGAAGGATTACTTCGTCGCCAACAAGGCCGCTCTCACCGCCTGAGCCGGCCTCATCTGAGGCGACTTTGGGCCCGCCCTCGCATCCACCGAGGGCGGGCCGCTTTCAGATCTTCTGGCCGCAGGCCCTGCAGAAGCGTCGCACCGT
This sequence comes from Hyphomicrobiales bacterium, assembly GCA_900468805.1. GTDB lineage: Bacteria > Pseudomonadota > Alphaproteobacteria > Rhizobiales > Rhizobiaceae > Rhizobium. The sequence continues at coordinate 21,935 of UEIF01000010.1, read as the reverse complement.
CTCCGCCATCCCATATTCCAACGCATCTGCCGTCAGCCCGTGGCCGATCGAAACCTCGGCAAGGGCTGGAATGCGCTTCACGAGCGCGGGCAGATTTGCCACCGTCAGGTCATGGCCGCCGTTGACGGCAAGACCCAGCGCAATCGCCGCATCCGCCGTCTTTCCCAGCCCTTCGAGGATCGGCCCTACCCGCTCCGGCGCATCGTAGCAGCCGCCATAGGGGCCGGTATAAAGCTCGATCCGATCAGCACCCGTCGCCTTCGCGGCCTTCACCGCTTCTTCGTCGCCATCGCCGTCGGCAAACAGCGAAACACGGCATCCCATTTTCTTCAGCCGGGTCACGACATCCGACAGCAACGCCTGATGCTTGCGGAAATCCCAGCCGTGATCCGAGGTCGCCTGCGAGGGATCGTCAGGCACCAGCGTCACCTGCTCCGGCTGAGCGCCGGCACAAAGCTCCAGGAATTCCTCGGTCGGATAACCCTCGATATTGAACTCCGCCTGCGGAAACTCGTCGTCGATCAGGTTGCGGATGACGGGAAGGTCGGAAAAACGGATATGCCGCTGGTCCGGCCGCGGATGCACGGTCAGTCCCGAAGCGCCGGCCGCAAGCGCAATGCGCCCGAGCCCTTCCACATCAGGCCACGGCAGATCGCGCCGGTTGCGCAGCATGGCGATGGCATTGAGGTTCACGGAAAGTTTGGCGGGCATGGCAATATCCGTCAGGGGTGGAGACTGGCCCTGCTTTTAAGCCAAGCCGTCCGCGAAGGCCAATGAGATTCGCATATGCATTCCATGTCCGTTCCTGATGGCCGCGCCTGCGGTCATGCGCGTACCGCAAACAATAATTTCCGTTCTTTTCGAAGATCATTTGTCAGCCGCAACATGCCATGGGGTAGTAGTGACGAAATGACGCTCTCGACATTGCTATCCCATTTAAAAGCGGTTAGTTTTAGCACTTACAAAAGAAACCGTCGGCGCATAATGTGGGCGCTGCGTAACGAGTAAGTACGCCGAGTACTGCTTCTTCCAACGATAAGAACGCTAGAGGAAACCCCGCTCGCCGCGCTCCGGAAGCAACTGGCAAAGCCGCATGAGGTGCAACTATCTGCCCCAGGAGGGTTCATGCCTGACGGTTCCAGACGTTTGTTTGCCGCCGCCGGTATTGCTTCGGAGGCCCGGTCCAAATACCGGTTTCTGCCTTCGGCCGCATTGCCGCCGGATATTCCACAAGGCCCTGTTGCCATCGCCGATATGGCGAACGCTTTCGGCGTCACGCACAGGACACTGCATTTCTACGAAGAAAAAGGTCTGATTTCCGCAAACCGCATCGGCCTGATGCGCGTTTACGATCAGGATGACGTCATGCGCATGGCTGTCATCACCGTCTGCCGCGAAACCGGGATGCCGATCGCCGTCATCCAGGAATTGATGGACGTACTGCGCAGCGCAGCCTCACAGGAAGAGGCCGAATCGATTTTCCGCGAGGCCCTCTCCCAGCGCAAGCGCGAGCTGACGGCCGAGATGTCGACTTTGCACCGGCAGCTGCAGCAGGTGAGCGATCTTCTCGATTACGACAGCAGCCTCGACCTGCCGCCGATCAACGACAACAGGGATCCGGCAAGCCTGACCGATCAGGAGCGCCAGTGCCTGGAGCTGATGGCTGAGGGATATTCGACGCAGCGCATTGCCCGAGCCCTTGACCTCAGGCATGAGGAAACGCGCGCATTGGAAGCCGACATCATCATGAAATTTCACGCCAACAATCGCTTTCAGGCGATCGCCAAGGCGGTTCTCCTTGGCGTCGTGCAGGCCTGATCACTGGGCAGCGGCCGCCACCGCATCCCTGTACGAGCAGATACGCCAGTTTTCAGCGGACGCCAATCTTAGCGGACAATCGTCAGCGTCTCCGCCGCGCGCGTAATCGCCGTATAGAGCCAGCGCTCGCGCGTATCGCGGAAGGCCCAGCTTTCGTCGAACAGCACGACATTGTTCCACTGCGAACCCTGTGCCTTGTGCACCGTCAGCGCATAGCCGTAATCGAACTCGTCATAGCGCTTGCGCGTGTTCCAGGGGATCTCGCCTTCCACATTCTCGAAGGCCTCCTTCAGGAGCTTGATCTTCGCAGCCCCCCGATCCATGTCGTCATCTTCCGGACGCACCAGCAGGTTGATGCCGGGCTTGGTCGTTTCCTTGGATGAGGTCATGACCTGCCAGAGCGAGCCGTTAAGCAGCCCCTTGGCCGGGTCGTTGCGCAGGCAGACCAGCTTGTCGCCGGTCTGCGGATGTTCGGTCGTAAAACCCTTGAGTTCCCGCAGGCGCTGGTTATAGCGCCGCCGCGTCTTGTTGGTGCCGACAAGCACCTGATCGGCATCCATAACCAGGGGCTGCGTCACCTCGTTCTTCGAGATCACCCGCGCCTTGCCATAGTCGCCATACATGATCTCATTGCCTTCACGCACCTGCATGGCGAGCTTGATGATCGGGTTGTCGCGCGCCTGCCGATGGATATCGGTGAGCAGATAGTCCGGTTCCTGATTGGTGAAGTAGCCGCCGCCGGTGACCGGCGGCAACTGGCCGGGATCGCCGAGCACGAGGATCGGCGTGCCGAAACTCATCAGGTCCCTGCCGAGCGCTTCGTCCACCATCGAGCATTCGTCGACGATGATAAGTGCTGCCTTGGCGACCGGGCTCTGACGGTTGATGGAAAACATCGGCGCGATCGAGGTCTTGCCGGTTTCCTCGTCGGCAACCTCTTCCTCGCCGCGCGGCCGGTAGATCAGCGAATGGATGGTCTTGGCATTCGATGCCCCGCGCGAGCGCAGCACCTGCGCTGCCTTGCCGGTGAAAGCCGCAAACAACACATCGCCATCGACATGCTCGGCGAAATGCTTGGCAAGCGTCGTCTTGCCTGTTCCGGCATAGCCAAACAGACGGAAGAGCGGAGACCTGCCCTCCTTCAGCCAGTTGGAAACGGCCTTCAGGGCTTCATCCTGTTGAGGGGCGAATTGCATGGAAGCGACTTGGCAGGATTCGCCTGCCATAGGCAAGGCAGAAATTCCCCGGCGGCGCAGCTTGCGGACCTTTGAGCATCGGCAACTCTGTGACTTCACTCCACCGATTTACAAGCCACGCTTTATAGTCCTTCCGCAAAATCCCCGATTATCACGAATGACGCCTCGCGCGATGATCGTCGAATGGCAGACCGAAGATGCCTGCGATACCAGGAGAACCATGATGGCCCATTTTCCAGTTGAGACCGACAGGCGCTCGTCATTGTCGGTCACATGTCTTCTGGTCGGAGCAATGTTCGCAGCGCTGACCGAAGCGGTCGCCGGAACTGTCCTGTCGATGGCAAGACTGGACATTATGGGAGACACCTATGCGTCTTCCGACGAGTTTGTCAGGCTTGAAGTCGGTTACGTCGCAGCAAAGCTTGTGGCCTTCGCGCTGACGCCCTGGATCGCCGGCCGGTTCACGTTGCAGAATGCGCTGACAGTGGCAACCGCCAGCATAACCGTTGCATGCGCACTTGCCGCCGTCTCCAGCGAATTGAACATCCTCCTGGCATTGAGGCTCATTCAGGGTTTCTCAGGCGGGGTCATTCTTGTGAGCGCCCAGACGCTTCTCTTTCAGGTGTTCGCCCGCAGGGAGCAGCCGCTTATCCAGACGCTTTTTGCAATCGGCGCTGTGGTCGCTCCCGCAACGCTTGCGCCATTCATGCACGGCTGGCTTCTCGACACCCTGTCATGGAGGTGGATCTTCACCGCCGTCGTTCCCGTCGGCCTCGCGGCCGTGCTGCTTCTTGCATGGACCGATGCCGGGCAAACGGCCGAAGCACGCCGCTCCCGCTTCGACTGGTTCGGAACCGCGATGTTTACGATAGCGGCCTTCTCGATCACCTACCTGCTCAACCGTGGAAACCGGTGGGACTGGTTGCGAAACGACGACATCATCATGCTGACGCTCGCCGCCGCGGCCGCCTTTCTTCTGCTTCTCATTCATTGCCTGCGCGGTAAACGCGAAGACAAACTTCTCGATCTCGGCGTCTTCGGCAATGGCGGTTTCTCCTTCGGCTTCCTTGCAAGTTTCGTGGCAGGTTTCGCGCTGCTCGGCAGCAGTTACCTCATCCCGTCTTTTTCCATATCGATCCTGAAGATGACCCCCACCGCAGCTGGTGCCTTGCTCTTGCCGAGCACTGCCATGTTCGTGACGACGCTGTTCCTCACCGCAGCCCTTATCCAGCGCCTCGGCATGACACCGGTCGCAACGGTTCCGTTCGGCGTGATGGGCTTGATGTGCGCCATGTGGATGTTATCGGGATCGTCAGGCGGCAGCGGGATTCCCGATATGCTCCCGGCAATCCTGCTTCGCGGCGCGGCCCTCGGTTTTCTCTTCCTGTCGATAACCCTCGTCACAATGCTCGGCCTCAGCAAGGCGCATCTTGTTTATGGCGTGGGCCTGTTCAATGCCGGGCGCCAGATCGGCGGTCTCATCGGAATAGCCTTTCTTCAAACCTTCATCGAGAATGAAACAGCCCAGAACCGGGCTGTCCTTGCCGCCCATATCATGCCCGGTCGTCCTGAAGTGATTCAGCGGCTGGCAATGATGAGCCGCTATTTCGCAACCCATGGAATAGAGCTTGGAGCAGCAGCAAAGGCCTCCGGCGCCTTGCTCGGGAAACAGGTCATGATGCAGGCGAGCGTCATCGCCTTCAACTCCGCCTTTTTCTCTCTCACCCTGTTCTTCCTCGGCGCAGCACCCTTCCTGATCCTTTCGAAAGTGATCATCGGCAAGCTCATCGCTCGCAGAACCGCGCCGGCCGGTGGTCTGGCGCATACCCGATGAGATACACTCGTCAGGCCTTTTTCGCTTCCCCCAGCACCCGCTCGCGCAACAGCCCGACGAGATAGAGCGACCCCGTCAGGATCACCCAGGCGCCGGATGCGGCTGCCCGTTCGAGCGCCTTTTCGTAAGCAGCCTGCGGATCCTCGATCACCTCGCTGGCAAGGCCGATCTTCGCGGCAAGCTGCTGCATTTCAGCAGGCGTGCGGAAGCGGTCCGAAACCGAGGTGAAAATCGGCGAGACGCCATAACGGCGCATCACGTCGAGAAGCCCCGGCGCATCCTTGTCTGCCGCGATTGCGACGACCGCGATGCCCTGCCCGGCAAATCCCTCCATGCCGGATAGATCGTCGAGAACAGCTTCGAGATTGAACGGCACATGCGCCCCGTCGAGCGCGACGGAAACGGGCCTTCCCGCCACGGGAATAACAAATCGCTCCAGCCGCCCGGGCAATTGCGATTCCTGCTCTGCCGCCTTATCGATCAACCATCCGCCGGCCTTCCGGCCATCCCCAGCCGCGACGCCGAGTTTGCCAAGCACATCGAGCGCCGCAGCCGCGACCGCGACATTGCGCTCGGCAATCGTCTTCAACGCGGAAAAATCCGGCCGGATGAGCCGCGCTTCGATCTCTGCAGCACGCTTCGCAATAACGGCACCCGCCTCGTCATCAGCTTCGAGCGGTGTCACGACGGTCGACCGCGGCTTGATGATGCCGGCCTTTTCGAAGGCGATGGCCGCTCGCGTCTTGCCGAGGATCTCCGTATGTTCAAGGCCGATATTGGTGACGATGGAAACGTCGCTTTCGACGATATTGGTCGAATCCAGCCGTCCGCCGAGACCCGTTTCGACCACGGCCCATTTCACGCCCGCATCCCGGAAGATCAGGAAACCCGCCGCCGTCAAAATGTCGAACCAGGTCGCCGCCTCCGCCGCCGTGCGCTCCGACCTTGCAGCCTTGAGTGCATCGAGCCCGAGGAAGAGCGCCTCGGCCAGCACTGCCTCTTCGACCACCCGGCCGTTGACGCTGACCCGCTCGGAGATATGCTCCACATGTGGCGAGGCATAACGCCCGACGGAAATGCCGGCATGGCGCAGACCCGCTTCGAGCAGCGCCGAGGTCGAGCTCTTGCCCTTGGTGCCTGCCACATGGATCGAGCGGAAGGCGCGGTGCGGGTTGCCGAGACGGGCCGAGAGATCGAGGATCGGCTCCAGCCCGACGCGCATTTCGCCGCGCGGGCGCTGTTCCCAGTTGGTGAGCTGATCAAGTTGAGAAAGGGCTTCGATAAGGCGAGGCGTCTGTATCTGCATGGGCATGGCACACGGGTATCGGGGTTATGTTCTGTGCCCAGGCGAGCGGCATCGGCAACCTGCGCTTCCCGATGGTTATCCATCTGTCTCGCCAGTCACGCAGGCGGGCCGACATTAGAACCTTTCCCTTGCCCTGCCTAGCCTCGCAAGCGGCATCAGCACGGCTCCGCCGCGACGCCACCTGCAGCAACTGCCGGTTAACACTGGTGAATTTTAGCCCTTGCGGAGATTGGCAAGAATGCCACTTTAGCTCCTGTCTGTGACAAAGAGCCGGAGATTCGAATGGGACAAACTGTCCGAATTCCAGTCAACGAACCGCAGAGACTGCTTGCCGTGCGCTCGCTGAGCGCCATCGGCAGCAGCCCGACGCCGGAGCTTGCAGCACTTGCCGAGCTCGCCAAGAATGCATTCGCAATGCCCTATGCTGCCGTCAACATCGTCGACGAGGATTGGCTGCGCATCGCCGGCGAAGCGGGCATGCAGCTTTCGGAATGCCCGCGCGACCTTTCCTTCTGCACCCGCGTCGTCTTCGCCAACGACATGGTCATCGTTCCCGATCTGGAACAGGATGCGGAGCTCAATGCCGCGCCCTATGTGACAGGCCCGCCCCATTTCCGTTTTTATGCCGGCGCGCCGTTGGAACTGAAAAACGAGTTGGTAATCGGCGCCTTCTGCATCCTCGATCAGAAGCCGCGCCTCTTCACCGAAAAAGAGACGGCCAATCTTCGCCGTTTCGCCAGTGTCGCGAGCGCTCTCCTGCGGCTGCAGAAGGCCAATTTCATCATGGGCCTTGCCGAAAGCAGCTTGCGCACTGCGGCCATGACCGATCCGCTGACCGGCTTTCTCAACCGTTCGGCGCTCGACGCCGTCGTCGACCGTGCGCTGGAATCAGCCCTTGCCTCCGGCCAGACCTTCGGCGCTCTCTATCTCGACATGGACGGCTTCAAGTCGATCAACGATACGCTCGGCCACCATATCGGCGACGAGGTGCTGCGCGAGGCGGCAAATCGCATCCGGTCGGTTATTCGATCAGGCGATATCGTCGTGCGCATGGGCGGCGACGAATTTGCGATCTTCGTGCCGAACCCGCCAAACACAGAAGCGCTGGTCTCCGTCTCCGAACGCCTGCTCTCGGCCTTCCGCAGCCCCTTCACCATCGAGGGAAATATTATCCGCGCCCGCCTGAGCATCGGCACCGCACTCGCCCCGCAAGGTGGGGCCTGCCGCCGCGAACTGCTACGCAACGTCGATGGTGCCCTCTATAGCGCCAAGGCTGCCGGACGGGACTGCCATGTGGCTTTCAATCCGAACTGACGTTTGAAAAAGAAACGGGAATAAAACGGACGCCTGCCGTGTCTCATGTCCGGTATCGCAAAAATGCGTGCCTAACCGAGGAGAGAGACCATGAAGTCCGTGAAATTCCTGTCCGCGCTGGCGCTCGTCGCTGCCACCGCGACTGCAGCCTTCGCCGCCCCTGCCGTCACCGAAGTCGATACGGCCAAGGGCAAGGTTCTTGCCGGCGAAAAAGGCATGACGCTCTACACCTACAAGAAGGACGAAAAGGGCGTCACGAATTGCTACGACAAGTGCGCCACCAACTGGCCGCCCTTCCTCGCCGCTAGCGACGCCAAGGCCAGTGGTGCATACTCGCTCGTCGAACGCAAGGATGGAAAGAAGCAGTGGGCCAAGGACGGCATGCCGCTCTATTACTGGGTCAAGGACACCAAGTCCGGCGACATCACCGGCGACGGCGTCGGCGGTTCCTGGGATCTCGCAAAGCCCTGATGAGGCCAGCGTGAAGACGCCCCCACCCGATACGTTCGAGGGCCAGATCCTGGCCCTCCTTCCCTCGCTCCGCCGCTATTCCCGCAGCCTCACCCGCTCGGATGCCGAGGGCGAGGATCTGCTCCAGGATTGCGTGGAAAAGGTTCTGGCCCGGCGCGGCCAGTGGCGCGGCATCAACCTGCGCGGCTGGGTGCTGACGACCATGACCAACCTCTACCGCAACACCCGCCGCGCAAGCCCCCGCGACCGGCTGGTCGAACTCGATGCCGCTGAAGAGATGGCAAGTCCCAACGCCCAGGCAGACCCGCTGGAGCGCCTGCGGCTGGAACAGGCCCTCGACAGCCTGTCGGAAGAATACCGTGCCGTGCTGATGCTCGTCGTCATCGAGGGCTACAGCTACAGCGAAGTGGCCGCCATGCTGGATATCCCGATCGGAACCGTCATGTCGCGCCTGTCGCGCGCGCGCCAGCGCATGAGCGAACATATGAAAGCCGATAATGTGATTACGCTTCGGAGACCGAAATGAACGAGACCAACCCCACCGTCACCGAAGCGGACCTGCATGCCTTTGCCGACGGGCAACTGCCGGAGACCGCCCGCGCCCGCGTGGAAGCCTATCTCGCCGACAATCCCGAAGAGGCCGCGAAGGTGGCCGGCTGGCAGACGCAGAATGCCGGCATCAAATCGCTTTTCGCAGGCTACGAGAAGAGCCGCGACAGCGATCTCCAGCTGCTGACGCCAGCAGAGCCGGCATCCCCCTGGAAGGCCCGCAGCGCGCTCGCCGCTGCCGCTATCATGCTCTTCGCACTCGGCGCGGTCAGCGATCGCTTCATCCCGCCGCTCTTCGAACGCCCGCCGCTGCAGCTTGCCGAATCCGAAACCCTGCCGAAGCAGGCCGAAACCGCCTTCCTCGTCTATGCAAACGAAGTACGCCACCCGGTCGAGGTCTTCGCCAATGAGGAAGCGCATCTGGCCACCTGGCTCGGCAAGCGCCTGGCAATCCCCGATCTCAAGGTGCCGGACCTCAAATCTCTCGGCTTCCACCTCGTCGGCGGCCGCCTGCTGCCGGTCGATAACAGGCCGGGCGCCATGTTCATGTATGAGGATCAAGGCGGCGAACGCCTGACCGTTATCGTCGGCCGCAACAAGGAAAACAGGACGACGAGCTTCCGCTTCGCCTCCACCAGGGATGTCGAGACCTTTTACTGGATCGATGGCGAACTCGGCTATGCGGTAACAGGCGAAATCTCCCGCGACATGCTGCGCAAGGTGGCCGAAGAATGTTACCGGCAGTTCCCGTCGTGAAGCGGGAACTACAGCGCAAGCCATTCGATCAGGCCGATACGACGCGGTAGCGGCCGATTTCGTCCTGGCGAAGGACGGATCCACCCTCAGCGTCCTCGCCGAGTTGCTTCTTCAATGCCTGCGTGACCTTGTCGTTTTTATCGGGATCACCAGCACTGTTGATCAGGTCGTCCAGTGAGATACCGAGCTTGTCCAGACCGAGATCACGCTCGATCTTCGCAATGGCCTGCTGCCCGTCCGGCTTGCTCTTGAGATCTGAAAAAGCCTTTTTCATCGCGGCGACAAACTCGTCCATCGACGCATAATCGCTCTTTTTCACGCCCAGCGCCTCGCCCGCGCGGTCGATCAGATCGAGCTTCATCTGGGTAACGCTTCGGTCGTTCACGCTGAACAAGGATTCCGAAATCTTGGATTGTGCCGCGGTCGGCTGCGGGGTCATCCCAGATGTCTGTCTGGTTGGCTGACCATGGGCAATCGCAACGAGATTGTCGCCGTCCGATTTTTTGGTTTCGCTGGAATTAACAGGGGAAACTGTCTGCTGAAGGATCAGCAAAGCCGCTTCATTGGTCGATGAAATCGAAGTCATGCATGGTCCTCGACCGCATTTGTTCGACCGTCATGGGAACCATGCGCATGTTTGACCGGGCGTCATGCCTGAGTGTGAATCAGATGGGTTTTCGATTCGCATCATCGCAATGAATCGTTGCATAAATATAAAACTTCAGCGTGTGCCCGTCGACAGGTGTCATCGACAGCCTCAGGACAGTGCGTGATCTCAGCGCAGCGGATCGTTGGCGAGCTCGATCGGCTTGCCGTGCGGTGTCGCTTCCGCCGCCCGCTGCCAGCTCTTCTGCAGGTCGAGAATGACGGAAGCCTCGGCCACGCCTCGGCTGACCAACAGCTCGCAAAGGGCTGCCACCCAGCAGTCGAAATAATCGCTGCCATCTTCGGCGCGGCCAGGCTTGTGCAATTCCCTCGACAGCGTTTGCGCCCACTCGCTCCAGGCAAACAGCCCCTTCGCATGCAGATGCACAGTCATGGCGAAAGCTTCCGCCGCCCAGGGTTCCGGGAAGACGGGATCACCCTCCGGCGACTTGGGCAGGCCGGGCGATTGCGCCAGTTGAGAGGGCGCCTCACACACGCTCAAGATAGCTCTCCCAAGCATCGATGGAGACGGTCAGCGACGGGTCCGCACCCTCGCCCCAGATTTCAGCCCCGTCGAAGACGACAGTATAGAGCCATTGCGGATTCTCGCCTTTGCCATGCGCATTGTCATCGGGAAACACGAAGGAACCCTGCACCGCCTCGATGATGCCGGTCTTGGCGCGTGCGTAACGCGGCAGCCGCGTATGGGTCGCTGGATTGAAATTCTTCGTCTTCACCTTTTCGCCGACGACGAAGAGCGGCGCGCTGTCGACCGGCCGGTCGCAACGGCCGCCCTTGGCGAGCGCACCCGATACCATATCGGCTTTCAGCACGCGCTTCGGCACAGTGCCGTCCTGCAGCTTATGGCCTGACAACAGCTCCTCACGCGTCGCAAAACCATGCCGCTCCAGGAGCGTGTCGATGCCGCGGATCCAGACCTCGTAATAGCTCGCCGCGAGATAATCAGCCGGCGGAATGTTTTCCCGCGCGTGCCGGCTTTCATCGATCGTCCAGGCGCCGAACGCGCCGCAGGAGAGCGTGATCCCGAGCGCCCGCTTTTCCCATTCAGCGTGGAAATAGGGTTCGTTCTTTTCTGGCGCGACAGGTCCGAAGCCCATCTGCCCGCCGAGATCGTGCGGGCCGTTCACGTCGGCACCCTTGTGCCGGCGGCCGCCGTGCCGATCATCGCATCGCGGCTGACGAGATCGGCAAGTGCCTCTTCGCCCATGCCTTCGGTGCCCTCCGGCCGCTCGGGAATGACGAGATAACGCAACTCCGCCGTCGAATCCCAGACGCGAACCTTCTTGCTCTCAGGCAATGTCACTCCGAATTCCGCAAGCACGCCGCGCGGATCGATGACAGCGCGCGACCGATAAGCCGGCGCCTTGTACCAGACCGGCGGCAGGCCGAGCACCGACCACGGATAGCAGGAGCAAAGCGTGCAGACGACGAGATTATGGGTGTCTGATGTATTGAAGACGGCGCGCATATGCTCGCCCTGCCGGCCCGTATAGCCGAGACTCGCAATCGCCGCCGTTGCATCCCGCTTAAGCCATTCAGCAAAATCCGGATCGCTCCAGGCTTTTGCAACGACACGCGCGCCATTGCGCGGGCCGACCTTCGTCTCATAGGTCTCGACGATCGCATCGATCGCCACCGGGTCGATCAGCCCCTTCTCTGTCAGCAGCGTTTCCAGCGCTTTCACGCGCGCCTGCATATCCGAATAATGGTTGTCATGATCGTGGTGGTGGCCATGATCGTGCCCATGATCGTGATCGTGCTGATGATCGTCGTCGTGATCGTGCAAATCGAAGCCCTCCCGGATTGTGCCGTCCGTTTTAGCACTTGCTGAGGCTGAGCCAAGCCCTTCCGAGACCTTAAACTTTTTGCGCTAGGTTCGCAGCATGAACATCCTGATTCTCGGCGCTACAGGTTTTATCGGCTCGGTCGTCGCGGCACGTCTCGCCGCGGAGGGTCATGTCGTCACCGGTCTCGGACGCAATGCCGCCCGCGCCGCACTCAAGCAGCCGCTGATCCGGTGGCGCCGCGCCGACCTTTCCGACATGACGCGTCCTGACGATTGGCGCGATATCCTCGAAGGACAGCATGCCGTCGTCAATTGCGCCGGCGCATTGCAGGATGGCCTTAGCGACGATCTCTCGGCGACACAGACGCAGGCCATGCTCGCCCTCTATGCTGCGGCACAGCCGACCTCGACACTCGTCGTCCAGATTTCTGCGCGCACCGATGGCGCCGGCAGCAAACTGCCCTTCCTCGCGACCAAGCGCGCCGCCGATACGGCCCTAGCGTCATCCGGCTTGCCTTACGTGATCCTGCGCCCTTCCCTCGTCCTCGGCCGGAATGCCCATGGCGGCACGGCGCTCCTGCGCTCCCTCGCGGCGTTCCCCCTCGTCCTGCCGCTCATCCACGCCGACCGCCCGGTCGAAACCGTCGCGAGCGAAGATGTCGCCGCCGCCGTTTCGGCCGCAATCTCAGGCACGCTTCCCTCCCGCAGCGATATCGACCTGGCGGCAGAGGAGCGGCACACGCTCGCGAGCCTCGTAAAACTGCACCGCGCCTGGCTCGGCCTCCCGGACGCACCGGTCCTTTCCATCCCGCCTGTTCTCGCGCGACCGGTGACGTGGCTTGCCGATATCGCCGGCCATCTCGGCTGGCGCTCGCCTTTGCGCTCCACCGCCATGACCGTCATGTCCGAAGGTGTCAGCATGGATCGCGCGACGCCGTCAGGCCTTCCGGCACTCTCGGCCGCCGAGACACTTGCTGCCAATCCCTCCGGCGTTCAGGACCTCTGGTTTGCCCGCCTCTATCTCCTGAAAGCACCCGTCATATCAAGCCTGTCGTTCTTCTGGCTGCTGTCGGGCCTCATCCCGCTTCTGGCGCCGCAGCAGGCAAGCGCCCATTTCCTGCCCTTCATGCCGGCCGGTACCGCCATCGCGCTGACGGTCCTCACCTGCCTGATCGATATGGTGCTCGGTGCTACCGTGCTCGTCCGTCCCTTCGCCCGCCGCGCCCTTCTCGGTATGCTCGCCGTCTCGCTTGCCTACCTCTTGGGCGCTACGGCCCTGGAACCGGCTCTCTGGCGCGATCCGCTCGGCCCGCTCGTCAAGGTACTGCCTTCGCTGCTCCTGACGCTTGCGGCACTCGCCATCCTGGATGAACGTTGATGCTTGCCGAACTGCTGCTGCTTGCCCACGTGGTCGGAGCGACGGTGCTCTTAGGCACCGGTGCCGGCATCGCCTTCTTCATGGTCATGGCGCACCGCACCCGCAATCCCGTGCTGATCGCCCATGTCGCCGGCACCGTCGTCATCGCCGATACGATCTTTACCGCCACAGCTGCCATTCTCCAGCCGGTGACAGGCTATCTTCTCGCCCGCATCATCGGCTGGGAATTGACGGAAAGCTGGATCGCGCTGTCGCTGGTTCTCTATGTCGTGACCGGCATCTTCTGGCTGCCGGTCGTCTGGATCCAGATACGGCTGCGCAATCTCGCGCGCGCCGCAGCAGCATCAGGCGCTGCCCTGCCGCCAGCCTATTTCAGCCTCTACCGCATCTGGTTCGCCTTCGGCTTTCCGGCCTTCTTCGCGGTCCTCGGCATTCTCTGGCTGATGTTGACGAAACCGACTCTATTTTAGCATCGGCCAAAGGCTGAGCACGAGCAGCACCGCCATCGTGATATTGAACCATTTCAGCCGCACCGGATCGGAAAGCCATTCCCTGAGCGCCGAGCCGAAGCCTGCCCAGGTGGAGACGGAGGGCACGTTGACCGCCGCAAAGGCGAGGCCGACAAGCAGCACGCTGATCATATAAAGCTCTGGATTGGTGTATGTCGCCATGGCCGTCACCGCCATCACCCAGGCTTTCGGGTTGACCCACTGAAAGGCCGCAGCGCCGAGGAAGGACATCGGCTTCACGCCGCTCTTGCCTTCGCTCAGCGACCGCGAGGTCGCGATCTTCCAGGCGATCCAGACGAGATAGGCGCCGCCGGCAAATTTCAGCGCGGTATAGATCGCCGGCACCGTATGCAGCAGCGCCCCGAGCCCCAGGCCAACGCCAAGCAGCAGCGACAGGAAACCAGCCCCGATGCCGAACATATGCGGGATGGTCCGGCGGAAACCGAAATTCACGCCCGAGGCAAACAGCATCATATTGTTCGGCCCCGGCGTGATCGAGGTCGTGAAAGCAAAGAGCAGGAGTGCCAGAAACGTATCCAGCGGCATGAAACCCTCCCAGTGCCGCACATGTTCAAGCCCATGCGGCTTATTGCAATTAGGTCAGCATAACTGCCCTAAACCCTTGACACCATAACATGATTGTCATGGTGACAGGATTACCTGATAGTCTGCTCAGCACTCAAAGGACAGGCTGCCATGAACGACCCGATCCCCACCATCACTTTTGCCGATGGCACCGAAGTCCCCTCGCTCGGCCAGGGCACATGGGGCATGGGCGAGGATGCCGGCCATGCGAAGGAAGAGATCGACAGCCTCAAGGCCGGCCTCGACCTCGGCATGGCGATGATCGATACCGCTGAAATGTACGGAGACGGCGGCGCAGAAGAAATCGTCGGACAGGCGATCAAGGGACGCCGCGACGAAACCTTCATCGTCAGCAAGGTGTATCCCTGGAATGCCAGCCGCACGGGCACGATCGATGCCTGCGAAAGCAGCCTCGAACGCCTCGGCACCGACCGCATCGACCTTTACCTGCTGCATTGGCGCGGCAACTATCCGCTCACCGAAACCGTCGAAGCCTTCGAGACGTTGAAAGCGGCCGGGAAAATCCGCGCCTGGGGCGTTTCCAACTTCGATACCGACGACATGGAGGAGCTGCTCTCCGTTCCCGGCGGGCGGAATGTCGCCGCCAATCAGGTGCTCTACAATCTCGCCCGGCGCGGTATCGAATATGATCTCCTGCCCTGGTGCCAGAGCCGCAACATTCCGATCATGGCCTATTCGCCCATCGAACAGGGCCGCATCCTGCATCATCCGGAGCTGATCCGCATCGCCAAGGCCAATCAGGCGACCCCGGCGCAGCTGGCGCTGGCCTTTCTGCTCGAACGCGACGGCGTCTTCGTCATTCCGAAGACCTCCACTATCGAGCGCGCCCGCGAAAACCGTGATTGCATCTCCCTCGACATCACCGACGAGGACTGGGAAGCCCTCGACGCCGCCTTCCCGCCCCCGGCAAAGAAAACGCCGCTGGAGATGCTCTGACCTCCAGCGGCGTGAATGGCTTTTCAGAAGCAGACGATTATCTGCCCGGGGCTGTAACCCTTACATGCCCGGGCTGTCTCTTTACATGCCCTGCCCGCCGCGGTTCATCGCAGCAATGCCGGTGCGGCAGACCTCGATGAGGCCGAGCGGCTTCATGATCGCTACGAACTGGTCGATCTTCGAGGATTTGCCGGTGATCTCCAGGATGAAGTGATCCACAGTCGCATCCACCACCTTGGCATGGAAGGCATCGGCAAGGCGCAGCGTCTCGGCGCGAGTCTCGCCGCTGCCGATCACCTTGAGCAGCGCCACTTCACGCTCGATCGGCCGCTCCTGGCCGAGTTCGCGGGCGCGAACCGTCAGGTCCACCACGCGGTGCACGGGCACGATGCGCTCGAGCTGCGCCTTGATCTGTTCCAGCACCTGCGGCGTGCCGCGGGTGACGACGGTGATGCGCGAAAGATGCGCCTGATGCTCCGTTTCCGAAACCGTGAGGCTTTCAATATTGTAGCCGCGGCCGGAGAACAGGCCGATGACGCGCGCAAGCACGCCCGGCTCGTTATCGACCAGCACCGAGAGCGTGTGGCTCTCGATGGCTGCCGTTTCCGGAGAGATGAAGTAGGCAGAGCCGGTGGGTTGAAGGTGTGCGTTCATGATCCTGAGGTTCCTCTGACTTCTTCTTAGACGAGCTGACGGCCCTTGGCGTCGATCGCGTTGGCGACCGCTTCGTCCGTGGCTTCGTCCGGCAGCAGCATTTCATTATGGGCCTTGCCCGAGGGGATCATCGGGAAGCAGTTGGCGAGATTGGCAACGCGGCAATCGAAGATAACAGGCTTCTTGACGTCGATCATCTCCTGGATGGTCGCATCGAGGTCATCAGGCTTCTCGCAACGCAGGCCAACGGCACCATAGGCTTCGGCGAGCTTCACGAAGTCGGGCATCGCTTCCGTATAGGAGTTGGACAGGCGGTTGCCATGCAGCAGTTGCTGCCACTGGCGAACCATGCCCATGTACTGGTTGTTCATGATGAAGATCTTGATCGGTGCATCGTGCTGGATCGCCGCAGACATTTCCTGGATGCACATCTGGATCGAAGCGTCGCCGGCAATGTCGATGACAAGGCTTTCCGGATGGGCGATCTGCACGCCGAGCGCTGCCGGCAGGCCGTAACCCATCGTGCCCAGGCCACCCGAGGTCATCCAGCGGTTCGGTTGCTCGAAGCCGAAGAACTGGGCTGCCCACATCTGGTGCTGGCCGACTTCGGTCGTGATGTAGGTGTCGCGATCCTTGGTCAGGGCGAAGAGACGTTCCAGCGCATATTGCGGCATGATGACGTCCTTGCTCATCGTATAGGCGAAGGAATTGCGGGCGCGCCAGCGGGCGATATCGCCCCACCATGCGTCGAGACGGCTCTTCTCCGGCTTCTTCGGCAGTGCCCGCCACAGGCGGATCATGTCTTCCAGGATATGGCCGACATCACCGCGGATGCCGACATCGACACGGACGTTCTTGTTGATCGAGGACGGATCGATATCGATATGGATCTTCTTCGAATTCGGTGAGAAGGCGTTCAGGCGGCCGGTGATGCGGTCGTCGAAGCGAGCGCCGATGCAGACCATGACGTCGCAATCATGCATCGCCATGTTGGCTTCGTAGGAGCCATGCATGCCGAGCATCTTCAGCCAGTTCTTGCCGGAGGCCGGATAGGCGCCGAGCCCCATCAGCGTCGAGGTGATCGGGAAATCGGTCAGCTCGACCAGCTCGCGCAGCATGCGGGAAGCTTCCGGGCCGGAGTTGATGACGCCGCCGCCCGTATAGAAGACCGGCTTGCGCGCATTCGCCATCAGCTCGATTGCCGCCTGGATCTGGTTGATATCGCCCTGGATCTTCGGCTGGTAGCTCTTCTGGATCGCATGATCGGCCGGCGGCGTATAGGTGCCGGTGGCAAACTGCACGTCCTTCGGAATGTCGACGACGACGGGCCCCGGACGGCCGGACTGGGCAATGCGGAAGGCTTCGTGGATGACGGCGGCGAGTTGGTTGACATCCTTGACCAGCCAGTTGTGCTTGGTGCAGGGGCGCGTGATGCCGACCGTGTCGCATTCCTGGAAGGCGTCCGAGCCGATGAGCGGCGTCGGAACCTGCCCCGTCAGGCAGACGAGCGGAATGGAATCCATCAGCGCATCCTGCAGCGGCGTGACGGCATTGGTGGCGCCTGGACCTGACGTGACCAGCATGACGCCGACCTTGCCGGTGGAGCGGGCATAACCTTCGGCCGCATGGCCGGCACCCTGCTCGTGGCGCACGAGGATATGCTTGATGTCCTCCTGCTGGAAGATCTCGTCATAGATCGGCAGAACCGCGCCGCCGGGATAACCGAAGAGATGCTCGACGCCATTGTCCTTCAGTGCGCGGAGAACGATCTCCGCTCCCGTCATCCTGTTTTCTGTCGCCTGATTATCCGTGCTCGCCATGTGTCTGTTCCGTTTGATGCTGGAGATTTGAGTTTCGTGGCCGGAGGCCCGAATTCCGGGCATAAAAAAAGGCCCCTGAGGAGCCTTCGTCTTGCGCATGGGTGGCTACCGCCGGATGGTTACACCATCCTGCCCATGCGCTTGCCCACCACGATAAGAACGTTCGAAATTGTCATGGGCGGAATTGATAGACAGAAAATTTCGCAGCGTCAACGCATTCCGCAATAAAAAAACAGGGGCCAGTCGACCGCCTCGCCCGTCCAGATCCCGGGCTGAAGGATTTATTAAAGGATGGATTATATCCTGTGCGTTAATGCAGGGAGTAACCCTTTGCTCAACAACGACATGATGACGACAGGCAAAGAAGGCGAACAGGATCGCCGCGATAGCCTTGCGCCGGGGAATCGATTTCTCGGGCGTGTCGTTGCATGCAGCGGGTCGCGCGCCACCATCGCCGCTGTGGCGGAAGCCGGCGGCACCGATCTTACCGAATTATGGTCGGTCGGCCGGCTGATCTCCATCACCGTCGGCCGCAATCGTGTCGTCGCCCTCGTCTTCTCCATGAATACTGGCAGCCAGGGCTGGGGCGAAGGGCAGGACAATGTCTTCCGCATCGAGACGGAACTGCTCGGCGAAGTGCGCGTCGAGGAAGATGGCCGCGAGGAATTCTCGACCGGCATTTCCCAGTATCCCTATCTCGGCGCCATCGCTCACCGCATCCGCGCCGCCGACCTGATGCGCATCTATGATGCCGGCAAGGGCGCTACCGCCGTCATCGGCAACCTGACGCAGGATGAAAGCATCGACGCGGCCATCCACGTTCCCTCGATGCTGTCGAAGCACTTTGCCGTCGTCGGCTCGACCGGCGTCGGCAAATCGACCGCTGTCTCGCTGCTGCTGCACAAGGCAATCGAGGCCGATCCGAAGCTGCGCGTACTGATCCTCGATCCGCACAACGAATTTGCCGCCGCCTTTCCGAAGCACGCCGTCACCATCGATACCGACACGCTCGACCTGCCCTTCTGGCTGATGCGGCTCGAAGAATTCGCCGAAGTGGTCTTCCGCGGCCGCCCGCCGGTGCCGGAAGAACTCGACATGCTGCGCGATATCCTGCCGGAGGCCAAGCGCGCCTTCCGCGGCAGTGACAGCTCGCTGGTGCGCCGACAGACGGAAAAAAGCTCGATCACCGCCGACACTCCGGTGCCCTACCGCATCGCCGATCTCCTGGCTCTGATCGATGAGCGCATCGGCAGGCTGGAAGGCCGCGCCGAAAAGCCCTTCCTGCGCTCGTTGAAGATGCGCATCATCGCCGCGATCAACGATCCGCGCTATCACTTCATGTTCTCCAACAATACGATCAGCGACACGATCACGGAGACCATTGCGCAGATCTTCCGCATCCCCGGCGACAACAGGCCGATCTGCACTTTTCAGCTCGCCGGCATTCCCTCCGAAGTCGTCAATTCCGTCGCCTCGGTGCTCTGCCGCATGGCCTTCGAAATCGCGCTCTGGAGCGAAGGCGCCATTCACATGCTGGTCGTCTGCGAAGAGGCGCACCGCTACATACCCTCAGACCCGAACCTCGGCTTCGTCCCGACGCGGCAGGCCATCGCCCGCATTGCTAAGGAAGGCCGCAAATACGGTGTCTCGCTCGGCATCATCACCCAGCGCCCCGGCGAACTCGACCAGACGATCCTGTCGCAGTGCTCGACGCTCTTTGCCATGCGCCTTGCCAACGACCGCGACCAGGAAATCATCCGCTCGGCAATCCCCAATTCCTCCATATCGACGACGAGCTTCATCTCCTCGATCGGCAACGGCGAGGCGATCGCCTTCGGCGAGGCAATCCGCGTGCCGATGCGCATGCGCTTCCTGCGCGTCGACGAAAGCCTGCTGCCGAAGGCCCATAGCGCCACCAGCGTACATGCCGAGGAAGATCCCGATACCGTCGACCTGCGCCGCATCGTAACCCGCATGCGGGCGATCACATCAGGGCCTGATATCTCCACCTTCCAGCAGAGCTACAGCTCCGCGCTGCCGGATTACGAGCCGGAAGAGGATATTGCTGACAAGGCCGCCGATCAGCCCTATGCCGCTCAATCAGCAGCAGAGCCGCCGCTCGAAACCTATCGCCCGGCATTGCTGCCACAGAACCGCGCGCCACACCCTGAGACCCCGCCTCTTTCGCCGCAGAGCTCAATCGACGCGCGCCTGGAAGCGTTGCGCCGGGAAATGCGACGCGACGAGCAGCCGAAGCCGGCCTTCGGCGAACAGGCCTCGTCGCCGCGCCGCGATCCGGGAATGTCGCTGCGCGAAAGCATCCTGAAGAAGCCGCTGAGCAGCCTTTACAACAAGGATTGAGTGCTGCTTACGAGCGCGGCTGGCGCGTTGCCGCTGCGATTTCGGAGAGATGGCGCTCGATCAGCGCCAGGAAGGCGATGGTGCCGCAGATCAGCGCCGCGACCACGATGCCGCCGATGGCGCCCAGAATTGCTCCGACGATGAACATGCCCGATCCGCCCTGCGCCGCAGCAGCGGTCGCGCCCGAAAGCGTGGAAAACGCGAGAATGATGATGGCGATCAAGGCGTTGATAGAAGAAAGCGTCTTGGCGAGAAAATTGTTCATGCAGGCCCCCATAGCTCCGCCAGTTATGATTCGAGGATCATTCTAGCCGTTTTGCGGGCGTGAAGGATGCGTAGATCCAACGGACGTCCTAAGGCGAAACCCGCTCCCAGCTTTCGTCCATCTGATTGCGGAACCAGGTCATTTGCCGCTTGGCATATTGCCGGGTGGCGGCCGCACCACGCTCGATCACTTCGCCACGGTTCATCTCGCCGCGCAGCATCGCTGCGATCTGCGACACGCCAATTGCCTTCATGACCGGCATCTCGGGGGGAATATCCAGCGCCAGCAGGGCCTTCACCTCATCCTCCGCCCCCTGCTCCAGCATCCGCTCGAAGCGCCCGTTGATGCGCTGATGCAGCAGGCCACGATCCGGCAGCACGACGATCTTGCGTGCCGTATCGGGATCGATGATCTGAAGCCCCGCCTGACCCTGAAATTCGGCGATCGACTGACCCGTTGCCTCGAAAACCTCCATCGCCCGCACGATCCTCTGCCCGTCCTGCACGTTCAGGCTTTTAGCAACGGCAGGATCAGCTTTCACAAGTTCCGCATGCAGACCCTCCGCCCCCTCCTCGATCAGCCGCGCCCGCAGCCGTTGACGTATTTCGTCCGGGATGACAGGCATTTCCGAGAGCCCGCCCGTCAGCGCCTTGAAATAGAGCCCCGTGCCGCCGACGAAGACCGGCAGCTTTTCTTCGGCGCGAATGCGCGGCAACAGCGCCGTCACGTCCCGCAGCCAGACACCTGTCGAATAGGCCTGACCTGCTGGCACATGGCCGTAAAGGTGATGCGGGACGCCATCCATATCCTCATCCGAAGGCCGCGCCGTCAGCACCCGCAATGTGTCATAGACCTGCATGCTGTCGGCATTGATCACCACGCCGCCATGGCGTTTGGCGAGGTCAACGGCAAGCGCGGACTTGCCGCTGGCGGTCGGCCCGGTTATCAGGATCGCATTCACAGTGCTCAGAAGGTTTTCCATCATGGCCCTCGTTGCCACGCTTGTTGCCAATCCGTCAAACCCCGTTCTTTCGCCTGAGATCGCCGAGCGCGCCGCCGGTGCTGTCAAGGCGTCCGGGCTCTATTGGCTGGCGGATGGCATTGCCTGCGATATCGTCCTCGCAGACAGCAGCGACAGGCAGGCAGCCGAGGCCAACCTGCTCGCCACCATCGCCGGCAGCCCGATCGACCTGGTCATCCAGCAACAGGAAACCCGCCGCAAGAAGCTGCTGATCGCCGATATGGATTCGACGATGATCGGCCAGGAATGCATAGACGAACTCGCCGCCGAAGTCGGCCTCAAGGATAAGGTCGCGACGATTACCGCCCGCGCCATGAACGGCGAAATCGCCTTCGAGCCCGCATTACGCGAACGCGTCGCCCTGCTAAAGGGTCTGCCGATCTCTGTCGTCGACGAAGTCATTGAAAAGCGCATCACGCTGACACCAGGCGGCCCCGAACTGATCGCCACGATGAAGGCGAAAGGCTATTACGCCGCCCTCGTCTCCGGCGGCTTCACCGTCTTCACGAGCCGCATCGCCGCCACGCTCGGCTTCGACGAAAACCGCGCCAATATCCTGCTGGAGGAAGGCGGCTTCCTGTCCGGTCACGTCGCCGAGCCGATCCTCGGCAAGCAGGCGAAGGTCGACGCCCTCAACGACATCGCCGCCCGCCTTGGCATCTCACCGGAAGACGCCATCGCCGTTGGCG
>UEIF01000004.1 GCA_900468805.1 Hyphomicrobiales bacterium | reverse complement strand
AACGGCGGGCACGGAAAGTTGTACTGGAATGCCCCATGGGACATTCCTCTCCGAGCGTAATCGGGCCTCGCGAGACCTCGATAGAACTCGCGAGCGTTCGCTGCATCCGCAACAATGTCAAACTTGACTGCTTCTTCGGGAACGGCAGAGAACGTGATCGTCGGAGATTTGCCCTCAACGCATTTCTGGCCCCAATCATATGAAATCGACATCTCCGCATGAGCCGTGCAGACGCACGCGAAGACAACTAGTATTGCAGCTAAAAATCGCACTACATTTTCTCCAAGTCGGGCACTCGGTCGGGACTCAGAATACGTCGGCTACGAATCGACAAATGGCAAGCCGTAATCAGCCTCCTCCCTAAGTCGAATATATAGCATGGACTGGTGAAGGCAGGCTTCGACATGTTATCGGTGCAGTTCTTATGTTCGACGGAGGGGAAATTGCCGGTTAGCCGTTTTCACGACCTGCGCTTTCAACCGCACCCCAATTTTCCTGGAGCGCCTGAGGTCTTCGAGCGGATGCGGACCGCGCCAAAGTTCGTTTTTTCGCGTGATGTGATCGACTGGATCTCTGAGCATTCCAACGACTATACCCATGCGATGGCCGCCGCGATCGGCGCAGGTCGCACCGAGCTTCCTCACAACCCGATGCTGGTCGAATCGGAGGAGGGGTCTGAGCGTAGTTTCTGGTTGATTAAGGAGGTTGCTGCGAACAACTATAACATATTCTGGGCCGTTCATGTTCCCCGAGCCAGCCGCGATTTTGTCTTGGATCGTCCATTTCCAGCAATGTTTAAGCCAAACGGAGAAGCCTTCGTTCAGAGCCCTCGCCCATCAACCGCGATCATCGACTCATACCGGCCAGCGGCAGGAATAGCTCTCTGTCTCGCCATGACGCTACATGTGCGCGGCATCATCACCCGACCGCCCGCTGCGAGCAGCCCGAAGCTCGATGCGGCACGGATCAAGAGGGGCAAGCCGCCGATTACCAAGGATTACGTCACCGTGCATATCGGCTACGTCACCGATCGGGATGGCAAAGAATACGCCTATGAAGAGGGCCGGGGCCACGTTAAGCCGCATGTGCGCTCCGGCCATTACAAGAACCAAGCCTTCGGTCCTGGTCGAGTCGATCGCAAGAAAATCTGGATCAACCCCTATCTGGTCAATTACGGCCCCGGAACAACGATCGATCCGCCGCCGCAATATCTCGTCGTCCCATAACCTACTAGCTTCGGGCCTAGTGGAAGAACGTTTTGAAAACACTTATTCAGAATGAAAAAAGGACCGAATTCAGAATGAAGCCTCTTGCGCTTCCGTTAGGATGATTCTAAATCCGCGCCACCACACGATATTTACTGGATATCGGTCAGAGGTGAGGCCTCGTGGCGGAGTGGTGACGCAGAGGACTGCAAATCCTTGTACCCCGGTTCAATTCCGGGCGAGGCCTCCAAATATTTTCACCGACATAGAAATCCGATCCGCTTCATAAATGAGGCGCGGTATCGATTCGGCAGTCTCACCAGACTACGGGAACCTGGCTGAAATCGAATTGGGCTGGCTTGATGCCGGTCAGAGAGTAAAGCGCCCGCAATCCGCCGCTGCGCAGGCCCGCAAGATAGCCGGCATCGTCACCAGCCGTCTCGTTCTCTATCCGCACATCAGGGCCGAGCAGTCGCTGCAGCGCCTGCGCTGAGATCCGCGTGAAATTGCAGATGGCGCCGCTTTTGAATTTCACAAGCAGCAGCCTCGCTTCCGGATTGTAGTGAAGCGTTTCGATCTCTGGCGATTGAATGGCGAAGGTTTGCATGCCGCCAACCTAGCGGAAGCCGCGGCTGCCGCAACAATATGGTTGATATAGAGTTAATAACGCAATCGACTGTGCCGGCTTGATCCGATTGGACACCAAAACCTATTTTCCGGCGCGCCGGGCAGACGGCCAGGAAATTTTTATACAGGGAGCGCGATCTGTTCAGGTCGCTCTACCGTCCAGCAGCCCGCAGCAGAATATGCCAACAAGCGCCGCGACGATGAAAAAGTCGAACAGCGTGAAATATTCCAGAACGGCAGACATGGCCTGCTCCTCCTCCTCATTTCCTCCGGTCATATTAGTATCACGGAATCACTGTTTGTTCCACGCAGAAGTTGCAGCTTCCATTTTTTACCTGTTGCATGCGGGGAAGGACCTGCGGGATTCTTCAAGCAGGCGGCCGGCAAGCCTTGAAAGCATTCGTGGCGGAGACTAAGAGACGGAAGACAGAACCGCTTTCATCGGCGAGAGGATATGATGGATTTCGAAGCAGCACGCGTAAAGATGGTCGACAACCAGGTCCGCACGACGGACGTTACCTCGCATTCGGTGCTGACGGCCTTCCTCACCGTCCCGCGCGAAGCGTTCGTGCCGGAAAAGGCGAAGGTGCTGGCCTATATCGATAATGATATCGAAATTGCTCCGGCGGCTGCCGGCAATCCGGGCCGCTTCCTCATGGAGGCGTCGCCGCTTGCCAAGCTGCTGCAGCTCGCAGCCGTCACCAAGGATGATACCGTTCTCGAAGTCGGCGCCGGCACGGGTTACGCCTCCGCGCTGCTGTCCCTGATCGCAGGCTCAGTCGTGGCACTCGAATCGGATGAGACCCTGGCTTCTGAAGCCAAGGCAAATCTCGCCGGTTATGCAAATGTGCAGATAGCGACTGGCCCGCTTGAGAAGGGCAATAGCGCCGGTGCTCCTTATGATCTGATCTTTGTCAACGGTTCGGTGGAAGAGGTTCCTGCCGCACTTCTCGGCCAACTCCAGGATGGCGGCCGTCTCGTTGTCGTGCAGGGTTATGGCAATGCCGCCCGCGCCAAGGTCTTCGTCAGCGAGCGCGGCGCTGTTTCCGAAAACGTTTTCTTCAATGCTTCGGTCAAGCCGCTGCCCGGTTTCGCCAAGGCTCGCGAGTTCGTATTTTAAGGCGTTCCTGTCGCCGATTTCTTGTGCGGGCGCCATGGGCGCCCGCTTTCGTTTCTGCCGCCCCAAAAAGCCTTCATAGACTTCGCTTACACTTGGGTAACAAAACTGTGCATGGCTGCATTTGTTTGATTCGCGCTGATTTTTTTCCCCTTTGGGGTATTCTAAGGTCAAGGTGATTCGGATGCATGCTCCACGCCGTCCGGTCGTTGTTTAAGGGATAACGGGGATAGATATGGCTCAGCCAGGTGTAGTGCGTGAACCGTCCATGGAAGAGATCCTGGCCTCCATTCGCCAGATCATCGAAAGCAATGAGCCAGGCGCCGGAAAGGCGATATCCGCCTCGCTTCCTCCCGTTTACGGTGCGGAAGAAGAAAACGACTCTGAAATCCATCTGACGGTTGACGACACCTACGCCGGTGTTGAGTTTCCGGAGCCGCTTGCGTTGCGTCCCGATCCGCGTTTCGTCGCTGCAAATTCCGCCGGCACGGCGCCCGAGCCGGAAATGCCGGCCCGCGCCATGTCGCTTGCCGACGTTGCAGCGCGTGTCCGTGCCGCTTCCGAGCGCAGCGCTGTTCAGGCCGGTCAGGCTCTCCGTGATATGCCCCAGGCGTTCCATGAATCGCAGCCGCAATTCGAGCCACAGCCGGCCTATGAAGCCGCCCGCGTGGCTGCTGCTCCGCGCCCGGTCGAGCCGGCTTCCTTCGTTGCCCCGATTGCGCCCGTCGCCCAATATGCACCAGAGCCTGCGCCGGTCTTTCCCGAGCCACGCGTGCCCGAGATCCTGCAGCCTGCAATCGTCGACGAGGCGCCCGTGCTTTCTGCTGTCGAACAGCGTGTCGAGCCCCCGGTTTTCCAGCCTGCCGAACTTGCGGCTGTACGCGTAGCAGAAGAAGCTCAGCCGGCGCTTCTGTCCCAGAACACCGGCCTGCAGGTTGCTCGCTCCTTCGATGAGCTTGCCGCCGCGATCGATGGCGCCGCTGAGCGCCGCTCGCTAGATGAGATTGCCGAGGACATGCTGCGTCCGATGCTGCGCGAATGGCTTGATGATAATCTGCCGACGCTCGTCGAACGGCTCGTGCGCGAAGAGATCGAACGCGTGGCGCGCGGCCCGCGCCGCTGATCGGAACCGCTTTTTCTGGACAAGAGCCGCTCCGGTCTCCGGGGCGGCTTTTTTATTGACTTGGCCGTAGCCATCCTATTTACAAAACGCCCATCCTCGAACTTCGAATTGGTCAGAAAATGCTCGAAAAGACCTACGATTCCGCCGCCGTCGAACCGAAAATCGCTGCGAAATGGGATGAGGCGGATGCCTTCCGTGCCGGCGCCAATGCGAAGCCGGGTGCGGAGAGCTTCACCATCGTCATCCCGCCGCCGAATGTCACCGGCTCGCTGCACATGGGTCATGCGCTGAACAATACGCTGCAGGACGTCATGGTGCGGTTCGAGCGCATGCGCGGCAAGGATGTCCTCTGGCAGCCGGGCATGGACCATGCCGGCATCGCCACGCAGATGGTCGTCGAGCGCAAGCTGATGGAGCAGCAGCTTCCTGGCCGCCGCGACATGGGCCGCGATGCCTTCATCGAAAAGGTCTGGGAGTGGAAGGGCGAATCGGGCGGCCTGATCTTCAACCAGTTGAAGCGTCTCGGCGCCTCCTGCGACTGGTCGCGTGAGCGCTTCACCATGGACGAGGGCCTCTCGAGGGCCGTTCTCGAGGTTTTCGTCACGCTCTATAAGGAAGGCCTGATTTACAAGGATAAGCGCCTCGTCAATTGGGATCCGAAATTGCTGACGGCGATTTCCGACATGGAAGTCGAGCAGATCGAGCTTAAAGGCAATCTCTGGCATCTGCGCTATCCGCTGGAAGACGGAGTCACCTATCAGTACCCCATCGCTTTTGATGAGGAGGGCAAGCCCACCGAATTCGAAACACGCGACTACCTCGTGGTTGCGACGACGCGGCCGGAGACGATGCTTGGCGATACCGGCGTTGCGGTTAATCCCAAGGACGAACGCTACAAGTCCATCGTCGGAAAACACGTCATCCTGCCGATTGTTGGCCGCAGGATTCCGATTGTCGCTGATGACTATGCCGATCCGGCAGCCGGCTCGGGTGCGGTCAAGATCACGCCCGCGCACGATTTCAACGATTTTGAAGTCGGCCGACGTGCCGGCCTGCGCGCCATCAATGTCCTCAACGTCGATGGTTCGGTGACCATCAAAGAAAACGAGGACTTTCTGGAAGGTCTCGATCACCCGGCCGCCTTGCATGGCGCATGGGACCGGCTGGAAGGCCAGGATCGTTTCGTTGCACGCAAGATCATCGTCGAGATTTTCGAGGAAGCCGGCCTGCTCGACAAGATCGAGCCGCATAAGCATATGGTTCCGCATGGCGACCGTGGTGGTGTGCCGATCGAGCCGCGTCTCACCGAGCAATGGTGGGTCGATAACAAGACCCTTGCCAAGCCTGCCATAGCCTCCGTTCGCGAAGGCCGGACAAAGTTCGTCCCGAAGAACTGGGAAAACACCTATTTCCAATGGATGGACAATATCCAGCCGTGGTGCATCTCCCGTCAGCTCTGGTGGGGTCACCAGATTCCGGCCTGGTATGGCCCTGATGGTCAGGTTTTCGTCGAGAAGACCGAAGAGGAGGCGCTGCAGGCCGCCATCCAGCACTACCTGTCGCATGAAGGGCCGATGAAGGCCTATGTCGAGGACCTGCTTGAGAACTTCAGGCCGGGCGAGATTCTGGTACGTGACGAAGACGTGCTTGACACCTGGTTCTCGTCGGCACTCTGGCCGTTCTCGACACTTGGCTGGCCGGACAAGACACCCGAACTGGAGCGATATTACCCGACCAGCGTTCTTGTTACCGGTTTCGATATCATCCCGTTCTGGGTTGTTCGCATGATGCAGATGGGCCTGCATTTCATGAAGGACGAGGACGATAACCCGGTCGAGCCGTTCCATACCGTCTATATTCACGCTCTGGTGCGCGACAAGAACGGGCAGAAGATGTCGAAGTCCAAGGGCAACGTCATCGACCCGCTCGAACTGATCGACGAATATGGTGCAGACGCGCTGCGCTTTACCCTGACGATCATGGCCGCGCAGGGTCGCGACGTGAAGCTCGACCCGGCCCGTATCGCCGGCTACCGCAATTTCGGCACCAAGCTCTGGAACGCCACCCGCTTTGCCGAAATGAATGGCGTCAAAAGCGATCCGCATTTCGTACCGGAAGCCGCCGAACTCACCATCAACCGCTGGATCCTCACGGAGCTTGCCCGTGCGGAACGTGACGTTACGGAAGCTCTTGAAGCCTATCGCTTCAACGATGCTGCCGGGGCACTTTATCGTTTCGTCTGGAACCAGTTCTGCGACTGGTATCTCGAACTTCTGAAGCCGGTCTTCAGCGGCGAGGACCAGGGTGCGAAGGCCGAAGCTCAGGCCTGCAGCGCCTATGTTCTGGAAGAGATCTACAAGCTGCTGCATCCCTTCATGCCCTTCATGACCGAAGAGCTGTGGGCGCATACGGCTGGTGAGGGCCAGGAACGTGACGGATTGCTCTGCCATGCCGATTGGCCGTCGCCGTCTTACGCCGACAATGCCGCGGCCGATGAGATCAACTGGTTGATCGACCTCGTTTCGGGCATCCGCTCTGTCCGCTCGGAAATGAATGTGCCGCCGGCGGCAACCGCGCCGCTTGTCGTCGTTGGTGCCAACAGCCTGACGCGCGAACGGCTGTTCCGTCACGACGCAGCCATCAAGCGCCTGGCACGTGTCGAAGCCATTTCGCTGGCGGAAGCTGCGCCGAAGGGTGCCGCTCAGATCATCGTCGCAGAAGCGACCGCCTGTCTGCCGCTTGGCAATCTGATCGATCTGGCGGCGGAAAAGAGCCGCCTCGAAAAGGCGATTGCGAAGGCCGAGGGCGAAGTCGCGCGCATCGACGGCAAGCTGTCGAATGAGAAGTTCGTCGCCAATGCCAACCCGGAAGTGGTGGAGGCCGAGCGCGAGCGTCATGCAGAGCTGACGAGCCAGATTGAAAGCCTGAGGACTGCTTTGGCGCGAGTTAGCGAAGCAGGATAATCGCGGATAACGAGTATAATATTCCTGAAGGCGCGTTTCCTCGGAGCGCGCCTTTTGCGTTCAAAAATATGATGATTCGAAAGAGCTAGGGCCGTTTTGGCCTTTCGGCCTGTGGATATAACCCGTTTGGGGGATGCTGAACGCGAAAATCGCTACTGTTGTCACTTTGATACAGCTTCTACCTGTAGTGGAATGAGAATCTAATACGCCCCTAAAAATCGACAGATAGAAGAATAGAATTTTATCTATCCAATTTTTTGACGTGCCCGTCAATTAGTTACGTAAATTAGTCATAACGCAACTTCGCGTCGCAGCGGAGCGCCTCGTTGCGATTTGTTAAGTTCACTAGCACAGTGTGATTACATCAATTGCTTGAGTGGGGGAGACACAATGGCAGCGCGTATGTTTTCCAAGGGCGTAACATCGCTCATTATCCTTTCGGCGCTCGCTTCACCGTCCTTTGCGGGTGGTCTGGAGCGCGGCGGCTATAATATCGATCAGTTGTTCGATACCTCGCCCTTCTCGTTTCAATCAGGCATTATATATGTCACGCCCCAGCGCAAGCTGAAGAACGCGCGCGACACGGATACCTCGGTATCTCCAGGGGGTGGCAATCTGAACAACCGTTCGAGCACCGCCGACGATACCGCAAACTACACCGTTCCTTATATTGGCTTCAAGGCCGGTTTCGGCGATGCGATCGACTGCCTTGTCGACTATTCCGAGCCATTCGGCGGGCATTCCAATCCCGGTCTGAACTGGGCTGGCGCCAATAACAATATCGAGACGGAGATCAATACCCGCAACTATGGTGGCACATGCTCCTATCGTTTCGATGTAGGCCCCGGCCAGCTTCGTGTCATCGGCGGTGCCTTCTATCAGGAAGTCGACGGCTTCAAGGAGCGTCTGGTTTCGACGGTTCCGCTTCTGCTCGGCACGGGCAATGGCATCGGTCGCCTCGATCTCGAAGACAATGGCTGGGGCTGGCGCGCCGGTCTTGCCTATGAGATCCCGGAATATGCGATGCGCGCGAGCCTCGTCTACAACAGCCGCGTAAAGTACGACAACCTGACGGGTACGGTGGATCTCACGCAGGTTACTGCACCCTTCGCGCCGCTGAATGCCGCTCCCTATGGAAGGGTGACGCCCGTCTTCGGTTCCGCCGAAGCGCCGGATTCGTTGGAACTGAAATTGCAGAGCGGTATCGCTCCGGATTGGCTCGCTTTCGGTTCAGTCAAGTGGACGAACTGGAGCGTCCTTCAGTCCGTGCCTTTCTGCCCGACATCGACGAAGGGCCTGGTAGCCTGCACCTCCGGAGGGAGGACGGAACTGACCTCGCTCGACCTTCTCTATCGTGATGGCTGGACCATCACCGGTGGTGTCGGCCACAAATTCAATGATCAATGGGCAGGCGCTGTCAGCCTGACATGGGACCGCGGCACCAGCCAGGGCTATGGCTCTCAGACCGATAGCTGGACGCTTGGCGCCGGTGCTGCCTTCACGCCGACAGAACATATCGAGTGGCGCGTCGCCGGTGCTGTTGGCGTCCTGACGAGTGGTTCGTCTGGCGTCGTGACACAGAATGGCGTCACGTTTGGAGATGATGTCTCCTATTCCTTTGGCAACGATCTGGTTGCTGCGCTATCGACCAGCATAAAGGTCAAGTTTTAATTCCCTGATTTGAAGAATTGAGTGGCCCGGCACTGCCGGGCTCTTCTTTGTTTGACGCTATTAATCATTCCATCTTCTCGTCTCGTTTTGTGACGATTCAGCAACACTTTTTTACAACGGTTCGCGTATGGTGTCGGCGGGGCGAATTTGTCCATTTCCCGCCACAAAGAGAGCGCAGCGCTATTAGCGGGCGAGGAAATGACAAGCGTAGGGTGTGCGTAAGCAGTAGCATGGGTCGAATTTTTTCCGCTAATGCCAGACATCGCGATAGCGCGGGCGAGAAGCCAGCGGCAGCAGTTGTTTTGCTTTCCGCCAAAGGCATTTCCGGCCGGAAATACGCCCCTTCGTCAGTGTTGCAGATTCACGTCTTTCCATCATTTTCAGTCCTCCGGCATGAAGCTTCGTTCCTCAAGGAAGGGTGCGATACCGGTTTGGTCACATTTGCTGTTTACGAAGACGATAAAGGCGGACGGGTGGAGACCTGGATCGCAAAGGGAGTACCGCAGGCGTCACATGCGGACCATGCCGGGAGGCGGATGGTTCACAAGGATGTGCTGGTTTTGAAAGAGGGGCATGGGGCTGGAAGCGACGCGGGTAAAGGGGCCTTGGAGCCCGCCGTGGGATCGCTCGCCTGGAAGGAATGCATCCCACGCGGGCAGAACGGCGAAAAAGGCCGCCGCCAGGCGTCTGTGATGAACGAAAGAAACCGGTAAAGATGGTAACGTCCGAGTTCAGATTGTTCAAATTCACGCTGCTCAGCATGTCGATGGCCGTTTCTCTGGCCATGGCCTGTCCGGTGCTGGCATTCGACATAAAGACGGGCGTCACGAAAGAATCGGGGCCTTTCGATCTCTTCAAATTCGGTTTCAAGGCGTACAAGAACGGTCAGAAGGAAGAGGCGGTCGAAGCCTATAAATATGCCGCCGAAAAGGGCCACACCGGTTCGCGCTGGGCGCTCGCCAACATGTATGCCGACGGCGACGGCGTGGCGCAGGATGATTTCGAAGCCTTCAAGATCTATAGCGAGATCGCACAGCAGGGCGTGGAGCCTGGTTCGGAGGATACCGGCTTCTTCATCAATGCTCTGCTGTCGCTTGCCAGCTATTACAAGCACGGCATTGCCGGCAGCCCGGTGAAGATCGATCTCAATCAGTCCCGCCAGCTCTATTTCCAGGTTGCTTCTACCTTCGGTGTTCCCGAAGCGCAGTTCCAGCTTGCGCAGATGATGCTGGCAGGCGAGGGCGGCAGCGCCAATATCAATCAGGCCAAGAAATGGCTCAATCAGGCCCGCAAGAGCGGCCACCCCGGCGCCATGTCGGTCTTCGGTAACATCCTTTTCGATGAAGGCCAGTCCGCCCGCGGCCTGGCGTTGATGACGGCGGCTCTCGACCGCTGCAAACCGAAGGATTGCAGCTGGATGCAATCGTTGCAGGAAGATGCCTTCTCCGTCGCCAGCGAAGCAGATCGGCGCGCGGCCGTATCCCTGTCGCACACGATTGCGACCGGTTCGGATGACTGAGCTTTAAAGCTCAGGCAGCAAAATCGAAGTAAGCTACGACAGGCACGTGGTCGGACGGCTTTTCCCAGGTGCGCACATGCTTTTCGATCGCCGCTGACGTCATGCAGTCAGCTGCTTCCGGTGACAGCATCAGATGGTCGATGCGAATGCCGTTGTTCTTCGGCCAGGCACCGGCCTGATAATCCCAAAAGGAATAGAGCGCTGTCGCATCCGTCGCCGAACGCACGGCGTCGACGAGGCCGAGGTTTTCCAGCCGGCGGAAGGATTCGCGCGTTTGCGGCAGGAAGAGCGCATCGCTTGCCCAGACCTTGGGGTCGAAGCAATCATGCGGCTCGGGGATGACGTTGTAGTCGCCGGCGAGAATGAAAATTTCCTCGAATTCCAGACGCTCGGCCGCGAATTTGCGCAGGCGCTCCATCCAGGCGAGCTTGTAGGGGTATTTTTCCGTTTCCGGTGGGTTGCCGTTCGGAAGGTAGAGGCAGCAAACGCGCGCCACCTTGTTGTCGGGCAGCGAGAAGACGGCTTCGAGGAATCGCGCCTGCTCGTCGAGCGGATCGCCCGGCAGGCCGCGATTGACTTCCGAAGGCGAGCTCTTGGAGAGAATGGCAACGCCGTTGAAGCCCTTCTGACCATGCGTTTCGACGTGGTAGCCGAGCGCCTCGATCTCCAGCCGCGGGAAGCCTTCGTCGACCGTTTTGATTTCCTGCAGGCAGACGATGTCGGGACTGGAATCCTTCAGCCATTGCGTCAGGTTGTCGATGCGCGCCTTGACGCCGTTGATGTTCCAGGTCGCGATCTTCATGGCTTCCATCCTGCTCTCTGTCTCGAGCGTTCTTGTATCGCGCTCCGGCGGCGTCGGACAAGACATGAAACCGGCCGGAAGAAAATCTTCGGCCGGTTGGATGTGGAAAGCAGATGTTGGATCAGATTGCGAAGCTGGTGCCGCAGCCGCAGCTTGCCACTGCGTTCGGATTATTGATCTGGAACGACTGGCCGAGCAGATTGTCGACGAAATCGATCTCCGAGCCGGCCATGTAGACCAGCGAGAGACTGTCGATCAGCACCTTGGCATCGTTCTTCTCGACGACAAGGTCGTCTTCTGCCGGAGCATCGACAAGGTCGAACTTGTAGGAAAAGCCGGAACAGCCGCCGCCTTCGACGGAGACGCGCAACGCGCTCTTGCCGGGATCGCTGCCGACAATGGCCGCAATACGCTTTGCCGCGGCATCGGAAAGGGTTACATTCACTTCAGTCATTTTTCCTCCTGCCGGGGTCAAGTTCCGGAGAGAATTCTTTTTCGGCGTTTGATATTCAAACGCATGATATCAAAGAAACTTATCATGTTCCCTAGGTAAAGGACAGGATCTGGCGAAGCGGACGATGAAGCGCCTCTTTGCCGTTTCTATGGGCTATAGGTATGAAGAGTGGAAAGCGGCGTCAATGGGCAAGGCTGCAACGCATTAGTGACGGTGAAGAATGAGCTTCGACAGGCATGCATTGGGTTTCGGTTATGGCGAACGGGCGGTCTATGCGGCAGATCCATGGAATTCGCGCGGACGTCTCTATGCGGAAGGCGGCAGCCCGACGCGTTCCGACTTCCAGCGTGACCGCGACCGCATCATCCATACGACGGCCTTCCGCCGGCTGAAGCACAAGACACAGGTATTCATCGCTCAGGACGGCGACCATTATCGCACACGCCTCACGCATACGATCGAGGTGGCGCAGATCGCCCGAGCGCTTGCCCGCGCCCTGAAGGCTGATGAGGACCTGGCCGAGGGCGTGGCGCTCGTCCACGATTTCGGCCACACGCCCTTTGGCCATACCGGCGAGGATGCGCTGCACGAAGAGCTGCTGCCCTATGGCGGCTTCGACCACAATGCCCAATCCTTGCGCATCGTCACCAAACTTGAGCGGCGTTATGCCGAATTCGACGGCATCAACCTGACCTGGGAAAGCCTCGAAGGTCTTGTCAAGCACAACGGTCCGCTACTGACGGCCGATGGTGTCGGCACGCGCGGACCGGTGCCGCAGCCAATTCTCGATTATTGCGAGCTGCACGATCTGGAGCTTGAGAGCTATGCAAGCCTCGAAGCGCAGGTGGCGGCGATCGCTGACGACATCGCCTACAATACACATGATATCGATGACGGTCTGCGCTCAGGCTATCTGAATTTCGAGATGCTGGAGGAAATTCCGTTTCTTGCCGGGCTCATGGCCGAGGTGCGGGAGCGCTACCCGCATCTGGAGCCAAGCCGTTTCACGCATGAGATCATGCGCCGCCAGATCACGCGCATGGTCGAGGACGTCATCGGCGTGGCGCAGAAGCGTCTTGCGCAGTTGAACCCGCAAAGCGCCGACGATATCCGCAAGGCCGACCATGTGCTCGCGACGTTTTCGGATGAAATGTCCGAGACCGACAGGCAGATCAAGGCGATGCTCTTCAAGCGCATCTATCGCAATCCCGATATCATGCGCATTCGCGCGGGTGCTGCCCAGATCGTCAAAGACTTGTTTGGCGCTTACATGGCCAACCCCAAGGAGATGCAGAGCCATTATTGGGTCGACCACATCGCAGGCCTTTCCGACGCGCCGAAGGCCCGCCACGTCGGCGATTATCTGGCCGGCATGACGGATACCTATGCCATCAGTGCCCACAGGCGATTGTTTGACCACACTCCCGATTTGCGATAGGCAGCAGCCGCCCGGCAGCCGCCGGCGACCTTGTTGGCACAGCCTGTGCATGGAAGAATGCGATGAACCTTTTTACCGATTTTGAAGCCAGGATTAAAAACGCCCTTGAACAGCTCGAGCTGGTCAAGGAAAAGCGATCCGAGCTCGATTTCGGTCGCATTGCAGTCGAACCGCCGCGTGACGCGACCCACGGCGACGTGGCAACCAATGCCGCCATGGTGCTCGCCAAGCCGCTCGGTACCAATCCGCGTGCGCTTGCCGAAATCATTATCGCCAAGCTGCAGGAAGACACCGATGTCGCCGAGGTTTCCGTCGCTGGTCCCGGCTTCATCAATATCAGGCTTTCCGTTGGCTACTGGCAGCGTGTCCTTGATGCGATGATCCGCACGGGCACGGATTATGGTCGCTCCGTGCTGGGGCAGGGCAAGAAGGTCAACGTCGAATATGTTTCGGCCAATCCGACTGGCCCGATGCATGTCGGCCATTGCCGCGGCGCCGTTGTCGGCGATGCGCTGGCAAACCTGCTGGCCTTTGCCGGCTACGATGTCGTCAAGGAATATTACATCAACGACGCCGGCTCGCAGATCGATGTGCTCGCCCGCTCCGTTTTCCTGCGCTACCGCGAAGCGCTTGGCGAGAGGATCGGCGATATCCCGTCCGGCCTCTATCCGGGTGATTATCTGGTCCCGGTCGGTCAATCGCTCGCTGCCGAATATGGCGTACGCCTGCACAACATGCCGGAAGAGCAGTGGATGCCGATCGTCAAGGATCGCGCCATTGAGATGATGATGGTGATGATCCGCGAGGATCTCGCAGCCCTCAACGTCCATCACGGCGTCTTCTTCTCTGAACGCACGCTGCATGCCAATGGCGCGGCTGCGATCCGCACCGCGATCAACGATCTGACATTCAAGGGCTATGTTTACAAAGGCACGCTGCCGCCACCGAAGGGCCAGTTGCCTGAGGATTGGGAAGACCGCGAACAGACGCTTTTCCGCTCGACCGAAGTCGGTGACGATATCGACCGTCCGCTCATCAAGTCGGACGGCTCCTACACCTATTTCGCCGCTGACGTTGCCTACTTCAAGAACAAGTTCGACCGCGGTTTCGACGAGATGATCTATGTGCTCGGCGCCGATCACGGTGGTTACGTGAAGCGTCTGGAGGCGGTCGCGCGTGGTGTTTCCGAAGGTAAGGCCAAGCTGACTGTGCTGCTCTGCCAGCTCGTGAAGCTGTACCGCGACGGCGAGCCGGTGAAGATGTCGAAGCGCTCGGGCGATTTTGTCACATTGCGCGATGTCGTTGAGGAGGTCGGACGTGATTCGGTCCGCTTCATGATGCTTTATCGCAAGAATTCGGAGCCTCTGGACTTCGATTTCGCCAAAGTAACGGAGCAATCCAAAGATAATCCGGTCTTTTACGTGCAGTATGCACATGCTCGCTGCATGTCCGTCTTCCGGCAGGCCAAGGAGGCCTTCCCGGACTTCGCCCCGACTCCCGAGCTTTTGGCGCAATCCGTTGCAGGCATTAGAGATTCTGCCGAATTACAGCTGATTGCCAAGGCCGCGGAATTCCCACGCGTGGTCGAAAGTGCAGCCCAGTCTCAAGAGCCGCATCGCATCGCTTTTTACCTCTATGATCTTGCAAGCGCCTTCCACGCTCACTGGAACAAAGGTAAAGATCAGACTGAATTACGATTTGTTAACGATAAGAACCGAGAATCGAGTATTGCCAGACTTGGGCTGGTGTACGCCGTCGCGTCGGTTTTGAAGTCGGGACTTGCCATTACAGGCACTGCCGCACCGGACGAAATGCGATAACGTCACCATTTACCCACAATGCGCTGGCATTGAAGTGTTAGCGTTTTTGAGTGGGATGGGCATGGCTGATAAACGACTTGCGTATGACACGCGCGGTAAAGACGATATGTTTGCCGACGATGATCCGTTGGCTGAACTTGCTCGTATCGTCGGCTTTGAACCTCGAATTGCGGCCAATACTGTAAGCGAGCACGAACGGCAGGAGCCGTCTCTCAATCTTGAGGACGAGCTTCTCCGCGAGTTCGAGCGTTACGATACGCCGCGTCCCCTGGCTGCTCTCGATCACCCGGCAGAGTCAACCACACGGGAAGTCGAAACCTACGAATATGTCGAGCCGGTCCAGGACGAAGTGCCCTCGATCGGCGAAGAGCTTTCTCTGTCGGTTGCGACCGATTTCGATACACCTGTCGTCGAGCCCGAGCTTCCGGAAGCAGTTGCCGTCGCTCCCGAGGTGGCCCCTCCGGAGCCGGTTGCACTCGATTGGGAAGCGCCTGTCGCCACCGATTGGTTGCCTGCGCCGTCCAGGCCTGTCGCTGTTTCCGCGGAACCTCCGCTTACGTTCACGGCCTATGGTGGCGCCCGCGATCTGATCGAGGAGCTTGAACTCTCGATCGGCGGCGCTGCTCCTGTCGCGCCAGCCACTCAGCCGCCGGCAAAGGCGCCTCAGTGGTCGGCCGCCAGCATTCGTCTTCCGCTTGCCAATTTTCACGCGCCGCGCCGGGAAGAGCCGGTCGTCGAGACTCCGGTTGTTGAACCGGCTCCGGTTGAAGCCTTCACGAGTGAACCTGAATTTGTTGCAGAACAGGAATTCACGGTCGAACCCGAAGTGGTTGTGCCTGATGTAGCTGAAGAGCCTCTGCCGGTCGCGGCGGTTGAAGCTGCGGATTTCGAGCCGGTTGCGGCATCTTTCGGTTTTCCGGCGGAGATCGATCGCCACGAAGAGGTCGCCCTTCCTGAAGAGCCTGTCGCAACGCTTGATGACGTTGCTGTCTTCGAAGAGCGGGCCGAACCCGATAATGCCGGTTTCGATCTGATCGCCGCTGCAGCGGAAGGTGATGTCCATCCCGATGCGGCTCTGACGGAAGCGCTGCCGGAACCTGCCTTTGATGCGGATGCTTTCGTTCTCGACGATCTCCTGGCGGATGTCTCCCGTTATCCCGTGCCGCAGCGCCCTTCATCGCCCGTTGTGGCTGAATCTGTCGCTGCTGCACCGGAGCCTGTAGTTGCGCCGCCGGCACCGCAGGTCGCGCCGGTTCCTGCTGCTCCCGTTTTCGAGGCACCCGTCTTCGAAGCGCCCATTTTTGAACCGCCTGTTTTCGAGACGCCTGTCTTCGAAGCGCCCGTTGCTCGCGCAGCCCTACAGCCGACGGTCATTGCGCCGGTACCGATGAGCCGTGCGACGCCCGTTCTTCGCCAGCCGGAAGCGGCGAATCCGGTCGTTCGGGCTCCGGTAGAACCGGTCTCTCGGCCTATCGCTCCTGCTCCCGTCGTCGCGCGCCAGCCGGAACTGGAAGCTGAAGATCCGTTTGCCGGCCATGATTTCGAGCTGGATCTCGCCGGTATCGAACTTGAACTCGCCGATCTCGACTTCTCCGAGTCGCCGGCTCCGCAGTCGAAGCCGGAGCCCGTGCGTGCAGCACCTGTGGCCGCAGCACAGCCGGCGGCGCGTCCGCAGCCAGCACCGGTTTTCGTGCCGCAGCCGCAGCCTGCTCCGGTCAGCTATGCCAAGCCGGTGCGGGCGATCGAATCCACCGACGATCTGCCATTCGATCCGTCGATGATCTCCGATCCGGAAGATCGTCCCGAGACGGTCGAGGACATGCACGTTCCGACGCTGCCGCCTGTCGAGCATCCTGAACCGGTCGCCAAGACCGCCGATTTCGATTTCGATCTCGATGCCGAGATCGCAAGCTTCTTCGAGCCTGCCAAGCGGCAGGAGAAGGCGCCTGTCGCCCCGGCTTGGGCACCCCCGGCCGCTGCTGCAACGGCAGCCGCTGTCGCCAAGCCGACAAGCTCCGCTTTCGCAGACGGGCTTGATGATTTCGAACGCGCACTGGAGGAGGATTTCCGCCGCAGTGTGCGCGAGCCGGTCGAGCGCCGCGAGAACGTTTCCGAAGTCCATATCGAATCCGCCAGCCAGACCGCGGATTTCAACCGTGCCCGCTCCATGCGCCGCCTGCTGGCCGCAGCCGCTACGCTGGTTGTTTTTGCCGGCGGCGCTTACGGTGTCTACACCTGGGTTTCCAACGGTCCAGGCCTCAGCATCGTCAGCTCCGGCGAGCCGCGTGTCATCACTGCCGATAAGGAACCGGTAAAGGTCGTTCCTGAAAATCCGGGCGGTAAGACCGTGCCGAACCAGGACAAGGCCGTTTATGACCGGGTCGCAGGTTCAGCCGAAGAGCCGAAGCAGAAGGCGCTGGTTTCCTCCGATGAGGCACCGGTCGATGTCGTCCAGCGCACGCTGACGCCTGAAGTTTCGCCCGATGACGATGAAGGCAGTGCCGATCCGGTTCTGCCGACGGCTGTCGGCGAGACGCAGGATCCGCGCCTGCTGCCCGAGCAAAACAACACTGCGGATGCCTCTGCGTCCGGTGACGATGCGACACCGTCCGTTTCGCCTCGCAAGGTCCGCACGATGATCGTCAAGCCGGACGGCACGCTCGTCGCCCGCGAAGAGACGGCGCCTGCCGATCAACCCGCACCGGCCAATGACGTGGCATCGGCAACGCCTGCAGCCCAGCCGGCGACGACGCCGTCTGCTGCAAGCTTCCCGGCAAACACCGGCAATCAGGTCGCCTCTGCTGCACTTCCGCCCGTCGGAACGGCGCCTGCAGCCCCGCCGGCTCAGACGACGGCCAAGGTGGCTGAGGTGAACGCCGCCAATGCAGACCAGGTCGATCCGCCGGTTCGCGCAGTGAAGACGACGCCGATCACCGATGCAGCCCCCGCTGCGGCGACCGATACGGCGCCTGTCCCGACGGCCCGCCCGGCCAATCAGCCGGTCAATGTCGTCGGCACGGTAACCGAGAACGGCAATGTTCGCCCGACGGCGCAGCAGAAGCCGACGCAGGTCGCTTCTGCACCGGCAGCAGCCGCTGCCCAGCCGGCACAGCAGGCTCCGGCCGCCGCAAGTGGTGGCTATGGCATCCAGATCGCATCGTTGCCGTCAGAGGATGAGGCGAAAAAGTCGTACGCCAGCCTGTCGAAGAAGTTCGGCGGTGTGCTTGCTGGCCGCGCTTATGAAATCCGTAAGGCCGATATCGCCGGCAAGGGCACTTTCTACCGCGTCCGCATCCCGGCCGGCTCGAAGGACGAAGCTGCCGCCCTTTGCGAGCAGTATCGGTCCGCCGGTGGAAGCTGCCTCATTTCGCGCTGAGCTTTTTGGATATTCCTATCGGAGCGGCGGGCTTGTCCCGCCGTTCTTTTTTTGTGGGATCGCGCTTGACCTTGCTCGCAATTCGCGGGGCGGCCCTTATGATTCGAGTATGACCGAATCAAAAGCAATGATCCTCGGCTGCAGCGGCCTCAAGCTGACCGACGAAGAGAAGGCCTTCTACAGGGCTGAACGCCCTTGGGGCTTCATCCTCTTCGGGCGAAATATTTCCGAAGCGCAGCAGATCGGCGATCTTGTTGCCGAGCTGCGCGAATGTGTCGGCTGGCATGCGCCTGTGCTGATCGATCAGGAAGGCGGACGTGTCCAACGTATCCGTCCGCCGATCCTGCAGCATTATCCGCCTGGACAGGCGCTCGGCGATCTCTATCGCCGCGACCGCTCGCTTGGGCTGCGCGCCTCCTGGCTGATGTCGCGCCTGCATGCCTTCGATCTCCGGCGGTTCGGCATCAATGTCGATTGCCTGCCGGTGCTGGACGTGCCGGTTGAGGGCAGCAGCAATGTCATCGGCAACAGAGCCTATGGCGGCGATCCCGTCACCGTCACGGAAATGGGCCGGGCAGCCGCCGAGGGATTGAAAGCCGGTGGCTTGCTTCCGGTCATGAAGCACATGCCGGGCCATGGGCGTGGCTTTGCGGATTCGCATCTGGAGCTGCCCGTTGTGACGGTGTCGCGCGAGGAGCTTGCAGCCCACGACTTCCAGCCCTTCGTTGACATGAAGGACGAGTTGATGGCGATGACCTGCCATGTCGTCTTCACGGCGATCGATCCGGATAATCCGGCGACCACTTCCCGGAAGGTGATCGATGAGGTGATCCGCACCGAGATCGGCTTCAAGGGATTGCTACTGTCAGACGACACCTCGATGAACGCGCTTTCCGGTACAATTGGCGAGCGTGCGGCGAATATCATTGCCGGTGGCTGCGATATCGTGCTGCACTGCAACGGCCATATGGACGAGATGCGCGATGTCGTGGCAAATGTTCCACCGCTGACAGGCCCCGCGCACGAGCGGGCACGAGCGGTGGAGGAAGGTTTTCCGACGCCGGATGCTGCGGACGAGGCGGCGATAAGGGCAGAATTCGACGCCATGTTTGCGATAGCTTGAGCAGAGGCAGGGTAGGGTGAACACGATCAAGAGCACGGACCGGTCTCAGGCGGCGTCGACGCCGATGGACAAGCTGTGGCAGGAGAATGGCTCTGAGCGTTCCACCCACGAGCCCGCGCTGGTCATCGATGTCGCCGGCTTCGAAGGTCCGCTCGACCTGCTGCTTTATCTTGCCCGTAACCAGAAGGTCGATCTGTCGCGTATTTCCGTTCTGGCGCTTGCCGAGCAATATCTGCAGTTCGTCGAAAGCGCGCGGCGTATCCGCATTGAGCTTGCCGCCGACTATCTCGTCATGGCAGCCTGGCTTGCTTATCTGAAGTCTCGATTGCTGATCCCTCAGCAGGTCAAGGACGATGGCCCCTCGGGTGAGGAGATGGCCGCAACGCTTGCCTTCCGCCTGAAGCGTCTGGAAGCGATGCGCCAGGTTGCCGATGGCCTCGTCAACCGCAACCGGCTCGGCCGCGATATCTTCGCCCGCGGCGCACCCGAGCATATCCCGGATCGCCAGCAGTCCGATTATGATGCAAATCTCTATGACCTGCTGAGCGCCTATGCGGCGTTGCGCCAGCGTCACGCGATCACCCAGGTGACCATCGAACGCCGCACTGTCTGGTCGCTCACCGATGCTCGTGAACTGTTGACCCAACTGATCGGCGATATCGTCGACTGGACGGTCCTCGAACAATATTTGCTGCGCTATCTCGCAAGCCCTGCCGAACGCGTCACCGCTATCGCCAGCGCCTTTGCCGCCTCGCTGGAGCTGGCGCGCGAAGGCAAGCTCGAACTACGCCAGGACGGCGCCTTCCAGCCGATCTACATGCGCCGGGGCCCGAACCATGCCACCCTGCAGGTGGTCGAACAGGAGCAGTCGGATTGATCGACGCGCGAGACGAGGATTTTGAAGGCGAAGACTTGGAAGGCGAGGGTGATTCCCGCGATCTGCAGGCCGAGATTGAAGCGGAGCGCATAGCCGAAGCGCTGGTTTTCGCCTCCGCCCAGCCGGTATCCGAAGGCTTCATCACCGAACGCCTGCCGAAGGGCTCGAATGCGCATGAGATCATGCTGCGCCTGAAGGAGCAGTACGCGCCGCGCGGCGTCAATCTCGTCCAGGTCGACAGCGCCTGGGCCTTCCGCACTGCCGCCGATCTCTCCTTCGTCATTCGCCGCGACGAGAACGAGGTAAAAAAGCTTTCCCGCGCAGCACTCGAAGTGCTGGCGATCATCGCCTATCACCAGCCGGTGACGCGCGCCGAGATCGAAGATATCAGAGGCGTCCAGACCTCCCGTGGCACACTCGACGTGCTGATGGAAGCGGGCTGGGTGCGTTTCCGCGGTCGCCGGCGCACACCTGGCCGTCCGGTCACACTTGGCACGACGCGGGACTTCCTCGACCATTTCGGCCTCGAGGAATTGCGCGACCTGCCGGGTCTCGAAGAATTGAAGGGCGCCGGCCTCCTGTCGGGCCGCATTCCCGCCAATTTCAATATTCCGTCTCCCCTGATGAACGACGAACTGACCGAGGACGAGGACCCGATCACCCAGTTGGATCTCGAGGAACTCGGACTGCTGGCCCCCGGCGGCGCTTCCGAGGAATGACGAAGCTTGGTCTTGCTTTTGCCACGCCCGCGCAAAACAATGTCAATCACGACTTTTCGATGGATGAATGACTTGTCACAAAGGCCGATACCGTGACATTAAGCTCAATCCAGAAGGATTGATGTTGGAAACCGTATCGGAAATTCTTACATCGAAGGAACATCGCAACAGGGAGTATGCGTAATGGGTTCTTTTAGCATGTGGCACTGGCTTATCGTTCTGGCCATCGTGCTGTTGTTGTTCGGTCGCGGCAAGATCCCGGAACTGATGGGCGACGTCGCCAAGGGCATCAAGAGCTTCAAGAAGGGCATGACGGACGAGGACGCGCCGGAGACGGGCAAGACCGTTGATCACAAGGCCGACGAAACGAAGTAATCACCTACGGGAAAGGGCGCAGCCCCCGCGCCGCCCGTTCAGGAGCCTTGCATGTTCGATATTGGCTGGACCGAGCTTTTGGTTATCGCGGTCGTTTTGATCGTGGTCGTCGGTCCCAAGGATTTGCCGCCGATGCTGCGCGCTTTCGGCAAGATGACTGCACGTGCCCGCAAGGTCGCGGGCGAATTTCGTGCCCAGTTCGACGAAGCGCTGCGCGAAGCCGAGCTTGACGACGTGCGCCGCACGATCAGTGACGCCCAGAGTCTGAACCCGGTCAACAGCCTGCGCGAGGCGATGAACCCGCTGCGCCAGATGGGCAACGAGATGAAGGCCGACCTGCAGAATTCGACGAAAGTCGATACGCCGGTAGAGCAGGGCGGTGGGAACAAGACGGAAGTGCCTCCTGCGGACGTGTCTGTGCCGGTGCCTTCGATGAGCTTGCCGGAGACGCCACCGATCGTTCCCGCGCCTCAGCCTGTTGCGACGGTTGCCGTGACCGAAAAGCCGAAGGCCGTACGCAAGCCGCGCGTGAAGGCGGCAGACAAGGCTGCCGCGGTCGCACTGGTTGCCGCCCCGGTTGAAAAGCCGAAGCGCGCTGCGGCAACGAAGAAGCCGACCGAAATCAAGACGCCGGCCGTAAGAAAAAAGAAGGATGAGGCATGAGCGGTGAAACAGAAGACAAGCCGCAGCCGTTGATTGAACACCTCATGGAGCTGCGCAAGCGGCTCATCTGGTCGATTGCGGCATTTTTCATTGCCTTCATCGTGTGCTTCGTTTTCGCCAAGCATATCTTCAACTACCTCGTCTTCCCCTACAAGCTTGCTGTCAGCTGGGCTCATCTCGATGTCGAGAAGGCGCAGCTCATCTATACGGCACCGCAGGAATTCTTCTTCACGCAGGTCAAGGTTGCCATGTTCGGCGGCCTGGTGATCGCTTTCCCGATCATTGCAGCGCAGATCTACAAGTTCGTCGCTCCCGGCCTCTACAAGAACGAACGCCAGGCCTTCCTGCCGTTCCTTGTCGCTTCGCCGATCCTGTTCCTCATGGGCGGCGCGCTGGTCTATTTCTTCTTCACGCCAATGGTCATGTGGTTCTTCCTGTCGATGCAGCAGGCACCGGGCCATGACGAGGTGGCGATCTCGCTCCTGCCGAAGGTTTCGGAATATTTGAGCCTC
Source organism: Hyphomicrobiales bacterium (assembly GCA_900468805.1). Taxonomy (GTDB): domain Bacteria; phylum Pseudomonadota; class Alphaproteobacteria; order Rhizobiales; family Rhizobiaceae; genus Rhizobium. The sequence goes on along the minus strand of UEIF01000004.1, from coordinate 292,566 downwards.
ATCATGACGCTGGTCTTCTCCTTCGGCCTCGTCTTCCAACTTCCGGTCATCACCACGCTTCTTGCCCGCGTCGGGCTTCTTACGTCGCAATGGCTCTCCGAAAAGCGCAAGTTCGCGATCGTGCTGGCCTTCGTCGTGGCCGCGGTCCTGACGCCGCCCGATCCCATGTCCCAGATCGGCCTTGCGCTGCCGACGATCCTTCTCTACGAGATTTCCATCTACGCGGCACGACTCGTGGAGCGTCAGCGTTCCAAGCAGGCGGTTGAAGAGGCCTCCGAATCCTCCGATGTCGCCAAGACGGACAGCGTCTGAGCGCATCAGGACATTTCTCTGAGTTCTGCCGTTTCCCATCCGGTCGGGGTTTCCTCCGACCGGTTCATTCTGTTGAAACGATCTGGAACGACGATGCTCGATATCAAATGGATCCGTGAGAATCCCGAGGCTCTCGATGCTGCCCTTGCAAAGCGCAGTGCGGAACCTCTGTCGCAATCTCTCATCGCCCTTGACGAAAAGCGCCGCTCCGCCGTGCAGAAAGCGCAGGATCTGCTGTCCCGCCGCAACGCCGCTTCCAAGGAGATCGGCGCGGCCATGGGACAGAAGAACACCGAACTTGCCGAAAGGCTGAAGGCCGAGGTCGCCGACATCAAGGTGACGCTGCCCGCAGCCGAGGAGGAGGAGCGGACGCTTTCCGCCGAGCTCTACGACCAGCTCTCGCGCATCCCGAACGTGCCGCTCGACGAGGTGCCTGTCGGCAAGGACGAACATGACAATGTCGTGACCCGTACCGTCGGCGAGAAGCCGCGCTGGAACCATAAGCCGAAAGAGCATTTCGAAATCGGCGAAGCCCTCGGCTATATGGATTTCGAGCGCGCCGCCAAGCTCTCCGGCTCGCGCTTCACGGTTTTGACCGGTCCGCTCGCCAGACTGGAGCGTGCGCTCGGCCAGTTCATGATCGATCTCCACACGACCGAGCATGGCTACACCGAAGTTTCCTCCCCGTTGATGGTGCGCAACGAGGCACTGTTCGGCACCGGTAATCTGCCGAAGTTCGAAGAGGATCTCTTCAAGACGACGGATGGCCGCTACCTCATTCCGACTGCGGAAGTGACGCTGACCAACCTGGTTCGCGAAGAAATCCTCGATCAGGAAAAGCTGCCGCTGCGCTTCACTGCGCTCACGCCGTCCTTCCGTTCGGAGGCAGGCTCTGCCGGCCGCGATACGCGCGGCATGCTGCGCCAGCATCAATTCTGGAAGTGCGAGCTGGTCTCGATCACCGACGCTGAAAGCTCGCTCGCCGAGCATGAGCGCATGACGGCCTGTGCGGAAGAGGTGCTGAAGCGCCTCGGCCTGCATTTCCGCACCATGACGCTGTGCACCGGTGATATGGGCTTCGGCTCGCGCAAGACTTACGACCTCGAAGTCTGGCTGCCGGGACAGAACGCGTTTCGCGAAATCTCGTCCTGCTCGCTCTGCGGCGATTTTCAGGCGCGTCGCATGAACGCTCGCTACCGCGGCAAGGACGACAAGGCGACAAAGTTCGTCCACACGCTGAACGGCTCCGGAACGGCGGTCGGCCGTTGCCTGATCGCGGTTCTCGAAAATTATCTGAACGAGGATGGTTCGGTCACGATTCCGGACGTTTTGCAGCCCTATATGGGCGGCCTGACGAAGATCGAACGGGCGGCCTGAGATAATGCGCATCCTGCTGACGAATGACGACGGTATCCATGCCGAGGGCCTGGGTGCGCTGGAACGGATTGCAAGGACGCTTTCGGACGACGTCTGGATCGTCGCTCCCGAAACCGACCAGAGCGGCCTTGCGCATTCGCTCAGCCTTTCGGAGCCGCTGAGGCTCCGGAAGATCTCCGACAAGCACTACGCGCTGCGCGGCACGCCGACCGATTGCGTCATCATGGGCATCAAGCAGGTGCTGGACATCAAGCCGGACCTGGTGCTGTCCGGCGTCAATTCCGGCTCCAACGTCGCCGACGACGTAACCTATTCCGGCACGATCGCCGGCGCCATCGAGGGCACGATGCAGGGCGTGCGCTCCTTCGCCCTCAGCCAGGCCTATGTCTATGATGACGGCGCGCGCATCCTGCCCTGGGAGGTCTGCGAAGCGCATGCGCCAGCGCTGCTCGAAAAGCTGATGACGGTCGATCTGCCCGAGGGCACCTTCCTGAATCTCAACTTCCCGAACTGTCGTCCTGATGAAGTCGAGGGTGTGGAAGTGACGGCGCAGGGTAAGCTTGCCTTCAACCTGCAGGTCGATGCGCGCACCGACGGCCGCGGCTTTCCCTATTACTGGCTGAAATTCGGCGAACGTGCCGGCGCCTTCACCGAGGGTAGCGATATTCACGCGCTGAAGCATAATAAGATTTCGGTAACACCTTTGAAACTGGATCTGACCGATTATTCCGTGACGGACCGCGTGGCGCGGGCCCTCGGACATGGAGTAAAGGGGTGACGGCGAAACTGGCCGAGAAGGAAGGCTTTGCAGCGCTGGTCCTCAGATTGCGAGCAGAAGGCATTTCCGACATCGATTTGCTGACCGCAGTCGAGCAGACACCGCGCTCGCTCTTCGTGCCGCCGCAGTTCGTCGAGAATGCCTATTCCAGCCGCACCATTCCGATTGATTGCGGTTCCTTTCTCGAAGGCGTCGATTTTGCCGTCCGCCTCCTGCATCATCTGAAAGTCCGCCCCGGCCAGCGCGTACTCGAAATCGGCACAGGCAGCGGCTTCACCGCGGCGGTCATCGGTCGTATTGCCGAACGCGTGCTGACAGTCGATCGCTATAAGACGCTGACGCTTTCGGCGCAGCGCCGCGTGGAAAATTTAAGCCTGCGCAACATCATCATCCGTCAGGCCGATGGCAGCGCCGGCATGCAGGGCGAGGGCACCTTCGATCGCATCCTGGTCACCGCTGCCTTTAGTTCCATGCCGCGCTTCTATTCCGATCAGCTCGTTTCCGGCGGCTCCATGATCGCGCCGCTGATCATCTCCGAAAATGAATGCAGGATGGTTCGGCTGACGAAAACCGGCAGCCGCTTTGAGCGGGAAGAGCTCTTCGACGCTCCCTACCTGCCGATCATTCCCCGGCTCGCTTCTCAGCTTTAACCGGCATCTGGCTCAAGGGCCGGCGGGCTATGATTTTTCGCCCGCAAACTATGGTTATCAAGTTCTCAAAAATATAGCACTGATTCCAGCATCTTAACCGCGTGGTAATACTAACGCGCTTTAATAGATTCACAAATGGTTGCGTTCTAAGTGGGTCGAGTCATGCGTTTCAGTCTTTCGCCGAAGTTTGGGAAGTCGGCTGGTAACCTCCTGGTCGTCGCCTTGCTGGCGAGTGCAGCAACAGGCTGCAGCTCCGATGTGACACGGTTCGGTAGTCTGTTTTCCTCCTCTGGGCAGGATCAGATGACGACAAATTCCATCCCCCGCAGAGGTTTCAATGGCGCACAGGGTGATCCGGTGCCGCGCGCGGATCTCGGCGGCTCAGCCATCCAGCCGGCCTATGCCGGGAACAATCAGGGTCAGCCGGGGTATGGCGCGAATAACCAGGGCCGGCCGGTGTATGCCTCCAACAATCAGGGCATGAGCCAGCCTTATCCGGGCCGTCCGAGCTATGAGCCGGTCGGCTCCAGCGCGCGGATGGCATCCACACCGGTTTCCGTTCAGCGTTCCGACCTCTCGCCGCCAAGCGCAGGCTCAGTTTCCCCGCGTCAGCGGGAGAGGGACGTCGCTCTCGCCCAGCCGTTCCCGTCCGCTCCGAAGCCTGACCGTATTTCACCGGCCGCGGCAGCTCCGAAGGTTGCGCCCGATACGCTGACTACAGGCACGACGCCGAAGGTCTCCGGCTGGTCCGGCGCAAATGCGCCCTCCGTCACGCTACGTCCCGGTGAGAACATCGCCGTGCTTTCCCGTCGCTACGGCGTTCCGGAAAAGGAAATCCTGCGCGTCAACAATCTGAAGACGGCATCTGCCGCCCAGCCCGGCCAGGCGATCCTCATCCCGACCTTTAATGGTGGCAACAATGCCGCCAAGGCCGCAGCCCAGTCCGCTGACCTTTCCAAACCGGGCGATCTGCCGCAGCCGACGAAGGGCCAGGAACAGAAAGTGGCTGTTGTTCCGGGCGCCAATTCCGCTCGCGACAAGACCGTCGCAAGCGCGGACCCGACAGGCAAGCTTCCCGCCGGCGCCGGCAAGGATCCGAAGGGTGCTGTCGGTACCTACACGGTCAAGCAGGGTGACTCTCTTGCCAAGATCGCCAGGGCGACAGGTGCCAACGTTGACGACATCAAGGCCGCCAACAACCTGTCGGCAAGCTCGATCCGCATCGGCCAGGAGCTGAAGATCCCGAATGGCGGGGCTTCCGCCGATACGATCAAGACTGCCTCCATTCCGGCGCAGAAGGTCGATCAGGTAAAGCCCGCCCAGTCGGCAAGCGCACCGGTCCAGACCGCCTCCGCGCAGCCGGCGCCCTATAAGGCTCCTGCCGCCACGCAGACGGTCGATGACGTCGAGAAAAAATCCGATGTCAGCGCTGCCGCTCCGGAAGCCACCGGCATCGGCAAATATCGCTGGCCGGTTCGCGGCCAGGTGATCGCGGCCTATGGCGCCAATGTCAACGGCAGCCGCAATGACGGCATCGACATCTCGGTTCCGCAGGGCACGCCGATCAAGGCCGCCGAAAATGGCGTCGTTATCTATGCCGGCAACGGCCTGAAAGAGCTCGGCAATACTGTTCTTGTCCGTCACGATGACGGCACCGTCACCGTCTACGGCAACGCCGATACGCTGAGCGTCGCCCGCGGTCAGAAGATCCAGCGTGGCCAGACGGTTGCCGTGTCGGGTATGAGCGGCGACGTGAAGCAGCCGCAGGTCCACTTCGAAGTCCGCAAGGACGCCTCCCCGGTCAACCCGATGACATTTCTTGAATAGCGATATTTCTGAGTAGGTAGAGCGTCTCAGGAAAATGCAAAAGCCCGGTCATCAGCCGGGCTTTTGTCGTTTCGAGGCGCGTCGCGCAAAATGCTCAGATGCGGTCGAGATGGACGCGCATGCGGCCCGCCAGATCCTGGATATACTGCCATGCGACGCGGCCGGAGCGGGCACCGCGCGTGGTAGCCCATTCCAGCGCTTCGGCATGCATCTTCTCGCGATCGAGGCCGAGCTTGAAATGGTCGGCATAACCATCGATCATCGTCAGATAGTCTTGCTGGCTGCACTTGTGGAAGCCGAGCCACAGGCCGAAACGGTCGGAGAGCGAGACCTTCTCCTCGACGGCTTCGGACGGATTGATCGCCGTCGACTGCTCGTTCTCCATCATGTGACGCGGCAGCAGGTGACGCCGGTTGGAGGTGGCATAGAACAGCACATTGTCCGGACGCCCTTCCACACCACCGTCGAGCGCCGCCTTCAGCGACTTGTAGGCGGTATCGTCGTGGTCGAAGGAAAGATCGTCGCAAAAAACGATGACGCGGTGCGGCGTATCCTTGAGCAGATCGAGAAGTGCCGGCAGGCTGGAAATATCCTCGCGATGCACCTCGACGAGCTTCAGCGACACGCCGCTCTCGCGGCGCACATCTTCATGCACGGCCTTGACCAGCGAGGACTTGCCCATGCCGCGCGCTCCCCAGAGCAGCACGTTGTTGGCGGCATAGCCGTCCGCAAAACGCACGGTGTTTTCGTGCAGGATATCGCGCACGTGATCGACGCCACGAATAAGCGTCAACGCCACCCGGTTAGGGCGCTGAACGGGCTGGAGGTACTGGCGGGCAGGGGACCAGACGAAGCAGTCGGCCGCGTTCCAGTCGTTGACGGCAGGCGCCGGTCCCGCTAGCCGCTCGACCGCGTCCGCAAGCCTCTTCAACTCTTGAAGCAGAACACTATTGATTTCCTCGGCCATCGGGTGCCTCCTTCATAGATTGCAGCGATAATCCGCTTTCGCTTTTTTGATGCCGGGTAGCATGGCCTTTCCACAGCGGAAAGGTTATGAGGCAGCGGAATCGGTACGCTTTCCGGCTGTTTTTGTTGCATTCATCAAGGCTGCAACTATAGTCCGGCGACTTGAAAAGAGAGGCGGGCTTCCGCCGCCCATAGCCTGAGGAGCTTAGCATGTTTATCACCCCGGCATTTGCCCAGAGCGCAACTGACGCCACGAGCGCTTTTGGCGGTTCAGGCCTCGAAATGATCATCCTGTTCGTGCCGCTGATGGTGGTCTGGTATTTCCTGCTCATCCGCCCGCAGCGCGCGCAGGCCAAGAAGCGCGAGGAAACCCTGAAGGCGATCCGTCGCGGCGACCAGATCGTCACCGGCGGCGGCCTCGTCGGCAAAGTCACCAAGGTTATCGACGAGAAGGAAGTCGAAGTCGAAATCGCTGAAGGCGTGCGCGTGCGCATCGTCCGGACCGGCATTTCCGAAATCCGCGTTAAGGGTGAGCCGGTCAAGGCCGACGCAGCATAACATGCAATAGCAAACGCCGCCGGATCGGAAGATAGTCGAGAGAATGCTCCATTTTTCCCGCTTGAAAACACTTCTGATCTGGTTGGTTGCGATTGCCGCTGTCGTCGTCGCTGCTCCCAATCTTCTGAGCCCGGCGCAGCTTTCCTCCCTGCCGGGCTGGGTCCGGCAGGACCGCGTTACCCTCGGTCTCGATCTTCAGGGTGGCTCGCATATCGTCCTTCGCCTCGAACGCTCCGACATCATCAAGGATCGGCTCGAGGCAACCGTCGCCGGCGTGCGGGACAAACTCCGCGGTGCCGGCATCCGTTATACGGGTCTGGCCGGCAACGGGCAGACGGTCACGGTCAAGGTTGCCGATACGGCTCAGCTCCCGGCCGCAGCGGACCTCCTGCAACTGCTGACTTCAGCCGATGTCTCGCTCCAGAAAAGCGATGATGGCCAGTTGACGCTGCAGATTTCCGACAAGGCGATCGATGCCGATACGGTTGCAGCACAGACCCGCTCGCTCGATATCGTCGCCCGCCGTATCGCCGGCTTCGGCAAGGAGAACTTCACTGTCCGCCCCGATCGCGATGACCGTATCGCCGTGCAGGTGTTGGGCTCCGTCGATGCCGAGCGGTTGAAGAACCTGCTGAACGAGCCCGCCGCACTCTCCTTCCACCTGATCGATGAGAGCATGACCGGCCAGCAAGCGCTTGCCGGCCGCTGGCCCGCGACATCGCAGATACTCTACTCACTGGATGACCCGCCGATCCCCTATCTGGTCGATCGCGGCGTGATTGCGACAGGCGCAGATTTTGCCGAGGTCGATACAAAGACAGATCCGCAGACGCAGGATAGTGCGGTCGTCTACCGGCTGAATGCCGATGCTGCGCAACGCCTTGCGCAGGCAACGACGGCCAATGTCGGAAAACATCTCGCCATCGTCTTCGACGATCAGGTGATGGCAAATCCGGTCATTGAAACGCCGATCACGGACGGACGTGGTGAGATATCAGCCAATTTCTCCGAAGAAGGCGTTGAGGATCTGGCCATCATGCTTCGGGCCGGCGCGCTGCCGGCGACGCTGACATCGGTTGAAGAGCGCACCGTCAGCCCGGTTTTCGGCTCCGAATCCGTTTTCTCTGGTCTAGCTGCCGGCATTGTCGCAGTGGTGCTTGTCGCAGCGCTGATGATAGCGCTCTACCGCATCCTCGGCATCATCGCCGTCGTTTCACTGTTCTTCAATCTGGTGCTGATCGTTGCGGTCTTAAGCGTTGCCGGTGCGACCCTTACACTTCCAGGCATTGCCGGCCTTGTGCTGATCGTCGGCATGGCGGTGGATTCCAACGTGCTGATCTACGAGCGCATTCGTGAAGAGGAGAGGGTACCGCATTCCACCTTCGCCCAGGCGGTCGAGCGCGGCTTCTCGCGCGCCTTCGCCACTATCGTCGATGCCAATGTCACGATCTTCATCGCCGCCGTCATCCTGTTCTTCGTCGGCAGCGAATCCATCCGCGGCTTTGCCGTGACGTTGGCCGTCGGCATCCTCACGACGATCTTGACGGCTTTCACGCTGACGCGGGGCTTCGTGGCCGCCTGGCTTGCAAGACGCCAGCCGCGCCATCTGCCGAAGAGCGCGCTGACCGGCCTGTTCGAGCACGCCAATATCCGTTTCATGGGTATCCGCCGCTATGTCTTCACGGGATCGGCCGTACTTTGCATCGCCGCCATGCTCGCCTTCGCCTCGGTCGGCCTGCATCTCGGCATCGATTTCACCGGCGGTTCGCTGGTCGAGGTCAAGGCGAAGCAGGGCAATGCCGATATTGCCGATCTGAGCGCCCGTCTCAATGAGCTGAACCTCGGACCGGTGCGCGTCGAGCGGATCGGCAATGCCACCAACGCCCTGATCCGTGTCGGCTCCCAGGACGGCGGCGAAAACGCCGAGCAATCGGTCGCGACATTCATTCGTGGCGAACTGGCCGAGGATTACGATTTTCGCCGCGTCGAGGTGGTCGGGCCGGCTGTTTCGGGCGAGCTGACGATGCTGGCGACGATCGGCATCCTTGCCGCGCTATTTGCCATCCTGGTCTATATCTGGATCCGCTTCGAATGGCAGTTTGCGGTTGGTGCGATCGTTGCGACGCTGCACGACGTCATCATCATGCTCGGCCTCTTCGTGCTGACGGGCATGGAATTCAATCTGACAAGCGTGGCCGCACTTCTGACTGTCGTCGGTTATTCGCTGAACGATACCGTCGTCGTCTACGATCGCATGCGCGAGAACCTGAAGCGCTACAGGAAGATGCCACTGCCGATCCTGATCGATGCGGCGATCAACCAGACGCTGTCGCGCACCATTCTGACGGCTGCCACGACATTGCTGGCGCTTTTCGCGCTCTATATTTTCGGCGGCGCCGTGATCCGCTCCTTCACCTTCACCATGCTCTTCGGCGTTGCGCTTGGAACATTCTCCTCCATCTATATAGCAGCGCCCGTTCTCATCATCTTCCGGCTGCGCCGGGAGACCGGTGGCGAGGACGAGGGCGACATCAGCATGAAATCCGGCAAGCCGGCGGTATAGGTACATGGCAAAAGGCATTGAAATCCGCGACGCCCATTTCCCGGGCCGGGCTCCCATCGACACCTATGGTAATGGCGGCTTCCGCTTTGCGGATATGTCGCATCGCGGCTCCATCCTTTGCCTGCCCTCGGGCATTCATGGCTGGGATATGGATATGACGAAGCCGTTGTCGGTGGAAAACTTCCGCCGTGTGCTCGATGAAGCCGCCGATATCGAAGTGCTGCTCGTCGGCACCGGCACAGAGCTTCGCCGCCTGCCCGCGGAATTGCGTGCCGCCCTAAAGGCACGTGGCATTTCCTCCGATCCGATGAGCACGGGTGCTGCCGTGCGCACCTTCAACATCATGCTTGCCGAACAGCGAGCCGTTGCCGCAGCCCTGATCGCGGTCTGATCATGGCAGACGTGAAGACGAGCCAGGATATCAGCCTGGCGATGCTACGCGACACCGATCGCGACCGCTACCTAGCCTGCCTGCTATCGCCCGAAGACAAGCGCGGTGCGCTTGCTGCCCTCTATGCCTTCAATGCCGAGCTTGCCCGCATCCGCGATCTCGTGCACGAACCGCTGCCCGGCGAAATCCGCATGCAGTATTGGCGCGACCTTCTGGAGGGCAATGCGCACGGTTCGATAGAAGCCAATCCGCTGGCGGCTGCACTTCTTTCGGCCGTCGAGACGCACCGGCTTCCGCGCCAGACGCTCGTCAACATGATTGAGGCCCGAATCTTCGACCTATACGACGACCCGATGGAAAGCCGCACCTCGCTGGAAGGCTATGCAGGTGAAACCGCCTCGGCGCTGATCCAGCTTGCAGGCCTCGTCCTCTCGCCCGAGGAAGCGATGAAATCCGCCGATGCTGCCGGTCATGCCGGTGTGGCGCAGTCGATATCAGGCATGCTGCTGCTGATGCCGCTCCATCAGCGCCGCGGCCAGATCTATATCCCGCTTGAAATTCTCTCGGCGACAGGCCTCGACCGGGAAACCTTCCTGGCCGGTGCGGACAAACCGCGCATTGCAGCAGCGATCGAGGCCTTTGCCGGGCTCGGGCGCGATCATCTTGCCAAGGCACGGGCTTCCGTACTGTCGCCGGTTATCGTGCCGGCCTTCTTGCCGGTCGCACTTGCCGAACCTGTGCTGATCAAGGCGCAGAAGCGCGGTGCAGCCATTCTGGAAGGCTCGCTACAGCAGCCGCAATGGCGCCGTCAGATGCGCATGGCACTTGCCGGAATACGCAAGAAAATCTGACAACGGTCAAACTCGCGCAAGTCTCGTGCGTTATGTCGGGCATAACCCCATTTTAAACGGAGAAACCGCGTGGGCATTATCGTCTGGTGCGTTCTTTTCGCCATCGTCATCTTCATCGCCTTCGTGGCGACGCGCATGGCTGCGCAGAACAAGGAAGATGGCCTGCACGACACGGGCCTTGCCATCATCGAATTCGGCCGCGCATTCCCCAATGAGGCAATCCGCCAGCTTCAGGCGACAGTCGATGGGCAGGCCGTCTTCGTGCGTCTGCATGATAACAAGGCGGGCTTCATGCGTAACATGTCGCGCCATTTCGCCTGCCATCTGATCGAGCCGGGCACGGTGCGTGTTCTGGCTTCTGAAACGGGCAGAGGGCTGAGCATCGAATTTGCCAGCGCGTCCCATCACAACGGCACCTACGAGTTCGCTTCTGCCAAGGAAGCGTCAGAAGTCTCGCTCTGGCTGCTTGGCAACTATGTTGCCGAGCAGGATAAGGAGCTGCCTGTGCCGAATAGCTCGGCGGTGAACGGCCACTAATCTCAGGCGCTTTCGGCGAGCTCGACATCCTGTCCAAGCCAGGCGGCGCAATCTGAAAGAGCCCGCTTGGCGATCAGCTGACGCTTCATGATCGTCTTATCCTTGCCTCGGAAGCGCTTGACGCCTTCAGGCTTGACGATCGAACCCGGCTGAAGCTCAGGAAATAGCCCGAAATTGATATTCATTGGCTGGAAGGAGCGTTTACCCGGCTCCTCATCGGTGACGATATGGCCGCCGGTGATGTGGCCGAGTAGCGAGCCGAGCGCCGTTGTTACCGGAGGAAGGGAAACCGCCTCTCCCTTGCGTTCGGCAGCGGCAAAGCGGCCGGCGAGCAGCCCGACGCTTGCGCTTTCCACATAACCCTCGCAGCCGGTGATCTGACCGGCAAAGCGCAGGCCCGGCCGCGATTTCAGCGTCAGCGACGGGTCGAGCAGGGTGGGCGAGTTGATGTAGGTGTTGCGATGCAGACCGCCGAGCCGGGCGAATTCGGCATTCTCAAGCCCTGGGATCATGCGGATGATATCGGCCTGGGCGCCATATTTCAGCTTCGTCTGGAAGCCGACCATGTTGTAGAGCGTGCCGAGCGCATTGTCCTGGCGAAGCTGCACGACGGCATAGGCTTTCACGGTCGGGTTATGCGCATTGGTCAGGCCCATCGGCTTCATCGGCCCATGACGCAGCGTCTCACGCCCGCGCTCGGCCATGACCTCGATCGGCAGGCACCCGTCGAAATAGGGCGTGCCTTCCCACTCCTTGAAGCCGACGGTATCGCCGGCGATCAGCGCGTCAACGAAAGCGTTGTATTGCTCTTCAGTCATCGGGCAATTGATATAGTCCTTGCCCGTACCGCCGGGACCGACCTTGTCGTAGCGGGACTGATACCAGCAGATATTCATGTCGATGCTGTCGCGATAGACGATCGGCGCGATCGCATCGAAGAAGGCGAGAGCGTCCGCACCGGTTTCGGCCTGGATGGCGCTCGCAAGCGAGGGGGCAGTCAGCGGGCCGGTGGCGATAACCGCCAGATCCCATTCCTTCGGCGGCAGGCCGGAGATCTCCTCGCGCACGACCGTGATCAGCGGATTGTCGTGGATCGCCTTGGTCACGGCATCCGAGAAGCCATCGCGGTCGACGGCCAGTGCGCCACCTGCCGGCACCTGATGTTTGTCGGCCGACGCCATGATCAGTGAGCCAGCCATGCGCATTTCCGCATGGATAACGCCGACGGCGTTGCTGGTGGCATCGTCAGAGCGGAAGGAGTTGGAGCAGACGAGCTCTGCAAGTCCATCGGTCTTGTGTGCGTCCGTGCCGCGCACGCCACGCATTTCATGCAGGATGACAGGCACGCCGGCACTGGCGATCTGCCATGCAGCTTCGGAGCCGGCGAGCCCGCCGCCGATGACGTGGATAGGGGAATATGAGGAGTTCTGGGTCATTGACGGCTGATATCACGCCGGCAGACGTGATCCAACTGCAGAATCGAAAGCGGCCCTTCACCCGTGCTAGATTACTAGCTCTGCTCTCTTGTTCCTGGCGATGCCTCGCGCTGGTCGGCATCTTCGAGATCGGTATCGACAATATAAACGTCGCCATGTTCCCGCACCGCCTCGCGTTGTGCAGCAAGGTTCGGAAGATTGTCGGAGGTCGTTTCTTCCGTATGTTCGTTGAAAGTGTCGATTTCACCCTTTGCGGATTGAGTGCTCCTACGCCTGGCACTCAAGGCCTGGGAGGTTTGCTCCGCAATTTCGCGCCGACGCGCGTCGGCCGTCGGGCTGTCTTCTGCCCGCGCATCATCCGTTGCTTTTTCGAGAATAGTTCCAGCCACGATGTCACCTCCAGAAACGGCTCGTCTCGACGGATTGGCGGCCGAGCAGGTAGCCGATGCTGAAAGCGAGCAGGCCGATACCGACAACCACGGAGCTTGCGGTATGAGGATGATTGGCAGCACCCGCTGCAACGGCCTGCACCTCGCGCCTGACTACGGAGGCGGTATTCGAAGCGGCCTTGCGAATGCCCTCGGGCTTGTTCGTCGGCTGGCCGGTGAAACCGGCGTTGAGTTCGTTTGTCATGGGATGGTCTCCTTTCGTGAAGGAGAACTGCCGGAAGGCTGTTGGGTTCCGACAAAGGCGTCAGCAAAGCCCGAAAACGAAAACGGCGCCCGATGGCGCCGTCTTGGATAATAGTCTGCTCGCTATTTAGCGGAACGAGCGGGATGCGATGTTGCGGATGTCGTAACGGCTGACGCCGATATCGGACAGGGTCTGGTTGGACAGGTTGCCCAGTTCGTTGAGCGTGCGGCGGTAGCTAATCCAGCTCTTTGCAATGCGGATCGGGTTCATGGTCTTTTCCTCGGATGTCTTGCGCGAGCGGCGGGATCGCCGTCTCTGCGGTTGATATCTATATAGTGGAGGTCCCTGATATTGTGCAGTGCAAATAAAAGGCGGCTGCTATGCAATTGTGCACTCTTATGCCTGCTAATTATGCAGCGCGCGATTTTTGAGCGGGCCGAGAATTAATACTTCCGCAACTTTTGCGGCAGCCTGACCAGCCGGCAAAAAGAAAACGCCCGCTGCGGAGGCAGCAGGCGTTTTGGGAAGGCAATCTGCTTGGGAGGAGCAGCGATTACCTGTACTTAGCGGGCGGAAGCTTCGCGAGCAACGCGATGGATGTCCGAACGGTCGATGCCGAGATCATGCAATTCGCGGTTGGTCATGCGGCCAAGTTCCGTAATCGTCTGACGATACTTGCGCCAGTTATTGAAAGAGCGTGAGAAGTTCATGTTAATCCCCTTTCCTAGGGCTTGATCCTGCCAGCAGCCTGTCTTCGGCGCTGACCTCTATTTGATGACCAGAATATATGTTGCGCCGCGAAGAACTAACAGAGCCAAGATTTCAAGTCACCTATGCGTGATTCGCAAGGCTCAATCAGTTATTTGCACGCTTTGGTCATTTTCTGGTCAATGAATAGGCAGAATGATTTTCTGTCACGCCGCCAAATTCGCGGATGGATATTTGGTCGGCTTGGGTGTCCGCGAATAGTCTTTTCCCTGTAGGCGCACTTCGCCATACATCACGACGAAGAGCATTGGGCCTCGTGCTCCAAAGCGCCCCCCCGATTGTCTCATGCGGCTTAACGATTGCTTTACCCTGATTAACGCGAAAGCCTGAAAAGCCGCCATCCTAATCGTTTAACCACCTGTTAAGCAAAACGCCCACCGGGGGAGGATCCGGTGGGCGTCATGATGGTGACTGGCAACTGGGAGGAGGAGTGTTGCCAGTCTATCGCAGGGCGCTGGGAGGAGGAGTGCGCGTCTACGAATCTTATTACGGACATATCATCCGCAGGCTTCCGGAAAACCGGGCCGGGGAGCCATCCCCGTGCTTCGATGTACAGTCAATAGTATGACTTTTGAGTATTTTGCAGTGCAATATATTCATGAGGGCTATGCGGCTCGTGCATGCCTTCTTGCGATGCTCATATATTAGTAATAATGCGGTTAGTATTTCGTTAACAAGCGACCCAATTTAGACCAGTGAAGAATTTGCATATTTCGAATGCCGGCGTTTCCGCGAGGCAATCCTGCGCTATAAAGGCAAAAGCCGAAGATGGCGGATCAATGCGGGGTAGGGCATGTATCGCGGCAGATTGGAGCGGGATTTCTCGCTCTGGGTGGAGAAGGGACTTCTGCAAAAGGGGACGGCAGAGGCGCTGCTTGCCGAATACGATGCGCGTCCGGCAAGTTTCAGCCTCGGCCGCGTGCTGATGGGGCTGGCGGCCGTGCTGCTCGGGGCCGCCTTGCTGCTGCTCGTCGCTTCAAACTGGGAGTATATCCCGCGCCTCGTCCGTGTCGGTCTGATGCTGGCGCTGATCTGGGCTGTTCATATCGGTGCTGCACTTCTTCTTATGCGTGGTGCGCTGGCCTCCGCCAGCGGCCTGCTCATCATCGGCGCGTTGAGCTTTGGCGGCGCGATCTCCCTCGTCGGCCAGATGTATCATCTCTCTGGCGACGAACAGACGGTCATGTATCTCTGGTTTGCGGTGGCGACCGTTTCGGCGGTTCTTTTCCGCTCGGCCGCGGTGACGGCCGTCGCGGGCTTCCTCTCCTGGGCCTCCTTTGCCGTCTACCTTGATAATTTCGATACGCGCTGGTTCGGCTTTGGCCCTTATGCGCCGTTGGTGATGGCGGCTGCTATCATCGGCCTGGTGCGCTTCACCGGCGCCGACCGCGCCCGTCATCTCGCTTATCTGTTGGTGGTCGGCTGGCTGGCCTGGCTCTATGTGCTGACTGACGAGATTTCCGTGGCGATTGCCTTTGCGGTCTTCGGCATGGTGGCTTTCCTGCTGACCGCCTTGCCTGTCCCCCCAATTTCCACGCTCGTCAGATCGGCGGGCGCTGCTCCGGCATTCTACAGCTTTCTCGTCGCCATCATGGGATTGTTCCTGCTTCATATGGAGATGGACGAAGGCGGCCGTATGGTCGTGCTTGGTCTGCTGACGCTTGGCGCCGCCGTTGTGGCGATCGTGCTGCATGGCCGGGACAATGGGGCGGTACGCTACCTTGCCTATGGCGCCTTCGCAGCCGAAATGCTCTATCTTGCCTCGGTGACGGTCGGCACGATCCTCGGCACGTCCAGCCTCTTCCTGTTCTCGGGCCTGGTGGTCGCAGCCGTCGCCTGGGTCGTCATCCGCCTCGAAAGACGCTTCGCGGCAGGCCGCGTGGAGGAACGCGCATGAGCTTTGCCTTCGCAAGACCGCAAACCGGCCGCTTCTATATCGTCGCTGCGATCCTGGTCGCCGGCCTGCAGACGTTGATCCTCGGTTACATCATTCAGAGCCGAGCTTCGATTCTGGCCAATGGCACTGAAGTGCTGCTCAAGACCGCCCCCGTGGATCCGCGCGATTTCCTGCGTGGCGATTATGTGGTGCTGAACTATGACATATCGTCGGTCCCGGTCTCGACGGTTACTGGCGGCATTCCGGCGAAAGCGGGGGAGCAGACCCTGTGGGTTCGCCTCAAGCGCCAGCAGGATGGCTTCTGGGGCATTGTCGAATCGTCGTTCAAGGAACTGCCGGCACAGCCGGATACAGTCGTCCTGCGCAGCGTGCCTTTCTACAGCTATGGGCCTGATAATGGTGACATGATCCGGGTCGAATACGGAATCGAACGCTATTACGTGCCGGAAGGCGAAGGAAAGCCGCTGGAGGAGGCGCGCAACGAGGGCGTCGTCTCCATTGCCGCAAGCATTTCCTCCTGCGGCGCTGCGCAGATCCGCAGCCTCGTGGTCGACGGCAAACCGGCCTATGAGGAGCCGCTCTATTGAGAGGCGAGGCCGGTAATGGGAACGATGCGCTTTTGCCCGCAAATCGCTGTCATTTGCCGTTCATTTTTCCTTTGCCTGTTCTAAATCGGGTGATATAGAGACGCCGCGCTCCGGAAGGCCTCATGTGCAGGCATATGCATGCGGTTTTGCGAACGCGGGTATGGTGAAATTGGTAGACACGCCAGATTTAGGTTCTGGTGCCGTAAGGCGTGGGAGTTCAAGTCTCTCTACCCGCACCAAGCTGCCTTGCAGGGCGGGAGGACTGGAACTTGGTTGTCCCGGATACCCGGAAAGCGAGTGCTGTTCCGCTTCGGACGGAACGAACAGGAATTGAGAAAAAGCCACGCGCGGCAGTTGGCCGGCGTCGTGCTCACCGAAACGAACGGCGTCTGGGCACGGCCGTCACTGAATGAAGGTAGGAAGACATGCAGGTTATCGAAACGCTCGCTGAAGGGCTGAAGCGCGAAATCAAGGTCGTTATCCCGGCCAAGGACATGGAAAACAAGATGAATGAACGCCTTGCCGACGTAAAGGACAAGGTGCGCATCAATGGTTTCCGTCCGGGCAAGGTTCCGGCCGGTCACCTCAAGAAGCTCTACGGCAAGTCCGTTATGGCCGATCTCGTCAACGAGATCGTCCGCGACCAGCCGACGCAGATCCTGTCCAGCCGCGGCGAAAAGTCGGCCACCCAGCCGGAAATCGCCATGACGGAAGACAAGGACGAGGCAGACAAGATCCTCGCCGCCGAGCAGGATTTCGAATTCACGCTCTCCTACGAAGTTCTTCCGCCGATCGAGCTGAAGTCCAACAACGGCATCAAGGTCGTTCGCGAAGTCGTCGAAATCTCCGATGACGAAGTCAACGAGCAGGTTCTCAAGGTCGCCGAAAGCGCCCGCGACTACGCCGAAAAGAAGGGCAAGGCTGCTAACGGCGACCGCGTCAAGATGGACTATGTCGGCAAGGTCGACGGCGTCGCCTTCGATGGCGGCACTGATCAGGATGCCGAACTGGTTCTCGGCTCTGGCCGTTTCATCCCGGGCTTCGAAGAGCAGCTCGTCGGCCTCAAGGCTGGCGACGAGAAGACCATCAATGTCACCTTCCCGGCCGATTATCCGGCCAAGAACCTCGCCGGTTCGGAGGCAACCTTCGACGTCACCGTCAAGGAAGTTGCTGCTCCGGCCGACGTCGAGATCAACGATGAACTTGCCACCAAGCTCGGCCTCGAATCGGCTGACCGTCTCAAGGAAGTTGTCCGCGGCCAGATCGAATCGCAGTACGGCTCGCTGACGCGCCAGAAGCTGAAGCGTCAGATCCTCGACCAGCTCGACGAGATGTACAAGTTCGAAACCCCGTCCAAGCTCGTCGAAGCTGAATATAACGGCATCTGGAACCAGGTCAGCAACGACCTCGCCCAGTCCGGCAAGACCTTCGAGGATGAGGACACCACCGAAGAGCAGGCGCGCGAAGAATACCAGAAGCTCGCCGAGCGCCGCGTTCGCCTCGGTCTCGTTCTCTCCGAAATCGGCGAAAAGGCCGGCGTCGAAGTCAGCGAAGACGAAATGCAGCGCGCGATCTACGAACAGCTGCGCCAGTATCCGGGCCAGGAAAAGCAGATCCTCGAATTCTTCCGTAGCCAGCCGGGTGCCGCCGCTTCGATCCGCGCTCCGATCTTCGAAGAAAAAGTCATCGACCACCTGCTGACCGAAATCGACGTCACCGACAAGAAGGTGACGAAGGAAGAGCTGCTCGCCGACGAAGAAGGCGAAGCTTCCGAGAAGGCCGACACCAAGAAGGCTGCTCCGAAGAAGAAGGCTGCCGCCAAGGCTGAGGCTTCTGAAGAAGTTGCTGAAGGCGAAGAAGCCGCTCCGAAGAAGAAGGCCGCTCCGAAGAAGAAGGCTTCTGAAGACAGCGCCGAATAATCGGCTCCTTCGCACTGAAATTCAAAAAGCCCTGCCGCATGCGGCAGGGCTTTTTTGTTGAGGCTATAAGGTCAGGCGCTGAAATCGCAGATCGCGTGCTGGCCGATGCGTAGATTCAAAGAGCTAGAGCGCGGCGCGTCCGATTGGACGCACCGCGCTCTAGCTCTAAGGACCCGGTCAGACGGCTTTGCGCGCGTGTGTGAGTTCGGCGACCTTCTTGATATGGCTGACGGCGGCAGTGCCGCCGGCCGTCTTGGTGAAGAGGTCGAGAACCTCTTCCTCATCCTCACCGACCGGTGTCAGAGCCTTGTCCATGTAGTTCTTGACGCCGGCCTCGCGTGCAATCAGGAAAGCCGAAACGCTGAGGCCGATGATCGTGCCGGCGAGTGAAATATGCTTGCGGGCCGTGTCGAAGGCAAAACGCGGCCAGAACAGCAGCGGATGTTCCCGCTTCAGGCCGGGGCGCCGCTCCGAGGGATGCTTCAGGCGCATAAGGCCGCTCTGCAGCGGATGGACGTTCTCCAGCGGCACGGTCGTCGCAAACGACACCAGCACCTTGACGAGACTGCTCAGCTTGATGCCGGACGCCACAGCCCGGCGCAGCAGGGTCTTCATATGGTCAGGTGAATAGTAGAGCGACCAGGCCTCCTGATAGATGCTCTCCCATTCCTGCTTGCTCATCTTCGGATGCGCGGTGCAGACGTGCTCAACGTCGTAGATATTGAGATCGGCATCCATTTCGACGCCCTTCTTCCAGAGAACCTGATGATCCTCGGAGCCGGGCAGGGGGGTCAGAATGAAAAATTCGATGACATCGAGCGGCAGTTCTTCCTGAATGATCTTGATGTCGCGGCGGATCGACTCCGGCGTGTCTGCCGGAAAGCCCAGAATATAACCGGCGAGCGTCATGATGCCCTGCGCCTTCCAGGCAAGCAGCATCTTACGATATTCGGTGATCTTGTTCTGGTTCTTCTTGGCGGCGGTCAGATTATCCGGATTGACGTTCTCGAGACCGATGAAGACGCGCGTGACGCCGGCGCGCTTCGATTTCTCGATGAAGTTCGGGATCTTGTGGCAGAGCGTGTCCACCTGGATCATCAGGCCGAGCGGGATACCGTCTTTTTCCCTGAGCTCGATCAGCCGGTCGAAGATCGCTTCCCAATCCTTGTTGCGGGCGAAATTGTCGTCGGTGATGAAGAATTTATGGATGCCCTGCGCCCAGTTCATGCGCACCAGCTTTTCCACATCGTCAGCCGAGCGGAAGCGGGATTTGCGGCCCTGCACGTTGATGATTGTGCAGAACGAGCATTGATAGGGACAACCGCGGCCCGCATCGAAGCTGGTGCTGAGGCCGAGCGTGCGCTGGATATTGTCCTTCGGGAGGAAAGGCACCGGTGTGCCGCCGATGCCGGGAAGATCGTTCATGAAATTGTAGAGCGGTTTCAGCTCGCCGGCGGCTGCGTCGCGCAGCACCATCTCCAGCCGCCCTTCGGCTTCGCCGGCAAACATGGAAACGCCCATCTTGCGGCATTCCTCGAGGCCGATCGCGTCGCCACTCAGCATCGACAGGCATCCCGAGATATGGAAGCCGCCCATCGAAACCGGCAGTCCGGCATCGCGGAACGGGCGGGCGATGTCGAGCGCACGGGGATACTGGTTGGACTGGACGCCGATAAGCGCGATCATCCCGAAATTGTCATTGCGTTTGAACTGGGAGATCAGCGCCGCAAAATCGATCCGAGTATTTGTCTCGTCAATGACGGTGATGTCGATGGCGGTGTCGGCCCCAAGCACCTGCCGCTCGGCACATTCGGCGGCAATCCCGTAGATGGCGGCCAGCGAATTGGACGGAATCATCGCCCGCCACCAACGAATCACATAGCCGTCGTCGTCATAATGCGACGGCTTTATCAGGATGAGCTGAAACCGCCTGCGAGCAGCCTCTGAAATTTGGGCCAAAATAATTATCTTTCGTTGTTGGCTGCACACCGGACCTTGATGGCGTCGCAGGCCGGTCTAAGACATGGGTTTCATGCTGTCGAAAGGCGCGCACCATACTTGGGAAGGCGATTAACAAAACGCAATAGAATAACGCAAGGCACGAACAGCGCCGACCTTACCAATATCTTTTGACATAGGATATAGGCAGTTCGAGGACCTCTTGATCGTCGCCAACAATGTTTCGACGGCCTCGCTGCAGTCGGTACAAAGCCCGCGGACCAGCAGCTCTCAGGTCCCAGCATGAAAGACGAGGGAAATCCCCTCGCTTCCTCAGAGCTCTGACTTGATGTCGCCCATTCGATTCCCAGCGTCGAGGCCGGCGATCTTGTAGGCCTCGGCAAGCGTCGGGTAGTTGAAGGTATTTTCGACAAAATATTCGACGGTACCCTTCAGGTTCAGCACGGCCTGGCCGATATGCACCAGCTCGGTGGCACCTTCGCCGACGATGTGTACACCGAGCAGTCGGCGCGTCTTCAGCGAAAAGATCAGCTTCAGGAGGCCGGTCTCGAGGCCCATGATGTGGCCACGCGAGGTTTCGCGGAACCGGGCGATGCCGCATTCGTAGGGAATGCCGCGCTCCTTCATTTCCTCTTCCGTCAGGCCGCATGTTGAGATTTCCGGCACGGCATAAATGCCGTAGGGGAAATATTTCTGCGGCTCCTTGGCGACGGCGCCGATTGCGACGCGCGCCGCGATGCGGCCCTGCTCCATCGACGTGGACGCAAGGCTCGGGAAGCCGACGACATCGCCGGCGGCATAAATATTCGGTACCGAGGTCTGGAAAGTCTCGGGATTGACCTTCAGGCGGCCACGGCTGTCGGCTTCGATACCAACTGCGTGCAGGTTCAGCGTATCGGTGGCGCCCATGCGCCCGGCGGCAAAAAGCACCATGTCGGTCACGAGATGCCGGCCGCTATCGAGCGTAAGCTGCACCTTGCCGCTATCGAGTCGTTCAACCTTCTCAGCCTTCGTGCCGAGCAGCAACTTCATGTTGCGGTCGCGCAACTGATAGGTGAAGTCTTCGACGATTTCCTTGTCGATGAAGTCGAGCATGGTCGATTTCGGATCGATGACGGTTACGGCCGTATCCAGCGCCGAAAAGATCGTTGCATATTCGATGCCGATAACGCCTGCGCCGATGACGACCATGCTGCGCGGCAATTCCTCCATATCGAGCAACTCGTCGCTATCGAGCACGGTCTTGCCGTCGAAGGGCATGTAGTCGGGCCGGAAGGGCTTGGTGCCGACGGCGAGCAGAATGCTGGCGCCGGTCACCGTCATGGTTTCGCCGTCGTCCTTGATGACCTGCAATGTCGTGGAATCGATAAAGCTCGCCTTGCCGCGGATATGCTGCACGCGGTTGCGCGCAAACTGGTGTTCCAGCACTTCCACTTCGTGGTCAAGCGTGATCAGCAGCCGGCGGCGCAGGTCTTCGGCGCTGATTTCCTGCTTGACGCGGTAGCTGCGGCCATAAAAGCCGCGCTCACGCCAGCCGGAAAGATTGAGTGCAGTTTCACGCAGCGTCTTCGAAGGGATCGTGCCGGTATGGACGGACACGCCGCCGACACGCTTTCCCTGCTCGATGACCAGCACTTTCTTGCCGAGTTTTGCAGCCTGGATCGCGCCACGGCGCCCTGCCGGACCGCTGCCTACTACCACGAGATCGTACTGGAACATCATTTAGCCCCGAACTGGAATTGGAATCATATTGCGACGCGAAATGTCGCGCGTTCATCGGTAGCCGGTCAATGTTACAGTTTGTAATTCGGCGCAGTTTAGGAGTTCAAAAAGCCGAACATCGGCTCAAGGCGCTCGAATGTGCGGTCCATCGCATAGGCGCCGATGAAGAAAAGCGACAAATGGCCGTACGTCAACGAGATCTGCGATTCAGCTGCCATCTCGCCTTCCTTGGCAACGCCGGCTACGTAGATGGCTGAAGCCAGCCCCGTACGGTCGGCGCCGGCCTTGCAGTGAATGAGCATGGGCTTCGGTGCGGTGGCCATAATCGCCATCAGCTGGCGCCCTTCCTCGATGGAGAGTTCCTTCGTCGCCGACATGCGGAAATCGATATGCTGGACATTGAGGCCCTTCGCTGCGGCGACTTCGTTGTCATACCAGGCCTCGCCACTGCTGTCGCCGCGCAGGTTCAGTACGGATTTGATGCCATACTCCTTGACGAGTTCGCCGAGCTTTGCAGGGGAGGGCTGAGCGGAGCGGTAGACCTGGCCATCGACCACCGCATGCACATTGGTCGAAAGCTGCAGGTAACCGAGATAGAGAACGGTAACGACGAGCAGCAGAAGTGTCAGCCTTATCAGCGATTGAAGGCTCGGCGGCGCGTACAAGCGACCAAGAGAAATGCCCATATTTCCCGTCCTGTTGTCAGTCATTCAGCTTCAAGAATGCCAAGATGGCTTTTTCATGCCTTAGCCGTGTTCTTATATCAAACGCAGGCCTTTGAGGCTTGCCTGTCCGTCTTTACCGATGATGATGTGATCGTGGATGGCGATACCGAGCGGTTTTGCCGCATCGATGATCATCTTCGTCATGTCGATATCGGCGCGCGATGGGGTGGGGTCGCCTGAAGGATGGTTATGGACCAGAATCAGCGCCGTTGCCGAAAGCTCAAGCGCCCGCCTCACCACCTCACGCGGATAGACAGGTGTGTGGTCCACGGTTCCGCGCCCCTGCACCTCGTCGGCGATCAGCGTATTGCGTTTGTCGAGGAACAGAATACGGAACTGCTCGCGCGTTTCATGCGCCATTGCCGCATGGCAATACTGGATGACCGACGACCACGAAGAAAGCACCTGCTTATCCCTCAGCTCGCTCTTCAGCGTGCGATGGCCAATGGTGGATATCAGCTTCAGATCGAACGCCACTGCCTCTCCGACGCCTTTGATCTCCTGCAGCAGTGCTGCAGGTGCGCCGAAGACGCCGGCAAGCGAGCCGAAGCGGTCGATCAATGCCTTGGCTATCGGCTTCGTATCGCGGCGCGGGATCAGCCGAAAAAGCAGGAGTTCGAGGATTTCATAATCGGCAAGCGCCGTATCGCCATGTTCGCGGAAGCGGTTACGCAGCCTCTCGCGATGGCCGTGATAATGCTCTTCCTTGACGGGCAGGGCGGTTTTTTTGGCGGGAGCTGCAGCCTTTGACGGCTGTCCGAAAAACGCCCGTTCGTCTGCGACGAGATCGTCGTCCGTGTCGAAAGGCAGTTCGTCATCGCCAGCCTGCGGAGCGGGCCCTTTCGCCATGGACAATGTTACCCGTTGAGCGGTGGCAGGCCCGGCCGGTCGAGGCCGGCGGGCGAAAGCGTGAAGATTTCGCAGCCGTTTGCGGTCACGCCGATCGTATGTTCGTACTGTGCTGATAGCGACCGGTCGCGCGTCACGGCGGTCCAACCGTCAGCCAGTACCTTCACGTGCGGGCGTCCGAGATTGATCATCGGCTCGATGGTGAAGATCATGCCTTCGCGCAGTTCCGGCCCTTCATTGGCGCGGCCGTAATGCAGGATGTTCGGCGAATCGTGGAAAAGGCGGCCGACACCATGGCCGCAGAAATCGCGCACCACAGAGCAGCGCTCGGCTTCGGCGTAGGTCTGGATCGCTTCGCCGATCGCTCCGGTGCGGGCGCCGGGATGCACGGCGGCGATACCACGCATCAGCGACTCATAGGTCACTTCGAGCAGCCGTTCGGCAGCGCGCTTGACCTGGCCGACCGGATACATCCGGCTCGAATCCCCATGCCAGCCATCAACGACGAAGGTCACGTCGATGTTGACGATATCGCCCTCGCGAAGCGGCTTGTCGTCGGGAATGCCGTGACAGACCACATGGTTGATCGAGGTGCAGGTGGACTTCGTATAGCCGCGATAGTTCAGCGTTGCCGGATAGGCACCGTGATCCATGCCGAATTCGAAAACGAAGCGATCGATTTCATTGGTTGCGAGACCTGGCTTGACGATGTCGGCAAGCGCATCGAGGCAGCGTGCGGTCAGCTGGCACGCGTTGCGCATTCCCTCGAATGCTTCAGGGCCATAAAGCCTGATGGCGCCCGTATTTTTCGGCGGCGCGGAGGAGGCTTCGATATAATTCACCATTGCAAGGCCTTAGCAGAAATTGTCGTCTCTGTTCATAATGCAGCTATGCCGGGTTCGTCCATCGCGATCAACCGCATGGCCAAGATTTCTCGGGGCGTTGCATCGGGTGAAAAATGCCGCCGGGCCGCCCGCCAGCGTTAGCAGAGCTGAAGACCATCAATATCCACAGTCTTCTCAATAAGATAGGATTGTAGGTGGAAAATTCCACTGTTACTCACCGATTGGTGACAGACCGGGGTTGACCGAATGCTGAATGAAACTGCCGTGGCCGTGCTCGAACAGACGAGTGCCGCTGAGCCTGAAAAGCGTATCCGCGATAGAAGCGCCACCGAGCGCGCCATCCTGACGGCGGCCAAGAACCTGCTGGCCGAAGAAGGCTTCCAGAATTTCGGCATCAATGCCGTCGCCCGCCGCGCCGGCTGCGACAAGCAACTTATCTACCGTTATTATGGCGGTCTCGATGGTCTCATCGAGGCGATCGGCGCCGATCTCGGCAACTGGGTCAAGGACCGCATCCCCGAAGATACCGGCGGCATGTTCCTCTTGACTTATGGCGACCTCATGGAGCGGCTGGCGCTGCTTTTCCTGGAAGCGCTGCGCGACGATCCGCTGATGCGCCGCATCGTCGCCTGGGAAGTGTCCGAAAATACCGAGCAGGTGAGGCGGCTTTCCGAAGCGCGCTCCAAGGCGCTCGGCCAGTGGCTCGATCGCATGCGCGGCTCGCTGACGCCTCCGAAGGGCATCGACACCGCAGCCGTCAATGCGCTGATCTTTGCGTCGATCCAGCATCTGGTGCTTTCTGCTGCCGCAGGCGGTCAGTGCGCGGGCCTGGTGCTGAAGAACGCCAAGGACTGGGAGAAGGCGGCAACGGCGCTGAAGCGGCTGGTGCGCGGCGTCTACGGCTGAGTAATCCACAGGCTCCGTCCGCCTGTTAACCTTAACAATTGGTTTGCGTTGCCTGGCGCCGGTTAACTCGCCAGTGTGGTCTACAGTAGAAATGTAACGAGTGTGGACCCGAGTTCAGTCATGGGAACCAGAATCGCCAGAACCGCGTTGCTTCTCGCGGCGATGATGTTTTTCGCTGTGCTGGCGCTGGATATCGCCGTGCCCACGCTCGTACTCTGCATCATGGCATCGTCGGTCTGGCTCGTTTCCTTTGAAATGCCGGTCCTGCACAAGCACGAAGGAGAGGCCGCATGAAGTGGTTTCTGATCTTCTGGGCCGGTCCGATCGTCTTCCTGGCGGGCTGGTACTGGCTTTCTTATTACGATCTGAACTTCGGCATCTTCATGCTGACGCGGCAGGTCCATGACCTGACTTTCCAGCTCTACGGCAAGGTGCTGGGCCTTCCGCCGCAGGAAATCCCTCCGCTCGTCGCCCGCGCGATTGCGGTCGACAGCCTCGTCGTCTTCGCCATCATGGGCTTCCGCAAGCGCCGTCAGATCGCCGCCTGGTGGAAGGCGCGTCACCCCTCGGGATCGTCGGCAGATCTCGCCAGCAAGGAAAGCCTGTCGAGCACTCCCTGAAGGATGAAGCTCGCCGCTGCCGAATCGATCCGTTCGGCGCGTTTTGCCCGCGAAACATCCATTTCCAGCAAGGCCCGTTCTGCGGCCACGGTCGACAGCCGCTCGTCCCAATAGACAAAGGGAAGAGCGGTTTTCTGCTCCATGTTACGCACGAAGGCCCGCGTCGCCTGCACGCGCGGCCCTGCCGATCCATCCATGTTCACGGGCAGGCCGATGACGAAGGCTGCGACCTTTTCTTTAGTGGCAAAGGCGAGCAGGGTCTCGGCATCGATGGTGAATTTCTCGCGCTTGATGACCGGGCGCGGCGTGGCGAAGCGGCGGCCGAGATCGGACATGGAAAGGCCAATCGTCTTGGTGCCGAGATCGAGGCCGGCGATTGCCTGTCCAGGCCCGATCGTTTCGGCCAGTTCCTCGATCGTCAGCACCGTCATTGCTCTGTCATCCCGTCAAGAGAAATTGAAGTTCCCACCGCTTTTCTTTGCGGCCATATCGGCTATGTCCTTAGAGCAATTCGAGGAAAAGTGCGAAACGGTTTTCCGCCGCTAAGCGCGTCGCACTGCTCTGGTCCCGAAATCGTCTTTCGCACCACATAATCAAGGAGACTTTTCATGAAGATCACCTGGCTCGGCCATTCTGCTTTCCGTATCGAAACGAAAGCCGCCAAAATCCTGATCGATCCCTTCCTGACCTATAATTCGTCCTTCGTCGGCCAGGATATCAAGGACGTGACCAACGGTATCACCCATATCCTGCTGACGCACGGCCATGGCGACCATGTCGGTGATACCGTCCAGATTGCCAAGGATACCGGCGCCATCGTTCTCGCCAATGCCGACCTTGCTTCCTGGCTCGGGACCAAGGGCGTTGACAAGCTCGAAATGGGCAATACCGGCGGCACGGTCCCGCTCGGCAGCTTCACCGCTACCTTCACCAATGCGTTGCATTCCTCCGCGCAGACCACCGAAGACGGCGTTTCGCATTCGCTCGGCAGCGCGAACGGTCTCGTACTGCATTTCGAGGATGAACCGAGCCTCTTCCACATGGGCGACACGGATATCTTCTCTGACATGGCGCTGATCAACGAGTTGCACCAGCCGGACATCGGCATCGTTCCGATCGGCGACCGCTTCACCATGGGTGGCGCGGTGGCAGCTCTCGCTTGCCAGCGTTACTTCAACTTCAAGACGGCGATCCCCTGCCACTACGGCACCTTCCCGATCATCGACCAGACGCCGGAAAAATTCATTGCCGGCATGGAAGCCTCGAAGACGCAAGTGAAGGCGCCGAAGCCCGGCGAAAGCCTGTCGCTCTGAAGCCCAAGCCCTCAAATACCCAGGGATTTGAGGGCTGGAATTATGCGTTGCCGAAAAGGCAAACCCGTTGCACAGGACGGACATGGTCTTTATAGCGGTAGGAAAATTCCTATCCGGAGAATGCCATGTCCGTCGATCTCGCCACCGTTAAGCGCGTTGCGCGCCTTGCTCGTATTGCCGTCTCGGAAGAAGAGGCAAATCGCATGGTCGGTGAGTTGAACGGCATCCTCGGCTTCGTCGAGCAGCTTTCCGAAGTTGATGTCGAGGGTGTCGAGGCCATGACCTCGGTAACGCCGATGGACATGAAGAAGCGCACCGATGTCGTCAATGACGGCAACAAGGCCGCCGATGTCGTTGCTAATGCGCCGATAACCGACCACAATTTCTTCCTGGTGCCGAAAGTCGTCGAATAAGGTTTTGACCGCCTCTTTCCGACCCTGTTGCCATTTCCAGATCTGAAGCGAAAACACTATGAGCGAACTCACCAGCCTGACCATTGCCGAAGCCCGCCAGAAGCTGCGCGGCAAGGAAATCACCGCAACCGAACTGACCGAGGCCTATATCTCGGCTATCGACGCGGCCAATGGTCACCTTAACGCCTATATCAAGGTCACGCCGGATCTTGCACGCGTCATGGCAAAGAATTCCGACGAGCGCATCGCCGCCGGAAAGGCGGGCGATCTCGAAGGCATTCCGCTCGGTATCAAGGACCTCTTCGCAACCGTGGGCGTGCACACCCAGGCCTGCAGCCATATCCTCGATGGTTTCGAACCACGTTATGAATCCACCGTAACCCAGAACCTATGGGATGACGGCGCCGTCATGCTCGGTAAGCTCAACATGGACGAGTTCGCGATGGGCTCCTCCAACGAAACCTCGCACTATGGCGCGGTCATCAACCCCTGGCGCGCCGCAGGCTCCAACCAGCAGCTCGTACCGGGCGGTTCTTCCGGTGGTTCGGCCTCAGCCGTTGCCGCCCATCTCTGCGCCGGAGCGACTGCGACTGATACCGGCGGCTCGATCCGCCAGCCGGCCGCCTTTACCGGTACCGTTGGTATCAAGCCGACCTATGGTCGTTGCTCGCGCTGGGGCACAGTTGCTTTCGCCTCCTCTCTCGATCAGGCCGGTCCGATCGCCCGGGACGTTCGCGATGCCGCCATCCTGCTGAAATCGATGGCAAGCGTCGATGCCAAGGACACGACCTCGGTCGACCTGCCGGTGCCGGATTACGAAGCCGCCATCGGCCAGTCGCTGAAGGGCATGAAGATCGGCATCCCGAACGAATACCGTGTCGACGGCATGCCCGACGAGATTGAAGCTATCTGGCAACAGGGCATTGCCTGGCTGAAGGATGCTGGTGCCGAGATCGTCAACATTTCTCTGCCGCACACCAAATATGCTCTGCCGGCCTATTACATCGTAGCCCCCGCCGAAGCCTCTTCGAACCTCGCCCGCTATGACGGCGTGCGCTACGGCTTGCGCGTCGACGGCAAGGATATCCTTGAGATGTACGAGAAGACGCGCGCCGCCGGATTCGGCCAGGAAGTCAAGCGCCGCATCATGATCGGTACCTATGTGCTCTCGGCCGGCTATTACGACGCCTATTACCTGCGCGCGCAGAAGGTTCGCACGCTGATCAAACGCGATTTCGAACTCGCCTTCGATGCCGGCGTTGATGCCATCCTGACGCCGGCTACTCCGTCCTCCGCCTTCGGTGTCGCCGACGAGAACCTCGCTGCCGATCCGGTAAAGATGTACCTCAACGACATCTTCACGGTGACGGTCAACATGGCCGGCCTGCCGGGCATCGCCGTTCCCGCCGGTCTGGACCATAAGGGCTTGCCGCTCGGACTGCAGCTCATCGGCAAGGCCTTTGACGAGGAAACCCTTTTCAAAACCGCCCATGTCATCGAACAGGCCGCCGGCAAGTTCACGCCGGCCAAGTGGTGGTAACCGGCTTACCGATCCAAAAGATTACAGACGCCGGCCACAAAATGGTCGGCGTTGTTGATTCTGCCGGTCCGTTTGTAGACGCAATTGGCCCAGCGCTAGTACAGCCGCCGCACGCTTGGCAGCCTTGACGCTTGATCAGATTCTTGAGCGTAAGGTGACGATCAATACTGAGGCAGCCGAGAAGGTCCGCGAGGACATGGCGACGATCGGTATTGAGGTCTCCGGTATCGAACTCAAGGATGTGACTTGCCGGGCGAAATGCGCGAGATCCTCAACCAGGTCGTTGCGGCTGAGAAGCAGGCCGAAGCGAACGTCATTCGCCGTCGTGAGGAAACGAATGCCACGCGTTCGCTCCTCAACACGGCAAAGGTCATGGCCGAAAATCCGGTCATGCTGCGTCTGAAGGAGCTGGAGGCTCTTGAAACCATCGCCGGCAAGGTTGGTCACCTGACCATCCACAACGGTACGGGCGGGTTGATGAACGACATCATCAATCTGCGCGATTGAAGAAAGGCAGGCGCCGTCTCGGATTTCGAGCCGGCGCCTGTTATAGAGGGAGAACTTTGCGGGAGAGGGTCTCATGCCGAAACAGGATCTTGCGCGGTTGATCGAGGCATTTGATCGTCTCTCTGCCAGCGGCTTTAAAATGGGCGCGGAGTGGGAGGTGGTTCACGAAATCTGCCAGAACCATGAAGGCGAGCAGCCCTTCGATTGGGGCCATGCCCTTTGCCACCATGTCGAAGGCGATGACTGGAACGCCGGCTATTGGTATCGACGTGCCGGCAAGACGGTCGGCACAGGCACGATCGCCGAGGAGTGGACGGCAATGCGTACCGAGCTTTCCGAGAAGCTTTGAAACTCTCCTGGCCGCACGGCAACATCGCCGCGCGGCCAGGCTCTTGTCATACCTATTTGTTATCGAGTTGCGCTCTGACGAGCTTCAGCCCTCTCTCGGTAATCCGATATGGCTGGCCGGCGGAAGACTTGATCGCCTTCAGCCGTTTCAGCTTGCGGAAAAGCTCCAGACCGAAGCCGGGATAGACCCAGCCGTCGCGGGTGAAGCAGCTCACAATCTCGATTTTTCTGTTGTCGCGGGTAATTTCGATACGGCCGCCCTGGGCCATAAGGTGCAGGATGCGCTGTTCTGCGCGTGAGATGTCCATTGCTGTTGATCCGGAAACGCGCCTTCATGAAGGCGCACGAAAACGATCTGGCGTTCGGAATTATCCGATACGCCGCGGCTTCGTTTTTCGGGCCCATGCGCGCGAGGCTGTGCTTGCGGGCAGGGGCCTTTACCGGGTCTCAGGCAGGTTAGACATAAACACCTCTAGGCAATTCCAGCAAAAATGTTCAGCGGTTTTGCGTCCGGAATTGCGTGAAACAAAGAGATAGAGTGTTTTCGTATTTCGCAGAAAAACGGAAATACTCTATCGGGCGTTTTATCAGTAACCACAATCCGGTCAAGCAGGCGCAGCGGAACAAAAGCTGCCGATAACATTGCTTTCGCTTCTTCATCTCATTGTAGGGACTGGAAAATTGCCCGACTCAATGGTCTACTCCCTGTTGTAGAGCGGAGGTGCCATTGATCCACATTCGCAATGCCCGCGAAGGCGAAACGGAGCTCTTGAGCGAGATTGGCTTGCGAGCCTGGCAGAGAGCGATGGCATTGATCGGCGAATCGGACGCCATGACGGATGGAGCCCGCACTGCCTTCAGGACTTTTGTAGATAATAACTGGCTGACCATCACGGTCGTCGAGCAGAATGGACAGGTTGCCGGTTGGGCGGCGCGCGAGGGGCTGGACGAGACGATTTCCGACTTCTGGATCGCCCCGACCTTCAATCGCCGGGGGCTCGGCACTGCGCTGCTGGAGCATATTGAGGCCGATATTTTCGAGCGGGGCTTCGAGGAGGCAGCAATGCAGACCCATTCGGGAAATTCCGAGGCGATCGCCTTCTTCCAGAAGCATGGCTACGCGATCCGCTGGCTGTCGGTAGCCTATAATCCGAAGCTTGACCGCGATGTGCCATCGGTCGGTCTCAGCAAGCATCTCGGTCCGCAAGAGCCGGAAGGTTACGGTCCCGGTTTCTAGACCTCTTCCCGGGGCACTGAAAGCCTTGCACCGGCAGGCCATTTCCTTTACCTCACCAGTTGAAAAGAACAGCCTTCGAAGAGCATCTCATGACCATTGTCGACGTTCGCACGCCTGATCCGAAACGTTATATCCCCGGCGCCACCGGTGATTGGGAAGTCATCATCGGCCTGGAAGTCCATGCCCAGGTGCTCTCCAATTCCAAGCTTTTCTCCGGCGCTTCGACGGAGTTCGGCAAGCCGCAAAATTCGAACGTCTCACTCGTCGATGCGGCCATGCCCGGCATGTTGCCCGTCATCAACGAGGAATGCGTCAAGCAGGCTGTGCGCACCGGCCTCGGCCTGAAGGCTGAGATCAACAAGCGTTCGGTCTTCGACCGCAAGAATTATTTCTATCCGGACCTGCCGCAGGGCTATCAGATCTCGCAGTACAAGGATCCGATCGTCGGCGAAGGCAAGATCGTCATCTCCCTCGGCCCGGATCGTCAGGGCCAGTTCGAGGATATCGAAATCGGCATCGAGCGCCTGCACCTGGAGCAGGATGCCGGCAAGTCGATGCACGACCAGCATCCGACCATGTCCTATGTGGATCTGAACCGCTCCGGCGTAGCGCTGATGGAAATAGTCTCCAAGCCGGATATGCGCACCTCGGATGAGGCCAAGGCCTACATGACGAAGCTGCGCTCGATCGTGCGCTACCTCGGCACCTGCGACGGCAACATGGACGAAGGCTCAATGCGCGCCGACGTCAACGTCTCCGTGCGCCGTCCGGGCGAGCCCTTCGGCACGCGCTGCGAAATCAAGAACGTCAACTCCATCCGCTTCATCGGCCAGGCAATCGAATTCGAAGCCCGCCGGCAGATTGGCATTATCGAGGATGGGGGCACGATCGATCAGGAAACCCGCTTGTTCGACGCGAACAAGGGCGAGACGCGGTCCATGCGCACCAAGGAAGATGCGCATGACTATCGCTACTTCCCCGATCCGGACCTGCTGCCGCTAGAATTCGACGACGCCTTCGTCAGCGATCTCGCACAGCATCTGCCGGAACTGCCCGACGACAAGAAGGAGCGCTTCGTCCGCGAGCTCGGCCTCTCGATCTACGACGCCTCCGTGCTCGTCTCGGAAAAGGCGATTGCCGATTACTTCGAAGCCGTTGCCGAAGGCCGCGATGGCAAGGCGGCGGCCAACTGGGTTATCAACGATCTGCTCGGCGCACTGAACCGCACCGGCAAGGATATCGAGGAAACGCCGGTTTCTCCGGCCCAGCTCGGTGCCATCATCGACCTCATCAAGGCTGAGACCATCTCTGGCAAGATCGCCAAGGATATTTTCGAAATCGTGCTCAACGAAGGCGGCGACCCGGCCGAAATCGTCGAGACGCGCGGCCTGAAGCAGGTGACGGATACCGGCGCGATCGAAAAGGCCGTCGACGAGATCATCGCTGCCAATCCGGACCAGGTTGCCAAAGTTCAGGCCAAGCCGACGCTTGCCGGCTGGTTCGTCGGTCAGGTGATGAAGGCGACGGGTGGCAAGGCCAACCCGCAGGCCGTGCAAGCGCTCGTCAAGGCCAAGCTCGGCATCGAGGAATAAGCCAACGGCATCAGCCGAATGGTGTGAAGCGGTTTTCGGAAGGCCGATGCCGCCGGGAGAAAGTCTTGGTTTATTTCGTCCGAACAGCCAGCGAGCGCGATCTCGACAAGGTTCGCGCCCTCTTGGTCGAGAGCTTTCATGCTGCCTATGATGCCGGCCACGGCATTGCGAAGGTCAACGAACTGATCGCCAATCTCTTTTCGCCGACTGCGCTGAAGGCGCGGCTCACGAAGAAGAACGCCGAATTCCTCGTTGCCGATGACGGCCGCGATATCGGTGGCATGGGCTATGCGGCAATGTCGGACGAGATGACGAAGACGGTCATGCTGCACCTCCTCTACATCCGGCCGGATCAGCAGCGACAGGGCATCGGGCGCGATATCTTCGCCGAACTGGAAACCTGCTTTCCGGATGCGGAGATCATGCGGCTGGAAGTCGAGGTGCAAAACCACGAAGCCATTCATTTCTACACGCGGCTCGGTTTCGTCGAGTCCGGCCGCAAGGAGAACAGTGGTCCCGGCCAGTCCGGCATTCCGACACTGGTCTTCGAAAAGGCGCTCGAGCCGCATTGAATGGCATCGGGCGACATTATCATCCGCGAGGCGCGTGAGGCCGATCTGCCGGCATTGATCGCCATGTTCGCTGCCGATCCGCTGGGCGGCCATGGCGACACGACCGATGTTGAGGCCTATCCGGATTATGCCGGCGCCTTCGCGACGATCGCGGCGTCTTCCAATCAAACGCTTTATGTCGCCGAACTGGCAGGCGAGGTCGTCGGCACCTTCCAGACGATGATCACCACATCGCTGAACGGACGCGGTGCATCCGCCATGATCATCGAGGCGGTGCAGACGCGCGCCGATCTGCGCGGGCAGGGCATCGGCGCTCGAATGATCGAATTTGCCATTGCCGAGGCGAAAAGTCGCGGCGTCCGGCTCGTGCAGTTGACATCGAATGCGGCGCGCAAGGATGCCCACCGCTTCTATGAAAGGCTGGGCTTCAAGCCGTCGCATCTCGGTTTCAAGATGGCCCTGAAATGACCGCAGTTTCGGTGGGAATCACTGGACAATTCGGCTTGGCGGCGGCATAAGCGAAAAGCCTATCTGCTTTCGTCCGCGTCCTGCGGCCACGAGGAAAAGACATGATCAAGTTCCTGCTGCACACCTTCACTTGGTGGAACAACTACACCTTCGGCACGCTGTTCGCCCTTCGTGGCTTCAAGCGCGTTGGTGAAGATGAGTTGGGCAATGTCTATTATGAAGGCGGTCTATCCTCTTATGGCCTGCCGAAGCGCTGGGTGATCTACAAGGGTTACGCCGAAGCTTCCGCCATTCCTCCGGGCTGGCATGGCTGGATGCATCACCGCACCAATGTTGCGCCGTCGCAGGAAAATTACGTTGCCAAGGAATGGCAGAAACCGCACCGCGCCAACCCGACCGGCTCGCCCCAGGCCTACCGCCCGCCGGGCTCGCTCTCGGTTGCCGGTGAACGTCCGCGCGTAACCGGCGACTATGACGCCTGGACGCCGGGCAACTGAGCATCGGGTATCCGATAGCGGGTTCTGACCCGCGCTTTGGCCACAATTGACCTTTACCCGCAGGTTGGCCGCAATCGCTGCGGCCATGAACCTGATATGTGCTGGAGACGGGTAGATATGAAGCTTTCCCTGCGAAACACGGTCCTGCCGGCTGCGGGAGCTGTATCGCTGGCGCTTTCCGCCGGGCTTCTTTCCACTCCAGTACAGGCTGCCCGCATCGACAATCCGGTCGCCGTCTTCTCCGGCCTCGACAAGATCACCGGCCGCATCACCACTTTCGATGTCTATGTCAACGAGACAGTCCAGTTCGGCGCCCTGCAGGTCACGCCGAAGGCTTGTTATTCGCGCGACCAGTCGGAAGCCCAGAAGATCGACGGTTTCGTCGAAGTCGACGAGATCACGCTGGACCGCAAGATCCGTCGTATCTTCACCGGCTGGATGTTTGCCGACAGCCCCGGCCTCAATGCCGTTGAGCATCCGATCTATGACGTCTGGCTGAAGGACTGCAAACAGAACTCGGATGTCCCGGCACCGGATAGCGCCGGCGCGAAGTAAGAGCGGCCGCCTTATCGGCAGGTCTTTCAGCCGAAAATCGACCATGGCGACGAGATAACCGCCGCGCAGGTGCGTGTCGCACAAAACCCGTTCGATGCGACACGCCCGCAGACGGTACTATGCGTTGGGCGTTTTCTTGCCGGTGAAGAGCCTCTTCACAAAGCTCAGCGCCCCGCCAAACACCACAAATACCAGGATCCAGGCCTTCTTGAGAAAAACGGCGGCCATGGCCAGCAAGCCGACCTTCGCGGCCACCTTGGCGCCGGCACCGGCAGCGATCATCCCCGCCATGCCGTAGGCAGCGATCTTGTCGCCATCCACATAATCGCCGTAGGTCATCCCCTTGTCGAACTGCACGAGGTTGGTGACGGTCGGGATGGCGGTCTCGATTTCTTTCAGCTCCGCAAGGCCGGCGATGAAATCGAACTCCAGAACACCTTCGCGCCCGAGCACGCGCACGGAATAGTTCAGGGTGTGGTTCGCCTTCATGTCATCGCCGAACAGCAGATCGCGCGCCCAGTGCAGCGCATGTGCAGACTTGTCATAGTGCGGCGCGGAAGCCCAGCCGATCAGCGTGATCCTCGGAAAGCCCTGCTTCTGGCGCTCGGCATTGTTCTCGCTGATGGAATCCTTGATTTTCTGCAGCAGTTCGTCAAAGTCGGTCGTTGCCGCGTCCGCATCCGAGACATATCCATCCGCCTTGTACTCGACGATCGAACCCCAGGATCCGACATCCGTCGGCGCATATTTGGCCGGGAATATCATTCCGAGCGTCCCCTCGGCTGCTGTAGCAGGGTTTCCCCAGATATCGACAAGCACCGTCTTCGTATCGGCAGGGTTGAGATAATAAAAACCGGCCGGCACGTTCAAAGTCGCCTTCGCGGCAGGCAGCTTGATCGCCCCTTGCTGGAAGTCGAGCTTTTCCAGCAATGGCTTTTCTTGATCGGAAAAGTCCGTTCTGTTTGGAAACATCTCCTGGTAGGGGCGGGCGTCGGCCGTTCCGGCAGCCAGGATAAAAAGGATCGCAACCGCAAAATATCGCTTCAAAATTCTATCCTCCATTGCATTCCAACCTTAATTGCAGTGGCTGGAAAATCAACGCTAGGATGAGGATTTCAACCTTAAAACTTAAGGTGTGGCGACTCCATCGCCGCGGCAAGCATCAGTGCATAGTCCGCCTTCGGTACGTCGATCGCCCCGAATGTCTTCAGATGCTCCGTCGTGAATTGCGTATCGAGCAGAGTGAAGTGCTTCTGCTTCAAACGTTCCACCAGATGCACGAGACAGATCTTCGAAGCGTCGGTTCGCCGCGAAAACATGCTTTCCCCGAAGAAGGCAGAGCCGAGCGAGACGCCGTAGAGCCCGCCGATGAGTTCATTGCCGTCCCAGGCTTCGACGGAATGGGCGTGACCCATGCGGTGCAGGGCGGAATAGAGCGTCCTGATGGTCTCGTTGATCCAGGTGCTCGGGCGATCGGATGTCTCGCTCGCGCAGGCAGAAATGACAGCATCGAAGTCACCGTTGAAGCGGATGTCGAAGGGCTTCTGCCGGATCGTCTTTCGAAGACTCTTGGAAATATGGAAGTGATCGTCGAGCGGCAGCACGCCGCGGACATCCGGTTCGACCCAGAAGATTTCCGGATCGTCGGCGGATTCGGCCATGGGAAAGAGGCCGATCGAATAGGCGCGCAGGAGGATTTCCGGGGTAATACCTGGTGATTTCCTGCGCGCTCCTGCCATTCCTGTCCTATGCTGCCGGCTTGTTGTTGGCGAGATACTTTTCCAGCCAGTGAATATCATAGTCGCCGTTGGCGATATCCTGGTTGGAAACGAGATCCTGGAACAGTGGCAGCGTCGTCTTGATTCCGTCAACGACAAATTCATCGAGGGCGCGGCGCAGACGCATCATGCATTCGACCCGCGTACGGCCGTGGACGATCAGCTTGCCGATCAGGCTGTCGTAGTAGGGCGGGATCTTATAGCCCTGATAGGCGCCGGAATCGATGCGCACGCCAAGTCCACCCGGTGCATGGAAATGCGTGATCGTGCCGGGCGACGGCACGAAGGTGCGCGCGTCCTCGGCATTGATGCGGCATTCGATGGCATGGCCCTGGAAGTGCACTTCGTCCTGCGTGACGGAGAGACCGCCGCCCGAGGCGACGCGGATCTGCTCATGCACGAGGTCGATGCCGGTGATGGCTTCCGTGACCGGATGTTCCACCTGCAGGCGGGTGTTCATTTCGATGAAATAGAACTCGCCGTTTTCATAGAGGAACTCGATCGTGCCGGCGCCGCGATATTTCAGCTTCTTCATGGCGTCAGCGCAGGTCTGGCCGATCTTCATGCGCTGTTCGACATTGAGAGCAGGCGAATTGGCCTCTTCCCAGACCTTCTGGTGACGGCGCTGCAGCGAGCAGTCGCGTTCGCCGAGATGGACCGCATTGCCTTCGCCGTCGCCGAACACCTGGATTTCGATGTGGCGCGGCTTTTCGAGATATTTTTCCATGTAGACGGCGTCGTTGCCGAAGGCCGCGGCCGCTTCGGTGCGGGCCGTCGACCATGCTTCGATCAGGTCGGCTTCGGTCTTGGCGACCTTCATGCCGCGTCCGCCGCCGCCGGCGGTTGCCTTGATCAGCACCGGATAACCGATTTCGGCCGCCGTTTTCAGTGCGTCTTCTTCTGTCTTTACCTCACCGTCGGAGCCCGGGACAACAGGAATACCGAGTTCCTGAGCGGTCGTCTTGGCGGTGATCTTGTCGCCCATGAGACGGATATGCTCCGCCGTCGGGCCGATGAAGGTGATGCCGTGCGCTTCGAGGATATCGGCGAACTTGGCATTTTCCGACAGGAAGCCGTAACCCGGATGCACGGCGTCGGCGCCGGTGATTTCGCAGGCTGCGACGATCTGGTGGATGTTGAGGTAGCTTTCGCGCGACGGCGGAGGGCCGATGCAGACGCTTTCGTCGGCAAGGCGCACATGCATGGCGTCGGCATCAGCCGTCGAATGCACGGCCACACTTGCGATGCCGAGCTCCTTGCAGGCGCGCAGCACGCGAAGGGCGATCTCGCCACGATTGGCTATGAGGATCTTCGAAATCATTGGCAAAGCCTTATTCGACGACGACGAGCAGCTGGCCGTATTCGACGGGCGAGCCGTCTTCGACGAGGATTTCCGTGACCTTGCCGGACTTGGGCGAGGGGATCTGGTTCATCGTCTTCATCGCTTCGATGATGAGGAGCGTCTGGCCTTCCTTGACGGTGGCGCCGACTTCGATGAACGCGCGCGCGCCCGGTGCGGGAGCCATGTAGACCGTGCCGACCATCGGCGCGTTGACGGTGTTGGCCGGGTTACGGCCAGCCGGAGCTGCTACTGCAGCAGCCACCGGGGCTGCCGCAACCGGCGCTGCATAGGCAGGGCCTGCGATCGGTGCCTGGATATACTGGGGCGTGCCTGCGCGCGAAACGCGGATACGCAGATCCTCCTGCTCGACCTCGATCTCCGTCAGATCCGTATCCTTGAGGATGTTGGCGAGATCGCGGATCAGTGCCTGATCGATAGCGGATTTCTTTTCAGCCATGAGTGTTGCCCTGTCTTCTTCTTATGCTGTGATGTTCTTCAGCGCGTGGAGCGCCAGGATGTAGCTGTGAGGCCCGAAGCCGCAGATCACGCCCTTGCATGCCGGGGCGATCATCGACTTGTGGCGGAATTCTTCCCGTGCATGCACGTTGGATATGTGGAGTTCGATGACGGGAATGGAAATAGCGCGGATCGCATCATGCAGCGCGACCGACGTATGCGTATAGGCGCCTGCATTGATGGCAACCCCGACGGCCTTTTCATCCGCTTCGTGGAACCAGTCCACCAGCGTGCCTTCGTGGTTGCTCTGCCGGAAATCGATGTCGAAACCGAGTTCGCGGCCTGCAGCCTTGCAGTCCGCCTCTATGTCCTTGAGCGTCTTGCCGCCGTAGATGCCAGGTTCTCGCTTGCCCAGCATATTGAGGTTGGGCCCGTTCAGGACAAAAATCGTTTGCGTCATCGAATGTTCCGTTTGGCGCACCGGCTGTTGATCCTCTCCGGATCAGACGACCGTTACGCGGTTCACTGTATTCATCGCGTCCTGTGGCAGCCTCTCGGCGGCAAAGGCACGGGAATGCGCGAGCGCCACCTATAGACTCCACGCGGGCTTATTGAAAGCCCTTACAGAATCGGCAGGGGACGCCGCGCCATGTTTGTCCACATGGCTGAAGCGCTTCGATTTAGGCGATTTGATGGGCGCCGGTTCAGCAGCTCGTCTTGCCGCAGGCCCGCATGTTCTTCACCTTG
This sequence comes from Hyphomicrobiales bacterium, assembly GCA_900468805.1. Taxonomy (GTDB): domain Bacteria; phylum Pseudomonadota; class Alphaproteobacteria; order Rhizobiales; family Rhizobiaceae; genus Rhizobium. Next base: position 253,525 of record UEIF01000004.1, on the reverse strand, counting down.
GCTTCGAGATCGTCGATGCCGACGGCGCCGGGCACCATTTCGTTGCCGATCACATAGGATGGTGTACCGCTGATACCGAGATTGGCGGCGAGCTGGTAGGTCGCCTGCATGATGTCATCGTTCGGGTTCTTTTTCATCTCCGCGCGGATCTTGTCTTCGCTGACGCCAAGAGAAGAGGCAACCTGGATCGCGGTGTCCTCCGAGGCGCGGCCATCGCTACCGAGCAGAGCCACGTGGAAATCGCTGTACTTTTCCGGCGCGAGTCGGCGGAAGGCATCAGCAACGCGATGTGCCGCGACCGAATCCGGTCCGAGGATCGGGAATTCCTTCAGTACGAAGCGGACGTTTTTATCCTTCTTCAGGAGCGCCTGCATGTCGGGCAGGGCATGGCGGCAGTAGGTGCAATTGTAATCGAAGAATTCGACGACGGTGACATCGCCCGTGGGGTTGCCGAGCGTCACGTCATTTTTGGAATCGAAGATGCCGTCGGTATTGTTCTCGATCGCCATCGTGGCCTTCACCTGCTGGGCCATCTGCTGCTTCTTCTGCAGCGCATCCTGCACATCAAGCATGATTTCCGGATTTTCGATGAGGTACTGCTTGATGAATTCACCCAGTTCCTTCTTCTGCTGGTCGTCGAATGCAAATGCCTGAGCCGGAAGGGCGATGGAGGCTGCAAGCGCCAGGGCGGTGAGCGTTTTGGAGAAGAAGGCCATGGTATCCTCGTCGTCGACGGATGGGTTTTCAAACGAAAAATACCATCGCCGGGTTAATGGGCTTGGATGCGTCCGCACCAAATTACGGCGCGTCGGGCCGCCATCAAACAGGAATTTTCCTCCGATCCAAGCCCTCTCGGGATTGTGATGAGCCGATTATTGCGGCAATTGTCTGGCCGTCATCTGAAGCCAGGCAGGAAGTGATCGTGTTTTCCATATCGAAACGCAGCGAAGTCGAACCGTTCCACGCCATGGATGTTCTGGCCGAAGCGACGAAGCGGCGGGCAGGCGGTCACCCCGTCATTTCCATGGCCGTCGGCCAGCCCTCGCATCCCGCACCCCAGGCAGCGCTTGAAGCCGCTCGTGCGGCGCTCGCAGAAGGGCGCATCGGTTATACGGATGCGCTCGGCACCGCGCGGCTGAAACAAGCGCTCGCCTGGCACTATCGCAACCGCCACGGCCTTGAGATCGATCCCTCGCGTATCGCGATTACCACCGGTTCGTCGGCTGCCTTCAATCTCGCCTTCCTGACGCTCTTCGATGCCGGCGATGCAGTCGCAATCGCCCGGCCGGGCTATCCCGCCTATCGCAACATCCTCGGTGCTCTTGGCCTTGATGTGGTCGAAGTGCCTGTCACATCGGAAACGCATTTCACGCTGACGCCGGAGAGCCTCGAAGCGATCCAATCAGAGAAGGGCGTGAAGCTGAAGGGCGTGCTGCTTGCAAGCCCCGCAAACCCGACCGGCACCGTCACCGGCCGTGAAGGCCTGAAGGCGCTGGCCGCCTATTGTGACGTCAATGACATCGCCTTCATCTCCGACGAGATCTATCACGGCCTGACATTTGCCGGCGAGGAGGCGAGCGCGCTGGAGTTGACCGACGAAGCGATCGTCATCAATTCCTTCTCGAAATATTATTGCATGACAGGCTGGCGCATCGGCTGGATGGTGCTGCCCGAGCGGCTGGTGCGCCCCATCGAGCGCGTCGCCCAGAGCCTCTATATCTCGCCGCCGGAGCTTTCGCAGATCGCTGCCACCGCAGCGCTCGGCGCAAGTGAGGAGCTCGATCGCGTCAAGGCAAGTTATGCCGCCAACCGTGAACTGCTGCTCGACCGTCTGCCGAAGATCGGCCTTGCGCCGGCTTCGCCCATGGATGGCGCCTTTTACGCCTATGTGGACGTATCGCGCTTCACCAATGACAGCATGGATTTCGCGCGGCGCATGCTGGCGGAAATCAATGTCGCAGCGACGCCCGGCCTCGATTTCGATCCGGTGGAAGGACCACGCACCCTGCGCATCTCCTATGCCGGTTCCGAGGCCGAGATCGCCGAAGCGGTAGAGCGCATCGGCGCATGGCTGAAATAGGCAAGCCCTAGGTCCGATATTCCGGCGCCTGCCGGTCGAGAACACGCCTGACGCTTTCGAGATGCAGGCGCGCACTTTCCGGATCGCCTTCGCGCATCTGCTTTGCCGCCTGTTCGGCAATCTCTTCGGATATCGGCACCAGCCGGCGCCCCGTGCTCATCGCCTTGAGCTGAACCTCTGCAGCCCGTTCCAGATAGTAGAGGTCGTCCCAGGCTTCGGCGATATTGGGCGCGCAGACCATGACACCATGGTTCTTCATGAACAGGATGTCCTTGTCGCCGAGCACAGCGGCGATCCTGTCGCCCTCGCGCTCATCGAGTGCCAGTCCGTTGTAGTTCTCGTCGACGGCGACGCGGCCATAGAATTTCAGTGCGGTCTGTCCGGCCCAGATGAACGGATCGCCCTCGACCATGCTGAGCGCTGTCGCATTCGGCATGTGCGTATGGAAGGCCGCACCGACGCGCGGCGACATCTTGTGCAGGCGGGCATGGATGAAGAAGGCGGTAGCCTCCGGCATGCCGTCGCCGGCAACGACATTGCCTTCCAGATCGCAGATCAGCAGCGATGAGGCGGTCGCTTCCTGAAAGGCCCAGCCGAGCCTGTTGACGAGAAAGAGATCGGGATGGCCGGGCACGACTGCCGAGAAATGGTTGCAGATGCCTTCCTCAAGCCCGAGCCGCGCCGCCATTCGAAGGCACGCCGCCAGATCGACACGCGCCTGCCAGATCTCTTCGGTATCGAGCGGCAGGTTGCGCAATATCGCTGGCTGTCCCTTCGCCAGGTTCAGTTCATGAGCCATGTCTTGTCTCCAATCGCGTCAATTACATCCAGCCGTTTGCGGCAAAAAGACCGGGCACCTTGTCGAGCGTCGGCACGATCTCGTTGGGGCGATAGTCGCCAAGCAGTTTGCGTCCCGTGCCGCGATCGACCCAGATGGCACGAAAACCGAGTTCGCGCGCGGCGACAAGGTCGAGATGCGGGCTGGCGCAGATATGCACGAGATCTTCCATGCCGATGCCGAGCGTTTTCCAGGCATGCCGGAAAATCTGTGGCGACGGCTTGTAGGCTTCCGCCTGTTCCGCGGTAATCACCCGGTCGATGAAGCCGCCGAGTTGCGCGACGTTGCCGGCGATGATGGCGTCATCCGTATTGGAGATGATGGCAAGCTTGAAGCCTGCAGCCTTCAGCTTGTCGAGTGTTTCGACCACTTCCCGGAAGGGCGGCATCCGGCCGATCGAGGATGTCAGCAAATCGGCATCGGTGGCGTGGAATGGCAGGTCGAATTCCTGCATGGCCAGTTCCAATGCGAGGGCCGTGACTTGGCGGAAGGACCGGTGCGGCTTCTGCTGTTCCAACTCGTGCTCGTAGCGATCGTAGACAGCGATGAAGGCAGGCTGGTCAATATCGCGGCCCTTTGCAGACAGGATCGTGTCCATGGCGGCAAGCAGGCCTTCATCCCATTGGATCAGCGTGCCGTAGCAATCGAACGTCAGCCAGGTCGGCCGGTTTTCGGAAAGTGTCATCTCTCGTCTCCGTGATTTGCCGCATGTTGACAAAGAACAGAGTCATTGAGAAATTAAATGTGATAATTACAGATAGTGGAAAATCGAATGATCTTCGCCTTCGACCTCGATCTTCTACGGACCTTCGCAGCGGTCGTCGATGCCGGCGGCTTCACGCGGGCGGCTGAGCGTGTTCACCTTACCCAGTCCACCGTCAGCCAGCAGATCAAGAAGCTCGAGGCCAACATCGGCCACACCCTGCTTCTGCGCGACAAGTCGACAGGTGGCATCCAGACGACGGAGGAGGGCGAAATTCTCTTGAGCTATGCCCGACGCTTGCTGACGACAGCCGAAGAGGCAATGGACGTCATGCGCCAGCCGGCTGCGCCCAAGACCGTCAGGCTCGGCGTTCCCGAGGATTTCGCCGGCCGCAGGCTCATCGATCTTCTCTCCGGTTTTTCCGCTGCCTCACCGCATATAAGGCTCGACACCGTCAGCGGTTGGAGCGTCGAGCTTCGCCGCCTTCTCGATACGGGTGAAATCGATCTGGCACTGATCAAGCGGGAACCCGGCGATGGTGCCTGTCTGGCGAGCTGGAAGGAGGAACTGGTCTGGGTCGAGAGCACGCGCCGACTGGTTCGGGATGAGCCTGTTCCGCTTGCCGTTTTTCCGGTCGGCTGCATCTACAGAGAGAGGGCGATCCGCTTCATCGAGCGCAGCGGACGGCGCTGGCGCATCGCCTATACGAGCCAGGGTTTGATGGGAGTTCAGGCGGCTGTCGCCTCTGGCCTCGGCGTCAGCCTGCTGCCGTCGGATGCCGTCTTGCCTGAACATCGTCAACTTGGAGCGGCAGACGGGTTCGATCCGCAGCCGGCATCCGAACTTGCGCTCGTCAGGGGAAAGCCGCGCCTCTCAGCGGAGAGCCGGGCGCTCGCCGATTTCCTCGCGGCCAATCTTTAGAGCCTTTCCTGGTCAGATTGCAGCATTCTGCCGGAGTAGGTTTTCGTCAGGGCAAAGGCGATTGGCGAAGGGCATACCCCTCGGTACGTCCGAGCCGATCGCCTTTGATCCTGGCGGAAAGATGCCCGGCCCTAGCTGGTTTGCAAGCAAACCACCGGGGTTGGCTGAAACGGGCCGCCTGATCGACCGGCCGGCTTGGCCGTAGATCTGGGCTACGACGCGCGCCGGCCGGTCGACCATCCGACTCCGTTTGAGCCAACAGAATGCTGCAATCTGACCAGGAAAGGCTCTAGGTGCGTGAGGAGAAGAGCGAGGCGAGCGTCGAAGCCGGCTTGTTGTTCATCCGCGGCACGACGACGAGCTGCCTGATGTCTCCACGCTTGTAGGCAGCCAGGAAGCGCTTGTAATCCCTAAAGGAAACGCAACCGTTGGAATCGCCGTTCCTGCCGAGCATATAAGTATGCGCGAGCAGACCGACACGGTTGAAAATGGCGTCCGATCCCTGCACCGGCGTCAGACGAATGGCTTCCACCCCGTGGAACAGAGCTTCACGCATCGTCAGGTTATAGGTGTGCGGCGGCGTTGGTCCGCGCATCTTCTGGCTCACAAAGCGCGGATTGTCGCGCATCTTGCCAAGGCCGGAATGGGCCTCCAGCCGTTCGCCGTTCGGCAGGTAAACTGTGCCGTTCTCGATATCGTAGATTGCCACGCCGGCGCGAAGCCGCGGTGTGAAGACCGGCTTGTCGTAGCGCGGCACCGCATCGTCGTCATCGTCCTCGATCGGCGAGTTCGGCTTTGCATAGGCAAGCACAGGCTCGGCAGCACGCTGCGAACCCTTTGAGGCAGGCGCCGGCTTGCCGACGAGACCGTCTGGCCGCGCCATCGGCAGCGGAACGGAATCCTCATCCGGGGCGAGAACCAGACCGAAAGGCTGTGCATCATCGTCTGCTTCGGCGACTTCCACCTCTGCCGGCTTACCTGCGGCGGGAGCAGCAGGGCTGCTTGCCAGCGGGGGCTCGACGGGAGCAGGCATGACGCGCGGGCCGGCTTCGGCCAGAGCGAGCATAGCCGGCATTTCGGCAGCAGCGACGGTCTCCTTCGATGGGATGATGATCCGGTCTGCATCATTCTCGACAGGCATGGCAGCAGCGGTTTGGACAGCGGGCGCCGCTACCGTGACAGCATCTTCCTTGCTGAAGCGCGCGTTGTCGGAGACCGCAACTGGCTGAGCTTCTGCGATAGCGACGGGTAGGCGAGTGGTCTTGGTGAGCGCCAGTTTTGCGCTCGATGCGGCGGATGTCTTCTCGGCGTGAGACTGGATCAACTGTGCCGTCAACGGCATCACCGGCTTGGCATCGAATGCTGCAAGCCGCGAAGCCTTGTTGACGTGGATAAGCCGCTCATGCGTGACGACAACTGCTGCTGTCCTCGGTGCCGCTGTGACCTGAGCGATCGCCTTCGGCGACGAGAAGGGCATCGATACGGATTGCATTGTTGCAACGGTGCCGACAAGCCACGTGGAGGTCAAAAGTCCGGCGATTGCGATGCCGGTGAGTAAACCGCGAGATCTGCCCGAACGAACAGCGGATCCGCCAAAAGGGGCGACGTCATTGAACGTCCCTACCGCAAACGCCATACTCTACTCGTCTTCTAAATGCGCTACGCAGGCCGGCAGCACTGACAACTGATCTATGCCGGAGCCGCTAACTGCCCAAAAAGGCCGAATTTTGGCCTATCCGCGACATGCGACCGTTTCTTAAGGATGACGAACTATGGTTTCCAATTGGTTTACGGTCACGGCGATCTGCTTCGAATGTGACGAAAAGAGACGCAATAATTTAGAGAAGGCTATTTTTCAAAGGCTTGCGGTTGCTGGTATATCCCCGCCCGGCGAGAGGTAATTCGACGGCGGAAAATTTTTCCGCCGTCAGCTCCGCGCCATCACATAGCTGCCGGGTGCTTCCTCGATGGCGTTGAGTGCCGCGCCGCCCGGCTTGCGGGCCGCAACGCGATCGCCGGCTTGGGTCTCGATCCACGCATGCCAGTGCGGCCACCATGAGCCCGCCGTTTCCTTTGCCTTGGCAAGCCACGTATCGTAGTCGCCCTTGGCTGGGCCGCCAGTCCAGAACTGGTACTTGTGCTTGTCGGGCGGGTTGACGACGCCGGCAATATGGCCGGAGCCGGTAACCACGAACTGCACCTTGCCGCCGAAGAACTGGCTGCCGAGGAAAACGGATTTCGCCGGCGCGATATGATCCTCGCGTGTCGCGAGATTGTAGATCGGGATCTTGACGTCCTTCAGCGACACGGTCTTGCCGTCGAGGACCATCTCGTCCTTGGTCAGCGCATTCCCGAGGTAGCAGTTGCGCAGGTAGAAAGCATGGTTGGCGGCCGCCATGCGGGTTGAATCGGCGTTCCAGAAAAGCAGGTCGAAGGGCAGGGGCTCCTGACCCTTCAGGTAGTTGTTGACGAAATAGGGCCAGATGAGCTCGCTCGCCCTGAGCATGTTGAACGCCGTCGACATGCGCGAGCCGTCGAGATAGCCGAGCTCCTGCATATGCGCTTCCAGCGCCTGGAGCTGCTCCTCATCGACGAAGACCTTCAGGTCGCCGGCATGGGTGAAATCGACCTGCGTGGTAAAGAGCGTCGCGGTCTTGATGCGCTTGTTCTTTTCCTTGGCATGCAGGGCAAGGGTTGCGGCAAGCAATGTACCGCCAACGCAATAGCCGATGGCGTTGACCTCTTTCTCGCCGGTCGCCTTTTCCACCGTCTCCAGCGCGAAATCGACGCCTTCCCTTGCGTAAGCGGTCCAATCCTTCAGCGCATGGCGGCCATCCGGATTGACCCAGGAGATGACGAAAACCGTATGTCCCTGGTCCACGCACCATTTGATGAAGGATTTCTGTGGGTTGAGGTCGAGAATATAGAACTTGTTGATCCACGGCGGGCAGATCAGTAGCGGCCGCTTCAGCACGGTTTCGGTCGACGGCTCATACTGGATGATCTGGCAGATTTCGTTCTGGGCGATCACCTTGCCCGGCGTCAGCGCCATGTCGCGGCCGACGGCGAATTTTGTCATGTCGGTCTGGCGCAGGCGCAGTTCGCCGCGGCCGGCGATGATATCCTCGGTCAGCATCTTCATGCCGCGCACCAGGTTTTCGCCGCTGGTCGCGATCGTCTCCCGATAGACCTGCGGATTGGTGACCACGAAATTGGTGGGCGAGAGTGCTGCCGTGATCTGTTTCACATAAAATCCGGCCTTGTGCTTGGTGTGCTCGTCGAGCCCCTCGGTCTCGGCAACCAGCTTTTCGGCCCAGTCGGCAGTCACGAAATAGACCTGCTTCAGGAATTCGAAGAACGGATTCTTCTGCCAGTCCTCGTCGGCGAAACGCTTATCCACACGTGCGACCGGCTCCATTGCCGGTGAAGCCCCTTGCATCTTCTGCATGGAGTTCATCCAGATGCCGAAGAATGAGGTCATGAGCTGTGTCTGCGCTTCGAAGGTGCGGCGCGGATCGGAGATCCAGTATTCAGTCACCTTCGACATCGTCTTCACCATATCGGTGACGGGGTCGACGACCGTGTCGGAAATTTCGCCGCGTTCGCGCGGGCCGAGCCACGCCGAAGCGGCTTTACCGAGGTTTTCGAGCGCACGGGCGAAATTCATCGCCATGGCCTCGGGATCCTTCAGAAGATAGGGATCGAGATCCTTGGCGTCGAATTCCACCTTGGCACCATTCTCCCGCTTGCTGTCGGTCACGCACTTCCTCCGGCGGCGGCATCCACTGTTCGTCCGTTGTACATCTGCGGCGATGAAGAAAACAAGTTCCGCGCGACCGCTCTCATGCTATTGCTTTGTCGCTGCGACGAATTTAACAGTCGAAGCAGGCAGGATTGGATCATCAGGCATGACGACGACAGGCATTGGGCATATCGCGACCTTCACCCGCACCGCAGCAATCTGCGCGGCGGCCGCGGCCATGGCCTTTGCGCTTGCCGGATGCAACAAGACCGCCGAGGAGAAGCAGGCCTTCGCCCAGCGCATGGCAGCGCCGACCGCAGTCGTGATGCCGGCTTCCAAGGGCGAAGCGGTCGAAGGCGGCCTTGCCAAGGAACCGGGCGACGGCTACCCGACATTCGGTGCGCCGCTGACGGCCGCCAATGTGCAGATGAGCGACGAACAGGCGGCCGAGCTGCAGCATCAGTTGACCGCCCTTGGCGCCAAGCGCCAGTCGGGTGCGATCTCGGAAGCGGAGTATCAGCGCCGCGTAGCCGAGATGCGCCAACTGGCCGCCGACCATGGGGCCGCGACGCTCTCCGAAATCACCAAATAAGCCTTGCCTTTAAGGCGATTTGGACGCAAAGCCTTCCGAATAGATCGGAAGATGCAATTTTCCCGATAATGCGCTTCGTGCGCGGCCTCTCCGCCAAAGATTTGCCGCGCAACTTGAGTTCAAGAGGAATACGGCGCTGCGAGTCTGAAGCTCGTATCGCAGATGCCGGGAGACGGAACGAGCTTCGACAGCGGTCACGTTGGCCGCATTTCCATGGGGAAAGAGATGGAAGAGTTTCACAAAGTCCGGCGTTTGCCGCCCTACGTTTTCGAACAGGTCAACCGTTTGAAAGCGAGCGCGCGAGCGGGCGGGGCCGATATCATCGATCTCGGCATGGGAAACCCTGACCTTCCGACCCCTCAGGCGATCGTCGACAAGCTCTGCGAGGTCGTTCAGGACCCGCGCACCCATCGCTATTCGTCCTCCAAGGGTATCCCCGGTCTGCGCCGCGCGCAGGCTGCTTACTACGCGCGCCGATTCGGCGTGAAGCTGAACCCGGATACGCAGGTCGTCGCTACCCTCGGCTCCAAGGAAGGCTTCGCCAATATGGCGCAGGCGATCACCGCGCCGGGCGACGTCATTCTCTGCCCGAACCCGACCTATCCGATCCATGCCTTCGGCTTCCTGATGGCCGGCGGCGTTATCCGCTCCATGTCGGTCGAGCCGGACGAAAGTTTCTTCCCGCCGCTCGAGCGCGCCGTGCGCCACTCGATCCCGAAACCGTTGGCGCTGATCCTGAACTATCCGTCGAACCCGACGGCCTTCGTTGCCAGCCTCGACTTCTATAAGGACGTCATCGCCTTCGCGAAGAAGCACGACATTATCGTGCTTTCGGACCTCGCTTATTCGGAAATCTATTTCGATGGCGAGCCGCCACCGTCGGTTCTGCAGGTTCCGGGCGCAATGGATGTGGCGGTCGAATTCACCTCCATGTCGAAGACCTTCTCCATGCCCGGCTGGCGTATGGGCTTTGCCGTCGGCAACGAACGGCTGATCGCGGCGCTGACGCGGGTGAAGTCCTACCTCGATTACGGCGCCTTCACGCCGATCCAGGTTGCGGCAACGCATGCGCTGAACGGCGACGGTTCCGACATTGCGGAAGTCCGCAACGTCTACAAGCGTCGCCGCGATGTCATGGTCGAAAGCTTCGGCAAGGCCGGTTTCGACGTTCCGCCGCCGGCCGCCACCATGTTTGCCTGGGCGAAAATCCCGGAAAAGTTCCGTCATCTCGGCTCGCTGGAATTCTCCAAGCTGCTGGTCGAGAAGGCCGACGTCGCCGTTGCCCCGGGCATCGGCTTCGGCGAGATGGGCGACGACTACGTGCGTCTGGCACTCGTCGAAAACGAACACCGCATCCGCCAGGCCGCACGCAACATCAAGAAGTTCATGTCGACGGCCGACGAGACGATGCACAACGTCATCTCGCTCAACGCCCACCGTTAATTCCAACCTCGAAGACAGCCGCAGATTTGCGGCTGTCTCTCACTAGACATTTCAGGATCTATCCATGGCAGATGCCCTCAAAATCGGCATTGCGGGCTTGGGTACCGTTGGTGCCTCGCTTGTTCGCATCATCAAGCAGAAAAGCAACGAACTTGCAGTCACCTGCGGCCGCCCGATTACGATTACGGCAGTTTCGGCCCGTGACCGCACGAAGGACCGTGGTATCGATCTGACCGGCATCACCTGGTATGAGCGTCCCGAAGAACTGGCCGAAAAGGCCGATATCGACGTGTTCGTCGAGCTGATCGGCGGTGCCGAAGGGGCTGCAAATACGGCCGTTCGCGCCGCTCTTGCCCGTGGTCTCCATGTGGTGACCGCCAACAAGGCGCTGCTTGCCTATCACGGCGTCGAGCTTGCGACGATCGCGGAAGAGAAGGGCTCGCTCTTGAATTTCGAAGCGGCCGTTGCCGGCGGCATCCCTGTTATCAAGGCGCTGCGTGAATCGCTGACGGGCAACACGATCTCGCGCGTCTACGGCATCATGAACGGCACCTGCAACTACATCCTCACCAAGATGGAGAAGGAAGGCCTGTCCTTTGCCGATTGCCTGAAGGAAGCCCAGCGCCTCGGTTATGCCGAGGCTGACCCGGCCTTCGACATCGAAGGCAACGACACCGCCCACAAGCTTTCGATCCTGACGACGCTCGCCTTCGGCAACAGGATCGCCGCTGACGATATCTATCTCGAAGGCATCACCAATATCTCGATCGACGATATCCATGCCGCAGCCGATCTCGGCTACCGCATCAAACTGCTCGGCGTCGCCCAGCGCACGGATACCGGTATCGAACAGCGCGTGCATCCGACCATGGTGCCGGTCGATTCCGTCATCGCCCAGGTCGATGGTGTCACCAACGCGGTCGCAATCGAATCCGATATTCTCGGCGAATTGTTGATGGTCGGTCCTGGTGCCGGCGGCAGCGCCACGGCATCCTCGGTGCTTGGCGATATCGCCGACATCGCCAAGAGCCAGCCGGGTGCGCAGCGCGTTCCCGTTCTCGGCCACCCCGCCAAATCGCTGGAGCCTTACCGCAAGGCGCAGATTCAGAGCCATGAGGGCGGTTATTTCATCCGCCTGACCGTCCTCGATCGCACCGGCGTCTTCGCCAGCGTCGCCACGCGCATGGCGGAAAACCAGATTTCGCTGGAATCGATCGTCCAGCGTTCCAAGCAGCATCTGGCGCCTTCGCATCATCAGACGATCATCCTCGTCACCCATGCGACGATGGAGGATTCTGTGCGCAAGGCGGTCGCTGCAATCAAGGAAGAGGGCTACCTCGTTGGAGAGCCGCAGGTGATCCGCATCGAGCGTCCCAAGGAAGAATCCTGACACTTTGTCCCAGTTTGGACCGGTTCAGCCCGTCCGGGATCGCCCGGACGGGTTTTCTGTTATTAATCAAAGCACTTCACGAAGATTTATATTAACAGATATGTAGATATAGATATAATCAACCTGGGAGTCGTTGGAGTCGTGGGTTGAGGAACATCGAGCATACGCATGATCATGTTCGGGCGGAGATCGAGAGTCCTCGGGCGGGCTTGCCTATATCTGATCCGACAGCGCATGGAGCAGCCCTTGAGTGCGAGGCGCCGCGAGGCCGGAATTGGGCCACGCTCCTAATCCTGCTTTCGATCGTCTTCGTGCAGGTCCTCGGCATCGGCTTGATCGCCTGGGCACTTTTCTGGTAATCCACAGCCCTCAAATCACCGCTTTGCTATCTGTCCCGCATCTGTAAAAAGGGCAGATGATGAAAGCGGAGTTTGGCATGGCAGATCAGGTCGATCCGGTACCGCGCGCCTTCTTGGGCGTCGAAAAGTCCGTCCTCGACAATCGCTGGGTTTCGCGCCTCGATCAGGCGGGGCAGAATCGCGCGCTCGCCATGTCGCAGATGCATGGTCTGCCGGACCTGATCGCCCGCGTGCTTGCCGGGCGCGGCGTGACGGTGGATGAGGCGTTCGAATTCCTCGATCCGACGATCCGCAGCCTGATGCCCGATCCCCACAAGCTGACCGACTGCGAAAAGGCCGCAAAGCGCATTGCCGACGCGATCCGTGACGGCGAGCCCGTCGCGATCTTCGGTGATTACGACGTCGATGGTGCGGCCTCTTCCGCGCTCATGTATCGCTTCCTCACCCATTTCGGCGTCAAGGCGCATATCTACATTCCCGATCGCATCTTCGAAGGTTATGGCCCCAACCCGACTGCCATCAATCAGTTGATCGATAACGGCGCGAGCCTGATCGTGACCGTCGATTGCGGCTCCACCAGCCATGAGGCGTTGGCAGCCGCTGCTGACCGCAACATCGACGTCGTCGTCATCGATCACCACCAGGTGACACACGAGCTGCCGCCCTGCCATTCCCTTGTCAATCCAAACCGCGAGGACGATCTTTCGGGGCTTGGGCATCTGTGCGCCGCCGGTGTCGTGTTCATGGTGCTGGTCGCGACTTTGCGCCTGCTGCGTGAGGCAGGCGACAAGCGCATCCTCGCGATCGATCTGCTGCAGTGGCTGGATATCGTAGCACTCGCGACCGTTTGTGACGTCGTCCCGCTCAAGGGGCTCAATCGTGCCTTTGTGGTGAAAGGATTGGTCGCCGCGCGCCACCAGAGCAATGCCGGTCTTGCGGCGCTGTTCCGCAAGGCGGGCCTGGCAGGGCCGGTGACGCCCTATCATTTCGGTTTTCTGATCGGCCCGCGAATCAATGCCGGCGGACGAATCGGCGATGCGGCACTCGGAAGCCGCTTGCTGACGCTCGATGACGCGATCCAGGCTGAAGCCATTGCCCAGCGCCTGGATGAGCTCAACCGCGAACGGCAGGCCATGGAGGCGATCATGCTGCAGGAGGCCGAGGCCGAAGCGCTTGCAGAGTATGGAGACGGCGAGGGGGCTTCCGTCATCGTCACGGCGCACGAGAAATGGCATCCCGGCATTGTCGGCCTGATTGCCGCGCGCCTGAAGGAGAAGTTCAAGCGTCCCGCCTTCGCCATCGCCTTCGATCCCTCCGGCAGGGGCACCGGGTCGGGTCGTTCGATTAACGGCTTCGACATGGGCAGGATGGTGCGTGCCGCGGTCGATGAGGGGCTGCTCGTCAAGGGCGGCGGTCACGCCATGGCGGCCGGCCTAACCGTTGAACGTGGCAAGCTCGGACTGTTGCGCGGCTTCTTCACCGAGAAGGCGCAGAAAACGGTGGCGGCCCTTGTCGCCAATGAAACGCTGAAGATCGATGGCGCGATCGCTGCAAGCGGCGCGACGATCGAGCTCATCGATCGCCTGGAGACGGCTGGGCCCTATGGCTCAGGGCATTCCCAGCCGCTCTTTGCCGTACCGGCGCATCGTGTTCGTGATTCCCGTCTCGTCGGCGAGCGGCATGTGAAGGTGACACTGGAAGCGATGGATGGCACGCGCCTCGACGGCATCGCCTTCAGGGCTGCCGAGACCCCGCTCGGCAACCTTCTTCTCAATTCCCGCGGCGCCAACCTGCATGTCGCAGGCTCACTCGGCGCCGAGCATTATCAGGGTTCGCGCCGCATCCAGCTGCGCATCTTCGACGGCGCGCCGGCCAAGTGACCGGCGGAAAATCCTTGGCCGGAACAGAGATCAGGCCGGTTGCGGCTGGGAAAGTGGCGCTTTTCTGCGAAGACGGGTAACGATCACCGCAAGTAATACGCCGCCCGCGATGATGCCGACTGACAGCAGCGGCCTGTAGGCGAACCAGCCTATGGCGATGACGGCAGGACCGACCAGTAGCGTCAGCACGAAGGCGACGATGCTGGTGCCGAAACCGATGATCGAGCCGATAAACGGGATCAGGTCTCCGAGAATGGGCAGCAACCCAAACATTAGCTTGAAGCTGACGAACAAGCCGATCAGGCCGCCGGCGCGGACAAGCCAGGTGATGATGGTGTTTTCGCTCTCCGCCGATTTGAACATCTGGCTGGCATCCATATCGCCATCGGCGGTGAGGAAGATATTGCGATGGTTCGTCGTCTCATAGGAACTGAGAGCGCCGTGGCTCTGCTTGCCGACGATGCTTGCCGTTTCCACATCGATCCGCTGGTAAGCGATCTTGAGATCACCGACATCAGGCAGGTTCTCGTTCTGACCGATATAGGTGCCTTCGACACTTCGCCTTGCCGGTCGGCCGGCGCCAATCTGGGCAGCGATGCGCTCGACGTCGCCGTCGGTGAGCGCGAGCCGCGAATAGTCGCCGATCCCGGCAATATCCTTGCCCGGCACCGAGAAGGCGCCGACATGCGCTGTCTTTGCCGTGAAAGTCGCGCCGTCAGGCATGCTGGTTGGATTCTGATGGTCATCAGGCTGCTTGAAGCGGCTCGAATCGACGACGTCCGAGCGCCACTCCCTGTTGTAGGAATAGCTCGTAGTCGTTTCCTCGCCGCCACCTAGCGTCTTCTTGGTCTGGCTCTCGCTCTTTTCTACCCACTGATACATCTCGACCCTGCGGGAAAGGCCGACGGCGCCGTCGGCGATGACACCGAATTGGCTGTCTCGGGGAACCTGATCGGATTTCACCGTTCCGCTGATGTGGACCAGCTTGCCTTCGTTTGCCGGATCGACCGTAGCGCCATCGACTGAAACGACCTGGGACGCGCCTTCTGAGAGGGCGCGATAAGTCTGGATTGCGCGTCCTTCGTTCCAGACCAGCAGCCAGATGCATCCTATGAGCAAAACGAGGCCAATCAGTGCGCCGATCAGTGCGTTTTTGATGCGTTCAAACCATGAAGTATAGGTCGTTTCCGTGTGGCTCATTTTTCGAAAATCACCTGCCGCGAGGGAGTATATTGGAGTGCCGGATCTGTGAAACTGTCCGGAATAATCTTAGTCTTCGCTCGCTAATTCCCGGTAAATTCCGAAAACAAATTCTGGGCAGATTATACTGTTGAAAATGATGGTCTTTCCGAGACGTTGCTACCGAGATTGAGGGGCGTGTTTTGGCGCCGCGCAGCATGCCGGAATTCGACGTCCAGTCCGCGCCGAGTGACATCAATTGGCATGTTGCGCATAATCAGCGTCGCGAAGGCAACTCTATGAAAAGCAAGGGAAGTCATGAAGGGGAGTGGCACGCCCTAGGGGAGTCGAACCCCTCTTTACAGAATGAAAATCTGTCGTCCTAACCGATAGACGAAGGGCGCGTGCGCTGTGGTGGCGCCCTTATAGTCAGCACTTTTCTGCGCCGCAAGACGCAAAATGAGAAATTTTTGCCGGATTATCCAGTTTTTTGCTTGGCTTGTGGAAAAGGGGAGGTGGAGGGGAAGCCAACCTTGTCGTTGCATGGATTGCTAGCACATCGCAGGGCGAGGACGAGCTTTGAAAATGCTAAAGAGCCTTCTGGCGCTTAAGCCTTGGAGCATTGCAAGTCATGGAATTCTCGTTGGTCCCTGGCTTTCAGCTTCAGCCAAAATCTGCGGAGTGGCCCGCAAATCGATAGTATTGGGATTCTGCCCTGGCTGCCAGGAAAACCAGATAGCGATCGGGCGCCGGTAGTGCTTGTTGAGGGCTTCGGCCGCTTCCTTCTCGAAGCGCGTCCGTTCTTTCGAGCTGTCGGCAACGTTCCGCTTTTCGTAGATCACAGGATTCCTCCCCCAGGTTGCGATCTATTCTGGATCATGCACAGAAAAACGCCTGTCCGGAACGGACTAAAGTCCCAAGGCCAGGAGGACGCGCCGGGAAGGCGAAGACGGCGCCGCGCGGTGTATAGCGCGATGTGATCATTGAATTACGCGAAAATCAGTAGCGCCTGAAGCAGGAGCTATGCGGTCTAAGGGCGGAATGGTCGAGATATCCGCAAATGAAATTTTGGTACGCCCTAGGGGAGTCGAACCCCTCTTTACAGAATGAGAATCTGTCGTCCTAACCGATAGACGAAGGGCGCAGGCTTTCAGCTGAAATAGGAAGACACAATGCGTTTCGCAAGCGGCAGAGACGGCCTAGATCGGAAGAAGAAGTGGCACGCCCTAGGGGAGTCGAACCCCTCTTTACAGAATGAAAATCTGTCGTCCTAACCGATAGACGAAGGGCGCGTGCTGTGGTGGCGCCCTTATAGTCAGGCACTTGCGATCCCGCAAGCGGCAAATTCGAAATTTTGCAAAAAAATGACAGGCTGTTCCGCTGGTAGGAAATGAAGATTATTCGAGCCAAATCAACGGGCTGCGGCGGCCATCGGAAATTTGGTGCCGGCCGCTTCCCTCACGTCATGCTTTCAAAGGGTTGAAAGTCAGATCGCCCGTGCCGAGGCAATCGGCGCGCTCTTGCGGCCGCAGCCCCAGTTCCAGTCGCGGGCATTGCCGGTGTCCAGGTGGACCGAATCCGTATGGCAATAGGTGCCGACGCCACCGCGGTTCGGCAGCGAGCGGATATATTGGGCAATATCCCATTTGCTGATGCCGTCGACCTGGATATCGGCCGCCTCACAGCTCTTGTGCATCGATTCCTCGGCGCCGCCGACTTCCCGGTTATGCTGCGGATCGCGGTAGCCCGATGTCACGACGACTGGCTTGCCGAAATGAGTCTCGACCGTCTTGATGACCCGCATGAGATCGGGCTTGAAGCAGCCGACCTGGACGCTGTCGTTCTGCACATGCAGGCCGTTTGGCGCGATACGCGTCATGCCCGGCAGCGACGCCTTCTGCAAGAGCCCGGAAAGGCTGCTGAGCAGATTCTGCTTCGGCGCGCTGTAGAGCGCATTCATCGTCGATCCCGGGATATCCCCGCTGGCAAGGGAGGCTGTCTGATCAGGCGCAAACTTCGTGCTGGTATTCTGCGACGATTGCTGCGGCAGCATCTCGCCCTGCTGTGGCTCGGGCGCGCTGAACACGCTCGATCTCGGAACCGCGTTCTGAGGTGCGTAAGCGTTGGCGCCCTGCGGCTGGATGACCGTGGAGGTCGAGTTGTTCTGTGGCGGCGCTGGGTGATCGGAGAAAATGCTCATCGCCTGCGCGTTGATTCTCGTCGATTGCAGGACGAGACCGCCGATATTGGACGGCTGCTGCTGCTGCATGGCAGGATCGACGGGCGGGACCGGCGCCGCATTCGGATCCTGCGCGGCGACCTGCGGATCGACACCGGAGACATTCGTCAGCATCGGGTCACGATAGAGCTGTTTAGACGCTGTGGGAGATGCGGCCGGCATTGCCGCTGCCAGCCGGGGCGCCGGCTGTTCTGCTGCAGCCGGTGTGGCGACGGCGGCCGAATCAAGTGCCTTCTTGTCGGAAACGCAGCCGGAAAGCGCCAGGACAGAGCTGGCGATCAGCAAAGCACCGACAGCCTGCCGGCGCGGAGTGGCAATCCGCTTGTTATTCTTGGTCAACCGCGAAATCTCCGGTGAATGCGGAAGGCGCCCGAAAGCGCACTTCCGTTACGATAGAGCCGGAGAATGCCGCGTGAAGCTTGCCCGCAGCTTGGCTTACCAGGCGCCGGTATTGCCCATCGAAAGCCAGGGCTCGGTCGGGGCCAGTTTCTCGCCCTTTTGCAGAATCTCGATTGAGATGCCGTCAGGCGAACGCACGAAGGCCATATTACCGTCGCGCGGCGGACGGTTAATCGTAATACCGCTATCCATCAATTTCTGGCAAATCGCGTAGATGTCATCCACCTCATAGGCGAGGTGACCGAAATTGCGTCCTCCGGTATAATCCTCCTTGTCCCAGTTATAGGTAAGTTCGAGGCAGGGAGTCTTTTCGCTACGGGCACGGTCGATATCGTCCCGGGCAGCCAGGAAAACGAGCGTGAAGCGGCCCTTCTCGTTCTCATGGC
The DNA here is from genome assembly GCA_900468805.1 of Hyphomicrobiales bacterium. GTDB lineage: Bacteria > Pseudomonadota > Alphaproteobacteria > Rhizobiales > Rhizobiaceae > Rhizobium. The sequence goes on along the minus strand of UEIF01000004.1, from coordinate 235,374 downwards.
GGCGGATTTCCTCGAGACCGAACAGGGTGGAGTAAAAATGGAGGGAGGCGTCGAGATCTTTGACGCGAACCATGGTGTGGAGATAACGCATTTTGTTTCCTCTCTCTTTTCAGGCTAGCCCGTCTGGGTAACGGACACCAGCTTCGGGCAAGTCATCGCTATAAAATGTACAGTTGGGAATAACCGAAAACTAGGACTTGCGCTTATCCGTTACCAAGATGTTAATCTTGATTTCAAGAATCAGTTAACCGTAACAGTGTGACGCGTATTGAGGGGCTGGCGACATGGCTGACAGGATTTCATCGAATGGCTTTACCGACCTTGAAGAGTTGTCGGGAGAACCGGTTGACCTCGTTGAAATCACCGGCGTGGTGAAATGGTTCGACGTGGCCAAGGGTTTTGGCTTCATCGTTCCCGACAACGGCATGCAGGATGTGCTGTTGCACGTAACCTGCCTGAGGCGCGACGGCTACCAGACCATTCTTGAGGGCACCCGCATCGTCGCTCTCATCCAGCGCCGCGAGCGTGGCTTCCAGGCCTTCAAGATCCTCTCCATGGATCAGTCGACTGCGATCCATCCCTCGCAGATGCCGCCGGTTCGCACCCATGTGCAGGTCACGGCAACCAGTGGCCTCGAGCGCGCCCTGGTGAAGTGGTTCAACCGCACCAAGGGCTTCGGCTTCCTGACACGCGGTGAGGGCACGGAAGACATCTTCGTGCATATGGAAACGCTCCGCCGCTTCGGCCTCACCGAACTGCGCCCCGGCCAGGTGGTACTGGTGCGCTTCGGTGATGGCGAGAAGGGGCTGATGGCTGCGGAGATCCATCCTGACGTTCCGAGCCCGGTCGGCCGGTCTCATTGATGCGTGGCCTGGTCTCTGTCGAGATGATGAGAAGCGCCTTGATGGCGCTTTTTTTCATGGTCGCTCTGCCGGCATTTGCGCAGCAGGACATGCACTTCGATAAAGAGCCGCTGATCATCCAGACGGCTGCCGGCAAAATGCTGCACTTCACCGTGGAGATCGCTGCTACCGGCGACCAGCGCGCCTATGGCCTGATGTTCCGCAAGGCTATGGCTGAAGACGCTGGCATGATCTTTGATTTCGGCGTGTCGCGGCGCGTCACCATGTGGATGGAAAATACCGTCCTGCCGCTCGACATGCTTTTCGCCGATGGCAAGGGTGTGATCACCCATATCAAGGAAGACGCAAAGCCCTATTCCCGCGACATCATCGATTCGATGGGTGAGGTCCGCTACGTGGTCGAGGTGAACGCCGGCACGGCCCGCAAGCTCAATATCCGCCCTGGCGACCGTCTCGTCAGCGCCACGACAACAAAAAAGGCGAAGTAAGCCTGTGAAATCTGCCGGCTGAGGTGGATTTATGGGGTTGCTAGGGCAGGGGGAAGCGTGTATTCCCGCTGCCATCAAAGGCTCGGAGTGTAGCGCAGTCTGGTAGCGCATCTGGTTTGGGACCAGAGGGTCGGGAGTTCGAATCTCTCCACTCCGACCATTTTTCTCCCAATATTTCTGTAATTTGAGATCGGCTTCGCGGTTTGTGGAGGCCCTTTGGCTACCGTTCCGATTTTTGCTCAGGAAGTTTCCCGGTCAGGAAAATGGTGGCGATGCCATCGCTTCGCAAGCACGCCTGCTCACGTGTGCCGTGATTCAGCCCTGAGCAAGCAGGCCGACATATTGAGCATAGCTGATCGCCGCGTAGAAAAACGCAGTGATACTTGCTCCAATCATGATGGCATGGAATTCTGCCGAGGTTCTCATCGCTCTCACCCGTGTCACAACGGTTGGTAGGTACCCTAGTCGCCTATGCCGCTTATAACAATTAGAAAGCGATCAAAACATGCAACAATCCGAAACATTTCGGATTGTGTAACAGAATTGCCCGCTTATCCACACCCGGCGGCGAATAAGGGCTGCGCATCAAGCGCTCTGTATAAGAAACGCGCCACGCGGCGTTCGGTTTCGCCGACCTGCCAATGCCGCAGCAGCGGCGCTTTTCCCTTGAAAAAACGGGGATTTGCGGATAAGCAAAATTCACTTCTTCCTGCCATGTTCGGTGTGGAAGAAAGCTTGGTTCCAGGTTGAGTTATGAAAGGCGGGCGTTGCCCGCATATCGGAGGCGCCGCAGTCATGTCTGCTAAGATCTATCGTCCGGCCAAGACCGCAATGCAGTCCGGCAAAGCCAAAACCCACCTCTGGGTGCTGGAGTTCGATCAGGAGCAGCCGCGTAAGATCGACCCGATCATGGGCTACACGTCTTCAGGCGATATGCGCCAGCAGCTGAAGCTGACCTTCGAAACGCAGGAGCTTGCTGAAGCCTATGCCAAGCGCAGCGGGATCGAATACCGCGTTATCGCTCCAAAGGAGCCTGCACGACAGGTCGTCGCTTATCCGGATAACTTCCGCTATACGCGCACGCAGCCCTGGACGCACTGATCCGTCTTCGGTGTGATACAGAATATGCCTGATGCCGCGGATCGCGGCATACAGATGGCCCCTTAGCTCAACTGGATAGAGCAGCTGCCTTCTAAGCAGCAGGTCGCAGGTTCGAGTCCTGCAGGGGTCGCCAGTTTTCCAGAGAATTTGCTAGATATCGCGACTGTGGCCAAGCGCTACATTGCAATCGGAAGCAAGAATTAAGCCGGCGGTGCATCGTCATATCCGATGCACCGCCGGCTTTTGTTTTCTTCGCTCGTAGCCGCTTAGCTCTCAGGCGATAGCGTCATGGATGTGCCTGTCGCGGCAACATTGATGCCGAGCTGGCCGGTGACGCTGATCGTCTGCAGATGAATCGAGCCGGAAGTGCCGCCGAAGAGCACGTTGGTGCCGATGCCGCCGACGAGCGTGGCTTCAGCGGTTGCGCCCTGGTAGAGGCCAGCCAACGAGCCGCGGTGATAGCCGGCCGTTGGCGCAAACACTGCCCAAAGCAGGCGGCCACGTGTGGTAAACCCGAGATCCACGCCGAATTTGCGCAGCGCACCACTGTAGTGCTCAGGCGATTCGTTGCTGCTGGTCGGCTGGAAGACGCAATCGATCTGCTTGGAAGACCCGAGCACATAGCCTATGCCGCCGCCGATATCGCAAGCGAGGTAGCCGATCTTTACGCCCCCGCTTACATCGGGAGCTACCGGCGGCTCCCGCCGCACCAGGTCCGCTGCGCTGGCGCTCATGGCAAAAGCCTGGAGCAAAGAGGCTGCGGCGATTGTGGTCGCGAGTATCTTTTTCATTTTCGTCTCCTTTGATATCGCAGGAAGGATATACCGTCGGCTTTGTCATAACCAAGGCAGGAAAGTCTTCGCAGTCATTTTGGTTCCGAGAGTCCCCTGTGCCAGGCCGCCGCGGCCATCTTTTATGGAGCCCTATCGGGCCGCATCGGTTGTCCAGATGTCTATTTTTTCGAACAATGGAGATCAGAATGAGCAAACCGATGCAGACGAAATCCGCAAGAAAACAGAGCGGCAGGTAGAGAACACCAGTGCCGGAGGACATCTTGGCGGCACTTACTTCGGCCAGCAACCGGATGGCAAAACAGCCTCCTCCAGCAGCGCCGAGGCGCGGAAATCCCGTCCGAACGACGGAAGCAACTGATCTGATTGAGGGTTATACGACCATTGCGGCCGGCCAGCAGGCCAGCCGCGCTCATCCAAAGGGGCTATATTTGACCCATTTTGAAGCGGTGGCAGATAGTTATTTTAGAATATATTAACTATCATATATTTTTGAGAGCTCCGCCGAAAGCATTCACAACTTGACCGCGTTTAATCCGCACGGGTTATTCCGATGGAGGACGGCCCGCTCGATCGAAGGTACGCGCGTTCCTCGGTTTGTCGAAAAAACGGAGGAAGTCATGAAGTGCATTTCTCACATGCGGTCGCTTGCGTTTTTTGCTTCGGCCTGCATCGTTTTGTCATTACCTGCCGCCACTGCACGAGCGCTCGATCTCGGTGTTTCTGCCAATGTTGGAGGCGTAAGCGCGGATGTGGGCGCATCGGCCAACTCAGGCGGTTTAAACACGAAAGCGAACGCCTCCGTCGGCGGCGTCAACGGCGTGAACGCTGATGTGGATGCTGACGTCGGCGGGCGAGATGGCGTCAATGCCAACGTTGATCTTGGTGCTGGTGGCAGCCGCAGTCTCAACGCAAAAGTCAACGCACGTGCTCTCGGCAGCTCTGGTACAGGCGCAAATGTCGATGTTCGCCTCGGCGGCGAAGATAGAACAAGCTCTGCGCTTTTCGGGCCGAATGGCTTGAATCTCGGCGCTGGCGGCGCCGCTGATGAAGTCGGTGACGGAGCAGGCTCAGTGGCCGGGGCCAACAATAGGTCCTCGGCGGTTGTCGAGCGTTTCAGGACAATGCCTGTCAATGACCGGCGCAAGATGCTGATCCGCTGCCGTGACATATCTGTTTCCGGAGGTTACGACCCGGAGCTTGCAGGACTTTGCGGGCTGCTGCGCTCCGCCGCCTCCCGCTAAAGACATGCGTAAAACAAAGACCTAAAGAGCGTGGCAAGCCGATCTCATGGATCCTGACAAGCTTTAGTAAACTGCACGAAAAACCCGCCGGCAATCAGTCGGCGGGTTTTGAATCTCCATGCGCGTCCGATCAGTGCAGGATCTGGCTGAGGAACAGCTTGGTGCGCTCGTGCTGAGGATTGTCGAAGAATTCAGCCGGCGAATTCTGCTCGACGATCTGGCCCTGGTCCATGAAGATCACACGGTTCGCAACCTGGCGGGCAAACCCCATTTCGTGCGTGACGCAGAGCATCGTCATGCCTTCTTCGGCAAGGCCCACCATCGTATCCAGCACTTCCTTGATCATCTCCGGATCGAGCGCCGAGGTCGGTTCGTCGAACAGCATGATCTTCGGGTTCATGCAGAGCGAGCGGGCAATCGCCACGCGCTGCTGCTGGCCACCCGAAAGCTGGCCCGGATATTTGTTGGCCTGCTCGGGAATCTTGACGCGCTTCAAGAAGTGCATGGCGATATCTTCGGCCTGCTTCTTCGGCATCTTGCGCACCCAGATCGGCGCCAGCGTGCAGTTTTCCAGGATTGTCAGATGCGGGAAGAGGTTGAAGTGCTGGAACACCATGCCGACTTCCCGGCGTACTTCGTCGATCTTCTTGAGGTCGTTGGTCAGTTCCGTGCCGTCAACGACGATCTGGCCCTTCTGGTGCTCTTCCAGACGGTTGATGCAGCGGATCATCGTCGATTTGCCGGAACCCGACGGGCCGGCGATGACGATGCGCTCGCCGCGCATGACCTTCAGGTTGATGTCGCGGAGCACGTGGAAATCACCATACCACTTGTTCATGTTGACGATATCGACGGCGACGTCGGTCGTCGACACGGTCAATTTCTTGGTGAGGGGCTCTGCCATTGTTGTTCCTTCTTATCTCGTGTGGCCGGTGTCGAGATGACGTTCCATGAATGCTGAATAGCGCGACATGCCGAAGCAGAAAAGCCAGAAGGCGAAGCCGGCGAAAATCAGTCCGGTCAGCGGCGTTACCGCGGTTGCCCAGTTCGCGTCGGTGAAGTTCAGCCGCACGATGCCGAGCAGGTCGAACATGCTGATGATCGATACCAGCGACGTATCCTTGAACATGCCGATGAAGGTGTTGACGATGCCGGGGATCACCAGCTTGATCGCCTGCGGCATAATGATCAGCCGCATTTTCTGCCAGTAGCCAAGGCCAAGCGAATCCGCTCCCTCGAACTGTCCTTTCGGAATGGCCTGCAGGCCGCCGCGAATGACCTCAGCCATATAGGCGGAGGCAAAGATCGATACGCCAATGATGGCGCGCAGAAGCTTGTCCACGGTCCAGCCTGCCGGCAGAAACAGCGGCAATACCACGCTGGCCATGAAGAGGACCGTGATCAGCGGCACCCCGCGGACGACTTCGATGAAAACGATGCTCACCATGCGGATGACAGGCATATGCGACCGTCTGCCGAGCGCCAGAAGAATACCGACCGGGAAGGAGACGACGATGCCCACGAAGGAGAGCACCAGCGTCACCATGAGCCCACCCCAGAGCGGGGTATCGACGATTTCGAGGCCGAAGCCGCCATAAAGCAGAACGAAGGATACGATCGGGAGTACCAGGAAGAGAAGGATCGCATTCAATCCCTTGCGCGGCGCCGACGGGATGAGCATCGGCACGAGCAAAAGCACGAAGAGAATGCCGACCAGCGTCGGCCGCCAGCGCTCGTCGAGCGGATAGCGTCCATAGATGAACTGGTCGAACTTGGCGTTGACGAAGGCCCAGCAGGCGCCACTCCAACCATCAGGCTGGATGCCGCCCTGCACGGTCGTCGCACAGAAGGTGCGATCCGTACCGGTCCAGACCGCCTGTACGAACAGCCAGTTGAAGGCATGCGGCAGTGCCCAGGCAAGAAAGGTGACGGCCAGAAGCGTGAGGACGATGTCCTTGGGCGTCGCAATCAGATTGCGGCGGATCCAGGCGCCGGCGCCCTTTTCTCCCGATGGTGGCGGCTCCTGCGACAGCATGGTGGTTCTGACGAAACTATCGCTCATCTTATCTCTCCACCAGAGCCATCTTGGCGTTGAACCAGTTCATCAGCAGCGAAGTGGCAACGCTCAGTGCCAGATAGATGACTGCCCAGATGAGGATCACTTCGACGGACTGGCCTGTCTGGTTGAGCGTCGTGCTGCCAACGGCGACGAGATCGGCAAAACCGATGGCGATCGCCAGCGACGAGTTCTTGGTGAGGTTCAGATACTGGCTGCTCAGCGGCGGGATGATGATGCGGAAGGCCTGTGGAATGACCACCAGCCGGGTGATCGCCGAAGGATGCAGGCCGAGCGCGGCCGCCGCCTCCGTCTGTCCCTTGGGCACCCCGCGGATGCCCGAGCGCACGATCTCGGCGATGAAGGCCGCCGTATAGAAGGATAGCGCCAGGAAGAGCGACATGAATTCCGGGCCGACCACCGAACCGCCGGTCAGGTTGAACTTGCCGGCGACCGGGAAGTCGAAGGAAAGCGGTGCGCCTGCGATAAGGAAGGCGAGGAGCGGCAGGCCGACGATGAGACCGGCCGACACCCAGATCGTATGGAACGGCTGGCCCGTTGCTGCCTGACGGCGATGCGCCCAGCGCGCCGTTGCGATAGCGGCGATGATCGCGATGACGAAGGCAATTCCGACCAGCCAGAAACCCTCACCGAAGATAGGTTTGGGGAAGGCGAGGCCACGATTGTTCAGATACGATCCGAGCGGCAGATGCAGCGAGTCTCGAGCATTGGGCAGAACGGCGAGAACGCCCGAATACCAGAAGAAGATCACGAGCAGCGGCGGAATGTTGCGGAAGACTTCCACATAGACAGTGCAGAGCTTGGCGATCAGCCAGTTCCGCGACAGGCGGCCGATACCGATGACGAAGCCGATGATCGTCGCGGTGATAATGCCGGTAATCGCGATAAGAAGCGTATTCAGAAAGCCGACGAGCAGCGCCCGGCCATAGGTCGAATCGGCTGAGTACGGGATCAGCGATTGCCCGACTTCGAAGCCGGCGCGACCGTTCAGAAAGCCGAAACCCGATGCGATGTTGGCGCGTGCCAAATTGACTGCCGTATTGTGGGCAATCGACCAGATCAGCGCGACCAGAAGGACGATAGTAAGAGCTTGAAAGAAGATGCCCCGGATTTTGGGGTCATAGAGGGCGGACTGAAAGCTCCAGCCGCTCTTGGGTATGGGTGTTCGATCCGCAACCTGATGCGTCATGCCTGGCCAATTCCCCACGTTATGTGCTCCTTTGCGGAGCTTTTTTATAGGAGGAGGAGAGGCGGTGACCCGCCTTTCCGGCTTTCATGCGGTATGCCGATTAACGAACCGGCGGAGCGTACTGAATGCCACCCTTGCTCCAGAGAGCATTGAGGCCGCGCGCGATCTTCAGCTGGCTGCCCTGGCCGATGTTCTTCTCGAAGACTTCGCCATAGTTGCCGACGTTCTTGACGACGTTGTAGGCCCATTCGTTGGTCAGGCCGAGGTCAGTACCGATCTTCGTATCGGCTTCAACGCCGAGGAAACGCTTGATATCCGGGTTCGGGGAGCTCTTCATCTCGTCGACATTGGCCTGCGTGATGCCGAACTCTTCGGCATTGATCATCGCGTAGCCGACCCAGCTGATGATATCGAACCACTGGTCGTCACCCTGGCGTACGGCTGGGGCGAGCGGCTCCTTGGAGATGATTTCCGGCAGGATCACGTGCTCGTCGGGGTTCTTCAGCGTCAGACGCAGCGAGTAGAGACCCGACTGGTCGGTCGTATAGACATCGCAACGGCCGGAGTCGTAGGCGGCGTTGACTTCGTCGAGCTTCTCGAAGACGACCGGATTGTACTGCAGGTTGTTGGCTTTGAAGTAGTCGGCAAGATTGAGCTCGGTCGTGGTGCCGGACTGAACGCAGACAGAGGCGCCGGAAAGCTCGAGTGCCGACTTCACGTTCAGGCTCTTGCGGACCATGAAGCCCTGGCCGTCATAATAATTTACGAAGCGGAAGTTCAGGCCGAGAGCCGTGTCGCGGTTGATCGTCCAGGTCGTGTTACGGGCAAGCACATCGACTTCGCCGGACTGCAGAGCCGGGAAGCGGTTGGCGGCGCTGAGAGGGGTGAACTTCACCTTGTTGGGGTCGCCGAAGACCGCAGCGGAAACCGCGCGGCAGAAATCAACGTCGAAGCCCGACCAGTTGCCGGACGCATCAGGGGCAGCAAAGCCGGCAAGACCGGTATTGACGCCGCACTGGACAAAACCTTTTGCCTTTACGTCTTGAAGAGTAGTGGCCGAAGCGGCCGAAGCGCCAAGAGCGAAAACTGCTGCGCCGGCTGCTACGGACAGGAGCTTGTACTTCATTTTTCCCAACCTTTTTCTGTTGTCTTATATTTATCTTTTCGGGAGTGGCCGGATTGAAATAGCCCGTTTACCTCCCCGTTTCCCGCAACCCTCCCGGCGCGAGTGGGTCTATCACAGTCGCAAATGTCACTATGGTCAAGTGTCGCGGCTAATAATTGGAGCAAAATTCAGCATTTTGGGAGATTACGCTGTGTCCCTAGGCACTTGGCTAGAAATTGGGCGCCAGCTTGAGGAAAAATAGCGCGAAAATCGCGGAGTAAAGGCTGACGGCGGCGCGGAGCGGGACGATCGCGTCAAGTTGCGGGGGTTGACCCTGATGGCGGCGGGGTTCAAGAGTTCGGCCTTTGCATACCCTCGCCAGAAGGCCATTTCCCAAATGAAAGATCTAGACAGTCTCCTGCCGGGCGCCGGCATCAATACCCGTCTTTCCCATATCGGCTACGACCCCGCGGATTATCACGGTTTCGTCAATCCGCCGGTGGTGCGCGCGTCCACGGTGCTCTTTCCAGATGCCAAGTCGATGGAGACGCGCAACAAGAAATACACTTACGGCACCCGCGGCACGCCGACGACCGATGCCCTTGCTGAAGCGATCAATGCGCTCGAAGGCTCGGCCGGCACTGTGCTGGTGCCGTCCGGTCTCGCCGCCGTCACGGTCGCCATCCTCGCCTATGTCGCGGCGGGCGATCACATCCTGGTCGTCGATTCCGTCTACGGTCCGACGCGCCATTTCTGTGACACGATCCTGAAGCGAATGGGTGTCGAGGTCGACTATTTCGATCCGGCGATCGACGCGGCCATCGAGACGCTCTTCAAGCCGAACACCACGGTCGTGCTGACCGAAGCCCCCGGCTCCAATACCTTCGAAATGCAGGATATCCCGGCCATCGCAGCTCTGTCGCACAAGCACGGCGCCGTCGTGCTGATGGACAACACCTGGGCCACACCTATCTATTTCCGGCCGCTGGACTTTGGCGTCGACGTGTCGATCCATGCCTCGACCAAATATCCGTCGGGCCATTCTGATATTCTGATGGGAACCATTTCCGCCAATGCCGAGCATTGGCCGAGGCTGATCGAAACGCACGGCACACTGGGCCTTTGCGGCGCGCCGGATGATTCCTACCAGATCCTGCGCGGCCTACGCACAATGGGCATCCGGCTGGAACGCCACTACGAAAGCGCGCTGGCAATCGCCACGTGGCTCGAAAACCGCGAAGAGGTTGCCCGCGTCCTGCATCCGGCCCTGCCGAGCTTCCCGTCGCACCACATCTGGAAACGTGATTTCAAGGGTGCCAGCGGCATCTTCTCCTTCGTGCTGAAAGTTGACGATCCGCAAAAGGTCAAGCCGAAGGCGCATGCCTTCCTCGATGCGCTCTCCTATTTCGGATTGGGCTATTCCTGGGGCGGCTATGAAAGCCTTGCCATACTGGTCAATCTCTCGGACCGAAAGATCGCCAAGGCCCCGGCCGAAGGTCCGGTCATTCGCCTGCAGATTGGTCTCGAAGATATCGTTGATCTCAAGGCCGATATCGAGCGCGGCTTTGCTGCGGCAAACGCCGTCTGATCAGCCACCATCTGATTAGCCAACTGGGCGGTAGCCGTAAATCCAGTCGAGATCCGCCGCGAGGCTTTGCGGCGGTTTCAGCGACAGCACGACATCCCGGCCGAGACGGATCGGTCCGCTTGCATGATAGGCGAAACGGTTGAAGGCGCCGCGCTGGCGAAGCTTGGCGATGCGCGGCATGCGATGCCGTTCGAACAGCGAGATGGCTTCGGAAACCGGTCGGGTGGCAAGAAAGGCGGTAAGCTCGAATGCATCCTCGATCGCCATCGCTGCCCCCTGCGCCGCAAAAGGCATCATCGCATGGGCCGCATCTCCGATCAGCACAGTCTTGTTGCCGTCCTGCCATTTGCCCGGCGTTGCCTCGAAAAGCGGCCAGAAGGTGATGTCGTTGCGCCCTCCGAGCAATCCGGCAATAGCAGGATGCCAGCGGCGGAAGCGCGATTGCAGAAGCTCCTGCTGAACCTGTGTCGGCTCGCCCTGCCAGGCCTGCGGCGCAATATTGCCGGCGGTGATCGCCACCATGTTGAAGCCACCGGTCTCCTTCAGCGGATAACAGACCATATGCGCCGAGGAGCCGAGCAGGGCCGAGACACTGGCGCGGTCGAGAAAGCCCGGCGCCTCTGTTTCTGCGATGGTGAAACGGAAGGCGATGTTTCCGGAGAATTGCGGGGCAGGGGCGCCCGGTATTGCCTGCCGCAATCTGGACCAGACACCATCGGCGCCGATGATGACGTCGGCCGAACGCCGACACTGAGGCAAATCCGCTTCGAAACGTGTTCCGAGATGGAGCTGGCAGAGCGGATTGGCACTGACCGCATCCAGCAGCGCCTTCTGCAGCGTCGTGCGATGCAGGACGCCGTAGGGTGCTCCCCAGCGATTCCTGGCAAAACTCCCGGCCGGGACAGCTGCAAGTTCGCGCAGCGAACTGCCTGAAATGAGCCGGATGGACTGCGGCTCGAGCCAGAGGCTGGTCAGCCTCTCGAGCACGCCGAGTTCGGCGAGCACACGCGATGCGTTAGGCGAAATCTGCAAGCCAGCGCCCACTTCCGCAAGCTCGGGCGCCTGTTCGAAAATGTCCGAACTGATACCACGCCTTGCGAGCGCCAGTGCAGCCGTTAGGCCCGCAATGCCGGCGCCGATGATGGCGGCATGTTCGACCGGCATGGGATGTCCGATCCGCAGAGCCGACTTTACGCCGCTTTGACGTGGAAGACGCAGCCGGGCGGGTTGGTTTGGTTGGATTTCAGCGACGCATTATAGCGATAAAGCGTCGAGCAGTAGGAGCAGACCTTCTCGTTGTCGTCGCCCATATCGATGAAGATATGCGGATGATCGAAGGGAACGGATGCGCCGGTGCACATGAATTCCTTGACGCCGACTTCGATAACGCGGTGACCGCCGTCGTTCTGGAAGTGGGGAATGCTGTGGCCGGCCATGTCTGTCTCCGAATGCTTTGAAATTCTGCGCGGACTTTATAGGCCTTCGGCGGAAAAGTGTAGTGCCAAAGCATGGCTCCGTTGCGAGTTTTTGGCTTCACGATGAAAGGCCGCTCGACTATGGTCGCGCCAAATAAGGACGGCCCGATGAACCTGAATACGCCTGCATTTTCAAGCTTCACCCATGACGGACTGAAACTTGCCTTTTTCGACGAGGGCGATCCCTCCGGCCCGCCTGTGCTGCTCATCCACGGCTTTGCTTCGTCGGCGAGCGTCAACTGGGTTCATCCGGGCTGGCTGAAGACCTTGGGCGATGCTGGCTACCGGGTGATCGCCATCGACAACCGGGGCCATGGCGCGAGCGACAAGCCGCGCGATGCCGAGGCATACAGGCCGTGGTTCATGGCTGGCGATGCGATCGCGCTGCTCGATCATCTCGGCATCCCCGAAGCCAACCTTATGGGCTATTCGATGGGTGCCCGCATCGCCGTCTTTGCGGCGCTCGCCTATCCGCACCGTGTCCGCTCGCTGGTGCTCGGCGGCCTCGGTATAGGCATGACGGACGGCGTAGGCGATTGGGACCCGATCGCCGATGCGTTGCTTGCGCCCTCGCTTGCCGATGTCACCCATCCGCGCGGCCAGATGTTCCGCGCATTTGCAGAGCAGACGAAGAGCGACCGCGAGGCGCTTGCCGCCTGTATCAAGGGCTCGCGCGATCTCGTCGCCCGCGCCGACATGGGCAAAATCGATGTGCCCACCCTGATCGGCGTTGGAACGAAGGACGACATTGCCGGTTCTCCCCAGGAGCTGGCGGCTCTGATGCCTGACGCCCACGCTCTGGATATTCCCGGCCGCGACCACATGCTCGCCGTTGGCGACCGGGTGTTCAAGAAGGCCGTGCTGGAATTCTACGCCGAAGTCTCTGCCGGCTGATATCGCTGGCCGGTGACATAACCGTGATATCGGCAAAAACGCGTTGAACGGACGTGGCGAGGGCACCCATTTATGTTATGGGCGTTTTCCTCTATATAATCGCATTCCAACGGGAAATGAGGAGGCCGGAAATGGTCGCTAAGACGGATATCCGCACGCTGGACGTAGCTCATCCGCTGAAGGTGATGGATCCCATATGGGACAGCCTGCGGGAGGAGGCGCGCCTTGCTGCGGAAAGCGATCCAGTGCTGGCTGCCTTCCTCTATTCGACGGTCATCAATTATCGCTCGCTCGAAGAATGCGTCGTGCACCGCATCTGCGAGCGCCTCGACCATCCCGACATGCAGGCAAACCTGCTGCGCCAGACTTTCGAGGAAATGCTGGAGGATTGGCCGGAATGGAGCTCGATCCTGCGCGTCGATATCCAGGCGGTCTATGACCGTGATCCCGCCTGCCTGCGCTTCATGGAAGCCGTTCTCTACTTCAAGGGTTTTCATGCGCTGCAGACGCACCGGCTGGCGCACTGGCTGCTGAACCGTGGCCGCCGCGACTTCGCGCTCTACTTGCAGAGTCGCTCCTCCAGCGTCTTCCAGACCGATATCAATCCGGCCGCCCGTATCGGCAAGGGCATCTTTCTCGATCATGCGACCGGCCTCGTCGTCGGCGAGACCGCCGTCATCGGTGACAACGTTTCCATCCTCCATGGTGTGACGCTCGGCGGCACCGGCAAGGAAGGGGCCGATCGTCATCCGAAGATCGGCACGGGCGTCATGATCGGCGCAGGCGCCAAGATCCTCGGGAATATCGAGATCGGCTTCTGCTCGCGCGTCGCCGCCGGCTCCGTCGTCCTGAAAGCGGTGCCGCCAAAGACCACGGTAGCGGGCGTGCCCGCCAAGGTCGTCGGTGAAGCGGGCTGTTCCGAGCCGGCCCGCGTTATGGATCAGGTTATCGGCGCCGATATCTGATCCTTCATTGGAAAATGCGGAAAACCGCCTAAATGCTGGCGGAGACAGTCGTTGTGAACCCGATCTCGCGACCTTTACAGCGCCGCTCTACCTGTGCAAGAAGCGGCCAACCGAGATTGCTTACGGAGATGAAAGCGTGAAGCCTGAAGAAATCAAGAAACTCGACGCCTATTTCAAACGCACGCTGAACCCGCAGATCGTGGTGAAGGCGCGCCCGCGCAAGAATGATTCCGCGGAAGTCTATCTCGGCGAAGAATTTCTGGGCGTCGTCTATATCGATGACGAAGATGGCGATCGTTCCTACAACTTCTCGATGGCGATCCTTGACGTCGATCTCTGATGCCCATTGCATTCGTTAAAAGCCGGGCATCGCTAGTCGATGCCCGGCTTTTTCATATTAGGACAAGCGGTTTGAAACGGCGAATGCATCTATTCGCCAAAATTTCTAATAACCTTCCGGTTGCAGTCGCCTGATATATTTTAGCAAAATCAACAAAAGACGAACGTGCCCGAACGGTTCTCTTTCAGAAGTTATTGCTAATGCAATCTGTGGATGTTTTGCGTTGCACAAGACTACTTGACTATTTGTGCGTCGCAGCTACCCTTTGCGCTGCAACAGCCAATTGGAGGATGGTTCATGTTCAATTTTGACGACGCAAGCCGGAAGAACAAGGAAGTGGTGGATACAGTGCTGAGAAGCTATTCCGACACTGCCAAGAGCTTCCAGGCGATTGCCTCTGAAGCCGCAGAATATTCCAAAAAGTCGTTCCAGGATGCTGTCACGCATTTCGAGACGCTTTCGGGCGCCAAGAGCTTTGAAACAGCGTTCGAGCTGCAATCCAATTATGCGAAGTCCGCCTACGAGACCTTTATCTCTGAGGCAACGAAGCTCGGCGAAATGTATGCCGACCTCGCCAAGAATGCCTATAAGCCTTACGAAGCACCGCTGGCAAACACCGCGGCCACCGTTTCCAAGGCCGCACCGGTAACCCCGGCAGCCGCATAAAATCTTCGGCGCGATTCCCGCTGCCTATTGAAAATCAAAGACCGGCATCGCACTTGCGGCCGGTCTTTTTTTGTTTCCTGAAGCTTCCCCCAGTTTTGCGCATACTTTTTTGGCCTTTGCGTCAAGTCCTGCGGAATTGTGATTGCAGTCGGAAACAAGGGGCTTAAAATCGCTCTATTATGAACTACCTTAGGGTTTCAGATATTCGTCGGGAAAGCACCCCTCCCATGCTGCCTGCCGGATTGATTGAGGAATGAATGAAAATGATCGCCAGACCGATCCGGATGCAGAACGACAGCGAAAGGAACGGGGACAACGGAAATCGAACCTCGGTCATCACGCGTACCAAGCCGAAGACCAAGAAGCCTAATCTCTATCGCGTACTGCTTTTGAATGACGACTACACCCCAATGGAATTCGTCATCCATATTCTGGAGCGTTTTTTTCAAAAGGATCGGGAAAGTGCCACCCGCATCATGTTGCATGTCCATAACCATGGCGTCGGCGAATGCGGAATATTCACATACGAGGTGGCGGAAACCAAGGTGAGCCAGGTGATGGATTTTGCCCGGCAGCACCAGCATCCGCTGCAATGCGTCATGGAAAAGAAGTGAGGAACTGAACGTGCCAACATTTTCGCCTAGTCTTGAGAAGGCGCTCCATCAGGCACTGACCTTTGCCAACGAGCGGCACCATGAATATGCCACGCTCGAGCATCTGCTGCTCGCCCTGATCGACGATGCCGATGCGGCTGCGGTCATGGGTGCCTGCAATGTCGACCTCGACGCCCTCCGTAAAACGCTCCTGGAATATGTCGATAACGAACTCTCCAACCTGGTCACCGGTTATGACGAAGACTCCAAGCCGACCTCCGGCTTCCAGCGCGTCATCCAGCGAGCGGTGATCCATGTCCAGTCTTCCGGTCGAGAGGAAGTGACCGGCGCCAACGTGCTCGTCGCAATCTTCGCCGAGCGCGAGAGCCATGCTGCTTATTTCCTGCAGGAACAGGAAATGACCCGCTACGACGCGGTCAACTACATTTCCCACGGTATCGGTAAGCGCCCCGGCGCATCCGAAAACCGTCCACCGCGCGGTGCGGAGGAAGAATCCGAATCCAAGCCGACCGCACGCGGCGGCAACGAGGAAGAAGGTGGGCCGAAGAAGCAGCAGGATGCGCTGAAGGCTTACTGCGTGAACCTCAACGAGAAGGCCAAAGGCGGTAAGATCGACCCGTTGATCGGCCGTCACGCCGAGGTCAACCGGACCATCCAGATCCTGTGCCGCCGCTCCAAGAACAACCCGCTTTATGTCGGTGATCCCGGCGTCGGCAAGACCGCTATCGCTGAAGGCCTCGCCAAGCGCATCGTCGAAGGCAAGGTTCCGGAAGCTTTGGCTGACGCCACGATCTTCTCGCTCGACATGGGCACGCTGCTCGCCGGCACGCGTTATCGCGGTGACTTCGAGGAGCGCCTGAAGCAGGTCGTCAAGGAACTCGAAGAATATCCGGGTGCCGTGCTCTTCATCGACGAAATCCACACCGTCATCGGTGCGGGCGCGACGTCGGGCGGCGCAATGGATGCCTCGAACCTCTTGAAGCCGGCCCTGTCTTCAGGGGCGATCCGCTGCATCGGTTCGACCACCTACAAGGAATACCGCCAGTTCTTCGAGAAGGATCGGGCTCTGGTCCGCCGCTTCCAGAAGATCGACGTCAATGAACCGTCGATCGATGATGCGATCGAGATCATGAAGGGCCTGAAGCCCTATTTCGAAGAGTACCACCACCTGCGCTACTCGAACGAGGCGATCAAGACCGCCGTCGAGCTGTCGGCCCGTTACATTTCGGACCGCAAGCTGCCGGATAAGGCAATCGACGTCATCGACGAGACCGGTGCGGCCCAGATGCTGCTCCCGCCGTCCAGGCGCCGCAAGCTGATCACCGAAAAGGAGATCGAAGCGACGATTGCGACGATGGCGCGCATTCCGGCAAAAACCGTCTCGAAGGACGACGAAGCCGTTCTTGCCAACCTCGAGAAAGAGTTGCGCTCGGTAGTCTATGGCCAGGATGTGGCGATCGAAGCCCTGTCCACCTCGATCAAGCTCGCCCGTGCAGGTCTTCGCGAGCCGAACAAGCCGATCGGCGCCTATGTCTTCTCCGGCCCCACGGGTGTCGGCAAGACGGAAGTCGCCAAGCAGCTTGCTGCTTCGCTGGGTGTCGAGATTCTGCGCTTCGACATGTCGGAATACATGGAGCGGCATACGGTTTCCCGTCTGCTTGGTGCACCTCCCGGCTATGTCGGCTTTGACCAGGGCGGCCTGCTGACCGATGGCGTCGACCAGCATCCGCATTGCGTGGTGCTGCTCGACGAAATCGAGAAGGCGCACCCGGATATCTACAATATCCTGCTGCAGGTCATGGACCACGGCACGCTGACCGACCATAACGGCAAGAAAATCGACTTCCGCAACGTCATCCTGATCATGACGACCAATGCGGGCGCTTCGGAAATGGCCAAGGCCGCGATCGGCTTTGGTTCGTCCAAGCGTACCGGTGAAGATGAGGAGGCTCTGACCCGCCTGTTCACGCCGGAATTCCGCAACCGTCTCGACGCGATCATCCCGTTCGCGCCGCTGCCGACGGCCGTCATTCACAAGGTCGTTCAGAAGTTCATCATGCAGCTGGAAGCTCAGCTGTCCGAACGCAACGTCACCTTCGACCTGCACGAGGACGCGATCGCCTGGCTGTCCGAGAAGGGTTATGACGAGAAGATGGGCGCTCGTCCGCTTGCCCGCGTCATCCAGGATGCCATCAAAAAGCCCCTGGCGAACGAAATCCTCTTCGGCAAGCTGAAGAAGGGCGGCGTCGTCAATGTCACCGTCGGCCCGAAGGAAGACGGCAAGCCAGGCCTCATCCTTGAAGCAATTCCGGAAACGGCGCCCATCAAGCCGAAACCGGAAGCCGAGCTGGTTCATCCGGATGCGGCCCATGAGGATGATGGCGAGCTGAAGACCAAGCCGGTCAAGAAGACGAAGGCCAAGACCGTGCCGCAGCCGGAGCCGGAAGTCCGCGACGCCCCCAAGAAAGGCTCGACGGTTCCGAAGGTTCCGCGCAAGAAGTAGTCTTCGAAGTGAGACATGAAAAAGGCCGCTGAAAAGCGGCCTTTTTGTTTGCCTTAGTTCTCAGAGTTTCGTGTAGTCGATCTCGAGGAAGTCAGCGACCTCGGGTATCCAGCGGTTGCGCACGAAGGCCACATGCAGCGGGTGGACGTTATAGGCGTCGCAACCGGCCTGGTCGTCGAACTCCATCGAGAAGCCGAAGGTAAAATCGTTCTTCGGACTCGTCTGGCGAAGCTGCTCGAAATTCCTGACGCCTGGAATCTGCTTGAGCGTCAGTGCCTCGTCGAGAAAGGCTTTCTCTTCGACCGAGCCGGCGGCGTGCTTCAGGCGGAACGCAACGGTGTGGCGGATCATGATTTCCTCCTAAATCGATGAAGTAATTTGGTATTCTTGAAAATAAGGCCGCGTTTCCGTTACGCGAGTTCCGCCTTGATCTTCTCCGCGTTGGCGGCGAGCACCGCTCCATCCTCCATTTTGCCGGAATGCGGCTTGAGCGCCACGCCCTGATGCCGCGGTATAACATGGAAATGCAGGTGGAAAACGGTCTGGCCTGCTGCCGGTTCGTTGAACTGGGCGATGAACACGCCGTCGGCGTCGAAGGCTTCCTTCACGGCATTCGCGACCTTCTGGACGACGGTGATCGTGTGGGAAAGGGAAGCTGGATCGGCATCGAAGATATTGCGGGAAGGTGCCTTCGGCAGGACCAGAACATGGCCCGGCGCCTGCGGCATTACATCCATGAACACAACGGTCTTGTCGTCCTCGTAGACGCGATGCGATGGGATTTCGCCGCGCAGAATCTTGGCGAAGATATTGCTGTCGTCATAGGCGGCGCTGGTCATGGCGAAATCTCCTCGTGTTTTCCTTGATCGCGTAGCGCGGCGAGGCCAAGCGCGTCAATCCTCCTGCAGCCGCTCGCCCTTGCGGAAGGGGGTGTGCTCGGCGAGCATATCATTCATATACTCGACATCCTCCCGCTCGCGCTCGAGGTAGTCGGCAATCGCACGGCGCAATCCCGCATGGGCGATATAGTGAGCCGAATGCGTTGTCACCGGCAGGTAACCACGCGCGAGCTTGTGTTCGCCCTGAGCGCCGGCCTCTACTTTCTTGAGGCGCTTTTCCAGCGCGAAATCGATCGCCTGATGATAGCAGACCTCGAAATGCAGGAAGGGGTGATCCTCGATGCAGCCCCAGTGCCGCCCGTAGAGCGTATCGCCGCCGATGAAGTTGATGGCACCCGCTATATAGCGGCCGTCGCGTTTGGCCATCACGAGCAGGATGTCGTCGGCCATGCGCTCTCCGATCAGCGAATAGAATTTGCGTGTCAGATAGGGCCGGCCCCATTTGCGGCCGCCGGTATCCATGTAGAAGGCGTAGAACTGATCCCAGATGCCTTCGGTCAGGTCCTTGCCGGTCAGCCAGTCGATAGTAATGCCGTTCTCGACCGCCGTCCGACGCTCCTTGCGCAGTGCCTTGCGCTTGCGGGAGGCAAGCGTTTCCAGGAACGCATCATGATTGGCATAGCCTTCATTGATGAAATGGAACTGCTTGTCGGTGCGGTGCAGATAGCCGTCGGTTTCGAAGACCGGCATCTCGTCCTCGGGCACGAAGGTGATGTGGGCCGAAGAGATACCGAGGCGGCGGACGACCTCCTTGAGGCTTTCCGCCATGGCATTCTGAATTGGCAGGCGGGCAAGGCCCTCGGCCACAAGCAGGCGCGGGCCGGTTGCGGGTGTAAAGGGGATCGAGCACTGCAGCTTTGGATAATAGCTGCCGCCAGCCCGTTCGAAAGCGTCGGCCCAGCCGTGATCGAAGACATATTCGCCCTGGCTGTGGTTTTTGAGATAGCCGGGCAGGGCGCCGATCAGTTCGCCCTTATCGGTTTCCAGAAGCATGTGATGGCCAAGCCAGCCGCTCTGCGCGGTAGCCGAGCCGGATTCTTCCAGCGCCGAGAGAAAGGCGTGCGAGACGAAGGGATTATAGGCGACGCTGTCGCACGTCTTCGATGCTCCCGAAAGCCTGGACCAGCGCTCCGGGGAAATTTCGGTAAATGATCGCTCGATGCGGATGGAAAGTTCGTCTGACGATTCGTCTGTCATAAAGCAAATGCGAAGCCGTTGGGGGAGGGAGCAGGCTCTCCCTCCCAGTCTGCGCACGATCTTGTTCAAAAAGCGAGCGTCAAACCGCCGCGCGCGGATCGAAGCCTTCGAAAGTCATTTGATCGGCGTTCTCGAATGTATGTTTGCGGGCCTCACCGTCGCGCACCGTCCAAGTGATGACCGGAATGCCCTTGTCGCGCTGGCCTGCGATGAACGGGTTCGGCAGATCGGCATAATAATAGGAGATGAAATCGAGGCCGATCTCCATCGCATTCTCATGCGTGGCATATTCTTCAGGCGTATTGCCGTTGGCCGTCAGCCCGATCGGGTAGGCAGAGTTGAGCTCCCTGAGATCCTTCAGCAGCCACCGGTCGAAGCTCATCAGCGCGACCTTGCCTTCATAGCCCTCAAGCACGTCGAGAACGGCCTCGGCAAAGCCCTCGTCGTCGGCTTCGCGGCCCTTGAGCTCCAGCACCAGCGGTACTTTGCCCTTAACGAGGTGAAGAAGCTGCTTCAGCGTCGGCACCTTGTCCTTCGTGCCGCCGACAGCAATCAGCCCGAGTTCCTGGGAGGTCCGTTCGCGCACATCGCCCTTGAGGTTGCAGAGACGTTCCAGATCTTCATCATGGAAGATGACCGGCACTGCATCGGAGGCGTAATGCAGGTCGCATTCGATGGCAAAGCCCGCTTCGACGGCGCGCGAAAAGGCCGAGAGCGTGTTTTCCCAGACGGCGTTGTTGAGGTCATGATAGCCGCGATGCGCGACCGGCAGCTCTTTGATCCAGTCGGCATTCGTCATTATGCGATTTCCATGATAGCATCGATTTCGACTGCGGCATTGAGCGGCAGGGCAGCCATACCGACCGCGGCGCGAGCATGTTTGCCGGCTTCGCCGAGCACGCCGGCGATCAGGTTCGAAGCGCCGTTGATGACAAGGTGCTGCTCGACGAATTCGGGTACCGATGCAACAAAGCCGTTAAGCTTGATGACCCGGCGAATGCGGCCGAGATCGCCGCCGAGGGCAGCCTTTGCCTGTGCGAGAATGTTGAT
Organism: Hyphomicrobiales bacterium; assembly: GCA_900468805.1. Taxonomy (GTDB): domain Bacteria; phylum Pseudomonadota; class Alphaproteobacteria; order Rhizobiales; family Rhizobiaceae; genus Rhizobium. Next base: position 214,325 of record UEIF01000004.1, on the reverse strand, counting down.
GGCGCAAAGTTCAGCGGCGCGCTGACCGGTGGCGACGTCGACATTCTTGCCGAGGTGGCCGGTAACGGCGACCTTGCCGGACTCGAGAGGCAACTGGCCGGAAATGGTGAGAAGATTGCCGCTGATGACATAAGGGACGTAGTTGGCAGCAGGTGCGGCAGCTTCGGGAAGGGTTATCCCCATTTCCGACAGACGCGCGGCGATTTGATCGGACATTTTCGTCTCCGCTTTTGTTGTCAATTCTTCAAAAATTATGCATCAAGACTAGAATCTTTAATGTGACAGTTTCGAGCCTCGACTTTGGCCGCCTCGATTTGGCCGAAACGGTTCTTATAACATCGCGGACGAGTCCAACAGGAGTTAATGAATGTTCCGATCGTCACTTGCCGCTCTTCTCCTCGCAAGCGTTTCCGCCAATGTCTCCGCGGCCGCGCCGGCGACGAGCGCTGTGATCGCGACCGGGCTCGTTGCTCACCGCGCGGTTTACGACCTGGAACTGAAGGACGCCTCGGAACGCTCCGGCATCTCCTCCATGTACGGCCGTATGGTCTATGAGTTCGACGGCAATTATTGCGAAGGCTTCACCACGAATTTCCGCTTCGTCACCCAGATCGACACGGGCGACAGCGTGCGCGTCAGCGACCAGCAGACCAAGACTTTCGAGAGCCTGAAGGACGGCAAGTTCACCTTCGACACGAAGTCTTTCACCGACGACCAGCTCGACAAGGAAGTCAACGGCGCGGCCGAGGATAAGCCGGAAGGCGTGAAGGTCGACCTGACGCAGCCGGCTAGCCGCGAGCTGCAGCTCGCCGAAAGCCGGTTCCCGACCGAGCATATGCTCGATGTCATCCAGAACGCCAAAGACGGCAAGCGCTTCTTCGAAGCTCGCGTTTTCGATGGCTCTGATGACGGCGACAAATCACTGGTCACCACGACCATCGTCGGCAAGCAGGAAACCCCGGCCACCGATGAGGCCGATGCCGGCAATGCCGGCCAGTTCTCCAAGACCGCCTTCTGGCCGGTGACGATCTCTTATTTCAACGAGAATGCCAAATCGGATACTCTGCCGGTCTACCGCATGTCGTTCAAGCTCTATGAGAACGGCATCACGCGCGACCTGACGATGGACTACGGCGATTTCGTGCTGACCGGCAAGCTCGCCAATCTCGAACTTCTCGACAAGAAGGCCGCGCCGACCTGCCAGTAAGGCGGGTTTTGTCGCTCCTTAACCAACTGTCATAAAAGCGTATTTCTAGTACAGCTAAACTGTCGTCCCGAGATGAGTCATCGCGGGCCGGTACGTGCGGAAGTCTGCCTTTTCCGGCCCTGCAGCGTGGATGGCCCATTTACTCCGACAATGGGTTTGCAATTCGTAAGACCAATTGCGCCACAAGCCGAGAAAGACGACCCGAATGGCCGATACCGATCTCGCGACTATGCAGAATGCCTCTCTGCCGGCGATTGCCGCCGATCCCTCCGAAATAGCCCGCATCACCGATAATATCAGTATCACTGACCGCGCCGGAATCTCCGTCTTCGGAGACCGGGCGCAGCAGTCTGTGAGCGACTATTCCGACAGGATCCTGCGCGAGGTGCGCAACAAGGATCTCGGTGAGGTCGGCAAGCTTTTAACCGACATCATCCTGAAATCGAAGAGCCTCGATCCTGCGTCGTTGAAGGAGAAGGGTTTCCTCAGCCGCATGTTCCTCTCTGCCCAGGCACGCCTCGAACGCTTCAAGGAAGAGTTCGAGGATGTCGCGGGTCAGATCGACCGTATCGGGCTGGAACTCGACCGCCACAAGGATACGCTGCGCCGTGATATCGCCTTGCTCGACGATCTGCATGAGGAGACGAAACAGTCGATCATCCGGCTCGACGCCTATGTGCAGGCCGGCAAGAATTTCGCTGACCATTTCCGTGCGATCGAGTTGCCGAAGCTGAAGAGCGCAGCCGATGCCGCGACGTCGGCGCCCGGCGGCGGCATGCTCGAAGCGCAGACCTATCAGGACAGCGTCCAGGCGCTCGACCGACTGGAGAAACGCATCTTCTATCTGCAGCAGGCTCGTCAGCTCGGCATCCAGCAGCTTCCGCAGATCCGCATCGTCCAGGCTGGCGACGAGACGCTGATCGAGAACCTTCAGGCCACCTCGGCACTGACGGTTCCGGCCTGGAAGCAGAAGATGGTCATCCTGCTCGGGCTTAGCAGGCAGAAATCGGCCCTCGATCTGCAGAAGACGGTCACCGACGCCACCAATGACATGATCCGCCAGGCCTCCGAAATGATGAAGGATCAAGCGATCGCCATCGAGCAGCAGTCGCAGCGCGGCATCGTTGATATGGAGACGCTTGCCAAGGCCAATCAGGATCTGATCGATACCGTAACCGGCGTGCTGCGCGTCCAGGAGGAGGGCCGTAAGAACCGCGCTGAGGCCGAGCAGCAGATGGAACAACTGACGATCGACCTCAAGAAGGCGATGACACAGGCGTGACCGGCAAAAACATGATCCGATCATTCGTCTCCGCACTGGCGCTGTCTGGTCTGGCGGCGCTGGCCGGCTGCGATGCTTTCAGCAGTGGCCCTGACTTCTCGATCGTTTCCGGGTCGGAAAACACCGTCCTCCAGCCGATCGTCGAGGAATTCTGCAAGGAGAAGCACGCGACCTGCTCCTTCAAATATGAGGGCACGCTCGATATCGGCCTCGCGCTGCAAAGCGATCAGGGCGTTGAGCAGGACGCCGTCTGGCCCGCTTCCAGCGTCTGGGTCGACATGTTCGACACAAGGCGCAGGGTCAAGGACCTGACGTCGGTGGCGCAGACGCCCGTCATCCTCGGTGTGCGCAAGTCGAAGGCCGAACAGCTCGGCTGGATCGGAAAGGATGTCTTCATGAAGGATATCCTGGCAGCGGTGGATAGCGGCTCGCTGAAGTTCCTGATGACATCAGCCACTCAGTCGAATTCAGGGGCCAGCGCCTATCTCGCCATGCTCTCAAGCGCGCTCGGCAACAAGCCGGTGATCGAGCCCGGCGATCTCGACGACAAGACGGTCCAGGACACCGTTCGAAGTCTGCTTGCCGGCGTTGCGCGCTCCTCCGGTTCTTCGGGCTGGCTCGCCGACCTCTATACGGATTCCGCTGGCAAGGGCACGATCTACGATGCCATGTGGAACTACGAGGCGATCATCAAGGAAACCAACGACAAACTTTCAGGCATGGGCAAGGAGCCGCTTTACGCCATCTATCCCGCCGATGGCGTGGCGATGGCGGATTCACCGATCGGTTTCGTCGATCATGGCCGCGGCGCCGAGGTACAGACCTTCTTCAAGGATCTGCTTGCCTATTTACGTTCGCCCGATGTCCAGAAGAAGATCGCCGAAACCGGCCGCCGCCTGCCGCTCGGCAGTGTGACTGCGCAGCCGGAGCCGAGCTGGAACTTCGATCCCACGAGACTGGTGACAGCTATCCGCATGCCGGAACCAACGGTGATCCGCCAGGCACTCACGCTTTATCAGGCTGCACTTCGCAAGCCGTCGCTGACGGCGCTCTGCCTCGACTTCTCCGGCTCGATGCAGGGAGACGGCGAGAAGAGTCTGCAGGAGGCGATGCGTTTCCTGTTCACGCCGGAAGAGGCCAGCAAGGTGCTGGTGCAGTGGTCACCTGCTGACCGCATCTTCGTCATTCCCTTCGATGCCAATGTCCGCAATATCTTTTCGGGCTCGGGCGATGCGATGGAGCAGCAGGGGCTTCTCAATGCAGTTGCCGGCCAGCATGCCGGCGGCGGCACCAATATGTATGCCTGCGCCGAGCGCGCGCTCCAGCAGATGGCGAAAACTGGGGACCTCGGCAATTATCTGCCGGCGATCATCATCATGACCGATGGCAGATCCGATGATCAAAGTGCGGCCTTCATGAGCGATTGGAACGCGATGGAGCCACACGTGCCGATCTTCGGCATTACTTTCGGCGATGCGGACAAGACCCAGCTCGCCAATCTGGCGGCGGCGACGGCGGCGCGTGTCTTCGACGGTCGGTCGGACCTTGCGGCAGCATTCCGCACCGCCCGCGGTTATAACTAGGGCCGGCATGCGCAACTGGCTCGGCAATGATGGCAACTGGATCGTGGCGGGAGCAGTAACGGCCATCCTCGTTCCCGTCCTCACGTTCACAGCCGGCATGCCGTTCTGGATCGCTGTCGTCATCGGCATGTTCGTCTTCGCCGGCCTCGTATTCCTGCTGGCGCCGCGCCGGCTTTTCGAAGGCCTGAATGTCAAGGCGATCGGCCGTGGCCGCGTCGCCTTCGCGAGGGAACTGCTGGAAGGTGCCGCTCCCGCGGCGCAAAGGCTGGAGACGGCCGCAGACGATATCACCGACAAGCAGACGGCAGCGCGCGTGCGCCACCTGGCTGAAATCGCCGCCGATGTCTTCCGCAAGGTGGAGGCCAAGCCGGAAAGCGCCAATGCCGTGCGCCGTTTCCTCAGTTACTATCTGCCGCGTGCGGCCGAAGTCGCCGAGGGCTTTGCGGTGATCGAGGCGAAGCGCGCGCCGGAGCGCCAGCAGTTGGAGGATGTCCGCGCCGTGCTCGTCAAGCTCGAAGATGCCTTCGTTCATTATGCCGACAGCCTAGTCGATGCTGAGCTCGGCACACTTGATACAGACCTGCGCCTCATCCAGGCATCGCTCAAAGAGGATATCGGACGCTGATGGCTCTTTCCCGCCGTGCCTTTGGAGTTGGACTGCTCGCCACCGGCATTGCCGGCACAGGCGGCTATTTCGCAGTACGCGACCGGCCGGAGCTGCAGGGCTTGCTTGGCACACGCACAAAACTTTTCGGCTTCATCGGCGGCGAGAAAGAGGCTTTCCTTGCCGATCCGGATGTCGTCAGCGCTATCAAAGGCCACGGCCTTTCGATCGACAGCCGTGTTGCCGGCTCGGTCGAGATGGTGCGCGAGCAGGCCTTGCTCTCGCAGAACCCGCAATTTCTCTGGCCTTCCTCATCCATCATGGTGGATATCGCCCGTCAGAGCGGCGTGAAGATCCGCGACGACCGTGTCATGCTCAATACGCCCATTGTCGTTTACACGTGGCAGCCGGTCGTGGACGGGCTGATCAAATCGGGTCTCGTGACGGTAACTGACGGTCATCACCAGCTCGACCTGAAGGCCTTGCTCGACGCCATCCTTGCCGGGACGGACTGGTCGAAGCTCGGCGTCGTCACGCTCTACGGCCGGGCGCGGATCGTCTCGACCGATCCCAACCGGTCGAATTCGGGCTTCATGTTCTCGGGTCTCGCGCTCAGCCTGTTCAGTGGCAATGTCGCGACATCAGATGATCTCGCCCAATATGGCGGCAAAGTGCAGTCCATCTTCCGCAATATGGGTTTCAAGTCGCCATCGTCAGGCAAGCTGTTCGACCAGTATCTGGCAGGCGGGCTCGGTGGCGAACCGATGATTGTCGGCTACGAGAATCAACTTGTTGAATGGGCGCTCGCCGATGCCGACCGATGGAGCCGCATCCAGTCGGGGCCTGGAGCCAAACCCGTCGTCCTCTATCCTCGCCCGACGGTCTATTCGGCACACCCGCTGATCGTCGTCGACGAAATGGCCGAACGTCTGATCGAGGCGCTAGCGAGCGCCCGCCTGCAGGAGCTTGCCTGGACCAAACACGGTTTTCGCGGGCCGCTCGGCACGGCGACCGGTGATACCAAGGGGCCAATTGCCGGCCTGCTGCCGGCCGAGATCGATGCCGTGTTGCCGATCCCGGATGCTGGCGTCATGCTCTCGCTGCTAAACACGCTGGCAAGCTGAGCCGGCAACGCGTATATATCGCAGGCGCGGCTCATTCGTCCGTTCGCGCCAGATTTTTTGGCGTAAGCCTTGCTTTTGCAGGAAATCGAATGTAAGGCCACGCGCATTCCACACGTAAGGCATGGGATCGTCCGGGAGAAATCCGGCGGTTCCGCCCGGTGGCATCTTCGAAGAGGATGCTGTTCGCCTTGCGGAGGTTCAACCGGAAAAGGAGTAACAAGGCATGGCATTGCCTGATTTTTCTATGCGCCAGCTGCTTGAAGCAGGCGTCCACTTCGGTCACCAGACGCACCGCTGGAACCCGAAGATGAAGCCGTACATTTTCGGCGATCGTAACAACATCCACATCATCGACCTGGCTCAGACCGTTCCGATGCTGTCGCGCGCCCTGCAGGTCGTGTCCGACACCGTTGCTCGCGGTGGCCGCGTTCTCTTCGTCGGCACCAAGCGTCAGGCTTCCGAGCTGATTGCTGACTCGGCCAAGCGTTCTGCCCAGTACTACGTCAACTCGCGTTGGCTCGGCGGCATGATGACGAACTGGAAGACGATCTCCAACTCGATCCAGCGCCTGCGCAAGCTCGACGAAATCCTCGGTTCCGAGCAGTCCGGCTACTCCAAGAAGGAGCGCCTGACTCTCGAACGCGAGCGCGAAAAGCTCGATAAGGCCCTCGGCGGTATCAAGGACATGGGCGGCACGCCGGACCTGATGTTCATCATCGACACCAACAAGGAAAAGATCGCGATCGACGAAGCCAAGCGCCTCGGCATCCCGGTCGTCGCCATCATCGACTCGAACTGCGATCCGGACCTGATCGACTATCCGATCCCGGGCAACGACGACGCTTCGCGCGCCATCGCTCTCTACTGCGACCTGATCGCCCGCGCTGCCATCGACGGTATTGCCCGTCAGCAGAGCGGATCGGGCCGTGACCTCGGCGCTTCTGCGGAAGCTCCGTTCGAGCCGGCGCTCGATGAGGCGACCGAAGCCTGATAAAGCGGGCGGAGTAAAATCTCCGCCAAAGCTTGCGAAGATTGGGAAAGGCCGCTCGCGACTCTCAGAAGTTCGGCGGCCTTGCCCTTTTCAGGCGGAAGCTACGACTGCTTTTGCCCCTATGAATTCTGTTAGGACGCGTCTTCATAACGCTGTCATACATACAGGTACATTTCGTGCCTCAATCCGGTGCCGCGCCGCGTACTGCGGGCCACCGCTTGAACCGACAAGAGGAAGCTTATGACCGAGATTACGGCTGCACTGGTGAAGGAACTGCGCGAAAAGTCCGGCGCAGGCATGATGGACTGCAAGAAGGCGCTGACCGAAACCAACGGCGATATCGAAGCCGCGATCGACTGGCTGCGCGCCAAGGGCATCTCCAAGGCCGACAAGAAGTCCGGCCGCGCCGCCGCTGAGGGCCTGGTCGCCATCGCCGGCGCCGGTCACAAGGCTGTCGTCGTCGAACTCAATTCCGAAACCGACTTCGTTGCCCGTAACGATGCCTTCCAGGATCTCGCACGCGGCATCGCCGAAGTTGCGCTCTCCACCGACGGCACGGTCGAAGCCGTTTCGGCTGCGACCTATCCGGCATCCGGCAAGCCGGTCGCCGACACCATCAAGGAAGCGATCGCAACCATCGGCGAGAACATGACCCTCCGTCGTGCCGCCAAGCTCGAAGTCGAGCACGGCGTCGTTGCGACCTACGTCCACAACGCTGCCGGCGACGGCATCGGCAAGCTCGGCGTTCTCGTTGCGCTGAAGTCGGTCGGTGACAAGGCCGTTCTGACGTCGATCGGCCGCCAGGTTGCCATGCACATTGCCGCGACCAATCCGCTGGCTATCCGCGCCGAAGAAGTCGATGCCGCAGTCGCCGAGCGCGAACGCAACGTCTTCATCGAGCAGTCCCGCGAATCCGGCAAGCCGGAAGCCATCATCGAAAAGATGGTGGAAGGCCGCATGCGCAAGTTCTTCGAGGAAGTCGCTCTTCTATCGCAGGCTTTCGTCATCAATCCGGACCTGACGGTCGGCGCTGCCATCAAGGCCGCTGAAAAGGAAGCCGGTGCCCCGATCGAAGTCACCGGTATGGCTCGCCTGCTCCTCGGCGAAGGCGTCGAGAAGGAAGAAACCGACTTCGCAGCCGAAGTTGCTGCTGTCGCCAAGGGCTGATCTTTCAGCCATATTTGGGAAAACCGAAGGGCATCGCGTGACAACGCGATGCCCTTCGTGTATCGGGCAACTGCGGCAATATACGAGGAGCCAACATGACGTCGGAACCAATCTACAAACGCGTTCTACTCAAGGCTTCCGGGGAAGCCATGATGGGTTCTCAGGGCTTCGGGATAGACGTTGCGGTGGCGGACCGCATCGCGTCCGACATCGCCGATGCACGGCAGATGGGTGTCGAAGTTGGCGTCGTCATCGGCGGCGGTAACATCTTCCGCGGCGTGGCGGTTGCGTCCAAGGGCGGCGACCGCGTCACCGGCGACCACATGGGCATGCTCGGTACCGTCATCAATGCGCTGGCTCTGGCGACATCGCTGCGCAAGCTGAACATCGACACGGTGGTTTTGTCGGCCATTTCCATGCCGGAAATCTGCGAAAGCTTTTCGCAGCGCGCAACCCTCTACCATCTGTCGCTGGGCAGGGTGGTGATTTTTGCCGGCGGCACCGGCAATCCCTTCTTCACCACAGATTCTGCTGCAGCACTGCGCGCCGCTGAAATGGGCGCTCAGGCAATTTTCAAGGGTACGCAGGTAGACGGCATCTACACCGCCGATCCGAAGAAGGATCCGACCGCAACGCGTTTCGATCATCTGACCCATAAAGAGGTGCTGGATCGAGGCCTCGCCGTTATGGACGTCGCCGCTGTTGCGCTCGCACGTGAGAATTCCATTCCGATCGTTGTTTTCTCGATACACGAGAAGGGACGTTTCGCTGAAATCTTGACGGGTGGTGGTCTCAAGACCATCGTATCCGACAACTGATGGGAGCTGCGCCGTTGCCGGCGCAAATCTTCTGAGACGGGAGCATAGACATGAGTGAAGGCATCGATATCAAGGAACTGAAGCGCCGCATGGACGGTGCCATTTCCGCGTTCAAGAGCGACATTGCATCGCTGCGCACGGGCCGAGCTTCGGCCAACATTCTCGATCCGGTGATGGTTGAAGCCTATGGTTCGCGCATGCCGCTGAACCAGGTCGCCAACATCACCGTGCCCGAGCCGCGCATGCTATCCGTCTCCGTCTGGGATAAGACCATGGTCAGCGCCGTGGATCGTTCGATTCGCGAATCCAATCTCGGCCTCAACCCGATCGTCGATGGCCAGAACCTGCGTATTCCGCTGCCGGAACTCAATGAGGAGCGCCGCAAGTCGCTCGTCAAGGTGGCGCACGAATATTCGGAAAAGAGCAAGGTTGCGATTCGCCATGTTCGCCGCGACGGTATGGACGGCCTTAAGAAAGCCGAAAAGGATGGCGTAATCGGCCAGGATGAAAGCCGGGCACAGTCGGAACGCGTTCAGAAAATGACGGACGAGACGATTTTGGAAATCGACCGCTTGCTTGGCGAGAAAGAAAAGGAAATCATGCAAGTTTAGTATACTTGCGTCCTCGCCAAGAAAGACCGGACGGAAAATGTCGGAAACTTCATTTTTGACTGCGCCAGAACATGTTGCCATCATCATGGATGGCAACGGTCGTTGGGCAAAGCAGCGCGGCCTGCCGCGGACGATGGGACACCGCAGGGCGGTCGAGACCGTTCGCCAGACTGTGCGCGCTGCCGGCGATCTGGGCATCAAATACCTGACGCTCTTTGCCTTCTCGTCGGAGAACTGGCGTCGCCCGGAGGCCGAGGTTACCGATCTCCTCGGCCTGCTGAAGGCCTTCATCCGCAGCGATCTCGCCGAACTCCATCGGCAGAATGTGCGCATCAGGGTGATCGGCGACCGCGTCAACCTGCGTAGCGATATTCTCAAGCTTCTGCTTGAAGCCGAAGAGACGACCAGGGCCAATACGGCGCTGACACTCGTCATCGCCTTCAACTATGGCTCTCGCGACGAGATCGCCCGCGCTGCGATGAGCCTCGCCAAGGATGTGGAGGAGGGGCGCTTAAGGTCGCAGGATATCACGCCGGCGCTGATCAACGCCCGGCTGGACACAGCCGGCATCCCCGACCCCGATCTCATCATCCGCACCAGCGGCGAGGAGCGGTTGTCCAACTTCCTTTTGTGGCAGGCCGCATATTCGGAGTTCGTTTTCCTGCCGGAATACTGGCCGGATTTCAGCCGCGAGCTCTTCCTGTCGGCGCTTGAGAAATTTGCTTCGCGTGATCGCCGCTTCGGCGGTCTCTCCGCGCAGGCTGCGGCTGTGAACACCTGATGAAGCAGGAACTGAAGCTCCGCATCGTTTCAGGTCTGATTCTCGCAATCATCGTTCTTGCCGCCACCTGGTATGGCGGCTTCATCTTCCGCATCCTGGCGGCGGCAATCGCGCTTCTGATCTATTACGAATGGTCGACGATTACGGGTATCGTGCGCGACCCCGTCACCAACGTGCTCGGCTGGGTCGGCGAGGTGCTGGTTGTGGTGCTCGTTCTCGCCGGGGCCTTCGAATATGCGCTCGGAATGCTGATCGCCCTGACCGCGGTCGGCATTGCCATGATCTTCCTGCATCGTGCCAGCCGGTGGTTCGCGCCGGGGCTTTTATATGCCGGCGGCACCGGGCTGGCGCTTGCGGCGATTCGCGGCGATGAGACGTTTGGCCTCTACGCGATGCTCTTCATCTTCGCCGTCGTCTGGGCGACCGATATTCTCGCCTATTTCATTGGGCGTGCGGTTGGCGGTCCAAAGCTTGCTCCCCGCATATCGCCCGGCAAGACCTGGTCGGGGGCGGTCGGCGGGGCCATTTCGGCCGTCATTGCCGGAGCCGTCATTGTCCACTTTCTGATTCCGGAAGCCCTGGATCGCGCCGCGGTGATTGCGCTCGTCCTGTCCGTTTTCAGCCAGTCAGGCGATCTTTTCGAAAGTTTCATCAAGCGAAAATTCGGTGTGAAGGACTCCAGCCGTCTCATTCCGGGGCATGGTGGCGTCATGGACCGTGTCGATGGACTGATTTTCGCCTGTTTTTCAGCGTTCTTGCTTGCTGGCCTTTTTTCGCTGATAAAGGGCGGCGGAACGACGTCGCTCGGTGCGGCATTGTTCGGCCTTTGATCATTACGGCCAGATAGAAGAAAGAAATCATGGAAGCGGTGACCGGCATATTCGGTTTTTTGACGGGCTATATCGTCCCCTTCGTCATCGTGCTGTCGCTGCTCGTCTTCGTGCATGAGATGGGCCACTATCTGGTGGGGCGCTGGAGCGGTATCCGTATTCTCGCCTTTTCCGTCGGCTTCGGCCCGGAGATTGCCGGTTTCACCGATCGCCACGGAACACGCTGGAAGATCTCGGCGATCCCGCTCGGCGGCTATGTGCGCTTTTTCGGCGATGAGGATGCATCCAGCAAGCCCGATACCGACAGGCTTGCCGCGATGACGGACGAAGAGCGGGAGCGTTCCTTTGCAGGCGCAAAGCTGTGGAAGCGTGCCGCAACCGTCGCAGCCGGCCCGATCGCCAATTTTATCCTGGCCATTGCCATCTTCACTGTTCTTTTCGCGATCTATGGCCGCACGGTGTCCGATCCCGTCGTTGCCGAAGTGAAGCCTGATAGCGCTGCCGCCGCAGCCGGCGTACTGCCCGGCGACCTGCTCGTCTCCATCGATGGCACCAAGGTCCAGACCTTCGACGACGTGCGCCGCTATGTCAGCATCCGTCCGAACCAGAATATTGTCGTGAGCGTCGAGCGTAACGGCGAAAAGATGGACCTGCCGATGGTGCCGCAGCGCACCGACATCACCGACCAGTTTGGCAACAAGATCGAGATCGGCCTGATCGGTATCGTCACGAACGAAGAGGTCGGCCACTTCCGCCTGCAGACCTATACGCCCCTGCAAGCGCTGCATGAAGGCGTGACCCAGACCTGGCATATCGTCACCGGCACCTTCAAATATATCGGCAATCTGCTCAATGGATCGATGAAAGCCGACCAATTGGGTGGTCCGATCCGCGTGGCGCAAGCTTCGGGCCAGATGGCTACGCTTGGAATAGGTGCGTTGCTGCAGCTCGCTGCGGTTTTGTCAGTTTCGATTGGATTGCTGAATTTGATGCCGGTTCCGGTACTTGATGGCGGCCACCTGATGTTCTATGCGGTGGAAGCGATTAGGGGAAGGCCGCTGGGTTCTTCGGCTCAGGAAATTGCGTTTCGCATTGGTCTGGCCATGGTACTTACATTAATGGTTTTTGCCACCTGGAATGACATTAGCGCGCTCATTGGCTAGCGCGTAAAAGTGAGGAAAAATTACTGTTTATTTACGATGTTTCAAAGCTGTAGTGGCGAATGGGTCACGCTTGGAAATGAAGTAAACAGAAATTAACGAGCTCCCTTGCTTGTATGTCAAAAGCGGGTAAAACGACACACGTGGCCGGAATCGGGGGCTCCCGGGGCCGGAGACGAGGGAAACAAAGGTAATGGGTGAAATGAAGGCTGGTTCAAGGTTTTTGAACGCAGTATCGGCGATTGCGCTGTCTGCTGGTGTTGTTGCTTCTGGCGCAGGTGCTTTGACTTTCGTTTCGGCTACGGCTGCGGAAGCTGCTGTCATTCAGCGGATAGATGTCCGTGGTGCAAGCCGCGTCGGTGCTGAGGCTGTACGGTCGAACATCACCATTGCTCCCGGCAAGAGCTTCTCCAACACCGATATCGACGACTCCGTAAAGCAGCTTTACGGCACCGGTTATTTTTCCGACGTCAAGATCTCGGTTTCGGGCAGCACCCTCGTCGTCGACGTCCAGGAAGCGAAACTCGTCAACCAGGTGGTCTTCAACGGCAACCGCAAGGTCAAGGATGACAAGCTGGCAGCCGTCGTCCAGACGCATGCCGCTGGTCCTTACAGCGACGCGCAGATCCAGGCTGATATCCAGGCGATCAAGCAAGCCTATGCCGCTACTGGCCGCAGCGAAGTCGAAGTGACGACGCAGGTCGTTCCGCTCGGCGAAGGCCGCGTCAATCTCGCTTTCGTTATCAATGAAGGCGACCGTACCAAGATCGATGCCATCAATTTCGTTGGCAACCAAGCCTATAGCGCCGGCCGTCTCGCCGCGGTCATTCAGACAAAGCGTTCGAACTTCCTCTCGTTCCTGACCCGCAAGGATGTCTACAACGAAGACAAGCTGCACGCTGACGAAGACGCGCTGCGCCAGTTCTATTACAATCGCGGTTATGCCGACATGCGCATCGTTTCTTCCGATGCGGCTTTCGACGAATCGACGAACAAGTACACGCTGACCTTCAACATCGAGGAAGGTCCGCGCTACGACTTTGGTGCGGTTACCGTCCAGTCGACCGTTGAAGGCGTCGATGCCCAGCAGCTGCAGGGGCTGGTCAGAACCCACGAAGGCCAGGTCTACAACGCGAAGGAAGTTCAGAAGTCCATCGAAGCGATTTCGGATCAGGTTGCTTCGGCCGGTTATCCCTTTGCGCGCGTTACCCCGCGCGGTAACCGCGACCTGAACAACAACACGATCGGCGTCGAATACCTCGTCGACCAGGGCGAGCGCGCCTATGTCGAGCGTATCGAAATCCGCGGCAACAGCCGCACGCGCGATTACGTTATCCGCCGCGAATTCGATCTCAGCGAAGGCGACGCCTTCAATCAGCAGATGATCACCCGCGCAAAGCGCCGTCTTGAAGCGCTCGGCTACTTCTCCGCCGTCAATATCTCGACCCAGCCGGGCAGTTCTGCTGACCGCGTCGTCATCGTTGTCGACGTGCAGGATCAGTCGACCGGTTCGTTCGGTATCGGCGCCGGTTATGCTGCTGGCGGCGACGGCCTGCTGCTCGAAGCCTCGATCGAAGAAAAGAACTTCCTCGGCCGCGGTCAGTACATCCGCGTTTCGGCTGGTGGCGGTCAGGAAGGCTCGCGCGCTTACGGCATCAACTTCACCGAGCCCTACTTCCTCGGCTATCGTCTTGCCGCCGGTTTCGATGTCAATCACAGCGAGACGTCGAGCAACGACAACTACGATTACGAAGAAACCAGCGGCGTTCTGCGCGTTACTGCGCCGATCACGGAAGATCTGGCGACCACTTTCCGCTACAATTACAAGCAGATGAAGTACGATTCCAGCGGAAGCAATCTGAGTGATTTGTCGGCTACCTATCAAAATCTCGTCGATGAAAGCCCGTGGACTCGCTCTTCCATTTCGCAGACGCTGACGTACAACACGCTGGACGACACCGTCCTGCCGCGTGAAGGTATCTACGCGACCGCAACGCAGGAAATTGCCGGTCTCGGTGGCGACTCGCAGTATTACAAGATCTACGGTAAGGCTCGTTACTACCATCTGCTTGCTGACGATGCCGATATCATCGGTTCGCTCTCGGCATCGGCAGGTTATGTTGTCGGCTTCGGCGATCACCTGAACGTCTTCGACCAGTTCACATTGACCAATTCCGATATTCGCGGCTTTGAAAACAAGGGTATCGGCCCGCGCATCACCAACCCGGACGATCCGCTCGGTGGTACGACCTATTTCACCGCTTCTGCTGAAGCGACATTCCCGATGCCGGGCTTCCCGCGCGACTTCAACCTGCGCGGCGCAGTCTTCGCAGATGCCGGCACGCTGTTCGGCAATGATGTCGAGCTTCTCGGTTCGGATACTGAAGAAGGTGACGGTTCCTCTCTGCGTGCGTCGGTCGGTCTCGGTCTGATCTGGCAGTCGCCCTTCGGCGCCCTCCGCGTCGACTATGCGATCCCGGTCGTGAAGGAAGACTTCGACAAGACTCAACGCTTCAAGTTTGGCATTAACAACCAATTCTGATATCGGCAGTCCGGAACTGTAAATTTCAATTCCGTTCTGGAGTTTTGCCGATGGAGCAAAATACTTTTTTTCTGCCCCATGAAGGCGTGAGACTCGTTGAGTTGGCGCAATTTCTTGGGGCAGAGCTTGGCAATTCCGCTGATGGCGATGTCATCATCCGGTCGGTTTCACCTATTGCCAGGGCGCAGGCCGGGGATATCTGTTATATCCTCTCTCGCCGGAACAGGGACGAGTTCCTGACCTGCGAGGCTTCGGCCGTAATTTGCGACAAGGCGCTCTCTGAGCTGGTGCCGCCGCATATCCCTGTGGTGATCTCCTCCAATCCGCATGCTGCCTTCGCGATGGCCGGTGGGTTTCTCTATCCCGCGGCTCTCAAGCCGGTGACGTTTTCGTCCGGCGAGACCGAGATAGCGCCGAGCGCCGTCATCGATCCGACGGCGCGGCTTGAGAAGGGTGTAATCGTCGAGCCGCTGGCGATCATCGGCCCCGGCGCGGAGATCGGCGAGGGCACGCGTATCGGCGCTCACTCGGTCATCGGTCCCAACGTCAAGATCGGCCGCAATGGTTCGATCGCGACGGGCGCGAGCATTCTTTGTGCGCTCATCGGTAACGGCGTCATCATCCATAATGGTGTCCGTATCGGCCAGGATGGATTCGGTTATGCACCAGGCCCGCGCGGCATGATCAAGATCGTGCAGATCGGTCGCGTCATCATCCAGGACAACGTCGAGATCGGCGCCAATACGACCATCGATCGCGGCGCCATGGACGATACCGTCATCGGCGAAGGAACCAAGATCGACAATCAGGTGCAGATCGGCCACAACGTCCGTATCGGTCGCCATTGCGCCATCGTTTCGCAGGTCGGCATGGCCGGCAGCACCATCATCGGCGATGGTGTGCAGATCGGTGGACAGGTTGGCCTCAAGGGACATATCACCATTGGCGATGGCGCGCAGATCGCTGCAAAAAGTGGTGTCATGACCGATCTTGCTGCTGGCGGCCGCTATGGCGGAATACCGGCACGTCCGCTAAATGACTACCTGAAATATGCTACACAGCTCTTGGCAAAATCGGGAGCGCGCGGAAAAAAGGGAGGCAAGAATGACTGAAGCTACAGCCGCCACGCTTTCTTCGGCCGACATCATGGAAATCATGAAGCTGCTGCCGCATCGCTATCCATTTTTGATGGTCGACAAGATAGTCAATATCGATGGTGACAACGCCGCCGTGGGCATCAAGAATGTGACGGTCAACGAGCCGCATTTTTCCGGCCACTTCCCTGACGCGCCGATCATGCCGGGCGTTTTGCTGGTCGAAGGCATGGCACAGACGGCGGGTGCGATCTGCGCCAAGAAAGAAGGCCAGACCGGCAACCTCGTCTATTTCATGACGATCGACAATGCCCGCTTCCGCAAGCCGGTCGTGCCGGGCGACCGTGTTGAATTTCACGTGCAGAAAATAAAACAACGCGGCAATATCTGGAAATTCCATTGCGACGCAAAGGTCGACGGCGCGCTTGTCGCCGAGGCCGATATCGGCGCGATGATCGTACGCAAGGACAACGCATGAGCATGATCGCCGAAAGCGCCAGGATCCATCCGACGGCCGTGGTCGAAGACGGCGCCACGGTCGGTGAAGGCGTGGTGGTCGGCCCGTTTTGCCATGTTGGCCCCAAGGTCACGCTTCACGACAATGTGGAACTGATCAGTCACGTGGTTGTTCTTGGTCTGACGACCGTCGGCGCCGGTACGCGTATATTTCCTTCGGCCGTTATCGGTGGCGACTCGCAGAGCGCCCGTCACAGCGCCGTCGACACGTCGCTGATCATCGGGCGCAACTGCACCATTCGCGAGGGCGTTACGATGAACACCGGCACCGTCGAACATGGCGGCTCGACTGTCATCGGCGACAACAGTCTCTTCCTGGCCTATTCGCATGTCGCCCATGATTGCCGGGTCGGCGACCATGTCATCATGTCGAACAATGTCATGCTGGCCGGCCATGTTTCCGTCGGCGATCACGCAATCATCAGCGGCGGCGCGGCAGTGCATCAGTTTACCCGAGTCGGCAAATTTGCCTTCGTCGGGGGGCTCTCGGCCGTGAGTTACGATGTCATTCCCTACGGCATGCTGAACGGCAATCCCGGCATTCTGAGCGGCCTGAATGTCGTCGGCATGACGCGCGCCGGCGTCGATCGCGCCGTCATTCACACGGTTCGCCGTGCCTATAAGGCGATCTTCGAGGGTGCCGGCTCGATCCGCGAGAATGCGGCCCAGATTCGCGACGAATATGCCGATTGCGAGCAGGTAGTCGAGATCCTCGATTTTATCGCCGCCGAGAGCGATCGCGCGCTGTCTTCGCCGAGCCGGGGACAGAAGGGCTGATCTGTGGTTTCCGCTGGCGACACCGCTGAAGGCCGGCTGGCGATCATTGCCGGTGGCGGCCTTCTGCCGTCCTATGTTGCCGAGGCTGCGCGTTCGGCTGGTGAAAATCCTGTTATCGTGATCCTGAAGGATGAGGGCGACCGTCGCTGGGACGGCTTCGATCACGCCACGATCGGTATCGGTGATTTCGCTTCCCTCGACAGGCTTTTCAAGAAATATCACATCGATCGTGTCGTCATGTCGGGCAGCGTGCGCCGCCGGCCGGAGTGGCGTGAAGTGCGGCCGACGCTGCGCATTCTGACCAAGGTACCCGCCGCCATCCGTACGTTGCTTTCGGGCGGCGACGATACCGTTCTGCAGATGGTGATCAAGCTGATCGAAGGGCGAGGTCTGCGTGTCGTGGGTGCCCATGAGATTGCCCCGGATCTTCTGGCAACCGCAGGTCCTGTTGGTGCTGTTTCGCCCAATGAAGAGGATCGTCGTGATATAGCGCGCGCAGGCAAGGCGGCGGAGGTGCTTGGCAGTCTGGATATCGGGCAGGGTGCGGTCTCGATCGGCGGACGCGTTGTCGCTGTTGAGGGCGTTGAGGGCACGGACAGCATGCTCGACCGCGTGGCGGCCCTGAGATCAGCAGGCCGTATTTCGCCACGCCGGCGCGGCGTGCTGGTCAAGCTTTGCAAGCCACAGCAGGATATCCGCGCTGATCTGCCGGCGATTGGCGTGTCCACCGTGCTCAACGCCAAAGCCGCCGGGCTTGCAGGAGTGGCCATCGAAGCCGGCCGCTCGCTGGTGCTTGATCGCGACGCGCTCATCAAGGCGGCAGACGAGAATGGTCTTTTTGTCTGCGGTATCGACAAAGGCTTGCCTGGATGGGGGCTTGCATGAGCGACAGGCCGTTGAAAATTGCCGTCGTAGCCGGCGAAGTATCTGGCGATCTGCTTGGCGCCGATCTCATCGTGGGTCTCAAGAAAATCCATTCCGGCCCTATCGAACTCGTCGGTGTCGGCGGCGAGGGCTTGCAGGCCGAAGGATTGACGTCGCTCTTCGATTTCTCCGAACTCTCGGTCATGGGCATCACGCAGGTCCTGGCGACGCTGCCGACGCTGTTTTCCCGTATTCGGCAATCAACAGCGGCGATCATTGCGGCAAAGCCCGATATCCTGCTCATCATTGATAGCCCGGATTTCACACACCGCGTCGCCAAGCGCGTGCGTACCGCGCTGCCTGATCTGCCTGTCGTCAACTATGTCTGTCCGAGTGTCTGGGCATGGAAGGAATATCGCGCGCAACGCATGCTCGCCTATGTCGATCATGTGCTAGCGGTGCTTCCTTTCGAGCCGGCGGTGATGCGGCGTCTCAACGGACCTGCGACCACCTATGTAGGCCACCGTCTCGTCGCCGATGCAACACTTCTGGAGACCCGACGCCTGCGTGCTGGCCGGCAGCCCGGTAACGGTGCGATCCTGCTCCTCCCTGGTTCGCGTTCGTCCGAAATCAGGAAGCTTCTGCCTTATTTCGAAGCCGCCGCGAACGAGTTCGTTGCCCGCAATGGTGCGAAGCGCTTCATTCTGCCGACTGTGGCGCACAGGGAAACCCTCGTGCGAGAAATGACAGCAGGCTGGGCGGTAAAGCCTGACATCGTCGTCGGCGCTGAAGCGAAATGGAAAGCTTTCACCGAAGCCGATGCGGCGATGGCGGCGTCCGGCACCGTGATCCTGGAGCTGGCGCTTGCCGATGTCCCCGTCGTTTCCGCCTACAAGGTCGACTGGATCATGCGCATGCTGACATCAGGCATCAAGACCTGGAGCGGCGCACTGCCCAATCTGATCGCCGACTACGCGGTCGTGCCCGAATATCTGAACGACATCGTTCGCGGCGCAAGCCTCGCGCGCTGGATGGAGAGGCTGTCAGCCGACACCTACCAGCTCAAGGCGGTGAAGGAAGGCTACGATCTCATCTGGCAGCGTATGCAGACGGAAAGGCCGCCTGGCGAGCATGCGGCGCAAATATTGCTTGATGTTCTAGCCAACAAAAAACCCGGCCATTCCTGACCGGGTTTTCTTTTGTCTATGAAGTCAGCGCTTAGCGCTTGGAAACCGGCACGTAGTCGCGCTTCGGTTCGCCGATATAGAGCTGGCGCGGACGGCCGATACGCTGTTCCGGATCTTCGATCATTTCGTTCCACTGCGCGATCCAGCCGACGGTGCGGGCGAGAGCGAAGAGCACGGTGAACATGGTCGTGGGGAAGCCCAGGGCCTTTAGCGTGATGCCGGAGTAGAAGTCGATGTTCGGATAGAGCTTCTTCTCGATGAAGTACGAGTCGGTCAGCGCAATGCGCTCCAGTTCCATGGCGACTTCGAGAAGCGGATCGTCCTTGATACCGAGTTCGCCGAGAACTTCATGCGTGGTTTTTTGCATGATCTTGGCGCGCGGGTCATAGTTCTTGTAGACGCGGTGACCAAAGCCCATCAGGCGGAACGGATCGTTCTTGTCCTTGGCGCGGGCGATATATTCCGGAATGCGGTCGACAGTGCCGATTTCCGTCAGCATGTTGAGGGCTGCTTCGTTAGCGCCGCCGTGAGCGGGGCCCCAGAGGCAGGCGATGCCGGCGGCGATGCAGGCGAACGGGTTTGCGCCCGAGGAGCCGGCGAGACGAACCGTCGAGGTCGAAGCATTCTGCTCGTGATCGGCATGCAGGATGAAGATACGGTCCATGGCGCGTGCGAGCACCGGATTGACGACATATTCTTCGCAAGGAACGGCAAAGCACATGCGCAGGAAGTTGGACGCGTAGTCCAGGTCGTTCTTCGGGTAAACGAAGGGCTGGCCGATATGGTACTTGTAGGCCATGGCGGCAAGCGTCGGCATTTTGGCGATCATGCGCAGGCTGGCGACCATGCGCTGGTGAGGATCGGTAATGTCGGTGGAGTCGTGATAAAATGCCGAAAGCGCACCGACGCAGCCACACATGACGGCCATCGGATGTGCGTCGCGGCGGAAGCCGGTGAAGAAGCGGCTCATCTGCTCATGCACCATGGTGTGGTGCGTGACGCGATAGTCGAAATCCTTCTTCTGAGCGGCGGTCGGCAGTTCGCCGTAGAGCAGCAGGTAGCAGGCTTCCAGAAAGTCGCCGTGCTCGGCAAGCTGCTCGATCGGGTAACCGCGATGCAGCAGAACGCCCTCGTCGCCGTCGATATAGGTGATCTTCGATTCACAGGATGCGGTCGACGTAAACCCGGGGTCGTACGTGAAGGAAGCCGTGTTTTTGTAGAGTGCACCGATATCGATCACGTCTGGTCCGACCGTGCCTTTTCGCACGGCGAGGTCGACTGATTTGTCACCGATTTTGATTGTAGCGCTTTGATCCGTCATGCTGATCCTCCGGGGTGGCGGTGGCGCCGCAAAAGCGCCATAAGGGTTAAGCGTCCTAAGCGATAGCTATATGATCGCGAAGCTAATGCCAAGTTACCGTGACGCCATTTTGTGCATCGCGGCATCATCTTTTAGGCAGTGCAGCGATGAGCCTCACGCATATCAGAACACCATGATTTGACTGGATTTTTGCTGCCGCAAATTTTCCTCGTATTTCAATCGATTATTGTTTGCGCGTTTTGATCTGAGGTTGCATTCTGCCGATCTCCGGGGGCGGGTCCAAGCGAATATGACGGGGTTCGATACAGCAGAACGGCATGTGCAATCCATTGATGCAAAGATGGATTTTGCCGATGCCGCACCGCGCGCCATTGTGACGCAACTGGCAAGGACGCAGGCTACGGTTCCGTTTCAGTGGCGGCTGATCGCCGTTGCGAAACGACACATCCGATCGTCTGTCCGCATGGCGGTCGAAGAGGCTGGCTACGGTCGCCTCATTCTTTTTTCGCCGGTCTTCCTTGGTGCGGGTGCCGCGACCTGGTTTCTGGCAGCTTCGGATTTTCCGGCTGTCTCGCTTGGTCTCTGCCTTTTTGTCGTCCTCGGTGCCGTCGTACTTTGCGGGTATGGCCGGCCGAAATTGCGGGCGACGCTCTCTGCTCTGCTTCTCTTTGCCGGCGGAATGCTTTCGGCACAGGTCGAAACATGGCGGGCGCAGACCCTGATCCTCGATTCAGCCGTAACGACAACGGTAACAGGCAGGATCGAGCGCCGCGAAGGCGACGGGCGGGGGCGCTGGCGTTACATTCTTGACGTCACCGGAACAGACGCGCCGCAGATCAAGCGTCCGCCTAAACGCATTACAGTGCTCGTGAGAGGCGCCGCGCAGCCTTTCGAGCTTGGCGACGTCATCGAGGGCAGGGCGCGTCTCACGCCTCCGGCAGGCCCCGCACTTCCCCACCTGAATGATTTTGCTTTCAGTGCCTATTTTGACGGCATCGGCGCCAACGGCTTTTTCTATGGCGCGCCGAAAAAGCTTGCCTTGCAGCCACAGCAAGCGGGCTCGGTCGGTGAGGCGACACTCGAATGGCTCTATCGCCTCAGGAGTGGCATCGGCGATCGCATACGCTCCACCCTGCCGGGCGATACCGGCGCCTTTGCCGCTTCGCTTGTCACCGACGAGAGACGGGCGATCTCGGATGACACGACGGACGCGCTGCGGCAGTCCGGCCTTGCCCATATCGTCGCGATCTCCGGTCTCAATATGGCGCTTTCCGCCGGCATCTTTTTTGTCGGCCTGCGCGTCGTCCTTAGCCTTTTTCCCGGCATTGCCCAGGCGTGGCCGACCAAGAAAATCGCGGCGGCCGGTGCGCTCGCGGCGGTGACGGCCTACTATCTGATCTCCGGCTTTGCCGTCTCCGCCGAACGTGCCTTCATCATGATGGCCATCATGCTGGTTGCCGTCTTCTTTGACCGGCCATCGATCAGCCTCAGAAACGTGGCGCTATCCGCTCTTGTGATCCTTGCGATCTCGCCATCGGAGGTGCTGGGGCCGAGCTTCCAGATGTCCTTTGCCGCAACACTTGCCCTGGTCGCCGGCTACGATCTCTGGAAAGGCCGGCCGATGTGGGAGAATGTCTTTGCCAACCTGCCGGTCATGAAGCCCCTCTTCGTGGTCGGCGGTTTCTTTGGTGGCATTTTCCTGACGTCGCTGATTGGCGGCTTCTCTACCGCGCTGTTTTCGATCGAGCATTTCCACCGGCTGACAGCCTATGGCCTGCCGGCAAATCTCGCGGCCATGCCGGTGATTTCCTTCATCGTCATGCCGGCTGGGATGCTGGCGATGCTGCTGATGCCCTTTGGCCTGGACGGCTGGGCATGGCATGTGGCAGGCTTCGGGCTGGATCTGGTGATTACAATCGCAAAGACGGTATCGAGCTGGGGTGGCAATATCGATGTGGGCCGTTTGCCGGGTTGGTACTTCCCGACGGCCGTTTTCGGTTTTCTGCTGCTGACCCTCCTCAGAACTCGACTGCGGCATATCGGAACGGCAATCGTCGCTCTCTCCACGCTTGCTGTCGCGGCGCTGCCATCAGAGGCAATGCCCGACATCGCCATTGCCGAAGACGGTAGCCTCGTTGCAGTTGTCGATGGAGAGGCGATAGCTTCGAACCGCGAAAAGCCACCCGCCTTCATTTTCGAACAATGGCAGCGGGCGCTTACCATCGAAGAGCACGTGAAGCCAGTCATGCTGGAAGCTGCCAACAGGCCCACTGCGCCCGAAGGCAAAAGACTGCAGCTCTCGCGGGATCAACAGAATGAAGCCAGAGAATCGATGAGACGTGTCGCGATCGGGTCGCCGTCACGGTTCTCGTGCCTGAAAGGTGCCTGGTGCGCCATCATGCTCGGCAATGGAAAGAAACTGACGGTTATCGACAATGCAGCCTATCTGGGCCCTGCCTGCGATACGGCCGATATCGTCGTCACCCCTGTCCGTCTGCGTTTTGACGGCTGCCGATCCGGAGCTCTGCTCTTTACCGGCGAAACATTACGCAAGACAGGCTCGATCGAGCTTCGTTTCACAGATGGCGGAATTGCGGTTGCCGCTACATTCGACGCATTGCCACGGCCCTGGATGCGCCACCGTGCCTATGACTGGCGTAGTGACACATTCGCAGATGTTGGCCCGTCACCGGTCAGTGATAGCGACGAATGAGGCCGACGAGCTTGCCCTGGACCTTGACACGATCCGGCGGGAAAATGCGAGTCTCGTAAGCGGGGTTTGCGGCTTCGAGCGCAATCGATGCGCCCTTGCGGCGGAAGCGCTTGAGCGTCGCTTCCTCTTCATCGACGAGTGCGACGACGATGTCACCCGGATTGGCCGTGCTACCGTTGCGGATGATGACGGTATCGCCATCGAAGATGCCGGCTTCGATCATAGAGTCGCCACGAACTTCGAGCGCATAATGTTCGCCGGAGCCAAGCATATCGGCGGGAACGGTGATGTCATGGGTGTTGTTCTGGATTGCAGAAATCGGCACGCCGGCAGCGATGCGCCCCATGACCGGCACGGAAACCGAATTGCCGTTGTCGGCCGCAGGTGCTGACTTTGCCGCGGCGAGAGGCGCAACAGGTTGCGGCTTGCCGAGGCTGCCTTCGATGACGCTTGGTGAAAAGCCGCGCCTTGGCTGCAGGCTCGAGCTGTAGGCTTCCGGCAGCTTGATGACTTCGAGCGCACGCGCCCGGTTCGGAAGCCGGCGAATGAAGCCGCGTTCTTCGAGCGCCGTGATCAGCCGATGAATGCCGGATTTCGAGGCCAGATCCAGGGCGTCCTTCATCTCGTCGAAAGACGGCGGAACGCCGGATTCCTTCATCCTTTCATGAATGAAAAGAAGAAGTTCCTGTTGTTTGCGCGTGAGCATCGGCGTGTGACCCCAGTATTGAAACAAATCCAGAACGGACACTATATGTTCCATATGTGTTCCGCAAGTGGCTAAATTTTCGTAAAATTTCTCTCCATTGTGTTGAGAATTTTATTTTTGTCGGCGCCCGGCCCGTCCGGCCTTGCTTCGTAAGGCTTGTTGAAGCACATCTCCTTGTGATTGCTGGAGAGTAGCTGATGACCCAAGACACGCTTGCGATCGATCATCTCGTTTTGCCGGTTACCGATATCGCCCTTGCACGCGAGAGGTTAGGCAAGCTGGGCTTCACCGTCGCTCCGGATGCGCGCCATCCCTTCGGTACGGAAAATGCCTGCGTTTTCTTCGCCGACAGGAGCTATCTCGAGCCGCTCGGCGTCGCCAGTGTCGAGGAGAGCGACAGGACGGCGCGTGATGGCAATGTCTTCACAGCCCGCGATCAGGCCTTTCGTTTTCGCTGCGGCAGCGAGGGCCTGTCTGCTATCGCCTTCAGTGCCGCGGATGCAAAGCATGAACATGCTCGATTCGTTAAAGGCGGCATTAGCGCTGGTTCTCTGTTGCAGTTCGAACGTCCCGTGAAAATGCCGGATGGCACGGAGAACATTGCCGGCTTCCGGCTCGCCTTCGCCGGTGACCTCCGGGCACCGGATTTCTTTCTCTTCGCCGTCGAGCGCGTCAATCCGCTCCCTGCTGACCGCAGCGCGCTCGAAGCTCACGTCAACGGCGTAACCGGAATTGCCGAGATAGTTCTAGCCGCGCCCGAGCCTTCGGCCTTCGGCGAATTCGTCCGTGGCGTGGCAAGAGCCGACGCCGCAGATGAGACCGGTTTTGGGGTGAGAGTTCCTCTGGCAAACACAAAGATCAGTCTGATGAACCCGGCGGGTCTGGAGGCCTATTTCGATCTGGCGACGCCGGACACCGATCGCGGCCTGCGCGGGCGGGCGATCCTTTTCCATGCGGGCGATCTTGCCGTGACAGAAGCGCATTTGGCTGCTAACGGGGTGACCTATACACGCAAGGGCAACCGTATTCTGGTGAAGCCCGCGCCCGGCCAGGGCGTGCTCTTCGCCTTCGAGGAAACATCATGATCTCCAATACCAATTCCCAGGTGACGGTCGGCGAGGGCGCCGGTAAGGTCACCTTCTCCAATACCGGCCGCTTGTCGCTGATCGCCGGCGCCTGCGAAATGGAAAGCCGCGACCATGCGTTCATGGTGGCCGGCACATTGAAGGAACTGTGCGCCAAGCTCGGCATCGGGCTTGTCTACAAGACGTCTTTCGACAAGGCCAATCGCTCTTCGTTGTCGAGCAAACGCGGTGTCGGCCTTGAGAAGGGGCTGGAAGTATTCGCTGATCTCAAGAAGGAACTCGGCATTCCGGTTCTCACCGACATTCACAGCGAAGAACAATGCGCCGAAGTAGCGAAGGTCGTTGATATCCTGCAGATACCGGCCTTCCTGTCTCGCCAGACGGATCTTCTGGTGGCTGCTGCCAAGACGGGCCGCGTCATCAACGTCAAGAAGGGCCAGTTCCTGGCGCCTTGGGACATGAAGAATGTGCTCGGCAAGCTGAACCAGAGTGGCAATCCGAACATTCTGCTGTGCGAGCGCGGCGCTTCTTTCGGCTACAACACGCTGGTCTCCGACATGCGCTCCCTGCCGATCATGGCAGCCACCGGTGCGCCAGTTATCTTCGACGCCACTCATTCGGTCCAGCAGCCGGGCGGGCAGGGGGAAACCTCCGGCGGAGAACGGCAATTCGTGGAGACGCTTGCGCGCGCTGCCGTGGCGGTCGGTGTTGCCGGGGTCTTTATCGAGACTCATCAGGACCCAGATAACGCGCCCTGCGACGGCCCGAACATGGTCTATCTCAAGGATATGCCGCGGCTTCTGGAAAAGCTGCTGGCTTTCGACGCGATCGCTAAAGGCTGACAGTCAAAAGCCTGACATGATCGTAATATAGCGACGAGTGGAACTGCATGCCGAAGGGTGCCGCAAACTGCCATTGTAATTTGCGCACCTTCGATTAAGACGGTTTCAAACGATTTATCCACCCACCGAGCAGGAAAAAACCATGACTGCAATTACCGATATCATCGCCCGCGAGATTCTCGATAGCCGTGGTAACCCCACCGTCGAAGTCGATGTCTATCTCGAAGACGGCAGCATGGGCCGTGCGGCTGTTCCCTCGGGCGCTTCGACTGGCGCGCATGAAGCCGTCGAACTGCGCGACGGTGGCAAGCGCTATCTCGGCAAGGGTGTCGAAAAGGCCGTCGAAGCCGCCAATACCGAGATCTTCGACGCGATCGGCGGCATCGACGCTGAAAACCAGATTCAGATCGACAAGATCATGATCGAGCTCGACGGTACGCCGAACAAGTCACGCCTCGGCGCCAACGCCATCCTCGGCGTTTCGCTTGCTGTTGCCAAGGCTGCCGCGGAGGCTTCCGGCCTGCCGCTCTACCGTTATGTCGGTGGTGCTTCGGCAAGCCTTCTGCCGGTTCCGATGATGAACATCATCAACGGCGGCGCTCATGCCGACAACCCGATCGACTTCCAGGAATTCATGATCCTGCCGGTTGGCGCAGATTCGATCCGTGAAGCCGTCCGTATGGGCTCGGAAGTCTTCCATACGCTGCGCAAGGAACTCGCTGCCCAGGGGCACAACACCAATGTCGGCGACGAAGGTGGTTTTGCACCGGGCCTGAAGAGCGCTCCGGAAGCCCTCGACTTCATCATGAAGTCGGTTGAGAAAGCCGGCTACAAGCCGGGTGAGGACATCTATCTCGGCCTCGATTGCGCCTCGACGGAGTTCTTCAAGGACGGCAAGTATGTGATGGAAGGCGAAGGCCGCACGCTCGAACCGGGCGCAATGGCCGAATACCTCGCCGAACTCGTCGGCAAGTACCCGATCATTTCCGTCGAAGACGGCATGGCAGAAGACGATTGGGAAGGCTGGAAGACGCTGACCGATCTTGTCGGCAAGAAGTGCCAGCTTGTCGGCGATGACCTGTTTGTCACCAACTCGGCTCGTCTGCGTGACGGTATCCGCATGGGCGTTGCCAACTCGATCCTCGTCAAGGTCAACCAGATCGGCTCGCTGACGGAAACGCTCGACGCCGTCAACACCGCGCACAAGGCAGCCTACACCGCCGTCATGTCGCATCGCTCGGGCGAGACGGAAGACTCCACGATCGCCGATCTCGCAGTTGCCACCAACTGCGGCCAGATCAAGACCGGCTCTCTGTCGCGCTCGGATCGTCTTGCCAAGTACAATCAGCTTATCCGCATCGAAGAAGGCCTCGGCCCTCAGGCTGAGTATGCCGGCCGTTCCATCATTCGCGGCTAATACGATCTTATGAATCAGGCATTTGGAACCCGCGCCTTGGCGCGGGTTTTTTGTTGCGTCAAGTCTGAGTCAATGAACGGTTAATCTCTGCGCGGTAAATTGAAGGGATTGGTAATGCGTTACAGAGCATGCGTGTATGTGGACAAAGCATCATAAGAAGAGAAAGACCGGTCGCTTCGTCATTCCGGCCATGGCGGTCGCCTTCCTCTCCTATTTCGGCTATCATTGCATCCATGGTGATTATGGTCTGCGTGCGACGGAGGCGTTCGAGCGTCAACGTATCGCGCGCGAGAAGGAATTGGTTGTGCTGAAGACCAGGCGCGAGCATCTCGAAGCGCAGGTTGCACTTCTTAGCGACGGCTCGCTGGACAAGGATATGCTCGACGAAAAGGCGCGGTATCAGCTCAATATGTCGCGCGCAGACGAGATTGTAATTTACAATCACTACCGCAATTAACCGAATTTAGGTTAATCTAGAATTCTCGTTTTTTATCAATAATTTACCTGCGAATATGAGCCATGCAATTATGGCATTGCTGTGGTCATTTTTCTTCCCTATGGTACGCGCCACCTGAGAACCGATAAACCCATAGGGAGGGTTGAATGGCGTTGCGCAAAACCGCGACCGTTTCCAGCCGCAAAAACAGTGCGAAATCCGCAGGCAAGATATCGAACGGCGGTCCTATCGCCGATTTCGATCGGGACGAGGAGCTCAAGGCATATCGCGAGATGCTGCTTATCCGTCGTTTCGAGGAAAAGGCGGGCCAGCTTTACGGCATGGGCTTCATTGGTGGTTTCTGTCACCTTTACATCGGCCAGGAAGCTGTCGTCGTCGGCATGCAGATGGCGCAGAAGGAAGGTGATCAGGTTATCACCGCCTATCGCGACCACGGCCATATGCTGGCTACCGGCATGGAAGCGCGCGGCGTCATGGCTGAGCTGACCGGGCGCCGCAACGGCTATTCCCACGGGAAGGGCGGCTCCATGCATATGTTCTCCAAGGAGAAGCATTTCTACGGCGGCCACGGCATCGTTGGTGCCCAGGTTTCGCTTGGAACAGGCCTTGCCTTTGCAAACCGTTACCGTGGCAATGACAGCGTATCCATCGCCTATTTCGGTGATGGCGCGGCCAACCAGGGCCAGGTTTACGAGAGCTTCAACATGGCTGCTCTCTGGAAGCTGCCGATCATCTATATCGTCGAGAACAACCGTTATGCCATGGGCACCTCGACGGCACGCGCTACCGCGCAGTCGAACTATTCGCTGCGCGGTTCCGGCTTCGGCATCCCCGGCATCCAGGTCGACGGCATGGATGTTCGTGCCGTCAAGGCTGCGGCCGATGAGGCGCTCGAACATTGCCGCTCCGGCAAGGGGCCGATCATCCTGGAAATGCTGACATATCGCTATCGCGGCCACTCCATGTCGGACCCGGCGAAGTACCGCACCAAGGAAGAAGTGCAGAAGATGCGCTCCGAGCAGGACCCGATCGAGCAGGTCCGTCTGCGTGTAATGGAAAAGGGCTGGGCGACTGAAGACGATCTGAAGGCGATCGACAAGGAAGTCCGCGATATCGTCGCCGATAGCGCCGATTTTGCACAGTCCGATCCGGAGCCGGATGCGTCCGAGCTCTACACCGACATTCTGCTCTAATCGGGGAGGGAACCCATGCCTATAGATATTCTCATGCCCGCCCTCTCTCCGACGATGGAAGAAGGCACGCTGTCCAAGTGGCTCAAGAACGAAGGTGACAAGGTCACTTCCGGTGACGTGATTGCCGAAATCGAAACCGACAAGGCGACGATGGAAGTCGAAGCCGTCGACGAAGGCGTCATCGGCAAGCTGCTGGTTCCGGCCGGCACCGAAAACGTCAAGGTAAACGCCAAGATCGCCATCCTTCTGCAGGACGGCGAATCGGCCGACGCGATTTCCGCTGCTCCCGCCGCCGTTCAGCAGGCTCCGGCCGCTACTCCGCAGGTTGCACAGGAAGAGAAGCCGACGAACAGTGCTTCTGCTGCCGCTCCCGTCCCAGCCGAGCCCAAGGCTTTCGTGCCGAACGACCCGGAAATCCCGGCTGGCACCGAAATGGTGTCGATGACGGTGCGCGAAGCGCTCCGCGACGCCATGGCCGAAGAAATGCGCGCCGATGAAAACGTCTTCGTCATGGGCGAAGAAGTTGCCGAATACCAGGGCGCCTACAAGGTCACTCAGGGTCTTCTGCAGGAATTCGGCGCACGCCGTGTCATCGACACACCGATTACCGAACACGGCTTTGCCGGTGTCGGCGTCGGTGCCGCCATGTCGGGCCTGAAGCCGATCGTCGAGTTCATGACCTTCAACTTCGCCATGCAGGCGATCGACCAGATCATCAACTCCGCTGCCAAGACGCTTTATATGTCCGGCGGACAGATGGGCGCTCCGATCGTCTTCCGCGGCCCGAACGGCGCTGCGGCACGCGTCGGCGCCCAGCACAGCCAGGATTATGCGGCCTGGTACAGCGCTATCCCCGGCCTCAAGGTCGTCATGCCCTACACGGCATCCGACGCCAAGGGTCTGCTGAAGGCCGCTATCCGCGATCCGAACCCGGTCGTCTTCCTCGAAAACGAAATTCTCTACGGCCAGCACTTCGAAGTGCCGAAGCTCGATAATTTCGTTCTGCCGATCGGCAAGGCTCGCATCCATCGTCCGGGCAAGGATGTAACCGTCGTCTCCTTCGGTATCGGCATGACCTATGCCACGAAGGCTGTCGCGGAACTTGAAAAGATCGGCATCGACGTCGAACTGATCGACCTGCGTACGCTTCGTCCGATGGATCTTCCGACGGTCATCGAATCCGTCAAGAAGACCGGCCGTCTGGTCACCGTCGAAGAAGGCTATCCGCAGAACTCCGTCGGCACGGAAATCGCCACCCGCGTCATGCAGCAGGCCTTCGATTACCTCGATGCGCCGATCCTGACGATTGCCGGCAAGGACGTTCCGATGCCTTACGCCGCCAACCTCGAGAAGCTCGCGCTTCCGAATGTCGGCGAAGTGGTCGATGCGGTGAAAGCCGTTTGCTACAAATAAGGGGAGGGCCTTTCGATGCCGATCAATATCACGATGCCCGCCCTCTCTCCGACCATGGAAGAAGGCAATCTTGCCAAGTGGCTGGTCAAGGAAGGCGATAAGGTCAAGTCCGGCGATGTGATCGCCGAGATCGAAACCGACAAGGCGACGATGGAAGTCGAAGCCGTCGACGAAGGCACGGTTGCCAAGATCGTCGTTGCGGCCGGTACCGAAGGCGTGAAGGTCAATGCCCTGATCGCCGTTCTGGCCGGCGAGGGCGAGGATGTCGCCGCTGCCGCAAGCGGCGCTGGCTCCGCCGCCCCGGCTCCGAAGGCTGCCGCTGCTCCGGCTCAGGCCGAAACGAAGGCTGAGGCAGCAGCTGCTCCGGCACCGTCGGCTCCGGCCGCCGCTCCGGCACCGGCTGCGGTTTCCTCAGGCGGCGCGCGTGCCTTCTCTTCGCCGCTTGCTCGTCGTCTGGCCAAGGAAGCCGGTATCGATATTTCCGCCGTTGCCGGCACTGGTCCGCATGGCCGCATCGTCAAGAGCGATATCGAAGCTGCCGCTGCCGGCGGTGCTGCCAAGGCCGCTCCGGCCGCTGCTGCCCCGCAGGCTGCTGCACCGACTCCGGCCGCTGCCGCTCCGAAGGGCGCTTCGGACGAGGCCGTGCTCAAGCTCTTCGAGCAGGGTTCCTACGAGCTCGTGCCGCATGACGGCATGCGCAAGACGATCGCCCGTCGCCTCGTCGAATCCAAGCAGACCGTTCCGCACTTCTACGTTTCGGTCGATTGCGAACTCGATGCGCTGATGGCGCTGCGTGCCCAGTTGAACGACGCCGCACCCCGCAAGGACAGCGCTCCGGCTTACAAGCTGTCGGTCAACGACATGGTCATCAAGGCCCTGGCTCTGGCGCTTCGCGATGTTCCGGATGCCAACGTCTCCTGGACCGAGAGTGCCATGGTCAAGCACAAACATGCCGATGTCGGCGTGGCTGTCTCGATCCCCGGCGGCCTGATCACGCCGATCGTCCGCAAGGCCGAGGAGAAGACGCTGTCGACCATCTCCAACGAGATGCGTGATCTCGGCAAGCGTGCGAAGGATCGCAAGCTGAAGCCCGAGGAATATCTGGGCGGCACGACCTCGGTCTCGAACATGGGCATGATGGGCGTGAAGAATTTCGCAGCCGTCATCAACCCACCGCATGCGACGATCCTCGCAGTCGGCGCGGGCGAGCAGCGTGTCATCGTCAAAAATGGTGAGATGGCGATTGCGACGGTCATGACCGTGACGCTCTCGACCGACCATCGCTGCGTCGATGGCGCTCTCGGCGCCGCGCTGCTGCAGGCCTTCAAGGGCTACATCGAAAATCCGATGGGCATGCTGGTCTGAGCAGACGCGGGAGGCGGACATGACGAAGACTGTTCTTTGCTATGGTGACTCGCTTACCTGGGGCTATGACGCCGACACGATCGGCCGTCATGCCTATGAGAACCGCTGGCCGAGCGTGCTTCAGGCAACGCTCGGAAGCGGAGCTCGCGTCATTGCGGAAGGCCTTAACGGCCGCACCACCGCCTTTGACGACCATCTGGCAGATTGCGATCGCAACGGCGCACGCATTCTGCCGACCGTCCTGCAGACACATGCGCCGCTCGATCTTGTCATCCTGTTGCTCGGCACCAACGACATGAAGCCGGTGGTTGCCGGCTCGGCCTTTGCAGCATGCCAGGGCATTGGTCGTCTGGTGCGGCTGATCCGCAGTCATGCCTGGCCCTTTGAATTCGACGGGCCAGAGATCCTGATCGTGGCGCCGCCGGCGATCTGCGCGACGGGCAATGTGCCCTTCGCCGCCTCGTTCCCTGGAGGCATCGAGGAATCGGCGAAGCTTCCGACGCTTTTCCGGGACCTTGCCGATGAACTCGGCTGCGGCTTCTTCGACGGCAATTCCGTCGCCAGGACCACGCCGATCGACGGCATTCACCTCGATGCGGAGAATACCCGCGCGCTCGGTCGAGGTCTGGAGCCCATCGTGCGGATGATGCTGGGTCTCTGACGATGGCCGCCTTTCTCGCCCTCCGGGAAGCCTCCCGTCGGGATGCTTCGGAGCTGGCGATCCTCGCGGATATCGCCTCGCATGGCTTCGCCTCGTGGCTCTGGTTTGCCGATGTCGCCAGCGGCATGAGCGATACGCCGCTGGAGCGGGGCCGGTTGAAGATGAGCGACGAGGCGCTCGGCGGCTGGAAGAACGCCGTCATCGGCGAGGCCTATGACGAGATCGCCGGAATGGCGATCGGCTATGAAGTGGATGAAGGCATACGCGATCTCGAAGCACGACATCCGGCCATAGAGCCGATGCTGGCGATGCAGAGATCGGTGATCGGACACTGGTTTATTGGCAGTCTCGCGGTCTATCGCCATATGCGCGGTATCGGCATCGGCAAGAGGCTGCTGGAAGATCAGCTCGCAAGGGCAGCTGGGCTACCGGCCAGCCTGATCACAGCTGATAATAACGAAGCGGCTCTGTCGCTTTACGGAAGAAATGGGTTTTCCGAAGCGGCGCGCATGAATGCCGTGCCGCTCTTCGACAACAGCAAGAAGCACGCATGGGTTCTCATGACCCGCGCGGGAGCGTAACAAAGGCAGGAAAGCAATGGCTCAATCCTACGACGTCATCGTCATCGGTTCCGGTCCCGGCGGATATATCGCCGCCATCCGCGCCGCTCAGCTCGGCCTCAAGGTCGCTTGCGTCGAGCGCGAGCATCTCGCCGGCATCTGCTCCAACTGGGGCTGCATTCCGACCAAGGCGCTGCTGCGCTCGGCTGACGTCCTGCATACCGCCCAGCACGGCAAGGATTACGGCCTGGTGCTGGAAGGCACGATCAAGCCAGATATCAAGGCGATCGTCACCCGCTCGCGCGGCATCGCACACCGCATGAACAACGGCGTCGGCTTCCTGTTCAAGAAGAACAAGGTCGATGTCATCTGGGGTGAGGCAAAGATCACCAAGCCCGGCGAAATTCTCGTTTCCAAGACGACGAAGAAGCCGATGGAGCCGATGGGTCCGGTGCCGAAGAACGCGCTGGGCGAGGGCACCTACACCGCCAAACACATCATTGTCGCGACCGGTGCCCGTCCACGTGCGCTGCCGGGCATCGAGCCGGATGGCAAGCTCATCTGGACCTATTTCGAAGCGATGAAGGCTGACGAACTTCCGAAGTCTCTGCTCGTCATGGGCTCGGGCGCAATCGGCATCGAATTCGCAAGCTTCTACCGCACCATGGGCGTCGACGTCACCGTTGTCGAAATCATGAGCCAGGTCATGCCGGTCGAGGATGCGGAAATCTCTGCGCTCGCCAAGAAGCAGTTCGAGCGTCAGGGTATGAAGATCCACCTCGAGGCCAAGGTCGCCAAGGTGGAGAAGGGTGCCAACTCGATCACCGCCACCATCGAAAAGAAGGACGGCACGACCGAGACGATCACCGCGGACCGCATGATTTCGGCCGTCGGCGTGCAGGCCAATGTCGAAGGCATCGGCCTTGAGGCTGTCGGCGTCAAGATCGACCGCGGCTTCATCGTCATCGATGGCTACGGCAAGACCAACGTGCCCGGCATCTACGCAATCGGTGACGTCGCCGGTGCGCCCCTTCTTGCCCACAAGGCGGAGCATGAAGGCGTCGTCTGCGTCGAGAAGATTGCCGGCCTCCCGAACGTTCATCCGATGGACAGGCTGAAGATCCCGGGCTGCACCTATTGCAACCCGCAGGTCGCCTCCGTCGGTCTCACCGAAGCCAGGGCCAAGGAGCAGGGCCGCGATATCCGCGTCGGTCGCTTCCCCTTCAGCGCCAACGGCAAGGCCGTCGCACTCGGCGAAGACCAGGGCCTCGTCAAGACGATTTTCGACAAAAAGACCGGTGAACTGCTCGGTGCCCATATGGTTGGCGCCGAAGTCACCGAACTCATCCAGGGCTTCGTCGTCGCCATGAACCTGGAGACGACGGAAGAAGAACTGATGCATACGATCTTCCCGCATCCGACCATTTCGGAGACGATGAAGGAAAGCGTGCTCGATGCTTACGGCCGCGTTTTGAACGCTTGATAATTTCCTCGTGCGCCCTCTATCCCGGCGTGGCGTAACGCTATCGCCCGGGATGGAAAATCCATTCCCTCCCGGGGTGGAAAAAACGAAAGGAAATCATCATGTCTATGAGCACGCAGTCGCTTCTCATCTTTCTGCTGATCGGTCTGGTCGCGGGCTTCCTTGCGAGCCTGGTCGTCGGCGGGGGTGGGTTGATACGGTGCCTCCTGAGCGGCATCATCGGCGCGTTCGTGGGCGGGTTTCTGTTCAATGCTCTGGGGATTTCGCTGGGCATTGAAAATGCATTGGTGGTTCAGATCATCCACGCCACTGTCGGCGCCATCGTTGTGGTGCTGATCGCAAGGGCGATAGCGTAGGGCATTAAGAAATATGGAAGGCATCGGCTGGATTTCGGCAATCATCGTCGGCGGACTTGCGGGCTGGCTCGCAGGCAAGCTGATGGAGGCGCGATACGGCATTCTGCTGAACATCGTGCTCGGCATTGTCGGCTCGGTCGTCGCCACCGCCATCCTGGCGCAGTTCCATATCGAGGTAGCCGGCGGAAGGTTCGGCTACTTCGTGACGGGCTTCATCGGCGCCTGCCTGCTGATATTCTTCGCGCGGCTGGTTCGAAGATAGGGCGCGAAGACAAGGCGCATCACCGTTGAGATCGAAAGATTTGAATTACGGCGTGATGCGCAATATGACAATCCGGGCCGCATGGAGCGGCGGAAAGTTGAACTGACATGGTCACCATTCTCGACACGATCAATCCTGACGTAAAGCGTGTGCGGCATCCGGAAAAGGCGCATCGCCCGGATACGGAAGTCCTGCGCAAGCCGGAATGGATCCGCGTGAAGGCGCCGACCTCGAAAGGTTACGCCGAAACCCGCTCGATCGTGAAGGAAAACAAGCTCGTCACCGTCTGCGAAGAAGCGGGCTGCCCGAATATCGGCGAATGCTGGGACAAGAAGCACGCCACCTTCATGATCATGGGCGAGATCTGTACGCGCGCCTGCGCCTTCTGCAACGTCGCGACCGGCAAGCCGAACGCACTCGACATGGCGGAGCCGGAAAACGTCGCCAAAGCCGTCAAGCAGATGGGCCTGAGCCACGTCGTCATCACCTCTGTCGATCGTGACGATCTGGAAGACGGTGGCGCCGAGCATTTCGAAAAGGTGATCTGGGCAATCCGCGCCGCTTCACCGCTGACGACGATCGAGATCCTGACACCCGACTTCCTGAAGAAGCCCGGTGCCCTGGAGCGCGTCGTCGCCGCCAAGCCCGACGTCTTCAACCACAACATGGAAACGGTGCCCGGCAACTACCTGACAGTCCGGCCCGGCGCCCGCTACTTCCACTCCATCCGCCTGCTGCAGCGCGTGAAGGAACTCGACCCGACCATGTTCACCAAGTCAGGCATCATGGTCGGGCTCGGCGAAGAGCGCAATGAAGTGCTCCAGCTCATGGACGACCTGCGCACCGCTGATGTCGACTTCCTGACGATCGGCCAGTATCTGCAGCCGACCCGCAAACATCACGCGGTCATGAGCTTCGTTACGCCGGAGGAATTCAAATCCTATGAGACGGTCGCCTATACCAAGGGCTTCCTGATGGTTGCCTCCAGCCCCCTGACCCGTTCTTCCCACCATGCCGGCGACGACTTCGCCCGGCTGAGGGCTGCCCGCGAGAAGAAGCTGCTGATGGCAGCGGAGTAAGAGCCTACCCCTTGTTTTTGATGGGACCGCGGCGCTTTTCGCCGCGGTTTTTCTTTGTGCGGTTGACTGTCATCACCAGTTCACGCGAAGCAGTTAGCAAGCACGCCGTTCTTCGCGGTCGAGCCTGCGTGCGAAGGCGATCCTGTCTAAAGCGAGTTTGCCATGCATCAAGTGACGACGTCGCCTGAACCCATTCGTGCGGTCTCTATTGCCGAGGCTACAGCCATCATTCCCCGTGCCGAACGCATCCTGATTTTTGGTTGCTCCGGCACTGGTAAGTCGACACTTGCCCAGGCGCTCGCAAGCCGTCTAAAGCTGACTTACGTGTCCATGGACCGCGACATCTTCTGGCTGCCCGGTTGGAAGTTGCGACCACGCGAAGAATCCGTTCAACGGATCCGCGACGCCGTGGCAGGTGAACGCTGGATCATGGACGGCAACAGCCCGAGCACATGGCCAATCCGACTGGCGCGCGCCGATATGGTGCTCTGGCGGCGGCCGCCGCGCAGCGTTGCAGTGCGCGGCGTGCTCGGTCGTTGGTGGAAATATCGCGGCCAGACCCGACCGGAAATGGCGCCAGGCTGCCCTGAGCAGATCGATCTGCAATTCCTGCAATATATCTGGACGTTCGAAAAGCGAGAGGCGCCGCAATTCGAGGCGATGCTGGCAAGCCACGGCCGTGGCATCCCGGTTCTGACGCTCGAGTCCTTCAGGGAGAGCGACGAACTGCTTTCCCTGCTGCCTGCTTAAACGGGTAAGAAGGTACTCGCAATGGAACGGCAAACCGACGATGCAATCCACTATGTGGACGACGCCTTTGGCGCCGGGCATATCCGCAATGCAAGGCGCATCATGGTCATCGGCTGTTCGGGCGGCGGCAAGTCGACGCTTGCACAGAAGCTGGCGCACAGTTTCGACCTGACTTATTTCTCGATCGACCGCGATATTCTCTGGCTGCCGGGTTGGGTGGAGCGCAGCAGGGAGGAGCAGCGTGGGCGGATCGTCGAAAGGATTGCCGGCGAGCGCTGGATCATGGATGGCACCAATCCCTCCACGTTCGATATCCGCCTGCCGCGCACCGATATCGTCATCTGGGTCCGGATGCCGCGCCTGCTGTGCGTCTGGGGAGTCGTGACCCGCTGGCTGAAGCACATCGGCCGCACACGCCCGGAAATGGCACCCGGCTGCATCGAGAAGGTCGATTGGCAGTTTCTGGAATTCATCTGGACTTTCGAGAAGAAGTTCTCGCCGCGCGTGACATCAGCGATTGCTGCCCACGGACCGCATGTGCCCGTTTTGCAGGTGAAATCCCGCCGCCAGATGCGGGCGCTTCTTGATCTTCTCGGTGTGCCGGCTTAACTGCGCTTCATGCCGCAATTCGAAACGCATCGCCCTGTGCCGCACACGCCCGACCAAATGTTCGACCTCGTCGCAGATGTCGAGCGCTATCCGCAATTCCTGCCGCTCTGCGAAGCCCTCTCGGTGAAGAACCGCAAGGAGCGTGACGGCAAGGAGCTGCTGATCGCCGACATGACGGTCGGCTACAAGGCGATCCGAGAAACGTTCACGACCCAGGTCCTGCTCAACAGGCCCGAGCGCGTCATCGACGTCAAATATATTGACGGTCCGTTCCGCTACCTCGACAACCGCTGGCGGTTCGTCGAGGCTGATGGAGGCGGCTGTACGGTCGATTTCTTCATCGACTATGAGTTCAAGAGCCGCATTCTCGGCGCGCTCATGGGGTCAATGTTCGACAGGGCCTTCCGCATGTTCACGGACGCCTTCGAAAAACGGGCGACGACGATCTACAGCTGACCAGGAAAGGCTTTAACTCAGCGATCGAAGAAATGGTCGAAAATCTGCGTCGCGGGATAGGCGTAGGAGCCACGGTCGGTGAAGCTGTAGCGATAGAGGCAGCCTCTGAGCGCCGCATTGTAAATCAGACTGGTGGTATCAGGCGATCCGCGATAGCCCAGCGCTTCCGGCTGGCAGCGGCGGAGCGCATGGTCGTATTTGCGCAGGAGAACGGGGTCGGAATCCACCCGCACACCACCATAAACCTGATAGTTGGATGGTGCTTCAGCCGCCGAAACGCAGGCGAGGCTCAAGACGACACCGATGCATGCCAAGTATCTCATTTGACCGTTCCTTCAAAATCGGCTCTTGCCTACACGCGGCAGAAACCGAAATTCCTGCCTTTTGTTCCTTCACTCAATATCACGCAATTTCAATAACCATTTGAAGTGCAGTCCGGATTGTTGCCAGGCGGATTTCCGTGCGGCCAATGTCGCCGTAAAGCATCTTACGATGGACGAGCTTACCCGAACGTGATTTCGCCGCAAGATGTACCAACCCGACAGGCTTTTCCGGCGATCCGCCGCCGGGGCCGGCAATGCCTGTCACGGCTACCGCCAGCTCGGCGCGCGAGCGGAAGAGGGCGCCATGCACCATCTGCAGCGCCGTCTCCTCAGAAACCGCGCCGAAGTCGCCGAGCGTTTTGTCCTGCACACCGAGCATCTGCATCTTGGCAATGTTGGTATAGGTCACGAAACCACGGTCGATGACGGCCGACGATCCGGAGATTTCCGTGAGCGCACCGGCAATCAGGCCGCCGGTGCAGGATTCCGCCGTCGAGACCATCAGGCCGGCATGCGTGAAATCGCGGATGATGCTTTCCGCCATCGCAGTGATGTCAGCAGGAAACAGGCTCATCGCTTTCTGCCTCCATAGACGACGGTCGCGGTTGCGATCGCCGCGATACCTTCGCGGCGGCCGACGAAACCGATCGTCTCATTGGTGGTGGCTTTCACCGAGCAGCGCTCGATGTCGATGCCGAGGAATTCGGAGAGATTGGCGCGCATGACCTCGCGATGCGGCCCGACCTTCGGCGCTTCGGCAATCAGTGAGACATCCGCATTGGTAATGGTGCCGCCGTGATCGCGCACGATCTTTGCGGCATGTTCGATGAAGATGCGGGAGGCCGCACCCTTCCATTGCGGATCGGACGGCGGGAAATGATCGCCGATATCGCCGGCACCGCAAGTGGCCAGCAGCGCATCCGTCAGCGCATGCAACGCGACGTCGGCATCCGAATGGCCCTTGAGCTTCTGGTCATGCGGAATGAAAACGCCGCAGAGCGTCACGCCATCGCCGGGCTCGAGTTGATGCACGTCATAGCCGTTACCGGTGCGCACATCGGGAACACGCTCGCCCGACAGCTTGTCGTCGGCCATGGCTATATCGCTCCGGACTGTCAGCTTGACGTTGGTAGGTGCGCCTTCGATGACGGTCACGGGGATATCGAGCCACTCGACGATCGACGCATCGTCGGTGAAATCCGTCCTGCCGCTGGCGGCGGCCTTCTCATGCGCGTTGAGGATGGTGGCAAAGTCGAAGGATTGCGGCGTCTGAGCCGCATAGAGCTGGTCGCGCGGGATGGTCTTGACCACGATCCCATCGCTTCCTGCCTGCTTCAGCGTGTCGGCGACCGGCGTTGCCGGAAGGACTGCGGGCGCACCCGCCGAAAGCGTATCGGCGATCCGGTCGAGAAGCTGGTGATCGAAGAAGGGGCGCACCGCATCATGGATCAGCACATGGCTGACGCCCTTGTCCTTGAGGTGCCGCAGGCCGGCCAGCACGGATTGCTGCCTTGTGGAACCGCCATGAACCGTCTCGATCGGCGTTGCGGAGATGATGTGCCGGAACGCTCTTGCAAAGAGTGCTTCGTCATCGGGGTGGATGACGACGACGATGTGCGTCGCTGATTCCCATGTCATAAAGTTTTCAAGCGTATGAACGATAACCGGCTTGCCGCCGACCATCCGGTACTGCTTGGGGCCTTCCTCTGACGATCCGGCGCGTTCGCCGCGGCCCGCCGCAACGACGACAATTCCAGCCGATATCGGTTGCTTAGTATGCATTTGCAGCATAAATCCCTGAAATACGCGGAATGGATGTCAGTTGCTCTATCGTCTTGCTCGGACCTTTTCCAGCATTTGCCCAAAAAATATCAATTCGGTCTCGACCCTCTTGGCAAGCCGCAGAACTATGGCTAAAAATAATGCAGTTACATGGTGTGCCTGAAAGATAATCATTTGATTTCCAAGGATCTCGCAGCGCCTTTCCGAATCGGACCCGTGTCCGTGCGGAACCGCGTTGTGCTTGCGCCCATGTCGGGTGTGACGGACATGCCGTTCCGCGAGCTGGCCTGGCGTTATGGCGCGGGCCTCGTCGTCACCGAAATGGTGGCAAGCCGGGAACTGGTGAACGATACCGCCGAATCCTGGTCGCGCCTGCAGGCTGCCGGCTTTCGTCCGCACATGGTTCAGCTCGCCGGCCGCGAGGCACACTGGATGGCTGAAGCCGCCAAGATCGCGGCCGATCATGGCGCCGATATCATCGACATCAACATGGGCTGCCCGGCCAAGAAGGTCATTGGCGGCTATTCCGGTTCGGCGCTGATGCGTGATCCCGATCACGCGCTTGAGCTCATCGAGGCGACCGTCAAGGCAGTCGATATCCCCGTGACGCTGAAGATGCGCCTCGGCTGGGATGAGAACTCCATCAACGCCCCTCACATTGCCAGCCGTGCCGAAGAGGCAGGCATACAGCTCGTCACCATCCACGGCCGTACCCGCATGCAGTTCTATGAGGGCAGGGCGGATTGGGATGCGATCCGGCCCGTACGCGATGTCATTTCCGTGCCGTTGATTGCCAATGGCGATGTCGAGACGTCTGAAGATGCGCAGGAGATTCTGCGCCGCTCCGGCGCCGATGCCGTCATGATCGGCCGAGGCTCCCAGGGCAGGCCTTGGCACGCCGGCGTTCTTGCCGGCGCTTCGGAACCATCGCGCGAGGAGATCGCCGCAATTGCCGTCGAGCATTATCGCATGATGCTGGAATTCTATGGCGAGGCCGTTGCCGTCAGGCATGCCCGCAAACATCTCGGCTGGTATCTGCAGCGCTTTGCGCCGGATCTGCCCAGCGAACAAAAGGGTGCGATCATGACATCGCGCGATCCTGACGATGTCATCGCCCGCTTCGGCGATGCGATGGCCGCAGATGCATTTGAACGGCGGGAGGCGGCATGAGCGCAGACGTCACACCTTCATCCGAGAATGCGGTCAATGCTGTCGCCATGGCAGTGCTGAACGCCATCCAGAACCCGGTCGTCATGGTGGATGAGGGCGGCTTCATGGTCTTTGCGAACTGGGAGGCGGAAGCCTTCTTCGGCGCCAGTGCTGCTCATCTTTCCCGCTATCGCATCTCGACTTTCATTCCCTTCGGCAGCCCGCTTCTGGCGCTCATCGATCAGGTGCGCGAACGCAAGGCGCCGGTCAACGAATACCGGGTGGACCTGAGCTCGCCCCGCCTCGGTCAGGACAAGCTCGTCGATCTCTATGTGGCCCCCGTCGTGACCGAGCCGGGTTCGGTGGTCATCGTCTTCCAGGAACGGTCGATGGCAGACAAGATCGACAGGCAGCTGACGCATCGTGCTGCTGCGCGTTCGGTCACGGGTCTCGCCTCCATGCTCGCGCATGAGATCAAGAACCCGCTCTCCGGCATTCGTGGCGCCGCCCAGCTTCTCGAACAGTCCGTCATCGATGACGACCGCGCGCTGACCCGGCTGATCTGCGACGAGACGGACCGCATCGTCTCGCTTGTCGATCGCATGGAAGTGTTTTCCGACGAACGGCCGGTCGACCGCGTGCCCGTCAACATCCATTCCGTGCTCGACCACGTCAAGGCCGTCGCCAAGGCAGGCTTTGCTCGCAATATCCGCGTGACCGAGAATTACGACCCGTCGCTGCCGGCCGTTTACGCC
Source organism: Hyphomicrobiales bacterium (assembly GCA_900468805.1). Lineage (GTDB taxonomy): Bacteria > Pseudomonadota > Alphaproteobacteria > Rhizobiales > Rhizobiaceae > Rhizobium. The sequence continues at coordinate 172,450 of UEIF01000004.1, read as the reverse complement.
AATCGCGATCAGCTCGTTCAGATCTTCCTCAATCTCGTGAAGAATGCCGCCGAGGCCGTCGGCGATCGCCAGGATGGCGAGATCATCCTGACGACGGCCTATCGTCCCGGCATCCGGCTGTCTGTCGCCGGCACGCGCGAGAAAATCTCGCTGCCGCTGGAATTCTGCGTTATCGACAATGGTCCCGGCGTGCCGACGGACCTGCTGCCGCATCTTTTCGACCCCTTCATCACCACCAAGACGAATGGCAGCGGTCTCGGCCTTGCCCTCGTTGCCAAGATCATCGGCGATCATGGCGGCATCATCGAATGCGACAGTCAGAACAACCGCACGATTTTTCGCGTCCTCATGCCGGCCTCCAAGGATGCCTCGCTTGATGATGCCGGTATTGCAAGCTCGACAGGACCCAATAGATGACAGCTACGATCCTCGTTGCAGATGACGATGCGGCCATCCGCACGGTGCTCAATCAGGCCTTGAGCCGCGCCGGTTATGATGTGCGCATTACCTCCAATGCCGCAACGCTGTGGCGCTGGGTGTCGGCCGGCGAGGGCGATCTCGTCGTGACCGACGTGGTCATGCCTGATGAAAACGCCTTCGATCTTCTGCCCCGCATCAAGAAGGCGCGGCCGGACCTTCCAGTTCTCGTCATGAGCGCGCAGAACACCTTTATGACGGCGATCAAGGCATCGGAAAAAGGCGCCTATGACTATCTGCCGAAGCCTTTCGACCTGACCGAACTGATCGGCATTATCAGCCGGGCGCTCGCCGAACCGAAGAGAAAACCCGCCAAGCTCGACGACGACACACAGGATGGCATGCCGCTCGTCGGCCGTTCGGCGGCGATGCAGGAAATCTACCGCGTTCTCGCTCGTCTCATGCTGACGGACCTGACGCTGATGATCACCGGCGAATCCGGCACCGGCAAGGAATTGGTCGCCCGCGCACTGCATGACTACGGCAAGCGCCGCAACGGCCCCTTCGTCGCCATCAACATGGCGGCCATCCCGCGCGATCTTATCGAATCCGAGCTTTTCGGCCACGAGAAAGGCGCATTCACCGGCGCGCAGACCCGCTCCACCGGCCGTTTCGAACAGGCGGAAGGCGGCACGCTGTTCCTTGATGAAATCGGCGATATGCCGATGGATGCTCAGACACGCCTTCTGCGCGTGCTGCAGCAGGGCGAATATACGACTGTCGGTGGCCGCACGCCGATCCGCACTGATGTGCGCATCGTCGCGGCGACCAACAAGGACCTGAAGCAGGCGATCAACCAGGGCCTCTTCCGCGAGGATCTCTATTATCGCCTCAACGTCGTGCCGCTCCGCCTGCCGCCGTTGCGCGACCGCGCGGAGGATATCCCCGACCTCGTCCGCCATTTCGTCCAGCAGGCTGAAAAGGAGGGTCTCGGCTCCAAGCGTTTCGATCAGGAGGCGCTGGAACTGATGAAGGCCTATGCCTGGCCGGGCAACGTGCGCGAGCTGGAAAACCTCATCCGCCGCCTGATGGCGCTTTATCCACAGGATGTCATCACCCGCGAAATCATCGATGCCGAGCTTCGCTCCGATGTTCCAGACAGCCCGATCGAGAAGGGGCCGATCCGCAGCGGCACGATGACGATCGCCCAGGCGGTCGAAGAAAACATGCGCACGTATTTCGCGAGCTTCGGCGAGAACCTGCCGCCGCCCGGCCTGTATGACCGCGTACTGACGGAAATGGAATATCCGTTAATACTTGCGGCATTGACTGCTACCCGTGGCAACCAGATCAAGGCTGCCGATTTGCTGGGTCTGAACCGTAATACGCTGCGCAAAAAGATCCGCGAACTCGGCGTTTCCGTCTACAGAAGCTCGCGTACGGCTTGACCTTCGACCTTGACATTGTGGCAAAGTGCGTTGCATTTTCGCCACAATGCGTTGCTTAAAGGTCACGCATAGGGTTTGGACATTCGCCCACGATCGAGTCGTTTGAACGCCGGTTTTTCGCAAACCGGCGGCTTTCGGTTTCTATCGAACGCGGCAATCGAAGAGAGGCTGGATGAACGAGGAAGGGGTGTCGGCGGAAACGGCGAACGAGGCGGTGACAATGGTGACCGACCGTCGTGCCCTGTTTGCCGTGCCCGGCCTGGTGCTTGCCGGCGGCGCGCTTGTCTGCGCGACCGTAACGCTCTTCGTGCTGCTCGGCGTGACGCCGATCGCCCCGACCTCGCACGTCGTCATCGGCTCCGTCGTCATCAATTCTTTCTTCGTGCTCGGGCTTATCGCGCTAATCGGCCGCGAGTTTGCGCGGCTTTTCAAGGCCCGTACACGCGGCCGCGCCGCCGCACGCCTGCATATCCGTATCGTCGTGCTCTTCTCGATCGTCGCAATCACGCCGGCGATCCTTGTTGCGATCTTTGCCAGTATCACGCTGAACGCAGGCCTCGACCGCTGGTTTGCACTCCGAACCCAGGCGATCGTCAGTTCGTCCCGCAACATCGGCCAGGCCTACATGCTGGAAAACGCCAGCTATCTGCAGGGCCAGACGGTTTCGATGGCAAATGATCTCGAGCGTAACCGCGCGCTCTACAGCCTGGACAAGACTGGCTTCGGCGAGTTGATGACCCGTCAGGCAAGGGGCCGCGGTCTTCTCGGCGCCTTCCTTGTCGAGCGTGACGGCTCGGTGATCGTCCAGGCCGATATCACCACAGAAAAGCCGCTGCCCGCCATCCCGCAGGATGCACTGGAGAAGGCGGCCGCCGGCCAGCCGACGCTCATTCCGCCTGGCGTAACGAACCTTGTTGGCGCGATCATCCGGCTTGAGACGATACCCGGAACCTTCCTCTATACGGTGCGCGCGGTCGACCCCAAGGTCATGAATGCCATGCGCATGATGGAGGAGAACGCCACCGAATACCGATCCATGGAGGCTGGCCGCGTTTCGCTGCAGATCGCCTTTGCGGTTCTCTATATCGGTTTTGCGCTGATCGTGCTGCTTGCGGCGATCTGGACCGCAATTGCCGTGGCCGATCGTATCGTGCGACCGATTCGCCTGCTGATTACCGCTGCCGACAGCGTCGCATCCGGCAATATGGATATCGTCGTACCCGTTCATGCGGTCGATGGCGACGTCGCCAGTCTTTCGCGCACCTTCAACAAGATGATCTCGGAAATCCGCACGCAGCGCGACGAGATCCTTGAGGCGAAGGACGAGGTAGATGACCGCCGCCGCTTCATCGAGGCCGTTCTGTCGGGTGTCACCGCGGCTGTCATCGGTGTCGAGCAGGACCGGCGCGTCACCATCGTCAACAGTTCGGCCGAAACGCTGATGGCACTGCACGCTGACGAGATGCTTGGAAGGCAGCTGTCGGAAGTCGCGCCTGAAGTGGATCAGGTGCTGACGGAGGCGGCCTCACGCCACCGTGGCGATTTCCGCAAGCAAATCGCGCTGGTGCGTAGCGGCACGGTGCGCACGCTGAGCGTCCAGGTGACCCGCGAGGAAGTGCGCGATTTGAGCGAATCCTATGTCATCACGCTGGATGACATCACCGATCTCGTCATTGCTCAGCGCTCCACCGCCTGGGGCGATGTCGCCCGCCGAATCGCTCACGAGATCAAGAATCCGCTGACGCCGATCCAACTGTCGGCCGAGCGTATCCAGCGTCGCTACGGCAAGCAGATCGACGAGAATGATCGCGCCGTCTTCGACCAGTGCACGGATACGATCATCCGCCAGGTAGGCGATATCGGTCGCATGGTCGACGAGTTCTCCGCATTTGCCCGCATGCCGAAGCCGACGAAGGAGCCGAGCGATCTGCGCTCCATCCTCCACGACGCGATTTTCCTGCGGGAGATGGGCAACAACCATATCGCCTTCCTGCAGGACCTCGGCGAGGAGCGGCTGGAGGGCATGTTCGACAGCCGCATGCTGGGGCAGGCCTTCGGCAATCTCATCAAGAACGCCGTGGAAGCGATCGAGGCCGTGCCGAGCGAGGAGCGTGAAGAGCGCAAGATACTCGTGCGCACCTCCCTGGACGAGGCGCGCGACCGCTTTACGGTCGATATCATCGACAATGGCCGCGGCCTGCCGGTCGAGAACCGCCACAGCATTCTGGAACCCTATATGACGATGCGCGAGAAGGGCACCGGCCTCGGCCTCGCCATCGTCAAGAAGATCATCGAGGAACATGGCGGGCAGCTCGAACTGCATGATGCGCCCGCAGATTTCGACCAGGGAAGAGGAGCCATGATCCGCGTGCATTTGCCACGCCGGGATGTGGCCACAGCCTTGGCAGCCAATGACAAGGAAAGCGTTTATGGCCTCTGATATTCTCGTCGTCGACGATGAGCATGACATTCGTGAGATCGTCGCCGGTATCCTGTCGGACGAGGGCCACGAAACCCGCATGGCCCATGACAGCGATAGCGCGCTCGCAGCGATTTCAGATCGCGTGCCGCGTCTCGTCTTCCTCGATATCTGGATGCAGGGCAGCAAGCTCGACGGCCTCTCGCTGCTGGACGAGATCAGGACGCGCCATCCCGAGCTTCCGGTGGTAATGATCTCCGGCCACGGCAATATCGAGACGGCTGTCTCTGCCATCAAGCGCGGGGCCTTCGACTTCATCGAAAAGCCGTTCAAGGCCGACCGCCTGATTCTGATTGCCGAGCGCGCGCTGGAAAATTCCAAGTTGAAGCGCGAGAACATCGAGCTGAAGCGCCGCGCCGGCGATGCGCTTGAGTTGATCGGCACGTCGGTCGCCGTTTCGCAGTTGCGCCAGACGATCGAAAAGGTCTCGCCCACCAACAGCCGCATCATGATCCTCGGCGCATCCGGTTCCGGCAAGGAGCTGGTGGCACGGATGATCCATAAGAAGTCGGCCCGCGCCAACGGTCCCTTCGTCGCCATCAACGCCGCCAACATCACGCCGGACCGCATGGAAGTGGCGCTGTTCGGCACAGAGGGCGCACCGGGGCAGGCGCGCAAGATCGGCGCGCTGGAAGAGGCCCATCGCGGCATCCTCTATCTCGACGAAGTTGGCGAAATGCCGCGCGAGACGCAGAACAAGATCCTGCGCGTGCTGGTCGACCAGCAGTTCGAGCGTGTCGGCGGCTCCAAGCGCGTGAAGGTCGATGTGCGTATCATCTCCTCGACCGCCTACAATCTGGAAAGCCGCATTGCCGAAGGCTGGTTCCGCGAGGATCTCTATCATCGCCTTGCCGTGGTGCCGGTGCGCGTCCCGCAGCTTGCCGAGCGCCGTGAGGACATTCCGTTCCTTGTCGACCAGCTCATGCGCCAGATTTCCGAACAGGCAGGCATCCGGCCGCGCCGCATCGGCGATGACGCCATGGCCGTGCTGCAGGCCCACGACTGGCCGGGCAATATCCGCCAGCTCCGCAACAATATCGAGCGGCTGATGATTCTTGCCCGTACCGACGGTCCGGATGCGCCGATCACGGCGGATATGCTGCCGACCGATCTCGGTGACATGCTGCCGAAGGTTTCGGCGAAGAACGATTATCACATCATGACGCTGCCGCTGCGCGAAGCCCGCGAGATGTTCGAGAAGGATTACCTGATCGCCCAGATCAACCGCTTCGGCGGCAACATCTCCCGCACGGCCGAATTCGTGGGCATGGAGCGCTCGGCGCTGCACCGCAAGCTGAAGTCGCTCGGCGTCTGACTTTTTTCCGGCGCGGCTCATGTGGCGCAGGCTCCTACCTTTTGCCCCCCAAGCAGGTTTTCAATGCCAAGAATCGCCTATGTGAATGGACGCTACGTGCCGCATTCCGACGCCGCGGTGCATATAGAGGACAGAGGCTATCAGTTCGCTGATGGCGTCTATGAAGTCTGCGAAGTCCGTCACGGCCTGATTGTCGACCTTACCCGGCATCTGAACCGGCTCGACCGTTCGCTGGGGGAACTGCGCATCGCCTGGCCGATGAGCCGTGCGGCGTTGACTCAGGTGATTCGCGAGACGTTGCGCCGCAACCATGTCCGCAACGGCCTTTTCTACTTGCAGGTAACGCGCGGCGTTGCCCGCCGCGACCATGTCTTTCCCGCCGAAGGGACGCCGCCATCCATCGTCATCACTGCCAAGAGCACGGATCCGTCTGTTATCGCGAAAAAGAATACGACCGGCATCAAGGCGATTACCATTCCCGACAACCGATGGGACCGGGTCGACATCAAGACGGTCGGACTGCTGTCGAACGCTCTCGCGCGCCAGCAGGCGAAGGAAGCCGGCGCTCAGGAAGCAATCTATATCGACGCGGACGGCATGGTGAAAGAGGGGGCCGCGACCAACGTCTGGATCGTCGATGCCGACGGTACACTGGTAACGCGACCTGCCGAACATGGCATCTTGCGCGGCATCACCCGCACGACTCTGATCGACGTCGCAGCCAAATTGGGGGTTGATATCGTCGAGCGGAAATTCTCCGTTTCGGAGATGATGGCCGCCCGTGAGGTTTTCATCACCGCGGCTACAAGCATTTGTTTTCCAGTGGTTTCCATTAACGGACAGGCGATTGCGAATGGTCATCCGGGAAGCCTCTCGCAGAATATTCGGGAAGCCTTTTTCGACGTTGCGGAAAAGATTACGATTTGATACCAAGATTTGCTGGGCAGGTGGAATGAGGGTGCCACCTGCCTTGCTGGTGAGGTTGATTGATATTCTACCGGCTTGATCAGGCCGGCAATAAAGAAAGAAGCGGCGCGATGGCGGAACGTTCTCAGAATCTGCAGGACTTATTTCTCAATACTGTACGCAAGCAAAAGATTTCCCTGACAATCTTTCTGATTAACGGCGTGAAACTCACGGGTGTTGTCACCTCTTTTGACAATTTCTGTGTTCTTCTTCGCCGTGACGGCCATTCGCAGCTCGTGTATAAACACGCGATCTCGACCATCATGCCTGGTCAGCCAATGCAGATGTTCGAGAGCGAAGAAGCAGCGTCCTAACCAAGGCCAGCCGTCATTTCGACACGCGATACAAAGAACGATTCCATCATCCCTGAGGCAGCCAAGCACAGGGATGACATGCGCGCGACCGTCGTCGTGCCGGTGCTGAAGTCGCGTTCGCGCGGCGGTCAGACTGAGTCGGCTTCGACCCGCACCCCGGAAAGTCGGCTTGATGAGGCGACCGGTCTGGCCCAGGCGATTGATCTTGATGTCGTGAACGCCTCCGTTGTCTCGGTCAACGATCCGCGCCCGGCAACGCTGCTCGGCACGGGCAAGATCGAGGAAATCAAGAACAAGCTCGATGAGAGCGATTCCGGCCTCGTCATTGTCGATCATCCGCTGACCCCTGTGCAGCAGCGCAATCTCGAAAAGGAATGGAACGCCAAGGTCATCGATCGGACGGGCCTGATCCTGGAAATCTTCGGCCGCCGCGCCTCCACCAAGGAAGGCACGCTGCAGGTCGATCTCGCGCACTTGAACTACCAGAAGGGCAGGCTGGTTCGAAGCTGGACCCACCTTGAGCGTCAGCGCGGCGGTGGCGGCTTCATGGGTGGTCCGGGTGAAACCCAGATCGAAGCCGACCGGCGCATGCTGCAGGACCGTATTATCAAGCTCGAGCGCGAACTGGAGCAGGTGGTGCGTACCCGCCAGCTGCATCGCGCCAAGCGCCGGAAGGTGCCGCATCCGATCGTGGCGCTCGTCGGTTACACCAACGCCGGCAAATCGACGCTGTTCAATCGCATCACCGGGGCAGGGGTTCTGGCCGAAGATATGCTCTTCGCGACGCTCGACCCGACGCTGCGCCGGATGAAGCTGCCGCATGGCCGCACCGTCATCCTCTCCGATACCGTCGGCTTCATCTCCGACCTGCCGACCCATCTGGTCGCGGCCTTCCGCGCGACGCTGGAAGAGGTGCTGGAAGCCGACCTCGTTTTGCATGTCCGCGACATGTCTGACGTGGACAATCAGGCCCAGAGCGCCGACGTGCTGCGCATCCTCAACGATCTCGGTATCGACGAGGCAGAGGGCGAGCGTCGCATTCTCGAAGTCTGGAACAAGATCGACCGGCTCGAGCCCGAAGCCCATGACGCGATGGTGCAGAAGTCCTCTGGCATGAAGAACGTCATCGCTGTTTCCGCCATCAGCGGTGAGGGCGTGGACAGGCTGATGGATGAAATCAGCCGCCGTTTATCCGGCGTCATGACGGAAACGACTGTCACGCTGCCGGTCGACAAGCTGGCGCTGCTGCCTTGGCTTTACGACCATGCCATCGTCGATAGCCGCGAAGACAATGACGATGGCTCGGTGACACTGGAACTGCGTCTGTCTGAGACGGAAGCCGCCGAGCTTGAGCGCCGCGTCGGGCATGGCCCCAAGCCTGCAAAGGAAGACTGGGACCGGTAAGGCAGCGTTAGTTCGATGCCTCACTCTGCTCCAGCTACCACAGCCCGTTCGATAGCCTTGGCCGCCTGCCAGATCTCTTCCATGCGCTCCAGGGTGGCCGCCTCCAGCGTCTCGCCTTCCGCATCAAGAACCCGTTCGATGTGATTGAATCTGCGTCGGAACTTCGTATTCGTTCCGCGCAGTGCCTGTTCCGGATCAGCCTTCACATGCCGGCCGATATTGACGACGGCGAAGATCAGGTCTCCGAGTTCGTCGCTGACCTTCGATTTATCGCCGTCCCGCAGCGCAACGCGCAATTCGTCGACCTCTTCCTCGATCTTGTCCAGGATCGGTTCGGGTGCCGACCAGTCGAAGCCGACCTTGGCGGCGCGTTCCTGCAGCTTCAATGCCTCCGTCAGCGCCGGAAAGCTGCGCTGCACTGAGCCGAGGAAACCGGCCTTGAAATCTTCCGTAGTTCCGCGCAGCGCCCGGCGTTCGGCGCGCTCGCGTTTTTCGGCCTGTTTTATGTCGTCCCACTGCTTCTTGACGGCGTCAGGCGTATCCGCATCCGAGCGGGCAAAGACATGCGGGTGACGGCGGATCATCTTGCGGGTGATTGCTTCCACGACGTCGCCGAAGGAGAATTCGCCCGCTTCTTCGGCCATGCGCGCATGAAAGACCACCTGCAGCAAAAGATCGCCGAGCTCGTCGCAGAGATCGTCCATGTCCTTGCGCTCGATCGCATCGGCGACTTCGTAGGCTTCCTCGATCGTATAAGGCTTGATGCTCTCGAAATTCTGCTCGATGTCCCACGGGCAGCCGGTCTCGGGATTGCGAAGCGCGGCCATGATCTCGATCAGGCGCGAAATGTCTTTCGAAGGTTCCATGGTCTCTCAGCTCAGCGGAATGTCGTTGGCGCTTTTGGTGGCCTGATAGGAATTGGAAAGGGCGGCATAGCGCGATTTGATCCGCGCTGTCTGCGCCTTGAGTTCAGCCTTCAGCGCAGAATCCTCAGTCTCGACGAGATCGGCGATTGAGAAGCTCTTCCAGAAGGCATTCTGCGGTCTGTAGCCGCCAGGCTCGAGCCCGAAGACTTCCTTCAGAATCTTCAGATCGTGCGGGATGGCAAAGCTGTCGCGCGAATCTTCGTGGCTGAAAAAATAATAGAAATTGTCGAAACCGGCCCAGGTGATCGCCGACATGCACATGGTGCAGGGTTCATGCGTGGAGAGAAAGATCAGGTCTTTCGTCGCCGGCTTGTCGTTGAGCTCGTAAAAGCGTTTCAGCGTGTGCACTTCGCCGTGCCAGAGCGGGTTTTCGAGCTCGTTATTGGTTTCGGCAACGATAAGCGACAGATCGGATTTACGCAGGATCGCCGCGCCAAACACCTTGTTGCCGGAGGCGACGCCGAGCTCCGTCATCGGCAGGACATTGTCCTCCATGACCTGCAGAAGGCGGGAGGCGATTGTCTTTTCCGGCATGAAAATCTCCTGTTTCAGCTATCCTATCGCCCCGCGGAATGAAGCGGAATGCATAAGTCCGGCGCTCGGGACTTTGCCACAGGCTTTATCGCTTGATCATTTTGGCCTCGGGTCAAAAGCTGCGATAATGGCTCAAGATATGTGGTTTTTGCGCCGCACGGGTCAGTTTTCTCAAATCATTGATCAACCGGGTAAAAGAATACGCCGCTGGCCGGCCTTTGGAATTCTGTTTCTTCATTCGGCTATTCGGAGAATGCATATTCAGGCAACTTCGAAGTGGATTGAGAATGCCTCCCAGGACTGAACAGCTTTCGGTATTTCCCGCCTTCTTTCGCGTGGAAGGTCGGGTTGCTGCCGTTTTCGGCAATGGCGATGAAGCTTTCGCCAAGGTCCGCCTGCTCTTGAACACGCAGGTGCGCATCATTGCGCATGCCGATCGCCCGGAAGCCGATTACCATGCTTTTCTGATTGCCAATCGCATCGAAACTGTCCGCGAAGCTTTTGCGCCCGAACAGGTCGAGGGTGCCGTGCTGGTGTTTGCGGCAACCGGTGACGCGGAACAGGATCGCCGTATCGTTGACTCAGCCCGTGCCGCAAAGATCCCGGCCAATGCCGTCGACCAGCCCGACTATTGCGATTTCTTCACGCCCGCTCTCGTCAATCGTGCGCCCGTCGCCGTTGCGATCGGCACCGAAGGAGCAGGGCCGGTGCTGGCGCAGATGATCCGCGCCCAGATCGATCAGCTCCTGTCGCCCTCGCTCGGCCGTCTCGCTGCTTTCGCGACCAGCTATCGCAAGGCCGTGGAACACGTCGTTCCCCGTGGCGCTGCCCGCCGCATCTTCTGGCGGCGCTTCTTCTCCGGCCCGGTTGCCGCTGCCGTTGCCAACGGCAACATTCCGCAGGCCCGTCGCGCCGCCAACGGCCTGTTGGACTCCCTCGATCGCGTCGAAGGCCGGGTCTGGCTCGTGGGTGCCGGTCCCGGTGCCGAAGATCTCCTGACCTTGCGCGCCCAACGCGTGATGATGGAAGCCGATGTCATCGTCTATGACGCGCTCGTGCCGCAGGTAATCGTCGATATGGGCCGCCGCGATGCCGAGCGTCTCTCGGTCGGCAAGCGCAAGGGCTGCCATTCGAAGTCTCAGGAAGAGATCAACGATCTCTTGGTAGATCTCGGCCGCCAGGGAAAACGCGTCGTGCGCCTGAAGAGCGGCGATCCGCTGGTCTATGGCCGGGCAGGGGAAGAGATGGCAGCGCTACGCGCCGCAGGCATCTCCTATGAGATCGTGCCCGGCATCACCTCCGCCTTTGCCGCGGCTGCCGATTTCGAGTTGCCGCTGACGCTGCGCGGTGTTGCCTCGTCGCTGGTCTTCACGACCGGACATGATCTGACGGGTGACGTTCTGCCAGACTGGGCGAGCCTTGCGGTCTCGGGTGCCACGATCGCCGTCTATATGGGCCGCACGGTCGCAGCCTCCGTCGCAGAACGCCTGATGCAGGCCGGTATTCCCCCGGAAACCACCGTCGCCGTGATCGAGAATGCCAGCAGGGCTGACCGCCGACTTTTGCATGGAATCTTACGCGATCTTCCTGATCTGCAGCATCGTGATGAGTTGACCGGGCCGGTTATGGTCATTATCGGCGATGCGGTCGCAGGCGCCAATTTCGAACTGTCCGAACCGCTGGTGCGCGAGCGTATCAGGTTCGATGAACTTGTAAGGAGCTGACATGGTAGACAAGGTTCTGACCGCCAATCGCCTGACCGACGGCATCGCCGTCTGGCTGAACGCCAATGGCGAATGGGTGACCTCGCTGCAGGAGGCCCTCGTCGCCCGCCATGCCGAAGCCGTCGCCGCACTCGAGGAGATCGGCAAGAAATCCTATGCCGACAACAAGGTCGTTGACGTTGCTGTCGTCGACGTTCAGGAAACCAACGGTCAGCTCTGGCCGTTGCGCCTGCGCGAGCGCATCCGCGCTCAGGGCCCGACCATGGAATATGCGCCTGGCTACAAGCCGGCCGATCCCGAATTCATTGCAGTCTGAGGAAGACGATGTACCGTTACGACGAATTTGACCACGCCTTTGTCGCCGAGCGCGTCGAGCAGTTTCGCGACCAGGTCCAGCGCCGCCTTTCCGGCGAACTGGCCGAGGACGCATTCAAGCCGCTGCGCCTGATGAACGGCGTCTACCTGCAGCTTCACGCCTACATGCTGCGCATCGCCATTCCCTACGGCACGCTGAGCTCGCGCCAGGTGCGCATGCTCGCCCATATCGCCCGTACCTATGACCGCGGCTATGGCCATTTCACCACCCGTCAGAACCTGCAGTTCAACTGGCCGAAACTGTCAGATATTCCCGATGCGCTAGCCGACCTTGCGAGCGTTGAGATGCACGCGTTGCAGACCTCGGGCAACTGCATCCGAAACGTAACCGCCGATCACTTCGCAGGCGCCGCCGCCGACGAGGTTGCCGATCCGCGCCCCTACGCCGAAATTCTGCGCCAATGGTCGTCGGTTCATCCGGAATTTTCCTTCCTGCCGCGCAAGTTCAAGATTGCCGTCACCGGTGCCGAGCGCGACCGCGCCGCAATCCAGGTCCACGATATCGGTCTGCATCTGAAAAAGAACGACAAGGGCGAGATCGGCTTTGCCGTTTATGTTGGTGGTGGTCAGGGCCGCACGCCGATGATCGCCAAGCTGATCCGAGATTTCCTGCCCGAGGAAGACCTGCTTTCTTACACGACCGCCATCGTGCGCGTGTACAATCTGCATGGCCGCCGCGATAACAAGTACAAGGCGCGCATCAAGATCCTCGTGCACGAGACCGGCGCTGAAGAGCTTGCCCGCCAGGTCGAGGCTGAATTTGCGCAGCTGAAGGATTCCGAGCTGAAGCTGCCGGAACAGGACGTACAGGCGATTGCCGCCTACTTCGCGCCGCCAGCCCTGCCGGAACGTGCCGAGGGCTGGGAAAACCTTGCTCGCTGGAAGAAGGCCGATCCAGCTTTTTCGCGCTGGGTGCAGCAGAATGTCCAGCCGCACAAGAACCCCGATTACGGCATGGTAACGATTTCGCTGAAGCCGATCGGCGGCATTCCGGGTGATGCGTCCGATTCACAGATGGATGCCATTGCCGATATTGCCGAAGAATATGCCTTCGACGAAATCCGCGTCAGCCACGAACAGAACCTCATCCTGCCGCATGTCGCACTTGCCGACCTCGAAGCCGTCTATCGCGGGCTCGTGGCGATCAATCTGGCTGAAGCCAATGCCGGCCTGATTACCGATATCATCGCCTGTCCGGGGCTGGACTATTGCGCGCTCGCCAATGCGCGCTCCATTCCGCTCGCCCAGGAAATCTCCCGCCGTTTCGGCGATGCGGCGCGTCAGGCTGAGATCGGCGAGCTGAAGATCAAGATCTCCGGCTGCATCAATGCCTGTGGCCATCACCATGTCGGCCATATCGGTCTTCTGGGTGTGGAAAAGAAGGGTGCAGAACTCTACCAGATCACGCTTGGCGGCTCCGGCGACGAACACACCTCGATTGGTGAAATCATCGGCCGCGGCTTCGAGCCGGATAAGGTGACGGATGCGATCGAGACGATCGTCGAGACCTATCTGCGCCTGCGCCTTGATGCGTCCGAAATCTTCCTCGCAGCCTATCGTCGCGTTGGTCCGCAACCTTTCAAGGAAGCGCTCTACGGCTCGGCGGCGGAAGCGGCTTAAGGAGAGGATGATGACGAAGATTTGGAGAGAGACCGGTTTTGTCGAAAACGATCCCTGGGTGATCGAGACCGACGAGGTGAAGGCATCTGGCGATCAGAAGCCGCTTTTGACCCTCGACGAGCTGATTGCTAAAGCCGACGAGAGCAATGATGTCGGCTTCGGCGTGCTGATCAAGCCGGCGGACGATGTCCTGAAGCTGGAGCCATATCTCTATCGTCTGGAGATCGTGGCTGTGGCATTCCCGGCCTTCAACGATGGCCGTGCCTTCAGCCATGCTTCGCTGCTGCGCCAGCGTCTCGGCTTTACCAACGAACTGCGTGCAGTCGGCGACGTGTTGATCGACCAAGTGCCGCTGATGCTGCGCGTCGGCATCGACAGTTTCGCCGTCACCAACGAGACGGCGATCCGCCGCCTGTCGGAAAAGCGCCTGCCGTCCATTCCGCATCATTATCAGCCGGCGGTGCGTGACGCCGAAGCCGGCAAGGGCTATAGTTGGCGCCGTCAGGCAAAGCCGGCCGCCTGATGCTGCCGGTTCTGCCGTCTTTTTGATGACGGAACGATAGCATGAGCAAATTCGAAGTGGCGGTGATCGGCGGCGGTCTCGCCGGCATGATCGCCTCTGTCGCCTTGGCGCGAGGCGGTCGCAATGTGGCGCTGGTCGCCCCTCCATCCCCCAAGGAAGACCGCCGCACCACGGCCCTGATGGACCAGTCGATTCGCTTTCTGGATCGGCTGACACTTTGGGAAAAACTGCGCCCGGCAGCCGCACCGCTCACCAGCATGCGCATCATCGACGGCACCAACCGTCTGCTGCGTGCGCCGACCACGACCTTCCGCTCCGCCGAAGTCGGGCTGGGCGCCTTTGGCTACAATTTCCCGAACAAGGCGCTGATGGATGTGCTCGAGGCTGCCGTCGCCGCCGAAGGCAACATCACCCGTTTCACCGCCATGGCTGAAACGATCGGGATCATGTCAGAGGCCGTGTCGATCACGCTCGCCGGCGGCGAAGAGATCAGTGCCGATTTTGCTATCGGTGCCGACGGCCGCAAATCCAAGCTGCGGGAGACTGCCGGTATCGACGTGCGCACCTGGTCCTATCCGCAATCGGCCATGGTGCTGAATTTCGCGCACACGCTGCCGCACCAGAATATCTCCACAGAGTTCCACACGGAGCATGGCCCATTCACGCAGGTGCCGCTGCCGGGCAATCGCTCCAGCCTCGTCTGGGTGCAGAATCCTTCCGATGCAGCAGCCCGCATCGAGCTTTCGCTCACTGAGCTCGGCAATGTCGTGGAAGAGCGTATGCAGTCCCTGCTTGGCGAGGTCAGTGTGGAGGAGGGCGTCCAGATCTGGCCGCTGTCTGGCATGATGGCGCATCGCTTCGGCAAGGGCCGCATCGCGCTGATCGGCGAGGCCGCCCACGTCTTCCCGCCGATTGGTGCGCAGGGCCTCAATCTCAGCCTCCGCGATATCATGGCGCTGACGGATCTTCTGTGCTCGCGCGCGGAATTGCCTATTCCCGCCGATGCCGGCACCAGTTTCGACCGCAAGCGCCGCGCCGATATCATGACGCGCACCGCAAGCGTCGATCTGCTGAACCGCTCGCTGTTGTCCGATTTTCTTCCCGTTCAGATGCTGCGCGCCGCAGGCCTGCATGTCTTGTCGGCGATTCCGCCGTTACGCAACATCGTCATGCGCGAAGGCATCGAGCCGGGCCGCGGCGTCCGCGATATTCCGGACGCGATCAAGGAACGCTTAAAGCGGAAGAAAGCCTGATCTATCGTAGCCAGCAGAGAGCGGGACCGTCGTATCTGGCCCCGTTCACACGGGGCTCGTGTTCAAACCCCGCGCTGCCGGATTTGCCTATAGCCGTTAAACTGAAGTTCGGCCGCCGGATGTGGCATTGCTGGCGGAGGAGAGGAAATCATCCTCCGCGCTTGGAATCTTTCCATTGGGCGTGAGATCGTCGACGGCTTTGGGCAGGTCGTTGGCAAGACGGCCCAGGATTTCTTCACGGGACAACCCTGTTTTCGCCGCGAGCTCATTCAGCACATCCGGGCCCAAAGCCTCCTCTAGCTGGCCGCCATCGATGTTGGCGTTGGGGCCAGGCTTGACCCATGACTCGGCCTTGTCGCCGTGCCCGTTTTGCTGAAAAGTTTTGAGCAGATCGCCCAAGCCGCCACTGAGGATTCCGCCCGTCGTAAGGCCGCCCAAAAGATCGCCGAAACCACCCGAACCGCCGAACACGCCTCCGGCATTGCCAGCCTGCTCGCCTCCTGCACCAGTGCGCTGCGGATTCTGAATTCCTCGCAGCAGTTCGCCAATCTTGTCTCGGTTCTGATATCCCGCAATTGCAAGCACACCAAGAAGCGCCTTCAACGGTCCGCTCATCATGTCGGTTCTCCTCGTAGGGTCGTGGACACAGCAACCGTCAACTTTCGGAAAGCCTAATTGTTCCGCCGGGATCAGCCCTTACCGGGGGGCATTCCATTTTGTACGGGAAATGGATCGAGAGCCCACCGCTTCAAAACGTTGGCTGTAATTATTGAGCATCCATCGAGCTTGAGATTGGCTCCAGGCGAACGATGACTAGCGGACGCTTCCGGTAACCGATTCGTTGTCCGGCGCGACGGCCAGATTATAGGCCGAAAAGCCGGCCTGTAGGACGACAACCCACATCGCCATGGAAACGCCAACTACAAAAATAAGATTTTTCAAGCGGCGAGACATCGACAACTCCAATCCGTGTTGTCGAGTTAGTCGCATAGATCCCTTCAACCGTTCGGCAAGGAAATCTGTAAAGATTTAACCGTCTTGACGATTCCGATCGAACAAGCTCGAGGCATCGCAAGTGATACTGCCGCAGGTGAAGCTTTCGTTTAGCCGATCTGCATCAGGATTGGAAAGGTCTGCTGGAACCAGATCGCGACATTGCTGACCCATCCGAGCAGGAAGGCGAGACCGGTCAGCACGAGGAAGACGCCCATGATCTTCTCCACCGTGCCGAGGTGGCGGCGGAAGCGCGACAGGAAGCGCATAAACGCTCCGGAGAACCCGGCGGCTATCCAGAAGGGAACAGCAAGCCCCAGAGAATAGACGGCAAGCAGGCCTGCGCCGGAGCCAACCGTTTCACGCGATGCGGCAACGCCAAGGATTGCCCCGAGTACCGGCCCGATGCAAGGCGTCCAGCCGAACGCGAAGGCCAGTCCCATGATATAGGCGCCCGTCAGCGTTGCCGGTTTTCCATTGCCCTGGAAGCGGGCTTCCCGTGCCAGCAGGCCGATCCGGAAAAGTCCGAGAAAATTCAGCCCCATGATGATGATGATCAGGCCGCCGATCTTCGAGAGCAGATCGAGATGCTGACGCAACACCATGCCGATCGTCGAGGCACCTGCGCCGAGAGCCACAAAGACGGTCGCAAAGCCGAGGGTGAAGAAAAGCGCCGAAAAGAGCACGCCGCGCCGTACATTCGGTGCTGCGGCGACCGTGCCGCCACCGCGGAACTGCTCGACGGAAACGCCCGCCATATAACAGAGATAGGGCGGAACGAGTGGAAGCACGCAAGGCGAGAGGAAGGAAAGCGCTCCGGCAAGCAGCGCGCTCCAAAGGG
The DNA here is from genome assembly GCA_900468805.1 of Hyphomicrobiales bacterium. Taxonomy (GTDB): domain Bacteria; phylum Pseudomonadota; class Alphaproteobacteria; order Rhizobiales; family Rhizobiaceae; genus Rhizobium. Next base: position 155,318 of record UEIF01000004.1, on the reverse strand, counting down.
AAATATCGGCAATCGACACGCATTCTCTCCGGCAGCAGTCTGAGCGATGTTCCTAGCGCCGCAAAGGGGTGATTGCCAATCACCTTTTTGCGCTGATCGCAGCCGGCCGCATCTCCAAATTGCCGCAGCCTCGAGGTGGCTCCGCTATCCCAACATGGGACAGCGCATGTGGATATTAACCGCGCGCAAACCATCTTTGGTTCTCTGAATGGATCGACTCGGGCGTGACCGGTGGTATTGCCCGGCATTTGCGGGCACCCCACTGCGAATGTCGGGAGGTCCGGCCGGTGGATATACGAGGCTGACGCCGGATCTCCCGCTACTTTACCGGCCTGCCGGCTACAGCGCCCGAGAGCAGGCTTGTACTGTCGTTCAGTTGCGATGACGGCTTGGTGCTGGTATGCGCTAGCGTGAGAGATTGACGCGGAAACATCCACCGAGGAGAAACATCGATGAGCAGATTTCGGGCATTAGTAGCAGCCGGAGCGCTGATCGGCAGCTCGCTGCTCACGGCATGTGCAACTCCCCCGAATTCGTACGGCTCCGCCTCAGGCTACGTGCCGGGAGATTCGATGAATCGCGCCTGTGCGGATGGCTTCAGGCCTAGGGATGGTCGCTCCTGCAGCTACTGACGGCGAGCATTGCGATTCGCATTGATGAGCTTCCGGCACCAGTGCTGGAAGCTCATCAAGGTCTCTTCATGTGGCAGTGCGCGGATTGGTATGCCGCGACGAGACACTAGGGAACGGTTCGATCCCCTCAATGCACCAGCGGCTCATCCTCATCGAGAAAGCTTCGCACGCCATCTCGTTCTGCGGTGGCCAGGAACTCTTCCCAAGCTTCCAGATCCGTGGCGAATGCATCTTCCCAGGTCGTCACGACTTCGGTTTGTGAAATGACCTCGAGAGTCCAATCGCCATTCGTGCCCGCCGGCCGATGTATGTCGACGAGCACGGTTACGCCGTCGTCTTCGAACTCGCCGGAGAAATCGGAATGCTCAAGCTTTGGTTCTTTGGGTGTTTTCGCCATTTTAACCTCCAGCACCAGGAGGTGCATCGTTCTCATAAAACTCGCGATACTGAATCGTCTCGCGTTCTTGCACATCGATCGACGCGCCGGTGGATTGCGTCAGGCGCACACCTGGACCGCCGGAACCGGAGTAGTTCCCATCCAGGAAGGTAATGCCGGCGGCTTCCAAAACCGCAACGACTGAAGCGACGTTGTTGCGAATACCCTCGACGGTGCCCTCACTGGCTTCCATACGGCGCAGGGTCGGAGCAGATACATTTGCTCTGCCGGCCAACTCAACCTGACCCATCCCCAGCAAAGCACGGGCGGCCGCCAACTGTCGGCCAGTTATGTGATCAAAATCGTCCATCGGTGGAATATCGCCCGATGCTCTCGGTTGGCAAGATTTGTTATCATTTTGAGCGAAATTAATCGATGAATGGACTGCATCGGCTCGCTGGATGCGTCGCAAAGCTCGGAAATGAAAAGTTTATGGTGAGAGCGTCGGGGTTCGAACCCGAGACCTACTGATTAAAAGTCAGTTGCTCTACCGGCTGAGCTACGCTCTCACTCTCCGCGGTGCGAAGCACCCCGGCCGGAAGTGCGCGGAACATATGCAGGCGACCTATCGCGGTCAACCGAAAAATCTGCTTATTGGGGCGCTGGGCACATTTCTTGCGCCGATGAAGTATTCGAGGTGATCCGCGACTGCAGCTTCGACCTGTCGATCATCGGCGTCTACGGCCTCGATGCCGAATACGGGCTTGTCGAGCGCACGAAGCACTAGATGCAGCTCAAGATCCGGCTCGCCGCGCTGAGTCGTTCCAATGTCTATGTGGCCGACCACACCCAGATCGGCGCGTTGGTCGCTATCCCGGCATTTCATTTTCCGAAATCAAGACCTTCGTGACCGACCAGCCGCTGGAAGAGCCTTTCGTGCGTCTGTTGACTGAGGTGGGCGCCAGCGTCCTCTCGGTGGCCGGCGATTCGATGCGCGGCAGCGTCGATCCGACCCTGCGCTAATTTTTCCGCCGTTCCAGAAAGGCGACCGCCTGCAGCGTTCCGATAATGACGACGATGCCGATGAGCGTGCGAAGATCGGGCACTTCGTCGAAGAAGAAATAACCGCTCGCTGTCGCAAAGACGATCGACAGATAACCGAACGGAGCGAGCAGGCTGGCGCTGGCGATCTGATAGGCCCGCAGGAAGCAGAATTGCCCGAGTTGTGCCAGAAGGCCAATGCCGAGCAGCGCAGGCCAGTCTTCGCTGCGTACCGGCTGCCAGACGAAAAGCGCAGGGATGAAAGTAATGACCGTCAGGCCGGCCGTATAGAAGACCATCATGACGGTCGTGTTTTCGTAATGCAGCATCCGGGTCTGGATCGTCGCCAGTGCCCCGAAGATGATGGAGAGCAGCACAGCTACCAGCCCGAGGTTCCAGGCAAACGTATCCGGTGCCAGCATGATCAGCACGCCGACAAAGGCGAATACCGCGCCGATCCACCGCCACCGGCTGATCCTTTCTCCGAGCATGACGACGGCCATCAGCATCGAAACGAGTGGCCGCGTGAAACCGAGCGCATTGACCAGGACAAGCGGCAGCATGGTGAGTGCGATGAAATTGCTGGTCAGCGCAATGGCATTGCAGCTGATGCGCATGATGTTGCGCAGCGGATCCCTGGAATTGGCTAGCTGCCGCCGATGCCGCCAGATCAACGGCAGGATAAGGACGAGCCCGATCAGCGCGCGGATGAAGACGAGCTGGATCGCCGGATAGGATGCACCCTGCATCTTCACCAGCACCGTCATGCCGGTCACCAGCGTTGTGTCGGAAAGCAGCCAGAGAATGCCGAGACGGCCGTCTCTGGCCGCAGCAGAGCCATCCATTCTGCCATCCATGCCTATCGCCTCAGGCAGGCTGGACGAGATTGGCGATCAGCCGAAACGCGCCTGATGTCAGCTTGTCGAGTTGATGATGCAGCACGAGGCTCGTATGCGTATGGCGACCCTTGCCGATCGCAGCCGAAATCAATGCGCCCTTGAGCGGCTGCTCTTCGGGGTCGTGCATCGCAAGAAGCGGCACATAGGCATCGTCCCAGCGGGCGGCGAAATAGAGGCCGCGTTCCTTGTCCCACCCATCCCAATCGGCGGGTGTGATCCTGTTCGGTCCCTGCAGCAGCGGATGCGCAGGCTCCAGCATTGTCACCTCTGATTTGGGGTCTGTCACCCGCCAGCGGACCGAGGGCGAACCGATATCGATCCGCTTCGGCGGGGTGGCGTCCGGCTGCCAGCCGTCAACAGGGCGATGATAGAGCGTCAGAAGATTGCCGCCCTCTTCGACGAAGCAATGCAGGCGCGAGGTTGCAGCTGCCAGATCCTTGCGGATGCCGAAGGCGAAGATGCCGACGACGATAGTGGTGAAGCGGGAGAGATCGCCGGAAAGCGCCTGCGCATCGAGTTCGGTGACATCGAGCCCCATGCGGCCAAGCCAGAGCCCGACGCGATCCGCACCGCCGCCGACATAGCCGATCCTGGCGCCATCAGGCAGTTTGAGATCGAGCGCCAGGACGCGCAGCAGTTCCGGCTCGCGGAAGCTCGTGCGGCCGATATGCGGATAGGCGATCGGCGAGACGCGCATCGCCGGCTGTCCGTCCACAAGTGGCGAAATGGTGACGAGGCCGGGCGTTATCGAGGCGGGCGGTGAAAGCGTAAGCGCGCCGTCAGCCTGCCTGACCGCCCAGCCGGGCGATGCGGAAAAGCCGACGCTTCCTTCGGATGCGGCCTTGATCGTCAACTCCGACCTCTCGCCATCCAAGGGGATGATGATGGCATTGGGATGAAGGTTCAGCGAGTGCTGCGGCGCGACTGTAAGCGGCTCCTCAAGATCCACAGTCACTCTTACCGAACGGCTGCCGATCTGCGCCTTGACGTCGACTGATGCATTACCGTTGCCGCCGAGGCTCGACCATCCCGGCTGATACTGCCGCGTGAGCGGCGCGTCCGATGCCGAGGTCAGTGCGTAGACGATTCGCTGCGGCGAAGTTTCCTTCAGGTTTGCCGAAAGGCCTTCCGGCAGTCTTATGTCTGCGTCCGCAACGGCAGTTCCCGCATTCCCGCCGAGATGAAGGATCAGCGTTCCGGACGCACCAGGCGAAAGCGCGGCGGGTTCGGCCACGGGCCGGACGAAAATCTGTTCGGCCTCGCAAAGCGCTGCATCGATTTCCACCAGCTTGCGCCGCAGGCGGTGTCCATGCGTCTCGAGGAATGTTTCAGGTGCTTTCTCGAGCGCCTTTTCAATCTGATGCGCCGCCTGCAGCAACGCTTCAACGATGGCCGATCGTTCCGGAAAACGCTCGATCGCCTTGCCGATTGCACCATCCGCCCGCATCAATGCATCGACAACGGCCTGCGGCAGCTCCGTTTCGCGTGCCAGACCGGCAAGCGACGAGGGAAGGGAATCGAGAATGGAGGTTTCCCTAACCGAGCCTTCGGCGCTGAGCTTCAGATGCAGCGGCCAGTCATTGTCGCCGATATCGTGCCAGCGGCCCATGCCCTGAGAGGCATGGTAATAGCGCGACCACTCGCCGACATGGGCATAGCTGACGCCGCTGACAGGTTCGAGACCCGTGGCTTCGAGCGGCAGCGTCGTGGCCGGTGGCGGCACTTCGTCATCATAGGTATCGCCGCCGCCCGACCATGCGGGCAGATAGAATTTCGCGACCTGCCACGGCGTCAGACCCTCATCGAAATGTTCGGGAAAAGCGGTGGGATCGGCAGCAAGTCCAACCGCCGTTTCCGCCGCCCGTGTCATCGCACGGTGGTGCCCATGCTGGCCTGGCACATCAAGGAAGGTCGGCAGCACGATATCGGGACGCTCGGCGCGGTAGGCCCGCACCAGCCGCTCCACGATGCGCTCCTCGCCCCATCGGTCGAAGGTCCGGTCACCATTCTTCGAGAAGCCGAAATCGTGGATCGGATCATCAGGGCCGTGGCCGAGCCAGTGGACGTCGCCGTCGAGCTCCCGGGCAGCTTCTTCCATCTCGCGGCTGCGCAGGATGCCGAGCGCGCCGAGCCGTTCCGGGCCGAGCGCATTCTGCCCGCCTTCGCCGCGTGTTGAGCAGGCGACGATGACGCGCATGCCGAGGCCGAGGCGCAGGTAGGCGAGCAGGCCGTTGTGCTCGTCGTCGGGATGCGCGCCGGTATTCATCATGGTGACGGTCGAGGTCAGGCGCGACAGCGCCCGGTGCAGCCGCGTGAGCGAAAGGCTCCGCTTCTGTTTCTCAATACGGTCTCGATCGGTCAGCATGGTTCCTCCATTGGGGCAGACCGGCGGCGCGCATCTTAAGCTGCGTTATCGGCGACGGCGGTCGGTGAAATGTCGAGCTTGGGGGTCACGGCTTCGAAAAGCGGCAGTGCGGCTGCGCCAAGCGCGGCGGTGAGCTGGCCCGTCTGACCGCGGATGACGCGTGGCAGGGCGCGCGTACGTCGGCTGGCAACGGAGACCGGGAGCGTCTGCATGGCCGCGACGATCTCGTCGATGACGGCATCGGGCAGGGCGCCGCCGAGGATGACCGTTTCCGGATCGAGGATGTTCTCCAGCATTGCCACCATCGGTGAAAGATAGTCCGCGGTCTCTGCGATCCACTCCTTCACAACGGGGTTACCATTGCGGTGCAGCACCTCGACCGCCGCGAAATCGGCATTCGCATAGCCGGCCTCGGTGAGCTTTTCCTTCAGTGCATGCAGCGAGGCATAGCGCTCCAGGCAGCCGCGCTGGCCGCAGGGGCAGGGTTTGCCGCGCGGGGCGACGACCACATGGCCGATTTCGCCGGCATTGCCAAAAGCGCCGCGGAAGGGCGCACCGTCATGGATGAGGCCGAGACCGACGCCGACTCCGAAATAGATCATGCCGAAATTGGAAATGGCGCGACCCGCACCGAACAGTCGCTCACCGACAGCCGCCGCGTTCGCGTCGTTTTCGACAATGACGGTCTCGCCGCTGGCTTCGCTGAGGATGGCGGCCGGATTGATGCTGCTCCAGCCGGGCAGGGTGGTCGGGCCGACCGAGCTCATGCCCTCGATTTCGAAGGGGCCGGGCATGACCACGCCGATGCCGAGAAGCTTGGAGGGGAAACGCTTGCGGACCTTCTTCACCTCGCCGGCAAAGAGCGGAACGATATGCTCCGGGCTCGTGTTTTCCACCGGCATTATGGTCTCGGAGCGCACCTTGCCGGAGAGGTCGAGCACCGTCGTCACCATATGGTCGGCGGCAATTTCGACGCCGATCGTGACGGCACCATCTGGGTTGACGGCAAACTGGATCGGCGGTTGGCCCCGGCCGGAGCGCAGGCGGCCGATTTCCATCAGCAGATCTTCGCTGACGAGTTCATCGACGATATTGGCGACGGCCTGCGCGGTCAGATGCGTGAGTTTGGCGATATGCATGCGGCCGAGCGAGCCATGCATGCGCACGAGATCCAGTACGACACGGCGATTGTGGTCGCGGCTGCGCTCAGGGTTCTTGCCCATAGCGATCTGCTGCTTGCCGGATTGCCGTCTCATCTCTCCGCCCCCCGTCTCTGTCGCTATGGATAACGCCCATATCATGAAAGGGGCAATAGAATAATTAAACTAAATTATCTTATTGACAAAGCCCTCCATCCCAACCAGCCTGAATAGGTCGCATTTGCGATGCCGAGGAAGGAGGAGCCTCAGTTCCATCTTCCCGAGCGAATCAAATCGGGGCGCCGGCAAAATCGCGGAAGGCCCTGGGGAACCAGATGAGCGCGAGCGGCATAAAGGCCGGCTCGGCATGGAGGGATAATATGCGTCGCGGAGTTTTATTTGCCGGCCTGTTCGCGGGCATCAGCATGGTTGCGGTCAATAGCGCCCAAGCGGTCGAAATCGAATATTGGCAGTATGTCTACGACACCCGCGTCAAGGCGATGGACCAGCTGATCGCCAATTTCGAGAAGGCCAATCCCGACATCACCGTCAAGCAGACGACATTCCCTTATGCCGACTACCAGACGCGCGTCGTTGCTGCCAATCTTGCCGGCAACGGTCCCGATGTGATGCAGCTCTTCTACGGTTGGCTCGACCAGTTCATCGCCGGCGGACTGCTGCAGCCGCTGCCGACGGATGCCTTCCCGCATGACCAGATCGAGAAGGATTTCTTCCCGATCGTATCAGCCATGAAGCGCGGTGACGATTATTACGGCCTGCCGACCGCTGTGCGTTCGCTGGCGCTTTTCTACAACAAGAAGCTCTTCCAGGAAGCCGGCCTCGACCCGAACAAGCCGCCGCAGACCGTCGATGAATTCGTGGCTGCTGCCGAAAAGACCGTAAAGCGCGATGCCGCCGGCAATATTGCCGTCGAAGGCACGACGCTCGACATGGGCGGCCAGGATCACCAGTGGTGGCGTGAAGTGCTGATCCGCCAGTATGGCGGCGAGCCTTACACGGCAGACTATTCCAAGGTGACCTACAACAGCGACGCGGGCGTCAAGGCGCTGAAATTCTACACCAGCCTGCAGACTGAAAAGAAGGTCGGCCAGACCGGTTTCATGGATGAAGGCCAGGCCGCATTCCGTGGCGGCAAGGCGGCGATGACGATCGACGGCACTTTCCGCCTTGGCTCCTTCGGAAGCATCAAGGATTTCGAATGGGGTGTAACCGAGCTGCCGGCCAATGCCGACGGCCTGCGCTCCAACTATGCAAGCTATTTTGCCAACGGTATCGGCGCCAAGGTGTCAGGCGAAAAGCTGGAGGCCTCCAAGAAGTTTCTCGCTTACGTGACCTCGCCGGAAGCCATGAAGGTCTGGCTCGGCACCGTCGGCGAACTGCCGGCTCGCCGCGAAGCCGCGCTGACCGACGAGAACCTCAAGAACCCGATCTATGCGCCGTTCCTCAAGGCGCTCGCTTACTCCCACACCTCGCTCTTCGTCGATGAAGCTGGCCAGCGCCAGAATGCTATCGACATGGTCAACCGCGTGCTGCTCGAGGGACAGTCGCCCGAGGATTCCATTGCCCAGGCCGCAACGGCCGAGCAGGAAATCATCGACAATGCCAAGAGCAAATAAGGGACGGCCATGAGCTCCGCACCCGCGAATACGGAAGGGGCGGCTGTCAGCCGTCCCGCCGGATCGTTCTGGGATCGGCTGACGATGCGCCAAAAGCGCCTCGTTTGGGTCTGGACATTCCTGGCCTTGCCGATCCTGTTTTACAGCGTGATCCGCTTCTATCCGACGCTGCAGGCCTTCTACCTGTCCTTCACCAATTGGAACCTGATGAAACCGCCGAAATTCATCGGCGTCGCCAATTATGTGAAGCTCTATAACGACCCGCAGTTCTGGAAGGTTTTCCGTAACACCTTCACCTATCTCATTATCGGCACGCCGCTGAGCCTGATCATATCTTTCGTCGTGGCCTTCTTCCTGGATCGCGTGCGCTTCCTGCACGGGCTGATCCGCGCGCTCTATTTCCTGCCGTTCCTGACGACGGCTGCGGCCATGGCCTGGGTCTGGCGCTGGTTCTACCAGCCGGCCCCGATTGGCGTCATCAACGATGTGCTCGGCATGATCGGCCTGCCGCAGCAGCAGTTCATTCGCTCCGTCGACCAGGCGCTGCCGTCGATCATGGTGACCTCCATCTGGGCGGGGCTCGGCTTCCAGATCATCATCTTCATGGCTGGCCTTCGCGCCATTCCAAGCACCTTCTATGAGGCTGCGAAGATCGATGGACTCGGCGAATGGCCGATCCTCTGGAAGATCACGCTGCCGCTCCTGAAACCGACGACCGTCTTCCTCGTCGTCTTCTCCTCGATCGGATTCCTGCGCATCTTCGACCAGGTCTACAACATGACGACGAACGATCCCGGCGGACCGCTCGGATCGACCAAGCCTCTGGTTCTGATGATCTATCAGACGGCCTTTTCATCCTACAACATGGGTTATGCGGCGGCGCAGACCGTGGTGCTCTTCGCCATCCTGCTTTGCGTTTCCCTGCTGCAGCTCTGGATCCTGAGGGAACGCAAATGAGTGCCGTGACGACCAATACCGCGGCGCCGCTGCCGAAAGCCAATATCCGTCCCGGCGCGATCATCATCTGGACGCTGCTCTTCATCGGCGGCCTCATCATGGTCTCGCCGCTGCTCTTCATGTTCTCGACCTCGCTGAAGACGGCAGGGCAGGTCTATGACCTGCGCCTCATTCCGGCCGAGCCGACGCTGCAGAACTACATCACCGTCCTCTCCGACGGCCGCTTCATGCGCTGGTTCCTGAACTCGACGATCGTTGCCTGCACGGTCACGCTTTCGAACGTCTTCTTCGACAGTCTCGTCGGCTATACGCTCGCCAAGTTCGAATTCCGCGGCCGCTACCTGATCTTCCTGGCGATCCTTTCGACGCTGATGATCCCGACGGAAATGCTCGTCATCCCCTGGTACCTGATGTCGGCGCAGCTCGGTTGGCTGGATAGCTACTGGGGCATCATGTTTCCGGGCATGATGACGGCCTTTGGGACCTTCCTGATGAAGCAGTTCTTCGAGACGGTCCCGAACGACTTTCTCGAAGCCGCCCGCATCGATGGCCTGAACGAGTTCCAGATCTGGTGGAAAGTGGCGATGCCGCTGGTCACACCCGCACTCTCGGCGCTGGCCATCTTCACCTTCCTCGGCAACTGGACGGCCTTCTTCTGGCCGCTGATCGTCACCACCAGCCGCGAACTCTACACGCTGCCGGTCGGGCTATCGAGCTTTGCCGTCGAGCAATCCATCCAATGGGAAATGATCATGACCGGTGCGGCACTCGCGACATTGCCCACGCTGCTCGTCTTCCTGGTGCTGCAACGCTACATCGTGCGCGGCGTTATGCTGGCCGGTCTGAAGGGGTAGAACATGACCGAAACCAATCCGCGCCTTGCCGACAGAAGCGTCTTTCCTGATCCGGTCTATAAGGAAACGGTGCTGAAGCCGCTCTTCGACGGCGCCAAGACGCATCATGTCGATGGCTTCCGCCGCATCGACCGCGCTCATCTCGTCATGCTGGTCGAAACCGGCATTCTCGACCGCGAGCAGGCGGGCAAGATCGCCGGTGCACTTGAGGCGATCGACCGCGACATCGACCCGGAAAAGCTCGTTTATACCGGAGAGGTGGAGGACTTCTTCTTCCTGATCGAGAAGGAGTTGAAAGCCCGCATCGGTGTTGATATCGCCGGCCGCCTGCATACGGCGCGCTCGCGCAACGATATCGACCATACGCTTTTCAAACTCGGTCTGAAGGAGCGTATCGATGCGCTGATGGTCAAGGCGCGCAAGCTGCTCGACGCGATGATCGCCACGGCTGATTGGGAGAAGGAGACGCTGATCGTCGCCTACACCCACGGCCAGCCGGCCCAGCCGACCACCTTCGGCCACTATCTCTCGGCGGCGATCGAGGTGCTGATCCGCGATATCGAGCGCTTTGCCGAAGCCCGCGAAATCGTCAATTTGAGCCCCATGGGGGCCGCGGCGATCACCACGTCCGGCTTCCCGATCGATCGCGCCCGTGTCGCCGAACTCCTCGGCTTTGCCGCGCCGCTGCGCAATTCCTACAGCTGCATCGCGGCGGTCGACTATACGACCTCGACCTATAGCGCGATCGAACTGATGTTCCTGCATCTCGGCCGCCTGATTCAGGATTTCCAGTTCTGGACGAGCTTCGAGGTTGGCCAGATCTATGTGCCGAATGCGCTGGTGCAGATCTCCTCGATCATGCCGCAGAAGCGCAATCCGGTGCCGATCGAGCACATGCGCCATCTGGCAAGCCAGACCTTCGGCCGTGCCCGCACCGTGCTCGACGTCATGCACAACACGCCCTTCACCGATATGAACGATAGCGAGGGCGAAACGCAGGGCATGGGCTATGAGGCCTTCCACTCGGCCGGGCGTGTACTCGACCTTCTGGCCGCCTTCATCTCCCAGATCAGCATCGACCCCGAGCGCGTGGCAAACAATATCCGCCGTTCCTGCATCACCATCACGGAATTGGCGGATTCGCTGGTCCGCCTCGAAGGGCTTTCCTTCCGCCAAGCGCACGAGATTGCCGCAACCGTCGCACGTGCCGTGGTCGCCAAGGGCGGTGGTCTTTCGGATGATGGCTACGAGCCCTTCCTCACAGCTTTCGAGGAACTGGCGGGCCGCAAACCCGACATCGACAAGGTGCAGTTTGCCGAGATTGTCTCGCCGGAACATTTCGTTGCCGTCCGTGCCCGCTTCGGCGGTCCCGCACCGGCACCGATGGCGGATGCGCTCGCAGCCTACCAGGAAAAGGCTGCCGCATTCGCCGCAGATGCGCAGGAAAACGCAGCGCGCGAAGCCGCCGCTGCTGAGGAACTTCAAACCAGATTCACGGCATTGATGGGGACCGCCTGATGGCAAATATCGAACTGCAGGGGCTCGTCAAACGTTACGGCAAGCTGGATGTCGTGCACGGCATCGATCTCGCGATCGCCGATGGCGAATTCGTGGTCTTCGTCGGTCCGTCCGGCTGCGGCAAGTCCACGACGCTGCGCATGATCGCCGGCCTTGAAGACATTTCCGGCGGCACGCTGAAGATCGGCGGCGAGGTGGTGAACGAGCGGGAGCCGAAACAACGCAACATCGCGATGGTGTTCCAGAATTACGCCATCTATCCGCACATGAGCGTGCGCCAGAATATCGGCTTCGGTCTCTACACCGCGAAGCTCTCCCAGGCGGATAAGGACAAGCGCATCGATGAGACGGCGCAGATCCTCGGATTGACGGACTATCTCGCCCGCCGTCCGGCGGCACTCTCCGGCGGCCAGCGCCAGCGCGTCGCGATCGGCCGCGCCATGGTGCGCAACCCCTCCGCTTTCCTCTTCGATGAGCCGCTGTCGAACCTCGACGCCCAGTTGCGCACGCAGATGCGCATCGAGATCAAGCGGTTGCACCAGCGCCTCGGTACGACGATCGTTTATGTCACCCACGATCAGGTCGAGGCCATGACCATGGCCGACCGGATCGTCGTGATGAAGGATGGCCATATCCTGCAGGCAGGAACGCCGATGGACATCTATGAAAACCCCGCCGACGTCTTCACCGCACGCTTCATCGGCAGCCCGTCGATGAACCTTCTGCCGGGCACCGCCGCGGCCGATGGTTTGCGCATCGGGCAGGGCGGCCCGCATCTGATCGGCGTGCGTCCGCACGATCTTGTTATCGGCGAGGGTACGGGCATCCTGTCGCTCTCAGGCACGGTGACGGCGGTCGAGCCGCTCGGTGCCGAAACGCTGGTGCATTTCGATCTCGCAGGCACCTCGGTGATTGCAACCGCACCCGGTAAGGTGATACCGGCCGTCGGCAGCGCCGTGACAGCCCATGCAGCCTCTGGTGCCCTCTATGTTTTCGATGCAAAAACGGAAAAGGCCCTCGGGCGCCAATGACATCTGATAATGACAAGCGATCCGCGGTGCTCAGCATCGGCCGGATCTATTGCGACCTGATCTTCACAGGACTGGAGACCATGCCCGTTCTTGGGCGCGAACTCTTTGCGGATGACCTGGGCATTGCAGCAGGCGGCGGCTCTTTCATCATGGCCGCTTATTCCGCCCATATCGGCCGCAAGACGGCTCTGCTCTCCCGCCTCGGCACTGATGGGCTTTCGAATGGCCTGATCGCGGAACTGGAAGCGAGCGGCGTCGATCTTCGCTTTCTCGACCGGGCGGCTGATGCCGGTCCACAGGTCACCGTCGCGATCAACAATGGCGAGGAGCGGGCCTTTCTGTCCCGTCGTGCCGGCGGCGCTGAACCGGCAACTCTTGGCGAGGCGCTTGCCTGGAGCGAGGCGCGTCACCTGCACATCGCCGAATTTGCCACGTTGGCGGAAATCCCCGGCCTGGTCGCAAAGGCGAGGGAGAACGGCCTCACCGTATCGCTCGATCCGAGCTGGGACGAAACGCTGATCTACCAACATGATTTCCTCGATCGCTGCGAGGGCATCGATCTCTTCCTTCCTAATGTCGAGGAAGCCATTGCCATCACTGGATGCTCCGATCCGGCCGAAGCGCTGGACAGGCTCGCCGCGCGCTTCCCGGCGGTGGCGTTGAAAGCCGGTGCCGGTGGCGCTTATTTCGCGTCCGGCGATGTGCGGCTTCATCAGAATGCCCCCACCGTCAAGGTCGTGGATACGACCGGGGCGGGCGATGCCTTCAACGCCGGTCTCATCCATGCCTGGCTTGGCGGCGCGAGTGCCGATGTTTTCCTGCGTGAGGGCATTGCCACGGGCAGCCTCGCAGTTCAGGCGGCCGGCGGCGCCGCGATCCTGCCCGCGCGTTAGATCTGGGGTACGATGCTGGGGCCCCCTCAGGCCGCGACCCTCTCAGTGAATTGGTGTTGCAACCATAAGTGTTAGGCTTGAATCTGCCCATTCCTAGCACGCTGCTTGCACTGTGAGCGCCATCCGGCTGTTTCCTTACGAATATTTCATGTTTTTCGGCCGCATTTCCGTACCATCATCAGCGCAACGGTAATGTTGGGTTCATCTTCGTTGTGATTATTCTGGCGCGAACTGGCCCGACGCGGCGAAGCATATATCGAGGATGACATGGACAATCTGGAGCCTGGCAAAGAGACCGGTTCTGTAACCGGCGCAAATGCCGATCTGGCTGCCGTGCTGGCCGCTGGCCGACAGAACAGGGGGCGCCGCTGGCGTGGACGCCTGGCCGTTCTGGTGCTCGTTATCCTTGCTGCTGCCGCTGCAGCCTATTTCTACATGGGCCGCGGCAGCGCCGAAGTCAGCTATACGACGCAGCCGGTCAAGCGCGGCGATCTCACCGTCCTCGTCACCGCAACAGGCTCTGTCCAGCCGACCGAACAGGTCGATATATCGAGCGAACTGTCCGGCACGATGCGCGACGTCAATGTCGATTATAACAGCACCGTCAAGGCAGGCGACGTTCTGGCCGTTCTCGACACCAACAAGCTGGAAGCCGACTTGAAGAGCTCGCGCGCGAAGCTCAATTCGGCCAAGGCCAATGTCGTCAAGGCAAATGCCGATCTGCAATCGGCCGCGACCTCGCTCGACCGTCTGAAGAGCCTCGTCAAAAGCAACGTCTCCACGCAGCAGAGCCTCGACGACGCGACCTACAAATATGACTCGGCCGTCGCCGCCAAGGATATAAACGAGGCCGAAGTGCTGGCCTCCGAGGCGGACCTTCAGCTTGCCGAGGTCAACCTTGCCAAGGCGAAGATTGTCTCGCCGATCGACGGCGTGATTCTGACCCGCTCCGTCGATCCGGGCGCGACTGTTGCTGCCTCGCTCTCGGCGCCGGTGCTTTTCACCCTTGCCGGCGATCTCAAGAAGATGGAGCTGCAGGTGGATGTCGATGAAGCCGATGTCGGCCAGATCGCCGTTGGCCAGAAGGCGAGCTTCACGGTCGACGCCTATCCGGATCGCACCTTTCCGGCCGTCATCGAGCAGATCCGTTTCGCCTCCGAAGTCGTCAACAATGTCGTCACCTACAAGGCGGTCCTTTCGGTCGACAATGCCGACCTGCTGCTGCGCCCCGGCATGACGGCAACGTCCGACATCACCGTTGAGGCCGTCAAGGATACGCTGATGGTTCCGAATGCCGCCCTTCGTTACGCCCCGCCGCAGATGGAAACGCGTGGCGGCCGTGGGATTTTTAGCTTGCTCCGTCCGCCGCGTCTGCCTCGCAGCGGTGGTGGCGGTGATTCCAAGCTGACTGGCACACAACGCCGCATCTGGGTGCTTCGCAACGGTCATCCGGCACCGGTCGTGATCCAGGTCGGTTCTTCCGATGGCCAGTTCACGCAGGTCACCTCGGGCGAGCTGACCGAAAAGGATGCGATTATCACCGATACCGCGGCACGGACAAACTGACGGGAGCCGATGATGGAACGCCCGCCGCTTCTCGAATTCAGGCAAGTCTCGAAAATCTATGGCGAGGGCGCTGCGGCCATCCGTGCGCTCGACCGCGTGGATCTTTCGATCCGAGCGCATGAATTCGTCGCGATCATGGGACCGTCCGGCTCCGGAAAGTCGACGGCGATGAATATCCTCGGCTGCCTCGATGTACCGACATCGGGCGACTATGTCTTCCAGGGCATTTCGACGGGTGGCTTCGATCGCGGCCAGTTGACGCTTCTGCGCCGCCATATGCTGGGCTTCGTCTTCCAGGGCTTCAATCTCCTGTCGCGTACCTCCGCCGTGGAGAATGTCGAACTGCCGCTGATCTATCGCGGCATGGCGGTTGGCGAGCGGCGCAGGCGGGCGAGGGAAGCGCTCGGCCTTGTCGGCCTGTCGGGCAGGGAGCATCACAAGACGCAGGAACTCTCCGGTGGTCAGCAGCAGCGTGTGGCGATCGCCCGCGCCATCGTCACCGAACCAGCGCTGCTGCTTGCCGACGAGCCAACCGGCAACCTCGACACCAAGACCAGCATGGAGATCATGGATCTGATGACGCGGCTGAACCGCGAACAGGGCATCACCATCGTCATGGTCACGCATGAACCCGACATCGCCGCCTATGCGGGACGCCTGCTGCGTTTCGTCGACGGCAAGCTGGAAACAGAGGTCGAGCATCAGCGGAGGGCGGAACATGTTCTTTGAAACGCTGAAGCTGGCGCTGCGCGCCATAAGCCGCAATCTGCTGCGCTCCTTCCTCACAGTGCTTGGCGTCGTCATCGGCGTCGCCGCCGTCATCGCGCTCGTCACCATCGGCAATGGTACGACGGCGCAGGTTTCGACCGAGCTTTCGCGCCTCGGCACCAATATGCTCTTCGTGCGTCCCGGTCAGTTCGGCCCTGGCCGCGCCAGTTCCGAGGCCCGGCGCTTCTCGTTGAAGGATGTCGAAGCGATCCGCGATCAGGTGCCTGGGTTGCGGGCGGTGGCGCCGTCCAACCAGTCGACGGCGACCGTTATTTTCGGCGGCCAGAACCATTCGACCACCGTCTACGGTACGACCAACGACTATTTCGTCGCGCAGGACTGGGATCTGGCGCTCGGTCGTGAATTCACGCCGGCCGAAGAGCGCGGTCAGTCGCGCTGCATCATCGGCGAGACCGTGCGTGAGCAACTGTTTGGCGCCGCCGACCCAACCGGCCAGGTGATCCGTGTCGGCAAGGTTTCCTGCCCTGTTATCGGCGTCCTGGCAAAGCGCGGTCAGTCCGGCATGGGCAACGACCAGGACGATGCCGTCATCATGCCGGTCAAGGTGTTCCAGCGCCGCATCAGCGGCAGCTCAAACGTACCCACGATCCTCATATCGGCGCGTGACGGCGTCTCGACATCGAAGGTGCAGGCGGATGTCGAGAACCTGCTGCGTGAGCGCCGCAAGATCATCCCCGGCCGCCAGGATGATTTCAACGTCAATGACATGACGCAGATCGCCGAAGCCATGACCGGCACGACAACGCTGCTGACGGGCCTGCTTGGCGCAGTCGCCGCCGTCAGCCTGCTCGTCGGCGGCATCGGCATCATGAATATCATGCTGGTGTCGGTAACGGAGCGCACCCGCGAGATCGGCATTCGCCTTGCCATCGGCGCGCTTGAAAATCAGGTGCTGACGCAATTCCTCGTCGAAGCCGTCGCCCTGTCGCTGTTTGGCGGTATCGCCGGCATCATGCTCGGCCTGACGCTTGCATACGGTACGGTCAGCTTCCTCAATGTGCCCTTCGTGGTCAGCCCGCTCATCATCTTCATCGCCTTCGTCTTCTCGGCGGCAATCGGCATGATCTTCGGCTTCTTCCCGGCGAGGCGAGCTGCACAGCTCAATCCGATCGAGGCCTTGCGCCACGAATAAGTGGCACGATTGGGAGTGCTCTTCTCGCACACCGCATGGCTTTGATATATCACGAAAACTTGTCTTTAGCACCTAAGCGTGCCAGTATTGATATATCAGACTCGGATTCGCCCGTATGCAGGAATCTCTAAGCCATCTCGCCTACCTAGCCCTGGAGCACGCCATCGTGACGCTGGCTTTGGCACCTGGTGCGTTGGTGACGGAAAAGCAGCTTATCGATCTTGCAGGCCATGGCCGCACGCCGGTACGCGAAGCGATCCAGAAACTTGCCTGGCAGGGTCTGATTGTGGTGAAGCCGCGCGTCGGCCTGCAGGTTGCCGAAATTCACGCTGAAGACCACGCCAATGTCATGCAGGTGCGCCGCAAGTTGGAGCCGGTTGCGGCGGCTCTTGTCGCCGATGCTGCCAATGAGGAGCAGAGAGGACGGCTTGTTACCTGCGCCCGTGCGATGGAAGAATGCGCTGTCCGTGGCGATCTGGCGGGTTTTTTCGCCGCCGACAAAGCCTTTGACGAGATCCTCGAGGCTGCCTGCCCGAACAGCTTCATGATCGCCGCGCTGGGGCCGGTCCAGACCCACTCCCGTCGCCTCTGGTATTCGACCGCCAATCCGGATCGCATGGATCGATCCATCTTTCTCCACGTCGCGGTCATCAGGTCCATTCATCAGGGCGAGGTCGAGCAGGCGCGCGAGGCAATGGTCGATTTGATCGATTATCTGAGCCAGAAATAGAAACGGCCCCGTTTCCGGAGCCGTTGCAGTGAAATCTATACCGTGGCCTCAGCCGACGAAGGCCCGTTCGATGACGAATTCTGCGGGCTTGCTGTTGGCGCCTTCGTCAAGACCGGCCTTCTCCAGAAGCTCCTTCGTGTCCTTCAGCATGGCCGACGAACCGCAGATCATGCCGCGGTCAACAGCCGGATCGATCGGCGGCACGCCGAGATCGGTGAAGAGCTTGCCCGAGGAAATCAGGTCGGTGATGCGGCCGCGATATTCGAAATCTTCGCGCGTGACGGTCGCATAGTGGCGCAGCTTGTCGCCGACGACTTCCTTGAGGAGCTCGTCGTTCTGGATCTCGTGCACGAGGTCGAAGCCGTATTTCAGCTCGGAAATCTCGCGCGTCGTATGAGTAAGGATGACCTCGTCGAACTTCTCATAGGTTTCCGGATCGCGGATGAGGCTCGCAAAAGGTGCGATGCCGGTGCCGGTGGAGAACATGTAAAGGCGCTTGCCCGGGGTCAGCGCATCGAGAACCAGCGTACCCGTCGGCTTTTTGCGCATCAGCACCTGGTCGCCCGGCTTGATGAGCTGCAGATGCGAAGTCAGCGGACCGTCCGGCACCTTGATGGAAAAGAATTCCAGCTCTTCGGCCCAGGCGGGGCTCGCGATCGAGTAGGCGCGGAAGACCGGTTTGCCGTCGACCATGAGGCCGATCATCGCGAACTCGCCAGAACGGAAACGGAAGCCATCCGGCCGGGTCATCGTGAAGCGGAAAAGCCGGTCGGTGTAATGCGTCACACTCAGCACCGTCTCGGCATAGACGCCGGCAGGGATAGCGGAAGCGAATTCTTCGGTCTTTGCAGGAGCGTTCATTTCGATATCGGGCTCGTCGTTCGCAGGATAATCATCGGCATGCGAGGCAGATATTACAAAACCCCGCTAAATTAAAGGCAATCCATTCCATCGCATGGCTGGGGAGCGAAATATGCATGTCACGGTCAGGATTCACCGCCTGTGGCGAACTGTCGCTTTTGCGCTGGCTAAGCTATTCAAAGGATGCATATTAGGCAAAAAACGACGCCCGCCGCGGCGCGGGCGCGACAGGTAGTACGGGGGAACATGAAGATTTTCAATTACAAGCGCGTTCCTTACGCGGAAATGCGCGCATTTTCCGTCCATATCCTGACGGCCTCCGGTTCTTTTCTGGCATTTCTCGGTGTAGTCGCCGCCGCCGAGCACCGTTTCGTCGACATGTTCTGGTGGCTGGGGCTTGCGCTCCTGGTCGATGGTATCGACGGGCCGATCGCCCGCAAGGTGCGTGTCAAGGAAGTCCTGCCCAACTGGTCGGGCGATACGCTCGACAATATCATCGACTACGTGACCTATGTGCTGCTGCCGGCCTTCGCGCTCTATCAGAGCGGCATGATCGGCGAGCCCTGGTCTTTTGCCGCCGCCGGCATGATCGTCGTGTCGAGCGCCATCTATTACGCCGATATGGGCATGAAGACAGAGGAGTATTTCTTCTCCGGGTTCCCCGTCGTCTGGAACATGGTGGTCTTCACACTCTTCGTGATGCATGCGAGCGAGACGACGGCCTTTATCGTCGTCACCGTTTCCGTGATCCTGACCTTTTTGCCGATCAATTTCCTGCATCCCGTGCGCGTCCAGCGCCTGCGCCCACTGAACCTCGGCATCTTTCTGCTGTGGTCGGCGCTTGGCGCCTATTCGCTGCTGAGGCATTTCGACATGCCGCAATGGGCGGTCGTTCTCTTCATCGTGAGCGGCATCTACCTTTACGTCATCGGTGGGGTGCTCCAATTCTTCCCGGCGCTTGGACGCAAGTGAGGTAAGCAGCATGGCAAAGACGAAGGCGGTTTCTTTTTCCAGAAACGGTGGCCCTGAGGTTTTCGACTATGTCGATATCGATCTGCCGCCGCCTTCTGAGGGTCAGGTGCAGATCCGCCAGGATGCCATCGGCCTGAATTTCATCGACGTCTATTTTCGCGACGGCACCTACAAGGCACCACATCTGCCCTTCGTGACCGGCAAGGAGGGCGCCGGCGTTGTCACCGCCACTGGCCCTGGCGCCAGCGATTTCGCCGTCGGCGACCGCGTCGCCTACGCCAGCGCCGATGGCGCCTATAGCGCCGAACGCAATATTGAGACGAAACATCTGGTAAAGGTGCCCGACGGCATCAGCCTGGAAACGGCGGCTGCCATGATGCTGAAGGGTATGACGGCCGAGTATCTCCTGAACCGCACCTTCAAGGTCGGCCCCCAGACCGTTCTGCTGTTTCATGCCGCAGCCGGAGGCGTCGGCTTGATTGCCGGCCAGTGGGCAAAAGCGCTCGGGGCAACTGTCATCGGCACGGCAGGCTCCGCCGACAAAGTCCGGCTGGCACTCGACCACGGCTATGACCATGTCATCAACTACAAGACCGAGAACTTCGCCGAGCGCGTGCGGGAAATCACCGGCGGCAAGGGTGTCGACGTGGTCTATGACTCGATCGGCCGCGATACTTTCCCGCAATCGCTGGATTGTCTGAAGCCGCGAGGTCTCTTTGCATCCTTCGGCCAATCCTCTGGCGCGATTGAGAACTTTACGATGGCGCATCTCGCCCAAAGGGGCTCGCTCTATGCCACGCGCCCCACGCTCTTCACATATATTGCCACGCGTCGGGAACTCACCGATTGTGCAAACAATCTATTTGATGTTGTGCAGGGCAACAAAGTGCGTATCAATATCAACCAAACCTATCCGCTGCGTGAGGTTGGGCGGGCCCACACGGATCTGGAAACAAGAAAAACAACCGGAACGACACTGCTGATTCCATGAGATCCAAACGGACCGATCGGCAGAAGAAATGAGGGGAACGTGTCGCCATTGAATGTGCCGGCTTCCGGTGCGTTGTTATCGGTCCAGAAGCTCACGAAATTATTCGGTAGCTTTGCCGCATGCAATGAAATCGCTCTCGATATAGCGCCGGGCGAAATTCATGCGCTTCTCGGCGAAAATGGCGCAGGCAAATCCACACTCGTCAAGATGCTCTTCGGCGTTCTGGAGCCGACGGACGGGCAGATCCTCTGGGAGGGCAGGCCGGTCACGATCACCTCGCCGGGCGAGGCCCGCAAGCTTGGCATCGGCATGGTCTTCCAGCATTTCTCGCTGTTCGAGGCACTGACCGTTGCCGAAAACATCGCGCTTTCTCTTGAGGACAGCATTCCGATCGGCAGGATCGCCGAGGAGGCGAGGGCGCTGTCTGAGGCCTATGGCCTGCCGCTCGACCCGCATGCGCATGTCGCCGATCTCTCGGTCGGCGAGCGCCAGCGCATTGAAATCGTCCGCGCGCTGCTGCAGAACCCGAAGCTCATCATCCTGGACGAGCCGACATCGGTGCTGACGCCGCAGGAGGCCGACAAGCTCTTCGAAACCCTCTTCAAGCTGCGCGCCGAGGGTCGCTCCGTTCTCTATATCAGTCATCGCCTGGAAGAGGTGCAGCGCATCTGCGATCGCGCCACCGTGCTCCGCCACGGCCGCGTAACCGGTGCTTGCGATCCCAAGCAGGAGACGCCCGCTTCTCTCGCCCGCATGATGGTCGGCAGCGAGGTGGCTGCCGTTACCCATCCTGAGCGTAACGACAAGGGCGAGGTGCAGCTTGCCGTCTCGAACCTCTCCGTCTCCGCGCGCACA
Organism: Hyphomicrobiales bacterium; assembly: GCA_900468805.1. Classification (GTDB taxonomy): domain Bacteria; phylum Pseudomonadota; class Alphaproteobacteria; order Rhizobiales; family Rhizobiaceae; genus Rhizobium. The sequence goes on along the minus strand of UEIF01000004.1, from coordinate 134,080 downwards.
CCCTTTGCCATGCCGCTACGCAATGTCTCTCTGGCCGTTTGCTCGGGAGAAATCCTCGCAATCGCCGGTGTGGCCGGCAATGGACAAAGCGAGCTTTTCGATGCGCTGTCAGGCGAATATCCAGTCTCGTCTGCCGAAGCGATCATTATTAGAAAGAAACCCGTCGGTACTCAGGGCATCACCGCCCGCCGGCTGCTCGGCGCCGGCTTCGTGCCCGAGGAGCGGCACGGACATGCGGCCGTCTCCGCCATGAAGCTCTCCGACAACCTGGTGCTGGCCCGCAGCCAGTCGGACCGCAAAGCCTTCCTCGGTCTCCTCGGCATCATCCGCCACGGCGCGGTGAAATCCGCCGCCCGGCGCATTTCGGAGGTCATGGATGTCCGCAAGAGCGGCGATGATCCCGCCGCAGGTTCGCTCTCCGGCGGCAATCTGCAGAAATTCATCGTCGGCCGCGAGCTTGATCGCCAACCGGCTGTCCTCGTCGTCAACCAGCCGACATGGGGCGTGGACGCAGGTGCCGCAAGCCGTATTCGCCAGGCTCTCGTCGATCTTGCAAAAGCCGGTTCTGCCGTCGTCGTCATCAGCCAGGATCTCGACGAGATCTTCGAGGTGGCGACCGACATCGCCGTCATTTCCGAGGGACGTCTTTCCAAGCCCTATCCGGCCGGTGACCTGACGCGCGAAAAGATCGGTCTGCTGATGGGCGGCCTGCATGAAAACACGCATGGCGCGGAGGCTGCTCATGCGCATTGAGCTTGAAAAGCGCCCGCAGGTCTCGAAACTCTATGCCTTCGTTTCACCGCTTCTCGCTCTCGTACTGACGCTGATATTTGGCGCCATCATGTTCGCCATGCTCGGCAAGGATCCGCTCGAGGCGCTTGACGCCTTCTTTCTCGAGCCGCTTCTGGAAGTCTGGTCACTGCACGAACTGGCGATCAAGGCTGCCCCGCTGATCCTGATCGCCGTCGGCCTTGCCGTCTGTTATCGCTCCAACAATTGGAACATCGGCGCCGAAGGCCAGTTCACCATCGGCGCGATCACCGGCTCCTATATCCCGATCGTCTTCTACGATTGGCATTCGCCGCTTGTGCTGCCGCTGATGCTGATCCTGGGCGCGCTCGGCGGCGCCCTGTTTGCCGCCATTCCGGCGCTGTTAAAGGCCCATTTCAATACCAACGAGATCCTGACGTCGCTGATGCTGGTCTACATTGCCCAGCTCTATCTCGATTGGCTGATACGCGGCGCATGGCGTGATCCGAAGGGGTTCAACTTCCCTGTTTCCCGCGACTTTGCGCCGGAAGCGATCGTGCCGGCGATATGGGAGGAATCGGGGCGTGCCCATTGGGGTTTCATCTTCGCCATCGTTGCGGCCGTCCTCGTCTGGTTCATGATGCGCTTCACGCTGAAGGGTTTCGAGGTCGTCGTGCTTGGCCAGTCGGAACGGGCAGGGCGTTTTGCAGGCTTCTCGTCGAAGAAGATGATCTGGTTCAGCTTCCTCTTCTCCGGCGCGTTGGCCGGCCTTGCCGGCATTTGCGAAGTCTCGGGCTCGATCGGTCACCTGCAGCCTGCGATCTCGCCGGGCTACGGTTTCACCGCCATCATCGTCGCCTTTCTCGGCCGTCTCAATCCGCTTGGCGTCGTCGCTTCGGGGCTGGTGCTGGCACTGACCTATCTCGGTGGCGAGGCCGCACAGCTTTCGATCGGCGTCTCGGACAAGGTCACCCGCGTTTTCCAGGGGCTGATCCTCTTCTTCGTGCTCTCCTGCGATACGCTGATCTATTACAAAATTCGCATCACCTGGTCGCGGGTGAGGGGTAGCGCGGCATGAGCATCTTCGAAGCCATTCTTCTGACCGTCATCACGGCCTCGACACCGCTCGTCATCGCAGCACTCGGCGAACTGGTGACGGAGCGCTCCGGCGTCCTCAACCTCGGCGTCGAGGGCATGATGATCATGGGCGCGGTCGCCGCTTTCGCCGGCGCGCAGATGTCGGGATCGCCTTATGTCGGAATCATCTGCGGGATTGTCGCCGGCTCGCTTTTCTCGCTGCTCTTTGCCTTTCTGACACTGACGCTGGTGGCAAACCAGGTGGCAACCGGTCTCGCACTGACCCTTCTCGGTCTCGGTCTATCCGGCCAATTGGGCGAGGCCTATGTCAGCGTGCAGGGCATCCGGCTGGAGGAGATCGTGGTTCCCATCCTGTCCGATATTCCGGTCATCGGCCCGGTTCTCTTCAAGCAGGATTTCATCTTCTACCTGTCGATCGCGCTGGTTTTCGGCGTGAGCTGGTTCCTGTTCCGTAGCCGTGCCGGCCTCAAGCTTCGGGCGATCGGCGACAGTCACGGTTCCGCCCATGCGCTTGGCATTCATGTCATTCGCACGCGCTATCTGGCAGTCATGTTCGGCGGCGCCTGCGCTGGTCTTGCCGGCGCGCAGCTCTCGCTGGTCTATACGCCGCAATGGGCGGAGAACATGTCGGCCGGTCGCGGCTGGATTACGCTTGCGCTCGTCGTTTTCGCCTCTTGGCGCCCGTGGCGGGTCTTTGCCGGCGGCTACCTGTTCGGAGCGGTCACGATCCTGCAGCTTCACGCGCAGGCCTTTGGTCTCGGCATTCCCTCGCAGTTTCTCTCGATGCTGCCCTATGCCGCGACTATTGTGGTTCTGATCATCATTTCTCATAATCGGCGCACGACGTTGATCAACACGCCCGCTTCGCTTGGAAAAGCCTTCGTACCGGAGCGATAGAACAAGAACATAGAGACGGGTTTCCGGAAAATCTTCAAACCAACAGGGGTCATCATGAAGAAGTTCGCACTCACACTTGCCGCATCGGCTGCCGCTGTCATCGGCATATCCTCCGCCGCCGAAGCAGCGGACAAGACGAAGGTCTGCTTCGTCTATGTCGGTTCGCACACCGACGGCGGTTATTCGCAGGCACACGATCTCGGCCGCCAGCAGGTTCAGGCCGAATTCGGCGACAAGATCGATACGCCTTACCTCGAAAACGTTCCGGAAGGCCCGGATGCCGAGCGCGCCATCGAGCGCCTTGCCCGCTCCGGCTGCAAGCTGATCTTCACGACGTCCTTCGGCTTCATGGACGCTACGGTCAAGGTTGCTGCCAAGTTCCCGGACGTCAAGTTCGAGCACGGCACCGGTTACAAGGCTGGCCCGAATCTCGCGACCTACAACTCGCGCTTCTATGAAGGCCGCTACATCCTCGGCCAGATCGCCGCCAAAACCTCGAAGAACCACGGCGCTGCCTACATCGCTTCCTTCCCGATTCCGGAAGTCGTGATGGGCATCAACTCCTTCGAACAGGGCGCCAAGTCGATCGATCCGAGCTTCAAGCTAAAGGTCATCTGGGTCAACACCTGGTTCGATCCAGGCAAGGAAGCCGACGCTGCCAAGGCCATGATCGACCAGGGCGTCGACGTGCTGACGCAGCACACCGACACGACCGCGCCGATGCAGGTTGCCGAAGAGCGTGGCATCCACGCTTTTGGTCAGGCATCCGACATGATCGCAGCCGGCCCGAAGGCGCAGCTGACGGCAATCGTCGACACCTGGGGCAACTACTACTCCAAGCGCATCCATGCGCTTCTGGACGGCACCTGGAAGTCCGAGCAGAGCTGGGACGGCCTGAAGGACGGCATCCTCAAGATGGCGCCCTACACCAACATGCCTGACGATGTGAAGAAGATGGCTGAGGAAACCGAAGCCAAGATCAAATCCGGCGAACTGCACCCCTTCACTGGCCCGATCAACAAGCAGGACGGTACGCCCTGGCTGAAGGCCGGCGAAAAGGCGGATGACGGCACGCTGCTCGGCATGAACTTCTACATCGAGGGCGTCGACGACAAGCTGCCGGCGCAATAACAAAACTGCAATTCGCAGTTGCGAAAGGCGCTCCTCCCGGGGGCGCCTTTTTTGCTGCGGTGCATACCAAAATGCTCATTTACAAAAGTAATACTATATGATTTTTTGACCCTGCGCCGCGAGATGCGGCATTGGGAGGAAATCATGAAATTGAAGACTGCACTTTTGAGTGCCACGATTCTGGCTGCCTGCATGTTCGGTTCGGCTTCGGCTGCCGGCCTGACCGTTGGCTTCTCGCAGATCGGCTCGGAATCGGGCTGGCGTGCGGCTGAAACGACCGTGACCAAGGAGCAGGCCAAGAAGCGCGGCATCGATCTGAAGTTTGCCGATGCGCAGCAGAAGCAGGAAAATCAGATCAAGGCACTGCGCTCGTTCATCGCTCAGGGCGTCGATGCCATTCTCGTTGCTCCTGTTGTCGAAACCGGCTGGGACGACGTTCTGAAGGAAGCCAAGGAAGCCAAGATTCCGGTCATCCTTCTCGACCGCACCATCAAGGCTCCTGATGATCTCTACCTGACGGCTGTTACCTCCGACCTGGTCCACGAAGGCAAGGTCGCCGGCGATTTCTTGGTCAAGACGGTCGGCGACAAGAAGTGCAATGTCGTCGAACTGCAGGGCACGACCGGTTCGTCGCCGGCCATCGCACGCAAGAAGGGCTTCGAAGAGGCCCTTGCCGGCCACGACAACCTGAAGATCGTTCGCAGCCAGACCGGTGACTTCACCCGCACCAAGGGCAAGGAAGTCATGGAAAGCTTCCTGAAGGCCGAGAATGGCGGCAAGGATATCTGCGCTCTCTACGCCCATAACGACGACATGGCCGTCGGCGCCATCCAGGCGATCAAGGAAGCCGGCCTGAAGCCCGGCAAGGATATCCTCGTCGTCTCCATCGACGCCGTGCCCGATATCTTCAAGGCCATGTCCGAGGGTGAGGCCAATGCCACGGTCGAGCTGACGCCGAACATGGCAGGCCCGGCCTTCGATGCGCTCGATGCCTACCTGAAGGACAAGAAGGCTCCGCCGAAGTGGATCCAGACCGAGTCCAAGCTCTACACGCCTGCCGACGACCCGATGAAGGTCTACGAAGAGAAGAAGGGTCAGGGTTACTGATTGAAGCTTGAACCGCACCGGTCCATCATGGACCGGTGCGGAACTGCCGGTACCAGCAGGGCGTCATGCCCGTTTTTCGTACAGGCGTAAGGCGCAATATCAGGAAACAGCAACCCTCATGGTTCACAATTTCGAGAATATTCTCGCAGCCGCCGGCATATCGAAATTCTTCCCCGGCGCCGTCGCCCTGGATAAGGTGGATTTCACGCTACGTCGGGGTGAGGTGCATGCGCTTCTCGGCGAAAACGGCGCCGGCAAATCGACGCTCATCAAGTGCATTACGGGTGCCTATCGCCGCGACGGCGGAAGCCTGACGCTGGAAGGTCACGAGATCGATCCGGCCGATACGCTGGCCGCCCAGAAGCTCGGCATCGGCACCGTCTACCAGGAGGTCAACCTCCTTTCCAATCTCAGCGTTGCGGAGAACCTCTTCCTCGGCCGCCAACCGAAGCGCTTCGGTATGATCGATGCCCGCACCATGAACAGAAATGCCCGTGAGCTTCTGGCAGGCTATGGCCTCGATATCGATGTAACCGCGCAGCTCGACCGCTTCTCGGTCGCCGTCCAGCAGATCGTGGCGATCGCCCGGGCCGTCGATCTCTCCGGCAAGGTGCTCATCCTCGACGAGCCAACGGCAAGTCTCGATACGCATGAAGTCGAAATGCTCTTTGGCGTCATAAATGACTTGAAAAAGCGCGGATTAGGCATTGTCTTCATTACTCATTTTCTTGAACAGGTTTATGCAGTCAGCGACCGCATCACCGTGCTGCGCAATGGCCGGCTTGTCGGTACACATGAGGCAGCGGAGCTGCCGCGGCAGAACCTGATCGCCATGATGCTCGGGCGCGAACTCGCCCAGACGGAACATGCTGCCAAAGAACGCACTATTGCCGCCGGCGAGGTCAAATATACGTTCGAGGGCTTTGGAAAACGCGGCAAGGTAAAACCCTTCGATCTCAAGGTCCGTGTCGGCGAAGTCGTCGGCATTGCCGGGCTTCTGGGCTCCGGGCGCACAGAGACCGCCGAACTCATGTTCGGCATCGAAAGCGCCGACAGCGGCGTCGCCAGGATCGATGGAGCGCCGGTAACGCTGTCGAGCCCGCGTGCCGCGATCGGCAAGGGCTTCGGCTTCTGCCCGGAAGATCGCAAGACGGATGGCATCATCGGCGACCTGTCGATCCGCGAGAATATCGCCCTTGCCCTGCAGGCCCGCCGAGGCTGGGCGCGACCGCTCTCTCGTACCGAACAGAACGCGATCGCTGACGAATACATCAGAGCGCTCGATATCCGCACGACCGACCGCGAGAAGCCGATCCGGCTGCTCTCAGGCGGCAATCAGCAGAAGGCGATCCTCGCCCGCTGGCTCGCAACCAATCCGGATTTCCTGATCCTCGACGAGCCGACCCGCGGCATCGATGTCGGCGCCCATGCCGAAATCATCAAGCTCATCGAGCAACTGTGCGCCAAGGGCATGTCGCTGATCGTCATCTCCTCCGAACTTGAGGAGCTGGTGGCCTACAGCTCGCGCGTCATCGTGCTGCGTGATCGCGAGCATATCGCTGAATTGACCGGCGAGCGCATTACCGCTGCCGGCATCGTCGACGCCATTGCGGCAGCCGACAAACGAACGGAGGACGCATGACTGCCTCGCTGAAGGTGCTGGGCTCTCGTCTTGCGCCGCAATTGATTGCTCTTCTGGTTGTTCTTCTTTTGAATTTCAGCTTCTTCCCGCAATTTCTTGATGTGATTGTTCAAAATGGGCGCCTCTATGGCAGCATCATCGACGTGCTCAATCGTGGGGCGCCCGTGGCGCTGTTGGCGATCGGCATGACGCTCGTGATCGCCACCAAAGGCATCGATCTCTCGGTTGGCGCTGTTATCGCAATCTGCGGTGCCGTTGCGGCCTCGTCGATCGTCGAAGGCCATTCGCTTGCTTATACGCTTGTACTGACCGTAGTTATCGGCCTTCTTTGCGGCGCCTGGAACGGCTTTCTCGTCTCCATCCTCAATATCCAGCCGATTATCGCGACACTTGTGCTCATGGTCGCCGGCCGCGGTATCGCTCAGCTCATTACGGAAGGCGTGATCATGACCTTCAACGATGACGGGCTGATCTTTCTCGGCAGCGGTTCCTTCGCCTTCCTGCCCATGCCTGTCGTCATCTGGCTGATCGCTGGCCTGCTGGTCATTCTGCTGGTTCGCCGGACTGCGCTCGGCATGCTGATCGAGGCTGTCGGCATCAACAGACGCGCGAGCACGCTCTCGGGCGTACAGACGCCGGTGTTGCTGATGGCTGTCTATATGTTGAGTGGCCTCTGCGCTTCGATCGCCGGAATTATCGTCGCCGCCGACATCAAGGGGGCGGACGCCAACAATGCCGGCCTCTGGCTGGAGCTCGACGCTATCCTCGCGGTGGTCGTCGGCGGCAATTCGCTGCTTGGCGGCCGCTTCAGCATCATCGGTTCGCTGATCGGCGCCATGATCATCCAGGCGGTCAATACCGGCATTCTGCTTTCCGGTTTCCCGCCGGAGTTCAACCTCATCATCAAGGCGGTCATCATCATCGTCATTCTGGTCATCCAGTCGCCGGCGATGCAATCGCTCGCCAGTTTCTTCACTCGCCGGACGGACGCAGGGGGGCGCAAATGAATTCCAAATACCTGCCGCTCTTTGCGACTATTGTCATCTTCGTGCTCGCCTATGCGCTCTGCACTCTGCAATATCCGAACATCCTGTCGACGCGGGTCATCGGCAACTTGCTGACTGACAATGCGTTTCTCGGCATTGCCGCCGTGGGCATGACCTTCGTCATCATCTCCGGCGGCATCGATCTATCCATCGGCTCAGTCATCGCCTTCACCGGCGTCTTCCTGGCCGTCATCCTGCAGAACACCAGCATCCACCCGCTGGCAGCCTTCGCGATCGTTCTCATCATCACCACGGCCTTCGGTGCGGTCATGGGCATGATCATCCATTTCCTGCAGATGCCGCCCTTCATCGTGACGCTCGCCGGCATGTTCCTGGCCCGCGGCATGGCCTATGTCCTGTCGATCGACAGCATTCCGATCAATCACGAATACTATTCCACGCTGACCAGCCTCTACTATCGGCTGCCAGGCGGCGGACGGCTGACGCTGATCGGCGGCATCATGCTCGTCGTCTTCGCAGCCGGCATCTTCATCGCCCACCGCACCCGCTTCGGAACCAATGTCTATGCGCTGGGCGGCGGTGTGCAGACGGCGCAGCTGATGGGTGTTCCGGTGGCACGCACGACGATTCAGATCTACGCCCTGTCGGGTTTCCTGGCGGGCCTATCCGGAATCGTTTTTTCCCTATACACGTCTGCCGGATATTCTCTTGCGGCGGTGGGCGTTGAACTGGATGCCATCGCAGCAGTCGTCATTGGAGGGACGCTGCTGACAGGAGGAGCGGGATTCGTGGCAGGGACCTTCATCGGTCTGCTGATCCAGGGGCTCATTCAGACTTACATCACCTTCGACGGTACGCTGTCGAGCTGGTGGACGAAGATCCTGATTGGCCTGCTGCTTTTTGCATTCATGGTGATGCAGAAAGCCATCCTTTTCCTTTCCAGTCTGAACAGGAGATATGGCTAGGGGGAGTGACGGATTGCGCAACAGACCGCTTGAAACCCGGAAGGCAGGGCGAAGAACCCGAACAAGCCACGCGCATGTCGTCGATGAACTCGGCCGGGGAATCGTCGCCGGCACCTATCCGGTCGGCACGATTCTGCCCGGCGACGGCGAGCTGGCGCAGCGTTTCAAGGTCTCTCGTACGGTGCTGCGCGAAACGATGAAGACACTTGCCGCCAAGGGTATGGTCGTCGCCAAGGCGCGCGTCGGCACGCGCGTGACGGAAAAGAACTTCTGGAACATGTTCGACACCGAAATCATCTCCTGGCATTTCGCCAACGGTGTCAACGAAGAATTCCTCCTGCAGCTCTACGACATCCGCCTTGCTTTCGAGCCCTTCGCAGCCGGTCTTGTGGCCGAGCGTGCGAATCCGGCCGAGATCGAATTACTGCGCGGCCTGGCGCTCGACATGGCCGCAAGCGATCACACGGCCGACAGTCTCGCGCTTGCCGACCTGCGCTTCCATCTCGCCGTTTCAGAAGTATCTCACAATCCCTTCATGCGCACGCTCGGTGGGCTGATCGAGGCAGCGCTCGTCGGCATGTTCCGCATGAGCACGCCGCCCTCGCAGAGTGGTTTCGCCAACATCGCCGAAACCCACATGCGCATCGTCGATGCCATCGCGGCAGGCAATACCGCAGCAGCGCGCAAGGCGATGGAGGATGTCATCGTCGAGGGCAGGGAGCACGTCCACGAAGCCTTCTCCGCGCTCGCCGAGCCAATCGTTTCCCTGCCGATTTCGTCTTTTTGAAGCCTCGCCTTGCTGCTATGAGCGGCAGAACAGCCGCCTAGCAATGGATTCTCGGAGTCTGCCATGGAACGCACCTGCCTTGCTGTCATTCTCGCCGCCGGCGACAGCACGCGAATGAAATCCGCAAAGTCGAAGGTGCTGCATGAGGTCGCCGGCCGGCCGATGATCGCCCATGTCGTCGATGCGGTGGCCGCGACCGGAATTTCCTCCGTCGCCCTGGTCGTCGGCCGCGATGCCGAAAAGGTGGCGAAGGCTGCCGATATCGGTGGCGTGAAGATCGAATCCTACCTGCAGGAACAGCGCCTCGGCACCGGTCACGCTGTTCTCGCCGCCCGCGAGGCGATTGCTGGAGGTTATGACGATATCCTCGTCACCTATGGCGATGTGCCGCTGCAGACGGCCGGCCCGTTGCTCGAAGCCCGCAAGGCGCTGGCCGAGGGCAGTGACATTGTCGTTATCGGTTTCCACACGGATCGCCCGCCGGGCTATGGCCGCCTGCTCGTCAAGGACGGCGAGCTGATTGCCATCCGCGAGGAAAAGGATGCAACGGATGCCGAACGCGCAGTCACCTGGTGCAACAGCGGCCTGATGGCGATCAACGGCCGCAAGGCGCTCGATCTCCTGTCGCGCATCGGCAACAGCAATGCCAAGGGCGAATATTATCTGACCGACCTCGTCGAGATCGCCCGTTCGCTCGGCGGCCGCGTCACCGCCGTCGATGCGCCGGAAGTCGAGATGACCGGCTGCAACACCCGCGCCGAACTGGCTGACATCGAGCGTTTCTGGCAGCAGCGCCGTCGCCACGAATTGATGTTGTCAGGCGTGACGATGATCGCCCCGGAAACGGTCTTTCTGTCCTACGACACGGTCATCGGCCAGGATGCGCTGATCGAGCCGAACGTCGTCTTCGGCCCGGGGGCCGTCATCGATAGCGGAGCGGTTATTCATGCCTTCTCGCATATCGAAGGCGCCCATGTCAGCGAAGGTGCGACCGTCGGTCCATTTGCGCGTCTGCGTCCGGGTGCCGATCTCTCGGCCGGTTCCAAGGTCGGTAATTTCTGCGAAGTCAAGAACGGCAAGATTGGCGAGGGCGCCAAGGTCAACCACCTGACCTATATCGGCGACGCCGTCATCGGATCCGGCACCAATATCGGCGCTGGCGCAATCACCTGCAATTATGACGGGGTGAACAAGTTCGAGACTGTTATCGGCAAGGATGCCTTCATCGGCTCTAACTCCTCGCTGGTTGCCCCCGTTACGGTCGGCGACAACGCCTATATCGCCTCCGGCAGTGTGATCACCGCAGACGTACCAGCCGAGGCGCTCGCTTTCGGCCGTGCCCGGCAGGAGATCAAGCCTGAGCGGGCCAAGCTGCTGCGCGAACGCGCGCTTGCCATCAAGGCGGCCAAGAAGGCCAAATCCTGAGCCTTCTTCCGTAACGGGCGGAAACCGAAAGTGACCGCCGTACCAATTGAGAAATAAGCGAGAATCGCTAGGAGTGGCCTCAAGATTGAAGCCCGAGGGGAAGTTTGCATGTGCGGAATTGTTGGGATCGTCGGAAATGCGCCGGTTTCGGGCCGTCTTGTCGATGCGCTGAAGCGGCTGGAATACCGCGGTTACGATTCCGCCGGCGTCGCCACCATCCATGAGGGCGTCATGGATCGCCGTCGCGCCGAGGGCAAGCTCTTCAATCTGGAAAAGCGCCTCGACAGCGAGCCGCTGCCGGGAACGACCGGCATTGCCCACACACGCTGGGCAACCCACGGCGTGCCGAACGAGACCAACGCTCATCCGCATTTCGTCGAAGGCGTCGCCGTCGTCCATAACGGCATCATCGAGAATTTCTCAGAGCTGCGCGACGAGCTGAGCCATGACGGCGCAGTCTTCCAGAGCCAGACCGATACGGAAGTCGTCGCCCACCTGATGGCCAAGTATCTGCGTGAGGGCCTGTCGCCACGCGAAGCCATGCTGAAGATGCTGAACCGCGTCACCGGCGCCTATGCGCTGGCCGTGATGCTGAAGAGCGACGCCGACACGATCATGGCAGCCCGCTCCGGCCCGCCGCTTGCGATTGGTTACGGCAAGGGCGAAATGTTCCTGGGCTCGGATGCCATCGCGCTGTCGCCCTTCACCAACGAGATCACCTATCTCGTTGACGGCGACTGGGCGATCATCACCCGCGACAGCGCGACCGTGCTCGATTTTTCCGGCAAGGTGGTCAAGCGCCCGCGGCAGATTTCCCAGGCGACCGCCTATGTGGTCGACAAGGGCAATCACCGCCATTTCATGGAAAAGGAAATCTACGAGCAGCCGGAGGTCATCTCCCACGCGCTCAGCCATTACGTGGATTTCGCTGCCAATACGATCAGCCCGAACGCATCCGCCATCGATTTCAAGGCGGCGACCGGCCTTGCGATCTCCGCCTGCGGCACAGCCTATCTCGCCGGCCTGATCGGCAAATACTGGTTCGAGCGTTACGCCCGCTTGCCGGTCGAAATCGACGTCGCCTCGGAGTTCCGCTATCGCGAAATGCCGCTGCAGCCCTCGCAGGCAGCCCTCTTCATTTCCCAGTCGGGCGAAACAGCCGATACGCTGGCATCGCTCCGTTACTGCAAGGAAAACGGCCTGAAGATCGGCGCCGTCGTGAACGTGCGGGAATCGACCATCGCCCGCGAATCCGATGCCGTCTTCCCGATCATGGCCGGGCCCGAAATCGGCGTCGCCTCCACCAAGGCCTTCACCTGCCAGCTTGCCGTGCTTGCATCGCTGGCAATCGGCGCCGGCCGCGCCCGCGGCACGATCAGCGCCGAAGACGAAAAGGCGATGGTGCGCCACCTGGCCGAAATGCCGCGCATCATGAGCCGCGTCGTCAATCTCATCCAGCCGCAGATGGAGGCTTTGTCGCGTGAACTCTCCAAATGCAAGGACGTGCTCTATCTCGGCCGCGGCACCAGCTTCCCGCTTGCCATGGAAGGCGCGCTGAAGCTCAAGGAAATCTCCTACATCCACGCGGAAGGTTATGCCGCCGGCGAGCTGAAGCATGGGCCGATTGCGCTCATCGATGAGAACATGCCCGTTATCGTCATCGCGCCCTATGACCGCTTCTTCGAGAAGACCGTCTCCAACATGCAGGAGGTCGCAGCCCGCGGCGGCCGCATCATCTTCATCACCGATGAGGCCGGTGCCGCCGCTTCGAAGCTGCCGACCATGGCGACGATCACGCTCCCCAATGTCGATGAGATCATCGCACCGATGATCTTCTCCCTGCCGATCCAGTTGCTGGCCTACCATACGGCAGTCTTCATGGGCACGGACGTCGACCAGCCGCGCAACCTCGCAAAATCGGTGACTGTGGAGTAAGTCCCGAGGGGCTGAAACCTGTTGTGCGAAAAGGCGAATTCTGGCAGTTTTGTGCCTGCGGACACAGGGGGAAGGCCGGTGACCCGGCCTGTCTGAAGACTGAAACGGAGTTCATCAAAAAAGATGACCGAGAAGGCTCCCCGAGTGCCGGTCGCAATGCGGCTGAGGAATAATTTTCTCGCCGGCCTGATCATCTGCGCACCGATCGCAATCACCATCTGGTTGACCTGGACCTTCATCCATTGGTCGGACAGCTGGGTGCGGCCCTATATTCCAGCGCGCTGGAATCCCGAGAGCTATCTGAACTTCGCCATTCCCGGTTTCGGCCTGCTGACTGCGGTGATCCTGATCACCATCGTCGGCTTCCTCGGCAAAAACCTCATCGGCCAGAGCATCGTTCGTTTCGGCGAATCCGTCGTCCAACGCATGCCGCTGGTCCGCACTGTCTACAGAAGCGTGAAGCAAATCTTCGAGACGGTGCTGAAGGAGCAGTCGAATTCCTTCAAGAAGGTCGGCCTCATCGAATATCCGGGGCCAGGTCTCTGGGCGCTTATCTTTATCGCTACCGATGCCAAGGGCGAAATCGCTTCGAAATTCAATGCGATGGGGCAGGATATGGTCACCGTCTTTTTGCCGCCTACACCCGTGCCGACGGCAGGTTTCCTCATCTTCGTGCCGCGCGAGAAGATCGTCATGCTCGACATGAGCCCGGAGGATGCGGCCAAGTTCCTGATATCAGGCGGCCTCGTCGCCCCGGAACATCTTCCGGTCGTGCGACCCAAGCCGATGGTGCTTTCCAAGGTTGACTAACCGGCCCTGAGGAACCGTATCGCTTCGTCGCGGCGGAAGAGGTAGAGCAACGTACGCACGGCCTCGCCACGCTCGCTCGTCAGGTCCGGATCGCGCTCGATCAGATAGGCCGCATCCTTACGGGCGATTTCCAGCAAATCGGCATGTGCCTCGATACTGGCGATACGGAACCCAGGCGTGCCTGACTGTCGCGTCCCGAGAATTTCGCCTTCGCCGCGCAGTTTCAAATCTTCTTCGGCAATCCGGAAACCGTCTTCCGTATCGCGCATGATGGAAAGCCGCGAGTGACCCGTCTCGCCGAGCGGCCCTTTGTAGAGCAGGATGCAGGTGGACGCCTCGTCACCACGCCCGACACGGCCGCGAAGCTGGTGCAGCTGCGCCAGCCCGAAGCGCTCGGCATGTTCGATCACCATGATCGTTGCATCCGGCACGTCGACGCCGACTTCGACGACGGTCGTGGCCACCAGCAGCCGCAATTCGCCACTCTTGAAGGCGAGCATGATGGCATCCTTCTCAGGCCCGCTCATGCGTCCGTGAATGAGGCCGATACCCGGGCCGAGCGCCGAGACGAGCGTCGCGTGCCGCTCCTCCACCGACATCAGATCGACTTCTTCGGATTCCTCGACCAGCGGGCAGATCCAATAGGCCTTCTTGCCCTCCGACAATGCGCTCTTCAGCCTGCCGACAATCTCTCCGGTCCGCTCGGTCGGCACCGTGATAGTGGTGATAGGCTTTCGCCCGGCTGGTTTCTCGGTGAGTTTCGAAACGTCCATGTCGCCGAAGGCTGCCAGCACCAATGTGCGCGGGATCGGCGTTGCCGTCATAACCAGCATATGCGGTGAGATGCCCTTTGCCGTCAGCCTCAGCCGCTGGTGCACGCCGAAACGGTGCTGCTCGTCTACGACAGCCAGCATCAGGTTCTTGTAGTTGACGCTGTCCTGGAAGAGCGCATGCGTGCCGATAATGATCTGCGCTTCGCCGGACGCAATGCGATCGAGAATATCCTCGCGCTCGCGGCCCTTTGTACGACCGGTCAGCACTTCGACGCCGAGACCGGCTGCGGCCGCGAATTTCGAAATCGTCGCATGATGCTGGCGAGCAAGAATTTCGGTTGGCGCCATCAGCACGGCCTGTCCGCCACTTTCGATCACCGCCGCCATCGACATCAGCGCCACCAGCGTCTTGCCGGAGCCGACATCGCCCTGCAGCAGCCGCAGCATGCGCTCTTCGCCGGCCATATCCTTCAGGACGTCGGCAACGGCTTCGGTCTGGCTGCGCGTCGGCGAAAAGGGCAAGCTCTGCAGTATCTTGCTGCTGATGTCTCCGGTTGCATGGACCGGCTGCCCGGCGACCTTGCGCAGCCTCTGGCGCACAAGCGCCAATGACAGCTGGCCGGCGAGGAACTCGTCATAGGCAAGCCTGCGGCGGGCAGGGGTCTGCGGATCTATATCAGACGTATCCCGCGGCTCGTGCAGCATATGGAAGCTGTCGCGGATGGATGGCAGGCCCTGCTTTTGGGCTAACGCAAGATCGATCCATTCCGGCAGCTCCGGCATGCGCGGCAATGCCGCCTCGATGATCTTGCGCAGGGTCTTCGGAGAAAGCCCCGCCGTCAGCGGATAGATCGGTTCGACCAGCGGCAGGTTCTCGGCGTCGCTTGCCTTGACGATATAGTCCGGATGCACCATCGAAGCGCGGCCGTTGAACCAGTCGACCTTGCCGCTGACGGTCACTTCCTCGTCGATCGGCAGTTGCTTTTCCAGCCACGCCGCCTGACCACGGAAGAAGACGAGCGTCAGCTCGCCGGTCTCGTCATGCAGGAAGACCCGGTAGGGAACGTTGCGATTGCCGCGCGGCGGCGCCTGATGCCGGTCGACACGCGCCGTGATCGTCACGATCGCTCCTTGTGGCGCGCGCGCGATCCCCGGCTGGTTGCGCCGGTCGATCAGTGAATGGGGCGCGTGGAACAGCAGGTCGATGACCCGGCAATCGTCCGGTGTCTCGCGTCCGAGCAGCTTGACGAAAAGCTCCGAGATCTTCGGGCCGACGCCCGGAAGGCCCGAAACGGGAGAAAACAGCGGGTCGAGAATGGCGGGGCGCATGGGCGTCAAAATGCGATGAACAATAGGGCCTTGGCAAGGCTGACAAGCCGCTTTCGAGGGTCTATAGAGGCGCATCAACAAGGAAGGTGATGCCATGACAGGAGTAACGCTCACGAGCGCCGGTCTCGATCCCCGACGCCGCCGGATTCTGTTCCGCTGCTGGCATCGCGGCATCAGAGAGATGGACCTTGTCTTCGGCCAATTCGCCGAAAATGAACTTCCCACCATGAGCGAAGCCGAGCTCGACGAGTTCGAGACGATCATGGCCGAAGAAGACAACGACCTCGTGCGCTGGATCATGGGAACCTGGCCGACGCCAGAGCATTTACAGACGCCCATGTTTGCCCGCATTGCCGCCTACAAACCCGATTTCGAGACCCCCAGGAAGCCGGAATGATCCCAGGTTTTGATGCCAGGAAGCTCGCAGCCGCCGCCGAGCCGCTGACGATCGGCAACGTGCCTGCGGGCATGGAGCCGCTGCTGCTTGCCGAGCTCGCCCGCGGCGGCGAACCCGTCGCCTGTGTGCTGTCGGACGGTCACCGCATGGCCGATCTGGAACAGATGCTGGGCTTCGTCGCTCCCGATATCCCGGTTCTGACGCTGCCTGCTTGGGACTGTCTTCCCTATGACCGCGTCTCGCCGAGCGCCGATACCTCAGCACGCCGTCTCGCGGCACTTTCCGGCCTGATCGCGCACCGCAAGAAGCCGCATGCGGCAATCGTGCTGGTGACGGCCAATGCCATGCTGCAGAAGGTGGCGCCGCAAGATATCATCGAAAGCCTGACCTTCTCGGCGCGCCCCGGCAATCAGGTGCGCATGGAGGATATCGCCAGCCGGCTGGAGCGCAACGGCTTCGAACGCGTAGCAACCGTGCGCGAGGTCGGCGAATATGCCGTGCGCGGCGGCATTCTCGATGTCTTCGTACCGGGCTCGGAAGAACCGGTCCGCTTGGATTTCTTCGGCGATACGCTGGAATCGATCCGCAGTTTCGATCCGGCAAGCCAGCGCACGATCGGCCAGGTGCGTTCCCTTGATCTCAATCCGATGAGCGAAGTGACGCTGACGCCGGATACGATCAGCCGTTTCCGCAAGAACTACCTCTCCACCTTTGGCGCCGCCACCCGCGACGATGCGCTCTACCTCGCCGTTTCCGAAGGTCGCCGCTATCCAGGCATGGAACACTGGCTGCCGCTTTTCTACGAGAAGCTGGATACGGTGTTTGATTACCTCTCCGGCTTCCGCATCGTCACCGATCACACGGTGCGTGAAGCGGCCGAAGAGCGCTCCAAACTCGTCTACGATTATTATGATGCACGCCTAAATTCCGGCCAGCCGGCCAAGGGCCCGATGGCGCAGGGCACGCCCTATAAGCCGGTCTCCCCCGGCCAGCTCTATCTCGACAGCAAGATCTTCGCGCACACGCTTGATGCGATCAACGCTATCAGGGTGTCGCCTTTCAACGAGCATGAGGGCGAGGCACGCCGCGTCGTCAATCTCGATGCGCGTCAGGGGCCGCGCTGGGCTCGCTCCAATGCCGAAGGCGGCGGCGATGCCGAACGCGTCAACGTCTTCGACGTCGTTGTCAAACATATTGCCGACAAGCGCGCCGGCGGCGCAAAGGTCGTCATTACCGCCTGGACCGAGGGTTCGCTCGAGCGCCTGCTACAGGTGCTGAACGAACACGGTCTTGAGCGGGTCAAGCCGATCACCGCGCTGAAGGATCTCGGCGGCCTGGCAAAGGGTGAGGCGGCAGCGGCTGTATTCAGCCTCGAATCCGGTTTCGAGTCTGGCGATCTCATCGTCATCGGCGAACAGGATATTCTCGGCGACCGCATGGTTCGTCGCTCCCGCCGCCGGAAACGCGCGGCAGATTTCATCTCCGAAGTCGCCGGCCTCGACGAAGGTTCGATCGTCGTCCACGCCGAACACGGCATTGGCCGTTTCGTCGGCCTTCGCACCATCGAGGCGGCCGGTGCGCCGCATGCCTGCCTCGAGCTGCAATATGCCGACGACGCAAAACTCTTCCTGCCGGTCGAAAACATCGATCTCCTGTCGCGGTTCGGCGGCGAGGGCACGGAAGTGCAGCTCGACAAGCTCGGCGGTGGCGCATGGCAGATGCGCAAGGCCAAGCTCAAGAAACGGCTGCTGGATATGGCCGATGCGCTGATCCGCATCGCCGCCGAGCGCCTGACGCGCCATGCACCGGTTCTGACGACGCCGGAAGGGCTCTATGACGAGTTCGCCGCCCGTTTCCCCTATGACGAAACCGAAGATCAGGAAAACGCCATCGAAGCCGTGCGCGGCGATCTCGGCGCCGGTCGTCCGATGGACCGCCTCGTCTGTGGCGACGTCGGCTTCGGCAAGACCGAGGTTGCACTGCGTGCTGCCTTCGTTGCTGCCATGAACGGCGCGCAGGTCGCCGTCGTCGTGCCGACCACGCTGCTCTCCCGCCAGCATTTCAAGACTTTCTCCGAGCGCTTCCGTGGTCTGCCGATCCGCATCCAGCAGGCCTCGCGCCTCGTCGGCGCCAAAGAACTGGCGCTCACGAAGAAGGAAGTGGCCGACGGCAAGACGGACATCGTCGTCGGCACCCACGCGCTGCTCGGCGCTGGCATCAACTTCGCCAATCTCGGCCTGCTGATCATAGACGAAGAGCAGCATTTCGGCGTCAAGCACAAGGAGCGCCTGAAGGAGCTGAAGAGCGACGTGCATGTGCTGACGCTCTCTGCAACGCCGATCCCGCGCACGCTGCAGCTTGCCATGACCGGGGTGCGCGAACTCTCGCTCATCACCACGCCGCCGGTCGACCGCATGGCGGTGCGCACCTTCATTTCGCCCTTCGATAGCCTCGTCATCCGCGAGACGCTGATGCGCGAGCACTATCGCGGCGGCCAGAGCTTCTATGTCTGCCCGCGCCTTGCCGATCTCGAAGATATCCACGCCTTCCTGCAGTCCGACGTGCCGGAACTGAAGGTCGCTGTCGCCCATGGCCAGATGCCGGCCGGCGAACTGGAAGACATCATGAATGCCTTCTACGAGGGCCGTTACGATGTGCTGCTCTCGACCACCATCGTCGAATCCGGTCTCGATGTGCCGACCGCCAACACGCTGATCGTCCATCGCGCCGATATGTTCGGCCTCGCCCAGCTCTACCAGCTGCGCGGTCGTGTCGGTCGCTCGAAGGTACGCGCCTTCGCGCTCTTCACGCTGCCGGTCAACAAGGTGCTGACGGCGACCGCCGAGCGCCGCCTCAAGGTATTGCAGTCGCTGGATACGCTCGGCGCCGGCTTCCAGCTCGCAAGCCACGACCTCGATATCCGCGGTGCCGGCAACCTGCTCGGCGAGGAACAGTCCGGCCACATCAAGGAAGTCGGCTTCGAGCTGTATCAGCAGATGCTGGAAGAGGCTGTCGCCGAGGTGAAGGGGGTCGACGAGATCCAGGATACCGGCTGGTCGCCGCAGATATCCGTCGGAACGACCGTCATGATCCCGGAAGGTTATGTGCCAGACCTGCACCTGCGCATGGCGCTCTACCGCCGCCTCGGGGAAGTGACCGAGCTCAAGGAAATCGATGGCTTCGGTGCCGAGATGATCGACCGCTTCGGCCCAATGCCGGTGGAGGTCCAGCACCTGCTGAAGATCGTCTATATCAAGTCGCTCTGCCGTACCGCCAATGTCGAGAAGCTCGATGCCGGCCCAAAGGGCGTCGTCGTGCAGTTCCGCAACAAGGAATTCCCGAACCCGGCCAATCTCGTCGGTTATATCGGCAAGCAGGGCGCGATGGCGAAGATCCGCCCCGACCACAGCCTATTCCTGACACGCGACCTGCCGACCCCGGAAAAGCGCCTGCAAGGTGCAGCCGTCATCATGACGCAGCTTGCGGAACTCGCGAAAAACTAAGGGCAGCCCGGCGAAAACCGGACTGCCCGACTGAAGGCATGGTTCTGATGGCAGGCGGCGTCAGTTCATCCCGGCGCGTGCTTCGGCCTTTGCTGCGGCAATTTCCCTTAGAGCGCCTGCCAGCACATCCGGCGTCTGCGCACCGCTGACGGCGTACTGCTGGTCGAAGATGAAGAACGGCACGCCGTTGACGCCCATGCGCTGCGCTGCGTCGATTTCCGAGAGGATGACGCTGCCGTCGGCGTCCGAAGCGAACAGGGCGGCAATGACGGAACGCTGCAGGCCTGCCTTCTCGGCAATATCGAGCAGCACTTCGTGATCGCCGACATTGCGGCCTTCCTCGAAATTGGCCTTGAAGAGCGCCGAGACAACTGCCTCCTGCTTCTGCCGGTCCTCGACACCAGCCCAGTGGATCAGCCGGTGCGCGTCGAGCGTGTTCGGTCCGATCTTGATGGCCTCGAAATTGAAGTTGATGCCGACGTCGCGGCCATAGCCGGTCAGCATCTTGTGCGCCTCAGCCACGCGTTCGGCGCCACCGAGTTTCTGCTCCAGCATCTTCTTCTGGTCGACGCCTTCGGGCGGATAATCCGGGTTGAGGCGGTAAGGGCGCCAGTTGATGTCAACGCCGATTTCATCCTGCACCTCGGCGATCGCCAGCTCCAACCGCGCCTTGCCGAGATAGCACCAGGGGCAGACGACATCGGAGACAACGTCGATGGTGATGCGTTCCATTGTGATTCCTTGTTCTGCCATCCCTCAATGACGGTTGGCTCGATCGCATAGAAGATGTTTTCGACGATCTTTAGAGGAAGGCCGAGGCAAGAGAAAGGAAATAGAACGGTGCGCCTGATGATGTGATTACTGCGCGCTCGTATCCCACCAGGTCTGCAGCTGATAGCCGTAGAGCGGGACGGTGTCGGGATGGCCGATGCGCTTGTTGCGCGCCACCCATTGCTGGTCGACGTGGTATAGGGGCAGCACATAATGGTTGGAGAGCAGCAGCCGGTCGTAGGAGCGCACGGATGCGGTGAAATCCTCGGCAGAGCGTGCCCGCAAGAGATGGTCGATCAGCGTATCGAGATTGGGATCGTTGGCCCCGGCGAAGCTGTCCGTGCCTTCACGCGTACGTGCAGCCGAAGACCAGCGGCCGAGCTGCTCGTTGCCGGGCGACAGTGACGAGGTATAGCTCTTCATGATCACGTCGTAGTCGAACGTGTTCGTCCGGCTCTGATACTGCGAATCGTCAACGGTCCGGATCGAGGCTGCAACGCCGATCGTCTGCAGCGAGCGCTGATAGGCGACAGCAAGTTTTTCCTGGTCGGGATTCTGCGTCATGATCTCGAAGGCAAGAGGCTTGCCGCTTGCATCGACCATCTTGCCGTTCTTGATCGTATATCCCGCTTCCTTGAGGATATCGACCGCCTGTTTCAGCACCTTGCGGTCGCGTCCTGAGCCGTCGGTCACCGGCAGCTTGTAACTGCCGTCGAGAATGGCGGGATCGATATGGTCCTTGATCGGTCCAAGCAGCGCCAGTTCACGGGCATCCGCCGGCACGCCGAAGCTTGAGAGGTCAGAGTTTTGCCAGAAGCTCTGCGTGCGTTTGTAGGCATCGGAATAGAGATTCTTGTTGGCCCATTCGAAGTCGAAGACCAGCGACAGGCCCTCGCGCACCTTGATGTCAGCAAATATCGGCCGACGCGTATTGAAGACGAAGCCCAGCATGCCGCTTGGCAGTTTTGGCTCGAACACATCCTTCAGGACAGAGCCTGACGTAGCGGCCGGGAAATCGTAGGCATTGGCCCAGTGCCCGGGATTGCCGTCAAGGTAAAGGTCGATGTCGCCTTTCTTGAAGGACTCGAACAGTGTCGTATCCTGCAGGAAATACTGCACGCTGATCTGATCATAATTGTCCATGCCGACCTTGGCTGGAATATCCTTGCCCCAATAGTTCGGGTCGCGCTCGTATGTGATGCTCTCGCCGGGCTTGAGGCTTTTCACTTTATAGGGGCCGGATCCAACAGGCGGCGTCAGGGTCGTGCGATCGAATGTTTCGGCATTGATCACATGCTTCGGCAGGACCGGAAACAGACCGAAGATCAGCGGTGTTTCGCGATCGGCCTTGTCGTTGAAGGTGAAACGCACGCTGTGTTCGCCGACCTTTTCCATCTTGGAAACAACATCGAGGCGTCTGGAAAATGGCGGACGACCTTTGTCGCGCAGCAGCTCGAAGGAGAAGATGACATCCTCCGGCGTCACAGGCTGTCCATCCGACCATTTGGCCCTTGGATTAAGATTGAACTGAAGAAAGGTGCGATCCTCGTCCCATTCCACAGTTTCCGCCAGCAGGCCGTAAAGCGTGAAAGGCTCGTCACTGGAGCGTTGCAGCAGCGCCTCATAGACAAGATTGCCGAACTGCGGGTCCCACATGCCACGCGCCGTTGTCCGGTTGCTCTTGATGATGAAGGGATTCAGGTTGTCGAATGTGCCGACAACGCCATAGGTGATTTTCCCGCCCTTCTTCACGTCGGGATTGACGTAAGGGAAGTTCTTGTAATCGGCAGGCAACGCCGGCGCACCGTGCATGGCGATACCATGCACTGGCTCCGCGGCGACGGCACCGGCGACAAGGATGAAAGCGGCGAGAAGGGCGATCCGGAGCATTGCTGAAATTCCTTGATGCGCGGCAATGGGCACGATTCGCCGGAAGGGTAACATGAGAGCACGCAATTCCAACCGCAACCGCCGCTTTCTTTACCTATGTGCCAAAATGCCCGCGGAATTGCCAAAGAAATGCTGGATATCTTCGACGCTGCGATGTAACACGTGACCCGAAGTTTTGGGGTCATGCATTTGCCTTATTTTTTTAAGAGGTGGAGTGCCGAACGACCCGGTGGTTGGGGCGGCCGAACGTAGCCCCGCAACGGATATCAGGAGACGGAATTCGTTATGATGTTCAAGTCTGAAAAGAAAATGCGGGCAGCACTGTCCGTTATGGCAGTGGTTTTCGGCGCTTCGGCTCCGGTCTCGTCCTTCGCACAGGATGCGGCGGCCCAGGCGCCGGCAGCGTCGGCTGACGCTCCCGCACAGGCCGTCGGTGCACCGCGCCTCGGCTGGTACAAGACCTGCAGCAAGCAGGAAGACAACGACATCTGCGTTGTTCAGAACCTGGTTCTCGCAAACGGCGGCCAGCTCGTCACGGCGGTTGGCCTGATTTCGGTTTCCGGCAAGATCAATCGCAAGATCCTTCAGGTCTCGGTTCCGGCCGCACGCCTGATCCCCCCGGGCATCGCGATGCAGATCGACGGCGGCAAGGGCCAGAAACTCGACTACGCCGTCTGCCTGCCGGACAAGTGCACGGCTGAAATCCCGCTGACGGACGCCATGATCGCAAGCCTCAAGAAGGGCAGCGACGTGGTCTTCACCTCGATCAACTTCCGCCGCGCTCCGAACCCGATCAAGGTTTCGCTCGAAGGCTTCACCGGCGCTTATGACGGCGAACCGGTGTCCGAATCGAAGCTTGCCGAAAGCCAGCGCAGCCTGCAGGACAGCATGCAGAAGAAGGCTGAAGAAGCCCGCAAGAAGCTGGAAGACGCCCAGAAGGCAGCAAAGGCCCAGTAATCGGGGACTTTCAGGAATTCACGGAAAACCCGGCTTCAGGCCGGGTTTTTTGTTGCCAAAGAAAAGGCCCCGCGATGCGGGGCCTTGTTATTGAGGTTATGTCATCCGACTTAGTGGGCGAAGCTCATCTTGGGTTTGAACTGGCCTGTCGGGCTGCGGTCGAAGATCTGCTCGACCTGCGGATTGCGAAGCGGCGTATCGCTTTCGTCGCTCATCAGGTTCTGCTCGGAAACATAGGCGACATACTCACTGTCGTCGTTCTCCGCAAGCAGATGGTAGAACGGCTGGTCCTTGCTGGGGCGGACTTCCGCGGGAATGGAATTCCACCACTCTTCCGTATTCGCGAACTCTGGATCAACGTCGAAGATGACGCCGCGAAACGGGAAAACCTTGTGCCGGACCACTTCGCCTATACTGAACTTTGCTAGTTTTTCTTTCATGGTACGACTTCCTTTCTCACCTGATTTGGTGATCGGTCCCCCACAAATCAAGATTTTTTGCGGGATTGCGTCACATGATTGTCATCTGCCCATCGACCTCTGTGGCCTCCGGATCGAAAAAAGCCCCGGCGAACCGGGGCTTCCATTTCCTGTCTTATGCCGAGTAGTACATGTCGTATTCGACCGGATGCGGCGTCATTTCGAAGCGCATCACCTCGGCCATCTTCAGTTCGATGAAGGCGTCGATCTGGTCGTCGTCGAAGACGCCGCCGGCCGTCAGGAACTTGCGGTCCTTGTCGAGGCTTTCGAGCGCTTCGCGCAGAGAGCCGCAGACGGTCGGAATCTTCTTCAGTTCCTTCGGCGGCAGGTCGTAGAGGTCCTTGTCCATGGCCTTGCCGGGATGGATCTTGTTCTTGATGCCGTCGAGGCCTGCCATCAGCATGGCAGCGAAGGCGAGGTAGGGGTTGGCGGTCGGATCCGGGAAGCGAACTTCGACGCGCTTTGCCTTCGGGTTTGTGCCGAACGGAATGCGGCACGAAGCCGAGCGGTTGCGGGCGGAATAGGCCAGCAGAACCGGAGCTTCATAACCCGGAACGAGACGCTTGTAGGAGTTCGTCGACGGGTTGGTGAAGGCGTTGATTGCCTTGGCATGCTTGATGATGCCGCCGATGTAGTAGAGGCAGGATTCGGAAAGACCCGCATATTCGTCGCCGGCGAAGGTCGGCTTGCCGCCCTTCCAGATCGACTGATGGACGTGCATGCCCGAGCCGTTGTCGCCGAAGATTGGCTTCGGCATGAAGGTTGCCGTCTTGCCGTAGGCATTGGCGACCTGATGGACGACATACTTGTAGATCTGCATCTTGTCGGCGTTGCGAACGAGCGTATCGAACTTGATGCCGAGCTCGTGCTGGGCAGCAGCCACTTCGTGGTGGTGCTTTTCGACGACGACGCCCATCTCGGAGAGAACCGTCAGCATTTCCGAACGCATGTCCTGGGCGCTGTCGACAGGCGGAACCGGGAAATAGCCGCCCTTGACGCGCGGACGGTGGCCGAGGTTGCCGGTCTCGTAGTCGGTGTCGTCGTTCGACGGCAATTCGGTGGAGTCCAGCTTGAAGCCAGTATTGTAGGGATCGGCCTTGTACTTGACGTCGTCGAAGACGAAGAATTCAGCTTCCGGGCCGACGAATATCGTGTCACCGATACCGGACGCCTTCAGATAGGCTTCGGCCTTCTTGGCGGTGCCGCGCGGATCGCGGTTATAGGCTTCGCCGGAAACCGGGTCGAGGATGTCGCAGACGATGACCATGGTCGACTGGGCAAAGAACGGGTCCATATGCACCGTTTCGGTGTCTGGCATCAGCACCATGTCGGACTCGTTGATGGCCTTCCAGCCGCCGATCGAGGAACCGTCGAACATGACGCCATCGGCGAACATGTCTTCATCGACGCAGACGACGTCCATCGTTACGTGCTGCAGCTTGCCCTTGGGGTCGGTAAAGCGCAGGTCGACGAACTTTACGTCGTTTTCCTTGATCTGCTTCAGGATTTCGCTAGCGGTCGCCATTAGATGCTTCCTCTGTTTTGTGATGACGTTACGTTATGTGCGATGAGGATGGGTGAGCTTCGCCGACAGGCAAAGCTGATCAGATGGCATCGATACCGGTTTCACCGGTACGAATGCGGATGACCTCTTCGACGTTGGAAACGAAAATCTTTCCGTCGCCGATGCGCCCCGTCTGCGCGGCCTTGCGGATCGCGTCGATGACGGCTTCCGCGTTTTCATCTGCGAGCACGACCTCAACCTTCACCTTCGGCAGGAAATCGACGACATATTCTGCGCCGCGGTAGAGTTCGGTATGGCCCTTCTGGCGACCGAAGCCCTTCGCTTCCGTGACGGTGATACCCTGCAGTCCGACTTCCTGAAGGGCTTCCTTCACCTCGTCCAACTTGAAAGGCTTAATGATCGCTTCGATCTTTTTCATGAGAAAATGTCTCTCCGCTTCTCCCGTTAAAGCAGGAACTGTCCCGCTCGCGGGATATGATGCAGATATCGTGCCAGTTTGAAATCCGTCTTGCTCAAAAAATCGCGGAATTTTATGCGTGCAGCCCTGTTTGCCTGAGTTTCAGTGTCGTTTTAATGAAAAACCAAGTGAACAAGGCCGCGTTTATGATAAAAATCCCGCGAAATTCAAAAAAATCCTGCTGTCCTCGATTTTGTAAGATGCAATTCGAGTCGATGAAAAAACAGGCAAATGCTTAAAATTGGTTCTTTTGTTTTGGCAATGATGCGGTTGTTTTTTAGGCGCTTTTTCAATTGAATGGGGGCATGAGCAAACATCTTTCCGATCTCCTCCTGGCGCCTGTCGAAATGGCTGCGGCCGATAAGGCCGCCGCCGAATCCGGAATCGATTCCTATGGCCTGATGGAGAAAGCGGGGGCCGCCGTGGCGGCTGCGGCTTTGCGCCTTTATCCGGGCGCCTCGCGCTTTGCCGTCCTCTGCGGTCCCGGCAACAATGGCGGCGACGGCTATGTCGTCGCCCGGCTCATGGTGGAGAGCGGCGCGCGGACGGAGATCTTCCATCTCGGCGATCCGGCCAGGCTGAAGGGTGACGCAGCTCGGGCGAGGGCTGCCTGTACGCTGAAGGGACAGGATATCGGCGACTATGATCCACAACTAGGCGATATCGTTATCGATGGCCTCTTCGGAGCCGGCCTTGCACGCGATGTTCCGGCCGATGTAGCTCATCTGATTGGCAAGATCGACGCTGCCAAAATTCCCGTCATCGCCATTGACCTGCCATCCGGTCTCGACGGGCGCACCGGCAGCGTGCTCGGCGCTGCCTTCCGCGCGACACGTACCGTGACTTTCATGACCCGCAAACCCGGCCATCTGCTGATGCCGGGCAGGGAGCTCTGCGGAGAGCTGGAAGTCTTCGATATCGGTATTCCAGGACGTATCATCAGGGCGCAGACGAGCGGCCTCGTAGCCGAGAACACGCCCGCTGCCTGGCGCGCCGCCATGCCTGCCGAGCGGGTAGAGACACACAAATACAAGCGCGGCCATCTCGTCGTGTTTTCAGGAGAGGCGAGCAAGACAGGGGCAGCCCGCATGTCGGCCATGGCGGGCCTGAAGGCTGGGGCAGGGCTGGTGACCATAGCGGCGCCGACTGAAGCTCTTGCCGCCAACGGCGCTCACCTAACTGCCATCATGCTGCACGCCATCGACGATGCGGCTGCATTGGAGGATTGGCTCGGGGATGCGCGCCTCCAGACCTTCGTTCTCGGGCCCGGTTTCGGTATCGGAAAGAAGGCCCGCGATTTTGTGTCCCTGCTGTGCGACCGCCATCTCATTCTCGATGCCGACGGCATCAGTTCCTTCAAGGATGATACGAAGGTGCTTTTCGAGCTGTTCGCAGGAGAACCGCGCCTTGTACTGACGCCGCATGACGGCGAGTTCGCCCGCCTCTTTCCCGATATCGCCGCCGACAAGAAGGCAGGCAAGGTGGACAAGGCGCTTGCCGCTGCTCGTCGCGCCAACGCAGCGGTCATTTACAAGGGCGCCGATACCGTCATCGCCTCGCCGGACGGCCGGGCGCTGATCAATACCAATGCACCGGCCTGGCTCGCTACCGCCGGCTCGGGCGATGTACTTGCGGGCATCATCGGCGGCCTGCTCGCCCAGGGCTTGCCGGCCTTCGAGGCAGCGGCTGCCGGCGTCTGGCTGCATGGAGAAGCGGGGCAGCGCGCCGGCAAGGGGCTGACGGCCGAAGATCTCGCCGCGCACGTGCTGCCTTTTTGAGCTATCAGCCGTCAGTGTGTTTCTGCAGGGCGATTGCCCCATGCGGCGCATTGACCTTGCCCTCATGGATCATGAAGGCAAAGACGTCGCGCGGCTCGACCTTGACCTTCCTGTCCTTGTCGATCAGCGGCAGATCGTCGGGAACCTTGCCTTCGGCCCATATCTGAAGCCGCTTGGTCCAGTCCTCCAGCTCTTTTTCCGGATAGCAGGTCGGAATATCGTCCGATCCCTTCTGCAGACGGGTATAGACGAAGTCCGCCGTCACGTCGGCAATCATCGGATAGTCGAAATGTTCGGCGCAGACGGGCGCCACGCCGTATTTCTCAAGAAGTGCCACGAATTCCGGCACCTTGAAGGAGTCGTGGCGGACCTCCACGACATGGCGCAGCTTCAGCCCGTCCTGCTTTTCCGGCAGTAGCTTCAGGAAGGCTTCGAAATCATCGGGCTCGAATTTCTTCGTCGGTGCGAACTGCCAGAGCAGAGGGCCGAGATGATTGCCGAGTTCGCTGATACCCGACGACAGGAATTTCTCCATCGACTCCCAGGCTTCGGCAAGCACCCTCCGGTTTGTGGTGTAACGCGTTGCCTTCAGCGAAAAGATGAAGCCGTCAGGCACGTCGGCGGCCCATTTAGCGAAGACTGCCGGCTTCTGCGTGCTGTAATAGGTGCCGTTGACCTCGATAACCTTAAGCTGGCGGCTGGCATAGTTCAGCTCGTCCTTCTGCTTGAGGTCGGCCGGAAAGAAATGGCCGCGCCACGGCTCGAAAGTCCAGCCGCCGATGCCCACGCGGATCGTGCCCGATTTGCTCATCTGTTCCTCCTCGCTTGCGATCCCCTAGATCGCGCCAACCTTCTTTGACCCGTCGACCGTCTTTGCCATGTCGACGATGGTCCATCCTGGCCGATAGGGATTGGGCCGGCGACCCGTTTCCTGAAAACCGAAGGCGCAATAGAGCGCAATGTTCCGCTCCATGCGCGCATTTGTATAAAGCCGGATCTCCGGCACGGCCCATTCCCACGACTTGTCTTCCAGCCAGCGCAGCATGGCCACGCCATGTCCCGCCTTCTGAGCGTCAGGCGATACCGCGATACTGAAAAGCATCACGTGGTCGGCGTGGCGCTCGATGACGGAAAGTCCCACCACCGCGCGGTCCGCCTCCCGCAGCCAGACCTCGCCTCGCTCGATGCGCGGCACATAATCTTCCGTCACCGGGACCGGCGGATAGCCGAAAAGATCGGTATAGGGCTGATAGGCAGCCGATGTCAGCGCCACGACCGCAGGAAGTTCCGCAATCGTGGCGAGCCGCATCGTCATTCCGCTGCTGCGACCGTCTTCTTGACCGGCCGCCGCTCCAGCAACTCCTTGAGGAAATGGCCGGTATAGGAGCGCTTCTCCTTGACGATCGCCTCGGGTGTGCCGACGGCCACGATCTCGCCACCACCGTCGCCGCCCTCAGGACCGAAATCGAGGATCCAGTCGGCCGTCTTGATGACCTCGAGATTGTGCTCGATGACCACGACAGAATTGCCCTGATTGACCAATTCGTGCAGCATCTCCAGAAGCTTGGCGACGTCATGGAAGTGCAGGCCGGTGGTCGGCTCGTCGAGAATATAAAGTGTGCGGCCTGTCGAACGCTTCGACAATTCCTTGGCGAGCTTGACGCGCTGTGCCTCGCCGCCCGACAGCGTATTGGCCTGCTGACCGACCTTGATGTAACCGAGGCCGACATCGAAAAGTGACTGCAGCTTGTCACGTACCGCCGGGACCGCGGTGAAGAACTCGACGCCTTCTTCCACCGTCATATCCAGCACGTCGGAAATCGACTTGCCCTTGAAGGTGACGTCGAGCGTTTCGCGGTTGTAACGCTTACCGTGGCAGACATCGCAGGTGACATATACATCAGGCAGGAAATGCATCTCGATCTTGATGACGCCGTCGCCCTGGCACGCCTCGCAGCGGCCGCCCTTGACGTTGAAGGAGAAGCGGCCCGGTTGATAACCGCGCGCTTTCGCCTCCGGCAGACCGGCAAACCAGTCGCGGATCGGTGTGAAGGCGCCGGTATAGGTCGCCGGGTTCGAACGGGGTGTGCGACCGATCGGCGACTGATCGATGTCGATCACCTTGTCGATATGCTCGAAGCCATCGATGCGATCGTGATCGGCAGGGATTTCACGCGCACCCATGACGCGACGCGCCGCCGACTTGTAAAGCGTCTCGATCAGGAAGGTGGACTTGCCGCCGCCCGAAACACCCGTCACCGCCGTAAAGACGCCGAGCGGAATTGCCGCCGTGACATTCTTCAGATTGTTGCCGCGGGCGCCGACGACCTTGATCTCCTTGCCCTTCTTCGGCTTGCGGCGTTCGTCGGGCAGGGTCACGCCAAGTTCGCCGGAGAGATACTTCCCGGTCAGCGACTTCGGATTGGCCATGATTTCCTGCGGCGTGCCATGCGCCACTACCTGGCCGCCATGCACGCCGGCTGCCGGGCCGATATCGACCACATCGTCCGCCGTCAGGATCGCGTCCTCGTCATGCTCTACGACGATGACCGTGTTGCCGATGTCGCGCAGGTGCTTCAGCGTGTCGAGAAGCCGCGCATTGTCGCGCTGGTGCAGGCCGATCGACGGCTCGTCGAGTACATAGAGAACGCCGGTCAAGCCGGAGCCGATCTGCGAGGCAAGCCGGATACGCTGGCTTTCACCGCCTGACAGCGTACCGGAATTGCGTGACAGGCTGAGATATTCGAGGCCGACATCGTTCAGGAACCGCAAGCGGTCGCGGATTTCCTTGAGAATGCGCACGGCAATCTCGTTCTGCTTGGCGTTGAAGGTTGCCGGCAGCGTCTCGAACCAGTCGCGAGCGATGCGGATCGACATCTGAGTGACTTCGCCGATATGCAGCCTGTTGATTTTCACGGCGAGCGCCTCAGGCTTCAGGCGATAGCCGTTGCAGGACGGGCAGGGGGCTGCCGACATGAAGCGCTCAATATCCTCGCGCGCCCAGGCGGAATCCGTTTCCTTCCAGCGCCGTTCGAGATTGGGCACGATGCCCTCGAAATTCTTCGAGGTCGTGTAAGTGCGTGCGCCGTCGGCATAGTGGAATTCGATCTTCTCCTCGGTGCCGTTCAGGATGACATCCCGGGCCTTTTCGGGGAGATCGTTCCAGCGGCTGCCGAGCTTGAAGCCGAAATGCTTGCCGAGCGCTTCGAGCGTCTGGTTGTAGTAGGGCGAGGTCGACTTGGCCCAGGGCGCGATGGCGCCGTCGCGCAGCGTGCGCTCAGGCTCAGGCACGATCAGATCAGGGTCGATCTTCTGCTGTGAGCCGAGACCGTCGCAGGTCGGGCAGGCGCCGAAGGGATTGTTGAACGAAAAGAGCCGCGGCTCGATCTCCGGAATGGTGAAGCCGGAAACCGGGCAGGCAAACTTTTCCGAAAACAGCACACGCTCATGCGTCTCGTTGAGCGACTTGTTGGCCGAGCCGCCGGCCGAGGTTTCTTCGGGCGGAAGCGGCTTGTCGGCGAATTCGGCAACGGCAAGGCCGTCGGCGAGCTTCAGCGCCGTCTCGAAACTGTCGGCAAGGCGCGATGCCATATCCGGTCGTACGACAATACGGTCGATGACAATATCGATATCGTGCTTGTACTTCTTGTCGAGAACAGGCGCATCGGCGATCTCGTAGAACTGGCCGTCCACCTTGACGCGCTGGAAGCCCTTTTTCATGAGCTCCGCCAGCTCTTTCTTGTACTCGCCCTTACGTCCGCGGATCATCGGCGCCAATATATAAAGACGCGTGCCTTCCTCGAAAGCCAGCACCCGATCGACCATCTGGCTGACCGTCTGGCTTTCGATCGGCAGGCCCGTCGCAGGCGAGTAGGGAACGCCGACGCGCGCAAACAAGAGGCGCATATAGTCGTAGATTTCCGTAACCGTGCCGACCGTCGAGCGCGGATTGCGCGAGGTCGTCTTCTGCTCGATCGAGATCGCCGGCGACAGCCCGTCGATCTGGTCGACATCGGGCTTCTGCATCATTTCCAGGAACTGGCGCGCATAGGCCGAAAGGCTTTCGACATAGCGGCGCTGTCCCTCGGCATAGATCGTGTCGAAGGCAAGCGAGGACTTGCCGGATCCGGAGAGGCCGGTCATGACGATGAGCTTATTGCGCGGCAGATCGAGGTCGATGCCCTTCAGATTATGCTCACGCGCGCCACGGATGGAGATCGTCTTCAGTTCGCTCATCGTCTCTGCTTCAAGTCGTTTGGGGGAATAACAGCCCTTATGTAGTGATGCCGGTGGGCGAGTCGAGGCTGAATGTCCGGAACAACAAAGGTTTTCGATTCTGTTGACAGGATCATAGCGAATAAATAGAACAAATAAAGAACAAAATTCCTTGTGGATTAAGCGGGGCTGGATGCGCACCGCTTGTCCTCTATGGTTTAGAGTATGTCGATGGTTTTGAACGCCGCCGGTCAGGGCGGCAGTAAGGTGAAATGATATGGCTGGCAGTGTGAACAAGGTAATTCTGATCGGAAACGTGGGCGCCGACCCCGAAATCCGCCGCACGCAGGATGGCCGGCCGATCGCCAACCTCCGCATCGCGACGTCTGAAACATGGCGCGACCGCAATTCCGGCGAGCGCCGCGAAAAGACAGAATGGCACACCGTAGTGGTCTTCAACGAAGGCCTCTGCAAGGTCGTCGAGCAATATGTGAAGAAGGGCGCCAAGCTTTATATCGAAGGCGCGCTGCAGACCCGCAAGTGGCAGGACCAGACTGGCGCCGACCGCTACTCGACGGAAGTCGTGCTGCAGGGCTTCAATTCGACGCTGACGATGCTCGACGGGCGCGGAGGTGAGGGCGGCGGTGCTGGCTCCGGCTTCGGCGGCGGCCGTGGCGGCGACGATTTCGGCGGCGGCGGTTATGGCGACGATTACGGTGCGCCGGCGCAGTCATCCGGCGGTGGCCGTAGCGGTAGCGGTGGTGGACGTAGTGGCGGAAGCAGCGGCGGCGGTAGTAGTGCCGGCGGCGGCAACTTCTCGCGTGATCTCGACGACGACATTCCGTTTTGATCGGTCTTGTCCAGGAGTCTTGCAAACGGCGCCCGAGGGCGCCGTTTTCATGTCGGTGTGGCGCTGATCAGGTTGAGCGCCGATTTTGCCCCATCGATAACGAACTGGGCGGCAAGCGCTGCCAGGATGACTCCGAGAAGACGGGTCAGGATTGCCCGGCCCGTGACGCCGAGGAAGCGGTCTAGCCGGTCGGCGAGGAAAAGCACCACCAACGTGATCAGCAAGCAGGCCGCGATAACGCCGATCAGTTGCGCACGCTCGACGGTGGAGGGAAGGGTGCCTCCCAGCAGGATCGTCGCGGAAATGGCGCCCGGCCCGGCAATCAGCGGCAGTGCCAGCGGGAAGACGGCAATATTCTCGATATGATCCTTGGTAATCGCCACTTCCGTGGTCTTTTCCTTACGGTCCTGGCGCTTCTCGAACACCATTTCGAAAGCGATCCAGAACAGCAGCAGGCCGCCCGCCAGCCGGAAGGCACCGATGGAAATGCCGAGCACGCCGAGCACGCTGGAGCCGAACAGTGCGAAGACGGCAAGGATGATGAAGGCGATGGTCGAGCCGCGCAACGCCACCTGCTTGCGCTCCTGGCGGGTCATGCCGACAGTGAGACCGAGAAAGAGCGGGGCGAGCCCCGGCGGATCGATGGTGACGAGCAGCGTCGTAAACGCGTTGATCAGTTGGTCGGCGCTTGCCATCGCTTCTCCAAAACCCCATATAGATGCTTGTTTTTGATGATTGTGATGTGCGGCTTCCGATTTGGCAAATGCATGATCGCTGATTGTCTCCTACCCACGGGCAAATGGCGCGATTTGCCCTCTTTCGACCGCAAAAGCCTGTTCAAAACCCCTGGCTAAATTGGCGCGGGAACAGGCTTTCCGCTATAAATCTTCAAGTGATTCTAGAAGAGAACGTGAACCGTTTTGACTGAGCAAACACCCCCCGGCGGCGGGAAGCTCCCGCCAGGCATCGAGCCCATCTCCATTATGGAGGAAATGCAGAGGTCGTATCTCGATTACGCGATGAGCGTGATCGTGTCCCGCGCACTGCCCGACGTGCGCGATGGCCTGAAGCCCGTGCACCGGCGCATTCTCTACGGCATGTCCGAACTCGGCATCGACTGGAACAAGAAATACGTCAAATGCGCCCGCGTCACCGGTGACGTGATGGGTAAATACCATCCGCACGGCAACGCTGCGATCTATGACGCGCTCGCCCGCATGGCGCAGCATTGGTCGCTGCGCCTGCCGCTGATCGATGGCCAGGGCAATTTCGGCTCCGTCGACGGTGACCCGCCGGCGGCCGAACGTTACACCGAATGCCGCCTGCAGAAGGCCGCCCATTCGTTGCTCGACGACCTCGACAAGGAAACGGTCGATTTCCGCGACAACTATGACGGCACGCTCTCCGAGCCGATGGTCGTGCCCGCGAAGTTCCCGAACTTGCTGGTCAACGGCGCTGGCGGCATCGCCGTCGGCATGGCGACCAATATTCCGCCGCATAACCTGTCTGAGGTCATCGACGGCTGCATTGCGCTGATCAACGATCCGGCGATCGAGCTGCCGGACCTGATGCAGATCATTCCAGGTCCGGATTTCCCGACCGGCGCCAAGATCCTCGGCCGCGCCGGCATCCGTTCGGCCTATGAAACCGGCCGCGGTTCCGTCATCATGCGCGGCGTTGCCGCCATCGAGCCGATGCGCGGCGATCGCGAACAGATCATCATCACCGAAATTCCCTATCAGGTGAACAAGGCGACGATGATCGAGAAGATGGCTGAGCTGGTGCGCGAGAAGCGCATCGAAGGCATTTCCGATCTGCGCGACGAGTCCGACCGTCAGGGCTACCGCGTTGTCGTCGAGCTGAAGCGCGATGCCAATGCCGACGTCATCCTGAATCAGCTTTACCGCTACACGCCGCTGCAGACCTCCTTCGGCTGCAACATGGTGGCGCTGAACGGCGGCAAGCCGGAACAGCTGACGTTGCTCGACATGCTCCGCGCCTTCGTCTCCTTCCGCGAGGAAGTCGTTAGCCGGAGAACCAAATTCCTGCTTCGCAAGGCGCGTGAACGCGCGCACGTCTTGGTCGGTCTGGCAATTGCCGTCGCCAATATCGATGAGGTCATCCGCGTCATCCGTCAGGCGCCCGACCCGCAGTCGGCCCGCGAAGAACTGATGACCCGCCGCTGGCCGGCGGAAGATGTCGAGAGTCTGATCCGTCTCATCGACGATCCGCGCCACCGCATCAACGAGGACCTGACCTACAATCTCTCGGAAGAGCAGGCCCGCGCGATCCTCGAACTCCGTCTGGCCCGCCTGACGGCTCTTGGCCGCGACGAAATTGGTGATGAACTCAATAAGATAGGCGAGGAAATCAAGGACTATCTCGATATCCTGTCGTCGCGCGTCCGCATCCAGACGATAGTCAAGGACGAGCTGACCGCGGTCCGCGACGAGTTCGGCACGCCGCGTCGCACCGAGATCATCGATGGTGGTCTCGAGATGGATGATGAGGACCTCATCGCCCGCGAAGACATGGTCGTGACCGTCTCGCACCTCGGTTACATCAAGCGCGTGCCGCTCGCGACCTACCGCGCACAGCGCCGCGGCGGCAAGGGCCGCTCGGGCATGACCACCCGTGACGAGGATTTCGTTAGCCGGCTATTCGTGGTCAATACCCATACGCCGGTTCTGTTCTTCTCCTCGCGTGGTATCGTCTACAAGGAAAAGGTCTGGCGTCTGCCGATCGGCACGCCGACTTCTCGCGGCAAGGCGTTGATCAACATGCTGCCGCTGGCGTCAGGCGAACGCATCACCACCATCCTGCCGCTGCCTGAGGACGAAGACAGCTGGGACAACCTCGACGTCATGTTCTCGACGACGCGTGGTACGGTCCGCCGCAACAAGCTGTCGGACTTCGTCCAGGTGAACCGCAACGGCAAGATCGCCATGAAGCTGGACGAGGAGGGCGATGAAATCCTCTCCGTCGAGACCTGCACCGATCAGGACGACGTCCTGCTGACGACCGCGCTCGGCCAGTGCATCCGCTTCTCCGTTGATGATGTCCGCGTCTTTGCCGGCCGCAACTCCATCGGTGTGCGCGGTATCAATCTCGGGGATGGCGACCGCATCATCTCGATGACGATCGTCGGCCATGTCGACGCCGAGCCGTGGGAGCGCGCTGCCTATCTGAAGCGCTCTGCCGTCGAACGTCGTGCAACGGGTGTGGATGAAGAAGATATTGCTTTGGTCGGTGAAGAAGTCACCGAAGAGGGACAACTTTCCGACGAGCGTTATGAAGAGCTGAAGGCACGCGAGCAGTTCGTGCTGACGGTTTCGGAAAAGGGCTTCGGCAAGCGGTCGTCTTCTTATGACTTCCGTATCTCCGGCCGCGGCGGCAAGGGCATTCGCGCTACCGATACGTCGAAGACAGGTGAAATCGGCGAACTCGTCGCCGCATTCCCGATCGACGACGGCGATCAGATCATGCTCGTCTCCGATGGCGGCCAGTTGATCCGCGTGCCTGTTGGCGGTATCCGCATCGCCAGCCGCGCGACTAAGGGCGTCACGATCTTCTCGACCGCCAAGGATGAGAAGGTCGTTTCCGTCGAGCGTATCAGCGAGCCGGAAGAGGAAGAGACGGCGGAAAACGGTGACGAAGCTGCCGTTTCCGAAGGCGAAGCTCCTGCTGCGGGCGAAGCAGACGAAACCCCATCGGCTGAATAATTCAGCACTTTCTCATTGCAGACCGGGCGGCCCCTGCCGCCCGGTTTTTTATTGCGCTATGAAGGACTTGCCGATTCATCCGGAGGGGGAATGTTATGGGCAAGTGGACAAGGCGCGGGGTGCTCGCCGGTATTTCGGCCGCAGCCGGTGTTGCGGCGGGGCGTTTCCTGCTTCAGCCGCAAAGCGATCCGGGACCGGCCTTTCCAGCGGAACCTCCCCTTGAAGACCCAACGACCATTCTCAATGATGCGGGAGAGCTGACGCCGACGCGGGTCGCCGCACATCTGACGGTGAAGGAGCCGCCGCAGGAGGCGATGATCGGCCAGTTGCGCGCGGCACTTGCCGAGGCGGTCAAGGCCAACAGGCCCTTCATCGCCAGCGCCGCACGCCATTCGATGGGCGGCCAGAGCCTCGCCGAAAACGGTACGGCTCTGACGCTGGATCAGGATTGGCTGGAGGCGGATACGGCCGCCAAGACTTATCGTGTCGCCGCCGGCACGCGCTGGTCGACGATCATCTCCAAGCTCGATGCGATAGGCTTTTCGCCCGCCGTCATGCAGTCCAACAATGACTTCGGCGTTGCCAGCACCTTTTCGGTCAACGCCCATGGCTGGCCGGTTCCCTTCAGCGCGTGCGGCAGCACAGTCCGCTCCATCAGTATGATGACGGCGGACGGCAATCTGCTGACCTGCTCGCGGAGTGAGAATGCCGAACTCTTCAATCACGCCATGGGCGGGTACGGCCTTTTCGGCGTCATTACCGAACTCGAGCTCGATATGGTGCCAAATGTGCTGTTGCAGCCGACCTTTGAGCATCTGCCCGGAGAGGATCTCGGACGGCGTTTTGCCGAGCTGTTGGCGAGCGACGGCTCGATCAATATGGCTTACGGCCGTATGGATATTTCGCTCGACCGCTTTTCTGAAGATGCGCTGCTGATCACCTATCGCGCCACTGCTGACCAGACGAATATTCCTCCGGCCTCCGGCTCCGGTTTCATCAGCCACGTTTCGCGTGAAATCTTCCGAGCACAGCTCGGTTGGGATACGGCCAAACATCTTCGCTGGTGGACCGAGGCTGTCGTCAATCCGTCGATATCAGCGCAGTCGACACGCAACAGCCTGATGAACGAACCCGTCATCACGCTCGATGATCGCAACCCCTTCCGCACCGACATCCTGCACGAATATTTCGTTTCGCCATTGCGCTTTGCCGATTTCGTTGCGGCCTGCCGGGATGTCATTCCAGCGTCCTATCAGCAGCTCCTGAACATCACGTTGCGCTACGTGAATACAGACCGCGACAGCGTACTGGCTTACGCTACGGAGCCTCGCATTGCCGCCGTCATGCTCTTCTCTCAGGAAAAGACCGTCAGAGGCGAGGCCGATATGCAGAGGATGACCGAAGCGCTGATCGAGCGCGTGCTTGATATTGGCGGCAGTTACTATCTGCCGTACCGGCCGCATGCCCGGCAGGATCAGTTTGTCCGTGCTTATCCGCGCGCTCCGGAGTTTGTAGCGGCCAAGCGCCGGCTGGATCCCGGTCTGATTTTCCGCAATCATTTCTGGGATCGATATCTCGGAAGCCTCTAGGAGGAATTGCATGTCCAGGCTTCGGCTTATTGCTGTGCTTTACACCGTGGCTCTGCTCTTTGCGGCGGCGTTGAATTACATTCCGGGACTGACGGATGCGGAAGGGCGAGCCTTCGG
Source organism: Hyphomicrobiales bacterium (assembly GCA_900468805.1). Taxonomy (GTDB): domain Bacteria; phylum Pseudomonadota; class Alphaproteobacteria; order Rhizobiales; family Rhizobiaceae; genus Rhizobium. The sequence continues at coordinate 96,174 of UEIF01000004.1, read as the reverse complement.
TATCTTCGCACTGGATATCTACGACGACAGCCTGCACCTTGCCTCTGCCGCCTGGGCGGGCATAGCGGCGTTCCTGTCGGCCCGCGCGTCCCGAAACTTCCTTTTCTATTTCGGCCTGCTCTATTTCGGCGATGGTCTGCTTGGGCTGATCACCGGGTCGGGCTATCTCGACCTCGGTATCGTCAACTACGGCATTCAGAACCTACCCATCACGTTCAAGATTCTCGCCAACCTGCCGCATCTCTTTCTTGGCGGTGTCGCGATCGGGTCCAGCTATATCTTCCGCCGCGAGGCGCCATGATGCGGCGGTTTCTGAAAATCATCGGCTGGACGCTCGCGGTTCTCGTTGTCGCCATCCTTCTGCTGCTGAGCCCCGCTGCCTATGTCGAAACCTTCTGCCATGCCGATCCTGAAGCGGATAATTACCTGCCGCTGATATCGGATCCCGAATTCCGGCGGCAGGAGGCGAATACCTATCTAACCTATCCGGAATGGCATATCGTCTACGCTTATGACGGCCTGGCCGAGACCCTGAAGACGGGTGATGAACATGGCTTCGGCTATCTTTCCAGCGTGAAGGATTTCTGGGTGGCCGACTGTGCGCTGACGCGGATAGCCGACCGCCACGGTGGTGCCGATACAGAAACCCGAATGATGATCGCCACCATCGGCGTCAGCTTCACGCTCGAAATGGGCATGAAGGCCACCTACGAGGAAACGATCGGTCACATTTTCGCGCTCTGGCGCGGCAGAGGAAAGACGCCGCAGGATCTTGTCGCCCGCGATATGGCGATCGACTACGCTGCCTTTATGCGCCAGACCCCGTGGTACAAATATCCTTTCCAACCCTGGATCGACCGGCTTTGGGCCGCACCCGTGGAAGCGCCGCTGCGAGGCTGGGAACGCCGGTTGGCGATTGGCGGCGAATGGCATGCCAAAATCGCTTATGCCGGCATGATCGCCAATGCCGTGGCCGCGACCGGTGAGGCTAAGCTGACGATCCGCTCCGTCGTATCGGGGCTGCCGACATCAGCGTTTGCTGCAATACCGGACGTATCGATCGTTTCGGAAAGCGCAGATGGTGTCGTGATCGAGACGCCCCGATATGACCGCTTCACTCATATCCTTTCGAAGATCGCCAGGGCGGGCGGTTCAATCCGCGAGATTGCCGGCAATGACGACATCATGGTGTCTCTGACGGTACCCTCAGGTTCGCAACAGAACAATCTGCCCGGTGAGGTGATCACGCGCCTACCACACACCGGGTTTGACAGTGACCGCCTGCTTCTGTCGGTCAAAATGGCAGATCTCGCGCCTCTGCTGCGGGAACGGCAGATTGCTGATCCCGGCCTTGAGCATATATTTGACTTCTGAGGCATGGGGCACGCGATGGTATGATGGCACGTTTGGCACGCAGGACGGGCTTTGCGATAGCGGTCGTTGCCGCAGTCTTCGCGCTGTTTGCGCTCGTCTTTGCGGCAACGGGCGAGGCGCCGGCCGCCATGGTCTTCAGTGCCCGCGGTATAAAGCCCGGCGCGTTGCCAGAAGGTGTCTCCATCCTTCAATGGGGCAGGGGTTACGTCGTGGTGACGAGCGAGCGCTCCGACTATGTCCGCGCGCTCTACGGCAGAGGCGCCATTCTTGTGTTGCCGCTACGGAAGAGCGGCTGTCTGGCACTTCGCCCTGCAGCTTCGACTTGACGAAAAAGCCGGACGCAGAACATCCGGCTTTGTATTCGCTGTTATTGCTCCGGGAGGATAGCCTAGAAAGTGCTGTGCTTCTCGTTCAGCGACTTCACTTCCTCGCTCTCACGGCGCAGCGCGGAAATCGTCGAAGTCACGGACACTATGAACATGATGCTGATGAGTGCAGTAAGAACTGTCAGGATCGTGAACATGGTGGCGTTCCTTTCTGTGGGGAGTTGCGTTCACGCCCCTCAGTACTGGCCGAGAACGCTTGCGGCGCGAGCCGAAGCGAACGGACCATATACCTTGGAGGCATCGACCTTTTGATTGTCATAGAGAGCGATTGTGGCAGTCAGCATGCCCGTAATCATTACCATCCAGAGCATGTTAATCATGGTGATCTTGCCAGGCATCTTAATCCCCTTCCTGCCGCGCTTCCGCATCTCATATGTGTCGATCATTGAACGCATCCGTCTTAAATTGGTTCCCGCCGGATGTTGGCGGGGTGTTTAACAACCGTGATCTGAAGCGACCTTGAATACCGTGTTCATCTGCCGTTCAGAATTCAAACCGGTTGGCGCATATGGCCAAGCTGACGCACGATGGCCGCATGTTCGTTGACTTCCGGGCGCACCCAGCCGAGCTGATGCCGATCTGCGAGATAACCGTAGAAAAGCTCCGTAAGCAGCGAAAAAATAACGGCTATTGCGATAAGGACGATCAGCATGATCTCAGTCTTTCCGGGAGGACCGCCACCGGGACCGGCAGCGGCTGTGTTGATAGCCTGAGTAAAGCAGATCGTATCTGAAACGGTCTTGAACGTGCCGTTCATTCATCGTTCAGCAGCACTGGCAGCGTGGCTAAATAACTTGCGGGAAGACGGCTTCCATGACAAAAGGCGTCAAACGAACGGCCGGGCCATATGACGACAGCTTTCTATCCGGGGTCCTTCGACCCGATCACCAATGGACACGTCGACGTGCTGGTGCAGGCGCTGAACGTCGCCGAGAAAGTGATCGTCGCGATCGGCATCCACCCCGGCAAGGCGCCGCTCTTCTCTTTTGAGGAAAAGGCAGAGCTGATCCGCGCCTCGCTGGGCGAAGTACTGCCGGAAAAGAGCGGGCATATTGCCGTCGTCTCTTTTGATAACCTTGTGGTCGACGCCGCGCGCGAGCATGGCGCAAGCCTTCTGATCCGCGGCCTGCGCGATGGCACTGATCTCGACTACGAAATGCAGATGGCCGGCATGAATCGGCAGATGGCGCCCGATATCCAGACCATCTTTCTGCCGGCAGGCACGGCCTCGCGGCCTATTACCGCCACATTGGTGCGACAGATCGCAGCCATGGGTGGAGATGTCAGTGCCTTCGTGCCGGCCGCCGTCTTGCAAGCCCTGAAATCCAAGCGCAAAGCCTAAGGCGGCATCGCCTCAACGGAGCTCACATGAAACTCTTTTATCTTGCATTTGCCGGCGTGCTCTATCTCGCCTCCTTCGCGGGCGACGCTCTTGCGCAGGCTGCCGATCACTACGTGACCATCCAGTTGAAGAGCGGCCCGGTCGTTATTCAACTGATGCCTGATGTCGCACCGAAGCACGTTGCGCAGATCGAGGCGCTGGTGAAGAAGGGCGAGTACGACAATGTCGCCTTCCACCGCGTTATCCCCGGCTTCATGGCCCAGACCGGCGACGTGAAATACGGCAACATGGAAAAGAACTTTGATGCGAGCCAGGCCGGCACCGGCGGTTCCGATCTGCCCGACCTCCCGGCTGAATTTTCCAAGACGCCCTTCGTCCGCGGTACGGTCGGCATGGCACGCTCGCAGGATCCGAATTCCGCCAACTCGCAGTTCTTCATCATGTTTGCAGACGGTTCCTTCCTGAACGGTCAGTACACGGTCGTCGGCAAGGTTGTCTCCGGTATGGAAAACGTCGACAAGATCAAGAAGGGCGAAGGCCAGAACGGCGAAGTCAGCAATCCTGACCGCATGATCAAGGTCACGATGGGCAAGAAGTAAGTTCAAGACGAGAAGGAGAACGACAATGGCCGAGATCAAGGATCCGGAAAACACCATCATTCTGGAAACCACCAAGGGCAAGGTTGTCATCCAGCTTCTGCCGCAGGTCGCGCCCGAGCATGTCAAGCGCATCAAGGAACTCGCGCGCGAGAAGGCCTATGACGGAGTGGTCTTCCACCGCGTCATCGCCGACTTCATGGCGCAGACGGGCGATGTGGAATTCGGAAAGAAGGGCGGCGAGAATTTCAACCCGGGCCGCGCCGGCATGGGTGGTTCTTCGAAGGACGATCTCAAGGCTGAATTCTCCGCAACGCCGCATGTTCGCGGCACCTGCTCGATGGCCCGTTCGCAGAGCCCGAACTCGGCAAATTCCCAATTCTTCATCTGCTTTACCGACGCTCCGTGGCTGAACAAGCAGTATTCCGTCTGGGGTCAGGTCATCGAAGGCATGGACAACATCGACAAGATCAAGAAGGGCGAACCCGTTTCCGATCCGGATTCGATCGTCTCCTTGCGGGTTGCCGCCGACGTCTGATTGTGATTTCTGCTGAAACCCGCCCAGGCGCGAGAGCGCGGGGCGGGTTTCTCTTTACCTGAAAGTGCCTGGATGCGCGTAGACCTCTTCGATTTCGACCTGCCGGATGAACGCATTGCGCTGCGGCCCGCCGAGCCGCGCGATAGCGCGCGCCTGCTCGTCGTCGATCCGAATGCGCAGACAGTGCTTTCCGATCACCAGGTCTCCGATCTGCCGTCCTTCCTGCGGGCAGGCGATGCGCTGGTCTTCAACGATACTAAAGTCATTCCAGCCCAGCTTGAAGGCATTCGCCATCGCGAGGGCGCTGGCGGCCAGCAGGTTTCGGCCACACTCCACATGCGTATCGGCGCCAACAAATGGAAGGCCTTCGCCAAGCCCGGAAAACGCATCAAGGAAGGCGACCGTATCGCCTTCGGCCATGGCGGCGAAAGCTGCATGCTCGGCTCGCTCGATGCTACCGTCGAGGAAAAGGGCGAAGCGGGTGAGGTGACGCTCTCCTTCGATCTCTCCGGCCCGGCGCTCGATGAGGCGATTGCCAGCGTCGGCCATATTCCGCTGCCACCCTATATCGCCGCCAAGCGTCCGGAGGACGAACGCGACCGCGCCGACTACCAGACCATTTATGCGCGGGAGGAGGGCGCTGTCGCTGCACCCACCGCTGGCCTGCATTTCACGCCCGATCTGTTCGAGGCACTCGACGAGGCCGGTATCGAACGGCATTTCGTGACGCTGCATGTCGGTGCCGGCACCTTTCTGCCGGTCAAGGCCGACGATACCGACGATCACAAGATGCATCTCGAAAGCGGCTATGTTAGCGCCGAGATCGCTGCGAGGCTGAATGCCGTACGGGAGAGGGGCGGACGCATCATCTGCGTCGGCACGACATCGCTGCGGCTGATCGAGAGCGCTGCCGAAGAGGGCGGTGAGATCAAGCCTTGGGCTGGCGCGACCGGCATCTTCATCACGCCCGGCTACCGCTTCAAGGCGGTCGATATCCTCATGACGAACTTCCACCTGCCGCGCTCGACGCTCTTCATGCTGGTCTCGGCCTTCGGCGGTTTCGACACCATGCACGCGGCCTATGAACATGCCATTTCGACAGGCTACCGCTTCTATTCCTACGGCGACGCCAGCCTTCTTTTCCGGAAAGACAAATGACCGAGAACTTCCAGTTCACCATCAAGAAGACCGATGGCGGTGCGCGCCTCGGTGAAGTTTCCATGCCGCGCGGTACGATCCGCACGCCGGCCTTCATGCCGGTCGGCACCGTTGGCACGGTCAAGGCAATGTATCTCGATCAGGTCCGCGAGACGGGTGCCGATATCATCCTCGGCAATACCTATCACCTGATGCTGCGCCCGACGGCCGAACGCGTCGCCCGCCTCGGCGGCCTGCACAAGCTCATCCGCTGGGAACACCCGATCCTGACGGATTCCGGCGGTTTCCAGGTCATGTCTCTGTCAGGCCTGCGCAAGCTCGACGAGCAGGGCGTGACCTTCAAGTCGCATGTCGACGGCAGTCTGCACCACATGTCGCCGGAGCGTTCCATCGAAATCCAGGGCCTGCTCGGCTCCGATATCCAGATGCAGCTCGATGAATGCGTGGCACTGCCGGCCGAGCCGAAGGAAATCGAGCGCGCCATGGAAATGTCGTTGCGCTGGGCCGAGCGCTGCAAGGTCGCTTTCGGCAACCAGCCGGGCAAGGCGATGTTTGGCATCGTGCAAGGCGGCGATATACCGGCCCTGCGTGTCCGCTCGGCTGAAAAGCTCGCCGAGCTCGACCTGAAGGGCTATGCCGTCGGTGGTCTTGCCGTCGGTGAGCCGCAGGATGTCATGTTGAGAATGCTGGAAACGACACTTCCCGTCCTGCCAGGCGAAAAGCCGCGTTACCTGATGGGCGTCGGTACGCCTGACGATATGCTGAAATCAGTGGCACGCGGTATCGACATGTTCGATTGCGTGATGCCGACCCGCTCTGGGCGACACGGGCTCGCCTTCACCCGCCGCGGCAAGGTCAATATCCGCAATGCCCGGCATGCGGAAGACATGCGCCCACTCGACGATCAGTCGAACTGCCCGGCAACGCGTGACTATTCCCGCGCCTATCTCCACCACCTGGTCCGCGCCAACGAGGCGCTGGGCGGCATGCTGCTCTCCTGGCACAATCTGAACTACTACCAGGAACTGATGCAGGGCATCCGCAAGGCCATCGCCGAAGGCCGCTTCGCTGATTTCATGGCCGAGACAACAGAGGAATGGGCGAGGGGCGATCTCGAACCCGTCTGATCAGATGCCCTTGCTGTCGGCATTTGGCACGATCTGCACGCCGTTGATCTTGTAGCTTCCATCCGGCTGGCGGGCGACCTGATAGATTGCCGTCCAATCCTTGCCATCGCGGCCTGAGATCAACACTTCCTGATAGACCATCGCGCCGTCGTCGATCGATCTGTTGCGGCCGAAGGCATAGTTGCCGGGATGATAGACCGGTTCGTAGCTCTTCTTCACCATGGCGAAGAAGACGTTCTTGTCCGGATACATTGCCTTGATGCCAGGTGCCGCGAAGGAATAGGCCGTGTCGGCATCATCCTTCAGGAACGCCCTGATCTGTTCCTCGATCATCGACTGCGTCGTCTGCACCGGATCTTCGGCATGGGCAGCCATGCCTGACATCGCGGATACGGCACACAGAACGAGCACTGCAAGGAAAGCGCGCATGGGACATCTCCGGCTATGTCAGCCGAAGTGTAGGCTATTTTGCGCGCAAGGAAAGAGGCCGATAAAACCCAGGGGCTCAGGACCAGCGGCGGAAGAGGGCGCTGGCATTGACGCCTCCGAAACCGAAGCCGTTGGTGATCGCATATTCCATCGCCACCTTACGGGCCACCTTGCCGACGAGATCGATGCCTTCGGCAGCCGGGTCTGCCGTATCCAGATTGCGCGTCGGCGGGGCGATCTGGTTGCGCAGCGCAAGGATGGTGAAGATCGCCTCGAGACCGCCGGCTGCACCCAGAAGATGACCGGTCGCCGATTTGGTGGCACTGACAGCAATGCCGCCATCGCGGCCGAAAATCGTGCCGATCGCGGCAATCTCGCCCCTGTCGCCGACCGGTGTCGAGGTCGCATGGGCGTTGAGATGTTTGACCTCGGAAGCCGGAATTCTCGCTTGCCGCAATGCTGCCTCCATCGCCCGGCGGGCGCCATCGCCATCCTCCGGTCCGGCTGTCATATGATAGGCATCGGCAGCTGTGCCGTAGCCGACGAGCTCGGCAAGCGGTGTCGCGCCACGTGCCAGCGCATGCTCCAGAGTTTCGATGACCAGAATGCCGGCGCCTTCGCCCATCACGAAACCATCCCGCGCCGTATCGAACGGACGGGAGGCCAGTTCAGGCCTGTCGTTGAAACCGCTCGAGAGTGCGCGTGCCGCGGCAAAGCCGCCAAGGCTCACCTTGTCGATGCAGGCTTCCGAGCCACCGCAGATCGCGACGTCAGCTTCGCCGGATCGGATCAGGCGAGCTGCATCGCCGATGGCCTGAACGCTTGCCGCGCAAGCCGTCACCGGTGCGCCGAGCGGCCCTTTGAAGCCGTAGCGGATGCTGACCTGACCGGCCGCGAGATTGACGAGGAAGGAAGGCACGGTGAAGGGCGAGAGTCGCCGCACACCGCGCGTTTCAGCTGTGCGCACGGCATCCGCGATGGCCGGAAAGCCGCCGACGCCGGAGGCGATGATCGTTGCCGTCCGCTCGCGCTCATCCACGCCCTCGGGCATCCAGCCGGCCTGGCGCACCGCTTCGTCTGTCGCCATCATCGCGAACTGGATGAAGCGGTCCATCTTCTTCTGGTCCTTGGGCGGAACGGCGCGGTCGGGATCAAAACCGGCTTCGGTGTCCTCCTCGATGGAGGGCACGACTCCGCCGACCTTGGCAGCGAGATCGCCGACCACCTCTTCAGGCAGCACGCGCAGGCCGGAACCACCAGCGACGAGCCGATTCCAAGCCGTCTCGACGCCAACGCCGAGCGGCGAAACAAGTCCCATACCGGTGACAACAATGCGTTCCATGGATTTGTCCTTTCTAAAGCAATTCCAGCAAAAATGCGCAGCAGTTTTGCGTTCGGAATTGCGTAAAAACAAAGAGATAGGGCATTCCCGTTGCTCGAAGAAAAACGGAACTGCTCTAGGCGTCGAGGCCGAGGTAGTAAGCGCGCATGCGGGCGATCCGTTCGTGGTCGCCATCGTCAGCAGCCGGTCCCGGCAGCAGGCAGGTGTTTTCGGGTTTCAGTTCTTCGCCGCTCCTTGCATCCACCAGGATGGGCCGGCGTTCCTCGCCGGAGGCGGCATCGCCGAGCAGGAAGGCGAGATCGTCTTCGGGTGCATGTCGGCGCCCCCAGGAAAACAGGGCCATCAGAACGGGAAAGAAATCGCGTCCCTTGTCGGTCAGCACATATTCATAGCGGGCAGGGCGCTCACTATAGAGGCGCTTCTCGAACAGTCCTTCATCGATCAGATGCGCGAGCCGTCGCGTTAGGATGTTCGGCGCAATGCCGAGGCTCTTCTGGAATTCGTCAAAACGCATCAGCCCATGAAAGGCGTCGCGAAGGATCATCACGCTCCACCAGTCGCCGACACTGTCAAGCGCGCGAGCTGCCGGGCATTTGAAGGTGGCGAAGCTTGTTCGTTGCATGATGCAAGTCACTACAGAAGTTACTTGCATGATGCAAGTAACTTGTCGGGGGTTGTCTCGTTTGAAGATCCGCGTCAGCAGAAACACCGGATGTAAGAACGCCCGCTGCAACAAAGATCGTATCGCCGGGCGTGCCACTATAAAGCAGCCCGATATTGGCTAAGAGCAGGAGGGCGACGAGCAAATTGAACCGGCCCGGACGACATTGGTCGCCGGCGAACAGAGCTTCGCTCGCTGTAGCCGGACGAAGGTATCCTGATGAACGGGAGCCGCTGACGCCCTGACGAAATGCGCACGCCGTTGGTCAGGAAGGCGGCCGCGATGATAGACAGTCCAGGGCAGTGGTCTCTCGGCCTGGCCGGTGGGGCGCATCGACAATGTGTCCATGCCCGCATGCGATAAGCAGAAAAAGGGGCTCCGGAAAGGAGCCCCATGCAGGTCCGCCGCTTGAGGTAGTTTGACTTTAGAGGAACAGGAAATCGTCGTGATGAAGCGTCGCCAGATTGGAGAGCGTTGCGACCTGCACGGCAGCGCCGCGCCCGCTTCCGTCCGCGTCGTAGAAAAGCTTTCCGGCCGTTTGGTCATAGATCAGTCGATCATTCGTGTCCAAAGCCTTGGTGCCGAGCACGAAGTTTCCGGCGGAAAAATTCGCCGTATCGATCGCCGTGAAGATGTTGTGGTCAAGCACGATCTTGTCGCCGGCGCTTTCCGAAAAGTCCTCGATCCTGTCAATGTTACCGTAGGCGTTGGGCTTGACATTGAAAACGAAGTGGTCGGCTCCAGCTCCGCCATTCAGGATATCGTTGCCGTTGCCGCCGATGAGTTGGTCGCTTCCGGCGCCGCCTGAAAGCACGTTATCTCCGGTATTTCCAGTCAGAATGTTGTTTCCGGCATTGCCTGTGGCATTGATTGCCGACGAGCCCGTGAGCTTCAGATTTTCGACCGTGCCGAGCGTATTTGCCAGATTGAAGGATATGGACGCGTTGACGGTGTCAGTGCCGTTGCCACCTGTTTCGTCGACGATGTCGCCTGTCGAATCCACTTTGTAGGTGTCGTTGCCAAGACCACCGAGCATCCGGTCGTCACCCTTGCCGCCGTCGATGTCGTTGTTCCCGGCATTGCCGGTGAGGATATTGTTCGAAGCGTTGCCGGTCGCATCGACATTCGCCGACCCGATCAAGGTCAGGTTCTCGACGGTTCCGGTCACATCGTCCTTGTTCGCGAGGTTGAGGGAAACGTAGGATTTGATGATATCCTTGCCGGACCCGCCAGCTTCGATCACCACATCATAGGCGTTGTCGACGATATAGGTGTCGTCGCCAGCCCCGCCTTGCATGCGGTCCGCGCCTGCGCCGCCATCCAGCACGTTGGCTGCAGAATTGCCGACGAGAATATTGTCGAGCTCATTGCCCGTGGCGTTGATACTGGAATTTCCGGTCAGCGTCAGGTTCTCGATGGCCCCGATCGCATGCGCCTTGTCCGCCAGGCTGAAGGTGATCGACGACATGACGGTATCGGTCCCGCCGCCGCGGCTTTCGTCGGCAATATCGGTCGGGGCGGTGATAGTGAAGACGTCGTCTCCTGTGCCGCCATAGATGTGGCCGGGCTCCTGCGGCGCACCGGATCCGGCTGCTATGTTGATAATGATCGGATGGTCGACCACATCCACATTCAGGGAGGATATGTTGCTGAAGCTCTTGATCGGTGTGTTGCCCGTCAGCGGATCGTAGACCTGTACCGCCCCGAAAGCCCCGCCGAGGTTGACGTTGACGCTGTTCGTCGCCGCCTGGATTGCGGTGTCGGTCGTTTGGTTCCAGATATCGGGCTCGTTCCAGATGATGATCTGGTAGCTGCCATCAGATTTTTCCGTCAGGTAGCTGCGCGCCGTCGATGGCAGCCCGCTGATTGAATAATTGAGCGCCCCCGGATTGAAGCTTGCCTGGGTTGCGCCGTTATCATCAAGAATTTCCGTTAGATTGTGGATCGCGATTGCGGCCGGTTTGGGGGAGTAATCCAGGCGAAACAGCCCGAAATGTTTTTCCTGGTCGGAGCCCTGCGGATCTGAATAGGCGTCGAGAAGCTGGTAGATGAAGGTCCCCTTCGATCCGAGAAAGGCGCCGTCCATCAGCGTGTTGAGAAGCAGCTTTGCCTGCGTCGCCTCGTCGACGCCTTCCCATCCGCCATTGGTATCGGCCGAAAGCGACGTGTGATAGCCGATCTCGGTGACGGTGAGCGGTTTGCCGGAATCGGCTTGCATCTGGTCGCCCGATTCGCGCTGGAGCCAGGAGAAGGGCTGGTCGCCCTCCTTCGCATAGGTGTGGATCGTCGTGTAATCGTTGGATGAGGCCACCGTGTAACCGGTAAAGCCGAGCACCGGAATGTCCTTCAACAGCGGATCGGCGTTCACAGCGTTGAACAGGTCCTTTTGATAGGCAAGCGCCGCTGCCTCTCCCGACAATCCCTTATAGGAGACCGGCCAGTTATTGACCTCGTTCGGGCCTTCGATGCCGACGATCGAACCGGGATGCGCCTCCACGAAGGCATGCAGCCGCTGGACGACGGTGGCGGGAGTGTCATCGCGCCCCGAGACGAAAACGAATTTCACGCCGGCGTCCGCCGCATCCCCGAGATGGCCTTGACCATAGGGATCGGAGGCGGGGGTGGGAGCATGATCGCGAACCGTGTCGAGGCCGAGGTACCCCAAGGCTTTAACAACTTCTGCGATATTAGAGTATTTCCCATCCGTATAATCGATGTGTGTATCAATTCCGAAAGAGTCGATAACATCATTAATTCTAATAGCTTGGGCCATTATTGTAATCCTCGCCTGAAAGTAGAATTTATTGCTTTGATGGTATAGTGATTCCCTTCAAAAGCAATTTGACTTTATACAGTGGAATCCGCCAAAGTTATGATGTATTAACCATTCATTAACCATATTGTATTGCTCACAATATGTTTGTGAAGCCATGGCTGATTTGCCTGTACAATCAGTCCAAGCGTTCCACGGAGATCTGATATTGAACGGACTTAGCATCTCGCCAGCTCAGAAAGGCGGGAAGGACCTCGCTGCAGAAGCGATGCGACGCAGCCGCGGCGGCTTGATCGCCGTCGGCGTCGCAAGCGCACTGGTCAATCTGCTCTATCTCACCAGCTCTTTCTTCATGCTGCAGGTCTATGACCGCGTCATACCGAGCCGCAGCATCCCGTCGCTGATTGCGCTCGCCCTTCTGGCGCTGCTGCTGTATGCCTTTCACGGTGCCTTCGATCTCGTGCGCGGACGCATTCTCGTCCGGATATCGGGTGTCTTCGATGAGGTGATGAGCCGCCGTGTTTTCAAGACGACGCTCAAAGCGCCGCTCAAGGGCAGGGTGGCCGGTGACGGCCTTTCCCCGCTGCGCGACTTCGATCAGGTTCGCAGCTTCCTGTCCAGTTCAGGCCCGGCAGCCTTTTTCGATTTGCCCTGGGTGCCGCTCTATGTCGGCATCTGTTTCCTGTTCCATCCGATTATCGGCATCATCGCCATCTGCGGTGCGCTGGTTCTGTTGGTACTGACCTATCTGACGAACCGCAGCTCGCAGGCTTCAGCCAAGAAAGTCTATGAACTCGCGACCGAGAGGAATGCGCTCGCAAGTGCTGCGCAGCGCAATGCAGAAGTGGTCCAGGCCATGGGCATGGCCGACGAGCTCGCCGATAGTTGGTCGGCGCGCAATGATGCTTACCGCGATGTTCAATGCAGCAATTCCGATACGGTCAACGGCTACGCGATCGTCTCGAAGATCTTCCGCATGACGCTGCAGTCGGCGGTGCTTGCCGCCGGCGCCGTGCTCGTCATCGAAAACATGGCCTCGGGCGGCATCATCATCGCCGCTTCGATCCTGACATCGCGGGCGTTGGCACCCGTCGAGCAGGCGATTGCCAACTGGAAGGGCTTTGTTGCGGCCCAGCAGTCCTGGGACCGGCTGCGCCAGATGCTGGCACTGCTGCCCGAGACGGTTTCGCCGCTTGCCCTGCCGACGCCTTCCAGTGAGGTTGCCGTCGAGGCAGTTTCGAGCGGCCCGCCCGGCAAGCAAGAACTCGTCGTCCAGGGTGTCAGTTTCACGCTGCGGGCAGGGAGCGCACTCGGCATCATTGGCCCGAGCGCTTCGGGCAAATCTTCGCTGGTGCGCGCACTCGTGGGCCTCTGGCCCGTGCATCGCGGGTCGGTGCGCCTCGATGGCGCAGCACTCGACCAGTGGGATGACGCCTCGCTCGGACGTCATGTCGGCTACCTGCCGCAGGATGTGGAACTCTTTGCCGGCACCATCGCTCAGAACATTGCGCGCTTTCGCAAGGATGCACAGGCGCAGGAGATTATCGCAGCAGCGCGCAACGCCGGCGTTCACGAACTGATCCTGCGGCTGTCGAAGGGCTACGAAACGGAAATAGGGCCGGGCGGCTCCATGCTCTCGGCTGGCCAGCGTCAGCGCATTGCGCTCGCCCGTGCACTCTACCGCGATCCTTTCCTCGTCGTGCTCGACGAACCGAATTCCAATCTGGACATTGACGGCGAGATAGCACTGGCCGGCGCGATATCAGGCGTTCGCCGGCGCGGCGGCATCGTCATCGTCGTCGCCCACCGGCCGAGCACGCTCTCGAGCGTCGATCTGGTTCTGGCCATGCGCGACGGCCAGGCGCTGGCCTTCGGGCCGAAGGATCTGGTGCTCGCCAAGGTGATCAGCACCGAAAATCAGACCGAGCAGCCAAGACAGGCGTCTCTGAAGGTCGTTGGAGACAGTCCGGAGCGAAGCCGATGAGGATGAAATCGCAACACTCACTGAACCGCCATATCCTGTCCGTGTGGGCCTTGTCCGTCGCCCTTGTCGGTGGCATGGGCGGCTGGGCTGCATCGACGGCGCTTTCGAATGCCGTGGTCGGGCAGGGCACTGTCATTATCGACCAGAACGTGAAGAAGGTTCAGCATCTGACCGGCGGCATCGTCTCGGAGCTGATGGCTAAGGAAGGGGCTCATGTCGAGGCTGGGGATGTTCTCCTGCGTCTCGACAGCGCCTCGGTGAAGGCCAATCTTGCTATCATCGACAGCAATCTTGCCCAGCTCTATGTCCGCCGCGCCCGCTTGCAGGCTGAAGGCGTCGGCGCAACGGAATTCTCCGCGGATGATATTGTCGCAAAGGACATCGATATCGCGGCCAACAGGAACCTCGTAGACGGCGAAGTCCAGCTCTTCAATGCCCGCCGGTCGTCGCTCGTCGGCATGCGCAAGCAGCTGGAAGAGCGCAAGGCGCAGCTCGCCGAGGAGATAAAGGGTGATACGGTGCAGCTCGCGTCGATCGACGAGGCCACCCGGCTCATCGACCAGGAATATGATGCCGCCGCCAAGCTCTACGATCAGAAGATCGTCACCATGCAGAAGATCAACGGCCTCAAGCGCCAGCGTGTCGAACTCGACGGCAATCGCGGCGAGCGCCTGTCGTCGCGGGCGCAGGCCGAAGGCAAGATCGCCGAGATCAATCTGCAGATCCTGCAGCTCGACGAGGATCGCCGGACGGAGAATTCCAAGGACCTGACGGATGTCGAGGGCAAGATTTCAGAAACGCAGGAGCGCCGCATCGCCGCCGTCGATCAGTTGAACCGGCTGGAACTGCGCGCGCCGATGAATGGCCGCATCTATCAGCTCACGGTTCATACCGTCGGCGGCGTCATCAATCCCGGTGAAGTGCTGATGTTGCTGGCACCCGATCAGCGTGATCTGACCATTGAGGCGAAGATCGCCACGCGCGATATCGATCAGCTCACGCTCGGCCAGAAAGTCGATATCCGCTTCAGCGCCTTCGACCAGCGGACGACGCCGGAAGTGAAGGGCGATGTCATATCGATTTCTCCCGATGTCGTTACCGAGCAGCGCAGCGGCGCCGACTATTATCCCGTGCGCATCAAGCCGGAGCCAGCGAGCCTCGGGAAGCTCACCAACATGAAGCTCTATCCCGGCATGCCGGCGGAAGTCTTCATCAAGGTCGCGGATCGCTCCGTCATCTCATACATGACGAAGCCGCTGATGGATCAGATCAGCCATACATTCCGCGAGCAGTGACTTTCCTGCAAGGGTGCAGGGAAGGCACATCGGTTCTCGTGGGTGGAAGACAAGAAGAATATGCCGGGACACTACCGTCCCGGCATATCATTTCAGTCAGGCGGCCTTGGCGATGGCACCATGCGGGTCGAGAACGAATTTCGTGGCTGCTCCCTGGTCAAAGCTCTCATAGCCCTGGGCAGCATCTTCAAGTGAAATCACCTTCGCATTGACGATATCGGCGATCGGCAGGCGGTCGTGCAGGATGGCCTGCATGAGCTGGCGGTTGTATTTGATAACCGGCGTCTGACCGGTATGGAACGACTGCGCCTTTGCCCAGCCAAGGCCGAAGCGCAGCGACAGGCTTCCCTGCTTGGCGGCATTGTCCACCGCGCCCGGATCTTCCGTGACATAGAGGCCGGGAATGCCGATGGAACCGGCAGCGCGGGTGATTTCCATCATCTGGTTCAGCACGATCGCCGGCTGCTCTCCGCCGGAATGTCCACGCGCTTCGAAGCCGACGGCATCGATCGCGCTGTCCACTTCATTGGTGCCGACCACCTGGGCAATCATGTCTCCCAGCCGGTCGCTCCGCGAGAGGTCGATAGCCTCGAAGCCGACACGGCTGGCATGGGCGAGGCGATCCTTGTTGAAATCACCGATCATGACGACAGCCGCGCCAAGGATGCGGGCCGATGCCGCTGCGGCAAGGCCGACCGGGCCGGCGCCCGCGACATAGACGGTCGATCCGACGCCGACTCCGGCTCTGACGGCGCCATGGAAGCCGGTCGGCAAGATATCGGACAGCATGGTGAGATCGCGGATCTTGGCCATCGCCTTGTCGCGGTCGGGGAATTTCAGGAGATTGAAATCCGCATAGGGGATCGTGACATAACGAGCCTGGCCGCCGATCCAGCCGCCCATGTCGACATAGCCATAGGCGCCGCCGGCACGCGATGGATTTACCGTCAGGCAGACACCGGTGTCCTGAGATTTGCAGCAGCGGCAGCGTCCGCAGGCAACATTGAAGGGCACGGACACGATGTCGCCGACATCGAGCATTTCCACGTCGATGCCTTTTTCGATGATCTCGCCGGTGATTTCGTGTCCGAGCACAAGGCCCGGCATTGCTGTGGTGCGGCCACGGACCATGTGCTGGTCCGAACCGCAAATATTGGTGGAGATGACTTTCAGGATGACGCCATGTTCGATACGGCGGCCATCCGGCGCCTCGAGTTTCGGATCGTCGATGTCGCGGACTTCCACTTTTCCGGGCCGCAAATAGACGACGCCACGGTTCTTGCTCATTTCCGTCTCCTCCGTTGAAATCAGGGCAGCGCGCCAGCAGCTCCTCCCGCAGCCGTTGCCTATGACAGAGTAGACCAGAAAGATCCGAGTGCCGTCCCGAAAGCGACGCCTCGCGGGCGAAAATCGCAAAAACCGAGCCAAAGGGTAGGGCGCATCGATGCGGTCCGGCCACCCGCCTTGGCGGACCCGGAGGCAGGTGGCCTTTCCCCGGCAGGTGGGGTGTCTCCTGCCGAGGCGCCGCGTTAGCATCGCCCCGACGTATGCGATATCAAAACAGCCTCTCCCTTTTGACGCGGCTTCCGCTATAGTTGCAGGAACAGAGCCTGGGGGCGATCATGATGCAACGCGGCCGTGCCTTCGCAGACATCGTCTACACGATCCTCATTGTAGAGAGAGCCTACCCGGTGGATGTTGTCGCCGCCGCGCTGGGGATGAACTACGCGGCCTTTCACTCGCGCTTGATCAGCCGAACCTGTTTTTCCGCTGACGAAATCCAGAATCTGCTGGAAGTCGTGCCCGATCCACGCCTCGCATCCTATCTCCTCGAGGGAAGCATCTTTGTTGCTGCGGAGCGCTCTTCCGGTGTGGAACACGCAGAGCCTGTCGCGTCGTTGCAGAGAGGTGCGACGCGCGTGGTCGTCGAAGCGACTGATGTGCTTGAACTGGTGGATGCCGCACTCGCTGGTGGCGGAATGGATCATCGCAAGCAGCGCCTGGTGCTTAAGGAGATCGAGGAGGCGGAGAGGGCGCTCGCATCCCTTCGCCTCGGCCTGAAGGGAACCTACGCCGAGCCGTCCTTGCGCATCAGCAAGAGATAGCTGTCGCCCTCTTCCTCAAGCGCAAGCATCGCTTCGATGATCGACAGGCGCGTCTCCTCCAGATAGGATTTCCAGGCGCCGCCGGCCGTGGCAAGCTGCCGGTCGACCGAAAGAAGACGAAGCTTCAAAAGATTTTTCTCGCGCACGACGCGCGCATATTCCTGGATGGGATGAGAATGATCGGATGCCATGCGAAGACCGGTAAAATTCGTTTGCGCATCTAGCCAGCTGAGCGCAGCTTCGCCATCAAAACGATCTCGACGTTTTTACACAGACAATCCCGCTCGTCATTGTCAGGCATCAACCGGTATGATGAAGCAAATTGGAAAGGATCCCGAAGTACGCGGCCGCGTCCGGGATCCTGCTCTGAAACACGCTGTGCCTATCGTACCGCTGCCGGCAGCACCTCGAATTTCCAGAATTTATCCGGCTGGAAATAGGTCGTGGCAAATTGGCGGATACTCTCGGCAGTCACGTTGTCGTAGCCGCTGAGATTGTCTCGTATTCGCTCCAGACGCCGAGGGTCCGTTTGAGCGCCGTTCAGATATTGCACCCAATATTCGTTACTCTGCTGCTGGTGCTTCAATGTCTCGATAATCGGCGCTCTGGCACGGACAAGTTCGTCTGGCGAGACATCGTTTGATCGCAGATCGGCAGCGATCTTGTCCACGAGCGCATAGAAATTTTCGACCTTGGCCGGCGTCGTCTCGACATAGAGATAGGCGTAGCCATAGCCGGGAATGTCCCATGACAGGTCCATGGCGCCTCGCGGACTGTAGGTCGCGCCTTCGGCAATACGAAACTGGTCGATCAGCCTGTTCTCGAAGATCTGGCCAGCGACGTTGGCCACAAAACCCCGCTGCATATCCGAAAGCATGTCGCCGACAGGAGCAGCGACGATGGCCGCGGCATTATCGGCTCTGCCGCTATGGGTCCGCATGACCGGTTTTCCAGTGGGCGCGGGGAAATTCACCTCGTTTGCCGCATTGCCCAGTGTCGTGTCTGCACGGGCCGGCAGGGTGCCGAAGGTTTCTCCGGTCCGACGGATTGCCTCGTCCGCCGTTATATCGCCGACGATAGTGATATCGATCGGTCCAGTGGAGATATGGGGCCGAAACAGCGCTTCGAAATCTTCCAGCTTCGTGGCCGACAATTGCGCCCGATCAGGAAAACTCCAGCGCGGATCGCCGGAATGCACGAGGCCGGCAAAATCGCGACTGATGACGGCGCCAGGCGTTGCCTCATACTGATCGAGGTTGTTCAAATAGGCTTGCTGGACGCGCTTGAAAACTTCCGGCCGGTAAGCCGGGTCGGACGTGTAGGCGGTCATGATCTGCAATTGCGTCGCAAGATCCTCCGTCTGCGTCTGACCGGTGAACTGGAAGGAGCTGTCGTTCACGGAGAAATCGATACCCGCGATCTTCGCTGCCAGTGCTTTCTGCAGATCCGGATAATCCATGGCCTTGGTGCCTGACAGGACAACGGCCGGCGACGTCCAGATCGGCAGGGGATGGTCTTTCGGCAGGTCCAGCCGGCCGTGGCCGATATCCTCGCGGACAAGCACTTCGTTGGCGCGCAGCTTGGTCGGTTTGACGGTGAGCCGCACGCCGTTGGCAAAGCGCACCATGGTCAGACCGAGATCTTCGACGACGCGTCGTTCGACGACCGTGCCGGGATCGCCAAAATGCGCGTAGGGCCAGACGACGGCTGCCGCACTTGACGGCGCCGTAACCGGAACGGCGAGGGAGGTGTCATAGACCTGGCGGATGTCGCCGGCACCACCCTGCGGCGCTTGCGCCGTCTGCAGCACGAGCTGAGGACCGTTGCCTGAGAAGACATGCGCGAGGGTCTGGTTGACCTCGGCCGCTGTGAGGTCTTTCGTCATGGTTTCGAACATCGACAGATCTTCCGCGGGTGAGGTGAAGACCTGCTTGTCATCGACGCTACTCGCCAGCATGGAAGCGATGTCGGGACTCGTGCGTGTCGCAGCACCGGCCGCAGCGGCCTGCAGAAGCGAGCGGTATTCGATGATTTCGCGATCGAGCTCTGACTGCTCGGCGCCGAATTGCTGGAAACGGCGCTGCTCCTGGTCGATGGCCGCAAGTGCCGGCTGCCATTTGTCCGCCTCGGAATTCGCCATGATGACGACGATGCGGGCGGAGTCGAAAAGATCCTGGGAACCGACGGCGGCGCTGACGAAGGGCGCGTTGGCCCTGTTGGCCATGGCGCTCAGCCGGCGTTTGAGCACGAGAAGACCGAGATCCTCGACCAATTCTGCCCGGCGTTTGGCGAACGTGTCGGGTGAGGCGTCATAGGGACGCGTCCAGGCGATTTGCACATTCGTTGTGCCGCCGGGGACCGGAATGACCTCGGCGCTTTCGCCTTTCGCTTTCAGCGTGCCGAGATCGGGCTTCTGCGGGGCCGGAGCGGCGACCTTCCAGTCGCCAAAACGCTGCCTG
The DNA here is from genome assembly GCA_900468805.1 of Hyphomicrobiales bacterium. Classification (GTDB taxonomy): domain Bacteria; phylum Pseudomonadota; class Alphaproteobacteria; order Rhizobiales; family Rhizobiaceae; genus Rhizobium. The sequence continues at coordinate 76,605 of UEIF01000004.1, read as the reverse complement.
ATCTGGGTCTCGATTGCGGCTGGGTCGACATCGCCGACCACGATCAGCGTTGCGCGCTCTGGCCGGTAGTTGGTGTGGTAGTAATCGCGAAGCAGATCGACGGGCGCATTGCTGATGATGTCGACTTTGCCGATCGGTGAGCGCAGCGTAACACGCTGGCCGGCGAGCAGGGAGTTCGTGACGCCGATTGCGGCACGATATTGCGGCGTGTCGCGCAGCCGCTCTTCCGACAGGATGACGCCGCGCTCCCGATCGAAGGCGCCGGCATCCAGCGTCAGCTCGCTCGCCGTCTCGCGCATCAGCATCAGGCCGGTTGAAAGCGTGTCCGCGTCGACTTCTGGAAGATCGAGCGCATAGACGGTCTCGTCATAGGAGGTGTTGGCATTGGTATCTGGCCCGAAGGCCAGGCCCTTACGCTGCAGGATCCGGATCATCTCGTCCTGGGCGACATGCGTCGAGCCCTTGAATGCCATATGTTCGAGGAAATGCGCCAGACCTTGTTGATCTTCGTTCTCGTCCAGCGAGCCGGACCCGATACGGAAGCGGATCGCGGCCTGTCCAGGTGGCGTGGCGTTGCGCATGATCGCAAACCGCATGCCGTTTTCGAGCGTGCCGAATCGGATGCCGGATTCCGCCGGCAGGTCGCTCAGCGTTTGTGGCCAGGGTGCGGACGGGTTTTCCGCATAGGCTGGCTGCCCTGACGTGAAGATTGCGGCGAGCGCTATCGCTGCCAGGAACCGCGAAAAAATAGGGGATCTCATATGTTTAAAGCATTCCGCTCAGATATGGCATGGAGAGGTGTGTGATGTTGATCGAACTATCAGACAGGTTGCATCTCACATCAACGTCTATTTTCCGTGATTGACGCTTCGCCATAAATCATCGCCATGCCGTGCATCGATCACTTTCAGCGCTCGATCCGCTGTAGGTCGCACTCACTCATCGCCATCAATTCCGTCCACGATCGCTTAGCCGTTCAAACATGGGAGTGGGGAGATTTTAAAAGTTCAGAGCAAGCCGTTGATATCATTGGCATGTCGCACTTGGAAATAGAATGTAGCTCTGGCTGCACGAAATCGCATAAGATAGATTATGGAACTAAAGCCTGTGCCGGATAGCTATTCAGCCGCTTGCATCTCCGGTTGCGGCCAGCGCTGCAGCGCTTCCCGTCCGGCGTTCGTCAAGCCATAGATGCCTCTGTCGAGCCGTTCGAACCAGCCGTAGACATTGGACTGTAGGATCTTACCAGCCTCCGGCACACTGGCCCTGATGTCGCGCACGCGAAGCGGTCCTGACGCCAGCGCTGCCGCACAGCCGAGCGCCTGCTGGCGATATGCCGTCATGAGCGGCGTGCGCGTACTGCCGCCGAGCGCCGGGTCGCCGCGCCGTTTCTGGTGCTCGCGCATGAGCCTCGAGCGTCGCTTCGGATTGGTCCGTGGCATTGGCGATACGGAGCCGACGATGATGCTGACGTCACCGGCATCCGAAATGCCGAGCATGCCGATGCCGAGCCTGCGGCAGAGGTCGCGGTAGCGCTTGTCGGCCTCCCGCCCTTTGCCTTTGGCAGAAATCCGCGCCGCGATCCAGACTTCGTCGGAGACGGCAGCGCGATCGACCGCCTGAAGGATGAGCTCGAGATTGAAGCTGAGCTTCAGCTCGCAAACCACCACCACAGGCGGATCGTCATCGCTCAAGCCGACGAGATCACAGCCGCCGACTTCACCCTTGACGACGTAACCTGCCTTTTCGAGGAAGCCTTTGACGGGGAGATAAAGCAAAGTTTCCATGGGCCTGCGGATCGAAGAAAAGAATCGTTCCATAATCTACATCGATCCGTTCGCGCGGGACACCACATCGAGCGCAACCGACCGAATTACACGGCTCAGATTACAATGGGCATATCCGTGGACGCGGCCGACAACGCATCCCTTCGCCGGTTGACGGAAAACCCTCAAGACGCTAGCACGCTCGAAGCATATCCTGGGGGTACTTCAATATGGATATTTTCACAGCGGCCGGTTTGACGGCTCTGCTGCAGGTCATTGCTATCGACCTCGTTCTCGCCGGCGACAACGCCGTCGTCATCGGCCTTGCTGCTGCCGGCCTGGAAGCTACGCAGCGCCGCAAGGCGATCATTGTCGGCATTCTGGCGGCAACGGTGCTCCGCATCCTGTTTGCTTCCGTCGCCGTCTATCTTCTGGCAATCGTCGGATTGCTGCTCGCTGGCGGCCTGCTGCTTCTCTGGGTATGCTGGAAGATGTGGCGTGAGCTGCGCGCCGGTCATGGTGAGGAACATGCGGCTGAAGCCGGCGCAGCTGCGCCGAGGAAGACATTTCTCCAGGCTGCGACGCAGATCGTCATCGCCGATGTTTCCATGTCGCTCGACAACGTGCTGGCGGTTGCGGGTGCCGCTCGCGAGCACCCGAGCGTGCTCGTCCTCGGTCTCTGCCTTTCGATTGCGCTGATGGGCATTGCAGCGAACTTCATCGCCCGCCTGCTCAACAAACATCGCTGGATCGCCTACGTCGGCCTGCTGATCATCCTCTATGTCTCGCTGGACATGATCCATCGCGGATACCTCGAGGTTGCGCCTTACATCGGCAGCTAAATCTCGACCTCGAAGCTCATCTGGTCGAACGCCGGTACCACATGGTCCGGCGTTTGCGCCATGACCACATCATAGTCGAGCGGCGTATGCATGTGCGTGAGGATCGCCCGCTTCGGTCCTAGCCGCTCTATCCAGTCGAGCGACTGTTCCAGCGAGAGATGGCTGGGATGATAGGCATATTGCAGAGCGTCGATGATGAGAATGTCGAGGTTCTGCAACTTCTCTACCGTTTGCGGCGGAAAATCGCTGACATCGCTGCAATAGGCAACATTCCCGATCCGGAAGCCGAGCGAATGGATGTCGCCGTGCTGCTGCAGATGCGGCATGAAGGCGATCGTTCCGCCTGGCCCATGGATCTCAACGGGCTTTTCCATGTCCTCGATCACGTTCGGCAGCGCAATAGGCGGATAATTGCTGCCCGGCGGCGTCTCCAGGCAGTAGCCGAAGGCCTCCTGCAGCCTGCCCATGGTGAACGGTTCGGCAAAGATCGGTACGCGCCGGCGGGTATTGTGGAAATAACCACGCAGATCGTCGATGCCGTGAATATGGTCGGCATGCGGATGGGTGTATAGAACCGCATCCACGTGGTCCACCCCTGCCCTGATCATCTGTTCGCGAAAATCCGGGCCGGTATCGACCACGACGGTCGTCGCAGCCCCATCTGCCGAAAACTGCTGCACCATAAAGGCCGCGCGCGTTCTTTTGTTCTTTGGATTGTCCGGATTGCAGGCGCCCCAGTCACCGGTGATGCGCGGCACGCCCGGTGACGACGAACAGCCGAGAATGGTGAACCGCTGCCGCCGTGACACGCCGCTAGATCCTCGGCATCTTCGAAAACAGGCGGAAGGCGTTATCGGTGGTGATCCGCGCGACCTCCTCGTAAGGAAGGCCGATCGTATCGGCCAGCACCTCGGCCGTGTTCACCACATAGGACGGCTCATTGCGCTTGCCGCGCCAGCGCTTCGGCGCCAGATACGGGGCGTCCGTTTCGACGAGCAGCCGGTCGTGCGGGATTGTCTTGGCGATCTCGCGCAGTTCCTCCGATTTCGGAAAGGTCAGGATGCCGGAAAAGGAGATATAGCCGCCGAGCTCGACACCGGTCTTCGCCAGCTCCGGACCGGCAGAAAAGCAATGCAAAATGAAGGGGAAGGCCCCCTTCCCTGTCTCTTCGGTCAGGATTGCAGCCATGTCGGCATCTGCGCTGCGGCTGTGGATGACAAGCGGAAGCTGCGTTTCGCGCGCTGCAGCGATATGGCGACGAAAGCCGGTCTGCTGGTCCTCAGGCTTCTGCGTGTCGTAGAAATAGTCGAGACCCGCTTCGCCGATCGCGACAACCTTCTGATGAGCATTGGCGAGCCGCACCAGATCTTCCGTCTGGATATCCAGTTCGTCACCCGCATTGTTGGGATGCGTTCCGACCGAACAGAAGACGGAGGGATATTTCTCGGTGATGGCAAGCAGCCCGTCGAGCTTGCGCACGCGGGTGCAGATCGTCACCATCTGCGCAACTCCGATCTGATGGGCGCGTGCAACGATCTCGTCGCGCTCCGCCTCGAAGTCGGCGAAGTCCAGGTGGCAATGCGTATCGACCAGCACGGCCTTAAGCCTCCGGAGCTACATAGCGCGGGAAGACCGGCGTCGGTGCTTCGAGCGGCGTTCCCGGCACCAGGCGGCCCGCTTCGCCAAGCGCTGCGAAATCGCGCTTGTCTGCAGGGGCGGCCACGCGGTCGAGCAGCTTGTCGGCGGAGTCCGGTACGAACGGCTGCAGCAGGATGGCGATCTGACGGACGACCTCTGCTGTCACATAAAGCACCGTGCCCATGCGCGCCGGATCGGTCTTCTTCAGCGCCCACGGCTGCTGGCCGGCGAAATAGCGGTCGGTCTCGGAGACGACGGCGATGATGGAGGCGAGCGCGCGGTGGATCAGCTGCTTGCCCATGTCCTCGCGTGTCGAGGCGTACAGAGCATCGGCCTGCGCCAGCAGGGCCTTGTCCTCGTCGGTCAGCGGGCCGCATTCCGGAATCTGGCCATCGCAATTCTTCACGATCATCGACAGCGAACGGCTGGCAAGGTTGCCGATGCCGTTGGCGAGGTCGGAATTGATGCGCGTGCCGATCGCCTCTTCGCTATAGCTGCCGTCCTGTCCGAAGGAGACTTCGCGCAGGAAGAAATAGCGTACCTGGTCGAGGCCGAAATGGTTCACCAGATTGACGGGATCGACGACGTTGCCCAACGACTTCGACATCTTCTCGCCCTTGTTGAGCAGGAAGCCGTGGGCAAAGACGCGCTTCGGCAGCGGCAGCTTGGCCGACATCAGGAAGGCCGGCCAGTAGACGGCGTGGAAGCGGATGATGTCCTTGCCGATGATGTGCACATCAGCCGGCCAATATTTCGCCCGCGGTCCGTTGCGGTCTTCGATATAGCCGGTCGCCGTGATGTAGTTCGTCAGCGCATCGACCCACACATACATGACATGCGAGGGATCGTTCGGCACCTGGATGCCCCAGTCGAAGGTCGTGCGCGAGATCGACAAATCCTTCAGGCCCGACTTGACGAAGGAGATCACCTCGTTGCGGCGTTCGGCCGGACCGATGAAATCGGGGTTCTCCTCGTAATGCTTCAGCAGCCGGTCCTGGTATTCGGAGAGCTTGAAGAAGTAGCTTGCCTCTTCCACCCATTCGACAGGGGTGCCCTGCGGCCCATAGCGCACGCCGTCGGCGCGCAGCTCCGTCTCATTTTCCTGGTAATAGGCTTCGTCTCGCACCGAGTACCAGCCGGCATAGGAATCCTTGTAGACATCGCCGTTGTCGGCCATCAGGTTCCAGATGTTCCGCGAGGTCTCGTGGTGACGCTCCTGCGTGGTGCGGATGAAGTCGTCGTTCGAAGCATTGAGCAGCTTTGCCATTGCCTGGAATTCGCCGGAGTTGCGGTCAGCAAGCGCCTGCGCCGTGATGCCCTCCGCACGCGCCGTCTGCTGCATCTTCTGGCCGTGTTCGTCGGTCCCCGTCAGAAAGAAGACATCCTTGCCGTCGAGGCGCTGGTAGCGCGCCATCGCGTCAGTCGCAATCAGCTCGTAGGCATGGCCGATATGCGGCTTGCCGTTGGGGTAGGAAATCGCGGTCGTGATGTAGAAGGGGGTCTTGTCTGTCATGGCGGCCAATTCCGGCTTACTCTATAAAAATCATCAGCCGCTATTAGCGCATGTCTCGCACGAGCGAAACATCAAGTTTGGCAGCCGCCTACGATTTCGGAGACGCGCGGCGGTGAACTTGACTCACGTTCTGGCGCAATCTACCCCTTCTCTCACAAGAGGGCGGGACGGAAGCGAAGTGCTATTTTTCATCGATCGGAATGGTCATGGCCGCACGCCGTCGGAGGCGCGTATTTGACGTTCGAGCCTCTCTATTCCCTGTCCGGTCTCGTAGTGGGAGCGCTTGTCGGCATCACCGGCGTGGGCGGCGGTTCGCTGATGACGCCCCTGCTCGTTCTCCTCTTCGGCGTCCATCCGGCAACGGCAGTCGGGACCGATCTTCTCTATGCGGCGATCACCAAGAGCGCCGGCACCGCCGTTCACGGCATGCATGGGCGCGTCAACTGGAAGATCGTCGGCAGTCTTGCAGCCGGCAGCGTTCCGGCCGCGCTGCTAATGCTCTGGCTGATGGCCGGCGTCGACCGCAAGAGCATCGGCGTGACCAACACCATCACCACGGCGCTCGGCTGGCTTCTGGTCATGACCGCGATCATGCTCGTTTTCCGCAGCCAGATCCTCGAATTTGCCCGCCGCGCCATCGGTGATCGGATGCCGCCGCAGCCGGCGACCATCGCGGTCTTCACGGTCGTTCTCGGTTTTGTGCTTGGCATGCTCGTCACCCTGACATCGGTCGGCGCCGGCGCTCTCGGCGTCACGATCCTGCTCGTCCTCTATCCGCGGCTCGATGTGCGTGAGATCGTCGGCTCCGACATCGTCCATGCGGTGCCCCTGACGCTGATCGGCGGCACGGGTTACTGGCTCATTGGAGAGATCGATTGGTCGATGCTGCTTGCCCTGCTCGTCGGCTCCATTCCCGGCATCATCGTCGGCAGCCTTCTCGCACCGAAACTGCACGAGCGGACAATCCGTATCGTGCTGGCCGTTACGCTTGCCATCGTCGCCTGGAAATTGCTGGCCGGCTGACCAGAACAATTCCAGCAAAAGTGTGCAGCGGTTTTGCGTCCGGGACCGCATAAAAATAAAGAGGTAGAGTATCCTTGGTGCGTCGGAATGAACACAGGACGTTCTAAGCACCCGGCTGTTTGATGTCGGAAAGCACTTCCATGATCGTCTGCTTGCGGTCGAGATTATAGGCGTCGGAGATGGTCAGCTTCTCGGTGATCGCGGAATAGAGCCGCGCCAGGCGCTCCGCCGTCGCAATCTGCCCCTCGCCTGCCGCGCTGCGCGCGCGGTTCATCACATCATCACCCACATGACTAACGAAGAAATCGAAGATCGTGTCGCTTTCCTTGCCCGAAAGCGCATCGGCAAGCCGGTGCATGGCCTTGCGCGCCGCAGGCCCTTCTGAGGACAGAACCGCGTTATAGGCTTCGATAATATCCCCGCCGCCATAGTTCAGCAATTTCAGCGCCTCGCCCACGCTGCCCTTGGCGGCGGAAAGCAGGGCCTGTCCCTCTCCCTGAATACCGAGATGAGTTAGTGCGGAAACCAGCGCTTGATCGTCGAGCGGCGCAAGCTTCAACGGCAGGCAGCGCGACCGGATCGTCGGCAGCAGCTTTCCCGGCGCATGCGACAGGACGAGGAACATCGCCCGCTTCGGCGGCTCTTCGAGGATCTTCAGGATGGCGTTTGCAGCGTTCCGATTCATGTCGTCGGCAGGATCGATGATGACGATCCGCCAATTGCCGGTGCCCGAGGTCTGCGAGAAGAACTTGCCGGCCCGGCGCACCTCGTCGACGGTGATCGCCGATTTCACTTTCCCGGTCTTTTCATCCACAGGCCGCGCAAGATGCAGCAGATTGTGCGAGGCACCAGAGACGATCTGGCGGCTGACCGCGGAGTTGAGGTCCGGATCGCCAATTCGTTCGGGTGCGCCAGTCGGGTCGGGATGCGACAGCACATGATTTGCGAAGCGGAAGGCAAGCGTCGCCTTGCCGACGCCTTCGGGGCCTTCGATCAGGATCGCATGATGGCCCTTGCCCGAGCGGTAGAACTGCGCCAGGAAATCCTCGGCCGCTTCATGACCGAAGAGCTTCGAATTCTCGGCCGGCCAGATGGCGCCGTCGAGCAGTCCGGGCCTGTCCTCACTCATGATGCGCCGCTTCCGGCATCCGCTCTTCGGCCGATGGTTTCAGCAACTGCCTGATGATGGTGAGGATCTCTGCGGCGATTACCTCTTCGGGCTGCGTGGCATTGACGACATGGCAGCGCTCCGGCTCGCGCGCGGCGATATCCAGATAGGCTTCGCGACGTTTCTCGTGGGTTTCGAGCGTTTCCTTCTCGAAACGGTCAGGGCCGCCGGCGTTTCGTTGGCTGACGCGCTGCAGTCCCAGCTTGGCAGGAATATCAAGGATCAGTGTGCAATCAGGCATCACACCGTTGATGGCGATGCGCTGCAGCGTCTCGATGAACTCCGCTTCCAGATTGCCGGTGACACCCTGATAGACGCGCGAGGAATCCATGAAGCGGTCGCAGAGCACGATCTTGCCCTTGGCGAGTGCTGGCCGGATGACCTCTTCAACGTGATCGTTGCGGGCGGCGGCAAAGAGGATCGCCTCCATGCGGGTGCCGAAAGCTTCTGCCGCACCGGAAAGCAGCACATGGCGCACCGCTTCGGCTCCCGGCGAGCCTCCCGGCTCCCGGGTCAACAACACGTCATGGCCGTCGACCTTAAGGGCCTCGGCAAGGCGGCGGATCTGCGTGGACTTCCCAGCGCCCTCTCCGCCTTCAAACGTAACGAACAATCCTGTACCGGACGACAATGATACTTTCCCGCATTCTGAGCGCCGCGCTCTTCCTCTATCTATCCGAAGATAGTGCGGAACGAAACCTTTTGCCGCGGCGACATATTCACCTTCCCCGGCAAATCGCGCGAAAATTCGCTCGCAAAAACGGTCTCAGCTCTGCTCGGACGTGTCCCACAGCCAGGAGAAGAACAGCGATTCGCCAAGCTCCAGCAGCGCATCGACCGCCCGGCTGGTGAGCGACCCCACCTCGACGGATTGCACCGTATAGAGCGGCACTTCGCGCAGCATCCTGTTGCCGGAAACGATGCGCAATGTACCGACCTCCGTGTCAGCCTTCACGGGCGCCGTCAGCGGCCAGCGATAGACGATGCGGGCTGCGAGCCGGTCGGGATTATTGATCGGAACATAGACGCTGACCGGCGCCTTGGCGACGAGATCGACGGTGCGCGCCGTGCCGCCATACACGCTTGCAGCGCCAATGACTTCCGTGTCTGCAAAGACCTGATGGCTTTCGAAGGCCGTCAGCCCCCATTCCAGTACGCGTTTGGCTTCTTCCGTACGCTCCTTGTCGGAGGCGATGCCGGCAAGTGCCACGAAGAGCCGCCGTCCGTCGCGCTGCACCGAGGCGACGATCGAATAGCCCTCGCCTTCTGTAAAGCCGGTCGCCAGCCCGTCGGCGCCAAGATCCATGCCGAGCAGCGGATTGCGGTTACGCTGGAAGATCTTGTTCCACTCGAAATCCGCTTGGGCAAAATAGGGATAGAGATTGGGGTAAGAAGCCTGCAGATCGACGGCGAGCGTCACCAATTCCTTTGCCGTCACCTTGCTCTTGCCATCCGGAATCCCGGTTGAATTGCCGAAGACAGCCTTTTCCATACCGAGCTCGCGAGCACGCCGGGTCATCGATGCCGCAAACTGGTCCTCGCTGCCGGCCATGCCCTCGGCAAGGATGATGCAGCCGTCATTGGCGCCCTGGATCGCAACGCCCTTGATCAGATCCTCGACGCGGACCTTCGATTTCAGCGCTGCAAACATCGTGGCAGCACGCGAAGGCGCGCCGCCGGTGCGCCAGGCATATTCGGAGACGGGATATTCCGTATCGAGCGAAATCTGACCCTTGCTGACGGCACTGAAAACGAGATCCATCGTCATCAGCTTGGCAAGCGAAGCAGGGGCAAAGACCTGGTTTTCGTTCTTGGAGAGAAGCACCGTTCCGGTCGAAGCTTCGATCATATAGGCCTGCGTGGCCTTGGTGACGAAGCCGGCATCGGTGCCTTCTGCGGCAAGGGCTGCAGAAGCAGGTAAAAGCAGACATGCAAAGAGGCGAAGCAGCGGCTTCAACATCGCTAATCCCATTGATCGTGCGGGCTGATTCAAGAGGGTAAAGCGAGCCGGAAGCCGATGCAATTACACTTTATCGTGGGTTTTTATCGCGCCTGTGCAGCGCCGCCATTCTGCCGCTTGAAGGAAGCGAGGATCGAGTCCTGCGTCAGCCCGTCATTGCGCACCATCACGGCGTCGAAGGCGATCGGAACGTTGACGACGACTGCTTCCTGGTAGTTCATGGCAAGCGACGTGCCCTTCGACCAGCCATTCGGGCGCTCATAGGGAATGGGGCCGATTTCCGGCAGAACCACCATCTGCTCCATCGCCTGTCCGCCATTGGCGAAGGCGGGCGGCGGGGCCAGGAAATGACCGCCTGCCGGCGCCTGCATCGGCACGGGTGCCATCTGCGCAGCCGGAGCCGCAGTATACTTGGCGCTCTGCGTAGAGCCTTGATACTTGGCGCCGGGATACTTGGCATTCGGCGTCGAGCCCGCATAGGCTGTCGAGGAGAATGGTACCGGTACGTTGGCAGGCGAAGGACTGGAATAGTCGCCAAGGCTCTGCAGTTGGTCGCCGGTGATCTTCTTGCTGTTGGAGGCAACCATCACGCCGGTCGCGATCTGGCCCCCGCCCGGATAGGCGCCCGGAATACGGCTGCCCTTCGGAACATAGGATGCCATCAGATACGGCATGTCGTGGCCATCAAGCGGCGCCTTCCCGACATATTGAACGCGAACATTGCCCGTGCCGCTGTGCTGCAGGTCGAGCATGGAGGCCGTCTTGTTGGAAAGGTCGATGATGCGACCTTCATGGTATGGCCCACGGTCGTTGACCCGCACGATCACGGACGAACCGTTCTCCGTATTGGTTACGCGCGCATAGCTCGGCAGCGGAAAGGTCGGATGCGCAGCGGAAAGGTGCATCTGGTCGTAGACTTCGCCATTTGCCGTCAACCGGCCATGGAAGGCGGAACCGTACCAGGAAGCGATGCCTACCTTGTTATAGGAGTAATCCTCCCTAGGGTAATACATCTTGCCCTTCACCACATAGGGATCGCCGACGATGTAGCGGCCGCCGCCCTTCGGGATGTTGTTGCCGTTGGCAACGCGCGGGCTGGCTTTGACGCCGTATTCGCTCTCGGAGAAATATTCCTTGCCGTGGGATTTCTTCTTGGGAACGGCTTGTGTCGAGCCGCAGGCCGCCACTGTTGCGCACATGGCCGACAATGCCAGCCATCGAGCTGTCGTTGCGAAAGACGCCGCCCCGTAATTCAGTTTCATATGCCCCACGCCACTCAAGACCGTTATGGTTAAGGAACTCACTCGTGAATGAGTTGGAGTTGCCTTATTACCTGCCTGCCTAACGAGACTTTAATCTTGTGAATATCGTGGCAAATTTGCGAACAATTTCCCGATGATAGCTCGAATTCTAATGACTATGGTTAATGTCTGGTTGATTTTAACCTGTCCGGGAATGGAATAGGGGCATTTATCCCCGCATCGGCCGGTTTCGCTTCGTGACAGGACTATTCGGTTGGAAGCCGTCGCGATGCCCCACAATGGGGTATTTCTTCCCGATGTTATAAACAGTTGAGTAGATTGGGTAACGCCTGGGGGAGCCGGACGATCGAAGCAGTTTATCTGCGCAATTGCCGCTCGATATGTGAGAGAGCAAGTTGACGCTGAAGTCCGAACCGCTATAAAGCCTGCCAAACCGCGATTTGGTTGTCGACGGAAGCAGTCTTCGTCAAAAACGAATTCTTCCGGCAAAGATCAGCCAGATCAACTGGATGGAAGAGTGTCCGAGTGGTTTAAGGAACCGGTCTTGAAAACCGGCGTGCGGGAAACCGTACCGTGGGTTCGAATCCCACCTCTTCCGCCATAAATCTCTGAAAACACGGGTATTTTCGCCTTGTCAGGCTAGGTTCCGGAATCGTTCCCTCTCTGGGGTGACGGCTCAGATCTCGCCCGCGGAATCGTATTTCCCCATCGTCCTGATTTTGGGATAGGTTCGACCGACGATACTTGGCGCTGAATTGCGTTGTCAGGGGCTCCCAAAATTCGACCGGAGAGGCCCCTCCCCGCAGTTGGAGGATGAGAGGGAGCTGCATGACGGAGGTACTGGACCTCGACTGCGTCGTCGTGGGTGGAGGGGTCGTGGGGTTGGCGGTAGCGCGCGAACTTGCCATGTCCGGCCGCGAGGTGGTGCTTCTCGAAGCGGAGCCAATGACCGGCAGCATTACGTCTGCCCGCAACAGCGAGGTCATCCACGCCGGGCTCTACTATGCAACTGGCAGTTTGAAGGCAGAGCTCTGCGTTGCCGGAAAACACAAGCTCTACGAATATTGCCGTGAGCGGAGCGTCCCTCACAAGGCTTGCGGCAAGCTCGTCGTTGCGTCGAGCGAGGAGGAACTCGGTTACCTCGAAAAGCTGTCCAGGCAGGCTGAAGCAAATGGAGTGGAGGACTGCTACCTGATCGACGCAGCGGAGCTTACCCGCAGGCAACCCCGGATCAGGGGCTTTGCGGCGCTTGTCTCCCCGTCAACAGGCATCATCGACAGTCACAGTCTCATGCAGGCATACATCACGGATATCGAGGCAAACGGGGGAGCGATCGTCTGCAATTCTCCTGTCATCGAAGGCGAGTTGGCTGCGGACAAGATCCGTCTGTCAGTCGGCGGCCGCGATCCGGTCAAAATTGAAGCAGGCCTCGTGGTGAATGCTGCAGGCTTGAATGCCTGGGCGCTGTCCGAAAAACTGTTGGGCCTGGACGTCAGCACAATCCCGCCACGTCACTACGCCAAGGGATGCTACTTCGCACTGACCGGCCGCGCGCCGGCGACGCAGCTGATCTACCCGGTCCCCGAACCCGGTGGTCTCGGTGTGCACCTGACGCTCGATCTTGCAGGCCAGGCGCGCTTCGGTCCTGATGTCGAGTGGGTTGAGACGATCGACTATGATGTCGACCCGCGTCGCGCGGATAAATTTTATTCCGCAATCCGCCGCTATTGGCCCGATCTGGAGAATGGTGCCCTGCAGCCGGCCTATTCAGGCATACGTCCGAAAATCGCCGGCCCGGTTTCGGGCGGTGGTGGCGACTTTGTGCTTCAAGGGCCGGAGAAAACGGGACATCCCGCCTATATAGCGCTGTATGGGATCGAAAGCCCCGGCCTGACTGCCTCACTGGCTATCGGGCAGAGCGTGGCGCGGCTTGCCGGCAAGGCGTTCGCTGGAAATCCTCACTGACGTCAGCCATTTCGATACGTTTCTCTCAGCAAGCCGCGCGCTTCTTCCGGCCGGGCTCGCCATGGCGCTCCCAGGCAATCAATACCAGGCTTGAGGCGACGATGATGAGCGCGCCCACGAAGACGTTTACCGCCGGAATTTCCGCCCAGATGAGATAGCCGTAAACGAAGGCCCACAAGAGCCCGCTATATTCGACGGGTGCGAGCGCCGAGGCCGGCGCGTATCGGAACCCTTCATAGAGAAGGAATTGCCCGAGTGTGGCGACGAGGCCGAGACCCAGCATCAAAGCCCAGCCTGTGGCATCGGGTGTTTTCCAGATCCAGGGGAACGACAGGGCGCAGGCAATCGCGAACAGCAAGCTTGTCGCGAACATCTGAGTGAGTGTCGTCTCGCTGCGGCTGACGAGCCGGATGAGGATCGTGCTCCAGGCCCAGCAGAAACCCGCGGTGAGGCACATGGCGGCCGGCAGCAGGTTCGGCGAATGCGTGGGGTTTGCGGCGATGGTGACGCCGATGAAGCCGCCGACGCAGGCGATCCAGCGCCCCGGTCCGATTGTTTCCTTGAGAACCAGGATCGACAGGAACATGACAATGATCGGCGCCGAGAAATAGAGCGTCGTCAGCTCGGCAAGTCCCAGATACCGGGCGGCGTTGTAAAACAGCAGCCAGGCGATCAGCATCAGCGCCGAGCGAAGCACGACCGTGCCTCTATAGGGGCTCTTGAAGATCGAAGGATGGCGGCGGTAGCGCACGAGAACGCCGGTGATGATCACGATGACCATGCTGCGCATGAACAGGATTTCCGGAACCTCGTAGTCGGCCACGAGCCATTTGACCAAGGCGTCCTGCAGGGCAAAGCAAGCGTAACCGGCGCAAGCAAGCGCGATGCCTGCCAGCGGCCGTACTTCTACTGTTTCGGACTTCATGCAAACCTCGCCGCACCCGACTTTGCGATAGGAGTCTCCGTCGCGAGGCTCGCCGCAGAATGTCTCTTATCCGCTGGCAGGCAGCAAAGCTACTGCCATCGATGCGAGGTCATGACGCACCCCGATGAGGCATATCGGCGCCCATTGCGGGGCATATTACTGGAAGAGCTGGAGCACGTTCTGCGGTGCGCTGTTGGCGATCCAGAGAGATTGCAGGGCGAGTTGCTGCTGGCTCTGCAGGGCCGTCAGCCGTGAGGATTCTTCCTCCATATCGGCATCGATGAGCCGCCCGATGCCGCTTGCGACGGAATCCTGCAGCGTATTGACGAAATTGTCCTGCATGTTGAGCCGCTTGCTGACATCGCCCAGATAGCTTGAAGCCTGGATAACTTTCTGCTCCATCATGTTGATACCGCCGATATAGTTTTGCAGGTCATTGGCGGGATTGGTGATGTCGATATCGGTAATATCGAAATTGGGCGCATAGCCGATGTTGTCGGTAACGCCGAAAAGCCGGATGGTTGATCGCGTCGCGCCCGCTTGCGGATGCATGGCCGAATCCGCCTGAAGCAATATATTCGAGCCTGCCGCAGTGGCCTGCATTCCGCTTCCGGCCAGCACGGCGCCAAGGATGCGCGCGTAATCGCCGGCAGTATTGATCTTTCCGTCATTCGTGCCGAGAACGCTGTCGACAAGGCTGCGGTTGATGGTCACGGTTTTCGTGGCGCCGTTGTTGACATTCACGCTGAAAGAAAACGCGACATCACGCTGCACGGCGAATGGACCTGCAAATCCGAACTGGTAGCTCGCGACGGTGCCGTCCTGCCGTTGTAAAGCGGGTACGTTGAGCGCGAAAGCGTAACCGCCGGCAAGCGTCGAGGTCACGTTTGAAATGACCATGCTCGATGCACTGCTACCCGGAATTTCGCCGCTGGTAAAATAAAGCAGGCCTCCTGGGGATGTGACGCTGCCAGGTGACCAGCCCATGTTGGACATTGCCAGGCGTATAACGGTGGCAAAATCATTGGCGTTGGCGATATAACCATTGGTCGTTCCCAATGCAGCGTCGATCGTATTCCTGTCGATCGTCACCGTGCGCGTTTCCGCGCCGTCGACGGTGAGGTCGAAGGTCATCTTGTCCGTTGCAGTGAAGACGCCGGTGCTTGGATTGGGAAGAGTGGCGGGGCCGAAGAACCAGTAGACGCTGTAACCCCTTTGCCCGACGCCGGTAAAATCGGCATTCCGCAATCCGCCGATCAGCCCAAGCGATTTTTCATCCGCTTGCAGCAGCCCTCCGCCGCTCGAATTGAAAAGCGCCAACCGTGTGAGATCGACATCGGTCGTGTCGACCCTGACACTGCCGTCGCCTCCGCGAATGAAGGCCGAAACGATACTCTTGTTATATTGCGTCATCAGGTCGAGGCCGGGAATGTCGGTATTTAGCCAGTTCTCGCCGGAAAAGGAGGCAGAAGTGGCGGTCGCCACCAGTCTGCCGTTCAGCGCATCGAGCTCATCCTGGATTTTTGCCTTGTCGACACTCTTCTCGGTCGCCGCTATCACCTTGGCTTTCATGTCGCCGATGATATCGACGATCGAGGCAAGCGCGGAAGAACTGGTATCCGTCATTGCTTCGCCGAGGCCCAAGGCATCGGAAACCGCTGAAAGCGCCCTGTTGTCCGTGCGCATCGTCGTTGCAACGGACCAGTAGGCTGCATTGTCGGATGCCTTCTCGACCCGCAGGCCGGTCGAAACTCTATTCTGCGTCGCATAGAGATCTGCCGTCACAGACCGGAGGGTTTGTAACGCCGCCATGCTGGAATAATTTGTATTAATAGAAGACATACGCGGCCTGAAATACGAGAAACAGCAGGGTCGATGAATCGATCTTCTTGAGATTCTGTTAGCTATGAATTGACGTCAGGTTGGGTTAATCCTGCGTAAAAGGAAGCGTGAAATCTCGAATTGTTTTTACTCTTGCTGTACCTTTATTGGGTCTTTCTCGGGCCGGCTCACTTCAATTGAGATACAATCTTGCCGTGCTGCCTAAAGGACAGTATTCCGCGCGATTTTGGCCATCCGGCCCCAGTCTCGCGGGCTGTTTCTCATTCTCGATGAAAAGGGAGGGACGCATATCGATCTCCTCCAGGTAGCGTTGAATGACTGCTTACTCATGAAAATCGAGAAGCGCCTGTTCCAGATAATGTAATATCCTGATAATTTAATATTAGTCGTAGCGCATGTAGTGTCGTGACGATTTTACTTAAATTTCATGCTTAACTACTTATTAATAAGCAGCTTGCGCAGTTGAGGCGATGAACTATGCTTGCTCCCGATAAAGGGGGATTTGATGTTCACCAAGAGTTTGCTGATGCCGGCCGGCTTTGCCGCGCTGGCCTTTTCAGGCCTGATGTTTCAGATTGCGGTTCACGCGCTTTCTGCGCCGGTGACGTTGCTTCATCCCTGACAGTGCTAAGCCGCTGCCCCAGCGGAACTTTTTTCGATTGTGCGCGTTGTATCTCACGTTTTGCCAGGAGGGAGATTGCCATGGAAAACGAAAGTGTAGGTTGGATTGCAGCTATCATTATCGGCGGCTTCGCCGGATGGCTGGCGGAAAAGTTCATGAACAGCAATATGGGCGTGTTCATGAACATATTGCTCGGCATCATAGGCGCGATTGTCGCCAACTGGATTCTCAGTATCCTTCACATCCAGCCACTCAGCGGCTGGCTAGGCTACCTGGTCACTGGCTTTGTCGGCGCATGCATACTGATCGCGATCGGACGCCTCATCCGCCGCTGAGCTGACAGGGAAAAGATTGCCAGAAAGATTAAAGGCCGGACGTCATGCGTCCGGCTTTTTTCATTTAGTGACGGCTGAGGAGACCGATGAGATAGGCAACACCGGCCGTAATGGCGATTGCCGTCAGCGGCTCTTCACGCACCTTGTCGCGGACAC
Organism: Hyphomicrobiales bacterium; assembly: GCA_900468805.1. Taxonomy (GTDB): domain Bacteria; phylum Pseudomonadota; class Alphaproteobacteria; order Rhizobiales; family Rhizobiaceae; genus Rhizobium. The sequence goes on along the minus strand of UEIF01000004.1, from coordinate 59,588 downwards.
GCTCGGTCATGACGGAGGCTTCGTCGGCCACTGCGGTCCTCGCGCCCTGCCCCAGCGCGATCACGCTGTCCGAAAGGCGACTCAGATCCTCACGCAACGCAGCAACCTGCGCGGACAGATCTTCGGCGGCAACTTCGGCCTTGACGCGCGCAGCGGTGGATTCGACGGAAGCGGTTTTCAATTCGGCCATGGTCTGCTCCTGTTTGGTGGAATGCCGCTTCAACGAAATGAAGACTGGAAAGGTTCCGCAACCAGGCATCTTTTGTCGCTCAAGGCACCTCGAGAAGCGTGCATGCATTCGGATGCATAAGGGATGCTCTAACGCTTTTGAATCTGCGCATCTGGCTTTCCGAAAATCAATTCCGAATTTTCGGGCGGGTGCCGTGGCGAGAGCGTGTGCACGCCCCGCAAGCTTTTCGTGTGACAAGCCTTCATTTCCTCGCAGCTTTGTTTTATGGAACGACGAATGTCTGCCCTTTTGGGCCAATGATAATGCGAGGTTTGCGTTTCCATGTTCCATATTCTGAGAAGAGCTGCTCAGACCTGGGTTGCCAAGCTGCTCCTGCTCCTGCTCGTCGCCTCCTTCGGCATCTGGGGCGTGTCGCGTGAGCTGATAAGCGGCGGCAACAGCACGACGGTGGTCACCGTCGGCGACCAGCATGTGGACGTCAATGAATTCCGTCTCGCCTATCAGCGTCAGGTCGCAGCGCTCGGTCAGCAATACGGTGTGCGCCTGACGCCGGAGCAGGCCCGTGCTTTCGGCGTCGAGCAGCAGGTGCTTGCCCAGCTTCTGGCCGGTGCCTCGCTGGACCAGCTTGCCGATGACATGGGCCTCGGCCTTTCCGAAGACCGGCTCGCCCAGCTGATCGGCGAGGATCCGGCCTTCAAGGCGGTCAACGGCCAGTTCGACCGCTCGCTCTTTACCTCTCGTCTGCGCAATGCCGGCATCCGGGAAGACGACTATATCAAGGATCGCAGCAAGCAGGCTGTGCGCAGCCAGATCATCGAAGCCGTCTCCAACGGCTTCCAGGCGCCTGCGACTCTCGTCAACGCGCTGAAACTCTATGGCAATGAGAGCCGCAGCGTCGATTACCTGCTGCTCACCAACGCCAATATCGAGCCGATCAAGGCGCCCGCCGATGATGTTCTGTCCAAGTGGTTCGAAGACGCCAAGCAGCGCTACCGTGCGCCGGAGTACCGCAAGATCGGCTATCTGAAGCTTCAGCCTGGCGATATCGCCGATCCCACGACGGTCACCGACGACCAGATCAAGGAAGCCTTCGACAAGGCCAAGGCGGCCTATACGACGCCGGAAAGCCGCACGCTGGAGCAGCTGACCTTCGCCAGCAAGGATCTCGCCAACGCGGCTGAAACCGCGCTGAAGAGCGGCACGAGCTTCGATCAGCTCGTCACCGATCAGGGCAAGACCGCAAGCGATGTGCTGCTCGGCGAATTCACCAAGGACAAGGTTCCGGACCAGGCCGTTGCCGAAGCTGCCTTCGGGGTGAAGACGGATGGTGGAACCACGGCTGTCGTCGACGGCAGCTTCGGTCCGGTGATCCTGCGCGTGACCAATATCAAGCCGGAGACCACCAAGAGCTTCGATGAGGTCAAGGAAGAGATCCGCAAGCAGCTTTCGGTCGCCAATGCCTCGCAGGAAGTCATCAACGTTCACGACCGCATCGAGGAAATGCGCGCCGGCGGTACGTCCCTCGAAGAGATCGCCAATCAGCTGAAGCTGAAGGCCGTCACCATCGACGCCATCGACATGACGGGTGCGGACAAGGACGGAAATCCGGTCAAGGATATTCCGGCCCAGCAGCAGTTGCTGCCGGAAGCCTTCAAGACCGATGTCGGCGCCGATGCCTCCGCCATTGCCGTCGGCAATGACGGTTATGTCTGGTTCGACGTGCGCGACGTCATGCCTGATCGCGATCGTCCGCTTGCTGAAGTGCGTGACAGGGCGGTTCAGGACTGGACCGCCGAGCAGCAGAAGGCCGAGCTCGCCAAAAAGGCCGACGAGCTGAAGGCCGAAGCGCAGAAGGGCACCTCGCTGGCCGATATCGCCACCCCGCTCGGCATCGCCGTCGAAAGCAAGAGCGGCTTTACCCGTTCGACCGATGATCCGGTTCTCGGCCGTGCCGGCATCAACGCCGCCTTCTCCGGTCCCGCCGATACCGTGGCAACGGCTGTAGGCGCCGATCCGAGCACGCAGATCCTGCTCAAGGTGACTGAGGTCAACGATGAGCCGACGACCGATGCGCTCGATAATCGCGATCAGCAGATCGCCGCCATTGCAAATGGCGCCGGTGACGACATTCTCGATCAGATGGTCAACCTGCTGCAGACCCGGTACGGTGCACAGGTCAACCAGAACCTCGCCGAACAGGCAACCGTCCGCTAGGGGGAAGCGCCGCATGTCCGATCTGAAGCCGCTTCTGGCCAAGGTAGCAAGCCGTGAGCCCCTGACCCGTGACGAGGCCCGCCAGGCCTTCGATATCCTGATGTCCGGCCAGGCAACGCCTTCGCAGATCGGCGGCTTCCTGATGGCGCTCCGTGTTCGCGGCGAGACGGTCGATGAGATCGTCGGCGCCGTTACCACGATGCGCTCCAAGATGCTGCGGGTGGAAGCGCCGGCCGATGCGATCGATATTGTCGGCACCGGCGGCGATGCCAGCGGCACCTATAACATCTCGACGTTGGCGGCGCTGATCGTTGCCGGCGCCGGCGTTCCGGTCGCCAAGCACGGCAACCGGGCGCTGAGTTCGAAATCGGGCGCTGCCGACAGCCTTGCTGCGCTCGGTGTCAATCTCGAGGTCACCCCCGAAATGATCTCGCGCTGCATTGCCGAGGCCGGTGTCGGCTTCATGTTCGCGCAACAGCATCACTCGGCCATGCGCCACGTTGGCGCTTCCCGCGTCGAACTCGGTACGCGCACCATCTTCAACCTGCTCGGCCCGCTTTCCAATCCGGCCGGCGTCAAGCGCCAGCTTCTCGGCGTCTTCGCGCCGCAATGGGTCGTGCCGCTCGCCGAAGTCATGCGCGATCTCGGCTCAGAAAGCGTCTGGGTCGTCCATGGCGACGGCCTCGATGAAATCACCACGACCGGCAAGACCAGCGTTGCCGCGCTCGAAAACGGTCAGATCCGAACCTTCGAGCTTTCGCCTGATGATTTCGGCATAGCGCCCTGCGTGCTCGCCGATATCAAGGGCGGGGACGGCGTCGTCAATGCTGCAGCCCTGCGTGATGTGCTTGCGGGCGCAAGGAACGCTTATCGCGATATCGCGCTCGCCAATGCCGCCGCCTCGCTCCTCATCGCAGGCAAGGTCGGGACGATCCGCGACGGCATGAAGCTCGCAACGGAATCGCTCGATAGCGGCGCCACGGCGTCTGCGCTCGACAAACTGATCGCCGTGTCCAACGATATCGACTAGGATTGCCTCATGACCGATATCCTGAAGAAGATCGAAGCCTACAAGCGTGAGGAAATCGCTGCCGCCAAGGCGAAGACCTCGCTTGCTGATCTGAAGGCCATGCAGGCCGGCCAGTCCGCGCCGCGCGGCTTCCACAAGGCGCTGGTCGCCAAGCGTGATGCGGGAGAGATCGGCCTGATTGCCGAGATCAAGAAGGCAAGCCCGTCCAAAGGCCTGATCCGTCCGGATTTTGATCCGCCTGCACTTGCCAAGGCGTACGAAGCCGGTGGCGCCGCCTGCCTTTCGGTATTGACGGATACGCCGAGCTTCCAGGGCGCGCCGGAATTCCTGACGGCAGCACGTGCCGCCTGCGCCCTGCCCGCGCTGCGCAAGGATTTCATGTTTGAGACCTATCAGGTCCATGAAGCCCGCGCCTGGGGTGGCGACTGCATCCTGCTCATCATGGCTTCGCTGACGGATGATGATGCCGAGCGTCTGCAGGACGAAGCCTTCTCGCTTGGCATGGATGTGCTGGTCGAAGTTCATGATATCGAGGAAATGGAGCGAGCGCTGAAGCTTTCCTCGCCGCTCGTTGGCATCAACAACCGCAACCTGCGGACCTTCGAAGTCAGCCTCACCGTCAGCGAGACGCTGGCACCCATGGTTCCTGATGATAGGCTCCTCGTCGGCGAGAGCGGCATCTTCACCAATGCGGATTGCATGCGCCTTCAGGCCGTCGACATCAACACCTTCCTCGTCGGCGAAAGCCTGATGCGCAAAGACGACGTGACGGCCGCCACGCGCGCACTGCTGTTTGGTGAAGCCGCCATCGCGGCTGAATGATATGAGCGGCGGAAAGCCCAGCCTCACCCATATCGGCGCCTCCGGCGAGGCGCATATGGTCGATGTTTCCGACAAGGCCGAGACCGTGCGCATCGCCACCGCCGAGGGCCATGTGAAGATGGCGCCGGAAACGCTTGCTCTTATCCGCGAAGGCAATGCAAGGAAGGGCGATGTCATCGGCACCGCGCGCCTTGCCGGTATCATGGCCGCCAAGCGGACTGCCGATCTCATCCCGCTCTGCCATCCGCTGATGCTGACGAAGGTCACGGTCGAAATCGAGGAAGATGCTTCCCTGCCCGGCTTGCGCGTCACGGCGAGTGCCAAACTCACCGGCAAGACCGGTGTGGAGATGGAGGCGCTGACCGCCGTTTCGGTCGCCTGCCTGACGATCTACGACATGGCCAAGGCCGCCGACAAGGCCATGGAAATCGGTGGCGTCAGGCTGCTGGAAAAATCCGGCGGCAAATCCGGCGATTTCCGTCATCCGGAGGCGATATGAACCTTCTACCGGTCGCTGAAGCCCTGAGCCGCCTGCTCTCCAGCGCAAATCCCGTCACGACGTCCGAAACGCTGCCGCTTGCCGAGACCGAAGGACGCGTCCTTGCCGTTGATCTGACGGCTGGCCTGACACAGCCGCCCTTCAATTCCTCCGCTATGGATGGTTATGCGCTGCGCCGTGAAGATGCGCCGGAGCCCGGTGCCGTTCTGACGGTCGTCGGCACGTCCGCGGCTGGCCACGGCTTCGAGGGAAGCGTCGGTCAGGGAGAGGCTATCAGGATCTTCACCGGTGCGCCGGTGCCGTCTTGGGCCGATAGCGTCCTGCTGCAGGAGGATGCGGAGAAGATCGAAAGCGGCATCAGAACCAAATTCCCGGTAAGGCAGGGTCAGCATGTGCGCCCGCGAGGCCAGGATTTTGCCGAGGGCGAAGTGGTGTTGGCCGCCGGCACTGTGCTCGATTTCTCGCGGTTGACGGCTGCTGCCGGCATGAACCGGCCATCAGTCGAGGTCCTGCGCCGTCCGATGATCGCGATCCTTGCAACCGGCGACGAGCTTCTGCCCCCCGGAAGCACGCCCGGTCCTTCGCAGATCATCGCATCCAACACCTTTGGCGTAGCAGCCCTTGCCCGCAGGGCCGGCGCTGATGTGCTCGATCTTGGCATCGTGCCCGATGACAGGGCTGAGATCACTGCGGCGATCGACAAGGCGCGCAATGCCAAGGTCGATGTCATCGTCACGCTCGGGGGTGCCTCGGTCGGCGACCACGATCTGGTGCAGGCTACGCTGATTGAGGCCGGCATGCAGCTCGATTTCTGGCGCATCGCCATGCGCCCCGGGAAGCCGCTGATGGTCGGCAGTTTTGGCGAGACGCATGTGCTCGGCCTGCCAGGCAATCCGGTCTCTAGCCTCGTCTGTTCTCTGCTTTTCCTTGAGCCGCTGATCCGCAAACTCGCCTCGCTGCCGCCGGTCCGGCGCGAGACAACGGTGGAAGCAGCCGTCACGCTGCGGGCCAATGATCACCGACAGGATTATATGCGCGCGAAGCTTTCGAAATCGGCCGACGGCAACTGGCTGGTCGAACCCTTCGACAAGCAGGATTCGTCTATGATGAAGACCTTTGCCCATTCGGATTGCTTGATCATCCGCCCGCCGCATGCGCCGGAACTGCCGGCCGGTGCCACCTGCCCGGTCATGCTTCTGCGGCCAGATTTTCTCGCCTGACATTTCTCGAAGCGACAGCAACCCAGAAGCAGAGCTGCGCCAGCACGCTGGCGCCGAGAATGACGGTCGCCGCCGCAAGCCCCGGATCGCCACCGATACCCGAGAGAGCGCTGCAGACGGCCCCGACAGCCATCTGTGTCGAGCCATAGAGGCCGGAGGCAGACCCTGTGACCTTTGGATTGACGCTGACGGCGAGCGTCAGCGCATTGGGCGAGGCTACGCCGGCGCCGATCGTATAGACCATGATGGAGGCCATCATGGGCAAGAGCGTCAGATGGTCGGTCACCGCAAAGCCGAAGAAGACGATCGCGGCTGCGATGCTGACGAGGTTGGAAATCACCATCAGCCTCTTCATCGCAAACCGGCCGATCAGCCGCGTGGCGATCATGCTGCCGATCCAGTAGCCGAAGATCAGCAGCGCCAGGCAGATGCCGACTTCTGTTGCTGGACGGCCGAGTTCGTTGATGACGATGAAGGGCGCGGATGCGGTGAAAGCATACATGGAGGTTGTCGCACAGCCGCCGCCGATGGCATAACCGACAAAGGAGCGCGAGGAAAGCAGGCCGAGATAGTCGCGGCCGAGCGCCTTCATCGAAGTCTCGACATTGCGGGTGCCTGTCTCAGGCACCTTGCGCCAGGTCAGCAGCAGGTTGACGATGCCAAGCCCGCAAAGCGCCACGAAGATCGAGCGCCAGCCGAGCGTGGCGGCAAGCGCACCACCGACAACAGGTGAAAGCCCCGGTCCTACCGTCACCATGAGGTTCATGATGGCGAGCCGCTTGGCTGTTTCATCGGGGCTGGACGTATCGCGGACGATGGCGCGGGCAATGACGAGACCGGCACAACCGCCGAAAGCCTGAAAGAGCCTTGCCACGATCAGTGCATGCACGCCGGGTGAGACCAGCGCTGCCACGCCGGCGATCGTATAGAGCACAAGCCCGCTCATCAGCACCGGCCGGCGGCCGTAGCGGTCCGAAAGCGGCCCATAGATGAGCTGGCCGACGGCAAGACCGAAGATGTAGAGGCTGACGGTCAGTTGCATCTCGCCGATCGACGCGCCGAGATCGCTCGCCGCCGCCGGCAGGGCCGGCACGAAAATATGCATGGCAAGCGTACCGCTGAAGGTGATGAGCCCGAGCAGCCAGACTGGTATGTGAAGCTTTACACCAAGCGGTCTGGCTTCGGTCATTGGGCCGGGATGCGAATTCACTGTTCGGGCTCCTCGAGCTGTCGGGCAAGTACGTCGCTGATGTGATCGAGCACACGCCATGTGGTTTCGATGTCTTCACGCGGGAGAAGACCAAGCGCCTCCTCACGAATGCCCTGCGCCACGCGTTCGACCTCCTCCACGGTCTTCCTGCCCTCCTCCGTCAGCAATATCTCCTTGGCCCGCCTGTCTTCGCCTTCCCGCCGCTCGACCAGCCCCGCCTTCTCCAGATTGTCGATCAGGCGCACGACGGAGGAATTGTCGAGCGAGAGCGAGGCTGCAAGCTCCTTCTGGTGCATCGGCGACGGCGAGCGGGCGATGCGCAGCAGCGGCAGCCATGTCGCTTCCGTCAGTCCAAAAGGCTGCAGGCGCAGGTTTGCGACCCTGCGCCAGTAGCGCGCGGTCTGGGAGACGAGGCTCCCGAATGAGGTTGTGATCTTGTCTTCGGTCATGGAAATATCGATGAGAGAACAATAGATGACATATCATCTAATTTAACGCAAGGCGAGGTGACGCGCTACCCGCGCAATCCACCTTCACTCACCTCAAGCGGAAAACCGCACTGTTGGCGGCCGTACCCCGAGCAGGCCCGCCGAAATCCGGCACCGGATATTCCGCAATTTTCTCCAGGGACGTAGCGGGCAGAGGCGCCCTCCCCGGATCGCCGATGAGCACGTCGAGCCCGGCTGCTCGGCAGCGTCCAAGGAAAGGCAGAACACGCTCCGCCAGCGCCTCGTCATAGAAGACATCGCCGGCCAGGATCATATCGGCTTCAGGCGGCTCGTCTTCGATAATCTCGCCGAGCCGTGTCTCGATCTCGACATCGTTGGCATGAGCATTCAGCCGCGCTGCAGCGATCGCCTTCGCATCGATATCGATAGCGAGCACTTGGGCTGCACCGCATTTCATCGCTGCGATGGCGACGAGGCCGGAGCCGGTGCCGAGATCGACGACACGTTTGCCGGCCACCTCTTCGGGATGGTCGAAAAGATAGTGCGCAAGCACCGCCCCGCCCGCCCAGGGATAAGCCCAATAGGGCGGCATCAAATCGGAATCGTCAGCCATTGCAAGGCGATAGAGGCCGCTCCTCGGTGTCGCCATATGCAGCCTTACCTTGGGTATGGAAGGTACGCTTGCAAGCGGCAAGTTCGCCTCGATGAAGGCCGCCAGGTCGAGACGATCATCTGCGGAAGCCGATCTCATCTTGTGTCGATTACCCTCGTTACGACAGGCCATCTGGCCGTGCTGGACGGCATAATACCTCGCTGGACCTTTGTATAGTTATCCAAGCCCGAGTCTCGGCGTAACGTTTCTGTAGCGATCCAAAGGGCATCGCCCCAAATTTCCTACAAGCCGGAGGACTCCATTATGCAACCGATGACCAGACGTTCATTCTCGGCCGCGCTCGCTGCAGGGGCCGCACTCAGCATGTTTCCGGCCGCCGGCCGGGCCGCCGATATCGCCAAGGCAAAGAATGTCGTTCTCGTTCACGGCGCCTATGCCGATGCTTCCTGCTGGCTGGATGTCATCCCCCATCTCCAGGCTGCCGGCCTGAATGTGATGGCCGTGCAGAACCCTCTCACCTCCTTCGCCGATGATGTCGAGGCGACCAAGCGCATCCTGGCGCTCATGGATGGCCCGACCGTGCTCGTCGGCCATTCCTATTCCGGAATGCTCGTTACCGAAACCGGTGTCGACCCGAAGGTGACGGCGCTCGTCTATATCGCCGCCCGCGCGCCGGATGCTGGTGAGGATTATACCGCGCTTGCCAAGCAATATCCGACGCCACCGGCCAGCGCCGGCCTCGTTCAGGCCGGCGGTTACGCCCAGTTGAGCGAAGAAGCCTTCGTCCGGGATTTTGCCGGCGACTTGCCGGTTGCCCGCGCCAAGGCGCTTTACGCCGTGCAGGGCCGCATTTCAGACACGCTGTTCACCGCCAGGACGACCGTCGCCGCCTGGCGCTCCAAACCGTCATGGTACGCGGTTTCGAAGAATGACCGGACCATTAATCCGGATCTGGAACGCTTCATGGCAAAGCGCATGAACGCGACAACGATCGAACTCGACGCCAGCCATGTCTCGCTGATCTCTCAGCCGCAGGCTGTCGCCAATCTCATCCTCGCAGCAGCCGGTCTCAGCAACAAGGGCTGAAGCCGCTGTAGGATGCCAGCCGCGTCACCTTACCGGCGCGGCCGGCGACCGTCTCAGCGGTCTTTCTTCTTGCTGAACTTGCCCTTGCCGCCCTCGAACTTGGCGCCTTCGAACTTGGCGCCTTCGAATTTCGGCTTTGGGTCTTTCTTCGTCCAGGGCTTGTCGTCCTGACGTCCAGCGCCAGCGGGCCTGTCCTTCCCGAACTTGCCCTTCGGCTTGTCGCTGCGGAAACGATCCTCGCCGCGGTCTTCGAACGGCTTCTTGGCGTAGGCGGGCTTGGCCGGCTTGCTGAAGTCGGGCGTGCCGTTCAGCCTGGCTACGCGGATGCCGCGTTCCATCGTCTTGTTCGGGCCAAGTGCACCGAGGAAGCTGTCGGCGCTGTCGGCGGCGATTTCCACGAATGTCTCGTCCGGCTGCATCTTGATCGCGCCGATCTCGCGCTTGGTCACGTTGCCGGCGCGGCAGAGCATCGGGATCAGCCAGCGCGGTTCGGCATTCTGCTTGCGGCCGACGGAGACCGAGAACCAGACGCTCGGGCCGAAATCATCGCGCGGTCCCTTTTGCGCCGGTGCGAATTCGCGTGGCTCGCCTTCGCGGCGCTTGCGGGCGCGATCGTCCTGCACCGAAACTTCGATCAGGTCTTCCGGCGCCGACTGGTTGGAGCGGTAAAGACGCACGAAGGCGGCGGCAAGCGTCTCGGCGCCGTGGCTGGCGATGAGCTTCTGCACCAGCCCCAGCTCTTCCTCCAGCGGCTTGTCGGCGAAGATCGGGTCGGCCAGCAGCCGCTCGTCATCACGCTCCGTCACTTCCTCCACCGAGGGCGGCCGCGCCCAGGTGGCGGCGATGCCGGCATTTTCAAGAAGTCGCTCGGCCTTGCGGCGTGCATTGAGCGGCACGATGATCGCGCTGACACCCTTGCGCCCGGCGCGGCCCGTACGGCCGCTGCGATGCAGAAGTGTGTCTGGATTGGTCGGCAGATCGGCATGCACGACGAGATCGAGGCCAGGCAGGTCGATACCGCGTGCTGCGACATCGGTTGCGATGCAGACACGGGCACGCCCGTCGCGCATCGCCTGCAGCGCATGGCTGCGCTCGTTCTGCGTCAGTTCGCCCGAGAGCGCCACGACGTGGAAATTGCGGTTGTGGAACCGCGCGGTCAGGTGATTGACGGCTGCGCGCGTCGAACAGAAGACGATCGCATTGCGCGCTTCGTAATAGCGCAGAACGTTGATGATCGCGTTTTCGCGGTCGCTCGGCGACACGGCGAGCGCGCGATATTCGATATCGATATGCTGCTTTTCTTCCGCCTGCGTGCTGATGCGCACTGCGTCGCGCTGATAGCTTTTCGCCAGCTTGGCGATGGCTGCAGGAACCGTGGCGGAAAACATCAGCGTCCGGCGTTCGTCCGGTGCTGCGTCAAGGATGAATTCCAGATCTTCGCGGAAGCCGAGATCGAGCATCTCGTCCGCTTCGTCCAGCACCGCTGCCTTGAGCTCGCTCATGTCAAGCGCGTTGCGGCGGATATGGTCGCAGAGGCGTCCTGGCGTGCCGACGACAATATGGGCGCCACGCTCCAGCGCACGGCGCTCGCTGCGAATGTCCATGCCGCCAACGCAACTGACGATGACAGCACCGGTCATTTCGTAAAGCCATTCCAGCTCGCGCTTCACCTGCAGCGCCAGTTCGCGCGTCGGCGCGATCACGAGGGCAACGGGAGCAGCGGCAGGGCCGAACCGTTCGGCGCTTTCGAGAAGCGTCGGCGCGAGTGCAAGCCCGAATGCGACGGTCTTGCCTGAGCCGGTCTGCGCGGAGACGAGTGCATCCGATGCAGCGAGCGCCGGATCGAGCATCGCCTTCTGGACAGGGGTGAGCTCGGTATAGCCGCGCTTCTGCAACGCCTTGGCGATCGCCGGAGAGACGCCGTTATAGTCAGTCATGTGTTCGATCTTTCGGAGCTGTCAGACGCATAACGCGCCGTAGCCGGAATCGTCCGGCCGAAGAGTTGGGCCGTTCCTACTCGCTCCGGGTGCGAATGTCAAAGTGTCTCGCCACGCCATGTGTAGATGGCGATGCTGCCCGAGCGGCCACGAAGCTTCGTCTCGAACGGTCCGGTCAGCCGTCCTGCCTGCGACGGAACAGCCTCCGGACCGGCCGCGTCGAGCAGGTCGGCGCTCAGCGCAAGTTCAGCGCCGCGGCTCGCCGCCACCTCCATGAGCCGCTGTGCGACATTGACGGTATCACCCGTCGCAGTGATCTGCTGCCGGTCGCCGCTGCCGAGCCGTGAGGCGACGATCGTGCCGCAATGAGCGCCGAGCTTGAAACCGATCTTCCTGCGACGAAGCTCCAGATGGCCTGCAAGGAAGCTGCGCGTGCGGTCGGCAAGCCGCACGGCGCAGGCTGCTGCCCGGGCTGCATCGTCCGCCGTCGGTTCCGGCAGCCCGAAGAGGATCATGGCGCCGTCGCCCATGAAGCTGGTGATCGCCCCGCCAAGCAGCCGCACTTCCTCGTCGATGAGTTCGAAGAAACTGCTGAGGATCTCCCGCACCGCCGCCGGCCCGACCGCTTCGCTGAGGCCGGTGAAGCCCGAGAGGTCGATGAAGACGACGGAAGCATTCTGCCGAACCGGCTCGGCCAGGAAGGCCGGGTCGCGCGCCAGCCACTCGCCCAGGCCCGGCGCCTCGATGCGCTGCAGCCGCTCGGACTGATCGGCGAAGTGCCGCGCACGGCTGCGGTCGCGCCAGAGTTCTGTGGCGCCGAAAATAACTGCGGGTGGGAGGGCGGCCGCAATCGGCAATGCAGCACTCAGCCAGTAGCCGTTCGCGAAAGCGGCAAGGTTGAGCATCGCCCAGACAATGCCCGTCAGGCCGATGATCAAAAAGCCGAGGGCACCGCGGCGCCATGCGATCAGTGCAACCAGGAGAACAGGCAAGGCCGTCGCAATGCCGGCATCCGCCTGTCGTGTCCTGCTGTCGCGCACCATGCCGTCGCCTGCGATCAGATGGGTAATCGCCGTCGACATGACTTCGACACCCGGCAGGATAGGATCGAACGGGGTGGGAAAGACATCGCCGCCGCCGGTCACGGTCGCACCGATCACCACCACCTTGCCGGTGATGGCATCCGCCGGCAGCTTGCCATCGAGCGCATCGGCAGCGCTGAAAGTGCGGATGCTGCCTGCAGGTCCGTAGAACGTCAGCGGCAGGCGCTGGCCCGTATCCGTTGGAATGCGGCGGGCGCCAAGCCGGATGCCGTCCGCCTCGATCAATGGTTCAGCGCCGAGCGCAATCGAGGCGACCCTTAGTGGAAAGGCTGCATCCAGACGGTCGGCGGCACGAGAAAACAGCGGAATGAATCGCGGCACACCGCTCTGGTCCGTCGCCACATTGACGATGCCGAGCGCTGCAGCCTCTGCGAAGCGAGGCTGCGGTAGCAGGAGCTGCTGCGCCTCGGGAACCGCCGCAAGCGGATCCTCCGCGTTTACCGTCACCGATTGGAGACTTTGCGGGAAGGTCGCAGCACCGGCGATGATGCTGGGCGCCGCTTTGATAGCTGTTGCGAGCGCCGCATCCCCCTCCTCCGTGTCGGGATCGACGAGCAATATATCGAGAGCCAAAGCCTTTGGTTTCAACGCTCCGATCGACGTGACGAGTTGCGCAAGCGTCTCCCGCTTGAGCGGATAGCCATGTGTTGCGGCGGTACTGTCATCGATCGCGATAATGGAAACGATATCGGGCGGCGCGCGGACGCCGACGATCGTGCTGCGCAGATCGGCCAGCGTGGCCTCCATGCGCTCCATGAGGCCGGAGTCCGACTGCAGATGGAAATAGCCGAGTACCGCGCCCCACAGACCGGCGAGCAGCAGCGCGATAACGGTCTGACGCCGATGGTTCATGAGACCACTTATTGACCGAGGCGTGCAAGAAGGGCCGCGACGCGCGGCGCCGGCCACGTGCGGACGGTGAGCGCAGCGGTTCCGCGTGTTACATCCACACCCTCGCCAGGTCCGAGCACGACGGCTGCGCCTGTCGGACGGCGTACGCCGACGCGACCACGGGTTACCAGTACGGAGGTCGTGCCGCCTTTGACATCGACGGCCCATTGCGTGCCGCGAACGGCGGCGATCGCCTGCGGCGTCACCACCTGGAAGCCGCCGCGGTGCTGGCTGCTGTCGACGTCGACAAGGGCAGCCTTGCTGCGCAATGCAAGCGAATCCGGGCTGCCGTCGCGATTGCGGTCGGTGAGCGTGAAGGATGCGCCACGCTCAGCTGTGATGTTGACGCCACCGGGGCAACGGAAAATCTGGTTGCCGTTCGCCGCACGCGAAATCGCGCAGCCGGCAGACTGGGCATAAGCTGGGCCATCAGGCAGCAGGCTGATGATCAGCACCGCGGAAAACAGGCTGCGGGAGATTGCTGACATGGCTTTCATGATCCGCCCCTCGTGACCCGCCGGTACATCCTCGAATGGCGCCGGCCGGCTCATACTAGCTGAATTCGCCGGTTTCCCTATGCAAAAACGTGAGACTGCGCAAGCCATTCGGAGCGCGCGTCGCCCAACTCAAGCCTCGGCTGGCGAAGGCCCGACATAGCGGGCACGCGGGCGGATCAGATGGCCGCTTTCGATCTGCTCCATCGCATGCGCCAGCCAGCCGGCCGTGCGCGCCAGCGCAAAGATGATGATCGGTGCCTCCTCGGGCAGATCGAAGGCTGCTGTCATGGCGGCAAGCGCGAAATCGACGTTCACCTTCTCGCCCACTATTTCCTCGCCGGCTTGCCGAACATCGCGAAAAACCGGCGGCGCTTCGAAGGATGACAGCAGCGCGCTCGCTCGCACATCGCCGTCGGGGTAAAGTGGATGTCCGAAGGCCACTAACCTGTTTCCCCGCAACAACAGGCCGCGGATCGCCTGTTCTGCCCCGAAGGTGGATGCAGCCTCGGCGAGTGCATCGACGCTCCGCCATGCCGAACCGTGCAGCGGTCCTGTCAGCGTCGCGAGGCCCGAAAGCACGGCAGCAGAAAGTGCTGCCCCCGTCGAAACAGTGACGCGGACCGCGAAGGTGGAGGCGTTGAGCTCATGATCAGCCAGCACGACAAGCGCCCGCCGCAGGCATTCGGCCGCTTCCGGCCTGCCCCAGCATGCGGAGAGACGGTCATGTAGGGGATGGTCCGCCGGTCCCGGCGCCAGCGCATCGGCAACGGTGGACAGCACGCTACATGCTTCCATCTGCAAGGCCGGGCGTGCGCGCCCGAGGGACGGCAGATCGGTGCTCACCCGTCCAGCCAGCGCCAGAAGTGCCGCCCGGATGGAGGGAGATGCCGGCTCCAAGGCCGATGCCGGTACGCAAGCGAAACTCTCCGCATTCCAGAGAAGCAGCGCCGTATCCTCCAGCGTCGCATGAGCTGAAAGCTCCGCCGCATCCTGCCCCCGATAAAGCAATCGTCCGGCGGCGATGGTCGAGATCGAGGATGTCAGCACCGGATCGCCCCAGCGGATCGCTTCGGCGGCAACCGTCTCGCTCTTGCGCCGGCCCGTATGCCGCTCGGCAAGCCGCTTGACGTCGCTTTCCTGATAGAGGCTGCGGCGTGGATCAGACGGATCTGCCTTGGAGTGGATCCGTCCGCGGCTGACATTGGCATAGAGCGTCTGCGGCTTGGTGCCGAGTTCGGCCAGTGCTTCCTCAGCCGTCAACCAGGTCATGTCAGCCTCATATTGATCAATTACATCAAGATTGACGTCAACTAAACTAGGGCGGATCTTTCATCCGGTAAAGGAGAAAGACCCATGAAAAACGGTTTGGAAGATGTCATTGCCGCTGAAACCCAGCTCTCGGATGTCGACGGTGAAGCCGGACGACTGATTATCCGCGGCGTGTCGCTGGATCATCTGGCGGGACGCAGCACCTATGAGGACGTTGCGGCTCTGCTGCTGGACGGCCTGATCGAACCGCATCTCGATGCTGGCGAATTGCGCCGCCGGCTCGGTAAGGCACGAACGGAGGTATTCGCCGAAGTCAAGGCCGCCGATTCCCGCCTGCTGGCGCTGCCGCCGGTTGATGCCATGCGCGCGCTCGTCGCTCGTCTGCCCGATGGCGAGGAAATCGATACCGCGCTTCGCCTTCTTGCCGCACCCGCTGTCTTCCTGCCGGCGGTCCTGCGACTGCAACGCGGCGAAAAGCCGGTGAAGCCGAATGCAGGCCTCTCGCAGTCCGCCGATATCCTGCGCATGCTCACAGGTGCCGCGCCGAGTGCCGAGCAGACCGCCGCCCTCGACACCTATCTCGTGACGATTTCGGATCACGGCCTGAATGCCTCGACCTTCGCGTCGCGCATCATCGCCTCCACCCGCGCCGGCCTCACCTCGTCGGTGCTGGCGGCCATCAGTGCGCTTAAGGGACCTCTGCATGGCGGCGCGCCGGGACCGGTGCTTGATATGCTGGACGGTATCGGCAGCGAGGCCAATGCCGGCTCCTGGCTGCGTTCAGCGCTCGATCGCGGTGAGCGGCTGATGGGTTTCGGCCACCGCGTCTATCGGGTACGCGACCCGCGGGCCGATGCCCTGAAAAATGCGCTGAAGCCGATCGTTGCCGCAGGCCAGGTCAATGCAGGGCGTATCGCTCTTGCCGAAGCCGTGGAGCAAGCAGCACTTGCGGTTCTCAGGGAGCGCAAGCCGGACCGGCCGCTGGATGTAAATGTGGAATTCTATACCGCTCTGCTGTTGGAAAGCCTTGGCTTCCCACGCGACGCCTTTACCGGCGTTTTCGCGATCGGTCGCACTGTCGGCTGGATCGCCCATGCCCGTGAGCAGGCGCTGGAAGGCCGCCTCATCCGTCCGCGTTCGGTCTATGTCGGACCATTGCCGGAAGCCGCATGACCTGAAGAAAAAAGCCGCTCCCTTTAAGGGAGCGGCTGAATTTTAAACCAGCCGGCTCTGCTCGGTTGCCGCTTCGATGAAGCTGGCAAAGAGCGGATGCGGGTCAAGCGGCCGAGACTTCAGTTCCGGATGGTACTGAACGCCGATGAACCACGGATGGTCAGGATATTCGATCGTCTCAGGCAGCACACCGTCCGGCGACATGCCGGAGAAGACGAGGCCGCAATCTTCCAGCCGGTCCTTGTAGTCGATATTGACTTCGTAGCGGTGGCGGTGACGCTCGGAAATATCGGTCGAGCCGTAGATATCCGAAATCTTCGTGCCCTTCTTCAGCGCTGCCTTGTAAGCGCCGAGACGCATCGTGCCGCCGAGATCGCCGGAAGCGGCACGCTTCTCCAAAGCATTGCCCTTGACCCACTCGGTCATCAGACCGACGACCGGTTCCGGCGTCGGGCCGAATTCGGTCGACGAGGCGTTTGGAACATTGGCGAGATTGCGGGCAGCCTCGATGACGGCCATCTGCATGCCGAAGCAGATGCCGAAATACGGCACCTTGCGCTCGCGGGCAAAACGCGCCGCATGGATCTTGCCTTCCGAACCGCGTTCGCCGAAGCCGCCGGGCACCAGGATGCCGTGGACCTTCTCAAGGTAGGGTGCCGGATCTTCCTTTTCGAAGACCTCCGACTCGATCCATTCGAGCTTGACCTTGACGCGATTGGCGATGCCGCCGTGATGCAGCGCTTCGATCAGCGACTTGTAGGCGTCCTTGAGACCCGTGTACTTGCCGACGATCGCAATCGTTACCTCGCCTTCCGGCGTGCGGATGCGGTTGCAGACCTCTTCCCACTGGTCGAGACGCGGCTTGGGAGCCGGCTCGATGCCGAAGGCGGCCAGAACTTCGTCGTCGAGGCCTTCCTTGTGATAAGCCATCGGCACGTCGTAGATATTGGCAACGTCGAGCGCCTGAATGACGGCGGACGGACGCACGTTACAGAACAGCGAAAGCTTGCGGCGTTCGGCTTCCGGGATTTCCCGGTCGGCGCGCACCAGCAGGATGTCGGGATGAATGCCGAGCGCCTGCAGTTCCTTCACGGAATGCTGTGTCGGCTTGGTCTTCAATTCGCCGGCTGCCGGAATATAGGGCATCAGCGTCAGGTGGACGTAAACAGCCGTGCCGCGCGGCAAGTCGTTGCCGAGCTGGCGGATCGCCTCCATGAAGGGCATGGCCTCGATATCGCCGACCGTTCCGCCGATCTCGCAGATGACGAAGTCGTAGTCGTCATTGCCCTCGATCACGAAATCCTTGATCTCGTTGGTGACGTGCGGAATGACCTGGACGGTCGCGCCGAGATAATCGCCGCGGCGTTCCTTGTCGATGATGTTCTTGTAGATGCGGCCGGTGGTGATGTTGTCGGTCTTGGTCGCCGAGCGTCCGGTAAAACGCTCGTAGTGGCCGAGATCTAGATCGGTTTCGGCACCGTCATCGGTGACGAATACTTCGCCGTGCTGGGTCGGGCTCATAGTGCCCGGATCCACGTTCAGATAGGGGTCAAGTTTGCGAAGCCGCACCCGATAACCACGGGCCTGCAACAACGCTCCGAGAGCCGCGGCCGCAATTCCTTTTCCGAGGGAAGAAACCACGCCGCCAGTGATGAATACGTATCGCGCCATGGGAGTCACCGGATACCTTTTCAAAAACGATTCCACCAGCCCAAAAATTCTTTTCCAGAACTTTTGGTGCATGGCGCAGGAATCTGAACAAAAGAAAACCGGCAGACCCGAGGGCCTGCCGGCGGTTATTTTCAGGACCGGCTCATTGTCCCGTGGGGACGCCGGAAGGCTGTGCCGGCGCGGTGGCGGCCGGTGCCTCAGGCTGAGCCGGAGCAGTCGTCGCCGGAGCTGCCGGAGCAGTCGCCGCAGGGGCGCTTGCAGCCGGAGCCGGAGTTGCTGGTGTCTGCGTTGCCGGAGCAGTCGTCGCCGGAGCCGGAGCAGCTGGCGCCGCTGCGCCGCTATTCGGAATACCGCTGTTATCGGCAGGCTGGGCCGGAGCCGGTGCGTTGGCACCGCCCAGCGAATCGAGAATGCCGTTGCCCTGTCCGCTCGTTGCCGGAATGCGGTTGAGAATATCGGTCGGGCGGCCTTCGTAACGGGTCAGGATACCGAGACCAAGCGAGGTCAGGAAAAATAGCGTCGCCAAAATCGCTGTCGTACGCGTCAGTGCATTGGCCGTGCCGCGGGCCGACATGAAGCCCGATCCGCCGCCGATTCCGAGGCCACCGCCTTCGGAGCGCTGGATAAGCACGACGCCGACGAGCGCGAGCACGATCATGAGATGGATGACAATCAATACGGTCTGCATGGGTCCAGTCCTGCCCGTCTGAGGACGGACATAAAGTAAAATCTGGCGGCTCTTTACATGAGGTCTTCAGCTATTCCAAGCCCTTCGGCCAGGAATATGCAATCGCTTCAGGCAAGCAGCGTTTCATATGCGTCGTAGATGGCGAGGAAATCAGTGGCTTTCAAGCTCGCCCCGCCAATGAGAGCGCCGTCAACATTGTCGACGGCCAAGAGCTCGAGGGCATTTCCGGGCTTGACCGAACCGCCATAGAGAATGCGCATGCCCCTGCCCTCTTTGCCGAAGCGCAGGACGAGCTCGTCGCGGATGAAGGCGTGGACGATTTCCACATCCTGTGCGGTCGGCGTCAGGCCGGTGCCGATCGCCCAGACAGGTTCGTAGGCGATAACGGTATTCTCCGCCGTTGCCTCCTCGGGCAACGAACCCGAAAGCTGGCGCTTGAGGATGTCGAGTGTCTGGTAAGCGTCGCGCTCGTCTCCGGTTTCGCCAACGCAGACGATCGCGGTCAGATCGGCCTGATAGGCGGCCTGTGCCTTGGCACGCACCAGATGATCGGTCTCGGCATGATTGGTGCGGCGCTCCGAATGGCCGACGATCACATAAGTGCCGAAGCAGTCGGCGATCATGTCAGCCGAAATATCGCCCGTATGCGCGCCGCATTCGGCCTGGTGGCAGTCCTGGCCGCCAATCGCAAGCGGGCTGTCGGTGGCGAGCGCCGTCGCCACGTAGAGCAGCGTCGCCGGCGGGCAGATCAAGGCTTCGACTTTTTCGGACAAGGGGGTGCTGACGCCTTGGGCTATCGCCTTGATCTGGTCCAATGAGGCGCGCGTGCCATTCATCTTCCAGTTCCCCGCCACGAGCGGGCGTACGTCAGGTGTCATGCTGCTCTCCCAAAATCTGCATATCCGGGCGGCCTTAGCAAAAGCCTGCAATAAAGGAAAGCGCCCCGCTTAACCTTGGGGGAATATGATCGTTTGAAAGCTCTGCGCGGCCTTAAATCCGGCCCCTCAGGACGCCAATATCCAGTTCAATACTTTCCGCCAGTCAATCATGCGGATCGGCGTGCCGTGATTGCCGTTCTGGAAGAGGGTGAAATGCGTCGGGTACTTCGCCTTGTAGAGCTTCTCGAACAGCGCCTGCTGGTTGGCTGCGGCATAGACCGGGTCTCGGCTGCCGTGCGCAAACCAGAGCGGCAGCTTCGCCTTGTAAAACGGGCTCTTGGTGAAATCCGGGTCCGAGACGCCGCTCATGATCAGCATGCCCTTCAGCCGCTTGACGCTTTCAGCATCGCGCGTGATGCCCCAGCAGATCTGGCTGCCCATGGAGGCGCAGCTGAGGATGACAGGCCGGCCGGGAGATTGGGCGCTCGCGTAGCGGATAAGCCCCGCAATGGCCGCAACGCCATTGGCATCGAAGGTCTTGACGGTCGGCGAATAATAGACGCCGCCATTGCCGGCCGTAAGGTTCTTCAGCCGGTTGAAATTGCCGCCGAACGAATAGTCGTTGGCGCCGAGCCGCCGGTCGCCGTCGCGGCCGTGGATGAAGATGACCGTGAAGGCGGCGTTCTCAGTCGGTCCCACCCTGGTGACATCGAACCTGATGCCGTCGAGCGACAGCGTCTCATCAGCCTGCAGCTTCTTCACGCCGAGCGAGACATATTTCTGCTGCACCCGCTTTTGCGGGATCTGATCGCGCGCGTTGATGTCGCGCATCTCGTCGTAATCGATCATGTCGAAGGCGCCGTCATCGCCCGTCTGCAGCACGGTCTGCTTCGAAAACAGATCGTCCTTGTAGGGCGGCAGGGCATCGGCCTCGGCGGTCGTGACAGCCGCGGACAGGAAAAAGGCCGCAATTGCGGTGATTATGGTGCAATGACTTGTGGACATCGGCATGCGGATGGTTCCCAGAGAGCTGCCGCGACTTGCCATTCGCCGCCCGGCAACGCAAATCACATCTTGAAAAGCTCCGCAAATCCGGGGCGCGTCGCGTATCGGGGCGCTTTCTGTCAGAATTCCCCTGATTCGCAAACGCGATGCCGAATGCAGATATTGTGGGCCAGCGGCGGCCCTTCACGAGAATGAAGATCTGAACGGTTCCATGGAAGACAGCAACGACCTCTTTTCCGGAGTGCCCCTGACACAGAAGCAGGAGGCCGCAAAGCCTGCTGCGCCGGCCGAAAAGCCTGCAGTGGCCGCCGCACCCGCCGCCCCCCGCCCCGCCCCGGCGACATCGAACGGCGATGATTACGGCGCCTCCTCGATCCGCGTTCTGGAAGGCCTGGAACCGGTGCGCATGCGCCCCGGCATGTATATCGGCGGCACCGACGAGAAGGCGCTGCACCACCTTTTTGCCGAAGTCATCGACAATTCGATGGACGAAGCGGTGGCCGGCCATGCCGATTTCATCGATGTTCATCTCGATACCCAGGGCTATCTGACGGTCACCGACAACGGCCGCGGCATTCCGGTCGAGAACCATCCGCAGGTTCCCGGCAAATCGACGCTCGAAGTCATCATGACCAAGCTGCATGCCGGCGGTAAATTCGACGGCAAGGCCTATGAGACCTCGGGCGGTCTGCACGGCGTTGGCGTCTCTGTCGTCAACGCTCTGTCGGATCATCTCGAAGTCGAGGTCGCTCGTAACCGCAAGCTCTATCGCCAGCGCTTCTCGCGCGGGGTGCCGCAGGGCGGGCTCGAAGAGCTGGGCGATGTGCATAACCGTCGCGGCACCAAGGTTCGCTTTCATCCCGATCCGCAGATTTTCGGTGATCATGCGAAGTTCGATGCGGCGCGTGTGTTCCGCATGGCCCGCTCCAAGGCCTATCTCTTCGGCGGCGTCGAAATCCGCTGGAGCTGCGATCCGGGCGTGCTGCCGGAAGGATCGGACCTGCCCGACAAGGCCGTCTTCCACTTCCCCGGCGGCCTGAAGGATTACCTGCAGGCAACGATGGGCAAGGAATTCACCGTCACCCGCGAGATCTTCGCCGGCAAGACCGAGAAGGTAGCCGGCCACGGTGCACTGGAATGGGCGATCACCTGGTATGGCGGCGATCCGCAGGTCCATTCCTACTGCAACACCATCCCGACGCCCGAAGGCGGCACGCATGAGGCCGGTCTTCGCATTGCGATGACCAAGGGCCTGAAGAGCTATGCCGAGCTGACGCAGAACAAGCGTGCCGCACAGATCACCACCGATGATGTGATGATCTCGGCCGTCGGCATGCTCTCGGTCTTCATCCGCGAGCCGGAATTCGTCGGCCAGACCAAGGATCGACTGGCGAGCGTCGAAGCCCAGCGCCTCGTCGAAAATGCGCTGCGCGACCCCTTCGACCATTATCTTGCCGACAATCCGAACGAGGCCGAGAAGCTTCTCGACTGGGTGATCGAGCGCGCCGAAGAGCGCCTGCGCCGCCGCAAGGAGAAGGAAGTCAACCGCAAGACGGCCGTGCGCAAGCTGCGCTTGCCCGGCAAGCTTGCCGATTGCTCGCAGAACACCGCCGTAGGTGCTGAACTTTTCCTGGTCGAGGGTGACTCGGCAGGTGGCTCGGCCAAGCAGGCGCGCAACCGCGCCAACCAGGCGATCCTGCCGCTGCGCGGCAAGATCCTCAACGTTGCCAGCGCCGGCCGCGAGAAGCTGTCGGCCAACCAGCAGATCTCCGATCTCGTTCAGGCGCTCGGCTGCGGCACCCGCTCGAAATACCGGGAAGAGGATCTGCGTTACGAGCGCGTCATCGTTATGACCGATGCCGACGTCGACGGTGCGCATATTGCTTCGCTGCTCATCACCTTCTTCTATCAGGAGATGCCGGAGCTCGTCCGCGGCGGTCATCTCTTCCTGGCCGTGCCGCCGCTCTACAAGATCACGCAAGGGGCAAAGTCCGCCTATGCCCGCGATGACGATCACCGCGCCGAACTCATGGAAACCGAATTCAAGGGCAAGGCCAAGATCGAGATCAGCCGCTTCAAAGGTCTCGGCGAAATGCTGCCCGCCCAGCTCAAGGAAACCACCATGGATCCGTCCAAGCGCACGCTTCTGCGGGTGCTGATCGACGAGGTGGATTTCGAGGGAACGCGCAATGCCGTCGACGACCTGATGGGAACCAAGGCCGAAGCCCGTTTCCGCTTCATCCAGGAGCGTGCGGCCTTTGCCGAGGACCTCGATATTTAAGGCACTGCGAATTCATCGAACTGACGAAGAACCGTTACGAGTCCGTCAAATTACCGGCGCAATAGAACGGCCGGCGCTCTGTCCTCCCGCGAGGTTTCCGTAGCGCCGGCCGTTTTGTTTCAACCTTTTGCCGGATGTTTGTCATGACCAAGCGTTTTCTCGCGACTGCCGCTTTCGTTCTCCTGTCCAGCACCGCTTCCGTTTACGCGACCGATATTGGCGCGACGGTCGAGACCGCCTGCCCCTTCGGCGATTGTGCGGCAGCGATCTCTCTTTCCTATCTCGGTGAATTCGTTATCCCGACCGGCCAGATGGAAAACGGCGTCGAATTCGGCGGCATTTCCGGCTTCGATTTCGATGCCGCCACCGGCCATTACATCGCGATCAGCGATGACCGCTCCGAAAAGGCCCCGGCCCGCTTCTTCGATCTCGATATCGATGTCAGCGCTGAAGGCCTGAAGGGCGTCACCGTCGTCAAGCACACCACCTTCCAGGACAAGAACGGCCAGCCCTTCGCCATCCGCACAGTCGATCCGGAATCCATCCGCTTCGGTAAGGACGGCATCTATTGGGGCAGCGAAGGTGATGCGAAGGTGCTCATCCCGCCTTTCGTCCGCGTCGCTTCTCCGGATGGCGCCTTCGTGCGCGAGTTCAAGCTGCCTGACGGTTTTGCGCCGACCGCCGACAAGTCCACCGGCATCCGCGACAACCTCGCTTTCGAAGATCTGGCGGTGTCTCCGTCCGGTGACGTTTTCGTCGGCGTCGAAGCAGCTCTCTATCAGGATGGCCCGAACCCCAATCTGACGACCGGCAGCCTCTCGCGCATCATCCGTTATGACGGCGCAACGGGCGAGCCGAAGGCTCAATACGTCTATCCGGTCTCGCCGATCCCGCAGGCCGCCGTCAAACCCGACGGCGGCAACGACAACGGCATGTCGGAAATGGTCGCCCTTGACGATCATCGCCTGCTCGCCGTTGAACGCAGCTATGCGCAGGGCTTCGGCAACAACATCAAGCTCTTCATGATGGATCTCGACGGCGCGACCGACGTTTCCAGTATCGCCTCGCTCGCCAAGAACGACCAGCGCGTGGTGCCAGCCCGCAAGAGCCAGGTGCTCGACCTGCGCGCCATCGGCCTGACGCCTGACAATATCGAGGCTATGGCGATCGGCAAGGCGAAGGATGGAACCGATGTTTTGATCCTCGGCTCGGACAATAATTTCTCGACCGGCCAGAAGAGTCAGTTCTACGCCTTCAAGATCAACCGTCGCCCGCAATAATATCTCAAGGATTTACCGACCAGATAACCACGCTTTGTATACCCTTTATCCGGGCGGACCTTGAAACCGCCCGGTTCATAGCCCATAAAATAGGGCAACAATAAAAAGAGGCGCGCGTGGGTGTGTTTGATCGTCAGAAAAGCAATACGGAGCCGCGGTGGCTAGGGCCGTCGGCGACGACGCGTACGCCGCTGATACCCTCCATTTCAGCAGCCCGCTGGCTGCTTATACTCGTCGCCGCAGCCGGCGTTTATTTCTTCTATGGCTTCGTCGTGCCGGTGCTGGCCGCTCTCGTGATCGGCTTTGCGAGCTGGCCGCTCTACCGCAAGCTCCTGGCGCGTGTGGGCGGCAATACGACCGTTGCCGCAACGATCGCGATCATCCTCATCGTCACCTTCCTCGTCATTCCTATCGGCCTTGCGGTCACCTATACGACCGGTGAAGTGCGCACCTGGGTTGCCTGGGCTATCCACGCCAACCGCTTCGGTGCGGAAACGCCGCAATGGATCGTCGCCCTGCCTCTGGCCGGTTCCTACCTCGACGAGCTCTGGACGAAATATATCGGCAGCCCCGGCGCCATGGGTGAGCTCATCCAGGCTGTCAGCGGCGCCAATATCGGCAATATCTACCGTGCGGTTCTGGCGGCTGGCGGCGGTGCCTTCCACCTGTTCCTGACGCTGCTCTTCATGCTGATCGCGCTCTTCTTCGTCTATCGCGACGGTTTCTCCTTTTCCAAGCAGATCGACATGCTCGGCGAGCGCATCCTGCCGAACCGCTGGGAGCGCATTTCCCGCGTCGTACCTGCTACCATCAGCTCCACCGTCATGGGCATGACGCTGATCGCGATCGGCGAAGGCATCGTGCTCGGTGTGGCCTACTGGATCGCCGGCGTTCCCTCGCCCGTCACGCTTGGCGTGCTGACCGGTGTCATGGCGCTGATCCCCGGCGGGGCGCCGCTCTCCTTCACGCTGGTATCCGTCTATCTGCTGGCCAGCGGCTCGCATGTCGCGGGCATCGGCCTGTTCGTCTGGGGTACTGTCGAACTCTTCATCGTCGACAAGACGCTGCGGCCGAAACTTGTCGGCGGACCGATCAAGCTGCCTTTCCTGCCCACCTTCTTCGGCCTCGTCGGCGGCGTGAAGACGATGGGTTTTCTCGGCCTTTTCATTGGTCCGGTACTGATGGCTCTGCTGGTCGCAATCTGGCGCGAATGGATACACGAAGTCCGCACCGCCGATGTGGGTCCGCAGATCATTCTCGACGAGCACGCGCCGCCCGTGCAGCGGGCTGCCGAGGGTTAAGTCAGATAAACCGCTTTTCCATGAAAAGGCTGAGCGGATCCGGCAGATAGGAGCCGAACGGCTCGATATCCCCGTATCCATATTTCCTGTAAAGGCCGATCGCCTCCGGCTGGTGAATGCCGGTCTCCAGACGGATTGCATGGAGACCCTTCTCCCTGCCGATCTCCTCCAGCCGGTCCATGAGCCGGCTCGCGACCCTCAAGCCGCGCGCCTGCGGATCGACGAACATGCGTTTGATCTCGGCCGTCCCGTCGCCCGCCTCGACCAGCGCACAGCAGCCGACGATCTCGCTGTCGTTGCGCGCCACGAGGAAACTGACGGACGGCTTTTCCAGCGTCGAAATATCGACGAGGTGGTTGCTCTCTGGCGGATAGAGTGACTGCGCATAGGCATCCGAAAGATTAAGAAGGCGGATCACGCCATCCTGACGCGGCGGCTCCAGGGCAATGGTGACGGACATTCTCACTCCTTTTGCGGTAATGGGCGCGATTTTTCGCCGGTATGACGAAAAATTAATGCCGCTGCCTTCATTCCGTTGGAATTGCGCTTTCGAAGATGGTGACATGCTCAATAGCCATGGAAGCAGAATATGCAAGCCGTCCTCATCGCCATGACGATCCTCGGTTGCGACGATTCCGTCAGCCAGTGCAATTACG
The DNA here is from genome assembly GCA_900468805.1 of Hyphomicrobiales bacterium. GTDB lineage: Bacteria > Pseudomonadota > Alphaproteobacteria > Rhizobiales > Rhizobiaceae > Rhizobium. Next base: position 33,625 of record UEIF01000004.1, on the reverse strand, counting down.
TCGCCACGGTAGATAAACGCTGGGAAACCGTCGTCGCCTGCGATGCCGAGGCCGAACAACGGTTGAGGATTTATGCCAATGCCAGCTATCCGACTGTCATTGCTGTCTGCGAGGCGCCGAAGGCGCTTGCCGCGGCCGAACCGGCCAAGCCGGCGCCTGCTGCTCCGGCAGTGGCCGAGGTAGCCGAAGAACGGGATGGCGTTGGTGGTTTTGTGGATACGATTGCCGGGCGTGTGCGTGCCAATCTGCCTTCCGGCCAGGACGTGAAAAACACCCTGGCGAAGCCGTTGCATTTCGTCTCTTCGAGCTATTCCTGGGCTGCGGCCCGGTTTACCGACTAGGCAGCTGCAAGCGAAGCATATACGCGGGCCGACCGGCGCTGGTCGGCCACGTGCAGTTTCTCGACCATGTCGAGCAACTCGCCGACGGCATCATGCTGCCCTATCCGGCTATGGAATTTCTGAAGCAGGCGTCCGCAAATGCTGCCGAGCAACGAGCCTGACGTTTTGCGGGAAGCCTCGCGCCAGAGAAAGGTCGCTTCCACGAAAATGATGCTGATGTCGCGCGGCAGACCGGCCGATTCATAGAGCGCGCGCACGGCATGCATCCGTCCCGTAGCAAGGATTGCCCGCACGCGCCGGTCGCTGCAGCCCGACAGATTGACAATGGCGCAGGCGAAGAATTCCACCTTGCCGCAGCAGAGGGCATGCATGAGAAAGGACGGCGTCAGCCGTTCGTTCAGGCGAAGATGCTCGACGAGGTCGGGCACTTCGATCGGCGCGATATCGCCGGCGATGGAAACGATCGCCGCTTCCGTCGCCTCGCGACTGATGCGTTGCAGCCTTTGCAGGCCGATTGCCGCCTGGGCCAGAGGCAGGCCGACAAGCGCATTGCTGACATGCTGGGTCAGGAGCTGGCGGGCATCGGCCGGCAGGTCGATGCGGTCGAGAAGCAGGTTTCTGACGTCGCTGATATCACCGAGCCGTTCCGCAATCCGTTTCAGGGACTGGGCGGAAATCGACGCACCGTCATTTTCGAGCAGGCAGAGTACTTCGTCCTCGTCGCCGACTTCGGCGAGTGCCGCCGAAACCGGACGCGTCACATGGGCGCGCGCCGCAATCAGCATCCGCGTTGCGCCGCTGCCGCGCGCGGCGAGGTCGACGAGATCGGCATCGGTCAGGATCGGCGAGCATGTCACCGCATGACAGGCGATCTCCGGCTGGTCCTCGGCGAGCGAAAGAATGATGTTGCGCGGCGCATGCGGCGCCCAGGCGATTGCTTCGGCCAGTGCAAGACGCACACGTGGTGACGGATCGTCGAGCAGATAGGTCAATGCTTTTTCGGCGGCGTCGCGCCGCTCGTCCGACATTTCGGATTTGAGATAGACGCGTCCCAGGGCACTTGCAGCGGCGGCCCTGTCAGCGGCCTTGGCCGTTTCGGCCCAACGAAGAAATGCCTCTATGATCACGACCATGCCCCAGCACTGAACGCGATTCCTTCGCGTCTCATTCAATACGATGACGGTAGCCGGAAAAAGTTTATGATTGGTTCACCATATTTATTAGGGTTTTGGCCGAACCCACGCGACAGCCGTCAGGCCTTCGGTCTGAACATTTCGAAGACGTCGCTGCCCTCGCAATAGTCCATATAGCCCATGCGTGCGACCGGCCGCGCCAGCGCCATGTCGAGCCGCCCGTTGCTGACAACAGCCTCATCGATGTGGATGCCGACGACCTGTCCGAAAACGAAGACATTCTCGGACGCATCGCCGGACAGTGTCTTCGGCTCGATGATCTCGGTCACCCTGCATTCCAGCACGGCAAAGGCTTCAGCCACATAGGGCGCATCGACCAGCTCGGCCTGCTTCGGCGTCAGGCCGGCGAATTCGAACTCGTTCGTGCCGTAGGGCAAGGCAGCGGAGGTAAGGTTCATTTTGTCAGCTAGATTGCGGCTGACGAAATTGCAGGTGAAGACGCCGGTTTCCCTGGCGTTTTTCTGGCTGTGCTTGTGCCCGCTCGACGAAAACATCACCAGCTTTGGCGTGTCGGCAACCGCGTTGAAGAAGGAATAGGGTGCGAGATTGAGCGACCCATCCCTGCCCTTGCTGCCGATCCAGCCGATCGGGCGTGGTGAGACGATCGCCTTGAAGGGATCGTGCGCCAGACCGTGCCGGTTGGTATCCGTCGTATAGAACATCAGCCTTCCCCGCCGACCCACGTGACCGTCTCGGTCAGTTCGGGGCGCGGACGCTCGACGGGCGGGAAGGTAGTGGAGCCGATATGGATGAAGCCGGCGACCTTCTCGCCCGGCTGGACGCCGAGCAGCGGATAGGCACGCTCATCGAAGGCGAACCATTCCGTCAGCCAGTTGGCGACATAGCCATGCGCATTGGCAGCCAGGATGACGTTGAGGCACAGCGCGCCCGCCGACATGATCTGTTCCCATTCCGGGATCTTGAAATGCGGGCCGGCCTTGCTGACGATCCCGACGACGACGGGTGCACGGGTAAAGCGCGTGCGCTCCACCTGGATCATTTCCTCGGAGAGGTCGGGTTTTGCTTCCAGCGCGAGCTTCAGCAGCTCTTCGCCCAGCCGCACGCGTTCCTCACCGCGATAGACGATGAAGCGCCAGGGGGCGAGCTTGCCGTGATCGGGAACGCGCGATGAAAGGCGCAGGATTTCCTCGATCTCGTCCTTTTCCGGTCCCGGTTCGCACATCTGGAACGCAGGGATGGAGCGGCGCACGGAGAGATAATCGATCAGCTTGATGTCGGATTTCATGCGGGAGAAACTCTCATTTGTATGCAGAGGATGGCCAGAGGTCTTGAATTTGCCATGGCATTGGTCTTGAAGTGGACTCTGCCATTTCAGAAGTCAATCGGTTCACGAACAGGATGTTTGGCATTTTGCCTTTTGCACGGATCGGCCTTGCTATTGCCCTGATGATGCTGACGCCATTTGGCGCTGCCGCCCAGGACGCCTTCAAGGAATTCAAGCAACTCGAATCGACGCCGAAAATGCCGAAGCTCAACGCGTTTATCGCGCCAGGCACGGCACAGGGGGGCGCGCATCTGCGCGACGTCTCTCTGGAGGCCAAACTCACTGCTGATGGCGCGCCTGTCGAAGACGGGCTTTCCTGGTATGTATTCAGCCCGGTCGCCGGAAGCGATGGCAAGCTGCCGCTTATCGCCAGCTCCCGGGGCGGCACCGCTGCCTTCCAGCTCGCTGCCGGCGATTATTTCGTCAACGTCTCTTTCGGCCGCGCCGGCGTCACCAAAAAGCTGACGGTGCCGGATGAAGGCGAAGTCGATAGACAGGTGATGGTGCTCGATGCCGGCGGCCTGCTGTTGAATGCCGTTTCCGGCTCCGATGTCCGCATCCGTCCCAACCAGCTGAGCTTCTCGATCTATTCCGCTGAGATCCGCGACGATGGCGAGCGCGGCCTCGTGATGGCCGATGTGCCGCCGAATACGGTCGTGCGCCTTAATGCCGGCACCTATCACGTCGTTTCCGAGTATGGCAGTGTCAACGCCACGATCCGCGCCGACATCCAGGTGGAAGCTGGCAAACTGACCGAAGCGACGATCCAGCACAGGGCAGCGCAGATCAATTTCAAGCTGGTCTCGGAATCCGGCGGCGAAGCGATCGCCGATACCGCATGGTCGATCCTGACGGCGGCCGGCGACACTGTCGGTGAAAGTGTGAGCGCCTTCCCGGCCATGGTCCTGTCTGAAGGTGAATACACCGCCGTTGCCCGCAACAAGGACAAGATCTACCAGCGCGACTTCACCGTCGCTGCCGGCGTCAATACCGATGTCGAAGTGCTCATGAAGGACCAGCAGGCCCAGCAGCCGATTGCCCCGGCTGCCACGGCCGTGCCGCCTGGACAGACCGCGGCCGGACCGAAGGGCGTGCCCCAGCCGGGCGGTGAGATCCCGCCGCAGCCGCCTTTGCCGTCCTATGAAGATCTTCAAAGCGACGGCGGCGCCAGCCTCGACTGACGCTGCATCCTGACTATCAGGAGTTTTGAGTTTTCAGCTTGCGCGCTTGAGGAAGGCCTTCTTCTTCGGCGCCATAGAGAAGACGGCGTCAAAGAGACGGGCGAGCAAATCCTTGCGGTCGCTGCCGCTGCTCAATTCCTCGAAGGACAGCACCCTGCCAACATGCGCGGTGATCGTGCTGCCTGAAAGACGGCGAAACTCGCGGATGAGCAGCGACAGGCGCAGCGTCATCGAAACCCTGCTGGCGAGATGGAAGAGCCGGCCATTCTGGCCCTCGAAATAGATCGGCAATACGCTGGCGCGGGTCGCCTGGATGAGCTTGGCCGGGAACATCTTCCACGGCAGGTCCTCGGCGCGGCCGAAGCCCTTCTTGGCGGTGGCCACGCCGCCGGCCGGGAAAATCACGATCGTTGTGCCTTCCTTCAGCAGGCGAACCGCCTCGTGACGGCTCTTCATGTTCATCGCCATCGCTTCCTTGGTCTCCTCGAAGGAAATCGGCAGCGAATAGGGCGCCATCTCCGGCACCTTCAGGAGATCGTTGTGGATCAGCACCCGGAACGGACGTCCGAGCTGTTCAGCAAGCGCCAGCACCGCAATTCCGTCGCCGATGCCGAAGGGATGGTTGGCGACGATGACGATCGGCTCGTCCGGCACCGGCGCGAGCGGCCAGCTGCCCTTCACATTGATCTCGACATCGATGAGATCGAGCATCTTGCCGAAGACGCGCTCGCTCTTGCCGACGATATCGCTACGCCACATGTCATAGAGCCGCACATAGCGATCGCGGCCCGAAAGCCCCTCGATGGAGCGGATGAGCCAGCGCTTGAAACGCGGATCTCTTTCGTTCGCGTAGGAAAGCTCTTTGAAGCGCACTGGAATGCCTGGCGGGATGAACCCGTCCCCTGTTTTATGGCGGCTATATTACTGTTGCATGTCAGATTTCTGACAGCGCCGAGCAGATCAATGCCGGGCGCTGCCATCATCCAATAGGCAATTTCAGGCGGCTTTAGCCTTCTTTGCCTCGATCTTACGACGGATATCGGGCGCAGTCGCCTCCAGGGCAAGGCTTTCGATCGCCGAATCCAGCGACATCGACGTCTGTTCCTGGCTGCCGAGGCGGCGGATATTGACCGTGCGCTCTTCCGCTTCCTTCTTGCCGCAGACGATGATGACGGGAACTTTCGTAACGGAATGTTCGCGGATCTTGTAATTGATCTTCTCGTTACGGAAGTCGGTCTCGACATGTAGCCCGGCTTCGCGCAGCGCGTCGGCCACTTCCTGGCCGTAGCCATCGGCTTCCGAGGTGATCGTCGCGACGACGACCTGCAGCGGCGAAACCCACAGCGGCAGATGTCCGGCGAAGTTCTCGATGAGGATGCCGAGGAAGCGTTCCATCGAGCCGCAGATGGCGCGATGGATCATCACCGGCTGCGTCTTTTCCGAATTGCTGTCGATGTAGAAGGCGCCGAAGCGTTCCGGCAGGTTGAAGTCCACCTGCGTCGTGCCGCACTGCCATTCGCGGCCGATTGCGTCCTTCAGCGTATATTCGAATTTCGGCCCGTAGAAGGCGCCCTCGCCCGGCAGGATGCCGGTCTTGATGCGTCCCTCGGACTGCGCCTCGATCGTCTTCAGCACGTCGGTCATGACCGATTCTGCTCGATCCCAGAGCGCGTCGGTACCGACACGCTTGTCCGGACGGGTCGAAAGCTTGACGACGATTTCTTTGAAGCCGAAGTCTTCGTAGACCGACAGGATCAGGTCGTTGATCTTCAGGCATTCGGCCGCCATCTGCTCGTCTGTGCAGAAGATGTGCGCGTCGTCCTGCGTGAAGCCGCGCACACGCATCAGCCCGTGCAGCGCGCCCGAAGGCTCGTAGCGATGCACCAGGCCGAATTCGGCGAAGCGGATCGGCAGTTCGCGATAGGACTTCAAGCCATGCTTGAAGATCTGCACGTGACCAGGGCAGTTCATCGGCTTCAGCGCAAAGACGCGGTTATCCGCTTCCTTGTCTTCCGGATGCGTCATCGCATGGGCCGATTTTACAGCGAACATGTTTTCCTGGTACCAGCCCCAGTGCCCCGAGGTTTCCCAGAGCGAAGTGTCGAGCACCTGCGGTGCATTGACTTCTTCATAATCGACGGCCAGCCGGCGCCGCATGTAGGAGACGAGCGACTGGAAGATGCGCCAGCCCTTGCCATGCCAGAAGACGACGCCCGGGCCCTCTTCCTGGAAATGGAACAGGTCCATTTCGCGGCCGAGCTTGCGGTGGTCGCGCTTTTCGGCTTCTGCCAGCATGTGCAGATAGTTGTCGAGATCGGCCTGGTCGGCCCATGCCGTGCCGTAGATGCGCGACAGCATGGCGTTGTTGCTGTCGCCGCGCCAATAGGCTCCGGCAACCTTCATCAGCTTGAAGGCGGTGCCGACCTGGCCGGTGGAGGCCATGTGGGGGCCGCGGCAAAGGTCGAACCATTCGCCCTGATTGTAGATCTTCAGATCCTGTCCTTCAGGGATCGCGTCGACGAGCTCGACCTTGTACTGTTCGCCCTTGGCGGCAAACACTTCCTTGGCCTTTTCGCGCGACCAGATCTGCTTTGTGAAGGGCGCATTGCGGGCAATGATCTCCTTCATCTTCTTTTCGATCTTCGGTAGATCGTCGGGCGTGAAGGGCTCGTTCTTGGCGAAGTCGTAGTAGAAACCGTTCTCGATCACGGGACCGATGGTCACCTGGGTGCCGGGCCACAGTTCCTGCACGGCTTCTGCCATCACGTGCGCGGCGTCATGCCGGATAAGCTCCAGCGCGCGCGGGTCCTTGCGCGTGACGATCTCGATCTTGCCATCGGTGACAGTGTCGGAAAGGTCTTGCACGGTACCGTCGATCGCAATGGCGACGGCGCTCTTGGCAAGCGACTTGGAAATGGATTCGGCGACATCCTTGCCGGTTGCGCCAGCCGGGAAACTGCGCACCGAACCATCGGGAAATGTCAGGGAAATAGATTGGGACATTTAAATTCTCCTTGTCCAGTCCCGCCAACGAATGCGGGTGGTTGAAACGGAAGCGTCATCCGGCCGCGGATGCGCTGCCGCCTGATAATGATATTTACGGTGGTAGTAAAGGAAAAGCCTGCTTAGGCGACCATTTCGAAGAGGCCGCGCACGGTGTTCCAATTGCGCATCGTGCCCACGCCCATGCGCTTGGTGCTGAGCGCCGAAAGCAGCTTGGACTCGCTAGGCTTGCCGTGGAAATCGATCCACAGATCGCAGCCGACCAGTTCCATCCGCTGCCCCTCGGAAAGAAGCGGCTTCAGCGCCGCCACCTTTTCCGGATCGATCGGCAGCCGGCTCACACGCACGATCACCTGATCGCCAACGCCGTCCTTGAAGGGGTTGGCGCTGCAGAGCGCCATCCAGGTGCAGTCGCTCCGCACGATGATATCGACATGCTTGCCGAACTTTTCTTCAAAGGCCTCTTCCAGCTGCTCTTCGACTTCATGCGGCCGCATTCCGTCCGCCTCGAAGACGAGGTTGCCGGTGGAAACCAGCGTGCGCGGTTCTCGATAACCCAGCTCTTCAGCAAGCTTTCGTAGATCCTCCATGATCACGCGCCGCTCGGAGGTCAGGACGATGCTATGCAGCAGTGCGATGAAGGTACACACCTTATGCCTCCTTTCGCCCAAGCACGAAATAGCGCCAGGGCGTAAACCAGCGGAAACGGGATTCGAGGTTGTCAGGCACGAGGTCGAGTCCGCTCGTGCCGCCCGGACCGCATCGGCCGACGCGGAAAAGCGTCATCCACCCGCCGGCCCAAAGCCCGTGGCGGGCGACGGCCTCATAACCATATTCGGAACAGGTCGGAATGTGCCGGCAGGCATTGCCGACGAAGCCTGACAGTGTCAGCTGATAGAGGCGGATCAGCCCCATGCCGAGAAGTCGGTCCGGGGTCTTGCGGAACAGGCCCCGGTAATTGCGCGAAAATTTCTGCTGTGGCTGAGCGCGAGGCTGCGGCGCAGCCGCACCGCCATCGTCTTCCTCCTCGCGCAGCAGGCAGAATTCGCACATAACTTAAGCCTCGACGACTTCGGCGCGCTTGGCCTCGACCTGGCCGATCGCGTCGACGACGGCATCAAAGGTCAGCATGGTGGAGGCGTGGCGCGCTTTGTATTCTCTCACGGGGAGAAGATAGCGCATGTCGGCAAATCGTCCATCCGGCCCCTCGCCATCCGCCTTCAGCATGGCGAGCATGTCCTCGCGCGCCTTGCGTACTTCGCCTGATGTCGCGCCGATGACGTGACGGGCCATGATCGAGGAGGAAGCCTGGCCGAGCGCGCAGGCCTTCACGTCATGCGAAAAGGCGCTGATCGTATCGCCGTCCATTTTCAGCCAGATGCGCACTTTCGAACCGCAGAGCCTGGAATGCGCCTGGGCGCTCGCATCCGCATCGTCAAGCATACCGGTCAGGGAAATATTGCCGGCAAATTCGAGGATTTTGCTGTTATAGATGTCGTCCATGACGGATTTGGCTCCAAAAACGCCTAAAATCGACGCTAATTCCTATGTGATTGTCGTGTAAACAAAAAACACACAGTCAAACGACAACGTACTTACATAGCCGGGTCGTCTTACTATATGTATGTCGTTCGAGGGCCATCGAAATGCAATGGCCTCGAATGAGTTTGATTGGGAAACCGTGCCGGAAGGGTTCGAGAAAGCGAGCCTGGAAAGCCCCGGAGCCTGCCAAAGGTGCAAGAATTCCCGCTTGGGATACCAGTGGCTAGTCCGATTGCGGTCCGCGTTGCGGACCAGGAGACCATTGAATATGGACGCCATCGTCAAGAATTTTCCGCATACCACCCGTGAATCCGATCGCCCTTCCCAGCAGGAGGCCGAGGACGCCGTTCGTGTCCTGTTGCGCTGGGCTGGTGACGATCCGGCACGTGAGGGCCTGCTGGATACGCCTGCCCGCGTCGCCAAGTCCTATCGCGAGCTCTTCGCGGGGTACGAGATGAGCCCGGAAGACGTGCTCGGCCGTACCTTCGAGGAGGTCGCCGGTTATGACGACATGGTGCTGGTGAAGGACATTCCCTTCTTCTCTCACTGCGAACACCACATGGTGCCGATCATCGGCAAGGCGCATGTCGCCTATATGCCTGACGGAAGGGTTCTCGGCCTCTCCAAGATCGCCCGCACCGTCGAAATCTACGGTCGCCGCCTGCAGACGCAGGAAACGATGACCTCACAGATCGCCAAGGCCATCGACGAAACGCTGCGCCCGCGCGGTGTCGCCGTCATGATCGAGGCCGAACATATGTGCATGGCCATGCGCGGCGTTCAGAAGCAGGGCTCGACCACATTGACGACAACCTTTACAGGAACGTTCAAGACTGAACCGGCCGATCAGGTTCGATTCATGACAATGGTGCGGGGCCGCTGATACCGGCTCCCTCAGGAGGGCCGCGATGAGTGAACTGATTTTCAATCAGCCGTCGGAAGACAAATCCGAGCTGGAGGATGCTGGCGATTTCACGCCACGCTTCGATGATCGCGGCCTGATCACGGCCATCGTCACCGATGCCGGTGACGGCGAACTCCTGATGGTCGCCCATATGAATGCGCAGGCCCTGGCGCTGACCATCCAGACCGGCTTCGCCCACTATTTCAGCCGCTCGCGCGGCAAACTCTGGAAGAAGGGCGAGACCTCGGGCAATCTCCAGACCGTCAGGGAAATCCGCACAGACTGCGATCAGGACGCCATCTGGCTGAAGGTCGAGGTCGCCGGCCACGACGCCACTTGCCATACCGGCCGCCGCTCCTGCTTCTACCGCACCGTCACCCTGGAAGATGGAAAGCCTGTTCTGACCATCGTCGATGACGATCTGCATTTCGATCCGAAGGATGTTTACGCAAAATAGGCTAGATCCCGGCCACCTGCCCCTTATTGCGACGCAAGTCGCCTCTATATACAATTTGGAAAGGGTTCGGGGCGGCTAATAGAAACCCGAGTGTTCTGCCTGGAGGGAGGGACGCCATGCTGGGCTGGAATATGCATCGTCAAAGCGCCGAGGGCGGAAGTTCCGGCACGGTAGCGCTTCAGGATACGACAATTCCCCCAGTTCAATCCTTATCCGAAAAGAAAGCAAAGCTCGCTTTGGCGCTTGGCGGCGGTGCTGCCCGTGGCTGGGCGCATATCGGCGTGCTCCGTGCGCTCGACGAGGCCGGCATCGAGATCGGCATGATCGCCGGCACATCGATCGGCGCGCTCGTCGGCGGCTGCTATCTCGCCGGGAAGCTAGACGAACTGGAGAACTTCGCTCGTTCGCTCACTATGCGCCGCATTGCAAGCCTGCTCGATCTGACGATCGGCGGCTCCGGCCTCTTCGGCGGTATGCGGCTGACCAAGCGCATGCAGGAGCATCTGGAAGGCCTGACGATCGAGGATCTCGACCGGCCCTTTGTCGCAGTCGCAGCCGAGGTCAATACCGGCCACGAAGTCTGGATCGCCAATGGCTCGCTGATCACGGCGATCCGCGCCTCCTATGCCCTGCCCGGCATTTTCGAGCCGGTGCGCAGCAATAACCGCACATTGGTCGATGGCGCGCTCGTCAATCCCGTGCCGGTTTCCGTCTGCCGCAGCTACGAGCAGCCGCTCGTCGTCGCCGTCAACCTCAACTATGATCTCTACGGCCGCTCCGCCGTCGTCCGCCACAATGCCAGCCTCTCGCCTGCCGAAGTGCAGCAGCAGAGGAATGCGCCCTACGCCGCAAGGATGGGCATGACCGGCGTCATGGTGCAGGCTTTCAACATCATTCAGGATCGCATCGCCCGCGCCCGCCTTGCCGGCGATCCGCCTGACATTTCGCTACAGCCGCGCCTGTCGGACATCGGTCTGTCGGAGTTCCATCGTGCAGGGGAAGCCATCGAACGTGGCTATGAGGAAGCCCGGGTAAGGCTACCCGAGTTGCAGCGGATGCAGGAACTCTACGCCAGGCACCCCTGATGCAGAGCGTTACCCGAAGAAATTCCAGCAAAAGTATGCCGCGGTTTTGCGTCGGGAATTGCTCGAAAAAAGAGCCTAGCTTGCAATATAGGCCTTGATCTCTTCGGCCTCGCGCTCGACCTCGGCGATGCGCGACTTCACGACGTCACCGATCGAGATGATGCCGGCGAGCTTGCCGTTAGCCTCGACCGGAATATGGCGGAAACGCTTGCTGGTCATCAACTCCATGAGCTCGTTAACCGAGGTCTGCTCGTTGCAGCGGAAGACCTTCGAGGTCATGACGGAAGAAAGCGTCTGGTCGAGCCCGTCCTTGCCGGCCTTTGCGATGACATGCACGAGATCGCGCTCGGTGAACATGCCGGAAATCTTGTTCTCCATGCCGACGACGACGATCGCGCCGATCTTCTTCTTGCTGAGAATCTGAGCCGCTTCCGAAACCGTGGTATTCGGCCCGGTTGTGACGACGTCCCGACCCTTCAGATCGAGTATTGCTTTGACGGAACTGGCCATTTGGACCTCCTATGGCGAAAGTGAAACACTTGTCGGGAACACAGGCTCCGCGGTGGTCTCTCCTCCCATCGCGGATTGGTCAATGGTGCACTGCTTGGCTCAGGATTGCAACTCGTCGTCAGGAGTCGGCACGGGTTCCTGCGGCAGTTTTCGGTCGAACAGAGCAAAGAGGAAAAAGCCGAAGACGAAACCGCCGATATGCGCATCCCAGGCGATTTCCTGGCTGCCGTCGCCGACAAGCGGAATGCCGATGGCGATCAGCGCATTGCCGACCAGCCAGAAAAGCATGAACATGACCACGGTGCGGCTCCGAACCGCCTGCACTATAGACAGGCGCGGATTGAGATGCGCCGGGCCGAACATCTGCCGCCCGGAGGGGAAGGCAAAGCGACAGGCAGCGCCCATCAGACCGGAGACAACGCCGGACGCGCCGATAAGCAGCGCTTCGCTGCCCCAGTTCAGCGCCGTGTGCAGCGCAGCCGAGGCGACAGAAGAAAGAATCCAGAAGATGATGTATCGTGCCGTGCCGATGCGGCGTAGGACCGGCGCGCCGAAGGCCATCAGCCATAGCCCGTTGAAGACGATATGCTCGACGCTTCCATGCAGCAGCGAATAGGTGACGGGCGTCCAATAGAGCTGCGGCCCCTGCTCTGCGAGTGAAACGGCATAACGCAGCGGAATGAAGCCGAAGCTGAACAGAAACCAGTTGAACCAATCGACCGGCAGAAGTGATTGCACGGCATAGATCAGGATCAGAAGCAGCAGCGTGGCGAGCAATGCCGGCGGAAGATTGAAAACCGGCTGACGCGGCGGGCGGGCCGGCGGTTCGGGCTGTGAAGGCTGGAATGCCTGGTCGGGCCCGGACGTCTGTTCATTCATGCTTTTGTCGCCTCGTTTTGAGGTCTCAGCCATACAGGAGCCGGCTTCAAAAAAAAAGCCGTCCGGTATGGCCGGACGGCTTGCCTGAGCATTCCCAACCATCGGCCCGAAAATCGAAATCGATTTTAGGAAAGCCTGATGCGTACTCAAAGAGTAGAGCGTCCTTTGTTCGCCCGAATGGGCGAGCGACGCTCTGATGATCCCTGCCCTGGCAGTCTTGTGCAGAACTTCACTGTTCGAAGTGATGGAGAGACGGTCTCATGACAGGGGCCCGAGCTCAAGTGAAACCCTTTTTTAACCTTAACTCCCCGGATTTGGCATGAAATCCGCAAGGTAGAAGGTGAAGGGGCGAAAATCGCCCGCCAATGAACCGAAATGAGACAGCGTCATGCGCCTTCAAACCACGATCGACATCTTCGACTACTGGAATGCTCTGCGTGTTGGAGAGGATGCTCCGCTGAAATCGCAGATCGAGCCCGGCGCGATCCCTCACCTCCTGTCGAGGCTCTTCATTCTGGAGACAGAAGCGGACCGGCATATTCGTTTCCGCCTGGCCGGCACCAAGATCTGCGATCTTTTCGGCCGCGATCTTCGCGGCGAGCGTTTCTCCGCCCTCTGGGCCAACGGCCAGCACGAGGATATCGAAAGGACGGCCAAAGGCGTCATGGATCACGCCATCCCGACGCTTTTCAACGCAACGGGCTACAGCACCGCCGGCCACCATGCTGCCTTCGAGATCATCATGATGCCGCTGCGTTCGCCGCAAGGCGGCTGCGACCGGCTGCTCGGCGCCATCGCACCTGCCGTTGTTGCAAGCTGGCTGGAAATCGTGCCGCTGGAACTTCTCGCCCTCGACCGCAGCCGCCTGCTGCACGGCAAGTTCGGCCGCGCGGTACAAATGGAGCCCCGTCGCCCCGTCGAAGTCACGACCGAAAAACAACCCACTTTCGGCCGGGCCATGCTGCGCGCCATGTCGCATTTCCTGCACGGGGCAACCGCCCGCTGACTGCCCCATTTTGGGTCGCCGCCCATAGTACTTTAGGGTTATATGACAGCTGGTTCCTACAACCTTCTGTTAATGGATTGGGGGTAAGGATTGGGCCTAGCAATTTCATGAAGAAGCCCTTTGATGCACTCGTTCCAGTCCGCTCAGACGCACAGACCTGCGCCGCGCCCTGAACAGGGAGTGTTCCAGCGCGTCCCCATCAATATGCAGGGCCGCCTGATGCTTGCGAATTACGAAGAATTCGAGTGCACGGTGATCGATATGTCGCCCGGCGACATGTATGTCACCTGTGCCGGTCGCCCGCGGGCCAATGAGCGTGTCGTTGCCTATATCGATCATCTCGGCCGCGTCGAAGGCCATGTGCAGACGGTCGATATGCGTGGTTTCACCATGTCGATCAACGCCACCGAGCGTAAGCGCGAGAAGCTCGCGGCTCAGCTCACCTGGCTCGCCAACAAACACGAGCTCGGCCTGCCGGAAGATCGCCGTCATGATCGTCTGACCCCGCGCGAAACCAAGACCGATCTCACCCTCGATGACGGCACGCGCTATACCTGCCGCATCATGGACCTTTCACTTTCGGGCGCTGCCGTCGATTGCGAAGTGCGCCCGCCGCTCGGCACGCCTGCTCGTCTGGGCAACATGCGCGGCCGCGTCGTTCGCCACTTCTCGGAAGGTGTTGCGATCGAGTTCCTTTCGGTCCAGTCGCGCGAAACACTGCGCGAATTTCTCTAAAGCAATTCCAGCAAANNGTGATCAGCGGTTTTGCGTCTTTGCGTCCGGTTTTCGGGCCTATGCAGCTTCGTCATCTATCCGTCACAGAATTGAAGGATACAGCGCGCCTCAACCAGTGGCGCGGTCATGTCAATCCTGTTTCCCGAAATCGAACCTCATGAACACGGCTTGCTCGACACGGGCGACGGCAACCTCGTCTATTGGGAGGCCTGCGGCAATCCGGCGGGCAAGACAGCACTCGTCCTGCATGGCGGACCGGGTTCCGGCTGCTCCACCGCTGCACGGCGCTATTTCGATCCGTCCGCCTACCGCATCATCCTCTTCGATCAGCGCAATTGCGGGCGCAGCCTGCCGAATGCCGCTGACGCAGCAACCGACCTCTCTCGCAATACGACCGCCCACCTCATCGGGGATATCGAGAGGCTGCGCAGCCTCTTCGGCGTAGATCGGTGGATCATCTTCGGAAATTCCTGGGGCTCGACGCTGGCGCTCGCCTATGCGCAATCCCATCCCGACCATGTCGGTGGCATCGTCATTGCCGGGGTCACCACGACACGGCGTTCCGAGATCGACTGGCTTTATCGCGGCATGGCGCCGCTCTTTCCGGAGGAATGGCACCGGTTCGGTGAGGCGCTGCCGCCGGCACTCCGCAGCATCGACCGGGTGAGCGCCTATCACAGACTGCTCAACGCTCCCGAAGAGCAGGTGCGGCTGAAGGCGGCGCGCGACTGGCACGAATGGGAAGCGGCGACGATCCTGCTTGCCGATCCCGCCGGCCTGCCCCGGCGCTGGTCCGATCCGCGCTATCTTCTGACGCGCGCCCGCATCATCACCCACTATTTCCGTGAGGGTGCGTGGTTAGAAGACGGCACACTCCTGGAAAATGCCGGTCGCCTCGCGGGCATTCCCGGGCTCCTCATCCACGGACGTTTCGATATAGAAGCACCGCTTGTCACCGCCTGGGAACTTGCCCGCGCATGGCCCGGCGCCGAGATCATTGTGCTGCCGAAAGCGGCCCATTCCACTGCAAATGCTGATATTGCCGTCGCGATCGTCGCTGCGACGAACAGATTTCGCGATCTCTGACGAAATTATTTTTCCGGTTGAAGATTGGGAAATGAGGCGGAATCGCCTTTAGGGCGGCCATGACGCCTGTTTGTGCGCTTCAACAGGATTGCCGCCAGCCGCAGTTTCCGGTGCAACTCGTCGCAGAAATTTACCCAGCCTGTCGAAAATCGTTAACGCCCTGTCCGGTTTCCGGCCATTTTCGGTTCGAAAGCGTTTTTCCCGATCCTTCAATTTTAATCGAATTCGAGACGAATGCGTCTTTAATTTTAGGCGTATTCGAGCTGAATTTGAATCAAGTTCGACGCGCATTTGATTCAAGTAAGCCTTTAATTCTATTGCGTAATTTTGCGTGAGATAAAAACGTCCGTGTCATTGTCATCCTCATAACGGGGAGACGATAATGTCAATTCGAAATCTACTGAAACGCGGCCTTCTGGCCGTTGGCATGACAGTGGCAATGGCGGGCGCAGGACAGGCATCACCCGCCAGCATGACACTTGCAGGCAATGCGAGCCCGCCGATCGGGCACTATGAATTCTGTCAGGCCAATCCGAGCGAATGCGCCTATGCCGGCGGCGATGCCGGCCCGGCAATCCTGACCGAGGATCGCTGGAAGGAGATTCTCAAGGTCAACTACACGGTCAACTCCACCATCCAGCCGATGACGGACAAAGAGATCTACGGTGTCGAAGAGCGCTGGGCCTATCCGCGCACCGTCGGCGACTGTGAGGATTTCGCGTTGCTGAAGCGCAAGATGCTGATCGATGCCGGCTTCTCTCCATCAGACACGCTGATGACTGTCGTGCTGCAGCCGAATGGCGAAGGCCATGCGGTGCTTACGGTTCGCACCGATCACGGCGACTTCGTTCTCGACAACATGCGCAACAAGGTGCTGCTGTGGTCGGATACCGAATACACCTACCTGAAGCGCCAGTCCGCCGACGATCCGGCCCGCTGGACGAAGCTGCAGGATGGCCGCGCCGTCGCGGTCGGCAGCGTGAAGTAACAGGCATACCGGCCCCGGTCAGTCCCGCATCCCCGTCCCGACCGGCGCCCAGAGCCGTTCCCGCTGTCCCGGGAACGGCTCGCTTCTTTTGTGGCTGCTCTGCTCGATAGGGTTAACGCCTCGTTAACCCCGTCATCTCATCATCATGGAGAGATTCACAACCGGCACCCGACGACTCGCGTTCTTCCTGCGGCGGCCCGATATCCGAGGACGATGATGAGCCATTCCGCCGCGGGCCATCCTGGTGAGCAACCCCTTCTTTCGACCCGCTTCCTGGTCCGTGTCACCGCGACGATTGCGGTTCTGGCGCTGCTGACGGTTGCCATCAGCGTTGCCGGCCGCTGGTTCGGCCGTCACATCTCTCTTGCCGGCAATACGGAAGGCACCACAGGCATTACCCTGACAATCGGCCGCGATACGATCGGCCTGCCCGCCAATACGATTCGCTTCCCCAGTGAACGTCATGACGGCGCGGCCGAACGGGCTGATCTCTACCTTACCTGGCCGGAAATGCAGGGCTACAGCAAGGAAACGCGCCAGCGTTTCGATGATGTCGTCCAATCTTCGGGCCTGATTTTCCTGCAGATCACCCAAGGAACGATGTCGCGGGACATGTCGGGCCGGCTGGAGCCGATCTATTCGCATCTAATGGACGGCGCGCCGGAAGCCTTTGCGCATGGCCTGACACTGCACCGCCTGCGTGCCGATGCCGGTTACAACGGCGAAGTGCTGCTGGCTGCGCCGCGCGAAGGCGCAGCCGATTATGTCGTTCGCTGCGTCCTGCCCTCGTCTGCGGAAACGGCGACCAGCGGAGATTGCCAGCGCGATATCAAGGTCGGCAAGGATTTAAGTGTGCTTTACCGGTTCTCGAGCCGTCATTTGGCTGACTGGGACCACATTGATGCCGCGATCAGGAGTTTTGTCGAGACCCGGCTGGTGAGCCGGACTGCAACAGCTCGCTAAAATCCCCTCCGATGTCTGAAGAAACGATTCATCATAAACGGATTGGTAACGCTGAACCGGTAGTCTTCGAAGACGGCCGGTTGCGCAGCAGGGGGTGCGTGGCCCGCCAAACATCAGAAATGCAAGCGAAGAGTGGAATAGTGTCAAGGTCAATCTCCTCCGTATCATCGCCGCGGTCTGCCGGTTTCCTCGCAAAGGTACTGACGATCCTTTCGATGGCTATCGCGATCGTCGCGGTCGACTCGGTCAATGCCGAAGCGGAAGCTGCAAATCCTAAATATGCCGGTATCGTCGTCGACGCCCGGACGGGAAATGTTCTCTACAGCGAGAATGCCGACCGTCTTCAGTACCCGGCATCGCTCACGAAGATGATGACGCTCTACATGACCTTCGAGGCCCTTGAGCAGGGCCGCATCCGCCTCGACACGCCTGTCCCCTTCTCCGCTCATGCGGCAGCCCAGGCGCCGACCAAGCTTGGCGTGCGCGCCGGCAGTACGATTACCGTTGAGCAGGGTATCCTCGGCCTGGTGACGTTGTCTGCCAATGACGCCGCGACCGCGCTCGGCGAAATGCTCGGCGGCACGGAAGACCGTTTCGGCCAGATGATGACGGCCAAGGCCCATGCGCTCGGCATGACGCGCACGACGTATCGCAACGCCAACGGCCTTCCGAATACCGCGCAGATGACGACGGCGCGCGACCAGGCCCGCCTGGGCATCGCCCTTCGCCAGCATTTCCCGCAATATTACGGTTATTTCTCTGCGCGCGCCTTCAAGTTCGGCAATCGCGTGATCCGCAGCCATAACCGCCTCGTCGGCTCCGTCCGCGGCGTCGATGGCATCAAGACCGGTTACACCCGCGCTGCCGGCTTCAATCTGGTCAGTTCGCTGCAGGTCGACGGCAAGTCGATCGTCGGCGTGGTTCTCGGCGGTGCATCCACTCCTGCCCGCGACTCGCAGATGCGCAAGCTGCTCGCCACCTACATGCCGAAGGCTTCCATGAGCGGCGCGCTTGTCGCCCAGTCGAAGCCGGTACCCGAGATGATTGAGACGCCTGCTCCGGTTTCCCCGGCCAAGGTTGCCCAGGTGGCGCAGAAGAAGACGATTACCGCAGATCAGGTGCCGGTGACGGCGGCCGCAGCCGACCTCGGCCTGCCGCATAAGGGACCGCTTCCGGACAGCCGCTATCAGCAGGCAAGCACCGAGGTTGCCTATGCGGAAACCGCAGCACCTAAGACCGATAATCCATTGCTGACGCAACCGATGCCGTCCCCGACCAAGGTCAAGACGGTCGCGATCAAGACGGCCACGGTCAAGCAGCAGGAACAGGCATCGGTCGCCGTGCCGACACCGGCTCCCGCCTATGTCCCGCCGGAACAGGGCGATACTTCCGTCGACGATCTGACGACCGCTTCTACCAAGGCGACGCCGGCCAAGGAGGTTGCCGCGAAGGAAGTGCCGCAGCCGTCTGGATGGGTTGTCCAGATTGGCGTCTCGTCAAGCCGTGAATTGGCGATGGACCTTCTGGCAAACGCCAAGGCCAAGGGCGGCAGCGCACTGAACTCCGCCAAGCCCTTCGCTGTTGCCTATGCCAATGACGGCGATCAGATCTATCGCGCCCGCTTTGGCGGTTTCGATGGCCAGCGTGATGCAGTCAATGCCTGCAAGGCTCTCAAGAAGGCCGGTGTGAAGTGCTGGGCGGCTGCCCAATGAGATATCCAGCGCTGCCTATGACTGATTTGGCGGCGTACCTGCCTGCCGGCTGCGGTGTTCGCGCTGCCGGCAGTCGATCCTAGTTCGATTTGTATTGCGTACGAGGAAGATGATGTCGATCAACGAGAATGTTCCAAATGCGCCTGCGGGGCGCCGGGCGGTCAACAAAGGGCGCTCCGGCCTGCATCCGCTGCACGAAGCAGCGCTCCGGCTTGCCGAAATCGGCCTGCAGCGTCCGAAGGCGAAGTCGCCGAAGACCCGTGATCTGATCAACCTATTGCTGTGCCATGGTGCGCGCGCCTGGCGCTATTCGCAGCCTGAGGCGTATATCCATCTGCACATCACGTCACCTGACGGCCATTCGCCGGTCGTGCTGCGCCTGCGCTGAAGTATTTTAGAGTAGGCCGAGTTCCGAAAGCTCGCGGCGAAGATCCGCGGGCAGTTCTGCAATGCCGGCGCCGAGGCTGTCGAGATCGCGTGGCACATCTTCGGTCGGATAATAACGCCAGCCCTGGAAGGCTCGCTTCGGCTGAACCGAGGTTTCGATCACCTCCGGACCGAGTATCAGATGGCAGCGGCCGATCCCTTCTCCATCGGTAAACGTCTGGATGTCGAGGATCTTCTGGCGCGCCTGGACCTGACCCTTGATCACCCAATAGAGCGAACCACCGTCGATCAGTTCTTCCACGCGCTTCGGCACCATGCGGGTCGTGTGGACTGAGTGTGGTTCCAGTCCGGCAGCCATGGCGCGCAACGAGCGCTCGGCCACCCATTCACGCAGGTCTTCGATCGAGTCGCAGCCGACGCAGAGCTTGATGAGATTTAGTGCCATGCTGCCGTTGAAATCCTTTTGACCGGCAGCGTCAAGCGGCTAAAGCATGTCTCGCAAAACTGTGCAGCGGTTTTGCGATAACGACATGAGGCAAAGAGCTAAAGCGCGAAATCTGAAAGATCGCGACGCGCTTTAACATCAGCCGTCCGCAAACTCAGCATTCGACGACGTTGACGGCCAGACCTCCGGTCGAGGTTTCCTTATATTTCTCACTCATGTCGTAGCCGGTCTGGCGCATGGTCTCGATGCAGGCGTCGAGCGGGACGAAATGCTGGCCGTCGCCCTTCACTGCGAGCGATGCGGCCGTGACCGCCTTTACCGCACCCAGCGCATTGCGTTCGATGCAGGGAACCTGCACCAGACCGGCGATCGGATCGCAGGTCATGCCGAGATGGTGTTCGAGCGCGATTTCCGCGGCATTTTCGATCTGAGCCGGCGTGCCGCCCATGACGGCTGCGAGGCCGGCGGCTGCCATGGCGGCGGCCGAGCCGACCTCGCCCTGACAGCCGACCTCCGCGCCCGAGATCGACGCATTGTGCTTGATGATGCCGCCGATCGCCGCTGCGGTCAGCAGATAGTCGTGGATACCCTTCTGGTCCCAGTCTTCGTGGAAATGCTCGTAATAGCGGATCGTGGCGGGAATGACGCCTGCCGCGCCATTAGTCGGCGCCGTCACGACACGCCCGCCGGCAGCATTCTCCTCGTTGACCGCCATCGCGTAGACGCTCAGCCAGTCATTGGCGAGCAGCGGGTTGACGCGGTTGCTGCGCCACTCCTCCTGCAGCTTGTCGTGAATATGCTTTGCGCGGCGCCTGACGTTCAGACCGCCGGGCATGATGCCTTCGACCTTCAGTCCGCGCTCGATACAGGAGCGCATCGCTTCCCAGATACGGTCGAGGCCGGAATCCAGCTCCTCGCGGCTGCGCTGACTTTCCTCATTGGCGCGTTTCATCTGTGCGATCGACAGGCCGGAACGTTCGGCCATTTCCAGCATCTGCTTGGCGCTGGCGAAGGGATAGGGCACCTTGTAATTGCCCTGCGATGCTTTCTTGCGCGCCCGCATCTGCTCCAGCTCCGTATCGGTGACGACGAAGCCACCGCCGACGGAATAATAGATGCGCTTGACGAGAAGCCGTCCGTCCTTGTCATAGGCGGAAAAGGTCATGCCATTCGCATGGCCCGGCAGCGGCTGCTTCTTGTCGAAGATCAGGTCCGTCTTCGGCTGGAACTGATAGGCCGGATGCCCCTCCGGCGTGATCCGGCCGCTCTTTTCAACCCCATCGATGATGGCATCCATGTGATCGGGATCGACTTTGTCGGGCGCTTCGCCCATCAGCCCGAGGATGACCGCCCTGCCCGTTCCGTGGCCGATCCCCGTATGGGCGAGCGAACCATGCAGGCTGACCTTGATGGCAGTCACCTGCGCGCCAATGGAAGGACGCGGCCATTCGTTGGACAGGATGAGGTCAAGGAACCGATTGGCAGCCGTCATCGGCCCCATCGTGTGCGAACTCGACGGCCCCACCCCGATCTTGAATACATCGAATACCGAAAGAAACATGGGGGCGCCTTCTAAAATTCACGATGCAGACTATGCGAGCCAGGCTCGGTATCCGCGTGACGGACCGACATCGCCTTGAACCGGTGCGACATCCGGCCGGACACTAGTTAAAAGCAGACCATCTTGCCAGCAATTCTCATCTTGCCGGTCATTGCAGCATTCGAATGCATCTATAGAGTGGCCGCATTTATATGGGAACTGACTCGCTGATGATGACGACGGCGGACTATATCGCGCTTGCCTTCTTTATCTTTATCTGGATGGGCTATTCCTGGCTGCTGCACGGTCAGACCTTCTTCGGGCGCACCAGCCTTACCCACGCCATGGCGGAGCGGCGGCGTGAATGGATATATAACTCCCTGCGTCGCGATTTGAAGATGATCGACACCCAGATCATGGCAGGGCTGCAGAACGGCACAGCCTTTTTTGCCTCGACATCCATCTTCGCGGTCGGCAGCTGCTTTGCGCTGCTCGGCGCCACGGAAAAGGTGGATGCCGTCTTCGCCGACCTGCCCTTCGTCTTCCACAGCGGACATGCCGTCTTTGAAATGAAGGTCGGCGGCCTTGCTGCCCTCTTCGGCTACGCCTTCTTCAAGTTCGGCTGGTCCTATCGCCTCTTCAACTATTGCACCATTCTCTTCGGCGGCATTCCGATGGTGCATGACTCGGAGAAGGACATGATCGCCGCCGAGCGCGCCGCGGAGCGTGTCATCCGCATGAATGTCATCGCCGGCGGCCATTTCAACGAAGGGCTCAGGGCAATCTTCCTGTCGATCGGTTATCTCGGCTGGTTCATCAATCCCTATGTTTTTATGGGTACGACGGCCATGGTCATTGTGGTCCTGACCCGACGGCAGTTCTTTTCGGAAGCGCGCCTCGCCATCATGGACGCGAACCCGCCACCAAATCTCCACCTTTCTCCTGTTCAGCGCAACAAGCCGTCAGCGAGTGACGGTGATGAGCTGTCCGAGGGATTGTGAATGATAGTGTCGGCAACGGAAGCGACGGCCCCGCAGAGGCCACCGCGCATCGGCCTTGTGGATACGGCGCGCGGCGCCGCGCTTATTGCCATGGCCACCTACCATTTCAGCTGGGATCTGGAATTCATGGGCTATCTGCAGCCCGGGACCGCCGAAACCGGCTGGCTGAAGATCTATGCCCGCGCGATCGCCACCACCTTCCTCTTCATCGTCGGCATCAGCCTGGTGCTATCAAGCCGGCCCGAAATCCGCTGGCCTTCCTTCTGGAAGCGTTTCGCTATGGTCGCCGGCGCAGCCGTGGTCATATCCGCCGCGACACGCTACTTCGTGCCCGGCGAATGGATCTATTTCGGCATCCTGCATTCCATTGCGGCTCTGAGCCTCATCGGCGTGGCTTTTCTGCGCCTGCCCTTGCCCGTGACGCTGCTCGTCACGCTGGCGCTGTTCGTCGCCTGGATTGTCGACGCCTTCGTCATGCCCGGCGTGCTGGATACGCACCTTTTCGACCCGAAATATCTGGCCTGGCTCGGCTTTGCGGCCACCCCAGACCGGTCGAACGATTTTGTGCCGCTCTTTCCCTGGGCGACGCCCTTCTTTCTGGGCATGAGCCTCGCCCGTCTTTCCTTCCGCACGAAGCTGCCCCAGAGACTGGCATCATTGGGCACGGGTGGAACATGGCTTGCGCGCCTCGGCCGCCACAGCCTCGCCTTCTACCTCATTCATCAGCCGGTATTGATCGCCATCGCTTATGGCCTGACCTTCATCATCGCGCCGCCGAAACCCGATCCGGCAGCGACATATCTGCGCCAGTGCAATACGTCTTGCACGGTCGAACAGGGCGAAGCGCTCTGCCGCAGCTTTTGCCAGTGCACGCTCGACCAGTTGCAGGCACAACAGCTCTTGACGCCGTTCCAGACAGGCGCGGTCAAGGCGGATGATGAGAGAATTATGGTGCTTGCCACCCAGTGCAGCGCCGAAATAGAACCCGCGCCGCAGTCGCAGCCCGAGCCCCAACAGTGATCAGGTCGTGACGCCGATCTCGGCGAGGCGGCCAAGGCAGGACTCCTCGATATTGTCGAGCTCGGTGATCGTTTCGTCGATATCCTTGCGCTTCTGGCGCAGGTCTTCGCGCTTCTCGTCCACACGCTTCATCAACAGTTTGAGCTGGCCGAGCTCGCCCGGCGGCTCCTTGTAGACCTGAATGATCTCGCGGATTTCGGCAATGGTGAAGCCGATGCGCCGGCCGCGCAGGATTTCCTGAATGAGCCGCCGGTCGGCAGGACGGAACAGCCGCGTGCGTCCGCGGCGTTCCGGTTGGATCAAACCTTCGTCTTCATAGAAGCGAAGCGTGCGCGTCGATACTCCGAATTCGCGCGTCAGCTCCGTTATGGTATAGTACTTGTTCACCAGCATGGCATCCCCGTCATCCGCCTGACATAATATTGACTTTTACGTAATAGTCAATTTAGGCATCTGTTCAGATGCCGAACCACCATGTCGCTAAGCCGAGGAAGGCGAAAAAGCCGGTACAGTCGGTGACGGTCGTGACGAAGACGGACGAGGCGATCGCAGGGTCCGCTCCCATCTTGTCGAGCAGCAGCGGCAGCAGGATGCCGGCAAGGGCTGCTGCAATCAGATTGATGATCATCGCCGCCCCGATGACGGCGCCAAGCTGGTAATTGTGGAACCAGGTGCCGGCGATCAAGCCCAGCAGCAAGGCGAAGAGCATTCCGTTCAGGATGCCGACGCCCGCCTCTCTGCGGATGATGCGGCCGGCATTGTAGATATCGAGGTCACGGGTTGCGAGTGCACGCACGGTCACGGTCATGGTCTGCGTGCCGGCGTTGCCGCCCATGGAGGCAACGATAGGCATCAGCACTGCAAGCGCAATCATCTTCTCGATCGAGCCGTCGAAGAGGCCGATGACGCTTGCAGACAGCATCGCCGTGCCCAAGTTGATCAACAGCCAGAGGAAGCGCGAGCGCACGGTCGAGATCACGTTGTCGGACAGTTCTTCGTCGCCCACACCGCCGAGACGCTTGATGTCCTCGTCCGCCTCTTCGTGGATGACGTCGACCACGTCGTCGATGGTGAGCACGCCGACGAGCCGTTCGTTCTCATCGACGACAGCTGCAGACAGGAGGTCGTACTGTTCGAAGAGCTGGGCGGCCTCTTCCTGGTCCATCTCGGCGGGGATCGGATGGTTCGTTTCCCGCATGATGGCTTCGATCTTGTTCTGCCGCTTGGTGCGCAGGATCTGATCGAGATCGACGGCCCCGAGCAACTTGAAGGTCGGGTCGATGACGAAGATCTGCGAGAAGGAATAGGGCAGATCCTCCTCGTCGCGCATGTAGTCGATCGTCTGTCCGACCGTCCAGAACGGCGGCACGGCGACGAATTCCGTCTGCATGCGGCGGCCGGCCGAGCTTTCGGGATAATCGAGCGCGCGGCGAAGGCGCACCCGCTCCGTAAACGGCAGCTGCGCGAGGATCTCTTCCCGGTCTTCCTTGTCGAGGTCTTCGAGAATGTAGACCGCGTCGTCCGAATCCAGTTCGCCGATGGCCGCGGCGATCTGCTCGTTCGGCAGCTGGTCGACGATCTCGCGGCGGATCGTCTCGTCCACTTCGGTCAGCGCCGTCATGTCGAAATCGTCGCCGAGCAGGCGCACCAGCGCCAGGCGCTGATCCGGCTGGATCGATTCCAGGAGGTCGCCTATCTCCGATTCGTGCAGGCGCGCGACGTTCTGGCGAAGAAACAGCGTATCGCGATCGGCGATGGCTGCACCCAGGCGCGCCAGGAAATCGCTGCGCACATTGCCATCTTCATTATAGATATCGACTTCTTCGTCGGTCGGACGCTTGCGGCGGTCTTCGGTATCGGTCGTCGTCATATGCCGCCCTCGCATCTGATTTCAAAGACTATCGAGCCGCATTGGAAAATGTCGGCTGAAAATGCATTGTCAACAAGCGGATAAGCGAATTCCGCCCTGCCCTTGCGGCCGCGGGATTCCTTATCGACCTGCTAGCCCAAAGCATTTCTGCCGTAAAGCTCAAACACATGCTTTCTGATGACAATGCCTGTGGTCGGCTATAGTTTCCGCTGCCATTTGCCGAAAGGAAGCTTAGCTGTGCCGATCCGCCCGATTCTCCGTTATCCGCATCCCGGCCTGAAGACGGTCTGCGCCCCGGTAATGTCGTTCGATTCGGCCCTGTCAGGGCTTGCCGACGACCTGTTGCAGACGATGCGGGCGGCACCCGGTGTCGGCATCACCGCTGCCCATATCGGCGTCTTTGAGCGGCTGACGGTGCTGGAACTCGACAAGGCCGACGGCGTGCGCATCTATGTCAATCCCGACATCACCTGGTTTTCAGACGAGACGATGATCCATATGGAGGGCAGCGTCTCGATGCCGGGTGCGACGGACGAGGTCACACGCCCGAAGGCGATCCGCTTTCACTATCAGGATCTCCAGGGCCATCACCACGAAGAAGAGGCATCGGACTTCCTCGCCATCTGCGTCCAGCACGAGGTCGATCAGCTCGACGGCATTTTCTGGCTGCAGCGCCTGTCGCGGCTGAAGCGTGACCGGCTGATCAAAAAGTGGGAGAGAATGAAAAGCTGAGGGTAGCGCCGCAATCGGTCGAACCAATAACGCCCTTCCGGCGTTTGCCTTGCAGAATGGAACCGGAAGGAGACGGAAATGCCAAAGATCACTGACAAGACCTCGCTTTCCCGCGAAGAGGATTATCGCGACTTCGAGGAGCGCAATCTGGACGACGGCTGGCCTTATGCCGACGGCAGCGGTGCGAAAGCCGCAGCAACCGAAAACCGTGCCTATGGCGAAACCTCGGCCAATTTCGACCGTGACCGCAACGGCGGCTTCCGCATCGACGGCACGGACGAGGACGGCAATGAAAATCGCCTGAAGGATTCGCTCGAGCCTGATACCATCGACCGCGACGAGAGCGACGATCTCGAGGCCCGCGTGACCGAAAATCTGGAAAATATCCCCGAGGTAGATATCGACAGCGTCGAGGTTCACGCCGACGGGCATACCGTGACGCTGGACGGGTCGGTCGAAACGATCGGCATCGCCCGCAAGGTCGAGCTCGGCGCTCTGTCGGTGGACGGTGTCCACCATGTGCGTAACCGGCTGCAGATGACAGGTGTCGATGCCCACATCCCGAATGAAGACTAAGGCAAAAAACACGAAATAGCCACATTTCACGACCGGAAAGCTGCCTGCTTTCCGGTTTTTCCGTCTCTAAAATTACAAATAGTTAATCAATTAAAGATTGCAAAATTGCTCTTCGGATGAAAGCGTTGACATCTCAGGCAATTAACTGTGCCGGCTAAGGTAACGTACCCCTCAAAAGCATTGACAAATATGTGATTTCATTCGGACAAAACGTCGCAACATGGCCGTCATCTTTCTCACAAATTTGCCCGAATTGGGGAGCGAACTGAGCTTGCCGAGGGTTGGTTTTATGTTGTTGCTTGCAACAAGAGATTGAGGAGATGACCCATGCGCATGAAAATCGCTGCCGCCGCCACCCTGTTTGCCGTCAGCCTGGCCAGTGCAGCCTTCGCTCAGACGAAGTACAATGACGACTATTCAAATGATGGCGACGGCCTATACCAGACCCCGGTCGCACCGGCCAAGCCCATGCACTACCCGACTCATGCGGCGGCCCCTGCCTATTCCAGCGACTACACGAATGACAGCGATGGCTTCTCGCCGACAGCGATGACGAAGCCGGCGAAAGTCGACAACACCGCGACCGCCAGCATCAAGCCGCTGCCGGACTGCCACAGCATGGTCGGCCCGAAGGGCTCCCACCAGAAAGGCGCCGATAGCGGAGCAAGCCGCACCGAAGCATGCCGCGCAATGCACTGACATAATCCGAGAAAGGGCCGGTTTCCGGCCCTTTTCTTTTGTAATTTCAATGTCTCCTGCGGCGTAATCCACACCTCGGACAAGCTTTTAAAAAAAACTGTCACATCGCGCTTGTGTACCTCTGAGGCTTTTGCTACATGCTGCCTCGCCGACGCAAATCGGCCCTACCACGATGCGGTCGTGGCGGAATTGGTAGACGCGCAGCGTTGAGGTCGCTGTGGGGCAACCCGTGGAAGTTCGAGTCTTCTCGACCGCACCATTCCCCTCCTAGGGGTATTGTTTTGACTATATTTTTTTGACGAGTGCGAATATTTTTTTCTCCGCACTATTTCAGCTACGCCAGAACCATACTTTTATTGGCTCTGTTTGTGTGACCGCGCAAAAAAAGCGACCGATTTGATCGATGTTCGACGTTCGCACCTCTCTTCGGCAGCTCCCGTGATCATCTCAGTTCAATCCCTCCAAGACTGAGTCCTCGGCGTGCCGGTCTGCTTTTCCAACGCCCTCGAATCTCTGATCTGACAAAGAGACTGTGCTGGCTCTTTGACCATCATTGATACGCGACTCATCTCATATCGTCCGTCACCGGAATCGGCGCGGTCGTCCGGCGCTTTATCTTCCCGCCTCTTCAACGTGACACCAGACCGCGAGAAGCGGAGTAGTGGTGCAACGCATGGCAAACGACTGTCCGGCTTCAGCAGCGAAGACACCGCCTATTCCGGTCGAAAACCAGTTCTCTCCGGCTATTGAAAGTTCGCATGGGGAAAGCAGCAGGAAGGCCCGTGAAAACCGTTGGACGTGATCCGGGAAACGGCTGTAGGGTTCCATATATGTAAGGCCAACCCGGATATCCGTCCGGTCCTCCAGGCCACCTGGCCCAACGATCACGCTATGGGCATGGGCCTTCTCAAAGTTGAGGCTGGCAAATGGTCCACTTCTGCCTCTGATCCACACGAGCGATTCGGCAAGGCGCCAAACGCACTGCGCTATCTCGGAGTAGAAGTCGCCAGTCGCGATTGCGTTTTGAAGTGCCGCCTCAAGGCCTGAAGGGGTTCCGGTATCCTGGAGCCGCGTGTCGCGCAGCGTTCCTGTACGCTCGAGCTTTTGAAAGACCTTACCCGCGACAAAGCTCGCCATCGTCGAAGCCGAGGGATTCAGCATCGCCCGGACCAGCAAGTTCAGGAAGTTGTCGAGCATCGCTGGGCGTTGCGCTGCGCCGCGTTCGCGAAGCCTGCTTTTTACCGGCTCATTCTCATCGGTGATGAGTAGATCTGCTGCCCGCTTGATTATCCTGCCCATTACCTTCTCCGTGCAGGACCTTCCCTACAGTGCCGGGTCCAGCTCCTGCAAGGACTCTGATCGATTTGCCGCCAGACCATGATCGGCGGCATAGCGTTCCGTCTCCCGCTTCGTTCCGCATTTCATCATGGACTGATTGGCGCGTAGAAGCTCCGTGCTGAAAAGCCGCCTGCAGCAAAGAACAATTGAATCACTCTTCGCCCGAGTCCATATAGAAGCCCGCGCCGCGCCCCTCTTTGCGTGATGGCGCCAAGGACTGTCATGCTACGCACCGATCTCGATTTCTCTATGCTCCCGAAACTTGGTTCGCGCCCCGTTCGCTGGCGCATCTCGGATGAGCTCGTGCCCTATGTGGAAGCGGTAGAGACGATGGAGCGGGAGGTAGCTGATATTGCCGAAGGCGGCGACGAGCTTGTCTGGCTGCTGGAGCATCCGTCGCTCTATACGGCCGGCACCAGTGCCGATGCCAAGGATCTCGTCGAGCCGGATCGCTTTCCAGTCTTCGCCACCGGCCGCGGCGGTGAATATACCTATCACGGTCCCGGCCAGCGTGTTGCCTATGTCATGCTTGATCTCAAGCGCCGCCGGCAGGATGTCCGCGCCTTCGTCGCAGCACTGGAAGAAGTCATCATCCGGACGCTCGATTCGATGAACGTGCGCGGTGAACGGCGCGAGGATCGTGTCGGTGTCTGGGTCCGCCGGCCGGAGAGGCCGCTATTGCCTGACGGCACCATGGCGGAAGACAAGATCGCCGCACTTGGCATCCGCCTGCGCAAATGGGTGACGTTCCACGGCCTGTCGCTGAACGTCGATCCCGATCTTGATCATTTCACCGGCATCGTGCCCTGCGGCATCTCGGCCTTCGGCGTTACCAGCCTCGTCGATCTCGGCCTGCCGGTGATGATGGCCGATGCCGATATCCGCCTGCGTGCTGCCTTCGAAGAGATCTTCGGCGAAACCGTCAGCGATACGGGGCACTGTCCTTGATTGCCAGTCCTTGATTGAATGACCTTCCTGTGGTTGATGACGTCATCCGCAAGAAGCAGCCCTCATGTCCCAATCTCCCTCCGCACAGAATCCGCTCCAGGGCATGGCTATCATGGCTGGCGCCATGGCCATCCTGCCGACGATGGACGCGATCGCCAAATACATGGCGACCTTCGAGGGCATGTCGCCTGGACAGGTAACCTTCTACCGCTTCTTCTTCCAGCTGGTCTGCACTCTGCCGATCCTCTTTGCCATGTTCGGCATGCAGGCGCTGTCCGCCAAGCGCCCGTGGATGAACCTCCTGCGCGGTGCGCTGCATGGCGCAGCCAGCCTGCTTTTCTTCGTCGCGGTCAAATACATGCCGCTCGCCGATGTCTTCGCCATCTACTTCGTCGAGCCCTTCATGCTGACAGCGCTCTCGGCACTGTTTCTGGGAGACAGGGTCGGTTGGCGCCGCTGGATGGCAATCGTCGTCGGTTTCTGCGGCGCGATGATCGTCATCCAGCCAAGCTATGAGATCTTTGGCCTGAAGGCACTGCTGCCGGTTTTCTGCGCCTTCCTCTTCTCGCTTTATCTCTTCCTCAACCGTGCGATTGGCGAGGCGGATTCGCCGCTGACGATGCAAACGATGTCGGGTATCGGCGGTACGATCTTCATGGCGAGCGCAATGTTTGTCGGAAGCAGCATCGGCAATGCCGACTTCACTCCCTCCCTGCCCGCCTCCTGGCTCGGCCTCGCGCTGCTGGTCATTCTCGGCACGATCTCGGGCTATGCGCACATGCTGGTTGTTAAGGCTTTCCGCCTGGCGCCGCTGTCGCTGCTTGCGCCGTTCCAGTATTTCGAGATCATTTCGGCGACCGTGCTCGGCTACGCCCTCTTCGGCGATTTTCCGAATGTTTCCAAATGGATCGGCATCGCCATCATAGTTGCAT
This sequence comes from Hyphomicrobiales bacterium, assembly GCA_900468805.1. Taxonomy (GTDB): domain Bacteria; phylum Pseudomonadota; class Alphaproteobacteria; order Rhizobiales; family Rhizobiaceae; genus Rhizobium. The sequence continues at coordinate 3,267 of UEIF01000004.1, read as the reverse complement.
CGGGTCTTTTTATCATCTGGCGCGAGCGTTTGCAGGCACGGTCGTTAAAATCCGAATGAAACGGCCAATCCAAGGTTAACCCTCCTTCTTGAGGGATCTTCAATTCGGCATCGATAAAACCACTTCCGGCTTCATGATGAAGTCTGGAGATAAAAGATGAGTGAGTTCCGTCTCGCTTTTCCGGCGTGTGTCATCGCCGGTAAGCATCGGCTGACGGCCGAGGACATTGTGCTGCTGCGCAAACATACCTTTCCGGAGGGAATCCGGACATCCGATGATGTCGTGGTGATGTTGGCGCTCAATAATTCCTGCCCCGAAAAATGCTCGGAATGGAACGCGTTCTTCGTGGAACAGCTGGCAGGCTTCATCGTCGATTATACCTATCCGCAGGGCTCACTGGACGAAATAAATGTCGCATGGATCATGCGCATGTTCACGACCGACGGCGTTGTCAATTCCGCGCTCGAGCTTGAGCTCGTCCTGCACGTCATGGAACTCAGCGCCCATGTGCCCGATGAGCTGCGGGCGCTCGCGCTCGATCAGCTCCGCTTGGCGCTATCAGAGGATATCGGCGGCTACAAACTGACCCGCGCTACCGACCGCAAGAGCATCACACGCCAGGATGTCGACTATGTCATGCGCGTTTTGAGAAGCGTCAGCGAAGGCGGCGTCATCGGCGTTTCGCCGGTCGAATATGGCGTTCTGCAGCGCATCGAGGCGGCAACGCTACCAGGCGCCAATCATCAGCGCTGGGGCGAGATCATGGCTGCGGTCGAAATCAGAGATTATGCCGAGCCGAAACGCAGCCGTTGGCTGCGCATCATCGACGAAGAGCCGGTCGTCGCTGCCGCGGTTGCCTGATCGCCTGTAATATCTCAGCCCGCCCTGATTCTTCAGCCCAATTGTACGTTCCGGCTTTTTATGCGTAAAACTCCGGAACGCATTTCCTGGGTGGAGTCTCGATGTTCAAGAAAATCCTGATCGCGAATCGCGGCGAGATTGCCTGCCGCGTGATCAAAACCGCGCGCCGCATGGGCATTGCCACCGTTGCGGTCTATTCGGATGCGGATCGGGATGCCCTGCATGTCGAAATGGCCGATGAGGCCGTCCACATTGGCCCTGCCCCGGCTGCCGAAAGCTATCTCGTTGCCGAAAAGATAATCGCTGCCTGCAAAGAGACCGGTGCCGAAGCCGTGCACCCCGGCTATGGCTTCCTGTCGGAGCGCGCTTCCTTCTGCGAGGCGCTGGAGAAGGAAGGCATCATCTTCATCGGCCCGAAGCCCAGGGCGATCATGGCGATGGGCGACAAGATCGAATCGAAGAAATTCGCCAATGCCGCCAAGGTCTCGACCGTGCCCGGTTATCTCGGGGTGATCGATGACGTGGCGCATGCCGAAAAGATCGCCGCTGAGATCGGCTATCCCGTGATGATCAAGGCATCAGCCGGCGGCGGCGGCAAGGGTATGCGCATTGCCTGGAATCAGGCGGAGGTGCGCGACGGCTTCGACCGCGCCCGCTCGGAAGCCAAGAGTTCCTTCGGCGACGACCGCGTCTTCATCGAGAAATATGTGGTCGATCCGCGCCATATCGAAATCCAGGTGCTGGCGGATGCGCATGGCAATGTCGTCTATCTCGGCGAGCGCGAATGCTCCATCCAGCGCCGGAACCAGAAGGTCGCCGAAGAAGCGCCCTCGCCTTTCCTCGATGAGAAGACCCGTGCAGCCATGGGCGCGCAGTCGGTGGCGCTCGCAAAGGCTGTCGACTATCAGAGCGCCGGCACGGTGGAGTTCATTGTCGACCGCAACCGCAATTTCTATTTCCTCGAAATGAATACCCGCCTGCAGGTTGAGCATCCGGTGACGGAACTCGTGACCGGCATCGATCTCGTCGAGCAGATGATCCGCGTTGCATCAGGCGAGAAACTGCCCTTCGCCCAGAAGGACATCAGGTTGAATGGCTGGGCGGTGGAAAGCCGTCTCTATGCCGAAGATCCCTACCGCAACTTCCTGCCCTCGATCGGCCGCCTGACGCGTTACCGGCCACCGGCAGAGGGCCGGACTGGCGATCTGATCATCCGCAACGATACCGGTGTCTTCGAAGGCGCTGAAATCTCCATGTACTACGACCCGATGATCGCCAAGCTCTGCACCTGGGCGCCGAGCCGCCTGCAGGCGGTAGAAGCCATGGGCCAGGCGCTCGACGCGTTCGTGGTCGATGGCATTGAACACAATGTTCCCTTCCTCTCGGCGCTCATGAAGCATCCGCGCTGGCGCGAAGGCCGCCTTTCCACCGGCTTCATCGCTGAGGAATATCCTGAAGGCTTCGCCCCGATGGCGCCTGACGCAGCGGAAGAGGCAGCGCTTGCCGCCATCGCGCTTTCCGTTTCCTTGATCGAGTCCGCCCGCCGCGAGGACTTTGCCGACCGCTTGCGCCAGGCGAGCGGCTCCTTGCGTGACGAATGGGCCGTCAAGCTTGGCAGCACCTATGTGCCTGTGAAACTGGTCGATGGCCTTGTCACGATTCCCTTCGAGATGGAAATGGAGGTCGGTGGCCGCACCGAAACCGTTGTCACCGATTGGAGGCCGGGCGATCCGGTCTGGCATGGCAGGATTGCCAGCCGGCCGGTGACGGCGCAGATCCGTCCGATCCTGAATGGCCTGCGAATCGACTGGCAGGGTCTTTCGGTCAAGGCGCGTGTCTTTACGCCGCGTCATGCCGAATTGGATCGCCTGATGCCCGTCAAGTTGCCGCCGGATACCTCCAAGCTCCTGCTCTGCCCCATGCCCGGCCTCGTCGTCTCGATCGCCGTCTCCGAAGGCCAGGAGGTCAAGGCAGGCGAAACGCTCGCTGTCGTCGAAGCGATGAAGATGGAAAACGTGCTGCGTGCCGAGCGCGATCTCGTCGTCGGCAAGATCACGGCCGCTCCTGGCGAAAGCCTCGCGGTCGATGCCGTCATCATGGAATTTGCCTGAGGCGAAGCCGATATGGAATTCACCTAGGCGAAGCCGATATGGAATCCACCTAGGCGAAGCCGATATGGAATTCACCTAGGCGAAGCCGATATGGAATTTACCTAGGCGGAGCCGATTTTCGAATGGCGTTCTAAGCCCTTTTTGTGCTTGAGCCATCCTCGCCGAGCGTGCAAGAGTCCGCCACGCAAATCAGAGGAGATCGAAGATGGATGTTCGCGCCGCCGTTGCCGTTCAGGCAGGAAAACCCCTTGAGGTCATGACCGTTCAGCTCGAAGGCCCGAAGGCCGGCGAAGTG
>UEIF01000022.1 GCA_900468805.1 Hyphomicrobiales bacterium | reverse complement strand
AGCCGGTTACCGCTGAGGAGAATAGCAATGCGTCTACTCGTTCTCGGCACAGGCGTCATGGCCAAAAACCAGGTTGCCAACTTCCTTGCCATCGATGGCGTGGAAGTGGTCGGCGCCGTCGATACGGACCGGGCCCGGCTCGATGAGTTCGCCGATCATTTCAGCATTGAAAAACGCTTCAGCACGCTCGACGAAGCAATCGCCTGGGGCGAATTCGATGCGGCGACGAATGTGACGCCCGACCGTATCCACCACGCGACCAGCCTCGCGCTGATTGCCGCCGGCAAGCACGTCTTCTGCGAAAAGCCGCTGGCGGAGAATTATGCGCACGCGCTCGAGATGACCGAAGCTGCAGAGGCAGCCGGGGTCATCAACATGGTGAACCTCACCTATCGCAACGTTGCTCCCCTGCAGCGCGCCCGCGAGATGGTGCTATCAGGCGAACTCGGCACCATCCGCCATGTCGAAGCCTCTTACCTGCAGAGCTGGCTGGTTTCGCGTGCCTGGGGCGACTGGCGCACGGAATCGCGCTGGCTGTGGCGCCTGTCCACCGGTCACGGTTCGAACGGCGTGCTCGGCGATGTCGGCATCCATATCCTCGACTTCGCAGCCTATGGCGCTGCAACCGACATCGATCACGTCTTTGCGCGGCTCAAAACCTTCAACAAGGCGCCGGGTGGCCAGATCGGCGAGTACATGCTGGATGCCAATGACAGCTTCACTATGTCGGTCGATTTCGCCAACGGCGCGCTCGGTGTCATCCATGCGACCCGCTGGGCGACCGGCCATTTGAACGAGCTGAAGCTGCGCATCTACGGCGAGAGGGGCAGCCTCGAAGTCACTCATCGTCCGGACGGCTCGGATCTTCGCGGCTGTTTCGGCGACGACATTGAAAGCGCCACCTGGCGTGATATCGAGGTGCCGACGGTGCTGACCAACTATCAGCGCTTTGCCGAAGCGGTCAGGACCGGGAAGCAGGACGATCCCACCTTCCGCCATGCCGCCAACCTGCAGAAGGTCATCGACCTCGCGATTGTGTCGGAGAAAGAACGTCGGGAGTTCAATCTGCTGGCTTCCGATAACTTGGAAGGCACGGCCGGCCAGGAGCTTGAAAGCGAGGCGGACGATCAGGGTCCGGCGCTGGCACTCGTCGTCTGACGGCATGGTGAAACATAGAAGGCCCGCGTGATCGGGCCTTCTTCGAGCCAACAGCTCCCTCTGCTTATCCATGGCAGAGGGCGGGCGCTCGCTCCGGACGGCGCAAACGGCACCCACGCGATCTTTGCTTGCCGCGGTATATAACCACGGCAGACAAGGCGGGCTTCCTAAGCGGCCTTAACAGGCGCGCTCACGCCACGATAGGCAATGAGATCCTCGATCGTGATCAGGTGGAGGCCGTGCCGTTCGGCAAACCGCTCGAGATCGGGCAGGCGCGCCATCGTGCCATCGTCATTGGCCACTTCGCAGATGACGCCCGACGGCGACAGGCCGGCAAGCCTTGCGAGATCGACAGCCGCCTCGGTATGGCCGGGGCGAGAAAGCACGCCGTTCGGATGCGCTCGCAGCGGGAAGATATGGCCGGGCCGCGCAAAATCCTCGGGGCGAGAATTCTCACCGATGAGCGCGCGAACCGTCGCGGCGCGGTCAGCCGCGGAAATACCGGTCGTCGTTTCAGGGATATAGTCAACCGACACGGTGAAAGCTGTCTTCAAGAGTTCGGTATTGTTGGGAACCATCTGCGGGATCTGCAGTTCGTCCAGCCGTTCGCCTTCCATTGCGACGCAGATGAGGCCGCGGGCGTAATTCATCATGAAGGCGATTGCCTGCGGAGTGATTGCTTCCGATGCGATGACGAGGTCACCCTCGTTTTCCCTGTCGCGATCGTCGACGACGACCACGATCTCGCCGCGTGCAATTGCGGCGATCCCATCTTCGATTTTAGAAATTGCCATTTCTCTGCCTTTCAAGGGTTAGCCGCAACGCGCGACATCCATGGCCTGTCAAAGGCCACCATTTTCCCTTGGGCGAACAAGCATATGAAACGCCGCGTGCCGAGCGGCGTCCTCTACGTTGCTCTCTTCCATCCGGACTATGACCGTCGGCTCCGGCATCTCACCGGATCTGCTGACCCTTCGCTTTCACGAAGGCGCTCGCGGGCTCCGAGTTGCCTCGATACCGCCGGTGGGGAATTACACCCCGCCCTGAGAACATTTCTTAGATAAATGATGAATGCCTCGTTCGGCAAGAGGTTGGGCGAAAATCACCGCTCGAGAATTGTCTCGTATAGGTGAAAGCACCGTTCCCTATTGTCGAACAAAGCTATGACATGATCAGGCCGCCATCGACATTGATGGTCTGGCCGGTGATATAGGCCGCGTCGTCGCTCGCAAGGAAGGTGACGAGGCCGGCGACATCTTCGCCCGATCCGGCACGCTTCATCGGTATTCCCTCGACCCATTCCTTCATGAGTTCGCCGGGGCCGTAGTTACCGAGCAGCTTGCCCCATGCCTGGTCGTTATAGGCCCACATGTCGGTTTCGATGATGCCGGGGCAGAACGCGTTGACGGTAATGCCGTTGGTCGCGACTTCCTTGGCAAGGCTCTGGGTAATGCCGACAACGCCCATCTTCGACGCGGCATAATGCGGCGTATAGATGAAGCCGTCGCGTGCCTGGCCGGAGGCGGTGTTGATGATGCGGCCGCCGCGGCCATGCTTGCGCATGCGGGCGATCGCTTCCTGGGCGCAGAGGAACACGCCCTTGGTGTTGACCGCCATGACCTTGTCCCACTCGCCCTCAGTCATATCCTCGATGCGGGCAATGGTGATGACACCGGCATTTTGAATGGAGACATCGACGGCGCCGAAGGCCTGTTCGGCAACGTCATAAAGAGCCTTGACGCTTGCCTTGTCGGTGACGTCGCCAACGAAGGAGATAGCTTTGCCGCCATCGACCTTGATCTGCTCGGCGACGGCATGCACGCTCTCCTCATTGGCGGAGACGACGAGATTGGCGCCTTCGCGCGCAAAGCGTTTGGCAATCGCCGCACCGATGCCGCGGCTTGCGCCGGTAATGACGACAGTCCTGTTTTCGAAGCGTTGCATTCTCTTTTCCTTTCACGATGCCGGCGAGTGCGGCGCCGATCCAAGAAACCGGCCGCGCTTACCCGCTCACTTAGACTTCAAACGGCTGCAGAAATAATCGCGGCGAATTCCGATGCCTTCAGCGAAGCGCCTCCAACCAGCGCGCCGTCCACATTGCGAATCTTGAAGATCGAAGCCGCATTCGACGCCTTGACCGAGCCGCCATAGAGGATCTTGACTGAATGGCCGTCGTTGCCCAGCCGATCTGCGAGCATCTGCCGGATCGCAGCATGGACCTCCTCGATCTGTTCGTTGGTCGGCACCAATCCGGTTCCTATCGCCCATACGGGCTCATAGGCGACGACGAGATTTGCGCTCGTCGCAGCCTCGGGAATGGATTCTCTCAACTGCTCGCCAACCACTTCGATCGCCCGTCCCTCGTCACGCTCATGTCGCGTTTCACCGACACAGACGATCGCGATCAAGCCCGCCTGGTGAGCGGCAACTGCCTTTGCAAGAACGATTTCATCATCTTCGCCGTGAGACACACGGCGCTCGGAATGTCCGAGGATGACATAACGCGCGCCGATATTGGCGAGCATTTCGGCAGAGACGTCGCCCGTATGGGCACCTGACTGCTGCGCATGACAATCCTGCGCGCCGATGACCAGTTTCGAATCCTTAACCCGCGCCACTACGCGATCAATCAGCGTGAAGGGCGGGCAGACGACGATATCGCACGTCGCACTGCCCGTTAGTCCCTTCAGCGCCTCGATCTCAGCTTGGGAGGAGATGAGACCGTTCATTTTCCAATTGCCTGCGATCAGCTTGCGCATGGCATCACCAGCAGCAGAAGCCGCCGTCGACGAGCAGATCGACGCCCGTCACGAAGCTCGCGGCATTCGACAGCAGAAAGACGGCCGGACCGACCATCTCGTCGACACTGGCCATTCGCTGCATCGGCGTCTGTTCCTCGAAGAGCTTGGTCTGATGCACCATTTCCGGCCGGGTGTTCATCGGCGTTGCGGTATAGCCCGGCGAGATCGTGTTAACGCGGATGCCGCGCCCGACCCACTCCATGGCGAACGACTTCGACATATGGATCACGCCCGCCTTCGAGGCATTGTAATGGGCCTGGCTCAAACCGCGATTGACGATAACGCCCGACATGGAGGCGATGTTGACGATCGACCCGCGGCCGTTCTTCAACATGGCCCGCGCTTCGGCCTGGCAGGACAAGAAAATGCCCTTCAGGTTGATGTCCATCAGCGTCTGATACTGATCCTCTTCCATCTCCTCGGCGGGATTGGCATTGGCGATACCGGCGGCATTGACAGCAAGTGAGAGCGCACCGAGATCGGCTTCGGTGCGGGCGACGGCATCCGCCAGAGACGACTTGCTGGTCACATCGGCTGCAATCTCGATCGATCGACGGCCGGCAGCCCTGATATGGCCGGCAGTATTGGCAAGGCCGTCATCGCGACGGCGGTCGAGAAGCGCGACGTCAGCACCGCACTGGGCGAGACCGATGGCGATCCTCTGCCCGATGCCGCTGCCGGCACCCGTCACGATGGCGACCTGGCCGCTGAGATCAAATAGTTTCGGTGCGTTCAGAGAGATGTCGGACACCGCTCTTCCTTTCTGTCTTTGCTTAGATTGTCGCCAGTTCCATGACCGAGACGTCGTTCGCCTCGTCACGCTTCAGAATGCCTGCCTGCTTGCCCTGAGCCAGCACGAGAATGCGGTTCGATACGCCGAGAACCTCCTCGAGGTCGGAGCTTACGACAATGACCGCGACACCCTGCTTGGCGAGGTTGACGATGATGTCGTAGATGCCGGCGCGGGCTCCGACATCGATGCCGCGCGTCGGTTCGTCCAGCACCACGACCTTGGGATCACGCATCAGCCATTTGGCGATGACGACCTTCTGCTGGTTGCCGCCCGAGAGATCGGAAGCAAACTGCTCCGCACGCCCCTTGACGCCGAACTTCGCCACTGCCTTTTCGGCGAAAACGCGCTTCACGTGCGAGGTGAGCCAGCGCCCGCCAAGCTTGTCGAGATTGGCGTAGATGATGTTCTCGCTGATCTTGTGCGCGACGACGAGGCCCTGCTCCTTGCGATCTTCCGGAACCATCACGATGCCCCTGGCGATCGCATCCGCTGGGCTGCGCAGCTTCAGAGCCTCACCGTCCAGCTTGATCGAGCCGCCGCTGATTGGATCGGCACCGGAAATCGCCCTTACAAGCTCGGTGCGGCCGGCGCCGACGAGGCCAGCAATGCCAAGGATTTCGCCGGCATGGACGTCAAAGCTCACATCGCGGAAGGAATCGTCCGGCGACGTCAGGCCAGACACCTCAAGCACGGACCGGCTGGTCGGCTCGGGAAGTGTCGGAAACAGGCGATCGAGCGACCGACCGACCATGCTTTCGACGATTGTGCGCACCGGCGTCGAGCTGTCGGCAAATTCATGGACGCGCTCTCCGTCGCGAAGCACGACGATGCGATCGGTGATCTTTTTGATCTCCTCCATACGGTGGGAGATGTAGATGATGCCCACGCCCTCGGCGCGGAGCTTGCGCACCTGCTCGAACAGGGCTTCCGTCTCCGCCCCGCCAAGGGCTGCAGTCGGCTCGTCGAGGATCAGGAGTTTTGCATTAAGCGCCAGCGCCTTGGCGATCTCGATGAGCTGCTGGTTGGCGGTCGAGAGACCGGCGACCTTTCGGGTCGCGGGAATATGCAGGTTCAGCCGTGCGAGCTGTTCCTGGGCGCGGCGAACCATCTGGGCGCGGTCGACCACGCCGTTCTTCATCGGCCATCGACCGATGAAGACATTTTCGGCGATGGAAAGATGCGGCAGGAGCTGCAATTCCTGGTGGATCAGCACGACGCCCTTGTCGATCGCCTCGCGTGGAGCGGCCGGGGCATAAGGCTGCCCCAGCCATGTCATCGTGCCCTCGGACGGTGTGCGTGATCCGGCAATAATGCCTGACAGCGTCGACTTGCCAGCGCCATTTTCGCCGAGAAGTGCCACCACCTCGCCGGGATAGACGTCCAGGTCCACATTTTTCAGAACCTGGAGCAGTCCGTAGCGCTTGGATATGCCCCTCAGGGAAAGAACCGGCTCGGTCACAGCACACCTCCTCGAGATTTCGACTGATTACGGATGGTTGGCGATGAAGCCTGCCACGTTTTCCTTGGTCGTCAGCGTGGCGTCCATCAGTTGGACCGGCGGCACCTTTTCCTTGGCAGCGAGCTTCACCGCGTTCTCCACCGCATCGCGGCCCATCTTCTGCGTCTGCTGTGTCGCGGTCACGTCGAACACACCCTTGCTGAGGGCCTCAAGTGCAGCGGTGTCGCCATCAAAACCACCGACCACGATCTTTTGCGATGGATTGGCGACCTTGATCGCCTGGGCCGCACCGAGCGCCAGTCCATCTGCCTGGGCAAAGACGATCGAGACATCCGAATTCGACTGGAGCATGTTCTGCATGATCTGGAAGCCTTCGTCCTGGCTCCACATGTTGGAATATTGCTCGGCGACCACGCTCACGTCCGGATAGGCCTTCAGGGATTCCTGGCACCCCTTGGTGCGGTCCAGTTCAGGCGTGGTGCCCTTCTGGCCATGGATGATGACCATCTTGCCCTTGCCGCCAGCTTCCTTGAGGATGTAGTCGCAAACCGCCTTGGCGGAGGCGACGGAATCGGTCGCCAGGAAGGTATCGCCCGGAGCGCCTTCAGCATTGCGGTCGACGTTGACGACCGGAATGCCGGCCTGCTTTGCAAGCTTGACCGGCACACTGGCTGCAGCAGCGCCTGCCGGAATGTAGATCAGTGCGTCGATATTCTGGGTCAGCAGGTCCTGGATCTGGTTGACCTGGGTCGGGCCATCGCCCTTGGCGTCGACGGTGAGGACCTCGATGCCACGCTTCTTGGCTTCAGCTTCGACGGACTGCTTGATCTGGTTGAAGAAGTTCGCCTGCAGATTGGCGACGGCAAGGCCGAGTTTCTTGACTTCGGCGGCCTGAACGGATCCGAGGCTGAGGCCAAGCAGGGCGGCAGACGCGAGCAGAGTGCGCGCAAATTTCATGTCAGTTCCTCCATTGTTAGTGAACCCTTGGGTATCCTCCCCCTCGGGCAATAGATCCGCTCCAAACCCTTCGGAGAGGAATTTCTTCAGGCCCGCATCCTCTGCGGCCTAGCGATCAGGCGGCCCGCCGCTTGCGGATCGTTTCGGCACCGACCGCGAGAACGATGACGACGCCGATGATGACCTGCTGCAGGAAAGGCGACACGTTGAGAAGGTTGAGGCCGTTGCGCAGCACGCCGATAATCAGGACGCCGATCAGTGTGCCGCCGATGCCGCCGGCACCTCCCGACAGAGACGTTCCGCCGATGACGACGGCCGCGATCGTGTCCAGCTCGTAGCCGAAACCGCTGGACGGCTGAACCGAGTCCAGACGGGCAGCAAGAACGATACCGGCAAGACCTGCAAGGACGGCACTCGCCATGTAGACGAGAATAGTCACAAGCTGGACATTGATGCCGGCAAGACGGGCAACTTCGGGATTGCCGCCGACTGCATAGAGCATGCGGCCTTCTGCGCGGAAGTGCAGGAAAACCCAGGCAGCGGCGACGACAGCCAGCATCAGAAAGACGGTTGCGGTCAGAATGCCAAAATGGCGGTCAATGGCCAGCATCATGAACCAGTCGGGGAAGCCGACGATCTGCTGGCCGTCGGTGATCATGTTCGCCACGCCGCGCGCGGCCGACATCATCGCAAGCGTCGCGATAAAGGCAGGCACCCTGAACCAGGTGACCATGATGCCGACGATCAGGCCGCTGATCATCGAGGCAATGAGCGCCACGACGATGCCTACGCCGAGCGGCAAGCCGGCGACATTCGCCGTCCAGCCCATCACCATCATCGCAAGCGCCAGAACCGAACCGACCGAGAGATCGATGCCGCCAATCAGGATCACGAAGGTCATGCCAACAGCCATAATGCCGAGCACGGTGATCTGGTCGAGAATGTTCAGACCATTGCGGACGGAGAGAAATGCATCAGTGCTGAAGGTCAGGAAGAGGCAGAGCAAAAGCAATCCGATCAGCGGACCGGTCGCTCCCGTGAGCTTGCTGACCCACGTGCCCGATGGACGGCTCTGTTCATTAACGTCGATCGCCACCATCGTTCCTCCCTGAAGACTAAGGCCGGCAGCCAATATTTCATCAAGCAAGAATAAATATTCATGCCTGCTGGAAAATTCATTAACAACTTGCCTTAGCACTGTCAACCGGCTTTTCGGATGAAAGCTAGAGCATTATGACTAATAAGGGGCTTGACTAAGACGTCACCTGTGCAAAAATATAAACACATGAATATTTATGCACAAGAGGAAATGATGGAGCCTTCCGAACTTGAACGTGTTGCTCGCCAGATCCGTCTGCGCGACCTTCAGGCCGTATACGAGGCAGGCGCCGGCCATATCGGTGGCGAGATGTCGGTGATTGATCTGCTCACGGCGCTGTACTTCCGCGTGCTGCGTGTCTGGCCCGACCAGCCGAAACACCCCGATCGCGACAGGTTCGTGCTGTCGAAGGGCCATACGGCCTGTGCGCTCTATGTTGTGCTTGCCAAGCGCGGCTTCATTCCGGAAGAGGAAATCTCAACCTTCCTGAAGCCATATTCCCGGCTGAACGGCCATCCGAACTGCAACAAGGTGCCGGGCGTCGAAACCAACACCGGGCCGCTTGGACACGGGCTGCCGGTCGCTATCGGCATGGCGAAGGCCGCGAAACTCTCGGGCGCGAAGTACCACACCTACGTCATCACCGGTGATGGCGAGATGCAGGAAGGCTCCAACTGGGAAGCCATCATGGCGGCATACCAGTTCCGTCTGGACAATCTGACGCTGATCATCGACCACAACAGGTTCCAGCAGGGTGCCTCGCTCGCGGACACCAACGATCTCGCCCCCCTTCGCCCCAAGCTCGAAGCCTTCGGCTGGGAGGTCAGTGAAATCAACGGCAACGACATGCACGCGATCGTGCCCGCTCTCGAGCATCGTTCCGACCGTCCTCATTGCATCGTGGCGCACACCAATAAGGGCCACGGCATCTCGTTCATGCAGGATCGGGTCGACTGGCATCACAAGGTTCCGAGCAAGGAACAATATGAAACCGCACTGGCAGAACTGTCGGAGGCACTCTAATGAACGCGCCCGTAAACCCACCGAAGCTCTATGACTGCCGCGATGCCTTCGCCGCGACGCTCGAACGCCTGGCAACCGAGAATGAAACCATCGTCGCCGTCTGCAACGACTCGGTCGGCTCCTCCAAGCTTGGCGGTTTCAAGTCGAAATTTCCCGACCGCCTCGTCAATGTCGGCATCGCCGAGCAGAACATGGTCGGCGTCGGCGCGGGTCTCGCCAATGGCGGACGCCTGCCCTATGTCTGCGCCGCCTCACCGTTTCTGACCGGCCGGTCGCTCGAGCAGATCAAGGCCGACATTTCCTACTCCAATGCCAACGTCAAGCTCGTCGGCATTTCCTCAGGCATGGCTTACGGCGAACTCGGCCCGACCCATCATTCGATCGAGGATTTTGCCTGGACCCGCGTCCTGCCGAATCTGCCCGTGATCGCGCCGTGCGACCGGATCGAGACTGCCGCCGCCGTCGAATGGGCAGCAAGCTACAATGGTCCCTGCTTCCTGCGCCTGTCGCGCGTCGGCGTTCCCGATCTGCTGCCCGAAGGCCACACGTTCGAAGTCGGCAAGGCGAACCTGCTGCGCGAAGGCTCCGATGTCACTCTTATTGCCAACGGCACGCTGACCCACCGCATGGTGAAGGCGGCCGAAATCCTTGCCGCGCGCGGCATCAAGGCGCGCGTGCTGAACATGGCGACCGTTCGTCCGATCGACGAAACCGCCATCATCGCCGCAGCCCACGAGACTGGCGCGATCGTAACGGCGGAAGAGCACTCGATCTTCGGCGGCCTCGGTTCCGCCGTCGCCGAAGTTGTGGTCGACAACGCCCCTGTACCGATGAAGCGTCTCGGCGTTCCCGGCGTCTACGCGCCGACGGGATCCGCCGAATTCCTCCTCGACGAATTCGGCATGGCGCCGGCGGCGATCGCCGATGCGGCCCAGGCGCTGATCAAGCGCAAATAATCTGATAGCAGGTCTATTGAGCCGGGGCGCGCATCCGCCCCGGCCATTCGTCTGAGGAGAAGATGATGCGGGCAATTCTGGCGATCGACCAAGGCACTACTAATTCGAAGGCAGTTCTGGTTTCCAAAAGAGGAGACGTCCTTGCCAGAGGCTCGGCCGCCGTCGGCATCTCCTATCCGCAGCCGGGCTGGGTCGAACAGGATCCACGCCGGATATTTGCCTCCGTTTGCGAAGCGATCGAGGCCTGCCTGAAAAACGCCTCCGGCGTCGCTGTCGAGGCGGTGGCGGTGTCCAACCAGCGCGAATCCGTCACTGTCTGGGATGCCGAGACCGGCGAAGCGCTTGGCCCAGTGCTGAGCTGGCAATGCCGCCGCACCGCGCCGGACTGCGAGCGCCTCATCGCCGAAGGGCATCTGGATCGTGTGGAGACGCTGACCGGCCTCCCTCTCGACCCGATGTTTCCCGGATCGAAATTCCGTTGGCTGCTCGATCGCGTGCCTGCCGGCCGCCGCGTGCGCCTCGGCACGATCGACAGCTGGCTCATTCATTGCCTGACCGGCGGCAGCCGCCACGTTTGCGATGCCTCTAATGCCGCCCGAAGCCAGTTGTTCGACCTCAATGGCCAGATCTGGAGCGAGGAACTCGGCCAAATCTTCGGCGTCGATATCGGCCTGCTGCCCGAAGTGCTCGACAGCTCCGCCGATTTCGGCACGACGCGTGGCCTTCCCGGTATTCCCGATGGCACGCCGATCCGGTCGGCCATCGGCGACAGCCATGCAGCACTCTTCGGTCATGGCGCCTTCAAGCCGGGCGACGGCAAGGTAACTTTCGGAACCGGCTCCTCCGTCATGACGACATTGCCGCGCTTCATCGCGCCGCAAAACGGCATCACCACGACGGTCGCCTGGCGGATCGCTGGCGTGCCGACCTTCGCCTTCGAGGGCAACATTCTCGTTTCAGCGGCAAGCCTCCCCTGGATGGCGGACATTCTGGGCCTTGCCGATGTCGCAGCCGTCGTCGACCTTGCGGCGACCGCCGAGCCGGGCGGACCGGGATTCGTGCCTGCCTTCGTCGGCCTCGGCGCGCCCTACTGGAACTCCGACGCCCGCGCGCTTTTCTCGCAGATCAACTTTTCTACGACGCGCGCCCAGATGGCCCGCTCGGTGACCGATTCGATCGCCTGCCAGGTGCATGACGTGATCGCCGCCATGCGCGCCCAGAGCGGCGGTCAACTCGGCGCCCTTTACGTCGATGGCGGCCCGAGCCAGAACCGCTTCCTGATGCAATGCGTATCCAATCTCATCGAACACGCCGTCATACAATGTCAAGCGCCGGAGGCTTCCGCCCTCGGTGCAGCTTATTTGGCCGGGCTTTCGCTCGGACTGTGGAGCGATCTCGACGTGATCGGGGCCTTGCCCCGAAGCACTGAGGTGATCCTCCCCGAAGAGATCGATCGCATCGGCCTTCTCAATACATGGAATGATGCGCTGGCCCGCTCGACGTCGCGACCGACACCGGCTAAGTGTGAATAATAATTCAAGCCGGTATAGCCCATGTCCCGCCTCAACGAACTCCGCCTGATTTCCAGGGTCGCCCAGATGTACCACATCGAAGGGCGGCGGCAGGCGGAGATCGCACAGCATTTGCGACTATCCCAGGCGACGGTCTCGCGAATGCTGAAGAGGGCGGAGGCCGAGGACATCGTTCGCACCAGCGTCATCCCGCCGGTCGGCACCTATAGCGAGCTCGAGGGCGCGCTGCGACAAAAGTTCGGCCTTCCTGAAGCAATTGTCGTCGAGTGCAGCGAGGACCGGGACGGCGCCGTCATGGCCCGGATCGGTGAAGCGGCAGCCCATCTTCTGGAGATCACACTTTCGCCTGGCGAGATCGTCGGGGTGTCGAGCTGGAGCCAGACGATCTTCAAGATGGTCGAAAACATCCATCCGCAAAAGAGCGCCCAGGTAAAATACGTTGTCCAGACCCTCGGGGGCATGGGCGACCCTTCCGTGCAGACGCACGCCACGCAGCTCACCACCCGTCTCGCCCGGCTGACCGGGGCCGAACCCAAACTGCTTCCCGTCCAGGGCGTGACGACATCGAGGGAAGCCAAGCTCCTGATGCAGTCAGATCCCTTCGTTCGTGAGACCATGGATCTGTTCGGCAGCATCACGCTCGCCATCGTTGGCATCGGCGCGGTGGAACCGTCCGAATTGCTTGCCCGCTCCGGCAACATCTTTTCATCGCGGGAACTCGCCGATCTTGCCGAGGCCGGCGCCGTCGGCGACATTTCGCTGCGTTTCTTCGACAAGGACGGCAAACCGGTGAAGACGCCGCTGGATGAGAGGGTCATCGGCCTTCCACTTGAGGACCTTGCACGGGTGGATCGGGTCATCGCGCTGGCCGGCGGCTCGAAGAAGACGGCAGCGATCTCAGGTGCCCTGCGTGTTGGCGTCATAGACATGCTGGTAACGGACAAGTTTACCGCTCAACGATTGATCGACACATAGGGACCTGACCAGCGCATCGAATGTCCCGCAGAACAGCGCGAAAAATCTTGACGTCATGATGTTTCGTCGTGAGCTGCTACTGTTTGCTCGGGAGCTGTAGCTGTTGGTAGTGTCGCGAACAGTCCGCGCATCTGCCCCTCAGCCACCATGTTGGCTTACAGCAACCATCAATACAATTCTTGACAGGAACATTACGCTTCCAGCTTCCTCTATGCGTCGAGAGACGTAAAGGCGGCGCGGCCCTGACCCGCGGACTTAATCTATCTTAATCGATCTTTGCCGAACTTTGACCGCACGGCATAGTCGATCCGATAGATCCCGTGCAGGAAGAACGGGACTGTGAACATAGCGGTGAAACTAGCCTATCCGAAAATCGAGCGCCTCCTCAGAGCCTGCCCAAAAGTCGATCCGGCCGGCAAGACATGTGCAGAAGGTGATGCAGCCGTAAGGCCGGCTGATCGCTGCCAATCCGTTGGCCACACCAGCGAAGACTGTTATCTGGGGCACTGCGCCTGTCGCCAGCCAGGCCAAGCCCAGGCCGCCCTCGCGCCGCGACTTTACCGGAACACGCTCATCGAGCTGGAGTGGAACTCGCGGGCGAACGGCGCGAGCCTTCTCAACTGTCAACTTTCCTTCCTGCTGCTTTTCCTTACGCTCGGGGTGGCGGTTGTCTGCCCGGGAAGGCCGGCGCTCTCGCAACAGACCGATGGCGCAGCGCTCACCGTTGCTACGGCAAAGCCTGTCGAACGACAATGGTCCGAAACGGTGCCCGCCAACGGCTGGCTGAAACCCTGGAACGAGGCTATCAGTGCTGCGGAAGTCAGCGGCCTGCGCATAACGGATGTGCTCGTCGATGTCGGATCGGTCGTCAAGAAGGGCCAGCCTCTCGCGCTGCTTTCCGATGAGACCGTCCGCGCTGAACTGCGCAAGGAGGAAGCGGCCTTGGCGACAGCCAAGGCCGACCTCACCAAGGCGGAAACCAATGCCGAGCGCGCCCGCAAAATGCAGGGAAGCGGTGTTCTTTCGGACGAGAAGACCAACGAATACCTGATCGCTGAGCAAACAGCGCTCGCCGGCGTCGATTCCGCCAAGGCATCGCTGGAAAGTCAAAGGATCAAGCTCTCCCAAACCACCATCGTTGCTGTCGACGACGGGCTGATCACGTCCCGCTCCGCCCAGCTCGGCGCCGTCGTCGCATCAGGCACGGAGCTATTTCGCCTTGTGCGCCAGCAGCGCGTCGAATGGCAGGCCGAGGTTTCGGCGCGTTACCGCCCCCTCATCAAGGAAGGGCTGGCAGTGACGATTTTTGATCCGGGCGGCCAGCAGATCAAGGGAATAGTTCGGCTCGTCGCGCCAACGGTCAGTACCGATACAGGCCGGGCGCTCGTCTACGTTTCGCTGCCAGCAGAGGCGCATGCGCCCATCGGCCTTTATGCAACGGGGCACATCGAACTTGGGACCGAACCCGCTCTGACCGTGCCTGACACCGCTCTGGTTGCACGCGATGGCATCAGCTACGTCTTCACATTGGATGGGAAAGAGCGCGTCACGCGCGTCCGCGTCGAAATCGGTCGCCGCAATTTCGGCGAGGTGGAGATCCTTTCCGGGCTTGATCGTTCAGCCCGGGTCGTGACGACGGGCGGCGCCTTCCTGTCGGACGGGGCACTCGTACGTTTGGAAGGAGCTGCACGATGAATTTCTCCGCCTGGTCGATCCGAAACCCGGTCCCTGCCGTCCTTCTGTTCATCCTGCTGACCGCGAGCGGCCTGATCGCCTTCGACCGGCTGTCGGTGCAGAATTTTCCCGACATGGTTCTTCCAACCATTCAGATCAACGCCACGCTTGAGGGCGCGGCCCCGGCTCAACTCGAAACTGACGTCGCCCGCAAGATAGAGGACAAACTTGCCTCGCTGAGCCTCCTCGACCACATCTCGACGACGATCACGGACGGGACTGTCGTGATCAATGTGTCGTTTCAGCTCGGCAAGAACGGGGAGGAAGCACTGAATGAAGTACGCAACGCGGTCGACATGGCGGGCCGAGAACTTCCCCCTGCCATGCAGGCGCCGAGTGTTACGAGGGACACGGTCCAAGGGTCGACACTCATTACCTATGCCGTGCGTTCCACAAAGCTCGACCAGACAGAGCTTTCCTGGTTCGTCGACAACGCCGTGACGAAGGCACTGCTCGCCGTTGCGGGCGTCGGAAGTGTCAACCGCGTCGGCGGCATCGACCGTGAAGTCCATGTAGACCTCGACCCGCAACTCATGAGCGCGCTCAACATCGGTGCGGCGACCATCTCTTCGCAGCTGAGATCCGTGCAGTCCGACGCGTCGGGCGGGCGGGCGGAGATCGGAGGCGGTAAACAGGCGGTCAGGACACTCGGAGCGGTTTCCTCTATCGAAGAGTTGAAGGAGGTTGCTATCCCGCTTCCGAACGGAACGCTCGTGCGGCTCGACGAAATCGGCACTGTGACAGACAGCTTCGCCGATCGCTCGTCGATTGCCTATCTCGATGGCGAGCCGGTCATCGCCGTTCAGGTCAAACGCTCGAACGGCTTTTCCGATACGGCCGTTGCCGCGGCGATCGACACGGCGATGAAGGGCTTCGCCAGAGCCAATCCCGATGTCGAAATCGTCGAAGCCTACAGCGCGGTGGCGCCAATCGTCGAAAATTACGACGGATCGATGCACATGCTCTTCGAAGGCGGCATCCTCGCGGTTGTCGTGGTCTGGCTGTTCCTGCGCGACTGGCGGGCGACACTCCTGTCCGCAGTGGCGCTGCCTCTGTCGGTCATCCCGACCTTCCTTGTCATGTATCTGGCCGATTTCAGTCTCAACACTATCACGCTGCTCGCGCTCTCGCTTGCGGTGGGCATCCTCGTTGACGATGCGATCGTCGAGATCGAAAACATTGCGCGCCACCTGCAGATGGGCAAGCCGGCAAAGCAGGCCGCACTCGAAGCGGCCGACGAGATCGGCCTTGCCGTCGTCGCCACGACCCTGACGCTCGTCGCAGTCTTCCTGCCGACCGCTTTCATGAGCGGTATTCCGGGCCTGATCTTCCGGCAGTTCGGGGTTACCGGGGCAGTTGCCGTTCTCGCCTCACTGCTGGTTGCGCGCCTTTTGACGCCGATGATGGCCGCTTCCATGATGAAGAGACATCCCGTCAAAGCCAAGGATGGGAGGATCATGCGCGCCTATATCGCCGTCGTCAAAACGTGCCTGCGGCACCGCATACCGACCGTGATCGGCGTCCTGCTTTTTCTCGGCCTCTCGCTGGCGATGATCCCGCTGCTCAGTTCGGGCTTCCTGCCGCCGTCGGACGACGCACAGACGCAGGTTACAATGACGTTGCAGCCTGGCACGACGATCGAGCAGACGGATATGATCGCACGGCGCGCCGCCGATATCGTTTCCCGCCTGCCGGACGTGACACATGTCTTCACCGCCGTCGGAAGCGTCTCATCGAGCGACCTTCTGGATTCCTCCACAACGGTCGATACGGCAACGGCCTCCCTTGTCGTCAGCTTGAAGACAATCGACGAACGGGAGCGCAGGCAGCTCGACATCGAAAACGATATCCGACAGGCGCTCGACGTTCTGCCCGGCGCGCGGATCGAGATTGGCTCGGGCGGCAATGGCACCAGGCTTGATATTACGCTTGCCAGTGACGATCCCGGCGCACTCGACAAGGCGGCCAGCGCGCTGGAGGAACAGTTGCGGACCCTGCCGGGTATCGGCGCCGTAACGTCCAGTGCCTCGCTGCAGGCCCCGGAAATCCAGGTCGTTCCCGATCTCGATCGCGCTGCAGCTCTCGGTGTGACTACAGAATCAATCTCCGAGACGGTCCGGGTGGCTACCAGCGGCGACTATTCCTCCTCCCTTGCCAAACTTAACCTGCCGCAACGCCAACTCGCCATCAGAGTGCGCTTTGATCCGGCCAATCGAACGACGCTCGACGACATCGCCAATCTCCGGGTCGCCGGCAGCAAGGGCAGCGTCGACCTCGGCTCGATCGCCGATATCCGTATCGGCGCGAGCCCGTCGGAGATCAGCCGGCTCGACCGATCCCGCAACGTCACAATCTCGATCGAGCTCAATGGCCGCATCCTCGGCGACGTCTATCGCGCGGCCCAGGCGATGCCGGCGCTGCGCAACCTTCCCGCCGATGTCAGGCTTGTCGAGCAGGGCGAACTGCAACGCAGTTCCGAACTCTTCGAAAGTTTCGGCCTTGCCATGGCAATCGGCGTGTTCTGCATCTATGCGGTTCTGGTCCTGCTCTTCCATGACTTTCTCCAACCTTTGACGATCCTGGCGGCGCTTCCGCTATCGCTCGGCGGTGCCCTGCTTCCGCTCGTATTGACCGGTACCAGCTTCTCCATGCCGGTTGTCATCGGTCTCCTGATGCTGATGGGGGTAGTGACAAAAAACTCCATCCTGCTGGTCGAATACGCAATCATGTCACGACGTGCCGGCCTCCGGCGCTTCGACGCGCTTGTCGATGCGTGCCATAAGCGCGCTCGTCCCATCGTCATGACGACGATTGCGATGGCATGCGGCATGCTTCCGGTGGCGCTCAGCCTCAGTGGCGGCGACGCGAGCTTTCGCCAGCCGATGGCAATCGTCGTCATCGGCGGCCTGTTGACCTCAACTGTCCTCAGTCTCGTGGTCATTCCCATCATCTTCACCTTCGTCGACGATTTTCTCCACGTCCTCAGGCGGATTGCCGGCGCAAAGCAAAGCCGGGATTTGCCGGCATGCGGCGAGTAGAAAGCATCGGATCCGTCCGAGCCGCTATCACGAAGAGACGCATCGAAGCTCGCGCATAGAAAACCATGCCGGCTGGTCAGACACCGTCTCACGGATGCTGCCGATCAGCATCGCCCACCCATAGATTGTCGAGGAGTTCCCAACCTAGCACCTGCACTGCAGGCGACGGTGCACGCACCAGGAAGGATCAGGCATTGGCTAGTCACGGCCAAAACCGCCGACATCCAAGATGTCGGCGGTAGCGGATCATAGCGAATTCAAACGGAGCCTGCGTGGCACATCAAACGGTCGATGCATCAGTCGCCGGCCATCTTTGTCATGGCGACCATTGGCCCACGACCGTCGGTCGTTTGTCCGTCCAGGACGGAGGCAGGCCAATTTGCGAACCCGCGAAATCCTTCAGGCCGGGCGACCGGCCGAACCGTTCGCAAGCCGGATATTTTGGTCTCCCGCCGAGGCCCGACTTGATTTTCTGAGCAGATGGGATTTTCGGCAGCCCCTTATACGGCGTCTTGCCGGTGACAAGCATCTTTGAGAAATCGCTCCCGAAGCTCGAGGCGAGTGAGTAGGCATCGCCGATCTGCGAAACACGCGCACTCGTGGTGATGGCGTTGGCGCCCTTGGCCCAGACCATGGCGCCCACCTGCTTGCCGTCCCTTGTCGTCGCTTCAGCTTCGACGGCAAGGCCTCCGAGGCCTATTGGCAGTCGCGGAACCGGGACGGGAATGACGAACGATGCCCCGAGCGAGGTTGCGGTCGACACACCGGCAGCCGTGGCACTGGTCGCCATGATTCGGGTGACGGTGGTGTGCACGACGACATCGGCGTTCTCCCTACGGTCGACAACCTGGAAACGATCGCTGACGCCAACGCAGAGGGCGCGGCTGATCACATTGGCGACAAGGTCCTGGTCGGAAGGTTTCTTGATCGAAAGCGCAGCGTTCGGCGAAACCCTGGTCGGTTCGATGTATATGGTCTTGCTCGACACGAGATCGCCCGGATCGACTTTGAATTTCGCCTTTGTGAATTTCCCTTTGTTCGATGTGAGGCCATCATAGGATGTCAGCGTATTGGCCTCTTCGAGCGGCACTGCGGCGCAACCTGTGACGGCCGTTGACAACAGGCAAGCAAACAGAGCCGGCGCGATCCGCCCATATTGGGGTCGAATGCTTGCCGGGCCAGTTCCGGAATGCGACATTTGGTTCTCCTGTGGTTGATAAGGAAGGAAGGGCTGGCGTGGCTATTGCGTCGCGTGCGCGGACTGCGCGGTGGCAAGATCCGTAAAGATCGGCTTGTCTTTCCACAGGCTGCCGCTCGACATTTTCGCATATCCGAGATTGTAGACGGCGCGCATGTAGCCGGTGTTGAACGGGTCGGTCATCGTGTAAGGAATCTGCGCATCGATAGAGGCGACGCGGAACCGAATGCCGTTCTTCTGGGCATAGACGTAGGTGGCGACCAGCGCACTGCGTGTCTGTGCTTTGATGAGGGCCGAACTCGCTCTCGCCATGACGGCGAAAGTATTGTTCGTCGTCGTCGCGAATTCCGGCATCAAGGCGTTGTTGACGATGACGTACATGTTGAGCTTCAGGCCCTTTGGCCAGGCCTTAATCTGCGGATTGACCATCCATCCCTCGGGGATCGTCAGGACCTGGGACGATGAACCGCCGTCCGAGTGCATTTCCTCGAACGCCTGCCCGCCGGCAGTAGCCTTGATCAGCACGGCCGGGAATATGCCGGGGATGCTGGCCGAGGCGATGACGACGTCTTGGAACAGCTTCAGCGCGTCGGCCCGGGCACTATTGGCGATAGCGCCCATGTTCCAGATGACGGCTCTTTGGGAATCGAGATTGGTGGTCAGGACAAAAAGGCGCCTTCCCTTGCGGTGCTCGGTTGCAACTTTTGCCAATATGTCCGGCGTCAGATGGCGTTCGACCATCCGGCGAAGCGGCGCCTCTTTCAGCAGGCTCGGTCCAAGCAGGCCTTTCGGCAGGAAATCGGCGTCGACCAGCTCCTTGGCGACGCCGCTCGTATAAAGGTCGACGAGGGTATCGTCGTAGGTCCGGCCAAGGAAGGCGTAGGGCGCAATCAACGCGCCCGTGCTGACGCCGCTTACGATGTCGAATTCCGGCCGTCCTCCCCTGTCCGACCAGGCTTTCAGTGCTCCCACACTGAAGGCGCCTGCAGCGCCGCCCCCCGACAAGACCAGGTAGTCGACGTCCTTATGCCGCGGGATTGTCAGCCACGCAGGACCGTCGAGCCGTGTCGTATCCGCATAGATCCGGATGTCGCCGAATCCTTCAATATTGGCGTTTGCCGCAGCCTTCGGCGTGTAAGCAACCCGGTCCGGCGCCATACAGCCGGCCAGAAGAGCCAGCGTGAAGATGGCCATCAGTCGAATCACGTTTGTCGCCCTGTCCTTCTTTCGGCCTCAGCCCAACGTTTCGGCGAGACCGCCGCCGGCCGTGTCGACACCGTCCTTTCAGATCGCGTCTGTTGGCATTAATCCGGATTCGCGATTGCCTTGGATTTCATGATGTTAAGAAACGTTGCGTCGCTTGCAGCCGATGCTGCTGTGTGGCTATCCGGTCGCCCAGGGCCTCAGATCGTCTCCAGTCGGTGCTGTCGATCGACTCTGTCGTGCCGGCTGCTCCTGGATGGCTTGAGCCCGGTGGCAGGACTGCGCGGCTGACGCCCGATTACCGCAACAAATCTTCACCGAACGCCTTGGTTTCGTCCCTCTTTCGACATTGCGAGGCTTCCTGCACCGGCTATTCCAGCCCGAAAATGGCAGGAGAACGCTATGCCCCATCGTGAAATGACAATTATAGAGGTTTTGCAGGACCCGCTGATCAGGCAGATGATGGCTGCGGATGGGGTTACCTTTGAAGAGTTCGAAAGGCTGCTCGTTCGTTCGGCGAATATGCTCTTCGATAAAAGGCAGGCTCGTTCGTTGCCGCAAGAGCGAAACAATGCAGTCTCGCCTGGCTCGAGAGCAGCAAACGAGCGCTGCGAACAATCCGCTGGCGCGAAGCAAAGATAGTGCATACGCCTAACTAATGGCGGCTAGTCATGAACCCTGGTGACCTCAGGCGTGAATATATAGCCGCCGAGGCGTACGGTTTTGATGAAGGTAGGATCTTTGTAATCCGGCTCGATTTTCTGACGCACGCGACTGACATGTACGTCGATGCTGCGTTCGACCGGGCCGGCAGCACCAGCATGGGTGCGAGCCAGAATCTCTTGGCGGTTCATGACCTGCCGCGGGTTCTGGCAAAACACCAGCAGGACATCGAATTCCGCTGTCGTCAGCGACACATGCACGCCCTCGCTATCGGTCAATTCACGCGTGACCGGATCGATCCGCCAGCCAGCAAAGGTCATTGCTTCCAGGATCGGCTTGACCTGCATAGCGTATGAAGACCGGCGCAGAAGCGCTCTTATCCTTGCCAGGAGCTCCCGTGAATTGAAAGGTTTTGTCACATAGTCGTCAGCACCCAGCTCCAGCCCGATGACCCTGTCCACTTCCTTCGTCAACGCCGTCAGCATCAGGATCGGTACCGTATTGGACGATCTGATCCGCCGGCAAATACTGAAGCCATCCTCGCCAGGCAGCATGCCGTCCAGGACGATGAGCTGAAATTCCTTCTTTTTCAGGACGCGATCCATTTCAATCGCCGATCCAACCGCCTCGGCGCCATAGCCCGCCTCCTTCATGAGGTCGATCAGCATGCTGGCGATATCGCGATCGTCCTCGACGATGAGGATCCGGGTCGTTGCCTGCGGAGGAGCATTGAATGCGAAGTTATTCATGGTCGGTACCCGAACTTAAAGAATTTCCTGCTGCAGATGGAGGCCTGTCAGCCAATACATGTCTCATATTGTTTACGCTTCCGCGCGCCTTTCCTGGTCGAGCGCGGCGAGCGCACAGACATCATGATAGGCGGCCCACCAACAATCACCGGGGCGCCTCCACAGGCCTCGAAGAACGATAAAGCCAATCGAGCACCTTGGATAGCGATTGCCACCTGCTTGTCGAATTGGTGGGGCGGATCTTGCAGCTGTAGACGGCCCGCCACGACAACCGTCCACTCTGACCGGCTTTCATGATCGAGACGGCTTATGAGTGGCTGCCTCAGAACTTGTAGCCAACGAACATCATGACGGATGGCTGAATTTCCTTCTGGACGACCGGGCTTTTCCTGGCGTCGCCGGTCAGGATCCCGAGTTCGGCCTGGCCGCGAATGAACCAGTTCTCGGAGGCCAAATAGGTGACGGACGCCGTCAGATCGACACGCTTGAAACCCGCTCCCGCGTCATAGACGTCGAGGCCAGACCTTGCCGACTGCAGCGGGGTGACGCCAAAGTAGGATTTCATGTAATTCTTGTCCGCCCATGTGACCGAAGCCCCCGCAGAGAAAATAAACTGCCCTGCAAAATGGGAATATTCTGCGCCGAACGTACCGGTGAGACCATCACTGCCGCCGATGATCTTGTCGATTCCGGCACTGAGTTCGACCGGTCCGAGCTGGTAGGAAATGATGCCGCCGACCGCCGCACCGGTATCGATGTCCCCTAGCCCCTCCAGATGATCGCTATCGTCTTCATCACGGCCGAATTCGATGCCGCCCCTGGCGCTGACCTTGACGTTATCGACCTTGTAAAGATCGACAAGCAGGCCGGTCGGGCCGATGTGAACATAATCATTGAAGAATGATGCGGAAATAAAAGGGACAGGGACGACCTTATAGTCCTTCGACCCCTCAAATTTTGGGGTGTATATCGCCCCGGCGCCAAGGATTACCTCCCAATCGTGAAGCTTGCCGCGAACGCCGGCGGGTCGGGTTGATTCCGCAGGCGCGACGGCACCCGGATCGCCGTCTTCAAAGCCATTTGCATCTGCTGCTTCTGCCGCGCTGCCCATTGATAGGGGCACGGCCAGCGAAGCGACGATAACCAGGCCAGTACGTCTCACCATGAATGACAATGTTTGCTCCGCGGTATTTTAGTGGCGCTTCCCGCTGCCACCGCGGTGAAAGTGCGGGGAAATCGTTTTGGAATGGATTTTGTGTTGTTAAGAGATGTTTCCGAAGCGCCCTGCAGCGCGCCGATATGAGGAGCCGCGATCCAGATGTTCGGATGGCGCGACAGGCGCTTAGCATCGCGATATTCGCAGCCCGCACAATTTGATCCGGCTGCGTGCGCAACAATTCGGTGCATACCTTAACAACACTTAAAACCGCTCCGTCGGCAGAACCGCTAGTCCCAGGCAATTGCGTCATCGACACACCTACGGCGCTTGAAATCATTGCCTGGAGAGATTCATGTTTTCCTACCTGGAACCGCTGCGGAAGATGGAGCGTCCCGAAACGGTCGCCTTTCCGGCATTGGCCGCAGCCAGCGTTCGCCCATCGGTTTCGATCATCCTCCCGACCCTGAACGAGGCGGAAAACATCGACCACACACTCGGTGAAATCGTCGCTCAAGTCCGCGACCAATTCGAGTTCGAGATCATCGTGGCGGACGGCGGATCAACGGATGGGACATGCGAGAAAGTGGTGATTTGGCAGACGGACCATCCGGTTTCCCTCATCGGCAATGGTCGGGCGGGAGGACTGGCCAAGGATGTGCTATCGGCAGCCGCACAGGCGAAGTTCTCTATCGTCGTCGTCATGGACGCCGACGGAAGCCATCCGGCTTCGTCGATCCGACAGCTCGTCGCCCCTGTCGCTTCCGGCCGCTATGACATGGCGATCGGCAGCCGCTATGTCGATGGCGGGACAACGAACGGCTGGGCCGCTCATCGCCGTGTGCTTTCGCGCCTCGGCGCTGCATTTGCCTCGCCGTTTACGGAAATCAAAGATCCGCTGTCGGGTTTTTTCGCCATTCGTCGACCCTGCCTGTTGGCAGCCGCCGGCCACACCGAGGGATTCAAGATTGGACTTGAGGCCATCTATGCGGGCAGCGACCGGCTCGACGTTTGCGAGGTGCCGATCTCGTTTTCCGAGCGTCTGCATGGCAGCTCAAAAATCGGAGCAAGTCAGTTCATCGCCTATCTCGGGCAACTGGCGCGGTTTTCAGGGGTCGCCACGGTCCCAGGCTCATTTCAGCGTTTTGTGCTGGTTGGCATTGCAGGCTTCTTCCTGGACCTTCTAGTCGTGTCTTTTGCGCAGGCGCTTGGCGCAGGCATCATGGTCGCTCATGTCTCAGGCTTCTGCGTCGCGACGGTCTGTAATTATTTCGGGCATGCCAGCTTTTCCTTCGCGGACCGCCCGAAGGATGCCATGCAGCTTGTGCGCTTCATCGTCATTGCCTTGATGGCGCTGGCAATGCGCGGCGGCTTTATCGCGACAACGTTGGAACTCGGCCTTCCCATGTTGGCGGTGGTGAGCGCCGGCATCATCGGCGGTGGCGTCATCAGTTATATTGGCAACGAGTTCTATGTCTTCCGCGGCAGCGCCGTTCCTGCGCCGTCTATCCAATGGAAGATGGCGACCATCGGCCTTGTCGCTTACGTCGTCGTTCTGCGGCTGCTCTATCAGGGCGGTATCGATGTCATGCCGCAGGAGGCCTATTACTGGACTTATGCTCAGCATCCGGCCTGGGGCTATCTTGATCATCCGCCAATGGTCGCGTGGCTGATCTCTTTTGGAACAATGCTCTTTGGCGACACCGAATTCGGCGTCCGGGCGGGCGCGACAATGTCTTGGCTCGTCACCGCTTATTTCATGTACCGGTTCACGAGCGATCTCTTCGGCCGCATGTCGGCCTTCCTGGCCCTGCTTCTGTTATCGGTTCTCCCCTTCTTCTTCGCCATTGGCGCCCTGACGACCCCGGACGCCCCCCTGACGGCGGCATGGTCGGCAGCATTGTATTTCTTGCACCGCGCGGTCGTCGTAGATCGCCCAAAAGCCTGGTTTGGGGCGGGCGTCGCAATCGGCCTTGGGATGCTGTCGAAATACACGATCGCCCTGCTTGGGCCTGCAGCGCTCGTCTTCCTGATCGTCGATCCCGGCTCCCGACGCTGGCTGTCGACAAAGTGGCCATACATCTGCGCCGGCGTGGCGGCCACGCTGTTTTCACCGGTCATCGCCTGGAATGCCAGCCACGACTGGGCCTCGTTCCAGTTTCAGGGGGCCAAACGATGGATATCCGACGAGATCAATTTTTCAACCCCAACCTTCCTCATGTTCGTCGCAATGTTGCTCGGTCCTCTCGGTCTCCTCCTCGCCGGTGCTGCAACCGACAGGATCGTTCGGATCTCCGACCGGATCGACATGCGCAGGACAACCGCCTTCCTCACCGCCTTTACGGTGGTGCCCCTTGCCGTCTTCACCGTTTTTAGCCTGTTCCATACGGTCAAAATGAACTGGACCGGTCCGGTCTGGCTGTCCCTGCTGCCGATCATGGCCAGGGTGGTCGCGACTGCTGTCAAAGATGGCAGCATGCCGCGCTTGGTGGCCGCTGTTAAAATCGGTGCGGTGTCGAGCATCCTGGCATTCGCTCTGCTGCTGCACTATCTGGCGCTCGGACTGCCGTTCATTGGCTATTCGAGCAGCCTTCGCGGTCTGCCGGTCGCTTGGAAGGAGTTCGTTTCCGCCGCAGAGCAGATCAAAGCCAAGGTCGCCGCCGAGACAGGCTACTTGCCGATGCTGGTCGGCATGGACAGTTACAGTATTGCCAGCGAACTTGGTTTCTACCGTAGCGGACGCACGGCTCTGACAGACATCACGAGCCAGAACCTCTTCGGACAAGATGGCTTGATGTTCGGCATTTGGGGATCCGCACGTCCATACGAAGGCAGGGTGGCGATCATGTATGGCCTGAAGGAGGAGAGCATTTCCGACGATAACATCGCCGCATGGTTCGATAGTATCGGCCCGGTGGAAAGGCGCATCGTGCAAAAAACCCAGACCAGCGCGGGTCGTTTTTTCTACAGGATTGGTTATGGTTTGCGCAGCGGGCCTGCACCTTCCGCGCGATAATGTTCTCCGGGCGTCGCACGTGAAAGCATCAAGGGTGCTTCCCCCTCCAAGGGCGAGCCACGCGATCTAGGCCCGATGACGGGCAATCTCTCAAGCTCCGGATGGAATGGGCGCGAGCCCGGCCGCTGCCTGTGCTCGCTAGGTAGGCTCGACGGAAAGAGACCCTCGGGACACAAGACTTAACATAACGAAACCCACCTTTGAAACGCGGCGGATTAGCTTCGAAGCCAGTGTCCAAAAGGGAAACATCCATGACCGGCGAAAGCCTCCCGTCCAACCTGCATTCAGTTCTTGTCTATATGCCAGGCCAACGAGGCTCATATCTCGCGAGCGAAGTCTTACGGAGCGCTGGCTTCGAGGTCAGCAATGCCGCAAGCAGGACGGAGCTGGAGCTTGCGCTGCAGTTTCTCCCGCACGGGGTCATCGTGACGGTTACGTCCGCGATCGGCGAGGTCCGAACTCTCTCCAATCTTCCGGTCGTAAACATCCAGGCCTTTGTCCTGCCCAACCACGATCCCGCGAACCCGGACCAATCGACCCTCTTCGACAGGGAGGCTTTCCTCGAGAGGGTACGGAGGAATCTCGGCTCCCCTGACGCGGCATTCCCACGCTCTTCAGCAACACACTGATATCAGCGACGGGTCTTCTCGTTTCTCATACACCGCATGGTGAGCCCCGTGGCTTAACAAATAAAAATATCTCTCCGAGTGACATCGCCGGCCATGGCCGCGCATAGTTGAGGTTATTGAGTTGCGTGCAAGCAATTCAATAGCGTTTTGTGAGCCGCGAGGCTGAAAGTCGCCACAGCCGACTGATAGATGGTTGTGATAACAGGAAAGCGCAGAATGATGCTGGCGCGATTTTTTGCGGGGTCGATCCGCAGGCAGATTGCTTTGCTCGCGATCGGGCCGGTGGTACTTTTTGCGATCCTCGGCATCGTCAGCGAGCATCTGGCCATCAAGGAACCGGAAAGCGTCTCCCAGGCACGGTCTGTTGCCATGCGCATCGAGCTCGTGGTCGACATGTTGCGCTCGGTGGAAACGACGGAACAGAAGTCGACTATCCTCGACACGGTCACGAAAACGGGGCTGCAGGTCGAAGAAGTGCCCGCCGTCGAACTGCATGGCCCGGAGCAGCCGTTAGAAGACGGCGACTTCCTCCTTGAGATAAAAAACAATCTCTCGCCAGCCACGGACGTCAAGATTCGTTCAGGAACCGCGACGGGTCACCTGAAAGAGGTTCTCGTTGTCGCGGTTGATCACGATGCCGCCTTGGCTTTCTCACCGCCACCCGTCGTGCCCGATTCACGCATCACCGATCGCGAAATCAGCGATCTTCTGGCGACGATGGCACTCATCGTGCCGGTTATTCTGCTGTCCCTCTATGGAAGCCGCATGATCGCCTCGCCGCTGCTTCGATTTTCCCGCGCCGCGCAGGATCTTGATCCCGACAAAGGCGCCGAGCGTCCGTTCGAGGAAATTGGCTCGCTTGAGGTCAGGACACTCGCGAAGTCGCTCAACGACATGCGAAGCCGCATACGTGCCATGATCGAAGCGCGCACGCGCATGTTGCGCGCAATTAGCCACGATCTCAGAACGCCGCTGACGCGTTTGCGCCTGAGAGCCGAGCGCTCGGGCGAGCCCTCGCTACGGAACGCACTGCTGGCCGACATTGACGCCCTGACACTCATGGTCGAAGAGACGCTAGTCTATCTCCGAAAAGACATGTCGAAAGAGAACCAGCTCAGGGCGGACCTTCCGAGCATGATCGTGACGG
This sequence comes from Hyphomicrobiales bacterium, assembly GCA_900468805.1. Lineage (GTDB taxonomy): Bacteria > Pseudomonadota > Alphaproteobacteria > Rhizobiales > Rhizobiaceae > Rhizobium. Next base: position 222,429 of record UEIF01000022.1, on the reverse strand, counting down.
CTTGCAATGACTTTGCTGATATGGGGTATTCTGTGACCTATCGTGGGCCCGAGCGTTTCGCCTATCCGTGCAAACCTCACGCGCTGAAGCGCGCGATCGCCAATCTTATCGACAATGGCACGAAATTCGCCGGGCATGTGGATGTCGAGCTTCTTGTCAAACCAGATCGTACGGTCAGTATTTGCGTGACCGACGACGGAGCCGGCATCCCCGCCGAGTTCCAGGCCAACGTCCTGGAACCTTTCTATAAACTGAATTCGGCACGAAACGACCGGCGCGGGTTTGGTCTCGGATTGTCCATCGTCCAGGATATTGTCCAAGCCCATTCCGGCACGCTCACTCTCGCCAACGCCACGCCGCATGGTCTGATCGTGGAGATCAGCCTGCCGGCTGCTGAACAGATTATCGCCGGTTCCCGACAAGAGACGCGTTCGCCGGGAACTGTGAAGGTGTGAGGATCGCAAGCGCCAAAACGAGGAAGCCTGGTCAACCGTGCCCGCTGGCGACCGAGGTCATGACGGCAAGCGGTCTTTCGAAGAATGAGCCCTCTCAAGAGACAGAGCCTCGCGTCGAACGAGCACCATACTCGAAATGCCTCTTAACATCACTTCATCCACCGGCGCGGAGATCTGTGCAGTAGTTGGTGTCGTCCACCAGGAACCACTGATCATGGCCAGAAAACCAGCCTTGGATAATTCGCCGACACCTCTCGCAAGGAACTCGCCCCGCGTTCGGTCTTCATTTTCGATCGTCAAGCGAGAGATGATCAACTCGGCAATATGTGCTTTCGTGCTTTTCCTGGCCGGGGCAAGCTGCGTCCAGTTTGCGTTTCTCACGGCTCTTTGCATAGGTTCATGCCTTGCGTCGCTCGGCAATTCGGATCGCCAGGAACCCGGCCGAAAACGGCGCGCGGTCACTAACGACTACCTGTTATCCTACCTGGCTACGGCACTCTTCCTGGTCCAGTGGTGTTATGTGGCCATCGTGGCCCTAGGGGATGTTTTCGATTCACATCCCGTCATCCTGCGAAGTATCGGCAGTTCGTGAACATGCACGCGCAACATGTTTCTCGGGCCCGCCAAAGCACCTCCATAGATGCAGTTACCATGACAGGTTCGCGGACAGACAAAGGCTCAAACGGTCGGTTTAGCACCCGTTGCACGTGTCGCGGTTCTGACGAGAGATCGCAGACATCTCTCTTAACAAGACTTTATCCACTTTCACCGGGCTGTGTGTCGTAGTCGCTTCCAGTCATTGGGAACAGTGATCATGGCCAACGAAGACCCGAACGTGAAAGTGAAGCAGGTTCAGCAATTCTTGAGGGGCGACGGTCATTCCGCCGATCGGACACCACTCGCACTAAAGCTGCATATCTGCATGTTCTGTTCGCATCCGAACTTGCAGGATCAGAGCGATACTGCATCGATCTCGCTAACGGACAGGCCGCCCTCGGACATGAAGTCCATCTCGTCGTACCGCGCGGTCTTCCGGTCGCCGAACTCCTCAATCGGCAGGTCGCCCTTCGTCGCTTTGCGACACCGTTTCTGCGGCGCATGCGCCTGCGACGATTGATTGCCATGGCAGGGATCGAGGTCGCTCACGGTCATTTGAGCTCGGGCTGCAAGGCGCTTGCAACTGTTCCTGACACCGTCACCAGGGTTGCGACCTCGCATGTCGGGACGGGCGTCGCCAGAGTATTGCATTTCTACACCGAGGTTGCCACGTCGCGACGCGCCACACCTTGATCAGTTGCAGTCGATCCATGCGTCTGAAGCCCGAGAGCGATTTCTGGCAGATCCGCATGGTGCCGGTACCCGCAGGGCGCGCGAGAGGCGCCGCAGCGCCGGAGTCGCAAAATGCGAGTGTCAAATGAAGGTCGCTTCAAATAGCTCACGCGCATAGTCGTCATGCGTTTTTCCGTCCTGCACATCCCGTTTCGAGAGCTCGTCAACGAACCGGCCATCCTTCATGATCAGTACGCGATCGCACATGTGGGCAATCACCGCCAGATCGTGACTGACAAGCACGTAGGTCAACCCCATCTCGTCGCGCTGGTCCGCCAGCAGGTTGAGGATTTCCGCCTGTATCGACACATCGAGCGCCGAAGTCGGCTCGTCGAGAAGCAGGATCGGTGGGGACAGGATCAGCGCTCTGGCGATTGCGACACGCTGGCGCTGGCCGCCGGAAAGTTCGTGGGGGAAACGGCTTGCAAATGCGGCCGGCAGGCCGACCTGCCGCAGAGAACGCTCAACCGTTTGCCAGATCTCTTGTCTGCCCATCGCCCGCAAAGGTTCGGCAAGTGCCGTGCCGATCCGGTGGCGCGGATGCAGGGAGCCGTAAGGGTCCTGAAACACCATCTGAGCGCATTTCAGATCATCGAGACTTCTCGACTTGCCGACAGCCCGGCCTTCCAGCGTAATTTCCCCTGACCAGCCTTTTTCCATGCCTGACAGGCATCGCAACACAGTCGACTTACCACAGCCGGATTCGCCGACGATGCCCAGCGTTTCCCCACGAGCGACGCTGAAGCTGATGTCCTTGACGACATGGTTTTGCTGTTTACCGGACAGGAATGTGACGTTGAGGTCGCGGACTTCGATCATCATGCGTTCTCCACGTCGATCTTCGAGCGGTCGAGAACCGCAAGCCGCCGAACGGGATGCCGCGGATCGGGCATCGCGGCGATCAGCCCCTTCGTATAGGGATGGTTTGCATCTTCCAGCCGCGTCAGCGTCTCGACGATGCGTCCGGAATACATGACGATGATCCGTTCACAGAAGGCGGAGACCATCCGGATATCGTGACTGATCAATAGCAAGCCGGAATCATTCTCCCGCACAAGTTCATCCAGGAGCGTCAGCACATCCTTGCGTACGCTGACATCCAGCGCCGAAGTCGGCTCGTCGGCGATGACGAGCTTCGGCCTCGCCAGAAGCATCATCGCAATCATGACACGCTGACCCATGCCGCCGGATATCTGATGCGGATATTGTGCCATCATGCGCTCGGCGTCCCTGATGCGAACGCGCTCAAGCATTGCCTTGGCCGCAGCGGTCGCCGCTCCGCCACGCAGGTTGAGATGCAGGCGGGCCGCTTCGGCGATCTGCTTGCCAACAGTGAGCACTGGATTGAGGGAATAGCGCGGGTCTTGCATAATCAGCGCAATATCCTTGCCGCGTATCTTTCCCATCTGTTTCTCGGACAGAGACAGAAGCGGACTGCCGTCGAGGTCGAGACGCTTTGCCGAGACGGTAGCGCCTGCCGACAGAAGCCGCATGATCGCTCGGCCGGTCGTCGATTTTCCCGAGCCGGACTCGCCGACGATGCCGACGCGCTCGCGCCCGACGTCGAAGCTGACACGGGAGACGGCAGGCACGGCGTTCTTGCCGAAGCTGACATTGAGGTCTTCGATGGAGAGTACCGGCTTCATATCAGGACCTGGCATGGCGGGGATCCAGAATGTCGCGAAGCGTGTCGCCTACGACGTTGAAGGCAAGACTGGTGATGAGAATGGCGACGCCCGGCATGACGGCAACCCACCAATAGTCGAGCATGAACTTGCGACCGCTCGAGATCATCGCGCCCCACTCGGGCGCCGGCGGCTGCGCGCCCAATCCGAGGAAACCAAGCGAGGCGGCCGTCAGAATGATGCCTGCCATGTTCAAGGTCAGGCGTACGATTACCGACGGAATGCACATGGGCGCGATATAGACGAACAGGATGCGCAACGGCGAGGCGCCATAAAGGCGAGCTGCGGCAACATAGTCGGCATTCCTGACGACCAGCGCCTCGGCGCGCGCCAGGCGGGCGATAGGCGGCCATGCCGTGAGCGAAATGGCGATGATCGCCGTCGTCAATCCAGCCCCGAGTGCTGCGGCAAATGCCAGCGCCAGGATCAGCGAGGGAAAGGACAAGACGATATCCGTTGCCCGCATCAAAAGCGCATCCGTCCGTCCGCCGAAGAAACCTGCGACGACACCGATCAAAAGACCGATCGGGCCAACGATCAGGGAGATAGAAAACACGGTCTGGACTGTAATCCGCGTGCCGTAGATCAGGCGGCTTAGAATATCCCGGCCGAACTCGTCGGTGCCCGCCCAATGAGCAGCACTCGGCGGCTGCAGCGCGTCGGACAGGACCTGGATGTTGGGATCATAGGGCGCAAGCAAAGGCGCAAGGATCGCGACCAGGCAGAGGATCGCCAGAATGACGAAGCCGGCAAGGCCGAGCGGTTCCTGCCCCAGCCTTGAAACGATCCGTATCGTCGAGCCCGAGATCCGTGCAGGCAGGCTCGGTGGGCGCGCAGCGAGGTTGGTTTGGATTGCATCGCTCATTGTGCAGCCTCCCGCGTCCGCGGATCGAATATCGCATAGGCGATGTCCGCCAGGAAATTGAGGAACATGAAGATGAAGCCGATGATGATCGTGGCGGCAACGACGGCGTTCATGTCGCCGATCATCAGTGCGTTCGTCATGTATTGGCCGATACCCGGCCAGGAAAAGACGATCTCCGTCACGACGGCGCCTTCCAGAAGTCCGCCATAGGAAATCGCCAGGATGGTGATCAACTGGACGGCGATGTTCGGCAGGACATGACCGATGACGGTACGGGCTGGACCGACACCCTTTGCACGCGCGGCAATCACGTAATCCTGGCTCAATTGTTCCAAGGTGAAGCTGCGGGTCATGCGGGTGATATAAGCCATCGCGGCATAGGCAAGGATCACGGCCGGCAGGATGATATGCCCAAGCGCATTCCAGAAGATCTCCGTCTCTCCCTGCAACAGACTGTCGACGAGCAGCAGCCCTGTCTGCGGCGTCACCATGCCCTCGTAGAAGACATCGACACGACCGGGGCCTCCAACCCAGTTCAGCCCGGCATAGAAGATCACCAGACCGACGATGCCGAACCAGAAAACCGGGATCGAATGACCGACAAGCGCCACGATCCGGGCGATCTTGTCAATGAGGCTGTCGCGAAAGAGCGCAGCCGTCAGGCCAAGCGGAACGCCGACGAAGGTCGAGATCAGGATCGCCAGGGTGGCGAGCTCGAAGGTCGCGGGAAATGCCTGGGCAAGATCCGAAGAGACCGGATTGCCCGTCAGCACGGCCGTCCCGAAATCGCCATGCGCAAGACCATTCAGATAGATAAAAAACTGCTGATAGATCGGCAGATCCAGACCAAGCTTCTGGCGCATGGCGGCATAGGCTGTGGGGTCTGCCAGTTCGCCGACGATCGCTCCGACCGGATCGGCGGGAAGAATGCGGCCGATCACGAAGGTAACGCAAAGCAGGATGAACAGGCTGACGGCCAGGTGTCCCACGCGGCGCGCCAGTTCCTTGATAGAGAGTTCCTTCATGATCGGCGACCCTACTTAATCGGTCTCGGCTTTCGTGACGCCCTCAAGGCGCGTCGTCTGGTTCGGATGGCCAACATAGCCCTGAACCTTGCCACTCAGCACGATGGGCTCGAAGCGCTCGAACATCGGCAGGACGGCCGGCTTCTGATCCACGAACATCTTCTGCATCTCGACGTAGAGTTCGCCACGTTTCTTCGGATCTGTCTCAAGCGAGGCTTTCGCCGTCAGCGCCGTCAATTCGGGAATGTCCCATGCCGAACGCCAGACGAAATTGCCGGCATTGTTTGCCTCGAGAGAATTGTCGGGATTGGAGGCGAACTGCTCCATCGCCCCGAGCACGTTCGGCATGTAGGCACCAGTCTGGGGAATGAGCAGATCGAAATTCCGCGCGCGGTGGGCCGCGATGATGTCGGATCCATTGCCCTGCTGGATGTCGACCTTGATGCCGATCTGACCGAGTGAAGCCTGGATTGCAGTGGCAAGATCGATGCGGGGCGTCTGCGCGATAGTCTTCAGACTGACCGTAAAGCCGTCCTTGAAACCGGCTTCGGCAAGAAGCGCCTTCGCCTTGGCGACGTCAAGGCGCCAGTCCGGGCTTGGAATTGCATATTCGAAGTTTTCCGGGACGGGCACGGTGCGCGCACGCCCGTAAGGACCCATGATGGTCTTCTCGATCCCCTTGTAGTCGATACCGTAGGCGATCGCTTCGCGCACCTTCGGGTTGGACAGGTATTTGTTACCAGCATTCATCGACAGCACGTAGAAGCCGCCTGTGGGCACACGCTGGATCTCGAAGCCCTTCTTGTTGTCGAAGGTGGCAAGATCGGAGGCGGTCAGCGCGCTTGCTATGTCAATGTCGCCGCGCTCCAGCATCAGGCGCTCCACCTGGCTTTCGGGCACATGGCGAACGATGACGCGGCGCATCTTCGGCGCACCCGCAACATAGTCCTTGTTGGCGTCGAGAATGACAAGTTCATTGGGCGCCCAGCGGTTCAGCGTAAACGGTCCGGAGCCTGCCGAATGGGTTCTCAGCCAAGCATTGCCATAGTCGTCGCTGACGACATGCTTCTGGACTTCAACGCTGTCGACGACGCTCGCAATGACCATGGCGAGACGGTAAAGCAGAAGCTCCGACGTGACTTGACCCGAAAGATCGACGCGCACCGTCTTGTCGTCTACGGCTTTGACCAGTTGATCGATATTGTCCTTCGTATAGCCGACGCGCTTCAGGTTGGCGGCTGCGGCCTGATCGAGCTTCAGCAAACGCCCGAGCGAATAAACGACGTCCTTGGACGTCACCGGATTTCCGGAGGCGAAGGTCGCTTCGCGCAGCTTAAACGTGATCCCCTTGTCATCGACCTGCCAGCTTTCGGCAAGCTGCGGCACGATCTTGCCGTCAGGAGTCGAGGCAACCAAGCGATCGTAGAGGTTCGACATGATTTCATTGGCTTTGGCTTCAGTCGCCTGCTGTGGATCAAGCGAAAGAACCTGAGCGAGCGAGGTGCCGATCACCAGCTGATCGGCGGGCGTCGCCGCCCGAAGTGCCGGTGCCGCCAAAGTCAGCGCGCAGAATGCGACGCCAACAAACAGGCTTCTGGAAAAATGCTTCATTGCAACTCCTCCCTGAGTTACTATACAAGACATAATATGTCGTCCGTATGTCGTATTATGACTTTTCAAAGAAGTTTGCAAGTGCCGTACGGGCGGGGGATGGAGAAAATGGGGAACCACGAAATGGTGGTGGGTACGCGTGGCAGACAGCGGTTGGCGCAGCAGGTCATCGACCAGCTGCGCATGCAGATCGAAACGGGAAAGCTTCGCGAGGGAGATCAGCTTCCAACCGAACCCCAGCTTGAGGCGGCCTTCGGCGTCAGCCGCACTGTCGTGCGGGAGGCGATCGCCGACCTGCGCGCTGCCGGATTCGTCCGGCCCGTTCAAGGCAAGGGCGTCTTCGTATCCGATCCCAAGGCGCATGGCGGGCTGACCCTGACGCCGGTTGAGGTCAAGAGCATTCCGGAAACATTGGAATTGCTCGAGTTTCGCATGGCAGTCGAAGGAGAAGCCGCCGCTATTGCAGCCTATCGCAGAACAGCGGAACAGGAGGCGGCAATTCGGGTCGCCAACCGGAAAATGGCCCAGCTCATCGAAAGCGGGGAGCCCACGGTCGAGGCCGATTATGAATTCCATAGCGCAATCGCCAACGCCTCGAACAATCGGTTTTATATCGACGCCCTGCGTCATTTCGGGCCGCGCGCGATCCCGCGCGGCCAATTCCCGACCTTGCCTGAAGCCAATGACCGCGCCTATCTTGAAAGAGTTCATGCGGAGCATGGTGAGATCCTAGCGGCTATCGCTGAGCAGGATCCGGATCGCGCGAGGCAGGCCATGCGCGCGCATATGATGGCGAGCCAGCGACGATACCGGATGCTCGCAGAGCAGCAATGAGGCTCGACAATCTCCAGAATTCATATTATGTCATATGATGTCATATGAATGAGCGGGAGGTAAATCGTGTATTTGGGAACCCAGGTCGCTGCGCGGGACGACGATGATTTTCGCGTTTTTGCCCAGCTGGGCGTGAAGCATATCTCGGCGGATCCACCGGGTGCGCCGTCGAGCTGGACGCTGGAAGATCTCGAACGTCATCGCGACCATGTCGAAAGCTTCGGTCTCGTTCTGGACATGATCCAGCTCCCCCTGCCCTCCAAGCCGATCGAAAACGCGTCCTATCCCGACATTCTGCTCGCCGGTCCGGAACGCGACCGCCAGATCGATGCCGTCTGCCGGATGATCGAGAACTGCGCGAAGGCCGGGATTCCGGCTACGAAATACAATCTCAACCTCATCGGCATTCCACGTACGGACCTTGAAAAAGGCCGTGGTGGCTCTCTGAACGAGGCCTTTCGCTGGGACAAGACCGATCAGCAGGCAGCGCCCGGTCTTGCAGGCGTCCTGTCAGAGGACGAGAACTGGGAGCGCATCGATTATTTCCTGGAGCGCGTAGTTCCCGTTGCTGAAAGCAACAGAGTGCGCCTCGCCTGCCATCCGCACGATCCCTATACGCCGCCGGGCTATCGCGGCGTCACCCGCGTGCTCGGCACCGTCGACGGACTGAAGAAATTCGTGCAGATGCGGGAAAGCGCCTATCATGGCCTGAATTTCTGCCAGGGCTCGATCGGCGAGATGCTCGACAATCCGCGTGAGGAGATCGACGACATCATCCGCTGGTTCGGTACGCGCGAAAAGATCTTCAACGTGCACTTCCGCAACATCAGCGGCGGCAAACTCTCCTTCATGGAAACCTTCCCCGACGAGGGCGACATGGACATGGTGCGTTCGCTGAAGGTCTACCGGGAGGTCGGCTACAAATACATGGTCATGCCGGACCACGTACCGCGAATCAGCGGCCGCGACGCGACGGGCGTCGCCTTCAGCTTCTGCTACGGTTACATCGCGGCGGTGCTCGAGGCGATGGAAGCCGGTCATATGTGAGCGACACGCTCACCTTCAATCAGCAATTATTCAAGGAATTCAACATGGATCCCAACGCCATCAAGAAAGCCGTGGGCGACGGCCTCCTCTCCTTTCCGGTGACGCATTTCGACAGCGAGAACAAGTTCAACGAAGCCGCATACCGCGACCATGTGAACTGGCTTGCCAGTTATGATGCCAGCGCGCTTTTTGCCGCCGGCGGGACGGGCGAATTTTTCTCCCTCAATCCGGCAGAAATCCCCACCGTCATACGCGCCGCCAAGGCCGCCGCCGGCAAAACGCCGATCATCTCCGGAACGGGCTATGGCACGTCGCTTGCCATCGACATCGCACGCGCTGCTGAAAAGGCCGGCGCCGATGGCCTGCTCCTGCTTCCGCCCTATCTGATGTTTGCCGAGCAAGCCGGACTCGTCGCCCATGTGAAGGCCATTTGCCAATCCGTCGGGATCGGTGTGATCGTCTATAACAGGGACAACGCGATCCTGTCGGCCGACAGCATCGCGCAACTCTGCGACGACTGCCCCAATCTCATCGGCTTCAAGGATGGCGTCGGCGACGTCGACCGTGTCATCGAGATCACCACCAAGATCGGCGACCGGCTCGTCTATGTCGGCGGCATGCCGACCCATGAAGTCTACGCGCAGGCCTATTTCGCCGCCGGCGTCACCACCTACTCCTCGGCGGTCTTCAACTTCGTGCCGGCTCTTTCGCAACGTTTCTACAAGGCGCTCAGGGCAGGAGACCAGAAGACCGTCGATCAGATCCTCAAGGACTTCTTCTTCCCCTTCGTTGCGCTGCGCAATCGGAAGAAGGGCTATGCGGTTTCGATCATCAAGGCTGGATTGAAAGTCATCGGCCGCGATCCAGGCACCGTGCGGGCACCGCTCACGGACCTTTCGGCCGAGGAGCTTTCCGTTCTGCGGTCGATTGTCGAGGCCAACGATCCGACGAGACTGGCCGCGGAGTAAGCCCGCGGCGGCGTTGGGCTGGCTGGCCGGTGTCCAGTCAGCGCCACCGTCGCGCCGCCGCGACGATCGGCGTCACCGCCGCTCTCATGCTCTCGGGCGTCGTGCCGGTGACGATAACCCCGAGCAGCGGCGCCGCGATACCCGCGGCCCTCAGTCTCTGCACATCATCGGGCACAAACTTCTTCTGGCTTGGCGCGATGACCGGAATGCCCGCCTTGTCAGTGATGGCCCGGTAGCGGGCGAGATCGGTTTCGTCGAGCGGCTTTCCATAGTCGGCAAAGGAAGCGACGGAGGCTTCCATCATCGCGCCGGGAATGTCGAGAATTCTCTGCAAATCCTCGTGCGTACTCGCCTCTCCAAGAGCCGGAATGGGCCGTAGCCTTGATTGCAGCAGATGCGGCTGCATGTCGGTGAAATAGATGTTGAAGCCTTCAAATCCGAGATCGGCGAGCACATCCAGCTCTTGCGGGCTCGGAACCGTTTGCTGCCCGACCATCACCAGAAGCGGAACGCCAAGCGTCGCGAGCCTTTCCAGGAAGGGTCGCTCTTCGCCAAAGCTGCCGAAGGTCGTGCCGGTGGCGCGATGATAAGCGTTGAGATGGATCTTGATCGCAAACGCACCCGCTCCGATGGCCGCCGTCGCAAGGTCGAGATCGTGACGGGCAAGCGAGACGATGACCGGGAATTCGCCCTCGCGCAACGCCCTGGTAAGTCTGGTTTCCGGATAGGTCGGCATGAGAAACCTCAGTTCAGACGCAAGCCGCCGTCGGCGGCGAAGAGGTGGATATTGGAAAGCTCCGGACGAACGTGGATCGTCGCGCCGGAGGAGAGCGACACGCGCTCGCGGAAGACCCCGGTGACCTGGGCCTCGCCGAGTTTCATCGTCACCTGGGTTTCCGATCCCATCGGCTCGACCAGAACGATCTGCGCCGGCACGCCGCCGTCGTCGAGTGCGAAATGCTCCGGCCGGATGCCGTAGACCGCCTTGTGGTCGTTCAAGTCATGAGCCACCTGTGGCAACGGTAATACGATGCCGGGTGCCGCAAACCCTTTTTCGGTGATTGTGCCGCTGAGGAAATTCATCGCCGGCGAGCCGATGAAACCGGCCACGAACTGATTGGCCGGCCGGTCGTAGAGGTCGAGTGGCGCGCCGATCTGCTCCACCCTGCCGGCGTTCAGCACGACGATCCTGTCAGCCATGGTCATCGCTTCGACCTGGTCATGGGTGACATAGATGGTCGTCGTCTTGAGCCTCTGATGCAGGCTCTTGATCTCGCCGCGCATGACGACGCGCAGCTTGGCGTCGAGGTTCGACAACGGCTCGTCGAACAGGAAGACCTGCGGATTGCGAACGATCGCCCGCCCCATGGCGACGCGCTGGCGCTGGCCGCCGGAGAGCTGGCGCGGATAACGATCGAGCAGGTGAGACAGGCCGAGGATATCGGCTGCCCATGTCACCCGCTCAGCGATCTGCACCTTGCTGGTACCGCGATGCTCCAGCGAGAAGCCCATATTGGTGGCGACCGTCATATGCGGATAGAGCGCGTAGTTCTGGAAGACCATGGCGATGTCGCGATCCTTCGGATCGAGATCATTGACCACCCGTCCGCCGATCCTGATATCCCCGCCGGTAATCGTCTCGAGCCCGGCGATCATCCTGAGCAGCGTGGACTTGCCGCAGCCCGAGGGCCCGACCAGCACGACGAATTCGCCGTCGCGGATGCCGAGGTCGGCGCCATGAATGATGTCGAGCGCACCATAACTCTTGCGGACACGGGAAAGGGTAACGTCAGCCATGGGGAAAATCCGGTTCTTCAGCCCTTGAGGCCGGTATGCGCGAGCCCTTCGACGAATTGCTTCTGCGCGATGATGAAAACGATGAGGACGGGCAGCGCCGTGAGTGTCGCCGCGGCAAGCTGGATGTTCCACATCGGCCCGCCATAGGCATCGGTATATTGGGTCAGCGCCTGCGGCAGCGTGAACTTCTCCGCGCTCGACAGGAACACGATCGGTTCGAGATAGAGGTTCCAGGAGTGCAGGAAGGTAAAGATCGCCACAGAGGCCAGTGCCGGTCTGGCAAGCGGCAGCGCGATCTTGCGGAAGATCTTGAAACGCCCGAGACCATCGACGCGCGCCGCCTCTTCCAGTTCGACCGGCAGCGTCACGAAAAACTGCCGCATGACAAAAGTGGCAAAAACACTCGGCGCACCGAAGATCGGCACCAGGATCAGCGGCCAATGCGTATTGACCATACCGGCCTTCAAAAACATCTGGAAGAGCGGCACGATCGTCACTTCCGACGGGATCAAGAGGCCGAGCAGCACTACCATGAAGATCGTGTTGGCGAAGGGGAACTTGATGCGCGCGAAGGCGTAACCGGCCATCGATGAGACGATCATCGTGCCAACAGTGACCGCGGCGGCGATATAGGCCGAATTCCAGTATTGTTTGACGAAAGGCTGCAGCTCGAAGACCTTGCCATAGGTCGTCCAGTCATAGCTCTGCGGGAAAAGTTGCGGCGGAAAGGCGAAGATATCGCTGATCGGCTTCACCGAAGAGGTGACCATCCACCAGGTCGGGAAGACGAAAGGAATGAGCAGCACGCACATCAGCCCGTACAGAAAGACCTTCATGCGCGGGGGGAGCTCAGCTTTCATAGAACACGATCCTCTTGCGCAATTGCCATTGGGCGAAGGTCAGCACGGCGACGATCAGGAAGAGCAGGATCGACAGCGTGGAGCCGTAACCGAAGAAATGAAACTGGAAAGCCTGCTGGTACAGATAATAGACGAGCACCGTCGTCGAGATGCCCGGCCCGCCCTGCGTCAGCACCGCGATCTGCGCGAAGACCTGTAGCGATCCGACGATGGTGATGATCGAGGTGAGCAGGATGGTCGGGCTGATCAGCGGCAGGGTAATGCGGCGGAACTGCTTGAAGCGCGGCGCACCATCAATGCGGGCCGCCTCATAGAGCTCGTTCGGCACGCCCTGGAGGGCTGCAAGGAAGAGGATCATGTTGAGGCCGACATTCTTGAACACCTGGACGACGATGACCGAGATCATCGCGGTGGTCTCGCCGCGCAGCCAGTTCGGACCCTCGATGCCAAACAGCAACAGCATGCCGTTAATGCCGCCGTTCTTTTGCAGCAGAAACCCCCAGACGATCGTCCAGGCCACCAGCGACACGACAACAGGCGAAAAGAACAGCGTCCGGAAGATCGTGATACCTGCAAGCTTCTGGTTCAACAGCACCGCCAGCAGCAAGGCCAGCGACAGATTGAGAACCACAAGCCCGGCGGAGAAGATGGCGGTTGAGCCGAGCACCTGCAACAGGTTCGGGTCCTCACTCAGCATCTGGTAGTTCTGCGTGCCCGTATAGGTGAAGGTATTGGCGAGCACGTTCCACTCGTGCAGCGAATACCAGAAGACCAGACCGAGCGGGATCAGCACGAAGATGATGATGCCGATCAGTTGCGGAGCGATGAACAGGAAGCCGGCGAGGCTGTCGCGCCGCGCAATCGTCCAGAACGGCGACGAGGAGCGGCCTTCCGAAGTTGCGTTGTCCTGTGCGACAGCCATCTCTTATCTCCTCAGCGCTTGAGCAGCGGGCCGATCTGGCCGCAGATCGTCTGGAGCGTGCCGGCGACATCGGCATCCGGACGCCAGACGGCGTCGAGGCCGGAGCGCACGGTCTGCTGGATCTGCGCAAAGCCCGTGTGGCCAGGAATGACCTTGCCCGTCGCAATGCCGGCGATAACGACCTTGTCGATCTGTTCCCTCGTCAGCAGCGGATTGGTCTTCTTCAGCACGTCCGCGTTGAGCAGCGACTTGCGGGCCGAGGGGAAGAACTGGCTGAGCTTGGCCGAATTTTCCGGGTTCGTCATATAGGCGACGAATTCGGCGGCTGTCTTCGCGTTCTTGCCGGATTGCATGACGCCGATACCGGCCTGGCCGATCAGCGCATAGTCACCGGCTGGTCCCTTCGGCAGCGGCACGAGATCCCAGGAAAAGGGCTTGTCCTTCGGCAGCAGCGAGGCGCGGCTGATCTGGGTGATGGTCATCGCCGCATTGCCGGCGAAGAAGTCGACATTCTCGCCTGGACCGGGGATCGCCTTCTTCTCGAAGATCGCCTCATGGACGAAGGTCAGTGCATCGACCATAGGCTTTTCGGTCATCATGCAGGTCTTGCCGTCGGCGCTCCAGGGTGCGGCACCAAAGCCGTTCCAGACCGAGGCAAGATTCTGCCAGATCTGGTAGTTGAAGTCCCGCACGATCAGGCCGCCTTTACCCGTCTGGCCAACAGCCGAAGCAGTAGCGATCGCATTATCCCAGGTCCATTGGCCGGCGGCGATCATCTCGGCGGGCGTCTTGGCGCCGGCCGCCTTGATGAGGTCGTTGTTGACGAAGACTGCGAAGGGCGAGGTGGAGAAAGGATAGGCATAGAGCGTGCCGTCCTTTTGCCAGCGCTCGGTGGCCGTCCCGCTTACCTCGTCGAGATTGTAGCCCTGCGTTGCCTTCAGCGTATCGGTGAGCGGATAAAGCGCGCCGGAATTGACGAAGTCGTAAGCCGTCGTCTCGAAGATCCAGGCCAGATCAGGCGCATTGCCGCCGGCGATCTGGGTGGTGAGCGCCGTCGTATAGGTGTCGAACGGCAGCGACTCGAAGGTCACCGTAACGTTGGGGTGATCCTTCTTGAAGCCGGCCGCGATCTCGTTGAAGAGCTTCAGATGCGCTTCTGCCGCGCTCCAGATGGTCATGCGCAGGTTGACGGCATCCTGTGCGTTGGCGATGCCGCTGCAGGCAAGCGGCAAGGCGAGCGCAAGCGCGGCCATTGCCGATTTCAGTGTCCTGTTCTTGTTCATTTCCCGTTCCTCCTCCAAAGATGGGTTGTGCAGATGGGTGCTCAGTAGGCTGAGATGACCGGCCAGCGGATTTCGATGCCTTCTCGAACAAGTTCCTGCTGGAAGTCGCGAAGATGCACATCGTTTTCCTGGACCTGGTGGGGCTTCAGTCCCTTATCGAGGCAGTGGGCCGCGAGCATGCCCGCCGCTTCGCCGATGTTCCATTCGACCGGATGCAAGCGGTAGCAACCGTTGGTGATATGGGTGGTGCCGATATTCTTGCCGGCCGCAATGAGGTTCGTCATGCGTTGCGGCAGCAGCGCACCAAGCGGGATTTCGAACGGGCAGGACGGCACGTCGACATAGTTGTCGCCGCCGGTCGAGGGGTGCAGGTCGATGCGATACATGCCGATGCCGACGCTGTCGCGATAATTTGCCGCCCCCTTTTCGCCGCGCACTGCATGGGAGAGATCCTGCTCGGTGATACGGGTGACGGGCTTGATGCGGCGGCTTTCCCGGATATAGGGCGCCATCGCGAGGCCATGTTCGGTGCCGGTGATGTCGCCGCGAAGCCTCAAGCCCCGGTAACCCTGGCCGCCATCGATGCGTGGCGCCTCGGTTTGCAGCCAGTAGAAGACCGAATAGGAAAGATCGGCGGCCGCCTTCAGATGCCTCGCCTTGTCTTGCTCGGAGACGTCGATGATCGTTCCGTCCATGTAGTCGATCATCGGCCAGTTCACGAAGCAGATGTCGGACTGGTAAAAGCCAGGCTCAAAATTGCGCCGTGCCGCGATGCGGCGGAAGAGCCAGAGGTTCTCATCGCCGCCACCCTTGCGCTGATCGGCATCGACGAGCAGTGGATTGTCGTCGACATTTGGCGTGAAGCTGCGCGTGGTGGATTCCAGCGTGCGCGGGTGCGGCGCGGTGAAGCCGAGCAGTGGTCCGCCCCAGAAATGCGGCTGGTATTTGCGCCAATAGTCGTAATTGTCAGGCTTGTCGATCGTCTGATCGCCGTCAACGCAATCGACTGCAAAGCAGATCGAAACTGCCTGAACATTGTCGGGCTGCGCTTCGGAGGGAGCGTTCGGCTCGCCGGTATCGGACTGCGCCTCGAAGCCTTTCACATAATCCGTGCCGGTCATCGGCAGCAGATCGCCGAGTTCGGTGGCGTCAAGGATGTAATCGGCCGAGATGACGAGCTCGCGGTCGGTATCGCGATGGCGGACGGTGACGGAGCGCACGCTGTCGCCGTCGACATCGGCAGCGACGGGACGATAGGGCTGCAGGACCCTGAGCCGGCCGGCGCCGCGATAGGGCATCAGCATCGCTTCCATGACCGCCAGGCTGACGCGCGGCTCGGCGCAGATGCGGCTTACCCAGCCGCCGCCGGGATTGAGATCGCCCCAGGCGCGGGCACCTTCGGTCAGCGGATAGTTGTCGCGATAATATTGCCGCACGCCGTTGCGCAGTCTGCGATAGGAGCGCGTGATGCCGAATTGCTCGACCCAGCTATGTTCGTCGGAAGGCACGCCCTGGCTGGTCGACTGGCCGCCGATCCATTCGAATTCCTCGGTCATGATGACACTCTTGCCCGCCCGGCATGCGCCAAGCGCCGCCGCGACGCCGCCGAGGCCGCCACCCACCACCAGAATATCCGCTCGCATCTCTTTTGCCGCCATGTCCATCACTATCAGGTCCGTTTCTTTGCTGGTCCGAGGGTTTCGCCCTCGACAGGTTCGCAGGTCAGAAGAATTTGTTCGACGGGCGCGGCGGCCTCGATGCGGCGCACCAGCATGGCGGTCGCCTGCCGCCCCATTTCCTCGCGAGGAATGTCGAAGGAGGTGAACCGCACATGGCTGCGCTCAGCCCGCACATGGCTGCCGAGCACCACGGCCGAGAAGTCGCCCGGAATGGACAGGCCGCGCTCGCGCGCCGCCGCTTCGACACGCACCGCATCGGCCAATTCGACGAAGAAGACGGCGGTCGCGCCGCTTGCGACGATCGCGTCGAGCGTGTCGGCCGCGCCTCGGCCGACCTCATCAACATGGAGAACCAGTTCGGCGCCCCCGGTGATTGCGCCTGAAAATCCGCGCCAACGGTCAACGATAGATTCAGCCGAGCCGCTTGGGCCGACGAAAGCCAGCCGGTCATGGCCGAGTGCGCGCGCCTTTTCGACCAGCGCCCGCGTACCGCTGGCGTAATCGCCGCCGACGTAGGGAACGGGTCCGTCTGCGTCCTCACGTCGGCCGATCGCCACGAAGGGATAATCGCCAGTCACCAGCCGCTTGAGCTCGGCCCGATCGAATTCGCGGCCGAGGACGAGGCAGCCGTCGGCGATCCGCAGCCGGTTACCGTCGGCAAAAATCTTGCGCTCCCGGCCGACGCCGGCACCGGTCAGGAGGAGCAGGTCATAATTCTGCGCCTGCGCCTCTTCCTCGATGCCGAGCAGGAAGGGTGCAAAAAAGTCCGCCTGCTCGCTTGGAAAGGCCGGCTCGTAGGTGAAGACGCCGAGGATGCGATTAAGACCCTTGGCCATCCGCCGGGCGATCGGATCGGCCACATATCCCGTGGTGCGGATGACCTGCTGGACGCGCTCGCGGGTCTCCTTCGGAATACGCGCCAAAGCCGTCGGCGCACCGTTCAGCACAAGCGAAACGGTTGCCTGACTGACGCCGGCCAGTTTCGCAATATCGTGCTGCGTCAAGCGCTTAGTGCCTGCCACGCCGGTTCCTCCCCGATCGCCTCTTGACTGCTAATGCGTATTAGCAGCTAATACGTATAAACAAGATTTACCGAGCGACTGTCAAGCGCGAAAATGTGAGATGATCGATGCCATTCGCAGAGCATTTGAAATTGCTGGGGATTTCCGGAACCCGTGTCTTCGGCGACAGCATCACCGCAGGGCTCAACGCCAGCCAGCCGCATCTTGCCTGGCCGGCATTGTTTGCGGCTGAGGTCGATGGATTACCCCTCCGCAATCACGCAATCCCGGGGACAGTGCTGCAGGCATCGCTGCTTGCCGACGGCAAAGCTCGACCGGGAAACGGCGCTGGACGCTTCGCCGGGGCGCTGCTCGACGGCCCGCATAGCGACGCGATCCTCATCCTCTACGGCTATAACGACGCGCGCTATACGGCCGCGCCGGAGAGCATGAACGCAAAGAACTTCAGTCGTGACTATGCTAATATGCTGGAGAAACTGATCGAGGCAGGCCACGCGAAACGGCTTGCGATCGGCAGTCCGCCTTATATTCCAGATGGCGGCTTTTCAGTTGGAAGCACCGGCTTTACCGGCCAGACACGCCAGGGCTTTGAAGTCTATGTCCAAACCGTGCGAGAACTGGCGCAGCGTTTTCGTGTCTTCTACGCGCCTGTCTACGAACGGATGAAAGCATATGGCGATGGGCCACTGGCCTCGCCTGATTTCACACATCCCAACGATGCCGGTCATCGTGTCATCTATGAAGCGTTCAGAGATGCGGTCGTTCATGAGAAATTGGACTAGGCTCTTTTTACACATCGAGGCGACTTTGGATCGGGCGTGACACCGCAGAGCAAAGCCTCCCCCGATCCGCCATTTCGAGGTGATCCGCATCAACTCACATAGCACGGCCGAGCAACCCTAACGGGCCATAGTGTAATATGCCCGCCAAACGACCGCACCCCATCGCCGGGAGCTCAGGTAATGGTGATGACTGATGCGCACAGCGACCGGCGGATGGCCGGCCGCTTGCGTGCTGCTCTCAGCGCGCGCTGTATTTCGCGTCGAGCTCATCGATTGCGGAGACATTACCGGCCGAACGGCCGTTTTCGTCGAATGTCTGCGCGAGGAATGCGTCGGCGATCGACTTCGCGAGCTCAGTTCCGATGACGCGAGCACCCATCGTGATGATCTGCGCGTTGTTGGAAAGAGCGGCACGCTCGGCCGAATAGGTGTCGTGCGTCAGAGCGGCACGGATGCCGGGCACTTTATTGGCCGAGATGCAGACGCCGATGCCGGTGCCGCAGACCAGGATGGCCTTGTCATAGGTGCCATCGATCACGCCCGAGGCAACACGATCCGAAAGGTTGGCATAGAACGGGTCGAGCCCGTCATTGATGCGTGACACTTCATGGACGTCGAAACGGCCCTTGAGGTGTTCGGCGAGCACCTTGGCGAGACCTTCGCCGGCGCTGTCTCCAGCAATTGCAAGCTTCATCGTTTTTCTCCTTGGAGTTTGGCGGCGCATTTCGAAAGGATGTCGAGATAGCCCTCGACATTCCAGGCGGAACGGCCGATGAAGAGCCCGTCGATATGCGCGCTCGAAATCAGTTCCTCGCAGTTCTGCGGATTGACCGACCCGCCGTAAAGGCAGGGGATTTTCCGCCCGAGCGCCGCTTCGGCGACTGCGATAATTTCGGCCTGTCGCGCATCGGCATAATCCGCGGTTGCCGGAATGCCTTTTTCGCCGATCGCCCATACGGGCTCGTAGGCTAGAAGGATTTCCGCCGATTTCTGTACGTCGGAAAGCTTCGAAAGCGCCCCACGCACCTGGACTGCAAGGATTTCGGCAGCTTTTCCGCTCTCCCGGTCAGCAAGGGTTTCGCCAATGCAGATGAGTGGGATCAGACCGTGGCGAACCGCTGCCTCCGTCTTCAGCCCGACCGTCTCATCCGTTTCTCCGAAAAACTCGCGGCGCTCGGAATGCCCAAGCTCGACGATATCGAGATCGCAATCCTTCAGCATCAAGGGGGAAACCTCGCCCGTCCAGGCGCCCTCGTCCACCCAATGCATGTTCTGCGCTCCGACCTTGACGGAGGTCTTTGCAAGCATGCGCTTGACCTCTCGCACGGCGGTAAACGACGGGATCACGAAGCGCTGAATGATGGGATCGCGCGCGGCATCGGCCGCCTCGAGGCCGCGCGCGAAATGCTCGGCCTCCGCGAGCGTCTTGTTCATCTTCCAGCTGGTGCCAATCCAGAAGCGCGGTTTCTCAGTCATGCCTGATCCTGTGCCGGAGCGATGGTGAGCTTGATGCCCACCCGATCGAATTCGTCGAGGATAGCGGCCGCTGGCGCGCTATCAGTGATAATAGTGTCGAAATCGGCGAGATCCGCCATGACATGCAACGCCGTGTGGCCGATGCGCTGGTGGTTGACCAGCAGGCAGCTTCTGGCCGAAGACGAGATCATCGCCCGCTTGGCGCGAACGACATTGTCGTCCATGTGGTAGGCGAGCCCGCCACTGACCGCCGGCGTCGAGATGAAAGCGATATCGGCTCGCAGGCGCGACAGCGCTTCTTCGGTAACGACGCCAAAATAGGCGTTGAATTTTGCGGAATAGATGCCCCCGAGCGCAATCAGCGTTATGCCGTTTTCGCCCTTCAACCGCTCCATGATCGCTGCATTGTTAGTGATCACCGTCAGCGGGCGTTTCTGCAGCAACATCTCACCGAAAACTGCTGCCATCGAGCCGTCGTTGACCATGATCGTCATGCCGGGCTCGACCATGAACAGCGCTTCCTGCGCCATGGCAACCTTGGCCTCACCACCCTGACGTTCGCGAATGCGAAAATCGCTCTCGAACTGTGTTCCCGCGTCAATCGTGGCGCCACCGCGCACCTTGCGCAGCACACCTGCCTGTTCCAGGTCGTCGAGGTCGCGATGAATGGTCATCTTCGAGACGGAAAAGCGCTCGGCTAGATCGTCCACATCGACGGTCTTATCCTCGACGAGCAGATTGACGATCAGTTGCTGGCGCTCTTCCCGTTTCATACGTCTCAATCCCAGTTAAATGACAATATAACATGCGCAATGTGAATTTCAACATAATGGGATGTGATTATGAGCCAAAATATGTGGCGACCATCAATCTAGGAGCGCTTGCGCGGTCCGTTCATCAGTAATGAGCCCGTGAAGGCGGCGGCTTCGCAGGATGGCTCGTATGGCGGCCACTTTGGCCTGTCCGCCTGCCAGGGCCACGAGGCGCTCCTTCTTAGTCGTCGGGAAAGATGCCGAAAGGGTTCGTCCGGTCAGTGCCGTATCGAGGATCTGCCCATCCGCATTGAAAAAGTGACCCAGGATTTCGCCGACGCCGCCGGCGGCGGCGATGTCCTCGATCTCACCCGGCTCGACCAGGCCGGAGAGCACAAGCTGGGCCTCGGCATCCACCGTCCCCAAGCCGACGAGCTTCAGGTCGGCATCATTGGCGAGATCGAACACTTCCTTGACGCCGCGTTGCGCTCTCAGCACCTCCCGGTCCTCGGCGGTGTTGGCGAAGAAGGGAACCGGCATGACATAGGCATGCGTGCCGGTCTTTTCCGCGATACGGTGCATGACGTCATAGGGATTGGCGCCATAGTTTCGCGTGAGGCCGCCAAGCAGCGAAACGAAGCGCATATCCTTGGCAGTCGTCCGCGGCATATATTGAACGGCAGCCGAAAGCGTGCGGCCGTGGCCAAGACCAATGACTGCGTGGTCACCGTGTTCGATTTCGCGCTTCAGATAGCCAGCGCCTGCATGACCGAGCGCGCGTAGCGGCAGGCCCTCTTCGCCAAGATCGGGCGCGACCTCGCAATATTGCAATCCGAAGCGCTCAACGAGACGCGCCTCCAGTTCGACGCATTCGACGATATCGCCGTCGATCGTGACCTTGACGACGCCATCGGCGACGGCCCGCGCGATCAGCCGATGCGCCTTGACCGAGGGAATGCCGAGGCGACGGGCAACGTCAGACTGCGTCAGTCCGCCGGCGTAATGAAGCCAAGCGGCCCGCACTGCAAGCGTATCATCAGCATCCGTCATCGCCGCACCTTTCCCATTTCTTCGCCGGCGATTCCGCCCGATAACAACCAGCCTTTGTAAATCGCCGGATCATATCTTCAAGTCTGCGGCGCCCGTGTCGATATGCGGCGCCCAGAAGGCGACGCTTTCAGCAATCTGCGCGATAACTTCGCGATCGTTCGGCTCACGTTCCTTGAATGAAAGCTCGAGGCAGATCTCATTGTCATCGGCACCGCCTGTCGCGAAAGCGGCCAACAGCGGAGCGGGTTGAATTCGGCCCTTGGCATTGAATTCGGCGGTGAACGGCCGGTGACCGCCCTTGTCCATCAGGCTCTGCTTGATATGGATGATCGGTGATAGCTTCGGCACGGCCCGCGCCCAGGCATAGGGATCGAAGTCGTTGGGATTGGCGGAAGTGACGTCGCCATGGTCGATATCCGCCATCATCCACATCGGCACCGCCATATCGGCGGCAGTCAGTCGAGCCTGCAGCGAAAGGCAGGATTCGATCGTGTCGCCGAATTCGCGGCCGATGCTCATCGGCTCCCAGAAGACGTAGGAAAGACCCGCAGCCTTGGCATGCTCTGCGACTTCGCACCAGCAGTCGATAGCGATCTTGATCAGTTCCTCGCGCCGGTTCGCGTCGTCGAAGTCTCTGTAGGTGAAGATCGCAAACTGCGTTCCGACGGAATGCCCGCCGAGATCGGCGGTAATGTCCGCGAAGGTCTTGAACCAATCCACGTAATAGCGGCGCACCTCGGCATCCGGATGCCCGAAATGGTTTAACCGTCCATAAGGTCCGGTCATGCCCGAGGTGACGCGAACGCCGGTGCGCGCCAACGCCGCCTTCATCTGGCGGGTCAGGCGGCGGATGACCGGGGCCTGCCAACTCGGGTTGATGAATTCATGGGTCAGCTGGAGATCACGGATGCGCAGGTCTCGCGCCACCGTCTCGATCAGGTCGTCCGGATCGGCAAAACGGTTCACCAGCGGATTGGTATTCAGCGAAAGCGTCAGCGGCATCAAGGCCTCCTCAGGCGGCGGCAAGATGGGATGAGGCGAACCAATCGGCAAAGGCTGCCCGCTCCGCCTCGCTCAGGTGAAGGTAATGCTTGGTGCGGCGATAGAGGATATCCTCGGCCGTCTCGGCCCATTCGGTGGCGACGAGGTAACGGACTTCCGCCTCGTAAAGCTGCCCGCCGAAATGGTGTCCGAGCCCTTGCAGGTCCCCTGCCCCGGCGACCAGGTTCTTCGTGCGCGTGCCATAAAGACGGCCATAGTGATGGACGAGTTTTCTCGGCATCCATGGATAGGTGTCACGCAGGCTGTTGGCGAAGGTCTCGTAGTCGGCATTGGGCATCTCTCCACCCGGCAGCGGCGCCTTTTCCGTCCAATCGCCACCCATGTTCGGGAAAACGTGTTTGAGGCGCTGCATGCCACGTTCGGCAAGCTCTCTGAATGTCGTGATCTTGCCGCCGAAGACATTGAGAAGCGGCGCCCCCCCGGTCTCGTCAAGATCGAACACGTAGTCGCGAGTCACCGCCGAAGGATTGCCCTTGCCGTCGTCAAACAGCGGGCGCACGCCAGAGAAGCTGTGCAGCACATCCTGGCGGCGCAGCTTCTCCTTGAAATAGCGGTTTACCGCCTTCAGCAGATATTCGATTTCCGCCTCGTCGGCCGCCACATCCTCGGCCCGGCCCTCATAGGCGATATCCGTCGTACCGATCAGCGCCTTATCGCCTTCATAAGGGTTGATGAAGATGACACGCTTGTCGTGGTTCTGAACCAGATAGGCATTGGAGCCCGCCCAGAACTTCGGCACGATGATATGGCTGCCCTTGACGAGGCGCACATTGCGGCTGGAATTGGAGCCGGCGACACGGTTGATGATATCGGTGACCCAGGGGCCGGCGCAATTGACGAGACATTTGGCACGAAACGTCCGCGTCTCGCCGCTCGTGCTGCTTTTCGTCGTGATCGTCCATTGGCCGTTTTCCCGGCGCGCGGAGATCGCCGGCGAGCGGGTGAGCACCAGAGCCCCCTTCTCCGCCGCGCTCACCGCATTCAAGGTGACTAGGCGGGCATCATCCACCCAGCAATCCGAATATTCGAAACCGCGGGTATATTGATCGAGTATGGGCGTGCCTTCTGGATCGCGCAGCAGATTGAGCGTGCGGGTGCCCGGCAGCTTCTTGCGACCGCCGAGATGATCGTAAAGGAAGAGGCCAAGCCGCACCAGCCAGGCGGGGCGATCCTCGGGACTGTGCGGCAGCACGAAACGCATCGGCCAGATGATGTGCGGTGCGGCGTTGAGCAGCACCTCGCGTTCGATCAGCGCCTCCCGCACGAGACGGAACTCGTAATATTCGAGATAGCGAAGGCCGCCATGCACGAGCTTGCCCGAGCGCGAGGAGGTGCCCTGTGCCAAATCGTCCTTCTCGCACAATGCGACTTTCAGGCCGCGCCCGGCGGCGTCGCGGGCAATTCCCGCTCCGTTGATGCCGCCGCCGATGACGAAAAGATCCAGGATTTCGGGTTCGGTCATGTCATGCTCCCTCGGATGCCTATTGCATCAGCGATTCATTTTGTGGGCGGCATCGCCGCGGCTCTGGCCAGCGTTTCCCATGCGGCGGGCATGGCCTTTCGGATATCGGCATAGGCGGAATAAAGCAGGTCGAAGCGGGAAGCTTCCTCCCGGATCGGCTCTTCGGCGTCGCCGAGCAGCGGCGTTACCCAGTCGGCGATGCAGTCATCCATTGTTTTGTAGGCGCCGATCGCCACAGCAGCCATCATGGCTGCACCTGCCGCTCCGGTCTCTTCACGGCGGGACAGGCGGATCGGCACCTTCAGTGAGGCAGTCAGGGAGCGGCGAAGCGCACTCGAGCGCACGGCGCCGCCGGTGACGCGCAACTCTTCCGGCATATCGCCCATGGCGGCGTAACAATCGCGCGTCGCGAGCGCCAGCCCTTCGACTACCGCGCGAACGAGGTCTGGAAACCCGTGGCGGACCGAGAGACCGGAAAAGCCCGCCCGGGCCTGGGCATTGACGAAGGGGCCACGCTCTCCGGCCTCGGAAATATAGGGATGATAGACGACCGATCCGGGCTGGCTTTCGAAAAACCAGCGGTCGATCCGGGCGACGAGTTCGGCGTGGGTAACAGGTTTTCCGGCCTCCGCCATCAGATAGGCGGCCATTTCGAGCAGCCAGTCGATGTTGATCGTCGCACCCATATTGGTCTGCACCTGGGTAACGGTGCCTGGGATCGGCAGGGCAATGACGTAGCCCGTGCCCTCGCGGTTGAGATGGACGTCGACCACCGGCTTTGCACGCAGATGCACGCCGGTCGAACCGATCGTCGAACAGGCCGCGTTGCGCCCACCGCTGCGAACACCGGCGCCGAGCGCCGTCATCACCATGTCGACATAACCGAGACTGACCGGCGTACCGGCCAGCAGGCCGCAAGCCCGCGCCGCTTCCGCCGTCAGCGGATGGCTGATTTCTGTTCCATCGACAATATCGGGCAGAAGCGCGCGGCGATGCGTCAACCCGAGCGCGTCAATGGTGACAGCCGAATATCGCCGTGTCCTGAAATCACCGAAGGTGAAGCTTGCCTCCGAAGGGTCTGTCGCCCGCATACCGGTAAGATTGAGGTAGAGCCAGTCCTTGCAGTGCAGCGCCGTTTCCGCCCGGTCCAGAAGCTCCGGCACTACCCGATCCATGTGAGCGAGCTGCGCGCCCTGCTGGCAGGTATTTAGCCCCGTGCCGGTCCGCTCGAAACGCGCCCTGTCCGTTTCCTGGCCGGCAAGTGAAACCACGGTCGGCGCGGCGCGGGCATCAAGCCAAAGCCACGCATCAGCGACAGGCTGATTTCCGGAGCCGACCAACCATGTTCCATCGCCCTGCCCCGTCACCGCAATTGCGGCGGTGCGCGATGCAAGATCCTCAAGCTTCTCGCCCAGCCCGCGAAGCGCACCGACGCAATCCTGCCAGGTCTGGGCGAGCGATTGCGTGGCCGAGCCATCGGCGCCGCTTGAATATTTGTTGCGAACGGATGCGGCGGCGATCTGACGGCCGGAAAGGTCGAAGGCGACCGCCTTGATGACAGATGTTCCCGCATCGATGCCGATGATGACCTGGTGGCTAACGTCCATCGCAGATTATCCGGCAACGTCGAGCGTCGCGAGGGGCAAAACGCGCGTCGATTTCATGTCTCATATCCTCCCGGTCGGTACAGCCAGCAAAGGGCACAGGCGACCACATTTCGAATCCACGGGCAAGTTCGCCGGCGCATAGTCGCGCCCCGCGGATCTTGAGATCCGATGCTTTTCGAAAGCTCCATGGGCTCATCAAAAAGATAACACAAAGATATCATTGCGCCAGTAAGATTTTTCTCGCAATGAAATTTTTTTCAGATAAAATTGAACCCACGGATGCGATGCGCGGCGATCGCGGACTGGCCCCTTTCCAGCGGCGGCCACGCGCTACCGGCACCCGTTTCGAATTATTTTATCATTTTAAATCAATTGTGTAGTTCAATATATCGGAATGGACGCACGCCTCCTCACTTGGAGAGAGTGCTAAAGATCGCGTTCTTTTCCATTCCAATAAGCAGGCTGTTGGCGACACATTGTCGGCACGAAGTCAGAAAACACCTGTTGACAGACGAACAAATTGATAACATGATTTTTGGCATAAACACCATTTACCTATCACGCAGGCATCCCTGCTGAGAGGAATTGCGGTTCGGCGATTGGAGGAGACAAGCGCCGGTCCGGCATGAAGGAGGTTCGGATGCGCATTTTTTTCGCTCATCATCACGCCGCTGGCGTCAATCGGCCCGACAGGCTTTCGCATCGCAATGCGGTTTTCGAAGCGTGCCGTCTTCGATGAAGCAGCCGTGAGGCTTTCGCCATTTTTCCCCTTTTTGACATAAATCCGACCAGCCGCAGAGGTCGCCAGCAATGAACACTCAGCCCGCTCACGCAGCATCCGCGCCAGGCAAAGGCAATTTGAAGATCATCGTCAGCGCCGTTGCGGCAATCGTGGTCATCGGCGCAATCGCGCTCGACACCAAGGTCGTCAAGATCGGCTCAGCGAGTGATGTAAGGCAGCAGGTCTTTTCTCCGGAAACCTTCGGCGCCGAGCAGTTTCCGCAGATCCAGGCGGATGTCGAGAAGAGAGCCGTGGCTGCGTCTGAGCTGGCAACGGCGATCGTGGCGGACAAGAAGGCTGCCGGCGAGAAATATGGCGTTGCCACGAGCACCGGTCCGGTCTTGCCCGTGACGCTGACCGGCACCTTCGGCGCGCGCAAATCCAATACCAATGAAATGAAGATCGACGGCTTGCCTCCCGAGACGGTGGTCCGTGTCCAGACCGGTCCTGCGGTCAATGGCACGGACCTCCGCGATGCCACGGGCACGATCCAATTCGGCCAGTTCACCAATCAGATTCAGTATCAGGACGCCGGGTCGGCCATCAACAACGAGATGAAGAAAGCCGTATTCGCCGGTCTCGATCCGGACCAGCTCGATGGCAAGACGGCAACCGTCGTCGGCGTGTTCAAGCTGATCAACCCGAAAAACTGGCTCGTAACTCCGGTCAAGGTCGACGTCAAATGAGCGAGGCAATCTCCACATCCGAAGCCCCTGGCGAGGTGGTTCTGGCTGCCCGCAACATCGCCAAATCCTATGGCAATGTGCATGCTCTCAAGGGCGTCAATTTCGATATCCATCGCGGACAGGTGACGACGCTCTTCGGCGAGAACGGGGCGGGCAAGTCGACGCTGATGAAGATCCTTTCGGGCGTCGTCCAACCGACGTCGGGCGCGATCGTTCTCGACGGCGCGCCGATCAGTTTCAGCTCCTCGACCCATGCGCGCGAATGCGGCATCTCGATCATTCACCAGGAGCTCAGCCTCGCACCCAATCTCAGCGTGCGCGACAACATCTTCATGGGCCGCGAGATCATCAAAGGCGGCGTGGTCGATTTTGCGGAAGAAGAGCGCCAGACGCGCATCTTGATGGAAGAACTCGAAGAAGAGATCGATCCGCTGACAAAGGTGGAGGATCTGCGTCTCGGCCAGCAGCAGATCGTCGAAATTGCCCGGGCGCTATCTGTCAATTCGCGTATCCTGATCATGGATGAGCCGACCTCGGCGCTCAGCGCCACCGAAGTCGAAGTGCTTTTCAAAGTCATCCACGATCTGACCGATCGCGGCGTGTCGATCGTCTACATCTCGCATCACCTTGAAGAAGCGCTGCAGATCACCAACCACGCCGTCGTCCTGCGCGATGGCACCATGACAGCCTATGCGCAACGCAAGGACATCGATCTCGAATGGATCGTCCGCAACATGGTGGGCGACAATTTCGATCTCGGCAACCCGCCCGAAGGCTATGAATTCGGCAAGGCTGCGCTGTCGATCGACAATCTGACGGTTCCCGGCCCCTCCGGGTCGAACTTCAATTCCGTCGATCGCCTGTCGCTTGACGTGCGCGCCGGAGAGGTTGTCTGCATCTACGGCCTGATGGGCGCCGGACGCACCGAGCTTCTGGAATGCGTAGCCGGACGGTTGCGCGCAAGCGGCGGAAGCATTCGGCTCGAAGGACGGGATGTCGGGCACTTGAGCATCGCCGGGCGCATCGCAAGCGGCCTGGTGCTGGTGCCCGAGGATCGTCAACGCGACGGCCTCGTCCAGACGATGACGGTCGGCTCCAACCTGTCGCTCGCCAGCATCGGCGCATTCACGAAGGGGCTCTTCACATCCGGGCGTCGCGAGCGCGAACTTGTCGATGCCTCCATCCGCAAGGTGCACGTCAAGACCGATGGGGGAGAAGCTCCAATCGGCTCGCTGTCTGGCGGCAATCAGCAGAAGGTGGTCATCGGCAAGATGCTGGCGACCGAACCCAAGGTCATTCTTCTCGACGAACCGAGCCGCGGTATCGACATCGGCGCCAAGGCGGAGGTCTTCAAGCTGCTCGCCGAACGCGCCAGGCAGGGCCTTGCCGTCGTCTATTCGACCTCCGAAGTCAACGAATGCCTGAGCATCGCGCACCGCATCATCGTCATGCATCGCGGCCGAATCTCCGCCGAATTCGGTGCTGACGTCACCAAGGAAAAGATCATGGCCGCCTCCGGCGAAGCCACGGTCGCGCACTAGCCCGGAACTATGGAGCACTGATTATGTCAGTCACTGATATCGCAGAAAAGAAAACAGTTTCCAACGGGCAGAAGCGCAACACCAATTTCGTGCGGCTGATCCTGGAAGGCCGTGCCTTCTTCGCGCTGATCGTCATCATCGCGGTCTTCTCCTTCCTGTCACCCTATTACTTCAGCCTGAGCAATTTCCTGACGATGGCCTCGCATGTTGCCATCTTCGGCATCCTGGCGATCGGCATGCTGCTGGTGATCCTGAATGGTGGCATCGATCTTTCGGTCGGCTCGACGCTCGGGCTTGCCGGCTGCATTGCCGGCTTCCTCATGCAGGGCGTGACGCTGAGTTCGTTCGGCGTCATTCTTTATCCGCCGGTCTGGGCCGTGGTGGTGATCACATGCGCTGTCGGCGCCGTCGTCGGCGCGGTCAATGGCGTGCTGGTCGCCTACTTGAAGGTTCCGGCCTTCGTCGCTTCGCTTGGCGTGCTCTATGTCGCCCGCGGCATTGCCCTGCTGATGACCAATGGCCTGACCTACAACAATCTCGGCGGCCGCCCGGAGCTTGGCAATACCGGCTTCGACTGGCTCGGCTTCAATCGTCTCGCGGGCATTCCGATCGGCGTCATCGTGCTCGCCGTGCTCGCGATCATCTGCGGCATCGTCTTGAGCCGCACGGCTTTCGGCCGCTGGCTTTACGCCTCTGGCGGCAACGAGCGCGCAGCCGATCTCTCGGGCGTGCCGGTCAAGCGCGTCAAGGTCATCGTCTACGTCCTTTCGGGCGTCTGCGCGGCAATTGCCGGTCTGGTCCTGTCGTCGCAGCTGACCTCTGCCGGTCCGACGGCGGGCACGACCTACGAATTGACGGCGATCGCAGCCGTCGTCATCGGCGGCGCGGCGCTGACGGGCGGTCGCGGCACGGTGCGCGGAACGATGCTCGGCGCCTTCGTCATTGGCTTCCTGTCCGACGGCCTCGTCATCATCGGCGTCTCGGCTTACTGGCAAACCGTATTCACGGGCGCAGTCATCGTCCTCGCAGTCCTCATGAACAGCATCCAATACGGGCGCCGGACAAAATCGTCCTGACGTCCGCAGCAGAACTTGTCCACGACGGCAGCTGGGTCTCCAAAAGTCGATCGCGGAAAGCACCGCCGGTTTCCGGCAGCATCTGAACTCACAAATGGGAGAGAGACTATGTTTAAAAAAGGCATGCGCATTCTTCTGGCAGCCGCGGCTGTCGTCCCGATCCTCGTCAGCTCCGCCTGGGCAGCAGGCCAGATGACGATCATCGTCAACGATCCGTCCAACCCCTACTGGCTGACGGAGGGCAACGTCGCCAAGGCGACGGCCGAAAAGCTCGGCTACACCGCCTCGGTCAGTGCGCATAAGGGCGACACCAACACCGAAAGCAACCTGATCGACACGGCCATCACCAACAAGTCGGTTGCCATCATCCTCGATCCGGCCAATGCCGATGGCTCGGTCGGCGCGATCAAGAAGGCGGTTGCCGCCGGTATCCCGGTCATTCTCGTCAATGCCGAAATCAACCAGGAAGGCCTCGCCAAGGCGCAGCTCGTTTCGAACAACGCCCAGGGCGCCGCGATCGGCGCGCAGCAGTGGGTCGAAGCGGTAGGCGACAAGGGCAAGTATGCCGAACTCTTGGGCGCACCGTCTGACAACAATGCCGCCACGCGCTCCAACGGCTACGAAACCGTTCTGACCCAGTACCCCGATCTTCAGAAGGTCGCCAAGGAAGTTGCCAACTGGGATCGCACCCAGGGTCACAACAAGATGCAGTCCATGCTGCAGGCCAACCCTGACATTATCGGCGTGATCTCCGGCAATGACGAAATGGCGCTCGGCGCCATCGCAGCGCTGAAAGAAGCCGGCAAGCTCGCCAATATCAAGGTCGGCGGTTTCGACGGCTCGCCGGATGCGGTCGCAGCGATCAAGGCAGGCGAGTTACAGTACACCGTCCTGCAGCCCGTTGCCGTCTTCTCCGAAGAGGCCGTAAAGCAGGCTGACAGCGTCATCAAGACGGGCAGCACCGGCGCCAAGAGCGAAAAGCAGCTGTTCGATTGCCTGCTGATCACCAAGGACAATATCGACAAGTATACCGGCCCGTTCGTTCTGGCCCAGTAGTGAAAACGAGGGCGCCCAACCGGGCGCCCTCCTCGACCCTTTCAATCGCATCAAGCCGCTTTCGCCTTCTTTGCCTTGGCATGGCAATCACGATACGAAGCCGAGGTATCGAATTCAGCGACAAGGGTGACCCGTGACACAGAAGACCAATCAGGGCGATGAACTGTTGGACGAACTGACCAGCGACAGCCGCCAGACACGCCAGGTCGCGCGCCGACGCATGATCGCGGAGGCCGTGATGAGCGAAGGTTCGATGCGGATCGAGGATTTGACAGATCGTTTCGGCATCAGCCTGATGACAGCGCACCGCGATGTGGATGAACTCGTCAGCCGCGGCATCTTCAGGAAGACCCGCGGCATCGTCACTGCGGCGGCCACCAATCTCATCGAATCCAGCGATGTCTACCGCTCCAGCCGGCAGGCGTTGGAAAAGAAAGTGATCGCCGAGGCGGCGATGCAGTTCGTCGAACCGGGACAGGCGATCTTTTTCGACGATTCGACGACCGTATTGCAGATGGCTTCGCATCTTTCTTCCAAGGTGCCGATCACCGCCATCACCAATTCGCTGACGCTGATGAATGCGCTGACCGGCATGCACGATGTCACCCTGCTGGCACTCGGTGGCCAGTACTACAATTGGTGCAATGCCTTCATGGGGCGCATGACTATCAAGGAGATCAACGGTTTGCGGGCTGACGTCGCCTTTATCTCCATGTCCGCCATCAACGACGGCATCGTGCTGCATCAGTCGCCCGAGACCGTCGATACGAAGCGCGCCATGTTCGACTGTTCCGTCAAACGCATCCTGCTTGCCGACCACACCAAGTTCGAACGGCGCGCGCTTCACAGCTTCGCGGCGCTCGACGAATTCGACGTCGTCATCGTCGACGACAAGACCCTGCCCATGCACATCGACCGGATGCGCTCCAAGGATATCAACGTCGTCGTTGCCAGGACCGGCAACGGGCGCGCGTGACCGGATCGCCCGGTCGCGATAGAAAGGTGAATGCGCATGCCGAGTCTGCTCGGGATCGATAGTGGCCTAACTGTCACGAAGGCCGTCATTTTCGATATCGACGGCACGCCCATCGCCGTCGCCCGGCGACGCGTCAGCCAGCTTATCCCGAGGCCGCGCTTCGTGGAACGGGACATGCGCGAATTGTGGACCGCGACGGCCGAGGCGATCCGCGAGGCGATCGTCCTCAGTGGCCGTCCGGCAAGCGATATCCAGGCCGTGGCCGCAACGGCGCATGGCGATGGCATTTATGTGCTGGATCAATCGCAGGAGCCGCTTGGCAACGGCATCGTATCGCTGGACAGCCGCGCGGGTGATATCGTCGATCAATGGACTAAGAACGGGGTCGCCGACGAGGCGATTGCGCTTACAGGTCAGGTGCCGCATGTCTCCGCTCCGTCGGCGCTGCTGGCCTGGATCCGGGACCACGAGCCTGAACGGTTCGAACGGATCGGCCACCTCATGAGCTGCAAGGACTGGCTGCGATTTTGCCTGACCGGCACCATCGGTACCGATCGCACCGAAGCGAGCACTTCATTCACCGACGTGAAGACCCAAGACTATAGCGAGAACGCCCTGCGCCTGTTCGGTTTGCAGGCGCTTGTAAGAGCTCTGCCGCCCGCCGCCCGCTCGGATGAGATCGTCGGACGAATTACAGCCGATGCGGCGCGCTTGACGGGCCTCGTGGAAGGCACGCCCGTGGCTGCCGGATTGCACGATGTGACCGCCTCTGCCCTCGGTGCCGGCGGCTATGCAGATGGCGTCGTTGCCGTGATTGCCGGAACCTATTCGATCAATGAGACGCTGTCTTTTGAACCGCGCGTCGATCGACGGTGGTTCTGCCGCAACGGGATCGCGCCGGGCGTCTGGAACAGTATGTCGATTTCGCCCGCATCGAGCGCCAATTACGAGTGGTTCATCGAAAAGCTGTGCGGCCGCGAATGGGCGGACTGCGAAGCCAAGGGTACGTCCATTCACACTCTGCTGGCATCCGAGATCGACGCGGCTTTTGACCGCCCGTCGCCGGTGCTTTTCCACCCCTATCTCTTCGGCTCTCCTTATGGCGCATCGGCAAGCGCAAGCTTCTTCGGGCTTGGCGGCTGGCATGACCGCGGCGACATGCTGCGGGCCGTCATGGAGGGCATTGCGTTCAACCATCGTATCCATATCGATGCCCTGCGCGACGGCTTTGTCTTCCAGGAGGCGCGACTTGCCGGCGGCGTGTCGCGCAACCCCGCGGTCGCGCAGATGTTTGCCGACGTGCTCGCAATGCCGGTGACGGTGACCGGCACCGATGAAGCGGCCGCCTGGGGGGCGGCGCTTTGCGCCGGCGTGAGCACCGGTATCTACCCGGACTCACAAAGCGCTCCAACGAAAGACAAGCAAGGCAAGACCTGCAGCCCGGATCCCTCCCGCAGCCGCGACTATGAAAGACGCTACCGGCTTTTCCTGGAAGTTGCGGAAGTTATGAAGCCGCTTTGGCCAAAGATCGCCGGCCTTGCGCAGGACAGCGCGGCAGAGGCCGCAGTTTAGGACGACAGCACCATGACCCTCGACACGCTTGAGCATAGCCCGGACACCCGCGAGAACGACGTTGATGTCGTGATCCTTGGAGCAGGCATCAATGGCGCCGGCCTCTTTCGTGACCTTGCGCTGCAGGGCGTCAATTGCTTGATCGTCGATAAATCGGACTTCGGTTCCGGCACGAGCGCGGCGCCGTCTCGCCTCATCCACGGCGGACTGAAATATTTGGAAACCGGAGAATTCGGCCTGGTTGCCCAATCGACTCTGGAGCGCAATCTGCTTTTGAAAAACGCACCGCATTGCGTCGAACCACTTCCCACATTCATTCCGGTCTTCTCGTGGACACGCGGCATTTGGGCCGCGCTGCGAACGTTGCTCGGCTCCAAGACCGCGCCCCGCAGCCGCGGAGCCGTTCTCATCAAGATCGGTCTTTCCCTTTACGACTTCTTCGGCTCGCGTGATCGCATGATGCCGCGGCATCGGCTGATCTTGAAAAAGAAGGCCCGGCAGGAAATGCCACATGTGACGTCGGCAATCGTTGCCGGCGGGATCTACTACGATGCGAAAATCAGCCGGCCGGAGCGCCTCGTCTACGAACTCGTCAAGGATGGGCTGGAGGCGAACCCGCGTTGTGCCGCGGCAAATTTCGCCACGCTGACCGCTTGCACAGAAGGACGCCTGAGTTTTCGAAAGGAAGACGGAGCGGAACTCTCAGTACGCCCCAGGCTTGTCGTGAACGCAGCAGGCCCGTGGATTGATCATGTCAATGAAGCGCTCGGCGCCCCCTCGCATCTGATCGGCGGCACGAAGGGCTCGCATATCCTGATCGATCATCCCGAACTGGTGCGCAGCCTGAACGGCCATATGATCTATTTTGAAGCCGATGACGGCCGCATCTGCCTGGTCTACGGCTATCTTGGGCTGGCGCTCGTCGGCTCGACGGATATCCCGAGCCGGGATCCCGACACTGTGCTTTGCGAGGAACCCGAAATCGATTATTTCCTCCAGAGCCTGCGATCGCTGCTTCCGACATTGCGCTTCGATCGCGACCAGATCGTCTATACCTATAGCGGCATCCGGCCGCTTCCCGCCTCCGACGGAACAGCGCCGGGCCTGATCAGCCGCGACCATTCGGCCCCCATCATCGAAGCGGATGGCAAGCGGCCTTTTGCCATTATGTCCCTCGTCGGCGGCAAATGGACGACGTTTCGCGGTTTTGCCGAAGAGGCTGCCGACACCGTTCTTTCCCGATTGGAGCGCTCGCGCAAGCAATCGACCCGTTACATTCCGATCGGCGGTGGAAAGGCATTTCCGGCCGACGCGCAAGCGAGGCAGGTCTTCGTGGACAGGATCGCGGCGGCTGCAGGCATGACGGCCGCGCGCGCAGAACAGCTTTTGAACCGCTACGGGACGACCGCCGAGGCGGTGGCAACGTTCCCCTCCGATCATTCCGACGAGCGACGCGTATCGGGGGCCGAACACTTCAGTTTTCAGGAGATCGGCTGGATCGCGCGCAACGAGTTGGTGATCCACCTCGCCGATATCGTTCTGCGCCGCACGACGATCGCGATCGAGGGCCGGCTAACCTACGAAGGCTTGACGGATATTGCCGGCATCACCGCGAAAGCGCTCGGCTGGGATGCTCCGCGTGTCGAGTATGAGATCAATGACGTCGTTTCTCTGCTCAAGGCGTTTCACGGCCAGACACTGGCCGCCGGCAGGCCGGATATCGAGCCGGGAAAAAGCGCCCGCCCCCTCAGCCGATGAGATCTGAAGCATGTCGCACAAAAGTGTGCAGCAGTGTTGCGCGACATGAAGAAAACAGGATTTAAAGCGTGGCGGGCGGATCTGAAGATCGCGATACGCTTTAAGAGAAGACCGGATCGAGCGCGCCGGATGCGTAACGCTTCGCCATCGCCGAAACCGGAAGCGGCCTGATCCGGTCCGCCATGCCGGCCGTGCCGAACTGCTCGAAGCGCTCCCTGCAAAGCTTGGTCAGCGCGGCCATCGCCGGCTTCAGATATTTGCGTGGGTCGAATTCGCTCGGATCTTCCTGCAAGACCCGGCGGATTTGCCCGGTCATGGCCATCCGGCCGTCAGTGTCGATGTTCACCTTGCGAACACCGTTCTTGATGCCGCGCTGGATTTCTTCGACTGGCACTCCCCATGTCGGTTCCATCCGACCGCCATATTTGTTGATGATCTCCTGAAGCTCGATAGGCACCGACGATGAGCCGTGCATGACCAGATGCGTGTTCGGCAGCTTGCGGTGGATCTCCTCGATGACATTCATCGCCAACACCGAACCATCTGGCTTGCGCGTGAATTTGTAGGCGCCGTGCGAGGTGCCCATGGCAATCGCCAGTGCATCGACCCGTGTCTCGCGCACGAATTTCACCGCCTCGTCCGGGTTGGTCAGCAGTTGGTCGTGAGACAGCTTGCCTTCGGCGCCGTGCCCGTCTTCTGCCTCTCCCATGCCCGTCTCCAGAGAGCCAAGCACACCGAGTTCGCCTTCAACGGAAATACCGCCGAAATGCGCCATTTCGGTCACTCTCTTCGTCACGTCGACATTGTAATCCCAGTCGGCGGGTGTCTTCGCATCGGCTTTCAGCGAGCCATCCATCATGACAGAGGTAAAGCCCGCCTGGATAGCCGTCATGCAGCTCGCCTGATCGTTACCATGGTCGAGATGCACGCAAACCGGGATATGCGGGTAGATTTCGACGACCGCATCCATCATGTGTTTAAGCATGATGTCATGGGCATAGGCGCGCGCGCCGCGCGATGCCTGCATGATGACGGGCGCGCGGACCGCATCTGCGGCTTCCATGATGGCGAGCGCCTGTTCCATATTATTGATATTGAATGCAGGAACGCCGTAGCCCTCCTCCGCCGCGTGATCCAGCAACTGCCTGAGCGTGATGCGCGCCATTGAACACTCTCCCTCACACGTGAGACACGTCGAAATCGTTGGCTTCCGTCTTTGGAAGGATCGCACAATCACAAAATCGGAACAAGCATAAATCACAATATCACAAATCTGGTGATTCATTGTTCTTCATTTGCACGTTCGGTTCTGTGCCGGGCGAAAAACCGGGCTTATGAGTCGGCGTCTTTGAAGGCTTCAATCGATCCAGTCACTGTAACCGGTCTCAAGCGCCCTTCGGGCAAGCGACAGGACCGGCTCGTAGTCGGCATCCGTAAGGATCGCGACATCGACGAGGCCGAGAATGTCGCGCGCACGGGAAAGCGATGGTGCGGCGATCGCGGCAACAAGCGCCTCGCGCATCAATGCAACATCCGCGTCCGAAACCTTTCCTCCGGTGATGAAAGGCAGACCTGGTGTTGCGGGTGTCTCGGCGAGGATGCGGATGCCTTCGATGCGAGCGGGTGTGAAACGCAGGAGATTGGCAAACGTGACGCAGTCGATTGCGGCGCAATCGGCCCTGCCGTCCGAGACAGCATCGATGCTCCCGCCATGGCTGCCGGTTTCGACAGTGCCACCGAAGAAGCGGCCACTACGGGCAAGCGGGCCAGCTGCGGCTCGGAGCAGATTCGCCCCGGAATTGCTGTCGGGACTATTGATGGCGGCTATCGCACCGCTTAGGTCTTGCAGGGAAGCAAAACCAGAATCGCGGCGCACGACGACGAAGCTGCGCATCAGCGGTCCGTCGCAGCCGGGATGGGCGTAGACCGGTGTTGCAACGAGGCGCACCTTGCGACGCAATCGCTTCACATAGGGATAGCCGCAGGTCTGGGAAAAGAGCAGGTCCTCACGAAGCCAGGCCTCGTCGTAGGGGACAGTGACATCGAGGCTTTCGGGCAGATCCGAAAGCCTGGCCTGCGCAAGATGGTGCCGAAGGAACGACCAGAGTTCGGCGGTGGCGTCCGCAAGCGGTTGCGGCGTGACGTACATTGCAAGGCTGGCAAGATGCATGCTCTTTACTCGCCGTACTGTTCGCCGAGCAGGCGAGAGGCAAGGACGGCAACATCTTCACCGAGCGAACGATCCTCGGTCATGACCGGCGTGAGGCCTCGAACGAAGGCTTGAGTCTTTCTCGTCCCCTGTCCGCAGCGGTGGCCGGAGCGATGATCAACGGCCTGGGCTGCCGCCAGCATCTCGCAGGCAATGAGCAAGCGCCAAAGCTCCAACATCTCGCCGAGCTTGCGCACGGCAAGGGCCGATTGCGTTGCATGATCCTCGACGCCTTCCGACACGGCAAGGAAGTCGAGCATGACAGGATTGGCTTTGTGCCGGATATCGGCCATCAGCGCAGCAACCGTCTTCTGCATCGGCACGAACCCGGCCGATGGACCGCCGACCGGGGAGAGGTAGCGCGGCAAGCCGTTGCGGGGCGAGCCCGTCAGCTGAATGAATCGTGCGGCCGATGCCGCGGCGGCCTGAGCGACCGCGAGCCCGAGCGTTTCGAAGGCAAGCGAAAGCGCCGGCGTCTGGAAATTGCCTGAGGACAGCACCTGCTGTTCCTCCACCAGCACGACAGGATTGTCGGCGGCGGCATTCAACTCGATCTCGACGGCCTCGACGGCCCTCGACAGCGCATCGGCAAGTGTTCCATGGATGGGTGCAAGGCAGCGCAGGCTAAGCGGATCCTGGATGGAGGCGCTCGCCTCGAAAAGGGTCGAGCCCTCGAGCATCTGCAGCAGTCGATGGGCCTCGTCTGCCTGGCCCACCGCTGGACGGGCGCGTTGTATGGCAGGCGACAGGATGAGCGGATTGCCGGCAAGGCCCTCAAAGCTCAAGGCAGCCGCCCGGCGCTGGGCATCGAGCAGTTGTTTGGCGTCGTATAGGACGAGGGCGCCCTGGCCGGCAGAGACCGCTGAAGCATTGAGAATCGATATGCCGTCCTTCGGCTGCAAGCTTGCAGGCACCAGGCCCGCAAGCTCAAGGGCTTCGTTCGCCGAATAGATGATGCCGCGATATTCGGCTTTTCCTTCGCCAACCAGGGCGCGAGCCATGGCAGACAGCAGGACAAGGTCACCCGCGCCAATTGAGCCGAGCGACGGCATGACCGGATGAACGCCGGCATTCAGCAAGGCAAGCAGCGCCTCGAAGACGGGCAGCGAAATACCGGAACCGCCGACAGCCAGCATCGAGAGCCTGGCGGCGATGACCGCACGGGTCACATCGCGCGGCAGCGCTTCACCGACCGCCATGCCACGGCCGCGGATCAGTTGCAGTTGAAAGGCTTCGAAATCGCCAGTCACCGCTGTCTTCAGATTGGCGCCGAGCCCGGTGTTCATGCCGTAGACCTGCTGGCCGGCAGCTGCGGCACCTTCCAGGATGCGCCGCGCGGCAATCAATCGTTCACGGACTGCATCGGAAACCTCGACCAGCGCATCGCCACGGGCGATCGCTGCGATGTCGGCAATGGTAACCCCGGAGCCGGTCAGCAGGATTTCCGTCATGCGAAACGCAGCCTCTGGCCGATACCGGCCGAGCGTGCCTTCGAAAGCAGCGCGTGGCCAAGTGCGATGTCGCTGAGCGACAGGCCACGATGCCAGAGCAGGATCGTCTCGTCATCGCTCTCACGGCCCGGCTTCAAGCCCGCAACGACCTGGCCGAGTTCAGCATGCAGCGTCTCTTCGGAAAGCCTGCCCGTCTCGACATGGGCGCGCAGCGAGCCGAATTTGCCGGTCTTGCACTGACCCCAGTCGTCGACGACGAGCTTGGCCATGATGTCGGTCAGCGACAGTTCGATGGCGCTCATCGTGCCATAGGGCACGACGAAGGCACCCTTCTTTATCCACTCGGTCTTCAGAAGCGGTTCGGGCTGCGACAGCCGTGAGGCTTCGACGACGATATCGGCGCCCTCCACGCAATCGCGCCAGTTATCGACCACTCTGATTTTCTTGCCGAGATCGGCCTCCAGCTTGGCGCCGAAGGCATCGCGGCTTTCTGGCCGGCGCGAATGAACGCGGATCTCATCGAAATCGAAGAGATGATCGAGCAGGCGCACGTTCCAGTAGGCCGTGCCGCGCGCGCCGATATGGCCGAGCACCTTCGAGCCCTTACGGGCGAGATGCCGAGCACCGAGCGCGGTGACGGCGCCGGTGCGCATGTCGGTGATGACGGTTGCATCGAGGATCGCCTTCGGCACGCCGGTGCGCGGATCGAAGAGGTTGAGCACGCCGAATTCGGAGGGATAACCGAGCTTGTAGTTGTCGACATAGTCGCCGACGACCTTCACCCCGGCAAGGCCGAGCGGCGCCACATAGCCGCGCAACACGTTGAAGTGGCCGTGAAAGCTTGCATCCGGCTCGAGATGAACGCGCGGCTCGATCACCGTCTGACCCCTGCCCTGGGCGGCCAGCGAGGTCTCGATCGCCGCCAGGATTTCATCGTTCGTAAGGTCAAGCGCCTCGATGTCGAAGGCGTTCAGATAGTCGATATAGATCGGGTCCATTGTCATCTCGTTTTATCGTTTGATGGGCGTGCCGAGACCGAGGTTCTGGCGAAGCGTGCGGCCCTCATAATCTTCACGAAAGAGGCCGCGGCGACGCAACTCCGGCACCACGTGGGCGACAAAATCCTCGAGCCCCGAGGGAAAGAGCGGCGCCATGACGTTGAAGCCGTCGGCAGCACCTTCGGCAAAGCGTTCCTCCATCGCATCGGCGATCTGCGCCGGCGTGCCGGCAACCTGCCAGTGGCCGCGTGCGCCGGCGAAATGGCGCGCGAGCTCGCGGATTGAGAGGTTCTCGCGCCTGCCGAGATCGATGATCAGCTGCTGGCGGCTCTGGATGAGGTTAGTCTGCGGCATGTCAGGCAGCGGCCCGTCGAGCGGATAGGCAGAGAGGTCCTGAATGCTGAGATAGCTTGCAAGCAGGGCGACGCCGACGGCGTCCGGGATGAGTTCCTGCAACGCGCGGTATTTCGCCTTCGCCTCGGCTTCCGTCGCGCCGACGATCGGCGATATGCCAGGCATGATCTTGATGTCGTCGGGCTTGCGCCCGTATTTGGCAAGGCGCGACTTCACATCCTCATAGTAGGCCTGCGCTTCGGCAAGCGTCTGCGAGGCGGCAAAGACCACGTCCGCCGTGCGTGCGGCAAGTTCCTTGCCGACATCGGAGGCGCCCGCCTGCACCATGATCGGCCGTCCCTGCGCCGAACGCGGGCTTTCCAGCACGCCCTCGACGGCGAAATGCTTGCCGCGAAGATGCACCGGATGAAGTCTGGCGCGATCGGCAAAGGAGGCCTCGCCCTGCGGCAGATAGGCCCCCTCCTCTACTCCGCCCCAGAGCGCAAGCGCTGCATCGGCAAATTCCTCGGCCCGCTCGTAACGCTCGGAGTGCGGCCGAA
This sequence comes from Hyphomicrobiales bacterium, assembly GCA_900468805.1. GTDB lineage: Bacteria > Pseudomonadota > Alphaproteobacteria > Rhizobiales > Rhizobiaceae > Rhizobium. The sequence continues at coordinate 181,859 of UEIF01000022.1, read as the reverse complement.
GCCCGCTGCTTGCGAAATTCTCCGCCTCGAGCTCGCTTGCCGACGTGACGAGGTTCCACCCTGCCCTGCCGCCGCTTAACTGATCGAGCGAGGCGAAGGTGCGGGCAAGGCCATAGGGTTCGTTATAGGTTGTCGAGGCGGTTGCCACGAGACCGATATGCGTGGTGTTGACGGCAAGGGCAGCAAGCAGGCTTAGCGGCTCGAAAGCCGTCGAACGCGCCGCCTGGCTCGCCATCTCAGGATTGCGCTCGCGGATCGCGGCGGCGTCTTCCACGAAGAGCATGTCGAATTTGCCGCGCTCGGCGATACGGGCAAGCTCGATGAAATGGTCGATATCGACGCCGGCCGGGGCATGGGCGTCAGGATGCCGCCAGGCCGCGATGTGATGCCCGCCCGCCATCAGGAAGGCGCCGAGTCTCATCTTGCGATCGCTGCTCATCATGCGCGCTCCAATGCTGCCGCCGGATGAGCCGGACGGGCAAGACCAAGACGATCGCGCAAAGTCCTGCCTGCATTCGCCTTGAGCAGCCCCAGGCGTCGCAATTCCGGAACCACCTTCGTGAAGAACAAATGCCCGATTGCGACGGTCGGTGGCAGGACCGTGAAACCGTCGACTTGGCCGAGGCCAAGCCATCGCTGCAGGGCATCGGCGATTTCAGCGGGTGTGCCGACGAGACGTGAAGCAGACAGCGGTTGGCTCGCCCGGTCGGCCTCACCAAATCGGAGCGCATCGCTTGCCGCCTGCGCCGCTTCGGACGTCTCTGCGATGATCGGCACTATATTTGCCAGGATCCGAACGTCCTCCCGTCGGCGGCCAGCCGCTTCGAGCAGGCGCACGAAATCGGCCGCCGTCTCGTTCGCACTTTCCGGTGTCCGATCTTGAAGCAGGACGACTTCAGCACTGTGCGCTGCCAATGCTTTGCTTTCACCGCTCATAAACTGGGCGATAACCGGTTTGCCCTGCGGCGAGCGATTGACGTTGAGCGGACCGCGCACCATAAAATGCTCACCCCTATGGTTGAGGACATGCATCTTGTGCGGCTCGAAGAAACGGCCCTCAGCCTTGTCGTAGATGAAGGCGTCATCCTCGAAGCTGTCCCAGAGCCCGCTCACAAGGCCGAGATATTCCAGGTCGCGTTCGAATTCACCGGTTCCGGGAAGGGCTATCCAGCCTGTGCGGCCGCTGCTGATCTGATCCAGCGAGGCAAAGCGCCGGGCGAGATTATAGGGCTCGTGCTGACTGGTTGCAGCGGCGGCCAGGAAACCGATCCGGCGCGCCTTCGTCGCAAGAGCCGCAACCAGCGTCGTTGGCTCGAAGGGCGTAGCAATGGGCGAGAGATCATCGACCGGCCGGGCACCGAGCCGGTCCGAAAGCAGGACGAAATCGAGGCCAGCCTCTTCCGCTTTCGCAACCTCGGAAAGCAGCGCTTCAAAACCGAGGTTTTCCGGCCTTGCAGCGCTGCGCCAGGCTGCCGGGTGATGGCCGAAAGGGGTAAGGGAAAAGCCGAGATGCATCAGAAACTCCCGCACTCAGATCGAGAAAATCGCGTCGCGCGTCAGCTGCCCGGTAACAATGCCACCGCCATCGACCACCGAGAGCACATCGCTGTTGGCGGCGACCATCAGCGACAGCGCATCGCGCAGATTGACGCTTGCAGTGACACTGGCGACGGGTGATGAGGGGGCACCGGGCCGCATCGCGTCGGCAACCGAAAACAGGCTGAGCCGTTTGATCGCCCGGTCAATACCAACGAAATTGGCGACGAAATCGTCAGCCGGATGGGAGAGGATCGCATCCGGCGCATCATATTGCACTATCTTGCCGGCGCGCATGATGGCGATCCGGTCACCGAGGCGGATCGCCTCGTCGAGATCGTGGGTGACCAGCACCACCGTCTTGCGCACGCGTTTCAGAATCTGCTTGAACTCGTCCTGCAGCCGGGTTCTGGCGATAGGGTCGATAGCGCCGAAGGGCTCGTCCATCAACAGTACCGAGGGATCGGCCGCAAGGGCGCGCGCCACGCCGATACGCTGGCGCTGGCCGCCGGAGAGCTGGCGCGGATAGCGCTTCAGCATTTCCTTGGGATCGAGGCCGACAAGATCGAGAAGTTCATCCGTGCGCTTGGCGATCCGCGGCTGGTCCCAGCCGAGCAGGTTCGGCACGGCGGCGATATTTTCGGCGATCGTCATGTGCGGAAAGAGGCCGACATTCTGGATGACGTAGCCGATGTGGCGGCGAAGTTTGACCGGATCGGCCCTGGTTACGTCCTCGCCATTGACGAAGATGTGCCCCTCTGTCGGCTCTATCAGCCGGTTGATCATGCGCATCGTCGTCGTCTTGCCGCAGCCCGATGGGCCGATCAGCGCGACCGTCGAGCCCTCGGGCACATCAAGCGTCAGGTTATCCACCGAAGGCGCGGCACTTTCGCCATAACGCTTGGTGACGTTCTCCATGCGGATCATGCGGCGGTTCTTTCTGCAAATAGATGCTTCTCGGCGCGGCCGAGAATGAATTCGGTGGCGAGCGCCAGGATCGCGATCGGCACAGCGCCGACGATGAGCCGCGACATGTCCATCATGCCGATGCCGGTGGCGATGAAGTCGCCGAGCCCGCCGCCGCCGATGAAGGGCGCGAGCGTCGCTCCGGCCAGCACTTGGACGGCTGCCGTGCGTGCGCCGGCAAACATGGCGGGGGCTGCCAGCGGAATGCGGATCTTCCGCAGGACCTGGCTGCGGCTCATGCCCATGCCGATCGCCGCCTCCACCGCATCGGCATCGACATCGCGCAATCCGACATAGGCGTTGAGCAGGATCGGCGGCAGGGCAAGTACGGTCAGCGCCACGATCGAAGGCAGGATGCCGATACCGAGTAGCGGCAGCATGATCGCGAGGATCGCAAGGCTCGGAATGGTTCGGAGGCCATTGACGGTATTGATGACGCCAAAGGCGAAGCGACCGTAATTGACGATCAGGACAGCCAGTGGCAGCGCTATGGCAAGCGCGATCGCCAACGACACGCCGGACATCAGGAGATGGCGTCCGAGGGCGCGGAAGAATTCGTCCTGGTGATCGACGATCCAGAAAAAGGCAGTGCTCAGCATGCGCGTGCCCTCACTGCCAGCGCACCAGGGCCTGCTCGGCCCGGGTGAGAATGAAATCGAAGATGATGGCCAGCAGTGCCGTCAGAATGCCGCCGACCAGGATCTTCTCGGCATATTCCTGATCGATGCCGATCAGGATGATGGTGCCGAGCCCCCCGCCATCGATGAAGGCAGCGACTGTCGCAATGCCGATGACGGTGACGAGCGCAATGCGGGCGCCGGAGACGATCAATGGCAAGGCGAGCGGCAGTTCGATGCGGAAGAGCCGCTGCCACGGGCCGTAGCCCATGCCGTCGGCGGCATCGAGCACATCGGCCGGAACGCCGCGGATACCGGTGACGACGTTGCGCAGCAGGATCAACAGGCAATAGGAGGAAAGCCCTATCAGCGCCGGCTTCATGCCGAGGCCGACGAAGGGGATCAAAAGCGCAAAGAGCGCCAGGCTCGGAATGACGAAGATGATGTTCGTTACCGTCAGCGCGAAGGCATAGAGCCGAGGCCGTCGGGCGCAGACGATACCGAGCACGAGCGCGATCGCAAGGCCGATGAGCACGGATGAAATCGACAGCACCAGATGCTGCCAGACGGCAAGCGCGATTTCCGGAATATGCTTGGGTGCCCAGTTCAAACGCGAGAAATCCTGTCTGCACGATCACGACAAAGCGGCGAAGCTTCAAGCTTCGCCGCATTTTTTCTTCAGGGAAAGCGAAACTTGCGTATCGCTCTCGATCAGATCCCCTTGGCCTTCAGGAATTCCGCGGCAACGTCTGCCGGCTCTTCCTTGTCGCGATCGACCTTGGCGTTCAGCTCGCGCATGGTCTCGTTGTTGAGAAGCGGGCTCACCTTGTTCAGAACCTCGGCGACCTTCGGGTTCTTTTCGAGTGCATCCTGGCGCACGACCGGCACGAGATAATAGGGCGGGAAGAGATGTTTGTCGTCATCGAGCACGACCAGCTTGTTGTCGGAGATCTGCCAGTCGGTCGCAAAGCCGTAGGAGACGTCGAGGTCCTTGCTCGTCAGTGCGCTGTAGCGGATGCCGAGCTTGGCGAAGATCTTGAATTCCTTGAATTCGATGCCGTAGACCTGCTTCAGGCCCGGCAGGCCGTCCTTGCGCTCGCCAAAGCCGCCTTCAGCGCCGAAGGTGAGGTCCTTGGAGACCGGACCGAGATCACTCAGCGTCTTCAGCTTGTACTTTTCGGCGGTTTCCGGAAGTGTGATGATCGCATAGCCGTTGTTGATCTGCGTCGGCTGCAGAAGCGTCAGCTTGAGGTTCTTCTCGTAGTAATCCTTGACGTCGGAATAGATCTTGTCGGCGGAACCTGACAGGTCGCCCTTGACGACGGCGGCAAGCGCCGTGCCGGTATATTCCGGATAGAGATCGATATCGCCGTTCGTCAGCGCCGTGTGGGCGACGAGCGTGGCACCGAGGTTGAGATGGCGTTCGACTTCGACACCAGCCTTTTCAAGCGCCTGGGCGTAGATTTCGGCGACGACGAACTGTTCGGTGAAATTCTTGCTGCCGATCTTTACCGCATCGGCCTGCGCCGGTGCGCCGACGAAGGCGGCCAGGATGGCGCCGGCAAAGAGCCCGGCGAAGGATTTCGAAAGCATTGCGTTCCCTCATTTGACATTCGAATTGTTCAGGAGAGGTGATAGCGGTTTCCAATGATCCGAGCGCGGAATGGAATACCAATTTTCTACCGATTTAGGTGAAATTTAATCCCCAAGAGAACACTCGGCCATCGCACTCCAGGATGCGCGTGGCAAAACCGGAACAGACAACAACACAGCCCGATCATCGAAGGGTCGGAAGAAGGTGTAGCCGGTCAAGATCGGCTATCTGCCACCGGCCATTGCAGGCGAATACCGGGGACGCCAGCGCACTGGTTTTCCAATCAGTCCGTAGGCCCACCGCCCAAGAGGCCGAGCTGTTCCAAGAATGCCGGCCACTGGCAGCGAGACTTGCATGCCATTGATAGCGAGAGGATTGACCTATAACATTGCCACAGCGGCAAGCGGCCGCGCAACAATTAGGAGCTTCCATGCCTACCGGTACAGTCAAATTTTTTAACGATGACAAGGGGTTCGGCTTCATCACCCCTGAGAATGGTGGGGCGGATGTATTTGTGCATGTCTCTGCTCTGCAACAAGGCGGATCTTTGAGAGAGGGACAAAAGGTAAGCTACGAGCTGGGCCAAGACCGCAAGACCGGAAAGTCGAAAGCAGAGAACGTCGACACGCTTTGATCAAGTCTACGGCTTTGAATAGCCAGCCATTCTCGTCCGGTCATTACATTGATATCTGATCCCGCTCGCAGCAGCGAGAGGGTACAGATGCCAAAGTAGCGGCTTCACGACGATACATGATCAACCTTCGTTGATCGGGCTTGAGGCAACCAGCATCTTCACGACAAATCAGAGCCGAGACTTGTGAAACACTCGCTCATCTCGGTGAGCGCGAACTGCTGGAGCGTCGGCGGAAAACTGCCTGCAAGCACGACGATTGAGAAGGAGTTCGGCCGGCGTCAAATTTCCTCCGCCAAACGGGCGAAATTCAAACACCGGCCGTCCGTCCCTTTATTGATGGTCACCGTCCTGAATAGGGGCCCTGCCTGGCTGGTCGTGGGGGCTATGATAGCACTCGGTCTCGTCGGAAGCGTGATACGCCCCTCCACGAAGATCGACAATCACCGCAAGTTCTCCCCCGATTGGCGATGTAGTTCTCCCGCCTCTTGCGGCCGCACGCGCCGGATCTTTCAAGATCACGCTTGCGTGTTTACCCGCAAGAGCTTTCCTGCCCCAGCATCCTCTTCATCTCCGGAACCTGAAGGTCGTGCGGCAAATGTCCAACTCGGCGGCGACGGTGTATACTGCGTGAGAGATCGACTGGATCGCGCACGGCGCATGCAATTCCTGGATGTCTAGTATGACATCAAAAACAAATCATAGAAAAGCACCGCGATGCCGTCTACAAGTCAATGGACTGAGATGCGAACGAGACAGAAGGTAGACCATGAACGTCAAGACACCGAACGCGATTGATACCTATGTCGGCATGCGCATGCGCAGGCGCAGGCAGCTTCTCGGCATGAGCCAGGAGCGGCTTGCCGAGCAGATCGGCGTTACCTTTCAGCAGGTGCAGAAGTACGAAAAGGGCATCAACCGCATCGGCGCAAGCCGCCTGCAGCGGATCGCCGAAGTGCTGCGCACCTCGCCGGCCTTCTTTTTCGAACAGGATGATTCGCAAGCGCCGAGCCTTGCCGGCCTCGATCTTTCCGCCCCCGTAGATCCGGTCGCAGAATTTTTGCGGTCGAAGGAGGGCCTCGTCCTCAACAGAGCCTTTGTGAAGATCGAAGACCGGCGCATCCGCGAGACGATCATCTCGCTCGTCAATGCGATGGCGCAAGCCGAAAGCAGCGACATCCCGTTGGACGCGCTGAGAATGGGTGAGCCGGAATCCCGCCCAGAGTAAGCGGGCGATAGCGGTCCGATGACCCTCAGGCTTAAGTCATTCGGCGCATTGCGGCTGCAGAACGCGGCGGAAGAACCTGTCGCCTTCCCCGAAAAGGGCCTGTTGGCGATTTGCTATCTGCTCGACTGGCCTGACAGCGAATGCCCGCGGGGCGCACTCGCCCGTTTTCTGTGGGACAGTCACGACAATCCCGATATCATGGCGAACCTGCGCAAGATGATCTCGCGCGTCCAGGCACGGCAGGCAGAACTCGGCGTGGAACTGCTGGTCTTTACGGCAACTGGCGTGCGGATCAGGCGGGAGGTCTTCGTGGCTGATCGCTCCGAACTTGATATGCCATCCTCGGCCGATCCGCTCGAAATGCTGCAACGGCTCGTATTCCTGCTACGGCAGGAGTTCCTTGCCGATCTCGCCGATCAAAGCGCCAGCACACGAGAATGGGTATCCAGCGAGCGCAACCGGCATATGGCGATCCTCGTCGACGTGCTGAAGCGGGCGCTGCCGGAAGCGCGCTCGCGGACCGATATCGGCCTCTTCAAGGAGGCCGCGCTCAGGATTTTCCGCGATGCGCCCGATGACGAAAGCATCCGCCATATCCTGCTGGAGGCCTATGAGGCCGAGGGGCATCTGGAAAACGCCAGGCAGCTTTTCGAAAGCCGCCGCCGCGATCTGCAGCACTCGCTGGAGGTCGGCCTCGACCTGCAGGCACTGAAGGAAGTGCGCAAGATTTTCGATGCCGGCAAAACGCCAGCTCTGCCGGCTGCGCCGTCGATTGAAAGCGGCATCATCCTGAAAGCTGCGCCCCTGCCCCGTCTTGCCCTGTTGCCGCCGGTCGAAGCCAGCGATCTCGGGGCCCTGCCGGTGCTCTCGGAGGCGCTGATCGAGGACGTGACCATCGGCCTTTGCGCCCTGAACAGCGTCTCGGTCGTCGCGCCGCATACCGCCGCGCAGATCGCCCGCCATGCCGATAGATCGGGCATGATCCTGCGTCATTCGATCTCCTACGTGCTCGATACGCGACTGACCACCGGCAGCGGGATGCCATCGCTGTTCGTCCAGCTCGTCTACGCCGCCAGTGATGAGGTCATCTGGGCCGAGCGCTTCAGCCTCGAAAAATACGACCTGATCACCGACCGGCGGGAGATCGCCCGGCGCATCTCCAAAGAGCTCTCCGGGCAGATTCGCCAGAACGAGACCGTGCGCGGGGCTTTCGAAAACAACCCTGCCGCCTATCACAGCTATCTCCTGGGCTTCCGCGACATGAAGCGGCTTTCGCTGCCGGATATTCGCCGCGCGCGGAAGGCTTTCCGCACAGCGTTGCAGCACAGCGCCCATTTCTCACCCGCCCTTGCCGGCCTTGCGCGTACCTTCCTTGTCGAATGGCTGCTGACGGCCCGCGGCGATGGCGAACTGATCCAGCTTGCGGAAGATTATGCAAACCAGGCGATCGTCGCCGATCCGTCGCTGGCTTCAGGCTTCCGCCAGCTCGGCGTCGCCAAACTCTATCTGAACGACCTCGATGAAAGCGTGGTGGCCCTGAAGGTCGCCGAGGAACTCAGCCCGCATTATGCCGACGGCATCGCAAGTTATGCCGACACGCTCGTGCATGCCTCGCGCCCGGCCGATGGACTGGCCAAGATTGAGCGGGCGATCTCGCTCAATCCGCTGAGCCCTGCCGATTATCTCTGGACCGAGGCCGGCGCGAATTTCGCTCTTTCCAACTATACCGAAGCGCTGGACGCGATCGGCAAAATGGATGACCGAACGCCCGCCGACCGGCTTGCGGCCGCTTGCTGGGCGATGCTCGGCGACGTGGAAAAAGCCCGTCTCTACATGCGCAAGGCACGCAAAACCCATCCGGATTTCGAAGTCGACAAATGGCTGTCGCTCGTGCCCTTCAAGGAGGCCTGGCAGAAGGAACAGTATCGCGAGGCCCTGCGAAAGGCAGGCTTCTGACACGTTCGGTCCATACCGCAGAGTTGCCGCCTGCCAATACGCCAGCCAGACTGGTGTCACCCCCATGTCACGCGCTTTCCTCGACCACATCCGCTAGAACTCCTCCCAACACGGCTGGGGAGCTCAGTGAGAATGGCAATGGAAGACATCATCGAACTCGGGACCGCCGAGAAGGACCAACGGCTGCGGGATATCGCATCGCTCGCGCGGCTCGTTTCCTACGCTCGTCAGAACGCCCGGGAACTCAATGCAGAATTCTCGGTCTATTGCCTCGACCTCGCGCTCGGCGCGCTGCTGCAGGACCTCACCGAGAGCGGCATAAACCTGCCCGTGGAGGGAACGGTCGAAGATGCGCCGGCAGGCCTGGTGCATTGAAGGTCGATGGCTTACCCCCGCCAGCGTCAGCGGATTAGGTGCTGCGAAATGGCAGGCGGTGAACTGGTTCGGCGGGACTTCGCAGCGCGGGAGCCGATCAACCTTGCAGATGTCCTTCAGCGACGATCATCCGCCTTTCGGGAGAACTCGTCGAACGGCGCGAAGCAAAAGACCCGGTAAGACCGCGTCGAGCAGGCTCACATGTGAAGCGCGTTCCCCAAAGCCTTGAGCGCTGCTTCCATGACCGCCTCACTGCGGGTCGGATGAGCATGGATCGTGCCAGCGATATCCTCCAGCCGCGCGCCCATTTCGATGGCGAGCGCAAAGGCGGCCGAGAGTTCGGAAACCCCAGCGCCCACCGCCTGCAGGCCGAGAACGAGATTGGTATCGGCCCGCGCCACCACCCGCACAAAGCCCTCTTCCGACAGCATCGTCATCGCCCGTCCATTGGCGCTGAAGGGAAACTGACCGGTCCTGATGTCGTAACCCTGGGCGCGGGCTTCGGCCGGCGACAGGCCGGCGCTGACGATTTCCGGATCGGTAAAGCAGATAGCCGGAATGCAGCGCTTGTCCCATGCACGCTTCTTGCCCGCGATGATCTCCGCCACCATCTCTCCCTGCGCCATCGCTCGATGCGCCAGCATCGGCTCGCCGGTGACATCGCCGATCGCATAGATGCCGCGCATCGAAGTCCGGCATCGGTCGTCGATCCTGAGAAAGGGCCCGGCGCGGTCGAGATCCAGTTCTTCAAGCCCCGAGCCCGCGGTTCGCGGACGACGGCCGACAGTGACGAGAATGCGGTCGGCCGGCAGCGCCTGCTGCCTTCCGTCAGGCATTTCGACGACCAGCCCATCGCCGGCATCGGAAAGGCCGATCGCCTTGGCACCAGTCAGCACGCGGATGCCCCGCTCGGTCAGCTTGCGCATGACGGGACGCACGAGTTCGGCATCATATTGCGGCAAGACCTGCTGAGTTGCTTCTACCACGGTCACCTGCGACCCCATCTTGGCAAAGGCTGTTCCGAGCTCCAGCCCGATATAACCGCCGCCGATCACGACGAGATTCTTCGGCAATTCCGTCAGCGACAGCGCCTCGCTGGAGGACATCACCCGGTCACCGAAGGGCAGGTTCGCGAGTTCCACCGGATCCGAGCCGGTGGCAATGACAACGGTTTCGGCGCGAATGATCTGCTGTCCGGTCTCGGTCTCCACCTCGACCGTCTTGCCGTCCCGGAAACGGGCGCGGCCGTGGACGATCTTCACGCGCGCCTTCTGTAGGAGGCCGGAGACACCGCCTGTGAGCCGGCCGACGATCCCGTCCTTCCAGATGATGGTCTTGGCAAGATCGATGGAAGCGCCTTCAACGCGGATGCCCATCGGATTTTTACCGGCCAGCATTTTCTGCGTGGCATCGAATTCTTCTGCGGCGTGGATCAGCGCCTTGGAGGGAATGCAGCCGACCGTCAGGCAGGTGCCACCGGGCTTGCCGGCCTCGACGATAACTGTATCGACACCCAGCTGGCCGGCGCGGATGGCGCAGACATAACCGCCGGGGCCGGCACCGATGACGAGGAGCTTGCAGACAATTTCTTTCATGGCTCAGCCTTCGATGAAAATAAGTGCCGGCGTTTCGAGTAGCGTGCGGATGCGCTGCACGAAGGTCGCAGCATCCCAGCCGTCGATGATGCGGTGATCAAAGCTGGAGGACAGGTTCATCATCTTGCGCGGCACGAACTGCGCGCCGTCCCAGACCGGCCGCGTGGCGATCTTGTTGACGCCGATGATCGCCACTTCCGGATGATTGATGACGGGCGTGGAGACAATGCCGCCGAGTGCGCCGAGCGAGCTGATGGTGATGGTCGATCCTGACAATTCGTCGCGCGTGGCCGTACCGGAGCGGGCGGCTTCCGCCAGCCGGTTCATTTCGACTGCGCAATCGAAGATGCCGCGAGCCTCGGCATGGCGCACGACAGGCACGGTCAGACCCGCCGGCGTCTGTGTGGCTATGCCGATATGCACGGCGCCATGGCGTGTGATGATGCCGGCATCGTCATCGAAGGTGGCGTTGACGTCGGGTTGCGCAGCAATGGCTCTGACCAAGGCGCGGATTAGGAAAGGCAGCACCGTCAGCTTGGGGTGCTCGGATTTGCGGTCGGCATTCATGGTGGCGCGCAGCTCCTCGAGGGCCGTCATGTCCACCTCTTCCACATAGGTGATGTGGGGAATGCGCGACGTGGAGAGCACCATCTTCTCGGCGATGCGGCGGCGAAGGCCGGTCAGCTTGATCTCCTCGGTCGCCGTCTTCTTCGCCAGGCCGGCCCGCGCCGAAGCGGGTACCGCACCCTGGTTCAGGAACTGCTCGATATCCTCGCGCAGGATGCGGCCGGCTGGGCCGGTACCCTGAACCTGCCTGAGATCCACGCCGCTCTCGCGCGCGAAGAGCCGCACGGACGGCGCGGCGAGCGGCTTTTCGGCCGGTGGACTTGCCGGGGACGATGCCTTTGAAACGGACTTCGGAGCGTCGGCTTTCACCGGCTCGGCGGGGCGCGGTTGGGGGATGGTTTCAGGTTCCGCAACCCCGGTCTCGCCTGCCGTCTCGATGCGCACCAGCGGTGCCTTGACCGCGATACGGTCGCCCACCTCGCCTCCAAGCCAGGTCACCGTGCCGTTGACGGGCGACGGGATTTCGACTGTGGCCTTGTCGGTCATGACGGCGGCGATCACCATGTCCTCGCGCACCGGATCGCCGGTCTTCACGTGCCATTCCACTAGCTCGGCCTCGGCGACCCCTTCGCCGACGTCGGGCATCTTGATGATGAATTCGCCCATGGCTCAGGCCTCCATGACTTCGGCAAGCGCGCGTCCGACGCGGCCGGGTCCGGGGAAATAATCCCACTCCTGCGCATGCGGATAGGGCGTGTCCCAGCCGGCGACGCGTACGACCGGCGCTTCCAGATGGTAGAAGCAATGTTCCTGCACCAGCGCCACAACCTCGGCGCCGAAGCCGGAGGTCAGGGTCGCTTCATGAACGACGACGCAGCGGCCGGTTTTGGTGACGGATTTGACGATCGTGTCGAGATCGAGCGGCAAGAGGCTCCTGAGATCGATCACCTCGGCATCGATGCCAGCATCCTCGGCGGCAGCCAGCGCCACATGCACCATGGTGCCGTAGGCAACGACCGTTACCGCCGCTCCTACGCGCCGCACCTCGGCTTTGCCGATCGGGATCGTATAGTGCCCTTCCGGCACCTCGCCGAGATCATGTTTCGACCAGGGCGTGACCGGCCTCTCATGATGACCGTCGAAGGGGCCGTTATAAAGTCGCTTCGGTTCCAGGAACATCACGGGGTCGGCATCCTCGATGGCTGCGATCAACAGGCCCTTGGCGTCATAGGGGTTGGACGGCACGACCACTTTCAGGCCGCAGACGTGAGTAAAGAGTGCTTCCGGGCTCTGGCTGTGCGTCTGGCCACCGAAGATGCCTCCACCGGTCGGCATGCGCACGACGATCGGGCAGGTGAAGTCGCCATTGGAGCGATAGCGGATGCGCGCCGCCTCCTGCGTCAGCTGATCGTAGGCAGGATACATGTAGTCGGCGAACTGGATTTCGACACAGGGCTTCAGCCCATAGGCCGCCATCCCGATCGCCGTGCCGACAATGCCGGATTCGTTGATCGGCGCGTCGAAGCAGCGTGTCTTGCCGTATTTCGCCTGCAGGCCCTGCGTGCAGCGGAAGACACCGCCGAAATAGCCGACGTCCTCGCCGAAAACCACGACATTGTCGTCGCGCGCCATCGAGACGTCCATGCCGCTGCGCACGGCCTCGATCATCGTCATCCGGGCCATGTCAGTATCCCGCCTTCTGCCGCTGGCGGCGGATATGCGGCGGCATCTCAGCATAGACGCCCTCGAAGATGTCGCGCACCGAGGGCTTGCCGCCGTCGTGGAGCGTGCCGTGCCCTTCGGCCTGACGTTGGGCCTCGATCACCTCATCCAGGATTTCCGCTTCGGCCTGAGTATGGCGCTCTTCCGACCAGACGCCCCTGACAATCAGGTGTTTCTTCAGCCGCAGAACGGGGTCGCCGAGCGGCCAGGCTTCCGATTCCGTCTTCGGCCGATAGGCGCTCGGATCATCGGACGTCGAATGGGCGCCGACGCGATAGGTGACATATTCGATCAGCGTCGGGCCGAGATTGCGCCGGGCTCGCTCCGCCGCCCAGCGGGCGACGGCATGGACGGCGAGATAGTCGTTGCCATCGACCCGCAGCGCCGGAATGCCGAAGCCGAGGCCGCGGGCGGCAAATGTGCCGGAGCCGCCGCGGGCAATGCCCTGGAAGGTGGAGATCGCCCACTGATTGTTGACGATGTTGAGAATAACAGGCGCCTTGTAGGTGGAAGCAAAGACCAAAGCCGAATGAAAGTCCGATTCCGCCGTCGAGCCGTCGCCGATCCAGGCGGCTGCTATGCGGCTGTCATTCTTGATCGCCGAGGCCATGGCCCAGCCCACCGCCTGAACATATTGCGTGGCGAGATTTCCGGAGATGGTGAAGAAGCCATGCTCCTTGGAGGAATACATGATCGGCAGCTGCCGACCGCGCAGCGGATCACTCTCGTTCGAGTAGATCTGGTTCATCATCTCGACCATCGGATAGTCGTCAGCGATGAGCAGGCCAGCCTGACGATAGGTTGGAAAATTCATGTCGCCCTTCTGCAGCGCCTTGCGGAAGGCGCAGCTGACGGCCTCTTCGCCGAGATGCTGCATGTAGAAGGAGGTCTTGCCCTGCCGCTGCGCCATCAGCATGCGGGCATCGAAAGCGCGCAGCTTCATCATGTTGCGAAGCCCGGTCAGCAATTCCTCGTCCGTCGAAGACCCTGCCCATGGACCGACCGCCTCGCCGTCACGGTTCAGCACGCGGATGATCGAGTAGGCGAGATCGCGGATGTCCTCCGACGCGACATCTACTTCCGGCCGCGGCACGACACCGGCCTTGGCGATCTTGACGTTGGAAAAATCTGGCTGGCCGCCCGGGCGGACGGCGGGTTCGGGGACATGCAGGCTCAAACGAGCAGATTCCACCATATTATCTCTTTCCTCCCTTTTATCGGCCTTGCTTCTCCTCCAGAACCAAGGCCTTAGTCTTATAGATTGCGGGCAATCACCATGCGCTGCACGTCGCTCGTTCCCTCGTAGATCTGGCAAATGCGCACATCGCGGTAGATACGCTCCACCGGATAATCAGCCATGTAGCCGTAGCCGCCATGGATCTGGATCGCGTCGGAGCAAACCCGCTCGGCCATTTCCGAGGCAAAGAGCTTGGCCATCGACGCCTCCGACAGGCAGGGCAACCCCGCTTCTCTGAGTGAGGCCGCATGAAAAACGAGTTGCCGCGCCGCCTCGATCCGCGTCGCCATGTCAGCGAGCCGGAAAGCGACCGCTTGATGTTCCACGATCGGCTTGCCGAAAGCGCTACGTTCGCGGGCGTAATCGCGCGCCGCCTCGAAGGCCGCCTTCGCCATCCCAACGGCCTGCGCTGCAATGCCGATTCGCCCGCCCTCTAGATTGGCAAGCGCGATGCGATAGCCCTCACCCTCCTCGCCGAGCCTTAGCTCGGCCGGAATACGCATGTTACTGAAAGCGATCTGGCAGGTGTCGGAGGAATGAAGCCCGAGCTTTTCCTCGACGCGGATCACCTCGTAGCCCGGCGTATCGGTCGGCACGATGAAGGCGGTAATGCCCTTCTTGCCGGCATCGGGATCCGTGACGGCAAAGACGATGATCATCTGTCCGTTTTTACCCGAGGTGATGAATTGCTTGGCGCCGTCGAGCACGTAGTGATCGCCGTCGCGCCGCGCCCGCGTCTTGAGGTTCGAAGCATCGGAGCCCGCCTGCGGTTCCGTCAGCGCAAAACCGCCGATCCATTCGCCGCTTGCGAGCTTCGGCAGGAAACGCTGCCGCTGTTCCTCATTGCCGAATTTCAGGATCGGCACGCAGCCGACCGAACTGTGCACGCTCATGATGGTCGAGCAAGGCCCGTCGCCGGCGGCGATTTCCTCCAGCACTGCAGCGTAAGCGATAACGCCGGTATCTGAGCCGCCATAGGCCTCCGGCACCAGCATGCCAAGCAGCCCGAGTTCGCCCATTTCCTCCAATTCTTCACGGGGGAAGAGAGATTCCCGGTCGCGTTTTGCCGCTCCTGGCGCCAGCCGTTCCTGGGCGAAGTCGCGGGCCAGATCGCGGATCTGCTGTTGAAGTTCGGAAAGGATCATCGGGCTCCCCCTCCTAGTGTCGCTCGATGGCGACCGCGGTTGCCTCACCGCCGCCGATGCAAAGTGCGGCCATGCCGCGCCTCAGGTCATAACGCTTCAGCGCCGAAAGCAGCGTCACCAGAATTCGGGCGCCGGACGCTCCAATTGGATGGCCGAGTGCACAGGCGCCGCCATGCACATTCACCTTCTCATGCGGCAGGTTCAGGTCGCGCATCGCTGCCATGGCAACGACGGCAAAGGCCTCGTTGATCTCGAAGAGATCGACATCGGAGAGCGGCAGGCCGGTGCGATCGGACAGTTTTTGCATGGCGCCGATCGGCGCGGTGGCAAAGAGATTGGGGGCCTGCGAATGCGTGGCATGGCCTAGAATAGTGGCAAGCGGCCTGAGGCCGCGGCGATCCGCCTCCGAGCGGCGCATCAGAACGAGCGCGGCCGCACCGTCGGAAATCGAACTGGAATTGGCGGCCGTCACGGTGCCGCCGTCACGAAAGGCCGGCTTCAGTGTCGGGATCTTGTCAGGCCTCGCCTTGCCCGGCTGTTCGTCACGGCTTGCCACCTGCTCGGCCTTGCCGGATTTCACCGTCACCGGCACAATTTCGCTGTCAAAATAACCCTCGGCAATAGCCTTCTGCGCCCGCGTCAGCGACGTGACCGCATAGGCGTCCTGCGCCTCGCGTGTAAACTGATAGGCTTCGGCGCAATCCTCCGCGAAGCTGCCCATCAAGCGCCCCTTGTCATACGCATCCTCCAGCCCGTCGAGGAACATATGGTCCACGACCCGCCCATGACCGAGCCTGTAGCCCGCACGGGCACGATCAAGGAGATAGGGCGCATTCGTCATGCTTTCCATGCCACCGGCAACAGCCACCGAAGCGCTTTCCACCGCAATGAGGTCATGGACCATCATGACCGCCTTCATGCCCGAGCCGCACATCTTGTTGATGGTACTCGCACCTGTCGCAAAGGGCAGCCCGGCATGGATCGCCGCCTGACGGGCCGGTGCCTGACCCTGTCCGGCCGGCAATACACAGCCGAAAACGACCTCCTCGATTGCATCCGCTTCGACGCCACTGCGCTGCAGGGCCCCGCGGATTGCCGCGGCGCCGAGTTCAGGGGCCGCGACATCCTTGAGTTCACCCTGAAAACTGCCGATCGGCGTGCGGGCTGCGCCAACGATGACGATGGGATCCTGTAAGGCCATGTTTTCTCCTTCGGGCCAAGCGCTCAGCGCGCGCCCATACGCAATGCGCCATCGAGGCGGATGACCTCACCGTTCAGCATGCTGTTTTCCAAGATGTGACGCACCAAAGCGGCAAATTCCGCCGGCCGTCCGAGACGCGGCGGGAAAGGAACGCTTTTGCCGAGTGCTTCCTGCACCTCGGCCGGCATGCCGGCCATCATCGGCGTTTCGAAAATGCCGGGTGCGATCGACACGGTGCGGATGCCGTGTCGTGCCAACTCGCGGGCGATCGGCAGCGTCATCGCCGCGACACCCCCCTTGGAGGCGGCGTAGGCTGCCTGACCGATCTGCCCGTCGAAGGCGGCAGCCGAGGCTGTATTGACAATCACGCCCCGCTCACCTTCAGCATCCGGTTGCGCAGTCTGGATGGCAACCGCCGCAAGCCGGATCATATTGAAGGTACCGATGAGGTTGATGCTGATCGTACGCGTAAAGCTCTCCAGCCGATGCGGGCCGTCACGCCCGATCACCTTTTCGGCCGGGGCTACGCCGGCGCAGTTGATAAGCCCGCGAAGCGGGCCGAAAGCATTCACGGCGGTGGCAATCACCGCCGCACCGTCCTCTTCATCAGTCACGTCGGCTTTGATGAAGCGTGCATCCTGTCCCAGTTCGCCAGCGATCGCCTCGCCTGCATCGAGATTAAGATCGGCAATCGTCACGCGCCCGCCGGCTTCGGCGAGCATACGTGCCGTTGCCGCTCCAAGCCCGGAGCCCCCGCCGGTAATGATGAAACTTGCGCCGCGGATTTGCACGGATCGCTCCTCCCTGCCCGGCAGACATCTCCTCCGAGTCCGCCTGAGCAAAGATTCTATTCCCTCGCCCTATTGCAAGCGATGACAGGATTGCTCCATTATTTCGGCCAGTTTTGCCATATTGATTTTTCGGGGTGAAGCAACGATGGCCGAAACCGAACGCCGCATGATTGCACCGGGCTTCGTCGAGGAAGCGCTCGACAGCCTGCGCCGCCTTGGGAAACCGACAGCGTCTCTTCTGACGAAGCTCGGCCTGCCGCAGCGGATCGATCAACCGGTTTCGACTGAGGCCTATGGCGCGTTGTGGCTGGCGATCGCGGCCGAACTCGACGACGAATTCTTCGGCATGGGCGCCCGGCCGATGCGTAGCGGCAGCTTCACCCTGCTCTGCCATTGCGTACTGCACGCGCCCACGCTCGGCCACGCCCTTCGCCGGGCCTTGCGTTTCCTCGACGTAGTGCTGGACGACCCGCGCGGCAAACTGGTCATTCGCGACGGGCTGGCGCAGATCGAGCTTCGCGATGCCGGTGAGCCTCGCTCGGCCTTCGCCTATCGCACCTACTGGATCATCCTGCATGGCATCATCTGCTGGCTCGTCGGCCGTCGCATCCCAATCCGCCTCGTCGATTTCCGCTGCGCGGAACCCATCCAGGGCGCTGACTACCGGCTGTTCTTCGGTGCGCCTGTGCGCTTCTCGCAGCCGATCAGCCGACTCGGCTTCGATAGCGCCATGCTCGACTTGCCGATATCGCGTAGCGAACAGGCGTTGAAGCAGTTCCTGCGGGGCGCGCCCGCCAATATTCTCGTGCGTTATCGCTACGATGCCGGCATTGCTGCTGCCGTGCGCCGTCGTCTCTCGCAGACCTCTCCCGCCGCATGGTCGAGCTTCCAGATGCTCGCTGCCGAGATGCGCATGCCATCCTCGACGCTCCGCCATCGCCTGCATGACGAGGGCCAGAGCTATGCCGGCATCAAGGACGATATCCGCCGGGACCTCGCGGTCGACCTGCTGATAAACACATCGAAGACCATCGGAGAAATCGCCGTGCAACTCGGCTATTCCGAACCCAGCGCCTTCTTTCGCGCTTTCCGGAAATGGATGGGCAAGAGCCCCGACGCTTTCCGCCGGGAAGAACCCAAATCAGTGCAGTGGGAATAGACTTCGTTCGAGGGAGCTTTGAAGCGGCCGCAACCCGCGCTACATATGATAGCGGGAGGAGTGCCATGTTTGATTTTTCGCTCGGCGAAACCGCAGACGCGATCCGCGAGGCGACGGCGCGATTTGCCGCCGATACTATCGCTCCGCTGGCCGCGGCGATCGACGAAAGCAATACGTTTCCACGTCAGCTCTGGCCGCAGATGGGTGCGCTTGGTCTGCACGGCATCACCGTGGAAGAAGAATTCGGCGGTGCCGGTCTCGGCTATCTCGAACATGTCGTCGCCATGGAGGAAGTCTCGCGTGCCTCGGCCTCCGTAGGCTTGAGTTACGGCGCCCATTCCAATCTCTGCGTCAATCAAATCCGTCGCTGGGCCACACCGGAGCAGAAGCAGCGCCATCTGCCCAAACTGATTTCCGGCGAGCATGTCGGCTCGCTGGCCATGTCGGAAGCCGGCTCCGGCTCGGATGTCGTGTCCATGCGGCTCAAGGCGGAACGCAAGGGTGATCGCTTTATTCTCAACGGCACCAAGTTCTGGATCACCAATGCGCCGCATGCCGATGTGCTTGTGGTTTACGCCAAGACCGATCCGGCGGCCGGACCGAAGGGTATTTCGGCTTTCATCATTGAGAAGGGCATGCGCGGCTTCAGCGTTTCGAAGAAACTCTCCAAACTCGGCATGCGCGGCAGCGATACGGCAGAATTGGTCTTCCAGGATTGTGAGGTGCCGATAGAAGCGCTGATGGGACGGGAAGGCGACGGCGTCAAGATCCTGATGTCCGGCCTCGATTATGAACGCGCCGTGCTTGCCGCAGGCCCGCTCGGTATCATGCAGGCCTGCCTCGATGTCGTGCTGCCCTATGTGCGGGACCGTAAACAGTTCGGCAAGCCGATCGGTGACTTCCAACTCATGCAGGGCAAGATTGCCGACATGTATGTCGCGCTGAATTCCTCACGCGCCTATGTCTATTCCGTCGCCCGCGCCTGCGATGCCGGCCGCACGAGCCGCTCGGATGCTGCAGCCGCCATCCTATTTGCCAGCGAGAATGCTGTAAAAGTATCGCTGGAGGCGATCCAGGCGCTCGGCGGAGCCGGATATACCAGGGAGTGGCCCGTCGAGCGCTTCCTGCGCGATGCCAAGCTCTATGATATCGGCGCCGGCACGAATGAAATCCGCCGCTATCTGATCGGCCGGGAGCTCATCGCATCATGACGGTGATTTCCTCTGAAATCGATCGCGACAGCGAAACTTTCAAGGCGAATGCCAACAAGAACAGCACTCTGGTCGACGAACTCTACGACCGCTCCGCAAAAACCCGCGAGGGCGGTTCAAGGGCAGCCCGCGAGCGCCATACAGGCAAGGGCAAGCTCCTGCCGCGCGACCGCATCCAGCTTTTGCTCGACGCCGGCAGTCCTTTCCTGGAGATGGGAACGCTGGCGGCGAACGGCATGTATGGCGACGAGGCGCCGGGTGCCGGCATCATCACCGGCATCGGCCGCGTTTGCGGCCGCGAGGTGATGATTGTCGCCAATGATGCGACGGTGAAAGGCGGCGCCTATTTCCCGATGACCGTAAAGAAGCATCTGCGGGCGCAGGAGATCGCCATGCAGAACCGACTGCCTTGCATCTACCTTGTCG
This sequence comes from Hyphomicrobiales bacterium, assembly GCA_900468805.1. Taxonomy (GTDB): domain Bacteria; phylum Pseudomonadota; class Alphaproteobacteria; order Rhizobiales; family Rhizobiaceae; genus Rhizobium. The sequence continues at coordinate 161,902 of UEIF01000022.1, read as the reverse complement.
ATAGCGGCGGCGCCAACCTTCCGCATCAGGCCGAGGTCTTCCCCGATCGCGATCATTTCGGCGCGATCTTCTTTAATCAGGCGCAGATGTCGGCCGAAGGCATTCCGCAAATCGCGTGCGTGATGGGAAGCTGTACGGCGGGCGGCGCCTACGTCCCTGCCATGTCCGACGAAACGGTCATCGTGCGCAATCAGGGCACGATTTTCCTGGCCGGCCCGCCTCTGGTGAAAGCTGCGACCGGCGAGATCATTTCGGCCGAGGAACTCGGCGGTGCTGAAACCCATGGCCGCCGCTCCGGCGTCGTCGATCATGTCGCCGAAAATGACGAGCATGCACTGCTGCTCGTCCGCGATATCGTCGCCAGCCTCAACAGCGTAAAGACGGTCGATATCGACGTTCAGGCCCCGCGCCCGCCAAAACTCGATCCCGAGGATCTCAACGGCGTTATCCCCGAAGATGTCCGCTCGCCGTACGATGTGCGCGAGGTCATCGGTCGCCTCGTCGACGGTTCGGAGTTGCACGAGTTCAAGCCGCTCTATGGCACGACGCTGGTCTGCGGCTTTGCGCGCATCTGGGGCATGCCGGTTGCCGTCATCGCCAACAATGGCGTGCTATTTTCCGAAAGTGCATTGAAGGGCGCGCATTTCATTGAGCTTGCCTGCCAGCGTCGCGTGCCGCTGCTCTTCCTGCAGAACATATCGGGCTTCATGGTCGGCGGCCGTTATGAGGCCGGCGGCATCGCCAAGGATGGGGCGAAGCTCGTCACCGCAGTCGCAACTGCCAGCGTGCCGAAAGTGACCGTCATCATCGGCGGCAGCTTCGGCGCCGGCAATTACGGCATGTGCGGCCGCGCTTATCGACCGCGCTTCCTCTTCACCTGGCCGAACAGCCGTATCAGCGTCATGGGCGGCGATCAGGCGGCCTCCGTACTCGCCACGATCCGCCGAGACGCCATGGAAGCGCGTGGGGAGACCTGGCCCGCAGATGAGGAGGAAGCCTTCAAGTCGCCGATCCGCGCCGGCTACGAGGCGGAAGGCAACCCCTATTATGCCACCGCCCGCCTCTGGGACGACGGGATCATCGATCCGCGTCAAACGCGGGATGTGCTGGGCCTTGCCTTTTCCGCCTGCCTGAATGCGCCGATCCCGAAGGGACCACGCTTCGGCCTGTTCAGGATGTGAGGTGACGCAATGATGGAAAGCCTTCTCATTGCCAACAGGGGCGAGATCGCCCGCCGCATCGTCCGCACGGCGAAAACCCTCGGCATCCGCACCATCGCCGTCCATTCCGAAGCCGATGTCGGCCTGCCCTTCGTGGCGGAAGCGGATGAGGCGGTCGCAATCGGCTCGCCGCCGGCGCGTGAAAGCTATCTCTCGCAGGATCGCATTCTGGACGCAGCTCGCAAGACCGGCGCTGCCGCCATCCATCCCGGCTATGGCTTCCTGTCGGAGAATGCCGATTTTGCCGAAGCGGTCGAGAGTGCAGGCATGATCTGGGTTGGCGCGCCGCCCGCCGCGATTCGTGCCATGGGACTCAAGGATGCGGCCAAGCAGCTGATGCAGGCGACCGGCGTGCCGGTCACACCCGGCTATATGGGCATGGACCAGAGCGACGAGAGGCTCGCCGCTGAGGCGGAAGCGACAGGCTTTCCCGTGCTCATAAAAGCCGTTGCCGGCGGCGGCGGCAAGGGCATGCGCCGGGTGGACCGGTCGGAGGAATTCGCCGAACTGCTCGCCTCATGCCGCCGCGAGGCGGCCTCTTCCTTTGGCGACGAGCGTGTGCTGATCGAGCGCTATATCGCCAATCCGCGCCATATCGAGGTGCAGGTCTTTGCCGATCGCTTCGGCAATTGCGTCCATCTCTTCGAGCGCGACTGCTCGCTGCAGCGTCGACACCAGAAGGTGATCGAGGAGGCGCCGGCACCTGGCCTCGACGCCATCACCCGTGCTGCGATCTGCGATGCCGCTGTCAAGGCCGCCAAGGCCGTGAATTATGTCGGGGCCGGCACCATCGAATTCATCGCAGACGCCTCCGAGGGCCTGCGTCCCGACCGCATCTGGTTCATGGAAATGAACACCCGGTTGCAGGTCGAACATCCTGTCACCGAGGCCATCACCGGCGAAGACCTCGTGCTCTGGCAGCTGAAGGTCGCCGCCGGGGAGCCTCTGCCGAAAGAGCAGGACGAGATCACCATGAAGGGCTGGGCATTCGAAGCCCGCCTCTATGCCGAAAACCCGGCTGCCGGCTACTTGCCCTCGATCGGTCGTCTCGATCATTTGCGCCTACCCCAAAATGTTCGGGTCGACAGCGGTGTCGAGGAAGGCAATGAGATCACCGCCTTCTACGATCCGATGATCGCCAAGATCATCGCCCATGGCTTGAACCGTGAAGTAGCCCTCTCGATCCTCGCCAAGGCTTGCGAGAGCATCGAAGTCTGGCCGGTGAAATCCAATGCCGGCCTTCTCGCCCGCATCGCCTCCGACCCGGATTTCCGCGCGGCGAAGGTCGATACGGGTTTCCTCGATCGTCACGGCGAAACCCTGCTGGCAAAGGAGCCTGACGAGACGACAATCGACAAGGCCGTTACAAGACTGACAGCAACAGATGCGACCGATCCCTGGACCGCTCTTGCCGGCCTGCGCATCTCGGGCACAAGCGATTGCCGTACGCGCGTTCGCGTAGGCGACCATCTCTATTGGGGCCGTGTCCGGCTCGGCCTCGAAACCAATGCTGTCAAGTCCGGCGAAACCATTGTCCTTTTCGATGCCGGTAATGCCTGGCCGATTTGCCTGCCCGTGGCAAGCGAAGTCGAAGCGCACCAGGGTGCCAGCGATGGCGCGATCCTTTCGCCGATGCCTGGCCTCATCATCTCTGTCGATGTTGCGGAAGGCGACCATGTCGCCAAAGGCGACAGGCTGCTGACAGTGGAAGCGATGAAGATGGAACATACGCTGCGCGCGCCCTTTGACGGCATCGTCCAGAAGTTGCCGGTCTCGGCAGGTGCCAGGGTTTCGGAAAACCAGCTTGTCGTCAGCGTCGTGAAGGAGCAAGAGTGATGGCCGGCCGCTATTTCGACGAATGGACAGTCGGCGATCGGATTGCCCACGAGATCCGCCGCACGGTCACGGAAACCGACAACCTGCTCTTCACGACGCTCTCCCATAATCCGCAACCGCTGCATCTCGATGCCGATTATGCGGCGCGCACCGAATTCGGCCGCATCGTCGTCAATGGCACTTTCACCTTCGCGCTCACCGTCGGTCTTTCGGTTGGCGACACGACGCTCGGCACGCTGATCGCCAACCTCGGCTACGACAAGGTGACGATGCCGAAGCCGGTCTTCATCGGCGATACGCTTCGGGTGGAAACCGAGGTGACGGAGCTCAGGCGCTCCAACTCCCGGCCCGATGCCGGGATCATCACGTTCCGGCATGTCACGCTGAATCAGCGAAACGAGACCGTCTGCCAGTGCCTGCGCACGGCGATGCTGCAGGTGAAACCGTCATGAGGCTGCGTTCGCTGCTCTTCGTGCCCGGCGATCGACCGGAGCGCTTCGACAAGGCGCTCGCCTCGGGCGCCGATGCCGTCATCCTCGACCTGGAAGATTCCGTTTCCGCGCAGAACAAGCCTAAGGCGCGGGACGCCGTACGCGACTTCGTCATGCGCCGCGCGGCCGATGCGGCGCTTGTCATTCGCATCAATCCCCTCGCCTCGCCCGCCTTCGAGAACGATCTTGCTGCACTCAGCGATCTTGATCCCTTCGCGATCATGCTGCCGAAGGCGGAAGGCTCGGGATCCGTGCGCCAGCTTAAAAGCCGCCTGTCTTCCTCCGTTCCTATCCTGCCGATTGCAACCGAAACGCCGGCGGCTATCTTCGAGATCGGCAGCTACCGGGATGTCGCGTCTCATCTTTGCGGACTGACATGGGGAGCGGAAGATCTGCCTGCCGCGATCGGTGCGGCGACCGCCCGCGAGGCAGATGGACGCTATACTGCGCCCTACGAGCTCGCCCGTTCTCTCGTTCTGTTTGGCGCTCATGCCGCCGCCGTTCCTGCCATCGAGACCATCTATCCCGATTTCCGCGATGTCGACAGCCTTACGGCCTATGCGGCCCGCGCGCGGCGCGACGGTTTCTCGGCCATGATGGCGATCCATCCGAGCCAGGTCGAGCCGATCAACCACGCTTTCACACCTGACGCGGCCGAGATCGGCTGGGCGGAAAAAGTAGTGGCCGCCTTTGCCGCCTGTCCCGATATCGGCGTTATCCAGATCGACGGGCACATGCTCGACCTGCCGCATCTGAAACTCGCCAAACGTATTCTGCAGGCCGGAAAAATATAAAAAGAAAGGTGACGCGAGCCGCCACGGTCTTTCGCTCTCTTGTGCGCAGCGAAGAAGCAACTGCTGCAAGGCCTTGTATGCAGGTTCACGACACCTGAAAACGCCCAAAAAATAAGCAAAGAAGCTTTTATGTCGTAAAACGAATATCATATGTCGCATTTCGATAGCTCAACGCACAGCTGTGCAAAGCTATTTCCGAGGTGGAATTCATCTGGTAGCAGGTTGTTCCCGGTCGAGCCTTCGAGAGATTTTAAGATAAACCTAATAATAATGTCTATTAATCGGATTGAATAGGCACCACGGCTTTCGCCATGCCGGCTATATTTTGCATATAAATGGAATATAGGCGATCGGATCGGCTGATCGTAAGAAATTAATGCATCGATATTCCACCAGAATTTCGCAAAATTTGGACATGAATATTTTATGACAGAAACTTTCTACTCTCTTCATGTCATAGAAACTTCATTGGTTACCGGAAATTGAACCAGTTAATAGGGCGTGCGCTCAAGAGGGGGCGCGTCCTATTTTTCGAGGGTTCTCATGCAAGCCAAGCTTCTCGGCGCCGTAGGCGCCCTACTCGCTTCAGCCTTCCTTGCTGCTGGTCCTGTCGCCGCCGCCGAAAAGACCAAGATCGATTTCTGGTTCGGCAACTCGGGCGATATTGCTACGCGCGTTCAGGAACAGTGCGACCGTTTCAACAAGTCGCAGAACGACTTCGAAGTCGTCTGCACCAGCCAGGGTTCTTATGACGCCTCGCTGCAGAACACGATCGCCGCTTTCCGCGCCGGCAAGCAGCCGACCATCGCACAGGTCTCCGACGCTGGTACGCTCGATATCATGCTGTCGGGCGCTTACTATCCGGCCAACAAGCTCATGAGCGACATGGGCTACAATGTCGACTGGAAGGACTACTTCTCCGGCATCGCCGGCTACTACGCAACGTCGAAGGGCGAGATGTACTCCTTCCCCTTCAACTCCTCCACGGCTCTGCTCTACTGGAACAAGGACGCCTTCGCCAAGATCGGCAAGGACCATGCTCCGGCGACCTGGAAGGAAGCAGGCGAAGACTTCAAGGCTCTGAAGGACGCAGGCTACGCTTGCCCGCTCGCCTTCGACATCTCCAACAACGAAGTCTGGCAGTTCATCGAGCAGTTTGAAGCTGTAAACGGCGAAGCCATCGCAACAAAGAAGAACGGCTTTGAAGGCCTCGACGCCGAACTGGTGTTCAACAAGAACCCGATGCTCGTCAACTACGTCAAGGACCTGAAGTCCTGGTACGACAACAAGCTCGCTGTCATCAAGAACAAGGCTGTCGGCCAGACCTTCGTCGAGGCCTTCGCCGCTGGCGAGTGCCAGGTCATCCTGACCTCGGTTGGCGACCATGGCAACATCGGCCGTACCGCCAAGCAGGGCATGAACTGGGGCGTTTCGATGCTCCCGACCTATGGCGACGCTACGCGTCACAGCTCTTACGTTGGCGGCGCTTCGCTCTGGGTTCTGAAGGGTCATTCGGACGCCGAATACAAGGCTGCCGCTTCCTTCTTCAACTTCATTGCAAAGCCGGAAGAAGCTCTCACCTGGTCGACCGTTACCGGCTATATCCCGGTTCGTAACTCCGGCTTCGAATACCTGAAGAAGCAGGGCTTCTACGACAAGGCTCCCTATGCCGGTCGCGAACTTGCCATTCAGAGCCTGACCGCTTCTCCGGCTGGCGACACGTCTGCAAAGGGCATCCGTCTCGGTGGCCTGCTCCAGGTCCGTACCGAAATCGCTAACGGCCTGCAGGCGATCTTCGTCAACAATGCCGATGTCCAGGTTTCGCTCGACTCTGCTGCCGATCGCGGCAACCAGCTCCTGCGTCGCTTCCAGCAGACCTACAAGGGCGTTCAGCTCCCCTAATCGGTTGATATGAGCCGCACCCGGTCCGCTTCTGGCGCTCCGGGTGCGTCTTTGTACATTCCCTACCGGCTGCGGAAGCGAGATCGCCGCCCGCGCCAGAACCAAACCCGGACGAAAACGACCACTCATGGAAAAGCGCGTCACTTTCTCCTCGACGACGATCGGCCTTCTTTTCGCATTTCCGATGCTGCTGCTGATCTTCGTCTTCTTCTACTGGCCAAGCGCGCAGGCGCTGTATTGGGCGTTCACGCTCGAGCAGCCATGGGGCGGCGGTAACGCCTGGGTCGGTTTCGACAATTTCAGGCAGCTGCTGAGCGACCCCGTCTATTGGGACTCAATTACCCGCAGCATGATCTTCGGCTTCAGTTCGACTGCGATTGCCATGGGGCTGGCGCTCATCCTGGCGCTCCTGACGGATCGTGAGCTGCGTGGCCATAAAATCTATCGCTCGGTCTTCATCTGGCCCTATGCGATTGCCGCTCCTGCGCTCGGCCTCGCCTTCCGCCTCATCCTGGCGCCTGAAGCCGGTCTTCTGTCGGTCATCAACCATGTCTGGCCTGGCCTCTGGAACCCGGCATTCGACGGCAAGGATGCGATGATCGCGGTCGTCGTCGCCTTTTCCTGGAAATATATCGGCTACAACTTCATCTTCTTCTTGTCGGCCCTGCAGGGTATTCCACGCTCGCTGATCGAGGCGGCGGCCATGGACGGCTCCGGGCCGCTGCGCCGCATGTGGGACATCCAGCTGCCACTGCTCACGCCGACGCTGTTCTTCCTGCTGGTCATCAACATCACCGAAAGCTTTCAGGATTCCTTCGGTATCGTCGATGTCATGACCCAGGGCGGTCCAGCGCGCGCCACCGAACTCATGGTCTACAAGATCTATTTCGACGGCTTCAAAGGCCTCGATTATTCCGGCGCCGCAGCTCAATCCATGATCCTGATGGGGCTCGTCATCCTGCTCACCATCTTCCAGTTCCGCTTCATCGAGCGGCGCGTGCACTACAAGTGAGGTCGCGAACATGATCGAACGCACGCCGATATTCAACTTCATCTGCTACACGCTGCTCGCGCTCGGCCTGGTGATTGCACTCCTGCCATTCGCCATCGTCATCATCGCGTCGACACTTGATCTGGAGACGGTCAACCGGGTGCCGCTGCCGCTGGTTCCGAGCTCGCACTTCTGGGAAAACGTGCACACTGCCTGGGTTCGTGCCGATCTCGGCAACAAGCTGTTCCATAGCGTCATCTTCGCCGCGACGGTCGGCGCCGGCAAGGTTTTGCTTTCGTCCATGGCTGCCTTCTCGATCGTCTATTTCCGTTTCCGCGGCCGCTATCTGATCTTCTGGATCATCTTCATCACTCTGATGCTGCCGCTGGAAGTGCGTATCGTGCCGACCTATTCGATCGCCGCCAATGCGCTTCAGCCCTTTCAGGCGATCCTCGATGTGACCGGCATCACGTGGCTGGTCGCGCAGATCACCGGCATCCAGATCAAGATGGAATGGGGTCTTCTGAACTCCTATCCAGGCCTGATATTGCCGATGGTCGCGACCGCGACGGGCACGTTCCTCTACCGCCAGTTCTATCTGACGGTGCCGGACGAACTCGCCGAGGCATCGAAGATGGACGGCTCAGGCCCGGTCCGTTTCTTCTGGGACGTTCTGCTGCCGCTGTCGCGTCCGAACATGATCGCGCTTTTCACCATCATGTTCGTCTGGGCCTGGAACCAGTATCTGTGGCCGCTGCTGATCACCACCGACCCGAAGTTCGGCATTGCCGTGACCCAGCTCAAGACACTCATCCCCTCCGAATTCGGCCTGCCCGACTGGAACGTCGCAATGGCCGGAACATTGATCATCATGTCGCCGCCTCTGATCCTCGTCATCCTGATGCAGCGTTGGTTCGTGCGCGGCCTTATTTCCACCGAGAAGTGAAAGGAACAGACCCTTGGCACCGATCTCCATCCGTGGCGTGAAAAAGAGCTATGGCAAGAACGCCGTCGTTCATGGCGTCGATCTCGAAATCCAGTCGGGCGAGTTCATCGTCATCCTCGGTCCGTCCGGCTGCGGCAAGTCCACGCTGCTCCGCATGGTCGCCGGCCTGGAAGAAATCACCGGCGGCGAAATCGCCATCGACGGCCGCGTCGTCAACCAGCTCGAGCCGCGTGAACGCGGCTGCGCGATGGTCTTCCAGAACTATGCGCTCTACCCGCACATGAGCGTTGCCGAAAACATCGGCTACGCGCTGAAGGTCGCCGGCGTGCCGAAGGTCGAGCGCGACCGCCGCATCGCCGAAGTCGCCAAGGCACTCAGCCTCGAGCCCTTCCTCGAACGCCGTCCGGCAGCCCTCTCGGGCGGTCAGCGCCAGCGCGTCGCCATGGGCCGCGCCATGATCCGCGAGCCGAAGGTCTTCCTCTTCGATGAGCCGCTCTCCAACCTCGACGCCAAGCTGCGCATCGCCATGCGTGCGGAAATCCGCCGCCTGCATCGCCGCCTCGGTGCTACCTCGATCTTTGTTACGCATGACCAGAATGAGGCAATGACGCTCGCCGATCGCATCATCGTCATGAATTCCGGATATGTCGAACAGGTCGGCACGCCGGAAGAGGTCTATCACTATCCCGCAAGCCGGTTCGTTGCCGGCTTCGTCGGTACGCCGGCGATGAACCTCTTGGAAGGCCGTGTCAACGAAAACGGCGTCTTCATCTATGACGAAGGCCGTACAGTCACTCTGCCGGCCGAACGTGGCAAGCAGCTTGCCGGCCAGCGCGTCGTTCTCGGCGTGCGTGCCGAAGCCGCCCGCCTCGTCTCTCCGAACGCGCCTGGTGCGCTCTTGGCCACTGCCGACTTCATCGAAGAACTCGGCGCGAGCCGTATAGTGCATGCCGATTTCGATGGCCTGCCTTTCGCCGTCGCCATGACCGGTTCGGTCTCGCTGAAGACCGGTGACCGTATCGGCGTCGCCATCGATCAGGATTCGATCCATCTCTATTCGGCCGACACCGGCGCAGTCCTCGTCGCTCCGGCACGCAGCGGCGCCATCACCGTCAACGCCTGAGCCTGACGCTGGTGACCAGCTTTTCCGATATCGCCGCTAGCAACCGCAACCTCGTTGCGGTTGCCGTGGAAACGCTCTCGGCGCCCTCCGCCGCCTTCTTCGACGAGGCACGGGCCGCGAAGCTGACGCAGGCCGAGCATGACCGGCTGGCGGCGACCCTGCCCGCGCTCTCGACGATCGAAGTTTTGAACATCGACAGCGGCACGGGTGCCAGCAATGGCCTTGTCGTCGCCGCGTGGAATGCCGAGCGGCTCAAGTATCACGCTCCCTCCGTCGAACTCGTGCGCCAGAGCGGCGCGGATATCTTGCTGCTCACCGAAGCCGATCTCGGTACGGCGCGCGCAGGCAACCGCCATACCGTTGCTGATCTCGCCGGCGATCTCGGTATGTCCTATGTCTTTGGCGTGGAGTTCGTCGAACTTGGCCTCGGGAATTCACGCGAACGCGAATGGCACAAGGGGGAGACGAATTCGGTCGGTTTCCACGGCAATGCATTGCTTTCCCGCCTGCCCCTCAAAGACGCCGCACTCATCCGCCTCGATGATGGCGGCACGTGGTGGACGGATGCGAAGGATGGACAGGGCCGGATCGGCGGACGCATGGCGATTGCCGCCAAGGTCGAGACTGCATTCGGGCCGATCCTTGCCGTCAGCGTTCATCTGGAAAGCAAGACCGATATCGAGGATCGCGCCGAGCAGACGCGGCGGCTGATTGCGGCCGTTGAACAGCTCGCCGGCGATCTGCCCGTCGTCATCGGCGGCGACTTCAATACCAATTTGCTTCCCGATGGATCGCGCGAGCCGGAAGCATATGAGCCGCTTTTCGGTCTGCTGGCTGAGGCCGGCTATCACTGGGAAACGGCCAACGATTTTGCGCATACGCGCCGCACGCGCCCGGATGGAACGCCGCAGCCACCCCTCGCCCGGCTCGACTGGCTGTTGACCCGCGGTCTTGTTGCAAGCGACGCCGTAACCGTTCCGGCTGTTGATGCCGATGGCGTGGCAATCTCCGATCATGAACTGGTCAAGGCGCGTTTCTTCGCGCCCTGATCAGCCTTTGCTTTCCTTGTCGGAAGAGTCGAAAGGCGCTCGCGAGCAATCGTTTCATTAGAAACCTTTCATGAAGTGTTGCACTTACGCACTAGCGGGAATGCTTTAGTCGTTGCTAACATTTCAACGATTGGCGGGGGCCGGTTGCAAGCCTACGACGAGGGTAGGCTTGCTCAAAATGGGATGGCTGCGCGTTGCGTATCTGCAGCCATCCCAATCTCTCTTGACCGGAAGTCGGAATTGCAGACGTGCCGTCTCTCATGTTCGATGACACAGGCGGCCTCATCCGTCAGATCCAGGCTCACTCGCCGACAGCTTAGAGGCCAATCAGACCGCGTCAGCAGGCTGGCGTTCGGTGTTCGATAAAACTCTGGATCAATCCGCTGTTTCACCCAGCGTATCGGCGACATAAGCGCCGCGCATACCCATCGCTCTCGGTGCCCCTGTCGTCGTATCTCTTGCGGTCTGGTGTTCGAGTTCGGCGTTGAGTTCGGCCCCCACAATCAGGATCGCGACCGAAAGCCACGTCCAAACAAGGAAGCCGATCAACGCGCCGAGCGTTCCGTAGGTCGCATTATAGTTTGCAAAGTGGCCAAGGTAGATCGAGAAGCCGAGCGACATGAGAAACCAGGCAAACGCCGTCAGCAGAGCGCCCCATGTCATCCACCGCAGACGCGCCGGCTCACGACTAGGACCGAACCGGTATATGGCCATGACGGTGGCCACAACCACGGCCAGGAGTAGCGGCCACCTGAGAACGAGGGCCATCTGTTCGTCGAAGCGATCCAGCCAGAGGAACGAAAGCACGACCGGCATCACGGCAACGAGCCCGATAAGAATTGTCGCGGTGATAATGGCGCAGACCGTGAAGCAGAGTGCAATCAGGTTCAAGCGGACCAGGCTGCGTTTTTCCCGCTCTTCATAGGCGATGTTCATGGCGTCGAAGAGCGCAAGGGTACCGCTGTGGGTGCTCCACAAGGCGATAGCCAGACCGATGAAAAAAGTCACGCCCAGCGTACTGTCGCGTCTCTCGGCGAGCGAACGGATTTGCTCCGAAACGAGATCGAAGGCGCCTGGCGGCAGCACCACCGCCAGTTTGCCCAGGTGTTCCGACATGGTCAGAGGATCTGCGAAAAGCCCGTACAGAGAGACCAGTGCGCCAAGCGCCGGAAACATCGCAAGGAGAAGGTAGAAGGTCACGCCGGCAGCGATCAGCGTCACCCTGTCATCCAATACCTCATGCACGACACGCCAGAACACGTCTCTCAGTCCTTGCCTCGGAATGGATTCCGGGATCGATGCCTGCCGGCCATGCCCGTCGTCTTCTGTCGATAAGTCGGCCCGCATGGCCGCCTTCGGGCTCATGTCGAAACGGCGCATCGCGAGCAGCACGCCGCCAAACGTAGCGAGCGACAGGATCGCGGTTGATCGCAGGCTTAAACGAAAATTTGTGCGCATCGCTCTGCCTCCGTTCGGCATAAGGATGAACGCGCGATCACGCTTAAAGGTGCAAATCCGCGATTGGCATCATGGATTGTTTGGCAGGCGACCGTCGTGCAGGTCCCGCCTCTATGGAACTTCGATCATCGCGCGTTGTTTCCATCTGGATTGGAGGACTGCAAATGGCATCTATGACGAGAGAAGAGCTGTCCAAGCAGCTGAAGAAGCTGGATTTCTGCATGTTTTCAACACGCGGAACCTCAAACCGGATAACCAGTCGCCCGATGAGTAACAATGGCGACGTCGAATATGACGGCGATTCCTGGTTTTTTTCCTATGCGGACACGCACAAAATATCCGAGATTCGGAAAAACCCCGCAGTGTTGCTAACCTTTACAGCGCCGCCGCATCTGCTGGGAAAGCCGGGTATATTCATAGCCATCGATGGCGACGCCGTGCTTATCGAGGACACCTCGAAGTTCGAGACCCACTGGGTCAAAGGACTGGAACGATGGTTTCCCGAGGGCGTGCAGACGCCTGGACTTATTCTTATCAAGGTTACTGCACGTTTCGCCCAATATTGGGACGGCGAAGAGAACGGGAAAGTCGATCTCTAATGTCAACGCACGGCGCCGCGTCCACAGCGAGCCCGCCTACAGACGGGCTATCGCCTTCCCTAGTTCCTTGCGAAGCTTTTCAAGCCGAGCCCGTGCCTCGTCCCTTTGCGCCCGCAGCTCCTTGATCGACTTCTCCTGCTCCGTCAGATCCTCAAGGAACTGCTGCTTGAGCGGTGTGTCGCCTACGGAGGCAAGCATGCCTGAAATCCGTGAGGATTCCGAAGTTGCATCCTCGATCGCCTGCATCACCGCCGACAGATCTCTCTCCGCCTCCTTCTGGGCTGTCCTCGCCGTCACGAGCCCGCGAAGCTTCTCGGCGATTTCCGGGGACGGCCCCTCATCGAGCCATTGCAGGATCACCGCGTCGTCGATATCGGCAATCGCCTGCGTTTCGCTCTCTACCATGCGCCATTCGATTGAAGTCGAAACCTTCTTTCCGGCGGGCACCACGACAGTCGCCCGCGCGCCCTGCGGTGTTTCCTCCACCCCCTCGGACAGAACGAGTTCCCACCCTGGCATGCCTGGATCTTCCGCAACGAACTTCCTGTCAGCGTCTGCGCCCCAGGCGGTGAAGGTCTTTCGCACGCGACGCTCCAATGTTGCGTCGAGATAACCGTCCTTGACGACAACTGTCCGGAAGGAACTGGAGTTGGTGATGGCCATTTCCTGCTCGATCTTCTGATCAGCCGCAAACGTCGCCTTTTCAACTCCGCCCGGCTTGACGTTGCCTACGCGCGCATCGCCAACATAGCGCCCTTTTTCGTCATAGACCGCGGCGACCGCCGGCGGCAGCGAGGTACCCGTGTCGTTCGTCAGCATCAGCGCCGCGTCCGGATGTTGGGCGCCATCGCGATAGAGAGCGACGAACTCCGCGCCGATCTCGCGATCGAGGATCGGCACGGAAATCGTCTCACCGTTCTTGAGGTCGTATACGCCGGGAAGATCGAAGTTTGCGACCACATCGCCCTCGTCGGCGGCGGCAACAATGGTAGCGGCCGGAGCGGCAATAACGGGAGCAGGAGCCTCCGCAGCGGGCTCGTTCAGCAACGCACCCGCGACCATCCCCCGTTTGGCGCTCGCGACGTCAAGATATGCGGCCTCCGCCTCAGGGCGTGATGGCCATGTTCTGGCGTACAGCCTCTGGCGAAGCGTCACTGGCTTGCCTGACGTCAGAGATATTGAAACCCCTTTCCAGTCTTCGCCAGAGGCATTCTCCAGAACTGCCCATGCTTGCAACCGCGCTTTGCCCTTGGCGTCGACAATGATCCGATAGGACGGCTTCCAGAGCGGGGCTGCGACGACATAGGAAATGTCCACGGCCGCCGACGCCTTGCCATCGAGCGAAATGGTGACTGCACGCGTCCCCTGCACTCCATCGCTCGACAGCAGTTCCACTGCCCGAGCAACCATCTCGGCATCTTTGGGATTATCGAGTTTGTAGGCCATGGCGCCACCGATCTCGGCAACGTCGAAGGCGCCGCGGTCAAGCATCACGATCAGCCGCGCGCGCTGCTTTTCAGTGGCGGGCTCTACCCCGACGATGCGACCCTTCACCCCGTTCGCAGAGACAGGCGCGCCTCTGAGAGCCCGCAGCACAGCAGCAGCCGAATCCAGATCCTTCCGTTTGATCGGCAGCACCTTGAATGTTTCATCGACCATGCCCGGCCCGGTGGTCGACAATCCCTTTACGGGAGCCGGCCCCGAGACAACGAGGGTCTTCAGAAAGTCATCCATCTGGTCTGTCGGCACATCGACGACAGCGTTGCCGTCGTCCCCGACATTAAGACTGCGCACATATTCGGCAACGCCTCCTGAGGACAGCCTGATAGACTTGATAGTCCCGGTTTGCGCGAATGCGGTTGTGGAGAGCAGTATTGCGGTAAGCGCCGCACAGATGGTGGATGCGTATTTCATGTGACCCCCTCGATATAAATTCCACCAGAGGATGAACGTAAAAAAGGGGCGGCATTTCGACACGCAATCGCTTTTGCGCGCGTTGTCCCTATGGCCCATTCGCCGACACGACGACGTCTCTGTCGGGAACCTCCATCTCCGATGCGATATCGGGAAAGATGTCGTGAAAATGAGAAAGCGAACGCCTATATAGCTCCCGAGTCTGTTTGAAAGGAAATCCATCATGACTATCAATGGAAGCCTGCTCGTCGCGGGATCGGAGAAACGCGGCACTCGCGGGGAGCTCTACGGCGTCGAGGCGGCCACCGGAGCGGCACTGCCCGTCTCTTTCGGTGGCGCCACCGCGGAAGACGTCGAGGAGGCAACCAGGCTTGCATGGGAGGCGTTCGCCTCCTACCGGGAAACCGATTTGGAAACGCGGGCCGCTTTTCTTGAAACAATCGCCAGCGAGATCGAGGCGATCGGCGATGAGCTGATCGTGCGTGCGATGGCGGAAACCGGACTTCCACGCGGACGGATCGAGGGTGAGCGCGGCCGCACGATCGGACAGCTTCGGCTGTTTGCGAAAGAGGTTCGCGAAGGCCGATTCCAGGAGCTTCGTTTTGACGGCGCGGATCCCTCCCGCAAGCCCGTTCCGAAGCCCGATCTGCGCCTGCGCAACGTTCCCCTCGGCCCCGTTGCGGTTTTTGGCGCATCCAACTTTCCGCTCGCCTTCTCGGTGGCCGGCGGTGACACGGCCTCTGCGCTCGCAGCAGGATGCCCCGTCGTCGTCAAGGCGCATTCGGCGCATCCTGGCACGTCGGAACTGGTCGGTCGCGCCGTTCAGCGGGCCGTCGCCAAGGCCGGGCTGCATGCCGGCACCTTCGCGCTTCTCTTTGACACCGGCTTCGAGGTCGGACAGAAGCTCGTCGCCGATGCCCGAATTCGAGCAGTCGGTTTCACAGGCTCGCGCCGCGGCGGCACGGCACTGATGAAGATCTCTTCCGAGCGCAAGCAGCCGATCCCGGTCTATGCCGAAATGAGTAGCATCAACCCGGTCATCTTCTTCCCCGATGCCCTGAAAAGCCGCGCGACAGAGATTGCAACGGCTTTTGTCAGCTCGCTGGTTCTGGGCGCCGGACAGTTCTGCACCAATCCCGGCCTCATTCTCGCCGTCGACAGTGAAGGTTTGGACACATTCATCGCCAAGACGCGGGAGCTTCTGCCTGATGTCGGCGCGCAGACCATGCTGACGGGCTCTATCGCCAAGGCGTTCTGCGATGGCGTCGCCCGCCTGGAAAGGCATCCCGAAGTCCGTCTCGTTGCCAATGGCAAGCCGGGCAGTGAATTCGAAGGTACCGCTGCACTCTTCGAGACGACGGCTGCGGCATTCCTCGCCCATCATGAGCTTCAGGACGAGGTCTTCGGCGCCGCCGGGCTCATCGTGCGCTGCCGCGATCTCGCCGAACTCGAGCGGGTGCTTGACGGCCTGGAAGGCCAGCTGACTGTAGCCCTCCACATCACAAATGAAGACGAGCCGGACGCAAAGCGCCTCGTTCCCAGGCTGGAGATGCTTGCCGGACGACTGCTCGTAAACGGCTTCGGAACCGGCGTCGAGGTATCGCCCGCCATGGTGCATGGCGGCCCCTACCCGGCAACAGCCGATGGCAGATCGACCTCGGTCGGGACGCTGGCGATCTACAGGTTCCTGCGGCCGGTTTCGTATCAGGACTTTACGGTGAACCTGCTTCCGACACCGCTGCGTTGATCGATCGGAGCTTGTCAGCGTTCAAACGGCGGAGTCTCCAAGGAGACCACCGAAGAGATTGGCAAGCTCCCGCACCGGCTGGAAGCAGACATCAGCTTGACTGATGACTCCAGCCGGCGCGGCGGTACCAAGCGAGGATCCTCTTTGGCAAAACCGTCATTTTGCCAGTGACATCGGCATCATTCTCTGCAAGAAAGATTACCGTTGAGAGACAGGGGCGCCCGTTTGCAAGAACGGGCTGAGAAGCACCCTTCGAACCTGAACCGGATAATGCCGGCGGAGGGAGTCGCTCGGGTCGTAGTCTGCTTCATTGCAGGATCGTTCCCGCGCCTGCCCCGCCTGAAAGGGGTACTATGGAGAACAAGACACCCGGAGCTCTGTTGACGGAGATGCGCGCCAAGCCGCCGCTCGTGCAGTGCATCACCAATTATGTCGCCATGAACATCGCCGCCAATGTGATGCTCGCGGCCGGCGCGTCGCCTGCCATGGTTCATGCGGCCGAGGAGGCGGGGGAATTTGCCGCGATTGCCGGGGCTTTGACCGTCAATATCGGCACGCTTTCCTCCCAATGGATCGACGGCATGCATGCGGCGGCAACGGCTGCGAATGCAAGCGGCAAGCCGTGGGTTCTCGATCCGGTCGCCCATTACGCAACATCCTTCCGCCGCAAGGCGGTTGCCGATCTCCTGGCCCTTCGCCCGACGATCATCCGCGGCAATGCCTCCGAGATCATTGCGCTTGCCGGCGGCGAAAGCCGCGGCCAAGGCGTCGACAGCCGTGACCCGGTAGAACAGGCCGAAGCATCGGCGCAGCGGCTGGCCGAACGGCATGGCGCAGTCGTCGCCGTCACCGGTGTCGTGGATTTCGTGACTGATGGCGCACAGGCGCTGCGCATCGAGGGTGGTTCGTCGCTGATGCCGCAGGTGACCGCGCTCGGCTGCTCGTTGACCTGCCTGACCGGCGCCTTCGCGGCCGCCATCCCCGGCGACCCCTTCGCTGCTGCCGTCGCAGCACTTGCCACCTTTGCGGTTGCCGGCGAAGAGGCGGCGAAAGATGCGAGCGGACCCGGCTCTTTCTCCTGGCGCTTCCTCGATGCGCTCGCCGCGCTCGATGGTGCAGCATTGGATGCGAAGGTCAGGATCAGCGCGGCATGAAACGCTTCGATCTCTCCCTCTATCTGGTCCTCGATCCGGATCTCTGCACCGGCATCGGCATGATCGAGACGGCGCGGCTTGCTGTGGCCGGCGGCGCGACCATGGTGCAGCTTCGCGACAAGCACGGCGGAACGGCACGGATGGTGGAAACCGGCCTTGCGCTGAAAGACGTTTTGAGGGGTACCGGCGCTTTGCTTGTTATCAATGACGATGTGGAAGCTGCCCTCGCGATCGGCGCCGACGGGTTGCATATTGGCCAGGACGATATGGGATCTGCTGCCGCACGCGCGAAAATCGGTCCGAACATGATTCTCGGCCTGTCGGTTGAGACGGAGGCGCTGGCTGCGGCAATCGACCCTGCTATTGTCGATTACGCCGGCATCGGACCGGTCTTTGCAACACCCACCAAGAGTGACCACAAGCAGCCGATCGGTTTCGACGGGCTGGCGAATCTGGTGAAAGTCGCGCCCGTTCCAACGGTTGCGATCGGCGGCCTGAAGAGCGAGCATGTCGCTTCTGTCTTTGCGGCAGGTGCTGATGGGCTTGCCGTCGTCTCGGCGGTCTGCGGCACCCCGGATCCGATGGCCGCGACACTCCGCATCGCAGAGGAAATCCGAAAGGTCAGCCGATGATCCGCAATGTGCTATCCATCGCCGGTTCCGATCCCTCCGGTGGCGCCGGCATCCAGGCCGATCTCAAAGCCTTCTCCGCTCGCGGCGTCTATGGCATGGCGGCGCTGACGGCATTGACGGCACAGAACACGCAGGGTGTGACCGGCGTGCATCTCGTGCCGCCCCACTTCGTCGCCCAGCAGATCAAGGCGGTCTTTGCCGATGTGCGCGTCGACGCGGTCAAGATCGGCATGATCGCCAATGCCGGCATTGCCGAAGCGGTTGCCGCGGCACTTGCGCCGCATCACGGCATCCCCATCGTTGTCGATCCCGTCATGATCGCCAAAGGCGGAGCAGCACTTCTCGACCCGCAGGCCGTCGATGCGCTGACACGGCATCTGCTGCCGCTTGCGACGCTGCTCACCCCCAACCTGCCGGAAGCTGCCGCACTGCTGCACGAAGAGGTTGCCGAAAACCGCGAGCAGATGGCATCACAGGCTGAGCGCCTGCGTGCGCTCGGCCCCGCCGCCGTGCTGGTGAAGGGCGGGCATCTCGACAGCGACGAGAGCCCGGACGTGTTATCGACCGCTTCAGGTCTTCACTGGTTCGAGGCCAAGCGCGTGCCAACGAAGAACACGCATGGCACGGGCTGTACCCTTTCCAGCGCGCTTGCCGCCGAGCTCGCGAAGGGCGCTTTGCCGCAAATGGCCGTGGCAACTGCCAAGACCTATCTTGCGCAAGCGGTCGCTACCGCAGGCGAATTGACGGTTGGTTCCGGCCACGGGCCTGTGCAGCATTTCCACGCCCTGTGGAAAGACGCCGGCCTCTGAGCCGGATCACAATTCGAGGATTGCAGACGGCCCGGTCAAACCGGGCCGTTTTGTTTTGCCTACCCTGCGTTGAACCAGGCCTGCCCGGTAAAAAGCCTGTTGACAAGGCCGCCCAGATATCCAAAGCTATGACATTAAAAGGGGATACGTTCCGTAATAACGGAATATCTGGAGGAATTCGGGTGTCAGACCTGCTTGTGAGCTTATATTCCACGAAGCTCGCCGAACTGAAAGAAAAAGCCGATGCCGTCGGCATCACAATCCGTCCGGCTTTGCCGCCGGAACTTCACGTCGTCGTCGGCTGGGTGCGCGAGCATTTCAGCGAGAACTGGGCGAGTGAAGTCGCCGTCGCCTTTTCCCGCCAGCCCGTCGCCTGTCTTGTCGCCGTTGAGAACGGCAAGCTTCTCGGCTTTGCCTGCTATGACACGACCGCCCGCGGCTTCTTCGGCCCTACCGGCGTCGATCCCGCAGCGCGCGGCAAGGGCATCGGCCTCGCCCTCTTTTCCGCTTGCCTGCAAAACCTGAAGACGCTTGGCCATGCCTATGCCTTCATTGGCGATGCCGGCCCCGTCGATTTCTACGTCAAGACCGCAGGCGCGGTCGAAATTCCCGCCCCCGACAAGGGCATTTACGAAGGCATGCTGCGAAGCCAGCCGAAATGACCATCTGATACCGGAGTTTTTAAATAGTGTCCTCGACCCCGCTCGCTCTCTTCGTCGGCCTTCCCAATCCGACGCTTTCGGACGACGAATTCGCCCTCTTCCGCGAAACCAATCCGCTCGGCCTCTTCGTTGGCCGCCGCAACCTGCGGGATCCGGAACAGGCAAAGATCCTGATCGACCGTTTCCGCGAGGCCGTGGGCCGCGGCGATGCGCCCGTCTTCACCGACCAGGAAGGTGGCCGCGTACAGCATATGGATGCCGGCCCCTGGCCGCTCTTCCGCAGCTTCGGCCAGTTCGCCGAGCTTGCCCGCCATGATCTCGACCTCGGCAAGCAGGCGCTGCGTCTTTCCACCCAAGCTATGGGCGCGATGATGAGCGAACTCGGCCTGTCGAGCGGCTGCTCGCCCGTTCTCGACCTCGTTTTCGAGACGACGAGCGCTGTTATCGGCGCCCGCTCCTTCGGTTCGGATCCGGATTTCATCGCCGCGCTCGGCCGCGAAGTGGTGGATGGTCTGCTCGAAACCGGCAATATGCCTGTTATGAAGCACATTCCGGGCCATGGCCGCGCGACGCTCGATTCCCACAAGGAGCGTCCTGTCGTGGATGCCTCGCGCGAGACGCTTGTCGCCACCGATTTCAAGCCCTTCGTGGCGCTGAAGGACACGCCCTGGGCGATGGTCGCCCACGTCGTCTACTCCGCTTACGATGCGGAGCTTCCGGCCTCCATCTCGCCGATCATGCATGACGTGATCCGCAACGACATGGGCTATGACGGCGTGCTGATCTCTGACTGCATCTTCATGGAGTCGCTGCACGGCACCCTGCCGGAACGCGTCGCCCAGGTGCTCGATGCCGGTTTCGACATCGCGCTGCACAGCCATGGCGATGTTAAGGAAAGCGAAGCCGCCGCCAAGGCCGCACGCCCGCTGACCGAAGCCGCACAGAAGCGTATTGCCGCGGGGAAGGCCCGTCTCGGCACTCTCAAGATCGACTATCGCGCTGCCCAGGCGGAAGTCGAAGCCATGTTTGCAAGCGCACTGGCCTCCTGACCGGAGCCGCCATTTTTCATCGCATAAGAAAAGGGGAATTTGACATGAAGAAATATATCCTGGCCGCCGCGGCCCTGACCATGCTGTCAGGCTCGGCCATGGCGCAGACCATCCTGACGGCCAATATCGAGCCGGCCACGACCTGGGTGCGCAACTTCAACCCGTTCAACCAGACTTCATCGCGCCAATCGACGCTCGACTTCATCTACGAGCCGCTGGTCGTCTTCAACCGCTTCGACAGCAACAAGCCGGTCTATCGCCTGGCCGAGAGCTTCAAGCTCTCCGACGACCTTAAGAGCATCGACTTCAAGCTGCGCCCGAACCTGAAGTGGTCGGACGGCAAGCCGCTGACCTCTGCCGATGTCAAGTTCACCTACGACTATCTGAAGAAATTCCCGGCGCTCGACTTCGTCAGCATCTGGAGCTTCATTACCGACGTGCAGGCCGTCGATGCCCAGACGGTGCGCTTCACGCTCGCCAATCCGAGCTCGCTTGCCGCCGAGCAGCTGTCGCAGTTGCCGATCGTGCCTGAGCATGTCTGGAAGGACGTTGCCGATCCGGTCACCTACGCCAACGAAACCCCGGTCGGCAGCGGTCCGCTGACGGAAGTGCCGCGCTTCACCGGCCAGACCTACGACCAGTGCCGCAACCCGAACTACTGGGATGCCGAGCATCTGAAGGTCGACTGCATGCGCTTCCCGCAGCTTGCCGATAACAACCAGATCCTGACGGCGACGGCCGACGGCACGCTCGACTGGGGCGTCTCCTTCATTCCCGATATCGACAATGTCTATGTCTCGAAGGATCCGGCGCATTATCACTACTGGTACTCGCCAAGCAGCATGGTTGCTTTCCTGTTCAATCTCGAGACTTCGAACGAGGCCAACAAGAAGGCCTTCAACGACGTGAAGTTCCGCCAGGCGGTCTCCATGGCGCTTGACCGCAAGACGATGATCGATGTCGCCGGCTACGGCTATCCGACGCTGAACGAAGACCCGGGCCTGATGGGCGAGCTCTACAAGAGCTGGGCGGACCCGTCCGTCAAGGCCGACTTCGGCAAGTTCGCCGCCTATGACGCTGATGCCGCCAAGGCACAGCTCGATGCTGCCGGCTATGTCGACAAGGACGGCGACGGCCTGCGCGACAATCCTGACGGTTCGAAAATCTCCTTCTCGATCATCGTTCCGAACTCCTGGACGGACTGGATCGACACGGTCAACATCGCCATCGAAGGCATGCAGGCCGTCGGCATCGACGCCAAGATCGAGACGCCGGAAGAGGCCGTCTGGACCTCCGACCTCATCGACGGCAAGTTCGATGCGGCGATCAACAGCCTGCCGGCATCGGCCTCTCCCTACTATCCTTACAAGCGCGCCTTCAGCGCTTCGGACAAGGGCAAGACGCGCTTCACTGCGCAGCGCTGGTTCAACCCGGAAGTGGAAGATCTGGTCACCCAGTTCACGCACACGGCCGATCTCGACAAGCAGAAGGAAGCGATGAACAAGGCGCAGCGCATCGTTGCCGAAAACATGCCTGTCATCCCGGTCTTCAACAATCCGAACTGGTATCAGTACAACACCAAGCGCTTCACCGGCTGGTCGACCAAGGAAAACCCCTTCGTCAATCCGTCCATCTCGCGTACCAACCCGGCACGTCTTCTGAACCTGCTGGCGCTCGAGCCGGTCAAGTAAGCCATTATTACAAACGGCGGGAGCGGCGCGGCAAGCGCCGCTCCTGTTTTGACGGAGTCCCCATGGCCTTTCTGCTTCGCCGCCTCGCCTTTTACCTGGCGGCCTTCATCGCGGCAGCGACGATCAATTTCTTCCTGCCCCGGCTGATGCCGGGCGATCCCGTGCGCATCATGTTTTCGAGTGCGGGCGCCGAACTGCCGCCGGAAAGCCTGCAGGCGCTGAAGCTCACCTTCGGCTTTGTCGATGGGCCTCTCTGGCAGCAATATCTCACCTATCTCGGCAGCATCTTCACCGGCGATCTCGGCCGGTCGATCAAATATTTCCCGCTGCCGGTCACGTCTGTTCTTGGCCACGCGCTTGTATGGACTGTCGGCCTGATGGGCACGGCGACAATCATCAGCTTCGCGCTCGGCACATTCCTCGGCATCGCCGCGGCCTGGCGGCGCGGCAGCAAATTCGACGTCATCGTCTCGATTGGCGCGATCTTCGCGACATCGGTGCCGGCCGTCGTCACCTCGCTGATCGTGCTCTTCTTCTTCGGTTTCACGCTCGGCTGGTTCCCGAACGGCTATGCCGCCGATCCGTCGCTCGATCCGGCTTTCAGCTTTCAATATATCGGCAGTGTAGCCTATCACGGCATCCTGCCGATGATCACGCTCTGCACGGTGCTGGTCGGCGGCTTCACCGTCACCATGCGCAACAACATGATCAACCTGCTCGGCGAGGACTATATCGTCATGGCCCGCGCCAAGGGCCTGTCCGACCGGCATGTGATGCTCTGGTATGCCGCCCGCAACGCGCTGCTGCCGACCGTGTCCAGCCTCGCCATCGCCATCGGCACCATTCTCGGCGGTTCGCTGGTGACGGAGGTCGTCTACAATTACCCCGGCCTCGGCAATATCCTCTACCAGGCGATCCTCGCCCGCGATTATCCCGTCATCCAGGGCCAACTTCTAATCATGACCGCCACCATGCTGATCGCCAATTTCATCGTCGATGTCAGCTACGTGCTGCTCGATCCGCGGCTGAAGGGAGCGTGACATGAAGAGCCTGCTCCGCAATCGCAAGGCGCTGATCGGCCTCGCCATCATCGCCTTCATCATCATCGTGGCGATCGCAGCACCCCTGCTGACGCATTACGATCCCGCCGCCCGGACCGGTCGTCCGCACCAGCCGCCGTCCGCCGAGCATATTCTCGGAACGACGCGCATCGGCCAGGATGTCTTTTCCCGGCTGATCTATGGCGCACGCACCTCGCTCGCCGTCGGCTTCGGCGCCGGCCTCCTGATCACCGCCGTCGGCACGGCGCTCGGCATCATCTCGGGCTATCGCGGCGGCAAGACGGACGAGATCATCAGCTTCTTCACCAACATGGTGCTCGTCGTGCCAAACCTGCCGCTGCTGCTCGTTCTCGCGGCCTTCATCGGCCAGGCAAGCCCGCTCGTCATCGCCCTTATCCTCGGCGGCACATCCTGGGCCTGGGGCGCACGCGTGACACGCGCCGAAACGCTCTCAGTCAAACAGAAGGACTATGTCAAATCGGCGGAGATGATGGGCGAGCCGCAGTGGCGCATCATGACATTCGAGATCTTCCCCAACGTGATTTCCATCGTCGGCATCAATTTCATCGGCAGCGTCATCTTCGCCATCATCACCGAAGCGACGCTGGAATTCCTCGGTCTTGGCGACCCGCGCGTCGTGTCCTGGGGCACCATGCTTTATAATGCGCAGAAGGCTTCGGCGCTGTCGGTCGGCGCCTGGTGGGATATTCTTACACCCTGTTTCGCGCTCGCCTTCCTCGGCATCGGCATGTCGCTGCTGAACTTCGCCGTCGACGAAATCGCCAATCCGCGCCTGCGGACCGGCAATCACCTAAAGCGTTGGTCCCTACTCGTCCGCTCCGGGGAGGGCCGCCTGTGACGCAACCCTTGCTTTCCGTGAAGAACCTCACCATCGACTATATCGGCGAGGAGAAAGACTTTCGCGCCGTCGACAATGTCAGCTTCGACGTCGCCCCTGGCGAGGTCTTCGGCCTGGCAGGCGAATCCGGCTGCGGCAAGAGCACGATCGCCTTTGCCATCAGCCGCCTTCACAAGCCGCCGGCGCTGATCCGCAAAGGCAGCCAGATCCTGCTTGCCGGCCGTGACGTGCTGGACCTCGACCCGAAGGCGCTTGCCGCCTTCCGCTGGCGCGAAGTCGCCATGGTCTTCCAGAGCGCCATGAATTCGCTGAACCCGGTGCTGCGCATCGAAGACCAGTTCTATGATGTGCTTCGCACCCACAAGGGCATGACGAAGGCGCATGCGCGCGAGCGCACTACCGAAATGCTGCGGCTCGTCGATATCTCGCCGGACCGCATGCGCAACTATCCGCACCAGTTCTCCGGCGGCATGCGCCAGCGCATCGTCATCGCCATCTGCATGGCGCTCGATCCGAAGCTTGTCGTCATGGACGAGCCGACGACAGCGCTCGATGTGGTCGTGCAGCGGGAAATCCTGCAGCGTATCAATGAACTGCGCAAACAATTCGGCTTCTCCGTGCTCTTCATTACCCATGATCTCGGGCTGATGGTGCAGTTCTGCGACCGGATCGGCATCATGCTTGCCGGCAAGCTCGTCGAACAGAACGATGCGGAAGCGATCTACAAGACGCCGCAGCACGAATACACCCGAAAACTCTGGGCCTCCTTCCCCTCGCTTCACGGAGGCGTGCTGCTATGAGCGATGCCATCCTCGCACTTGACACGGTCACCAAGACCTTCGGTCACGGCGCTTCAACCGTTCACGCCGCACGCGCGATCTCCTTTTCGCTACATGCCGGCCGTGCGCTGGCGCTCGTCGGGGAATCCGGCAGCGGCAAGACGACTTGCGCCCGCATGGCGATGCGCGAGTACCTGCCGACAACAGGGCAGATCCTCTATAAAGGCCGTCCCGTCGAAGGCGCCAAGGCGGACGAAATCGCCCGCTACCGCCGGTCCGTGCAGATGATCTTCCAGGATCCCTTTGCTTCGCTCAACCCAGCCCACACGATCGCCCATCATCTGCAGCGGCCGCTGAAGCTGCACCGGCCGGATATTCGCGGAAAGCAGATCGATGCGACCGTACGCGAACTGCTTGAGCGCGTGAAGCTCGATCCCGATATCGTCGCGCCGAAATATCCGCACGAACTTTCGGGCGGCCAGCGCCAGCGCGTCAACATCGCTCGCGCCCTTGCGGCCCAGCCGGAAGTGATCGTCGCCGACGAGCCGACCTCGATGCTCGACGTTTCCGTTCGCCTCGGCGTCCTCAATCTCCTGAACGAAATGAAGAAGGAGATGAATCTCGGCCTGCTCTACATCACCCATGATATCGCTACCGCTCGCTACGTGGCGGAGGATATCGCGGTCATGTATTCCGGCCAGATCGTCGAATGGGGCAACACTGCCAAGGTGATCGACAATCCGCTGCATCCCTATACCCGCCTGCTGCTGTCGGCCGTGCCGGACCCGGATGTGCGTTTCGACGATCCCCGCACCCGCCTGCAGCCGCAGGAGGTCGAGGATATCCGCCGCCGTTCCGCCGCGCCGCAGGAACAGGTGGTGGAACACGAGCCGGACCATTTCGTGCGCGTAGTCTGAGCACGGCTTGCTGGCCTCGACCGTCGCCCTATGCTAGGGGACGGTCCCTTTCAGCGAGACGAAACCGCCATGCTCCCCTGGATTCAGCTTGATTCTGCGACCATTCCCGGCGAAGGCGGGCAACTGCGGCTGAAGCAGCGCGGTGCTGAGTTTTCTATCATGCTCGGCACCAACGAGCTGATGAACAGCCGCCTCAGCGGTTCGGAAGAAGCGCTTGCCACCCTGTCCTTCGAACAAATCAAATCGCATCCGAAGCCGAAGATCCTGATCGGCGGGCTCGGCATGGGTTTTACGCTGCGGGCTGCCCTTGCAATCTTGCCGGCGGACGCCGGCGTCGTCGTCGCCGAGCTGATCCCGGAAGTCGTCGCCTGGGCACGCGGGCCGATGGCGGAGGTATTCAAGGGCTGCCTCGATGATCCGCGCGTGTCGATCCACGAGGGAGATGTCGGCGACGCGATCCGCGCCGGAAAGGCCGGCTATGACGCGATCCTGCTCGATGTCGATAATGGCCCCGACGGCCTGACCCGCAAATCCAATGATCGGCTCTACGACTATGCAGGGCTGAAATCCGCCCAAGAGGCGCTGCGCCCGGGCGGCGTGCTGGCTGTCTGGTCTTCCGGACCGGATGCGTCCTTCACCCGACGGCTGAAGGAGAGCGGCTTTGTCGCGGATGCAGTCAATACGCGGGCCAATGGCAAGCGCGGCGGAGCGCGGCACGTTATCTGGCTGGCAGTCAAGCCCGGTCGCTGACGCATATCCCCGGCAATAAAATGCACCTTTATCAGCGAAGGCGACGAAAGCACGCGCAAGAGAGCTTGAGATTGGTGCGGTAATAATCGTATCCCATAGGTCATGGATCGCGACGACGAGGAGGTCTCGCGGACGCTCATCGGCCAGCACGCCATACTTCCGCATAGGCAGAGGCATGACGTGCAGGCCCTCGATTGGATACGGGTATGCGCCTTTCAGACTGCCATAACTTTCACGACTTCCGCCGCCTTGCCAAACAGCGTCTTCCCGGGCCGATCTTCAACTATATCGATGGCGCGGCGGATGACGAGGTCACCTACAGGCGCAACACCTCATCCTTCGAAAGCTGCGATCTTCTTCCAAGCGTGCTGCGAGGCGTAAGCGAGGTCGACATGTCGGTTACCGTCATGGGCCAGAAGCTCGCCATGCCGGTTTATTGCTCGCCGACGGCGCTGCAGCGGCTCTTCCACCACGAGGGCGAGCGGGCGGTTGCGCATGCCGCCGGCAAATTCGGGACGATGTTCGGGGTTTCCTCGCTCGGCACGATCAGCCTGGAAGAGGCAAGACAGATCAGCAGCGGTCCGCAGGTCTACCAGTTCTATTTCCACCGGGATCGCGGCCTCAATCGCGAGATGATGGCGAGGGCCAAGCAGGCCGGCGTGCAGGTGATGATGCTGACCGTCGACAGCATTACCGGCGGCAACCGCGAACGCGACAAACGCACCGGCTTTGCCATCCCCTTCAAGCTCAACCTTTCAGGCATGGCGCAGTTCGCCGTGAAACCCGCTTGGGCGATCAATTATTTCACGCATGAGAAATTCCGCCTGCCGCAGCTCGACAGCCATGTGGACATGGGCAGCGGTACCATGTCGATCAGCCGCTATTTTACCGAAATGCTCGACCCCGCCATGAACTGGGACGACGTTGCCGAGATGGTGAAGATCTGGGGCGGGCAATTCTGCCTGAAGGGCATCATGACCGTCGAGGACGCCAAGCGCGCCATCGATATAGGCTGCACCGGCATCGTCCTTTCCAATCACGGCGGGCGTCAGCTTGATGGTTCGCGCAGCGGCTTCGACCAGTTGGCTGAAATCGTTGAGGCCGTCGGCGACAAGATCGACGTGATGGTCGATGGTGGCATCCAGCGCGGCACGCATGTGTTGAAGGCTCTCTCGCTTGGCGCCAAGGCGGTCGGCGTCGGCCGCTACTATCTCTTCCCGCTTGCGGCCGCCGGCCAGGCCGGTGTCGAACGCGCGCTGCTGCAGATGCGCACTGAAATCGAGCGCGGCATGAAGCTGATGGGGGCCGCTTCTGTCAGCGACCTCTCGGCTGGAAATCTGCGTTTCCGCGCCGCTTGAGACGAAGGCTTCGCCCATCGAGGGGCGTGGCTTTTCAGGCGCTAACGATCTCCCGGGGCGCAGAATCACCTGCATCCTTCTGGCGCTCGCGGATGATCGCCGAGGCCTCGCGTGGGTTCGGGGGCAGCACGGCGTTCTTCAGGGCGATCGAATATTCGTGTTGCGGATTGTCGAGCACGGTACGCGCATCGCCGCTCTCCAACACTATCCCCCTGCGCATGATGATGACCCGGTCGGCGATATAGTAGGCGGTCGCCAGATCATGCGTGATGTAGATGATTGACACTTTCAGCGTATCACGCAGTTCGCGGAAGAGATTGACGATCGACATGCGCAGCGATGCATCCACCATCGACACCGGCTCATCGGCGACGATGAGCTTCGGTTCGGGAATGAGGGCGCGGGCGATCGCCACACGCTGCAACTGGCCGCCCGACAATTCGTGCGAATAGCGTCCGCGGATTTCCGCGAGCGAGAGGCCAACCCGCTGTAGCGATATATCGGCAAGTGCCTCCCTGTCCGCCCGGCTTTTTGCGCCCTTGAAGCGATGAGCGGTGGAGAAAAGATATTCGTCGATGCGCGTCAGCGGATTGAATGCCTCGAACGGGTTCTGGAAGACCGGCTGAACACTCGTCATGAAGGCTTCGCGGGCGCTGCGGCTACGCATGCCGGCAACATCTGCGCCATCGAAACGGATCGTGCCACGGTCAGCCGTCTCGCTGCCGAGGATCATCTTGGCAAGCGTTGATTTGCCTGAACCGGACTCGCCGACGATCGTGAAAATCTCCGGCCGGCCGGTCTCCAGTGCGAAGCTGACCTGGTTCACTGCCGTCATCTTGGCGCGCGAGAAGAAGCCGCCGATCGGGAAGAACTTGCTGACATTGTCAAGCTCGAGAAGATGTTCGCCGCTCATTGGATCTTGTACTCCCCTGCCCTGAAACAGGCCACGCGCCCGCCGCTCGCACTCGGCTGCATGACCGGCACCTCCTTCGAGCATCTGTCGATCGCGATCGGACACCGCGGATGGAAACGGCATCCGGCGGGCGGGTTGGAGAGTGCCGGCGGTTTGCCCTGCAGGCTCTTTCTGTTCTTAGTATCGCCAATGCGCGGCAGGCTACCGATCAGATGAACGGTGTAGGGATGCTGCGGATTATCGAAGATCGCCTGGGTCGGCCCCTCCTCGGCAAGCCGCCCGGCATACATGATCGCCAGCCGGTCGGTGATGGCGGCGTGCACCGACATATCGTGGGTGACGAAAATGACCGAGGACTGCATGCGGGTCTGCACTTCCTTGATCAGCGCCAAGACATCCTGCTGCACCAGCACGTCGAGCGCCGTCGTCGGCTCATCGGCGATGATGAATTCCGGTTCGCAGACGGTTGCAAGCGCAATGGTCAGTCGCTGGCGCATGCCGCCGGAGAGCTGATGCGGGAAGGCTTCGAGCACATGCGGATCGAGATGCAGACGGGCAAGATGCGCCTCTACCCGCTGGCGGAAAGCGGCCGGATCGAGGTTCATGTGGCGGAAGGCGAAATCGTTGAAGGCATGCTTGACCCGCCGCACCGGGTTCAGCACGTTCATCGAACCCTGCATGATATAGGAGAGGTGACGCCAGCGAGCGGCCCGCATTTTCTGCGGTTCGCCATAGACGTCGATCAGCTTTCCATCGAAATTGAAATTAACCGTGCCGCCCACGACCCGCATCGGCGGGCGAATGGCGCCGGCCAGCGTCTTGATCAGCGAGGTCTTGCCGCTCGAGGATTCTCCGGCGATGCCATAGATCTCGTTCTTGCGAACCGTCAGGCTGATGTCGTCGACGGCGCGGATCTCGCGCCGCACGCCGAAATAGTCGTTGACATAGTAGCATTTCAGCCCATCGATCGTCAGTGCGTCCTGGGATTTTTCGACGAGGGTCAAGGGCGCTTTCCTCAATAGGTTCTGCATCGTCTCAAGCTCCCATCCGGGCCAGCCGCGAACGCGGATCGATATATTCGTTCACCGACATGGCGAGCATGAAGAGGCCGAGGAAGAGGATCACCACGAAGAGCATCGGGAAGGCGATCCACCACCAGACACCGGCGACCATGGCGGAATGGGCATTGGCCCAATAGATCATGCCGCCAACCGTCGGCCGGTTGATGTCGGAAAAACCGAGGATGGAGAGCGTCACTTCCAGGCCGATTGCCCAGATGAGGTTGTTCATCGTCGTGAAGAAGACGATCGGCATGACATAGGGAAGATGCTCGCGGATGAGGATCTGCGACGTGCGCATGCCCGAAAAAACAGCGTGACGCGTGAATTCGCGATGGCGAAGCGACAGCGCCACCGAGCGGATAAGTCGGCTATCATGAGTCCAGCCGAGCAGGGCTGCGACGATCGCCAGCATCGACCAGGTCATCTGGTCGCGCAGCACGAAGACCAGGAGAAGCAGGATCGGAATATTCGGCAATGCGCCGAGCGTATCGTTGATGCCCATGATGATCTGGTCGGTGCGCCCGCCGATGTAACCGGAGACCAGCCCGACGACCAGCGCGATGAGGCGGCTGATGACGGCGACGATGATGCCGAAGAGGAGCGTGTTACGCAGCGATACGCCGATCTGCCAGAAGACATCCTGCCCGCGCGACGTCGTGCCGAACCAGAATTCGGCTGATGGCGGCATGTCGGGGATCACGACGTAGATGGCGTTCTCGTCATAGGGCGAGAAGAAGGAGGCGACGATCAACCCGACGATGATCAGGATCAGGATCGTCCCGAACAGGAATTCCTTGTTATAGCGGAGCAGGTCTCTGAGGATCTTGAACATCGCGGTTATCCCAGTTTCACGCGCGGATCGATCAGCGGGTAGATGATGTCGATCACAAAGACGGCCGAAGCGACGGCGATGATGGCAATGGTCGTCACACCGAGCACAAGGCTGTAATCGCCGGAATAGATGCCCGAGATCAAAAGCTTGCCGATGCCGGGATAGTTGAAGACGAATTCGACGATGACGGCGCCGCCGAAGACATTGCCGAGGCTGAGCGCCAGCCCCGTCACCTGCGGCAGCATGGCGTTGCGGGCGACATAATGCGAAAAGATGCTACGCGAGCGTACGCCGCCAAGTTCGGCATAGACGACATGGTCATCGGTGACGATGTTGGAGACCAGCGAGCGCATGGAGATGAACCAGCCGCCGATGCCGACGAGCACCAGCGTCAGCGCCGGCAATATGCCGTGCTCGATGACCGAGCTGATGAAGGTCCAGTTGAAGGCTGGCGCGAGATTGACCTGTGCGCCATCGCTGATCGGCAGAATCGGCCAAATGAAGCCGAAGAGAATGACGAGGCTGAGGCCGATAATGTAGGTCGGGATCGGCTGCAGCGCCATGATGACGATACCGGCAAATTTGAGCAGGCGGCTATTGCGGAAATAACCGGCGAGCGCGCCAAGCAGATTGCCGATGATCCAGGCGATGATGGTTGAAAGCGTCAGAAGGCCGACGGTCCAGGGCAAGGCGCGGCCGATGACGGTCATGACCGGTGTCGGAAAGGAGGACAGCGACGGGCCGAAATCGCCTGTCAGAACCCGCCCCCAGAAGGTGAAATATTGGTCGACGAGAGGGCCGCCGGTTCCGTAGAGCTCGCGCAGTGACTCGCGCAGGATATCGACCGCCTGGGGGTCGGTCGAACCGAAACTCGTCAGCAGCGAAACGGTCTGCTCCACCGGATCGACCGGCGAGAAATGCGCAATCAGGAATGCGAGCGTGATGCCGGTGACGACGACGAAAAGGAACTGCAGGAAACGTTTGCCCGCATAGATCAAAAAGCCATTCATGGCATTCACCCTCCAATAGCATGAAGGGGAGCGGCCGGCTGCCCGGCCACTCCCCATATCGACGCGATCAGTTCTTGGGAGCGTCCGGATTGGCCTTCAGGCCTGTTACCATGTAGCGGATGTTCGACCAGTTCGGGCCCGAAGCCGAATAGGGGTTTTCAGCACTCGGGTAGTTGGTCCAGTAGGTCGTGTCGAACGGCGCGAACTTGTTATAGGCCATCAACGGGATCATCGGCATCTCCTCGACGGCGAGCTTCAGAAAATCCTGGCCGACCTTGGCGACATCGGGTGAATCGAAGGCGATGGACCGGTTCTTCGCAATGATCTGATCGAGACGCGGATCCTGCCAGCGCTGCAGGTTGCGCGGCGGCTGGATCTGGCCGAGCGGCTTGATGAATTCCGAATGATAGCTGTCCAGGAAGAAGGACAGATCCGGATGACCACCCCAGGTTTCGATGCTCCAATAAATCGCAGCCTCGTAATCGCCGGCGCTGAGACGCTGACCGTTGGTCGGGCCTGCGACATCCACTTTGGTTGCGATACCGTTCTGGCTCCATTGCTGGGCGATGACCGTGCCGGCACGGGCAAGGGTCGGAATGGCATCACCTTCGACCTGCAGGCGGATCGTGAACGGTGTGCCGTCAGGCTTCAGCCATTGATTGCCGCTCTTCTTGAAACCGGCCTTCTGCAGGAGTTCGGTTGCTGCCTGCACGTCCTGCTTCCACCAGCCAAAACCGAAAGTGCGCTGCAGCTGTTTCGGGTCAGTCGGGATCTGGTCGCCCCACTGGCCGCGGACCATGGCGGCGACCTGGGTGGAGATATTGGGATCATAGGGCTTGATCTTGCGGCTGCCGGTATCGAGCTCGAAATTGGTGAGCCAGTCCTGCATCGGCACATAATAAGCATCCGTTGCCGAACCGGTCGGCGGCGTAGCGAGAGCTGCGAGGTTGGCTGCACCGCGATAGGAGCCGAGTGCGACGGCACGGATATCGATCATCAGTGCGAGCGCCCAGCGGACATCCTTGTTGTCGAAAGGCGGTTTCTTGGTGTTGAGCAGCACGGACGGCAGCGTCGGATCGGGATGGGCGAAGGGGAAGCCCTTCAGCCAGGAGGCGACGCTCTTGCTGTCGCGCATCATCGCGAACATGCCTTCGGGCGCCATGTCGTTGATGACGTCGAGATTGTGATTGCGCTGCTCGATGACGCGGGCCTCCGGATTGCCGGCGGCACGATAGACGACATACTTGACCTGCGGCGGCTCCTTGGCCGCCATGCCAATCGAGGTGCGCTGCCAGTCGTCACGAAGCTTCCAGATGGTCCAGTTGCCACCCTTGTCGTAGCTCTGCAGCACGTAGGGGCCGAGCGAGACCGGCGGGTTGTTCTTGAATGCCACGGGATCGCCGGCCTTTTCGAAGACATGCTTCGGCATGATCCAGGCGGCGTTCCAGCGCACGGTAAAGAGCGTATGGAAGCGCGAATTCGGCTTCTTCAAATGAAAGACCACCGTCTGCGGATCGGGATTTTCCATGCTGGCGACATTCACAGCGAAAGGCGCGCTCCAGGACATGCCCGGATGGTCGATCTGCGTCTGGACCGTATAGACCACGTCGTCGCTGGTGAATTCGACGCCGTCGCTCCAGTAGATGCCCTTGCGTAGCTTCACCGTCATTTCAGTGAAATCGGCATTATAGGCCGGCGGCTCGGTGGCGAGCGCATTCTGCCAGGCATCCGGACCACCCTCTGGATTGATGAACCAGAATGTGTCGGTCGTCAGCTGCTGCAGGCCGTTGACATTGGCCGCCCCGCCGCCGCCCGGCGCCCAGACATTGAACCAGTCGGCATTCTGCTGCGGCGTGCCCTGGATGATCAGCGTTTCGTTGCGCGGGATACCGGCAATGAAATCCTGCGCGTA
Organism: Hyphomicrobiales bacterium; assembly: GCA_900468805.1. GTDB lineage: Bacteria > Pseudomonadota > Alphaproteobacteria > Rhizobiales > Rhizobiaceae > Rhizobium. Next base: position 128,383 of record UEIF01000022.1, on the reverse strand, counting down.
GGCAGGCAGAGCGGCGAGAGACAATAGGGCAATCACTGCAAATCTAGGGAATTTCATCGGACGCTCCTCCTCCTCGGCCCGCATGGGCGGGCGCTTCCCGTAATCCGTTATCGATCGCGTTCCGGCAAAAGCGCCTGCATAGGGATCTGATGACCCGTATGACTCCTCCAACCGCTTAGCCTCGCTGCAGCATTTATCGACAATTTTTCACCAAACGGCAACAGGTAATTTTAAAAATGCCGAAAACTCTTGGTATTCCGGGCATTTTCTAACTCCAATACAAGTGTGACTTTTTATATTATTGACAAAATGGTCATTTCGCATAGCTTTTGCGACGAGCGCGGCGCCCTCCCAAGACAGCCGCACCTCATCACCATATCGGTCGGCTGGCCCTCGGGAGGAGGCTGAGGCATGACCGTTCAAGAGGAAAAGACGATGACGAGTTCCTATGACGTGACCATCAACGTTCACGCCGGAAGGCCGACCGGGCCTTATAAGCCGCTGTGGAACTGGTTCGGTTACGATGAGCCGAACTACACCTATTCTCCACACGGCGAAAAGCTCCTGAAGGAGTTGACGGAGCTCAGCCCCGTCGCACCACGCATTCGCGCCCATAATCTATTGACGAGCGGCGACGGTAAGCCGGCCCTGAAATGGGGCTCGACCAATGCTTACACAGAGGATGCGAACGGCAATCCGGTCTATGACTGGACGATCATCGACCAGATCTTCGACACCTATGTCGAGGCCGGTAACATACCGCTGATCCAGATCGGCTTCACGCCGGAAGCGCTTTCCGATTTCGACGGCCCCTACAAGCATGATTGGGAGCCGGCCGACAAATATGCGACGATCACCACCGGCTGGACCGCGCCGCCCAAGGACCTGAAAAAGTGGGGCGACCTGATCGAGGCTTGGGCACGGCATCTTGCCGACCGCTACGGCGAAGACGTCGTCTCTTCCTGGCCCTGGGAAGTCTGGAACGAGCCCGACGGCCATTACTGGACCGGTACGATCCCGGAATTCTGCGCCATGTATGACGCAAGCGCGCGCGCCGTGAAGCGCGCCCTGCCGAAGGCGCGCGTCGGTGGCCCGCACACCTGTGGTGCCTTTGCCAATGAGAAGGCGCAGACTTTCCTGCGCGCCTTCCTGCGCCACGTCGTCGAGAACAAGCCGCCGCTCGATTTCATCGCTTTCCACGCCAAGGGAAATCCGGTCATCTACGACGGCCATGTGCGCATGGGCCTGCACAAGCAGCTGCGCGACATCGAAACCAACCTCGCCATCATCAACGAGTTCCCGGAACTGCGGCACTTGCCTGTCGTCATCGGCGAATCCGATCCGGAGGGATGCGCGGCCTGCTCGGCCCGCGTGCACCCGCAAAACGGCTATCGCAACGGCCCGCTCTACGGCGTCTATGTCGTCGAGAGCATGATTCGTACCTACGAATTGTCTCGCCGCGCCAATATCGAAATCGAGGGTGCGGTCACCTGGGCCTTCCTCTTCGACGACCAGCCCTATTTCGACGGCTTCCGGGATCTGGCGACCAACGGCGTCGACAAGGCGGTGCTGAACGGCTTCCGCATGCTCGGCAAGCTCGACGGGCAATGGCTGGAATCAGACAGCGACTATCGCCGCGATATCGAGGACATCATGAGCCATGGCGTTCGCGACAAGCCCGACGTCAACGTCGTGGCGACCCGTGACGACAAGGGCGTCTCGGTTCTCGTCTGGCACTATCATGACGATGATGAGGCCGGCCCTGCCGCAGAGGTCAGTCTCTCCGTCGACGGATGGGACAGCCGGCCGACGTCTCTCAAACATTTCCGGATGGACGAGGAGCATTCAAATTCGTTCCGCCTCTGGAAGGAAATGGGCAAGCCGCAGGAGGTCGAGGGCGCCGACTACACGAAGCTCGAAGCCGCAGGAAAGCTCGCAGAGATCGATAGCAAGGCATCGGTCGCCGTCAAGGACGGCAAGATCGATCTGCATTTCTCCCTGCCGCGTCAAGGCGTTTCTCTCCTTCGCCTGGACTGGTGAGACGGCGGGCCAAGGGGAGCGCGATCCTCGACATTGCGCTCCCTGCCTTTGCCGCAACCGCCGATTTCGCGATCCTTCTCGCCTGCCTGAAAACCATCAATAGCGAACTGACGATGGGCGCGATTCAGCCTGGGAATGGCGCCCATATTCCGTCAGCCGGTTGCGTTTGACATATCACTGCGGAACGCCCGACAACGACTTGATCGGCGCCCAGCCGATCACCAAGTTGATGAGCCCTCCTCATTTCATCTTTAGCAGGCATCGACCGTTCCGTTGCCGAGGCGGGTAGCGATGCTCTGCAACTCCACAGCTCTTCGGCGTTGATGCGGCCTTCCACCACAAACAGGTTTACATGTATCAACTGACATGTTAGTCCACACGTACTGACATGAAGGAGATATTTTGGTGACGGGGTTTGGTTTGTCGGTCGCTCTGGCGACGCCTTTCGAAAGCAGCGGGGCTATTGCCGCTGACGTCATGCTCGCCCAGGCAAAGCGGAGCCTGGCTTCGGGCTGTGCCAGCGTTACGCTGTTCGGAACGACCGGCGAAGGGGCCTCGATCGGCACCCAGGAACGGGAACGGATTCTCGACGCATTTCTCGCCGACGGTATCCAGCCCTCCCAGATTGTCGTTGGCGTCCTCGTCGACGCGGCTGAAGATGCCGCCCAGCAGATCTCGCAGGCGCTCTTGAAGGGTGTACGCAACATCCTGCTGGCGCCGCCCTCCTATTTCAAGAATGTGAGCGACGACGGCCTGTTTGCCTGGTTTGCCGATGTGTTCGCGCGGGTGGGAAGCAAGGCGCGTGACGTCCTCGTCTACAATATTCCGTCGGTGACGATGGTGGCCTTGAGTATCGATCTGATCGGACGCCTGCGAACCGCGTTTCCTTCGGTCGTCACCGGTGTCAAGGACTCCTCCGGCGACTGGCCCTATACGGAAACGCTTTTGGGCAAACATGGCGACCTCATCATCCTGATCGGCGATGAACGGCATCTTGCCAAAGGCGTGCGCATGGGCGGCCAGGGTGCGATTTCGGGCATGGCGAATTTCGCCCCTGATGAAGTACGGTCGATGGCTGTCGACGGCAATGACGATCCGCGCGTCGAACGCTTCGTATCGGAGCTTCTGAAGCATCCCGTCACGCCGGCTGTAAAAGTCATGGTGTCGAAGATGACGGGCGATGATACTTGGCTTGCCGTTCGCCCGCCTTTGACGTCAATCTCCGCCGACGGCAGGCGCGAGCTTGCTCTTGCCTTTGATGGACTTTTCCGCACAAAGGCAGCATAGCGGTCATGTACGAGGAGAGCCCGATGGATGGAGCTGACGAGCAGCCGACGCTGAGAGAAAAAGCTTATGAGAGCTTTACCCGGCATCTGCTGGCGCGTGACGTCCGTCCTGGGCAATTCGTCTCCCAGCGCAGGCTCGTCGAGTTGACCGGCTTGACGCTCGGCGCAATCCGCGAGCTTATTCCACGCCTTGAAGCGGAAGGGCTCATCAAGACCGTGCCGCAACGCGGCCTGCAGATTGCCCATATCGATCTCAATCTCATCCGTGAAGCCTTTCAGCTCCGGCTTTTTCTCGAAAAGGAGGCCGTTGCGATCTTTACGCAAACGGCCAGTGACGAGACGATTGGCGAGATGCTGAGCGAGCATCGCGAGATAATGTCGGCAATCGAAGGCGGCAATCATTCGCATGATCTGGAGGTTCGCGCCCAGGCGGTCGACTGGGGCATGCATGACGCCTTTATCGATGCGTTGGGCAATACCATCATTTCCAACGCCTATCGCGTCAATTCGATCAAGATGCGCCTGATCAGCCAGGAACGCTTCCGCATCGACGGCCGCGTCGGTCCCGTCATGGGAGAGCACCTTCGTGTGCTTGAGGCGATTGAACAGAGAAATGCGGGAGAGGCCGTTGATGCCCTTGCCGCCCATATCAATCACGCACGAAGTCGTGCGCTGAGACTATAGACTGACGCCTGCGGTGAGGAGATCGCGGGCCACACAAGAGGAGGAGAGCAGCATGCCATCGTCATTCATTCATCCGACACGTCGCCACTTTCTGGCGGGATCGGCGGCCATCGGTGCAGCCGGGCTTCTCGGCATCAAGCCCGCCTCTGCGGCTGTGGACTGGAAGCGTTTTGCCGGAACAACCCTTGAGGTCAACCTCGTCAAGAGCCCGCGCAGCGAAACGATCCTGAAATATCTCAGCGAATTCGAAGCGTTGACGGGCATCAAGGTCAATGCCGAAGCAACACCCGAACAGCAGCAGCGCCAGAAGACGACGATCGAACTGAGCTCGGGCAAGCCGAGCTTCGACGTCGTGCATCTCAGCTATCACGTCCAGAAGCGGCAATTTGAAAAAGGCGGCTGGCTTGCCGATATCAGCGGCTTCGTCAAGGATCCCTCGCTGACAGACCCGTCGCTGGTCGAGAGCGATTTTGCTGAAGCCGGCCTGCAGTTCGCCAAGGATTCGCAGGGTGTCCTGCGCTCCCTTCCCTTCTCGGTGGATTACTGGATCGTCTACTGGAACAAGGAACTGTTCGAAAAGAAGGGCCTTTCCTACCCTTCGACCTTCGACGAAATGGCCAGCGCCGCCGAAGCTCTGACCGACAAGTCCTCCAACACCTACGGCTTCGTTGCCCGCGGCCTCAAGAATGCCAATGTGCCTGTCTGGACGACGCTGCTGCTTGGCTACGGCTCAACGCCGCTTGGACCTGATGGAAAGCTGCGCACGACATCTGACGAGGCCGTCCAGGCAGCGACAATGTATCAGCGGCTGATGACGAAGGCGGCACCCGTCGGCGTTTCCGGTTTCAACTGGGCAGAAGCGCAGTCGGCCTTCCTGCAGGGCAAGGTCGGCATGTGGCTGGACGGCGTCGGCTTTGCTCCGCCGATCGAAAACCCCGAAAAGTCCCGCGTGGTCGGCAAGGTCGGTTACGGTGTCATGCCGAAGGGACCGAAGGCCCAGGCCGCTGCAACGACGGGTGACGGTATTGGCGTCACCGCGGCCAGCAAGAACAAGGAAGCAGCCTATCTGTTCTGCCAGTGGGTCGTTTCCCACGAAATGGGCGCACGCCTTCTGCAGGCTGGTGCGGGTGTTCCGTTCCGTAACTCGATTCTCGAAGATCAGAAGGTTCGCGAAGGCGTCACCATGCCGAGCGCCTGGGTCGATGCGGTCGTGGGCTCAGCAAAGGTTTCGCAGCTCGCCCTGCCGGTCATCATTCCGGTCACCGAGTTCCGCGACATCTACGGCGTCGGCCTGACCAACATGATCAGCGGCGCCGATCCGGCAGCAGAACTGAAAAGCGCAACGGCGCAGTTCGAACCCGTATTGGCCCGAAGCGAGGGATAATGGCGTCCGTAAGCATGGAAACCACGCGGTCGAAAAGCACCGTAAATGGCCGGAGCAAGCTTGGCAGGCTTGCTCCGAACTACTGGCCCTTCGTTGTCCCGGCACTCGTCGTCATTGCCGCGGTCATCGTCTTCCCGTGGGTGTTCACGCTCTGGATGAGCGTGAACAGCTGGACGCTGGGCCAGTCGGTGGTTTTCGCGGGGCTGGACAATTACAGCCGGCTGCTGGTGGACATGCGCTTCTGGGAATCGCTGTGGCACACCACGCTCTATACGCTGCTTGCGGTCGTCGCCCCGCTGTTTCTGGGTACACTGGCAGCCCTGATTTTCGACGCGCAGTTTCCGTTCCGCGGGTTGCTGCGCGGCATTTTCGTCATGCCGATGATGGCGACACCCGTTGCCATCGCGCTGGTCTGGACCATGATGTTCCACCCGCAGCTCGGAGTGCTCAACTACCTGCTCTCCCTGATCGGAATCGGGCCCCAGGAATGGATCTACAATCAGATCAGCGTGATTCCTTCGCTCGTGCTGGTCGAAACCTGGCAATGGACGCCGCTGATCATGCTCATCGTGCTTGGAGGGCTCGCGGCTGTTCCGCGCGAACCCTATGAAAGTGCCGAGATCGACGGGGCAAATGCGTGGCAGAAGTTCCGCTATCTGACACTGCCGATGATAGCGCCCTTCCTGATGATCGCCGTCATCATCAGAAGCATCGATGCGGTCAAGAGCTTCGACATTATCTATGCGATGACCCAGGGCGGTCCCGGCACGGCCTCCGAGACGATCAACATCTATCTCTATAATACGGCCTTTTCCTATTACGACATCGGCTACGGGTCGGCGATGGCGGTCGTGTTCTTCATTATCATCGTCGCGCTTTCCTTCGTGCTGATGATGGTCCGGCAGCGCGCCAACTGGTCCGACACGGAGTCACGCTGATGAAACGCAAGACGATCGACCGCATCGGGCTGCTGTTTGTCGCCCTTGTCATGGTCTCGCCGGTCATCCTGTTTTTTCTCTGGATGATTTCGCTGTCGCTGAAATACGAAATCGACAACGGCGCCTACCCGCCGATCTTCATCCCCGAGCGTTTTGCCTGGACGAATTACCTGAAGGTTTTCGAGGAGAACAATTTCTTCCTCTATTTCTGGAATTCCGTGTTGGTGACCGGTGGTGCGACTTTGCTTGCTCTGCTTATCGGCGTGCCCGCCGGCTATGGAATTGCACGCCTGAAGGCGGAGCGGTCGGCGATGGTCATCATGATCGCCCGCATGACGCCTGGCCTGTCCTTCCTGATACCGCTTTTCCTGCTGTTCCAGTGGCTCAACCTTCTCGGCACGCTCTGGCCACAGATCATCATCCATCTCGTCGTGACGGTGCCGATCGTCGTCTGGATCATGATCGGCTATTTCGAGACGACACCGATGGAACTCGAGGAGGCAGCCAGCATCGATGGGGCGACATCCTGGCAGGTGTTCCGTCTGGTGGCGCTGCCGATTGCCAGGCCCGGCATCGTCGTCGCCTTCATCCTGTCGGTCATTTTCTCCTGGAACAACTTCGTGTTCGGCATTGTGCTTGCGAGCCGCGAGACCAGAACCCTGCCCGTCGCGGTCTACAACATGCTGTCATTCGAGCAGGTCAGCTGGGGGCCGCTCGCCGCAGCCGCGCTGATCGTCACGCTACCGGTGCTGGTACTGACGATGTTTGCGCAAAAGCAGATCGTCGCAGGCCTGACGGCGGGCGCCGTCAAGGGCGGCTGAACCAAGCACCGAAAGGGACAATCAACATGGCTAATGTGAACATTCGAAACGTCCAGAAGCGCTTCGGTGCCGTCAACGTCATCCGGGACATCAGCGTCGACATCGCCGATGGGGAGTTCGTCGTTCTCGTCGGCCCGTCCGGCTGCGGCAAGTCTACCCTGCTGCGCATGATCGCCGGGCTCGAAGAGATGAGCGACGGAGAAATCCGGATCGGCGTCCGGGACGTCAGCAATCTGCGGGCGCGAGACCGGGATATTGCGATGGTCTTCCAGAACTATGCGCTCTACCCGCATCTCAGCGTCGCCGACAATATGGGCTTTGCCCTGAAGCTGAAGAAGACGGATGCGTCGGAAATTTCTCAGCGGGTCAACAAGGCCGCAGGCATCCTCGGCCTCGAAAAGCTGCTCGATCGCTATCCGAAACAGCTCTCGGGCGGCCAGCGCCAGCGCGTCGCCATGGGCCGCGCACTGGTGCGCGATCCGCAGGTCTTCCTTTTCGACGAGCCGCTTTCCAATCTCGACGCCAAGCTGCGCGTGCAGATGCGTGCCGAAATCAAATCCTTGCATCAGCGCATCAAGACAACGACGATCTACGTCACCCACGACCAGATCGAAGCCATGACGATGGCCGACAAGATCGTCGTGCTGCATGACGGCGTGATCGAGCAGGTCGGAGCTCCGCTTGAGCTTTACGATCGGCCAGCCAACCTCTTCGTTGCCGGTTTCATCGGCTCACCGTCGATGAATTTCATCGATGGCAGGATCGAAGAGGGTGTTTTCCGGACGGAGAAAGGCCTGACCTTGCCATTGCCTGATAGTATCAAGAGTGCGCCGCCTGTCGGCCAGTTGATCTATGGTATCCGCCCGGAGCATATTCGCGCCAGCCAGGGCGGGATTGCCGGTCGCGCCGAGATCGTCGAGGGAACGGGATCGGAAATCTTTGCCAAGCTGGATTGCGGCGGCGAACAGATTTCTTGCCTCTTCCGCGAACGTTTGGCGATCAATTACGGCGACACCGTCTCCATCTCGATCGATCCGGCAAGCGTCCATCTCTTCGACAAGTCGACTGGTCGGCGCGTTTGAACCCGATCGCTCCTGGTATGGGCAGCAAGCCGCGCCACGTCCTGTGCGTCGGGGCAGCCGTCCTGGATACGTTGTTTCGGGTCAGGACAATTCCGCAGACGCCCGGCAAGGTCCTGCCCTACGAGATGCTGCAGGTGGCTGAGGGAATGGCTTCCAGTGCGGCCTTTGCCGTCGTACGCCTCGGCGGCATGGCAAGTCTCTGGAGCGCCGTCGGCGACGATCAGGCCGGGCAGCAGATCCTATCGGAACTGGAGCAATCGGGCATTGATGTCCGCGGCATCGCCCAGGCTCCCGGTGCCCGCTCGGCCGTTTCGACAATCCTCATCGACGATAACGGTGAGCGCCTGATCGTCCCCTTTTACGACCCGCGCCTGCATGAAGACGTAAGGGACGTAACGGCCGACGATCTCGCCGCATTCGATGCCGTGCTGGTGGATGTCCGTTGGCCCGCTCTCGCCCTCAAGGTCCTGTGCACCGCCAGGCAGGCGGGCAAACCCGCGATCCTTGACGGCGATGTCGCCCCGCCTGAGGTCATCGACATGCTGGCGAGACAGGCGGATCATATCATCTTTTCCGAGCCGGCAGCCCACAGCCTTTCAGGGATCAGTGATCCTGCCGCCATGATCCCGCTTCTGAAGCTGCGTTATCCGCAGGCATTGGTCGTCGTTACTGCCGGCGAGCGCGGCAGCTACTGGTGGGACGAACAAGCAGCCTGCGTCGCCCATATGCCTGCGTTTCGCGTCAAGACCGTCGACACGCTTGCGGCCGGAGACATCTTCCACGGCACCTATGCGCTGGCGATTGCCGAAGGACTATCGATCGACAGTGCCATTCAAATGTCTTCGGCCGCCGCCGCATTGAAATGCAGTGTCTTTGGTGGACGGCTGGGCGCGCCCGACCGGGCTGGTGTTGCCGCCTTGTTGCGGCACGCTGGTTTCACGGAAACAGCTGACGCCTAGCGCCTGCGGGCAAACGAGATAGGCCTCAGTCTTGGCTCACATAGGCGAGGTAGCGCTTCTTGCTCGGCTGCAGGTGATCGACGCAGAGCTGCGCCAGAACCCAGTTGTCCCTGCCCTTCAGCATCTCGATCATCAGCCGGTGATGTTCATGCGAGATCTGCAGCGATTCCTTGCTCGACATGGAATTGGCACGCACCGGCAGGCTGAGGCGCATATAGAGCTCGATCGACTGCACGAGATGTGAATTGCCGCAGGCGCCGAAGAGCGTCAGGTGAAACCTGTCATTCGTCTCGTGCACACCGCGCAGATAGCCGGATTCGACGTGTCGGCCATGCTCTTCGTGCAAGACCGTCAATTCAGAGATCAACTCGTCAGGCGCCGGCAGTGGAATCCAGAGTGCCGCCTGCCGCTGCAGCAATTCGCGCACGTCATAGATCTCCTGCACCTGCCTTGATGTCAGCGAGCGCACGGTGGCGCCCTTGTTGCGCTCGCGTACGACGATGCCCATCGTCTCCAGTTGGACGATCGCCTGGCGCGCGAAGTGTCGCGTCACATGGAAGCGCGCAAGCAGCGTATCCTCAGTCAGGCGGGTGCCGGGGGCCAGCCGTCCGAAGATAATGTCCTCTTCAAGTGCGCGCACGATGCTCAGATCGTCGTGCTCGATCTCGTCTTCACGGCTTTCATTGAGCGTCTGCATCAACAAGTTCTCCGGCAATGCGCCATCTTATCGCGGTTTGCGTTCGGGGTCGAACCGGCTCTGCCGATAGATTTCTTCGACGAGCGCCAGCGTCTTCAGATTGTCGTCAGGCACCGTCTCCATCGCCGCACGGCCCTCCAGCCCGTCAAGGAAATGCGCAATCGTTGCGTCGTAAGCGCCCTGATAGACGGCATCCGCATCGAACTCCTCCACGCGCTGCATATGACCTTTTGCAGAAAGACGACCTCCATCCAGTTCCAGCGTTGCCTGCGTGCCGGATATCCGCAGATGGTCGCGCGGTGCCGGCGGCGCGCCGTGCACTGCCAGATTGGCGTTTACCGTGACGATCACCCCGTCGTCCAGACGGCGCAGGACGACGGCGGCGACATCTTCGGCAATAATGTCGTCATTGCTGCGCTCGAGCCTTGCCGCAACCACTTCCATTTCGCCCAGCAGGTAGCGAAGCGCATCCAGATGATGAATCATCACTTCCATGACCAGCAGACGCTGCTGCCCGCGGAAAAACGGCTGGCGTATAAGGGCAGGCCTGTTCCCCTCGGCGTCGGCAATCATGCCGCTCGAGAAGAATTCAAACTGAACCTGCCTGATATTGCCGGCCAGGCCTTCATCCAGCCAAACCTTTAGCCGGCGGTAATAGGCGCGAAACCGCCAGTTCTCGTGCACCATCAGACGGATGGAAGATGGCAGGCCTGCAACGAGGGCGACCGCCTGATCATAGTCGGGCGCGAGCGGTTTTTGGCAGAGGATATCGATGCCCTTTGCCGCTGCCAGTCGCACGAGATCCACATGCGCCTCGCGCGGGGCGCAGATATCGACGGCGTCGAGCGCTTCTTCCGCCAGCATAGCCTCTGCGCTCGCGTAATTGCGGGGAATGCCGAACTTGTCGCTTTTGGCCGCGCGGGCTTGCCCCGAGGGATCGGCGATCGCCACGATCTCCGCACGAGCCGACTGCTTTGCCCACGCAGGCAGGTGATAGTCGCTTACCCAACCAGCCCCGATGACTCCTACCCGCCTTCGTTTTACATCCACGACAAACCACTCCCGTTCCATTTTATCGATAATTTAGCCTCCATCCCCCAGAAAGCCAATGCACACAACGAAGGAAAAGCTGTAAATACCTCGAATTATCTTGAGTTTTCTCAATTGAATTCGATGACGAGAGCAACAGGCGTGACCACAACCATATCTTCTTTATTGACAATCTCGCATATCGCTTTAGGCTTGGCCTCGACTTAAGGGATGAGGGAGGAACAATTGTCGAGCGGTCTTCGTCGCAAGCTGACGAGTTACGGCGATCAGGGTTTTTCCCTTTTCCTGCGAAAGGCTTTTATCAAAGCCATGGGCTATTCGGACGATGCTCTGGATCGCCCGATCGTTGGCATTGCCAATACCTACAGCGATTTCAACCCGTGCCACGGCAATGTCCCACAGCTCATCGAGGCTGCCAAGCGCGGTGTTATGCTGGCGGGTGCCATGCCGATGGTCTTTCCGACCATATCCATCCATGAGAGCTTTGCCTCGCCGACCTCGATGTATCTGCGCAACCTGATGGCGATGGAAACCGAGGAGATGATCCGTGCCCAGCCGATGGATGCGGTGATCCTCATCGGCGGCTGCGACAAGACCCTGCCGGCTCAGATCATGGCGGCCGCCAGCAGCGAGATCCCCGCAATCTTCCTGCCGACCGGGCCGATGGCTGTCGGTCATCACAAGGGCGAACGGCTTGGCGCCTGTACCGATTGCCGCCGCTTCTGGGGACGTTTTCGTGCCGGCGAAATCGATGAGGCCGAGATTACGGACGTCAACAACAAGCTCGCCAGTTCCGTCGGCACCTGCACGGTGATGGGAACGGCAAGCACGATGGCCAACCTGACAGAAGTAATGGGTCTTTGCGTGCCGCGAGCGGGATCGGCGCCAGCGGCTGAATCCGAACGTGTGCGCCTCGCCGAGGAGACCGGACGCGTCGCCGCCGGCCTGGCAACCGATCCGGATGCGCCCCTTGTGCGCGATATCCTGACACCTGCGGCGATCCGTAACGGTCTCGTCGCGCTGCAGGCGATGGGCGGCTCCACCAATGCCGTCGTCCACCTCGCCGCCATCACTGGCCGGCTCGGCCAACGTCTCGATATGGCCGAGCTTGACAGGCTCGGCAAGATCATCCCGCTGCTCGTCGATCTTCAGCCCTCCGGCCAGCATTATATGAAACAATTCCACGAGGCCGGCGGCGTGCAGGCGCTGCTGAAGGCCGTGCGCCACGAGATCGACGGCAATCAGCGGACGGTCTATGGAAAAACAATCGGGGAGGTGATCGATAGCGCGCCCGACGAGCCGGGCCAGACCATCATCCGCACGGTAGAAAAGCCACTAAAACCCATCGGCACGATTGCCATTCTGTCCGGCAACCTCGCCCCCCGCGGCGCAGTCATCAAACAATCGGCCGCATCAAAGGACCTGCTGCAGCATGAAGGGCGGGCTGTTGTCTTCGATTCCGTCGAGGACATGACTTTGAGGATCGATAGCGACGAGCTGGACGTGAGGGCCGATGATGTTCTCGTGCTGCGCAACGCCGGTCCCAAGGGAGCGCCGGGCATGCCGGAGGCCGGCTATCTGCCAATCCCGCGCAAGCTCGCGCGGCAGGGTATCAAGGATATGGTGCGCATCTCCGATGCCCGAATGAGCGGCACTGCCTTCGGCACCATCGTGTTGCATATCGCACCGGAGGCCGCCGCCGGCGGACCGCTGGCGATCGTCAGGACGGGCGACCGTATTCGCCTCGATGTCGCTGAACGGCGAATAGACCTTGTCATCGACCAGGCCGAATTCGACCGGCGCATGGCAGAACTCGGCGACGTATCCAGAGCCGAACCACCGCGCGGCTATGCGAAGCTTTACCATACCCGCGTGCTGCAGGCCGACGAAGGCGTGGATTTCGATTTCCTCCAGCATGAGGAGTTGGAGGCGAAATGAGCATGGTGGATAGCGAAGCGCCACTCTGCCTTCCCCGCCTACCGCTGACGCGCCTTCCGTCAAACCCGCTGCCACAGGGCACCATCGACACGCATTTCCACGTCTTCCGTGCGGATGCACCACTCAATACACCGCGAAGCTATACGCCCGACATCGCAACGACTGCCGACTGGATCGCCTTTGCCGATCAGCTCGGTATCGGCAGGGGCATTCTCGTCCAGCCAAGCGTCTATGGCCTTGACAATCAGGTGCTGATCGAGGCGCTAACTGCCTTTCCCGACCGCCTGCGCGGTATCGTCGTCATCGAGCCCAAGGCGAGCCCTGACGAGATTGCCCGCCTCGACCGGCTTGGTGTCCGCGGCGTGCGCATAAACACCCGCAACAAGGGTGGCCTGCCGCTTGCCGCCGCCGAAACGCTGGCCGCGGCCATCCGCGATTTCGGCTGGTCGCTTCAGCTGCAGATCAGCCCGGAACAGATCACCGGGCTCGCTGGGCGTCTGCGGGATCTTGAGGTTCCTTTCGTCATCGATCATCTGGGCTTCATACCGCTTGCCGACGGTGCTTGGCGGCAGCATCTGCCGGCGCTCCAGCGGCTGGCCGATAGTCCCGGCGGCTACATCAAGCTGACAGCCCCCTACCGGCTGACGCGCGAGCGCGGCTATCCAGGTTTTGGCGAAGTGGTGAAGGCGCTTGGCACCAGCCATCCGGAAAAGCTGCTCTGGGGCAGCGATTGGCCGCACACCGAACTCTGGAGCGATATGCCTGATGATGCCGAGTTGATAGACGGGATGCAGGACGCCATTAGTACCCCCGCGCTTGCCCGCAAAATCTTCGTCGAAAACGCGGAAAAACTCTTCTTTGATCGCTGAACGGCAATTGTCTTGACGATGGCCAAGAGCACCTATGTGATTGTTGTCGCACGCTTTGCCGAAGCGGCTGCGAGTCGGCAGGTGTCATGATCCGCGCGATCTGGGCGGTTGGGGGAAATGTGAGCAAGAGCTACGATTTTATCATTGCCGGCGGCGGGTCTGCTGCCTCCGTTGCGGCCATGCGGCTGGTGCGGGATTTCGGATTTTCGGTGCTGATCATTGAACGCGGGCCGCGTGACACAGCAAAGCTGATATCCTTTCCAGCCGGCTACATGAAATATCTCGCCCGCGACGATTTCCTCGAAATGCACCATACGGTGCCGCAGCCACAGCTTGGTGGCCGTGGGCCGATCGTGCCGGTCGCCAGGGCGCTCGGCGGTGGCAGCGCGGTCAATGCCATGGTCTATATGCGCGGCCAGAAGGAGGATTATGATAGCTGGTCCGCCTATCTCGGCAACGGGACCGAGTGGTCTTATGCCGACATGCTGCCGCACTTCAAAAATATCGAGGCCAATAGCCGCTTCAACAACGAATTCCACGGCATTTCCGGCAATCTGCGCGTTTCCGAGCCGCGCCATATCTCGGATACGACCGAGGATTTCATCCTCGCCGCGCAAGGGCTCGGCCACCCCTATAATCCCGATTTCAACGGCGTCAGGCAGAATGGCGTCGGCATCATGCAGCACACCTTCGCCAAATGGGGTCGCCGGACCGTGCGGTCGGATGCGAAGAAAGCCTTTCTCGATCCGCTGGCTAGCGACAAGAAGCTTGAGATTATTACAGAAGCGCGCGTCGACCGCCTGATCATCCGGAACGGCCGCGCGGTCGGCGTTGCCTATACGCGGGGCGGCCAGACCCACGAAGCCACGGCCGAACGTGAGGTGCTTGTCGCGTCGGGAACCTATAACAGCGCCAAGCTGCTGATGCTTTCAGGGATCGGCCCTGCCGATCACCTGCGCGAACACGGCATCAAGGTGGTCGCCGACCTGCCCGGCGTCGGCGCCAATCTGCAGGATCACCACGAAGTTCCCGTCATCGCCACTACGAAGGGCAAGTCCGGCTATTTCGGCGAAGACAAGGGCTGGCCGATGGTCCGCAACGGCTTGCAATACCTGCTCTTCGATTCCGGGCCTGTGACGACGACGGGGATCGAATCGTGCCTCTTCTACGACCCCGATGGCGGCGAGCGGCCGACGATCCAGCTCTATTGCGCACCGATCGTCTATCTCGATCGCGACGTCTCCTCTGCCAAGCCGACCTGGGGCGTGACTTTCACCTCCTGCCTGCTGCGGCCAAAGGCACGCGGCAGCGTGAAATTGCGCTCGGCCAATCCCGCCGACCAACCGCTCGTCGACTGCAATTTCTTCGGAGATCCCGATGATCTGCGGCTGACGCTCGCGTCCTTGAAGACGGCGCGGCAGCTTCTGGAAACGGAACCCTTCCGCTCGAAGATCGCAATGGAGATCCTGCCCGGTAAGGCACTGCAGGACGAAGACGCGCTGACGAAATTCGCAGGCCAGACCGTCAAGACGAACTATCATCCCTCCGGCAGTCTGCGCATGGGGCCGGAGGGCGACCCCATGGCTGTGGTCGACGGTACGCTGAAGGTCCGCGGGATCGAGGGGCTGCGGGTGATCGATTGCTCGATCATTCCCTTCATCCCGTCAGGCAATACAAACGCACCGGCCATGGCGATCGGCTCCAAGGCAGCCGGTATGATCCGCAGGGATTACCATTGAATGCCGCTCATTTTGACGCTATATAACGTCAATAATATTGGCATGGAGATGGATCATGGGCCTCGCGCAATATGCGGATGATGGGCTGTTTGCACCGCGCAAGATTGCCGATGCTTTCCGCACGACCAGTGAGGAGATTGCTCGCACCGCCGGTCTCGGCAAGGATGCCATCCAGCGCAAGGATCGCATCCGTTCCGACAAGACGCAGCGACGCCTGCGCGAAATGATCGAAGTCGTCAACAAGGCCGAACCCCGCTTCGGCTCGGCGCTGATGGCCTATGCCTGGTATCGCTCCGAGCCCTTGTCCGGCTTTTCGGGCCAGACAGCCATGCAGCTGGTCCGCGACGGACGAGCCGACGAGGTCATGGATTATATCGATGCGATCGACGCCGGCGTTCACGCCTAGTCGCTTATGATGCGCTACCAAGGAAAGCTCTACCGTGCGCTGAACCCGGTCTATGCGCGCCAGCCGCTTTCCGGTCGCGGCGCCGAACTCTATGGCGGCCGATTCAATCCCAAGGGGATGCCGGCGCTCTATACGTCCCTGTCAGTTCTGACGGCGCTCCGGGAGGCCAATCAGGTCGGCAGCCTGCAGCCGACCACCCTCGTCTCTTACGAGGCCGATATCGAGCGCGTCTTCGACATCAGGGACGAGACCGCCCTTCAGGCGCTCGGTATGGATGCTGCAGCCATCCCCGCGGCAAGCTGGCGCGACGAGATGAAGGTGAATGGAGAAGCAAGAACACAGACCTTTGCGCGCCGCCTGGTGTCCGACGGCTATCACGGACTGCTGGTCAGAAGTTTTGCTCCCGCGGCCAGAAGCGACGATCTCAATCTCGTGCTGTGGTTATGGAGCGAGAAAGCTCCCTGCCGCCTGACCCTGATCGACGACGAAGGCAGATTGTCCTGACCGCGTGGCGCGACCAGCGCCGGCTATGTAACCGGCGCTGGTCGTCTATGGGTCTCTCAAGCGGCACGGACCTTGCTCGGCCGCGCCCATTCCGGCAGCCAGTCGCCATGAGTGGCAAGCAGCTCATCCACCAGCGACCAGATCTGGTCGAGGTCGAGTTCGGCAGCCGTGTGAGGGTCCATCATCGCCGCGTGATAGATATGCTCGGGGTTCTCCGTCATCAGTGCCTGGACCGTCAGTTCCTGGACATTGATGTTGGTGCGCATCAGCGCGGTCAGCTGCGGCGGCAGGTCACCGATATAGGTCGGCTGGATGCCGGAGGAATCGACGAGGCACGGCACTTCGGCGGCGCAATTGGCCGGAAGCGAGGTAATGCAGCCATTGTTGCGGACATTGCCGTAGATGACCGAGGGTTCGCCGGTCCAGACCGAATTGATGATCGAGGAGGCATATTCCTTTGATGACTGGACCTCGATCTTCTCGGCGGAGCGATAGGTTTCCGCCTGCCCTTTCCAGCGGGCAATCTGCTCGATGCAGCGCTTGGGATATTCGTCGAGCGGCACGCCGAATTTCTCGATCAGGTCCTCGCGACCTTCCTTGATGAAATAGGGCGTGTATTCGGCGAAATGTTCGGAACTCTCGGTGACGAAGTAGCCAAGACGCGTCAGCATCTCGTAACGCACCTTGTTGGGGCAACGCGGGTTCCAGCCGGGCTTCGGCGCACGTCCCTCACGATAGGCGCGCACGAGATCGGGATAGAGGTTCTTGTAGGAACCATCCGGCTGACGATGCTCAAACTTCAGATAGAAGGCCATGTGATTGATGCCGGCCGAGCGGTAGCGGATTTCCTCATAGGGAATGTCGAGGTCGTGGGCGAGTTCCATTGCCGTGCCCTGCACGGAGTGGCAGAGACCGACCTGCTTGATGTCAGGATATTTCTCTGAGATCGCCCAGGTATTGATCGCCATCGGGTTTACATATTGCAGCATGATGGCGTTCGGGCAGACGGCGCGCATGTCCTCGCAGATCTTCCAGAGATGCGGCACGGTGCGGAGACCGCGCATAATGCCGCCGACGCCGAGCGTATCGGCGATCGTCTGGCGCAGGCCGTATTTCTTCGGCACTTCGAAGTCCGTCACCGTGCAGGGCTCGTAGCCGCCGATCTGGAAAGCGACGACGACGAAATCGGCACCCGACAGCGCCTTGCGCTGGTCGCCATAGGTTTCCGCCTTCGCCTTCACGCCAAGCGTCGAGATCAGCTTGTTGACGACGATGGCGCTTTCTTCAAGGCGCTGCGGGTTGATATCCATCAACGCGATCGTGGCGCCTGACAGCGCCGGACGCTGCAGGATGTCGCCAACGATGTTTTTCATGAAAACGGTGGAGCCAGCTCCGATGAATGCTATTCTGGGATTTGCCATATGAACCTCCGGCATTCTGAAATCAGGCTACGTCGAAAGCGGCTTTGACGAGCCGTTCGGTGTAGGGTGTCTTGGGGTTGGAAAGGACTTCGTTGACAGGGCCCTCTTCCATGATCTTGCCGTGCTGCATGACAATGACACGGTGGCAGAGGGCGCGCACCACCTTCAGGTCATGCGAAATGAAGAGATAGCTGAGGCCCCGCTCATCCTGCAGCTTGCGCAGCAGTTCGATGATCTGCGCCTGAACCGACAGGTCGAGCGCCGAGGTCGGCTCGTCGAGCAGGATGAATTCCGGCTCCAGCGCAATTGCCCGCGCGATGGCGATGCGCTGGCGCTGGCCGCCGGAGAATTCATGCGGGAAGCGTGAGAGGATATTGCCGGGCATACCGGCGGCAATCAGCGCCTCGCGGACGCGGTCCAGGCGTTCGGCCTTGTTGGCACCGAGTTTGTTGACAACCAGCCCTTCCTCGATGATCTGGCCGATCGTCATACGTGGATTAAGCGACGAAAAGGGATCCTGGAAGACGACCTGCATGCGCGAGCGAAGGGGTCGCATTTCCGCCCGCGACTTGCCGTGGATTGGCTGTCGATCGAAATAGATTTCGCCATTATCCGTATCGTTGAGTCTCAGAATAGCCTGGCCGAAGGTCGTCTTGCCCGAGCCGGATTCACCGACGAGACCCAGCGTCTCGTGCCGCCGCAGGGTGAGATTGAGGCTGTCGACGGCGACCAGCTCACGCAATTGCGGCCGGAAGAAACCGCCATGGCGCATCATGAAGGAGACACGCACGCCACGGGCGTCGAGAATGATATCCGATCCCTCCGGTAGCGGATTGGCCTGGCCGCGCGGCTCGGATGCCAGGAGATGCTTGGTATAGGGATGCTGCGGATTGGCGAAGAGCTGCTCGGTAACATTATGCTCGCGCATCTCGCCATGCTGCATCACGTAGACATAGTCGGAGAATTTGCGCACGACGGTTAGGTCATGGGTGATGAGGATCACCGCCATCCGCAATTCCGTCTGCAGATTGCGGATGAGATTGAGGATCTGCGCCTGGACTGTGACGTCGAGCGCCGTCGTCGGCTCGTCGGCGATCAGGACATCGGGATCATTGGCAAGCGCCATGGCGATCATAACACGCTGCCGCTGGCCGCCCGAGAGCTGGTGCGGATATTGCCGCAGCCGCGCTTCAGGATCGGGGATCTGCACCTGCTTCAAGAGTTCCAGCGCCTTGGCATCGGCCTGCTTGCGGCTCATCTTGCGGTGGACGCGGATTGCCTCGACGATCTGGCTGCCGATCGTATAGATCGGGTTCAGCGAACTCATCGGCTCTTGGAAGATCATCGATATCCGGTCGCCGCGCAGCTTGCGGCGAGCCTTCTCGGAGAATTTCAGGATGTTGGCACCGTCATATTCGACGCTTGAGCGCGGCGAGATGACCGCACGCTTGGACAGCAGCCCCATGACGGTGCGCGCCGTCACCGACTTGCCGGAACCGGACTCGCCAACGATGGCGATGGTTTCGCCGCGGTAGAGCTGGAAGGAAATATCCTTCACGGCCTCGACGGTGCCGTGCTCGACCTTGAAATTCACGCCGATATTGCGCGCGTCGATAACAGGACTTTCCTTGCGTCCGTCATGGTCGTGACGGACGGGCGGGGCGAAAGAACTGACGAGAGCAAGAGCCATCTTCATCACCTCAATAGGGATCGACCGCATCGCGCAGACCGTCGCCCAGCGCATTGAACGCAAAGACGGTGATCAGCACGAAGGCGACGGGGGCGAGAATCCAGGGATATGTTCCGATGACGGAATAGTTCGCCGTATCCTGCAGCATCAGGCCCCAGGAAATCAGCGGCGGCTTCACCGCAAAGCCGAGGAAGCCGAGGAAGGATTCGAGCAGCACGACGCTCGGAATGTGGATGGTGACGGCGACGATCACGTGGCTCATCACGTTCGGGAAAATATGCTGGAAGATGATGCGCCGGTCGGTGGCGCCAACCGCCATCGCCGCCCGTACATATTCGATGCGCGCTAGCGCCAGCGTTTTGCCGCGTACCTCGCGTGACATCTGCGCCCAGCCAAGGGCCGACATGACGAAGATCACGAAGGCGAGGAAGACATTGGTCGGTGCCGTGATCGGGATGAGTGACGTCAGCGCCAGATAAAGCGGCAGCTGTGGGAAGGCGAGAACCAGCTCAACAAAACGCTGCACCCAGACATCGAAGGCGCCGCCGTAGTAACCCGACACCATGCCGACAGTAGTACCCACGACAGTGACGATAAAGACCACTGTCAGTGCGATCATCAGCGAGATGCGCGAGCCGATGATGGCGCGCGACAGGACGTCACGACCGAACTTGTCGGTGCCGAGGAAATGCACCGGCTGGCCATCGACCGTGCCGAAGAAATGGCGATTGGCCGGGATGAGACCGAGTAGATTGTAGTCCGCCCCCCTGACGAAGAAGCCGAGCAGACGCGGATTGTCATAGTCCAGGCCGACGACCGGCTGGAAGGTAACCGGATCGAGTTCTTCGGAATCCGCCAGCGCATAGACGCGCGGCCAGACAAGATTGCCTTCCTTATCATGGATGCTGATGAGCTGCGGCGGCGCGAAGCCGACATCGGTCGCCTTTGGATCCAATGGCGCAATGAAATCGGCAAATATCGCCATGATGATCAGCAGGCCGACAAGGATGAGGCCGATCATGCCGGTCCAGGAGCGCCGCAGGCGGCGCCAGACCAGCGCCATATAGCTCTCATTGCCGTGGCCGCTATTCTTGACTGCCTCTTCATGCGGCGGGGGTGGGGAAGAGTCGAAGGCAAACATATCAGGCTCCTCCATATTGACGGACCCGAGGATCGAGCATGACAAGCAGCATATCGGCGATAATGTTGCCGACGATCAGCGTTGCCGACAGCACCAGCATGAAGGTGGCGGTGACATAGACATCACCGATCGCCATGGAGCCGACGATGGCCGGACCAACGGTCGGCAGGGCAAAGATGATCGCGGTTTCGATCTCGCCGGTCAGCATGTAGGGAAGCACGACGCCCTGATACATGACGAGCGGATGCAGCGCGTTCGGAACGGCATGGCGCATGACGACCGCGCCACCCGAGAGCCCCTTGGCACGTGCCGTCTCAACATATTGGGCATTCAGCGTATCGAGCAGGTTGCCGCGCATGACGCGCATATTGTAGGCGAGCCCGCCGAAGGTAGCGATCGCAACGACCGGCCAGACGTGGCTGACGAGATCCATGAATTTCGCCCAGGACCACGGCGCCCCGCCATATTGCGGCGAGAAGAAGCTGCCGATTTCCGTGACGTTGAACTGGAAGACCAGCAGGTAGACGATGATCAGCGCCATCAGAAAGCGCGGTACCGTCATGCCGAGGAAGGCGACACCCGAGAGCAGGTTGTCGATCCAGCTATATTGGCGAGTCGCCGCCCATATGCCGAAGCTGATACCGAGGATCGATGCGAAGATGTGGCAGACCAGCGCTAGGGCCAGTGTGCGCGGCAGGCGCTCGCCGACCACATCGGCAACCGGCTTGTTGTAGAACATGCTGTAGCCAAAATCGCCTTCGGTCACGATGCCCTTGATCCAGTTCACGTACTGGATGACCAGCGGCTTATTAAGTCCATGTTCGACGCGGTAGGCCTCGGCCTGCGCATCGGCCTGAGCGAAGGAGGCTCCGCCCTGATTGATCAGCTGCGAGCGGATGTAGTCGGCATAGTCGCCGGGCGGCGCCTGGATGATGGCAAAGGTCACCACGCTCAGGATGAAGAGGACGGGGATCGCCGAAGCGATGCGCATGAGCAGGAATCGTAACATCGAACGGTTCGCTTCTCCTTGCCGCCAGTCGCTCGTCTCCAGCGCGGCCGGCTCGTTGATTCTGACCGGCCGCGCGCTGCACGCGCGGCCGGAAGTTTCGTCTTTCGGGAGGGAGCTCTTAGTTTACGGGACCCTTGTCTCCGGGCGTGCCGGGAAGCTGACCAGGGAAGAGTTCGTACTTGCCCTGCTTGTCAGCAGCCACCCAGAGGCGTTCGCGGATGACGGAGTCTTCAGCCCAGTTGAACATCATGATCGGCGTGCCCTCAGGGATGTTCGAAAAGCGCTTGTTGATAATCAGCGCGCCCGGATATTCCGTGAGGCCGACCGTATCGACATGTTCGGTCGCGGTCTTCTGGTACTGCTTCATGAGCGCGACACGTTCGTCATTGTCCTGGCTCGCACGGAACTTGTTCACGATGTCGGCAAGGTCCTTCTCGTAAGGCAGGAGATCGAGCTGGTCACCCTTGCCGGCGCGATGGTGCCAGCTGGTGCGTGGGCCGACAGCGGCAAGCTGTTCGGTATTCTGCACCACGGAGGCGAGCTCCGACGTATTACGCTGGATCAGCCAGTCGAACTGGCCGGCATAATGCGCATTGTCGCGCTTCGGACCATCAAGAGCATTGATGATGACCTTGATGCCGAGCTTCTCCATCTGGCCGACGACACCTTCGGCAAGGCTCTTGTCGGTGGCATAGCCGTTATTGACGAGAAGCACGACTTCGACGTCCTTGCCGTCTCCGGTTCCGGCCGGGAAGTTCACGAAGCCGTCGCCATCCGTATCCTTCAGGCCGACCTTAGCAAGCAGTGCCTTGGCCCCCGCAAGATCGAAAGGATAGTAAACCGTCGAATTGCGGTCATAGAAGCTGGTGCCCGAAGACAGACCGCCTGCATAGATCGCCGTGAACGGTCCCTTGACGAGAGAGTCGCCGATCGCCTTGCGGTCGAACGCCATAGTTACGGCCTTACGGAAGTCTTCATTGCGATTGAGCTCGCGGATCGCCTGGCTGCGGGCATCCGGATCACCCCAGCCATTGGCAGAGAGGTTCATGCGCAGGTTATAGCCGATGAGGCGCGGACCGAAGGCGAGACGCGCCGGAGCGGTCTTTTCGGCGGCGCGCTTCAGCGACGCCACGAAGTTTTCCGGCTGCTCGAGGTTCGAGAAGTCGGCGGAGCCGGCAACGGCCTGCACGTCACGGTCAGCCCAGGTCGAGAGCTTGTAGTGCAGCTCGTTGAGATAAGGCAGCTGATTGCCCTTCTCATCGACCTTCCAGTAATAGGGGTTGCGGCGCATGACGATGATATCATCAGGCCGGTATTCGACCGGCACCCAGGCGCCCATGACCGGCATATTCATGAATTCCGGCGGGAAGGCATTCTTGAACTGGTCGTAGGTGTTCTTCGAATATTTAGGATGCTGCGGCTTGA
The DNA here is from genome assembly GCA_900468805.1 of Hyphomicrobiales bacterium. Classification (GTDB taxonomy): domain Bacteria; phylum Pseudomonadota; class Alphaproteobacteria; order Rhizobiales; family Rhizobiaceae; genus Rhizobium. The sequence goes on along the minus strand of UEIF01000022.1, from coordinate 105,300 downwards.
GAATATGCGACGGCCCCGGGCAGAAGTTCGGATAGGCCATCGTATAGAGATACTGCTTCGGGAAGGCTTCCTTGAAGGTCCATTCGACCGTGTAGTCGTCGATCTTCGTGAGCGTGGTTCCCTCGCCGAAAGCCTCCGGCGACGCACCGCCGCCGAGCGGCGAGACGTTCGGATCGATGACTTCGTCTTCCCAATAGAACATGATGTCATCGGCATTGAATGGCGCCCCGTCTGACCACTTGGCGCCTTCCACCAGGTGCATGGTCAGCTTGTGGCCGTCCTGCGACCATTCCCAGCCCTTGGCAAGGTTCGGCAGCGGCTCGGTATCCTTGGCCTCGACCTGGAAGAGCGGCGCGGTGCGCGTCAGGCATTCGGAGAGGCCGATATCGATGCCACCCCAGCCCTGTGTCTGGCCGGCACCGTAATTCCAGCCTTCCGGCCGGCCGCCGATCACATGGCGCATCGTATCGCCGTAGACGCCGGTGCCATCAGGCATATTTTCGGTCTTGAAGACCATTGGTTCCTTTGGAAGGCGATCCTTGACTGCCGGAAGCTTGCCGGTGGCGACGAAGTTTTTCGTCAGCCAGTCCGGTTCGTGATATTCCGGCAGCGCCTTGAACTCCAGAATGGAGTCGCGGGACACATATTTGATCTTGCCTTCCGCCGGGAACGCGGGCGGAGCCGGAGGTACTGTCGGCTCGGATGCGTAGGCATTGATGGCGGCGACTGAAACGCCAAGCGCCAGTCCTGCCAGGATGCCGATCTTACGGAAATTCGTCATCGTCTCTCCCTCTTGTTCGGAGCGCTTGCAGCGTCTCCGCTTCTCCTCAAACGGCGATGGAAAAAGCCTTGGTGCGGCGGACCTTCCTCCCGAAGACCCTGCCGCAGCTTCCTCCATCCACGACTTAAACGGCCTGCTTCAGCGCCGCCTTTTCGACGCGAAGTTCTTCAATGGAGCGAACATTGCGGCGTGCAGCCCCTTCCCACTCCCTCGTCTTGACCTTTGAATTCGCCAGCCGCTCCTTGGCCGCCGGCACGGCATCGGCATATTGCGGCAGCCAGCGGGCCTGGGCGACGACCATTTCGTCGACCATCTGCCAGACCTCCTCCGGCGTCGAGACGGCGCCGACCAGCGGATCGTGCAACACCGCGAGCTTCAGGAGATCGATATCGCCTGATATTGCCGCATGCACCGACATGCGCTGGACATTGATCGACGAGACACAGGTCGCCGCACAGGCTTCCGGAATGGTGATGCCGGAGACCATGTTAATGCCGAAACGATCGACGAAGCCCGGCGACTCGATGATGGCATCGGATGGCAGGTTGGTAATGACGCCGGTATTCTTGACGTTGAAATGGCCGCGATAGACCCGGCCGGTCTCCAGCGCCTCGAGGATGTGGCTCGCGTGTTCGTTGGAGCGCTTGGCCGGATCGATCGGCTTTTCGGCCGAAGCGAGGAATTGCGGGAATTCCGTCTCGAACCAGTTGCGGGTCTCGGTCGAGTGGCGCAGGTAGCCGCCGGTTTCGCCGTGGATCCAGTCGGACATGTCGATCCAGCGGGTAATTTCGTCCGGCCGCTTGCGGTACCAGGGCAGGTATTCGGAGAGATGGCCGTTGCTCTCGGTCGAATAGATACCGAAGCGCTTCAGCACGTCGATGCGCAGCTTCTCCTGCTGCGAATAGACCGGGTGCGCCTCGAAGGCGGCAATCAGCTCGTCCTTGCCGATCTTGCGGCCGTTGAGGCGCAGATCGACGAACCAGGTCTGGTGGTTGATACCCGAGCAGATGTAGTCAAGCTCGCCTTGCGACTTGGCGCCTAGCACTTCGGCAATCTGCTCCGCACCATGCTGGACGCCGTGGCAGAGGCCGACCGTATCGACCTTGCCATATTCGATGGCCGCCCAGGTATTCATCGCCATCGGGTTCGCGTAGTTCAGGAACTTCGCACCCGGTGCTGCGACCTCCCGGATATCCTTGCAGAAGTCGAGGATGACCGGAATGTTGCGCTGACCGTAAAGAATGCCGCCGGCGCAGATCGTATCGCCGACACACTGGTCGATGCCGTATTTCAGGGGAATTCTGATATCGTCGGCATAGGCTTCCAGCCCGCCGACGCGCACGCAGCTGATGATATAACGTGCGCCTTCAAGCGCCTTGCGGCGATCCGTCGTCGCTGTCACCTTGGTCGGCAACTTGTTTGCCTCGACGATCTTGTCGAGAATTGCCTTGATCATCTGGAGGTTATGATCGCTGAGGTCGGTCAGCGCGAATTCGATGTCCTTGAATTCCGGCACGCAGAGAATGTCCGTGAAGAGCTTCTTTGTGAAGCCGACGCTGCCTGCCCCGATAATAGCGATTTTGAAACTCATATCCTTCACCTCGATCCGATCAAATGCTAGGTAGAAAGGCGGTTAAGGAGGGCTGGTCGGCACGCCTTGCGTATGTCGTCCAAAATACAGAAAATGGTGCCTGTATTCCTCCCGGCCGTTCTTTCGACCGTGATCTCTTCCTCTTGTGAGACGGGATTATGCGCATATTCGGCAGGGCGGCCAGAGAAGGATTATGCTTTCGAGGGTAATTTTGTGCTGCAGGAATTGATCGCCAACGGACAGTCGATGAGGACGGTTTCGCTGCCACGCGGACGCCAGCGTCTGCACGCCATGCCGACGAGCGCCGGATATGAGGTGCGCGAGGCCGAAACCTATGACTGGGACGGCAGAAAGCGCGGCCAGACGCCGTTCACGGTGCTGCAGCATACGATCAGCGGCACCGGCCGTCTGCGCTACCAGAACCGCAACTACAAGCTCCAGAGCGGCGATACGATGATGGTGATGGTGCCCCACAATCACCGCTACTGGCTCGAAAAGGGCGAGCGCTGGGAATATTTCTGGATCTCGATGAACGGCGAGGAGACGCTGCGCATCCACAAGATGGTGCTGGCTTTAGCAGGGCCGGTGCTGAAACTGCAGCAATCGACCGTCGATCATCTGGCCGATTGCAGCCTGCGTCTCGTCAGGGGTGCAAACACGCCGGGCTCCGCCTCGGCGATCGCCTACGAAGCCGCCATGGCGTTGTACGACGACATCTTCGGAGCGCCGGCCTTCATGGCCGAACAGAGCGTCATGCAGCCCGTGATCGACCATATCAATATCAATCTGGAAAAAACGCTCCCGGTCAGCGAGCTTGCGGCGATCGTCGGTTTGAGCCGCGCGCACTTCTCCCGCAGCTTTGCGGAAAGCGAAGGTGTGCCGCCCGCCGAATATGTCCTGCAGCAACGGTTGCAGCGCGCCGCAAAGCTGTTGACCAAGGCGGACTTCCTTCCGGTCAAGGAAGTCTCGATCATGTGCGGCTTCGAGGATGCGAACTATTTCGCCAAGGTCTTCCGGCGCGTTTATGGCATCACGCCAACCGAATTCCGCACGACAGGCATGTATGCGAGCATCGGCCGCAGCCGGTAGGGGTTGGAAACCGATCGGATTATCCGGCAAACGCCCACGCGCTATCAAAGTTTAAGGGGGCGGCATTTTGTGGCGTCATGTCGAACCGCGACGTGCTGGTTGCCTAAACTAACCGGCATGTCGAACGCAATCTGCACGATCGTGTAGATGGGAATGTCAGTACTATCGCCGGCGTCGCACATGCTCGATCAGGGCACGCAGCTTCGGGGCGAGATTCCGCCGGTTGGGAAAGTAGAGGAAAAAGCCTGCGAACGACGGGCAATACTCTTGCAGAAGAGGCACCAGTTCGCCGGATGAGACATAAGGCCTGAAGGTCTCTTCCATGCCAAACGTGATGCCTCCCCCCGCCCGGGCCGTGCGGATCATCAACCACATGTCATTGGTGGTGATCTGAGGATTCACCGCCACATCGAACTCACGTCCATTCTCGCCAAACTCCCAACGATAAGGTGCGGTATGGGGTGCGGGACGCCAGCCGATACAGCGATGCTGGGCCAGTTCCGAGGGATGCGAGGGCTTCCCGAAACGCTCGAGATAGGAAGGCGCGGCAAACGCGCACTGACGTTGCTCGCCGGATGCCGGGACGGCGATCATATCTTGGTCGATCACTTCGCCCAGCCGCACCCCCGCGTCATATCCCTCCGCCACGATGTCGAATTCCTCGTCCGTGACGGTCACATCGATCTGAACGGCAGGATAGGCGTCAGCAAAGCCCGACAGCAGCGGTCCTGAGATGAACCGCTCCGCAATCGAGGACACTGCCAACCGCAAAAGGCCGTTCGGAGCGATGTCCTGATCGGCGGTGGCCTCAAGGGCTAGACCGACCTCGGAAATGGCCGGCGCCACGCGCTGATAAAGTTGCTCGCCAGCTTCCGTCAAGCTGACGCTCCGTGTGGTTCGCTGAACGAGTGCCACGCCGAGCCGATCTTCGAGGCGACGGATCGTCTGGCTCACCGCTGGCCGCGTAACACCCAGATGCTCGGCGGCCGCGCGGAAACTCTTCGCCTCTGCGACGGCCAGAAAAACAGAGATGCCATTCAGATCTACAGCCATTGGTTAGATGAAGTTACCAGAGTGGTTATGATTGGGCAAGTTGTCCGCTCTTTTGGGAGCCTGTACGTTTGGCTCGGTAAATTGGAGATGGCAGACAAGATGATGCTGGATAACTACAAGCTGCTGGGCCGTTCGGGCCTGCGCGTTTCGCCCATGAGCCTGGGCACCATGACCTTCGGATCGGAATGGGGTTGGGGTGCCGACAGTGCCGAAGCCCATCGTATCTTCGATCTGTATGTCGATCGGGGCGGCAACTTCATCGATACTTCGGTGAACTATACCAACGGCGGCGCCGAACGCCTCCTCGGAGAATTCGTCGGCGAAAAGCGTGCGCGGCTCGTCATCGCGACAAAATTCACGATGTCACGCGAGCCCGGCAACCCCAATGCGGGCGGAAACCATCGCCTCAACATAATACGGTCTGCCGAGCAGAGCCTCAGACAACTCGGAACGGATCGCATCGATCTCTTCTATCTACATGGATGGGACATGACGACCCAGCCGGACGAGGTGATGCGCGCCCTCGACGATCTCGTTCGGTCGGGAAAAATCCTCTATCTTGGCATCTGCAATACGCCCGCATGGCGGGTTGCGCAAATGCAGACGCTCGCAGACATGCGCGGGTGGTCGCCCTTCGTCGCGCTCCAGATCGAGTACAGTCTTGTGGAACGCACCGTCGAGCACGAACTCCTACCGATGGCCGCAGCCTTGGGCCTCGGCGTCCTTCCGTGGTCCCCGCTAGGGGGCGGCGTGCTGACCGGCAAATACTCCCGAGCGGACGTTCAGGATTCACGAGAGGCAGCCGTGTCCCCCAGCCGCAAGGGCGTTATCGCTTCGTCCGGGCATCTGAACGAGCGCTCGATCGAGATTGCGCACGAGGTTCGCGCGGTTGCCGAGGAAGTGGGGTCGACACCGTCCCGGGTGGCCCTAGCATGGACACTGGCGAACCCCTCGGTTGTGTCCCCCATCATGGGCGCCCGCACTGTTGCCCAGGCAGAGGACAATCTCGGCGCTTTGGACGTGGTGCTGTCGCCAGACCACCTCGATCGCCTGAACCGGGTAAGCGACCCAGATCCGATATTCCCGGCCCGTTTCGTGGAACGCCCATTGGTCCAGCAACTCATCTTCGGCGAAGCTTCAGTGGCTCGCCGCATCTGAGCAGACAAAGAGGACCAACATGCATGAAGGCGTGCGGCCACGGCGGTCTTTCTCGCTCTTCATCAACCCGAAGAAAGGAATGATACCATGACCTTTTCCTCACTGCCTAACCACCTTGACAGGGCGTGCCGCAAATTGCTGGTCGCTTCAGCATTCCTGGCCATCATCGGACCGGCGCATGCCGAAACCGCGCCAGGCGCCGGTGTCGAAATCCAGGACACCGCCGTGGAGACACAGAACAAGGCCATCGTTCGCACGGCATTCGAGAAATGGCGTGCAGGTGGCAACGTCTTTGCCGAGCTTCTCGCGCCCGACGTCGTCTGGACAATCCACGGCTCCGGCCCGGTGGCCGGCACCTACCGCAGTCTCGAGGACTTCGTCGAGCGAGGGTCAGGGCCTCTTACTAGCCGTCTGACGACCCCCGTGTTACCGCAGGTGCATGATATCTTTGCGGATGGAGACATGGTCATCATCCGCTTCAACGGGTCGGCCACGACAACCTCCGGCGCACCTTATCGGAACCAGTTCGTTTGGATATTCCGGATGAAGGACGGCTCTGTTGTCGAGGCCGAGGCCTTTCTGGACCTCGTCGCCTACCAGCAGGTTGTCGAAAACAACGAGCCGCGTGCGCGATAGCGGTCACAGTCCGGCTGTGGTTCGGCCTCTCGCATCGCCCGCCGGACCCTGCGCACACCGCAATTCACCATCGCAACCAGAATATCAACAGGCGTTGAGGAGCCCGACCATGAGGTATGCATTTGCAGTCCTGATGACGGCCACGTTCTTGAGTCAATCCGTACAAGCTGAGGAAGCCAACTTGAAGACAAACCATCCCTATACCGGCATGTGGGTGACCGACGACGGTCATGTTCGCCACGAACTTCTGCCGACCGGGCGTTATGTCGAGGCACGCGGTAGGCGCGAACGCGCCTATGAAGGGCGTTACGAAGTAACCGGCGCACATATCGAATATTGGGACGACACCGGCTTCACGGCCGATGGCGACTTCGTCGATGCAAACACCCTGCACCACGGCGGCATGGTTTTGCGCCGCCTTACGGACCGTACAAAACGCTAGCTGCACCGTAAAAATGACATCCGCCGTTTTGGCACCGAGTTCCTCGCCTTCGTTGTCGGGGACAATCGCAAGAGCCTTGGCATGACACAGGAAGAATTTGACAAGACGCTGGAGATCGTGCGCCGCATGTGTCCAAGGGCATGGAATGCCGGCGCATCTAAAGTTCGTACCATATGCGCGGGTCTTCACCTGACTGGATCATAAGCCAACGAAGATCCGCATCCTTCCAGTTTCGGATCGCATTTGTCCGGTTGTCGAGCACCAGGTCGCCACGATCGGTCTTGACGACCAGAACCGCATGGCCCTTGCCGGTGGGCGTCTTGGTGACGGCGATACGCAGTGCCTTCGACGACCAGCCCATCGCGATCAGGTGGTCCCGCTTCGTCAGCGCAAAATCCTCGCAATCGCCGGACTTGACGTTCACCTGCCAGACATCCCCCTGATCGGATCGGTCGTCAACCGGGCGGATCGAGCGGTTGACCGAGGTGTTGACGGCCTGAAGCTGCTTGTCGGCAGAAGGGGTCAAGGGGATTTCGGAAGCCTCGCCGCGAGCAGTACACTCATCTGGATATCGCGCGCAAAACATCACATGCGCAAAAGGGGCGGCAGTCCGGCGTTTTTCGAGAATATAGCTGAATACCGGCGCCGTCTTCAAGCCGCGAGCAGCGCCAGCAGGACCGTCGGCTTCGGCAGTCTGAACAGCTAGCAGCGATGCAAGTGTCGCAACGATTGCCAGTTTGTGCCTAGACATTTGCTACCTCCGTGCACCAGTTCATCGACCGAGGCACAAGTCAATTGCCATCGGTGAAGGAACAGTCTCGTTCGATTGGCTGGAGCTATGTCCAGGATCGATGATTTCAGGCCCATGTCTCCAGAAACGATCGTCTTTCAAATACAACCATATGAATCTGCGATGGCAGATAACAATTTAAACTAGCGCACCGGATGGCCATTTTCAATGGCGGCGACAAGCTGCCGGTTTAAAAAGCCAAGTAAACCGAACTCGGGGATCGTCACTCGATCAGGTTGTCGGCCATTGCACACTACCTCCGCGCCCGTCATGATGTTCTCACCTCAGCGTAGACGGACAGACATGCGCATCTTCCTCGTTCGACACGGCGAATCTCTCGGCAACATCAGCGAGAGCGCCTACCGGCAGTTCGGCGATCACAATGTTCCGCTGACGGAATGGGGTTACCGGCAGGCGCTGGCGGCCGGGCGTGGCATCGCTTCGTATCTTGCAGCGCTGCCTGCCGCTGCGCCGAGGGCGACCATCTGGCATTCGCCATATCTGCGCACGCGCCAGACCAAGGACGCGATCGTCGAGGCCTTGCCAGCGGACACCATCAGCGATGTGCATGAGGATTATCTGCTACGGGAGCAGGATTTCGGCCTGTTTACGGAAATCTACGACCGCGCCGAGCAGCGGCGCAAATTTCCGGAAGAATTCGAGAAATGGGCGCGGCTTCGCAACAACAGCGGCAAGTTCTATGCCCGCCCGCCTGATGGAGAGAGCCGGGCAGATGTCGCCCAGCGGGTACGGATGTTTTTGCTGACCGTCATGCATGATATCGGCAGCGGCAACGACACCGCTGTTATCGTCGGCCACGGCGTCACCAACCGTGCCTTCGAGATGAATTTCCTGCATCACAGCGTCGAATGGTTCGAGCGCTCCGACAATCCGGGCAACGCCGATGTGACGCTGATCGAGGGCACGCATGCGGGCGGCTATCGCTCGACGCTTCTGCACAAGGCCGACGACCGTGACCCGGCCGGAGCGACGGAGATGCGCGGCGCTCATGGTTCGGAGCTGACGATCGCACCGAAAACCAGCGTCTAATGGCGATCAATGCGGCTGCAGGTGGGCTTGGCACCCGGCGACGCGTTGAAAGCGCTGAATGCCCGGGGCAGCATCCCCTGTCGCCTAACCAGTGAAACGCGACAGTAGAGCAACAATCGATGCGGCCGCTTGATCATCAAGCTTGGCTCCGACATGGGCATCAATTGCCTTTGAATAGACGGCCCACATGCGTTCGCGAAGCAAGCGCCCTGCTTGCGTAATCACGACCCAACGGCCGCGCCCGTCTTCAGCAAAGGCTTCCCGGCTGACGAGGCCTTCGCGCTGCAACCGGTCGATCAGACGCGAGAGATTATACTGCGCAAGCAGGGTGCGTTCTTCGATCTCGAAGGGACGTAGTCTGCCCTCTTCGGCGCGCGCGAGTTCCCAGAGCACGTCGTACCAGCTGAGCGATGGCAGGCCGGCATTCTTGAAGTCTGTCTCGATCGCATTCAGCAGGCGTTGCTGGGCGCGCATGATGCTGATCCATGCCTGCGTCACAGATTCCGATGGGCCGTTTCGATTCTTCATAGATGCAAGTACATCTATATTGACGGCAATCGCAAGGATAATTATATGCATATGCATCTACAATTGGAGACAGACACCATGCCAATGGAAACGTCCGTGCCTTACGCAACCGCCCTGCTGCGCATCAGCCTCGGCACGATGTACCTCGCGCACAGCATCATTCTGAAACTCATGACGTTCGGCCTGGCGGGAACTGCCGGCTACTTCGTATCCGTCGGCCTACCCGGCTGGCTGGCCTATGTAACCTTCGCCGCCGAGGCCATCGGCGGCGCCCTTCTGGTTCTCGGCATACAGACACGTGCCGTGGCACTGACGCTTATCCCCGCGCTCGCCGGCGCAATTATCTGGGTTCATGGGGCGAACGGCTGGGTCTTCACCGCGCCGGGCGGCGGCTGGGAATATCCGCTCTACCTTATCGTTCTCTCGATCGCGCAGGTGATGCTTGGCAATGGAGCCTTGGCGCTACATCCATCGCGGTCGCTCGTCGCCGCCCAGACCCCTTGAGGATCGCTACCATGCGGAAATTCACGCTCATTTCCCACCCTCTCTGCCCCTATGTGCAACGCGCCGCCATCGCGCTTGGCGAAAAAGGCGTTCCTTTCGATCGCGAGTTCATCGACCTCGATAACAAGCCCCATTGGTTTCTCGAGATTTCCCCCCTTGGCAAGGTTCCGCTTTTGCTGATCGAGGAGAGCGGACAGCAGACTGCGCTCTTCGAAAGTGCTGCGATCTGCGAATATATCGATGAGACGCAGGCCGGCGCGAAGCTGCACCCACACGATCCTTTGATACGTGCCCGCCATCGCGGGTGGATGGAATTCGGCTCGTCGGTTCTGGCCGATCTCTGGGTCTACGAAACGACCAGCGACCTCGAAGTTTTGAAAGCAAGGGGAAAGGCGATCGCTTCCAGATTCCGCACGATCGAGGCGGAACTGTCTGGGGGACCATTCTTCGCCGGTGAGGGTTTCAGTCTGGTGGACGCCGTCTTTGCGCCGATCTTCCGCTATTTCGACGTCTTTGATGCGATCGGTGAAAATCATATCTTTGACGGTTTGGACAGGGTGCAGAAATGGCGAAGCGCGCTTGCAAAACGGCCGAGCGTTCGGCAGGCGGCGGCTGATGACTATCACGCGCGTCTTGTGGCTTTCCTTGAAAAGCATCAATCCGTGCTGCTGCGCGCAAGCACCGCTTAAGATGCATGCAGCCATCATCACCGCGAGGCCTCACTGCTTCGCGGTGAATCGATCGCACCAGGAGAAGGGTCGACGCCGCGCCGATTGCTTCGAGCTACCTTCGAAGACAGATCGCGATCATCTGATACTCACTCAGCAATCACGCCGCTGCGAACGGTATGATCGCAAAGCTGAGCACACTGTTGCGCCCTTCGGTTATGATTATTTTGCGTTCGTGTTTCCCGATTGTTTTGTGGCTGCCTTTAACGCGCCTTGCTGCAGATCTGCCTCATCGGCAACAATGGCGGCGGCCTCGTTGAGCAAGACGTCTTTTGCCTTCTTGCGGGCATTCTCAATAGCAATATCAGCGCTCAGGCTGCGCTCGTCTGACTGCAGGCCATCATCTCCACCAGGATCTTCGCCACCATCCGCTTGCGCTCGGGACTTCAGCCGATTTTCTCGCGCTGTCGCTTCTTTACGACGTTCGGCTTCGTTGAGGGAGACGACCCCTTTCTCGCGCTGCGCCTTAAGGTCGGCAATGTCCTTTAACAGGCGTTGGAAATCCGGATCGCTCTCAACCCGTGCATCATGCCGGCTTTGCAATGTCGGCAGCAACGTCGTGACAGTGTCGGAAGGCGCATAGTCCGCAGGCTTGATCTGCGCCCACGGCAGGGCATTGTCATAACTGGTTTCGCCGAAGACAGCCGGATCGGAAAGTCCCGGCAAGCTGATATCAGGTGTCACGCCGCGCAACTGCGTCGTACCGCCGTTAACCCGGAAAAACTGGGCAATCGTCACTTTCAACTCCCCGAATTCGGGTTTGCTGTTGCGAACCATTCGGTCCAGATTGAGGACGGTCTGGACCGTCCCCTTCCCGAAACTGGGTTCACCGATAATCACGCCCCGACCGTAATCCTGGATTGCCGCAGCAAAAATCTCCGAAGCCGACGCCGACCCGCGATTGATCAGGACACCCACCGGGCCTTTCCAGACAGGCGCTGCAAAATCAGCGTTTCTAATCTCGACCTTACCGTCGCTACCGCGTTGCTGAACGACCGGGCCGTTGCCGATGAACAGACCAGTCAAATCGATCGCCTCGTCCAATGAACCGCCGCCATTGTTGCGCATGTCTATGAGAACGCTGTCGACCTTCTCTTGCTTCAGTTCGCCGAGAAGCTTGGCGACATCGCGGCTTGCGCTTTTATAGTCCTTGTCTCCTTTGCTCTTGGCTTCAAAATCCTCATAGAATACCGGCAGAGTAATCACCCCGATTTTACGCGCGGCGTCGCCTCCGCCCACGGACAGAACCGCCTTGCTGGCAGCCTGCTTTTCGAGACTGATTTTGTCACGCACGAGGTTGACTACGCGATGCGTGCCATCTGCACCGGCGTCCGCCGGCAGGATGTCCAGGCGCACGACTGAGCCTTTTTTCCCTCGTATGAGTTGCACGACTTCATCAAGGCGCGTGCCCACCACTTCCTTTATCGCTCCGTCCTTGCCTTGACCAACGCCGGTAATGCGGTCTCCGACTGCGAGCTTGCCGGACAACTGCGCCGGGCCGCCAGGCACGAGCTCACGGATTGTCGTATAGTCGTCGCGATCCTGCAGCACCGCACCGATACCAAACAGCGAAAGCTTCATCGCGATATTGAAGTCAGCCGAAGCGGCCGCGCCGAAATAGTCGGTATGCGGGTCGATCGACGTTGCGTAGGCGTCCATGAACGACTGAAAAACGTCGTCGCTTTTATACTTCTGAACGCGCTCGAGGGTGTTGGCATAACGCTTGTCGAGCGTTTCGCGAATAGCTGCGTCAGTTTTACCGCCTAGTTTCAACCGCAACCAGTCGCTTTTGACGCGCTTGCGCCAAAGGTCATTGCTCTCGGCTTCAGACTGCGGCCAAGGCTCCTTATCGCGCAGCACGGAATAATCTTCCTGCGCGCCGAAATCGAAGCCCTGCTTAAGCAAATTGCGCGCGTAGTTCATACGGTCGACAACGCGCTGTTCATAGGCGTTGAAGATCGCAAACGGGATCTTCAAGTCCTGCCGTTCGATGGCATCGTCGATCTCGCTGCGGTCAGCCATGAACCTGTCGACGTCCGCCTGCAGAAAGAGTGCGCGGTCTGGATCAAGCGATTTGATGAACCGATCCATGATCCTGGCCGACAAGGCGTCGTCGAGTGCAACGGGCTTGTAGCTGAAGCGCGTGAGAACTTGGGCACTCAACTGAGCGGCTTGCGCCTGTTGCTTCAGCGGGGCCAAAACAGGCGATGCGACTTCCGCATATGCGGACTGAGCGATTGCAAGAAATGCACCAAGAAAAACGTAGTGTATGCGCATTCAGCGATGATCCAATTCTTAATACCTATTGCCGATGTGTGATCTAGGTGAGGCAATTATGGTTTTTTGGCAACCAAAATGGATCATCCGCGGCAATTCTTGCCGTTCTGATTGGCAACAACGTTGGATGGCCGGTAGCTTTTCTCGCCGTCTTCGCGGCTTCTTCGCTCCTTTTCCGCCCTATCGAATCAACTGCGATCGAAATGGCGCTGGACATCAATGAACATGTCAGGCGGCGGCATCCGTCCGAAGCAATAGGGACGGATCCGGTCGTTCTGGCCAATGGCGATCAGGATCGAGACCCTAAGTTTGCAAAGAGCGGTCCGAGACCTTCGGCAATCGTCAGGTGGACGATGATGGCGTCGCGAAGGTGCGTGTAGGCCAGGTCCGCCAGCATCGCGGTTTGCACCACCGCCACGACTTCGCCGGCCTCCGAGCCGATCATGGTGAAGCCAGGGATGCGATCGTCATCGGCACTCACGAGAACCTTCATGAAGCCCATCTCGTCATCGCTTGTGAAGTCCTGACCTGCTGAAGAAGACTTAGAAGCGACGAAAATAGTACACCAAGACTTCGCTGGCGCCCGGCGTAGCGACCCTGTCCACTTCAGCCGCAAGCACAGCAAGCACGTATTCAATCCTCTGTTTCGGAGGATATGAAGCCAGCGCGGCTACGATTGCAGGCTACGGGATCGCTCGGAACAAGATCCCAACGGAGTGGACGGCGAGATGCCGTGCTGATCGCCGATTTCAATTCGGCCCGATAGCGCAATGGTGCGGCCGCGGTTCTGAAATGTGTCACGCCTTTATGCTCTGTATCCAGTCCTCGCTGTCGACTCGATCGCAACGCCCGACCTGCTCTGCCGCTTGGGGAACGGAATCGAGAGCCTGCCGCTATAAAAGGTGACCATAATACTCTTGTTTTTCCTTTGGTAAGCGGGTTATACCGCCCGCGCCCTTAAAATCCCCTTGTTGGGGACCAGAAGAACAGGAAGTTCTCATGAGCGTTTTGAAGTCCCTTGCGGTTCCCGCTTTCGTCGCCGTATTCGGCCTGATCGCGACACCGGCACTGTCAGCGCCGACCGGGTATCCACTGACGCTGGACAATTGCGGTGCGAAGGTCACCATTCAGAAGGCTCCGCAGCGCGCAATCGGACTTGGCCAGAACAGCGCGGAGATCATGCTGCTTCTCGGCCTTGAGGATAAAATGGCTGGTACGGCATTCTGGCCGAGCAAGGTTTTGCCTCAGCTGGCCGAAGCCAATGCGAAGGTCAAGCTTCTGACTGTCGAGTTCCCCACATTCGAGTCGATCTTGGCGCAGAACCCGGATTTCGTTGCAGCAGCGCTGCCGAGCCTGATCGGAGCGACCAGCAAGGTCGCCAAGCGCGAGGACTTCGACAAAGTCGGCGTGCCGAGCTACGTTTCACCCAGCACCTGCCTCAGCACTGAAAAGGTCAAGAACGAGTATGGCAGCCGCGACCAGCTCTGGAATATGGACCTGCTCTACAAGGAGATCGACGAGCTCTCGCAGATTTTTGACGTCTCCGATCGCGGCCAGGCGCTGATCGCCGATTTCAAGAAGCGCGAGGCGGATTTGCGCGCCGGCGTCTCCAGGGACGGCAAGCAGCTTTCCTATGTTTTCTGGTTCTCCAGCCAGTCGCCTTCCGCCGACGCCTATGTCGGCGGCAAGAACGCTGCATCCGGCTTCATCGCCGATCTGCTCGGCGGCAGGAATGCCGTCACTGCGGAAGCCGAATGGCCGACGCTCGGTTGGGAAAGCATCATCGCCGTCAATCCGGACGTCATCGTCGTTGCCAATCTCGACCGGAATCGCTGGGAACTCGACAAGCCGGAGGCCAAGATCAACTTCCTGAACACCGACCCGGCCGTCAGCCAAATGCCAGCCGTCAAAAACAAGGCCATCGTCGTCATGGACGGTCAAGCCATGAACCCGACAATCCGCACGATCTATGGTGCGGAACAGGTGGCCGAACAGCTGAAGGCCCTTGGCCTGATCAAGTGACCGCCTCGAACCGCTCCCTCCGGCAGGTTGCCGCTTTCGGCGTCATCCTGTTGGCCTCCCTCGCGGCGGTCGGCCTCGTCGTCGGCGTCAGTGTCGGGATTGGCGATCTGCCGATCCCGCTCGCCACGACGTTTGCCGCCGTCACCAACAGGCTGGGATGGACGGCGGTGGAACTCAACCGCATCTACGAGACTGTGATCTGGGACTATCGTCTCAGCCGCGCGCTCGTTGCGGCCTTCTGCGGCGCTGGGCTGGCCCTGTCGGGTGCAATCATGCAGTCGCTGCTGCGCAATCCGTTGGCAGAGCCTTATGTTCTCGGTATCTCCGCCGGCGCGTCCACCGGCGCGGTCGCCATCGTCATCCTCGGTGTCGGCGCAGGCGCGGTCTCGTTGTCGGCCGGGGCTTTTGCCGGCGCCTTCGCGGCCTTCTTCTTCGTAGCGCTACTGTCGAACGGCACGCGCGGCGGCGCTGACCGGACAATTCTCGCCGGCGTCGCCGCTTCGCAGCTCTTCAATGCCGCCACATCCTACGTGGTCACGACGTCAGGCAACGCGCAACAGGCCCGTGACGTCATGTTCTGGCTGCTGGGCAGCTTCGGGGGAGTGCGGTGGCCGGAATTCATGCTGGTCTCGGTCATCGTCGGTTTCGGGCTTGTCGTCTGCCTGCTCTATGCCAGGGTCCTCGATGCCTTTGCCTTTGGTGATGAAGCGGCCGCATCTCTCGGTATCAACGTCATCAGGGTCCGCATCGTGCTGTTTGCGCTAACGGCAATGATGACGGCGACGATCGTCAGCATGGTCGGCTCGATCGGCTTCGTCGGTCTTGTCGTGCCGCATGCGGCGCGCTTCGTCGTCGGGCCGCTGCATGTCCGGCTGCTTCCGGCCTGCGCCATCGTCGGTGCGATCTTCATGGTGCTCGCCGATATCGCATCGCGCGTCCTGATCCCGCAGCAGGTTCTGCCGATCGGCGTGGTCACGGCACTGGTCGGCGTCCCTTTCTTCTCCGTCATTCTCTATCGGTTCCAGCGCACATCATGAGCATCAAAACCGAAAACCTCGTCTGGAAAATTGGCAGGAAGACCATACTTGATGGCGTCTCCTTCGAAGCACCGTCAGGCAAGATGCTTGGCCTCCTCGGACCGAACGGCTCCGGCAAGACATCGCTCCTGCGGCTTCTGGCCGGCCTGAAGCAGCCGCATGCCGGCCAGATCACGCTCGATCGGAAGAACATCAGGACCATCGGACGCCGCACGATCGCGCAACGCGTCGCCTTCGTCGAGCAGCACGCGACGACCAACGCCAATCTCAGGGTTATCGACGTTGTCAAGCTCGGACGCTTTCCGCATCGGTCGATGTTTTCCGGCTGGACACTCGCCGACGACCAGATTGTCGAGCAAGCACTCGAGCGGGCGGGCATGACCGGCAAGCGAAACGAACGCTGGCAGAGCCTGTCTGGTGGGGAGAAGCAGCGCACCCATATCGCAAGAGCCCTGGCGCAGTCGCCGAAAGAACTGATCCTCGACGAACCGACCAACCATCTCGACATCCAGCATCAGATCGGGCTGATGCGGCTGGTTTCCGGTCTGCCGGTGACGAGCATCGTCGCAATGCACGACCTCAACCACGCGGCCATGTTCTGCGACGAATTGATCGTCATGCAGAGCGGCAGGATCGTCGCGTCCGGCATGCCGGAAGACGTGCTGACCCAGGAACTTCTGCGGGATGTGTTTTCGGTCGATGCGCGAGTGGAGACGTCGCCGCATCATCCAAGGCCGCACATCCACTACCTCCCTTAAGGACGCCATGCTGCGACTGTGGAGCGGATGCGGGATTCCCGAGAAAACGGTCAGGGAGGACCCAACATCGGTGAATGCAGGTGCGGTCGGTTCAGTTCGACCCTGAACCGGTATTGTTTCCCACAGACCCGCTCGATCACCGCACTCAAGATGCGGTTCTCCTCATCGCAGAGAATGTCGCGGATCGGGCGACCGGCTGTCAGTTTGCCACAAGTGTCGGCGCAGAGACGGGCAAGATCTTTTCAGCCAATCACGCGCCTCAATGCAACGCGGCCACCCATTGTGGCCAAACCGTAGACGCTCGGTGCCCACGCCAAAGCGGGCGGCTTGCGTTGCCGGTGGCAAGCAGAACTAGTTATTCATGACGGTCCGCCACGACATCTCCATGGATCT
Organism: Hyphomicrobiales bacterium; assembly: GCA_900468805.1. Classification (GTDB taxonomy): domain Bacteria; phylum Pseudomonadota; class Alphaproteobacteria; order Rhizobiales; family Rhizobiaceae; genus Rhizobium. Next base: position 88,463 of record UEIF01000022.1, on the reverse strand, counting down.
GCCCGGAAGCACGATTTGACGCAATCCTGCGACCGTAAGAGGTTTCCTTGGATCTCTCTTTTCCAGTTGCGCTCTTGAGATTTGCGCCGCTCTCTGAATCGAAGAGATGGAGGCGCTGAGGCTGGACAATCAGTGCCAGAGAGGAATGATCCTCGATTTCTACGTGATCCGGCAGATGCGCGATCGTTGCAGTCTCGCTTCCTTCCAATCTTCCGTAGGCATAAGTATCCGTGCCAATGCTTTCCGCGTAATCGACGTTTAGACGGACGGTGACGCTGCTTGCCGCCGCACCCTTGGCAAGTTCAAAATGGTTCGGCCGCACGCCGAGGATAACGGTCTGGCCGGCCGCCGTGGCTGCGCCTTCGATCGGCAGATATACCGGCCCGAAGCCCGGCACCTCCAGCGCGACGCCACCCGGCCCGGAGGAAAGCACACTGCCCTCAAAAAAGTTCATCTGCGGCGAGCCAATGAAGCCCGCGACGAATCTATTGGCCGGCGTCTCGAATAGTTCCAATGGCGTGCCGACCTGTTCGATGCGGCCTGCATTGAGGACGACAATACGATCTGCCATCGTCATTGCTTCGACTTGATCATGTGTCACATAGACCATGGTCGCGCCCAGCCTTTTGTGCAGGCGGCTGATCTCGCCGCGTGTCTGCACGCGCAGTGCGGCATCCAGGTTGGATAGCGGCTCATCGAACAGAAACAGCTTGGGGTTCCTGACAATCGCCCGACCGATTGCCACACGTTGCCGCTGGCCGCCTGAGAGCTGCTTCGGCCGTCGGTCGAGGAGAGGCTCGATCGCAAGCATTCTTGCCGCCTCCATCACGCGCTGATCGATTTCGGCTCGACTCATTTTGAGGTTTTCGAGGCCAAAGGAAAGATTTTGGGCAACGGTCATATGGGGATATAGCGCGTAGGACTGAAATACCATCGCGATCCCGCGATCCCCAGGCGGTGCCGTTGTCACATCATTGTCGCCAATGATAATCTGGCCGGCGCTTACGCTTTCAAGGCCTGCGACGAGGCGAAGCAATGTCGACTTGCCACAGCCGGAAGGGCCGACCAGCACAACGAATTCCCCCTCGCCTACGTCGAGATCGACGCCATGAAGAATCGCATGATGGCCGAAGCTCTTCTTGACATCGTTCAACTTGAGACCGGCCATGAATCCATTCCTTTGACGCTATATCTGGAGGCGCACGGGCACGCCGATCCGTCGGTTGGCGTCCTTTAGTTGGCTTCAGTTTGCGTGGAACTAATTAGTTCGTCAAGATGACGAACGTAAATTTCTTGACAGCGAGATCTGCCTGCCAGTCATAGCGGCGGTGGCGGGAGGCGCCGTTGCTCCGGCAAGGTCTGGGGAGAGAAAAGCAGATTGTGGACATGGTTGAGGCCAATCGCAAGCGCGCCTAGCAGCGTTGCGCGCCCACCAAGAACACTGCCCTTCACATCGATGGCACGACGGCTTGTCTTCGCAATGCCTTGCCGGACACGTTCTGTAATCAGCGGGTGGCGACCGATACTGCCGCCGAGGACGACCGTCTTCGGATCGACGATCGCATTGACGGAAACAACAAGGAGCGCGGCGATATCAGATACTTTGCCGATCACCTCGACAGCAATCGGGTCGTTGTTTTCGGCGAGTGCCAAGATGTCCCGGACTGACGTATCCTTGGCGCCTCCTGAGTGAGCATAGAGTTCACTGATTCCACGGGCTGCAATCGCGCATTCCAAGGCGCCGCGTTCAAGGCTGTCCTCGGCATAGGGGTCCGCGCCGAACGGGATATAAGAGATTTCACCGGCGGCTCCGCTTGCGCCGCGCATTAGCTTGCCATCCTGCAGCACGCCCAGTCCGATACCCGTCCCCAGCGATATGAAAGCGACGGTATCGATCGCAGTCGCGCATCCCTGCCAGGACTCGCCAATAACCGCTGCATTAACGTCGTTTTCAAGCACGACGGGACAGCCAAGCCTGTCACTCAGCGTCCTGCCGATGTCGATGCCCTCAATATCGGCCAGATTTGGCGCCATGGAGAGCGCGCCGGTAACAGGATCAACCACGCCGGGTGTCGCTATTGCCGTCACGAGGACACGGTCCCTGGCGATACCCATATCCGCAAGCATTTTCGAAAGCATCGCTTGAACCTGATCGATCAAGTGATAGCCACCGCGGCGGTCCGAGGGATAGTCGATTTCACCAACGACATTTCCCACAATATTGCCGAGAACGATGCGCGTCGTCGTGGCGCCCATATCGACACCGATGGCGTAGCCGGCGTCGCCATTGACCTCATAGGTAATGGCGGTGCGGCCAATGCGGCCGCTGGTGACCCCTTTTTCTCGAACCCACCCACCCTCTTCCAGGGTCCGAATGACCTCGGACATCGTCTGCTTGGAAAGGCCGGTAATCTTGGAAAGCTCTGCACGCGAAGTGGGGCCGGCGTGAAGCAGAACATCCATGACAGCGCGAACGGAGATCTGCCGCAATACGGGAGGCGCGTTTTCGGTTAATGCCATATTCGAGCTATCTCGCCAGATCCGTCTTCATCGTTGCACCGGTGCTTGCTTTTTCCATGAAAGCCCGCCGATTTCAAACGGCTTGTTGACAGTTCACAGGAGCGGCAATAATAAATTCGTCAACCTACCGAACAAATATCGCAAAGGATTGGGTTTGTCAAATATTTCAACCATTGCGTCAGCTTTGCGACAGCCCGATCGCATCTATCGAGCAGATGGAGCGGGCGCATCTCAAGGTCTCGTCGCGGGCGTCGACCTGGGCGGTACAAAGATCCTTGTGGGCCTTGCCGATCTTCAGGGGCGCATCCTGGCAAAGGTCGAAGAGCCGACCGAACACGGTGCGGGCGCACCCGTATTGCAGCAAATTCCACGGATGGTTTTGTCGCTGCTGCAGCGGCATCGGGATCTCGGGCCTTTGCATAGGGCTGTCGTCGGCGTGCCAAGCGCCGTATCGCCCACCACTGGGCTCGCATCGCTTTCCCCTCATTTGGCAATTCCAGCCGATCAGCCACTTGCCGTGTTACTCGCAAAAGCCCTGCCCTGCCGCGTCGTGGTAGATAACGACGTAAACCTCGCAGCTTACGCAGAAGCTACACTTGGCAAGGGGCGAGATCGGCACTCCCTCGCATTCGTGGCTTTCGGAACCGGTGTCGGCATGGGCTTGGTTGTCGGCGGAACGCTTTTCCGTGGCCAGCATGGGCGGGCAGGTGAGCTTGGCTTGCTGCCGCTGGGCGCTGACCCCCATCAGGCCGCATCTCAAGCCCGCGCCGGCCTCTTTGAGGACCAGGTCGATTCACCTGCAGTGCGAAGCCTTTATGGCGACGGCACCCTGCCGGTCAGCGAGATCTTCGCGCGTGCTTCGGCCGGGGATGAGCAAGCGGCCGCTGTTATCGAGACGCTCGCGAAATCCGCTTCGGTTGGCATCGCCTCCGTGCAGGCGCTCCTTGATCCCGACCTGATCGTGCTGGGAGGCGGCATTGGCTCGCGCCCCGAATTTGTCGATGCCGTGGCACGGCATGTGTCTGTATTGCTGCCGTTTGCGACGCCGATAGAGGCAACTGGGATCGGCCCGGAAGCCGGCATGCTGGGCGCGCTCATGCTCGGCCTGAGCGACCTTGCACCCATCGAGAATATAGCGCCACAGGAGGCCGTACAATGAGCACACCGCAAGCGAAACCAGAAGTTCTGACACCTCTCGCTGATGGACAGCTTCGTTCCACGACACCCTTGCTCATTCCTTTCATGGCTCCGCGCCTGCAGGGCGATTGCCACCCGGAAGGCAAGATCGAGCTTTCATTGTGGGGCGCCGGCAAGCTTGCAAATCTGACTTTCAAGGGTTGGAGTGCTCCGTTCATCTATGCCCCGAACCGCGTGGAAGCGCATGGCGGGGGACTCTATGTGGCGCAATCGGCGCCAGCGCTCTTCTTGAAGGGCGCAACGCTGCGGACCTTTATTCCCGCCCGCCGTTGCGCCTGGTGGGGCAGCGCGGCAAAGCGTGAGCCGGTCGAGCGGCAGGACAGCCGCCGCATTGCCCGTACCGGCTGGGGTGTCGTTATCGCCGAGCAGAGGTCAGATGGGATATTCGTCGCCGCGGGCGCAACGATCGAGGAAGCACAGGCAGCTCTTGATCTCGACCAGGCGCAACTGATGGCCGAGGCGAACGCCTATGTAGAGCGCTGTGATGCAATGCCGGAAGCGGATCCCTTGATGCGCAGCATGATCTCTCAGAGCCTGCATGCCGCGCTTTCCAGCATACGGCAGGACGAGCGTGGCGCCTTTGCCGGCCTTGCGGCCGGCCAGGCCTATAGCGCGCCGGCCCGTACCTACTATCGTGACGGCTATTGGACGCTCCAGGCTCTCCTCGACCGGGAGCCCGAGGCAGTCCGCGCGCAGATAGACCTTCTCGCACGGGGCGTGCAGCAAAACGGAGAAGCACCGAGCGGCGTCATCCTGACAGGACCCGGACAGGCCGAGGAATGGGAAAGCGTGCGGCGGACGCATCCAAGGATCAAGGAGGAGCACCTTCGGCCTGGCGACTGGTGGAGCGATCACTTCGACAGCCCGCTCTTCTTTATCCTGACGATCGGCGACTACGTCAGGACAACCGGTGATAGCTCTCCCCTTTCCCAATACTGGGACAAGGTAGTGGCGATTTTCAATCGGTATTGCAGCTTCGACGAAGCAGGAAACGGCTTGCCGATGAAGCCCCGGCACGATCGCGACTGGGCCGACAACGTTTACCGTCATGGCTACGTTGCCTATGACCTCGGCTTGTGGATCGGAGCGCTCGACGTCATCGCGCAGCATGGCGGCTTGGTTGAGCCATCGGTCGCCTCCGAGGCGGCCGCCGTTGCGAAAAAGGCGCGCGCTTCGCTGGATGCGGCGCTGCTGCAACCGAGCGGCACCTACGCTGACTACGGAACCAAGGCGGATTTCGTCGAAGATCACCTGACGCTGGATAGCCTCACGCTCCTTCGCTTTCAGGCGGTCGCCCCTGAGAGGGCAAGAGCGGTGCTCACCCGGATGCAGGAGACCCTGGAAAGCCGCAACAACAGCGAGCAGCCCTATGGCGATTGGGGCGTGCTTTGCGCCTTTCCGCCCTTCAAACGCCCAAAGGACACACGCGAAAAATCCTACTTCGCCTACCGCTACCACAATGGTTCGGACTGGCCTTACCTGTCGGGCCTCTACGCGGAGCAACGCCTCGCTTATGGGCTGGGCGACGCGGACTACCCGCTATTGCGCTGGTGGAAAACCTGCCTCGAGAACGGCTGGATGGGAGCGGTTGAATACTTCTCGCCACCTTGGGGACGCGGTTCGCTGCTTCAGGGTTGGAGCAGTATGCCGGCCTTCGCCGCTCTTGCCTATAAGGACAAGCTGGGAGCGACGATCTGCTGAACTCCCATCGGCCGCCATCATGCGGCCTCCTTTTGTCACCTGCAGAATTGTCGATGCAAAAAAGCCGCCTCAAAGGCGGCTTTTTCAGTTCAATCCAGGCCCTGCCCTATTCCTTCGTTGCGCCTGCCATCAAACCGTTCATCAACATACGTTGCAGAGCGGCGAACATTACAAGGACCGGCAGCACGGAAAGCACCGACATGGACAAAAGCCGTGGCCAGTTGATGCCAAAGCGCCCGACAGTATTTGCAAGTGCGACCTGGACAGTCCATTTATCCTGATCGCTGATGATCAGAAACGGCCAGAGATAGTCGTTCCAGCGCCATACGAGATTGAAGGCCAGCAGTGTGCCGATCGCCGGTATGGCAAGCGGCACGATGATCCGCCAGAGAATGCGCCATTCCGGCGTCCCGTCGAGGCGTGCTGCCTCGAGAAGGCTGTCGGGAATGTTGGTGATGTATTGCCGCATCAGGAAGACACCGGTGGGCGTCGCTGCCGGCGCGATGATGATACCTGCGAGCGTATCGAGAAGATGGAGATCGCGCAGGACCAGAAAGACGGGGATCATGACGATCTGCAGCGGCACCATGAGCGACGACATGATGAGCAGGAAGAAGAGCGTATCGCCCTTGAACCTGAATTTCGCCAGGGCATAACCGGCCATGACGCTGATCGTGACGGAAAGAAGCGCCGAGAGTACGGATACGATGGCCGAGTTACGGAAGAAGATCAGGAACTTCGCGCGCGATACGGTATCAATGAAGTTCTGAAGCGTCGGCTGCACCGGAAAAATGGACGGCGGCCACTGGAAAATCTCCTGCTGTGATTTCAGCGACGAGAGAAAGAGCCATACCGGCGGCATCAGAAAGACAAAGAGGGTCAGTGCGACGAAGGCCAGTCGCCAGGGAGAGTAGATCCGCGTCATTTTTCACCCCGCGACATACGCAGCTGGAAGACGGTCAGAAGCAGGAGGATGATGAACAGAACCGTAGATTGAGCGGCAGCGACGCCGGCCTGCATCGGCTGCTGGAACGCTGTGTCATAAATCGTCTGAATAAGGTAGACCGTCGCCTTGCCTGGACCGCCGCCGGTCAAGGACACGACGAGTTCGTAGACCTTGAAGGCCTCGATCGAGGACAGGACAAGAACGACCGCCATCGTGGGCTTGAGGAGCGGTAAGGTGATATGGGTGAATTGCCGCCACTTGCTGGTGCCGTCGATTGACGCGGCCTCGTAGTAGTCAGTGGAAATTGCGGTCAGACCTGCGATGAAAATCATCATGTTGAAGCCGGCTTGCGCCCATACCCAGGCAATGACCATCGCCACTTGAGCCATCGTGTCCTGTTCCAGCCATGGGATCGGAGCGATGCCAATCAGCGAAAGCAGGTAATTGACGAGGCCATTATTGAGGCCGAAGAGCCACCTCCAGGCAACGCCGATAATCAGCAGGCTGATCATCGACGGAAAGAAGACGACGGTGCGCACGACAGCAAACAGTTTGGTCTGTGGCGCCAGCAAAAGAGCCAGTGCCAACGACACGACGATGTTCAGCGGAACCGCGATAACAACGAAGAGGACCGTCTTAAGCAGCGAATTCTGGAAATCGGCATTGCTCAGGAGCCCAATGAAGTTCTCCAGACCGACATACTGAGGCAGGGTGTTTGGCACCTGCGGAACGACCACCACACCGCGCTTGAAAAAGGCCATGAGCAGGCCCTGGACCAGCGGATAGAGCGTAAAAGTGATGAGCAGCGCCATCGTCGGCAGCATGAGCAAATAAGGCCAACCGAGGTTTGCCAAACCGACCCGACGGCCCTTCGGCACTGGGTGGGGACCCAGCGCCGAACTGCCTTTTTCTATTATGACCGCAGTCACTTGCTAGCCTCAAGTGAGGCGTCGGCCGCCTTCTTGATCTGTGAAATGGCCTCCGCCGAGGAGATCTGACCGGCGACGGCCTGGGTGACAGCCGTCTTTACGGTGCCCCAGACCGCTTGCATCTGTGGCCAAGCCTGGTCGGTCGCCGCATAAGCCGGGCTGGCGTTCAGCTCATTCTGCATTGCCTTGATGGCTTCGGTCGCTGCCGGATTGTCGTATTTGACAGCCGGTGCTTTCAGATTTGCTGGTATCATGCCGAAGGTCTTGGCGTACTGGGCCTGAATTTCAGGAGAGGTGATCCACTTTATGAATTCAAGAGCTTCCGGAAGATGCTGGCTAGTATTGAAGGCGACGATATAGTCACCGCCATAGATCGACGAGGCCACGGTGCCGCGCGGTGTCGGCCCTGCCTGCCATGCAAAATGTGCATTCTCCGCCAATCCGGCGATCTGCCAGCTTCCCGACATATAGGCTACAGCCTGACCGGCGGTGAAAAGCTCCTTCGGGTTGTCCGAGCTTGCACCGGACCACAGGCCGGGCGGCATGGCAGCCTTGGTGATGTCGACGAACTTGTCGAGCGCGCTCGTCCACGCCGCCTCGTCCATAATGACCTTTACAGGCTCTTTCTCGCTGTAGATGTGGTTGCCGTATTGATACTCGTGAACGATCCAGCGGCTTGCCGAAACGTCCCAAACCAGCGGATAGCGGGTGCCGGACTTTTCGGCGACTTCCTTGATCTTCGGAACGAATTCATCCCAGGTCCAGCCGGTCGCCTGATCCGGAATAGCAACGCCGGCCTTCTTGAAGGCATCGGCGTTCAGAAAGATGCCGGTCGAGGTCACTCGGAGCGGTGCGGCGATGACCTTGTCGCCGAGTCTGGCACCATCCCCCCAGCCCTTGACGAAATCATTGATCCATTCGGGGCCGATCTCTTTATTGAGATCGACGAGGAACGGACGAATGACCGGCTCCATTGAAGACGTGAGCGATAAATCCGGCATAATGCCGGAGGCCGCATACTGCTGGAATTTCTGAACCATGCCGTCATACGGCGTGATTTCAAGGTCGAAAGTCGTGTCTGGATGCTGTTTCGTGTACTGATCGAGGAGGGCGCGCGTGTTCGCCTCTTCCTGATCGTTGTCCACATACCAGACGAGCTTTAGCTCTGATGCCGCCGCAAGCGAAATCGTCATCGCCATGGCAGTTGCAGTCATCATCAATGTCTTGAGCGGTTTCATATGGTTCCCCTTTTGGCTCCTCATTCCTAGAAACTCTGCAAACGATCGATCGGTATCCACTCCCTTCAGATCATTCTTTTGTTCGTAACCATGACGAATTAAATACGAGTTTTCGGCGGTGTCAATACAACAACATCGAGCGCGTCCATTTAGTTCGTCCTGTTGACGAATAAATTGCGACAGCTTAGTTGTTTCGAAAGCGAGAGGAGACCCAATGGATATTTCCGTCGAAGCAAATGGCGCTGATCTGCAGCAACTCATCGACAGGCTGACCGCCGTCGGTGGGGGAACTCTTCTGTTGCGAAGCGGGCGGCACCTCACGGGACCAATCCGTCTTGGCAGCGGCATAACCCTGTCGTTTGAGGTGGGCGCGACACTCGAGTTCGTTGCCGACTACGAGCTTTACGCCGAAAATTCGGTGAGTGTGATCGCCGAGGGATCGGACCGTGCCTACATTGTGGCGCATGGCGCCCATGATGTCGCGATATTGGGCAACGGTACGATCGTTGCCTCAGGTGGCGCTTTCAACACCGGCTTCGATGAGACAGTCGGCACCTACACGCCGAGCGAAAAGCGCCCGAGGGTTCTGGTGCTCGAAGACTGCAGCAATGTCAGGCTCGAAGGCTTCGTCATCGAGGATTCCCCGATGTGGACGGTCCACCTCGTCCGCTGCCGCGATGTGATCGTCAACAGCATGAAAGTGTTCAACAATCGACAGCTCCCTAATACGGATGGGATTGTCATAGATAGCTGCGTGAACGTTGCCGTGAGTCAGGTCGTCATCAACACGGCTGATGACGGCATCTGCCTCAAGACCAGTCGGAGCGAAAAGGGCATCGGACGCTGCGAGAAGATCGATGTCTCGGATTGCGTTGTCGAGAGCAACAGTTGCGCGTTGAAGATAGGCACGGAGAGTTTCGGCGACATCCGCGACGTTCGTTTCGTTCATTGCAGAATCCAGGATTCGAACCGCGGCCTCGGCATTTTTTCGCGTGATGGCGGAACGATCGACAGCATTGTCTTCTCGGATATAGAGGTTGATTGCCACGAAACGCCCGATGGCTTCTGGGGCTCGGGTGAGCCGCTGACAATTACGCAACTCGATCGCCGGCCCGAGCTGCCCGCTGGGATCGTCAGCAATGTGCGCGTTGAGAACGTCAGAGGCCGCTGCCACGGGCCCATCAATCTCTTCGCGGAGGCAAGTGGCGGGATTGCGGGGATCACCCTATGCAATATTCAATTGACGATGCAGGAAGGCCCGCTGGGAACTGCCCAGCAATATGACCTGCGTCCCACCAGCGTCGACCTCTCCCCGCCCAAGGACGTCGAGGGGCGCGGCAATGCCTGGCTGCGAGGGACAGACGGAAAGATCATCGGCCTGGTCGACTACCCGGGAGGCATGCCGGGGTTCTTTGCGCACAATGTGTCCGGCTTGGTTATCGAGGACGTGGCGACGAATAGACCGGTCCCTCTTCCTCGGGGCTGGAATGCGCACGAGCGCGTCATCCTTGGTGGTGACGCGTGAGGCAGAACGCCTGATATCGCGCCGGATGTGTGGCGAGGGAGACAACTGCGAATATAGTTCAGTTAGCTGCAACCGGCTTCCTCGCAGGGGTCGTCGCCTTGACCGGAGCCCCTCCCGCCGAAGCCGCCACCGCCCGCGTGACTGCGGCCACTCAGGTGCGATCGGGACCCGGCACCTCCTATCGTGCGGTCGGCCAGGTGCGCAGAGGAGACAGGGTGAACGTCACCCGCTGCTCGTCGGCGCGCAGGTGGCGCCACATACAATCACGGCATTCGCGCAACGGCTGGGTCAACTCCCGGTTTCTCGATCGCGTTTCGGGTATCCCCGGCGGAGGGCGCGGCAGCGTATGCTTCCATGGCGCCCGCGGATATGTCTGCCTGGGTCGATAGCGATCCGACGACACAACACGTGTTTCAGCTCGAAAGCCTGTCGTTGGCAGTTTGGCGTCGCCACCCAACGGGTCGCATGCCCGCCGGCTTGGGCCGCTTGACCTTCCGTTCTTCCTTCATTTCTCTTTGAATGTTTGGCAACCTTGTCCGCTTTGAGTTGCCGCAAGGGCGGCGAGCAGTGATTTCCAATTTGCATCATGCTTCGAAACTTTGTCGTCTCGAGCCCAAACCTTGACCCTCTCGGCCGCGACCTCGTCCTGGTATGCCTCGGTTATTTCGTTGTGTAGTGTCAGAACGAGCGTTTCGACGTCCTTAGCAGAGAGGACGCTGGTTTCTGACTGGTTGGACGGATTGGCGAACGATAGCGAATTGGGAAGAAGCCAGTGCGTCCCGATCCCGCCGTCCCGGAAAACAGGTGGCATGGCGATCTCGTGTATGTTGGCCTCGGACTGATGGTCGCAATACAGTTTCTCGATTGCCGAGCGGAGTTCCGTCTCGAGACCCAGGCCCAGTTGGCCGCCGGCGCCGAGAACCGAACCAAACCCGAAGCTCTCGCTGTAGCGACCGGCCGAAGCCGAAACATCGGCGATGACGACATGCAAGGGCGGCAATGTCTGCGATGGCTGCAGGGAGGTTTGAAGCGCGCCTCGGATGGCATAGTAGAGTGTCATGGCGCCGCGGTTCTCGACGGCTCCACCATCAGTGACCCAATATCGGGTTTGCGGTTGGCCCGGAGCTTCAACATCGATTGCAGCGTCCGGAAACACCGGCGGAAAGTTGGCACTCAATGCCGCCGCACGCGCGATCGATATATCAGCATTGTCGAGCGTAACGATCTGCATGCGCAGTGAACCATCCGATACCACCGATACAGGCGCTGCAAGATTGGTCAGCACCAGCCGGCCACCCGCCCCGGCCGCATCGAGAAAGTCTCGGCATGCCGTTGCTCCCCTGGCGAGGGAGAGTCCCACCCCCTCCTTGCACGGACGGCGCGGGTCGGGAAAAGATCCGACGATCGCCGTATTGAGCATGAGGCCGAAAGACGGCTCCTCCATCGTCGCCGCCCCCATATGGCAGACGAAGGATTCAGCGAGAATGGCACCCAGTCGCGACCGTGCAGGCATCCAGCCCTGGACACTTTGGTCCGGCATCTTGGCTTCATCGCAGGTCGACTGAGCCCAGTGCCAGCGTCCAAGGGCGATGCGCATATCGCTTGCGCCGTCGATGGCATATTCGATGAAAGGCAACGCCATGGCCTGCGAAAAATCGTCCCAAGCGTCCTTGTCCATGTTTGCAAGCGGTCGCCGCAGTTCCTGCTCGTGGAGCGCAAAATAGCCAAGCGCAGCACTGCCACCTGACACGCCGCTGACCAGCACGACGTTGCAGATCTGGTCGTGCTCGGCAAGGCCGCGCAGAAGCGAGGCGGTATAGATCGCCGCACGCGTGCCGCCGCCGGAAGCGACAAGGGCAATTCTCGGCGTGGTGGGCAAGAGCGGATTGCAGCTGCCGTTCGGTTGGCCGCTTTCAAACAACAGAGCTGCCGGCTGCTTGCTTACGTGCCTGTCGGAGCGGATCGCCAGTTCCGCAGGCTGCACCGCCCGTTTGAAGGTGAAGTAAAGGGGGCCACCCAGAAGACCATAAGCCAGGGCGCCGACAAGCACGGGATAGACGAGCGTCGACCGCTGGAAATTGCGCAGGCTCGCCAGCAGATCGCCGGCCGGGGCCTGATCCGCGGGCAGACGTTCCAGCTGGGTGCGAAATTGCGTGAGAACTTCCGCAGGCGTCATGAACTGAATCGCCCTGTTGGATGTGGCTTTCGTCTGCTTCTCGTACCGATCCTCATAGAGGCCTTCGATCTTCAGTCGTCCGGCGCCATGCAGCGCGATTTTGCGACCACGGTTCCGCACCGTGCTCAGGGTCTCGGGCCCTTCATAGTCATAGTCGATCTCGACCGGGGTAATGGCGCGCCGGTCCTTGTCCATCAGGCGGATGACCCGGCGCGCGACGAAGTGGTCGCACCAGAAGGCGTAATACCAGGCAAGCGCATAGGCGAGCGCGATATAGCGCATGATCGTCGTGTTACCGTAGCCTCCAGAGCCGGCGTTGAAGAGATAGGTGATGTAGTGAACGTCCGCGAGGCGAAGGACCGCGACGACGATGACCAGGACGCTGATGGCCCGTTGCGGACCTATGAAGAAAAGGCGCCCGATGGTCAGCAGGATCTCCATCAATCGCTCGAAGAGGATGCCCAGAAAAATCGCGAACCAGCAGGCAATCGCCGTCAGGAAGAAGGCGTACCAGAGATAATGGTCCGGCACGAACAATGTCAGCAGTGATCCAGGCAGAAGGATCTCGATGGGATAGCGGATTGGAGCAATGGTGAAGGCTGATGCCAGAGCGGCAAGCGGACCACGTCCCATGAAATCGTAACGGTTCTTCGGTAGAAAAAGCTCCACCCTTGCAAGACTGTCGGCGAGACCACCTCCCGCGTTGGCGCGGAATAAGGTCAACGAGATCAACCAGGCAATGCTCAGGGCAATGATCAGCGCAAAGGCAATCGCGACACCGATATGCAGTCGCGGCCGCACCGTCATCGTGCCATAGGCCTCCGGATGCGAACTGACAATGACGAGTACGGCCACTGCGACAAGGATGACGAGCTGCCCGGCAAGCAGATACTGGTTAAACACCGGATGTCGGGCGCAAGCCAGATTCAATGCAAAGAGAGACAGGAAGCCGATGGCAAGCAGCCCGAGATTGCCCCAACGCGTCTCGATCGTCGGACCAAGCGCCATCGCGAGCACAAGAACGCCGGCAAGTACGGGAACGAACCAGGCATAGCCGTCCGGCGCCAGCCATCGCCAGGCGAGGCGGCGCCCCGCTGGCAACGGCTGATTGAGCCAGGCATCGAACCGTCGCCACAAGCGAACGAAAGCCCTTACTCGTTCGCCCAGCCAGTTGTATGCACTGGATTCCGACTTGCTCTCTTGTTCATCCATCGGCGTGGTTCCAGTCACGAATATCGCTCGGAGAGAATGACATCGGCCGCCTTCTCGGCGATCATGTAGACGGCCGTGGCCAGAAAATAGCCTGGGATCCGCGGGAAGACGGAAGCATCGACCACGCGCAGGCCTTCGACGCCGTGCACCCTGAATCTGCTGTCGATCACGCCCCCTTTGTCGCGGGGGCCGATGGCGCAGGTGCCGCAGGCATGATGGCCCCAGGCGTTTTCCGCGACATAGCCGCGAAGCGCCTCGTCACTCTCGTTCTGCCGGCCAGGCTCTTCTTCGCTTGCGATGAGATCGTCCATCGCATCGTTGACCTTCCTGACAAAGCGGATGGCATGGACGACGGCATCAAGGTCGAGGTCGTAATTGCCGGTTCCCTCGAAGAAGGAATGAAATACGACAGCAGGCAGGGCCGCGGGATCGGCACTTCTCAGCCGCACCGTTCCGCCCTGATTTTCGGTATAGGCCTTGAGGATCGCCCAGGTCATGTAATCCGACTTCCGGATGCGCTCGGAATAGTCAGGATAATAGCCGCGGAAATCGGCAAGCAGCGAGAAGCAATGCAGGTCCGGTTCGCTCAGCGTGTCGCGGGATTTCAGCGTCAGGGAAAACATGACGCCGTTGCTCGTATAGTTGCCGATACGAAATCTGCGCCACCGTCGGTAATGGGCGTCGCGGGTCGTATAGGTGACGCCCTTTAGCGCCGACCAGGGCTCGTTCACCCGGCTGACGACGCCGACTTCGTAACGGTCCTGCAGGTTTCGCCCGACACCCGGAAGCGCCTCGACGACGGAAATCTTGTGTTCGTTGAGATGGCCGGGATCGCCGATGCCAGAGAGCATCAGAAGTTGGGGCGAGGCAAAGGCGCCGCCTGACAGGATGATCTCGCGGCCGGCCCGAAGGACCTCCTCCCGCCCATCCCCATCAACGCAGCGAATTGCCACCGCCCGCTTGCCGTCAAATTCGATGCGCGTGACCGTGGTGTTCAGGCGGAGTGTCAGGCGGTCGGGGTGTCGCTTCATCACATCGAGCAGCCGCTCGCGCGGCCCGTGCCTTGTGTGGCGGCGCGTTGCAAGCGGGGTGACGCGCACGCCACAGGCGCCGACGTTCCAGTTGCAGTTATCGTTCGGGTCGATCTCGGTCGTCTCCCAATCGGACCCCCGCTTGCCGAAGGCATCGGCGGCCGCACCTACGCAGCGCAAGAGCGCCCGCCACAGCGGCCAGTCGCGCAAGGCCCGCAGCGGCAGCGCTCGTTCCGTCGTCATCCACCCCCACCATCCGTGGCCCGTCGGGTTGAGACCCGTTGCGGCGGCAAGCCATCGCCACAGGAAGAAGCGGTATCGGCAGCGCTCGATACGCTCGAAATAGCCCTGCATATGCGAGGCCTTCCAGCTTTCGTCGCCGGTGATCGCAAAGATGTGGTTCCAGTCGCAATGATTGGGCCGGACGATGATCATCGCATGATGGGCAGTGCAGCCGCCGAGCCCGCGCACACGCGGATAAAGCACGCCGTCCTTTTCCTTGGAGTAGCGCCAGTCGCGCTCCTGCATCTCCTGATTTTCGTAGTGGCGCACCCAATGGTTCTCTGCCATGCCGGGATGTTCCGAGGCAAAGGCATGAAAGGCCGGCACGCGACAGGCATCGGCAAGCGGCATGTCGGAGCTGTCGTCCGTCTTCGCCAGGGGATCGCCGCCGGCTTCGATGACGAGCACCGTCCGGCCCTCTTCGGCAAGCCGTGCAGCGAGGACGGCACCGCCTGCCCCGCTGCCGATGACGATATAATCTTGGGTCGGCCGGCCGGACATCGTCAGAACTGCTTCAGATAGGAGATCAGAGCATTCTTGTCCGGCTGCGGCAGATCGGCGCCGAATGCATGCCCGCCATTGACCACATAGTCAGGGCATTTGCTCAAGCCCACCAGGCGGTCGACGAGCTTGGTGTCGCGCACCACCTTCTCGGCATTGGCGAGCACGGCGGGATCGGCAAGCTCCTCCGGCGTGCATTGCCCGCCGAGCTCGGCGAAGGCGCCGATCAGCGCCGGACCGTTAGCGATCAGACGCTTGTAATTGGCAAACTTGTCCTCCTCGTCATTGTCCGGCAGCAGCTCGGTATTGGTCAGCGCATTGACCGGGAAGCCGGCCGGGAACGGGCCGATGGTTATCGAGCCGTCCTTCTTGAAGGCCCAGCCGGCGACCTTGTTCAGCAGGCCGGTGAAGGGCCGCACCTTGTCGGGCACGAAGCCCGCCGGCACGATGAGGCAGGAGGGAGCGCTGGTGCGGTAGATATAGCCCGGCACCGGCGCTTCCGTCACTTTGTCCATGCGGCGCGTCTGCGGCGAAAGCATCTGGCGGATCGACCGGTCGAAGACCCCCAGCCTGTTTTCGACGCAGGGCAGATAGGGATCGCCGGCGTCCGCCGCCGGGCAGGCGGTGCCGCGACCGGTGCCGTAGCCGCCGGCATGGTCCTGATTATAGTAGTCGGTGCCGTAATAGCTGTCCTCGTGGCCGACCGAATTGTTGAGCAGGAAGGGTGCGGTCGACCAGAGGCTGACCAGCGAGGGCGGCCTCAGATAGCCGCGCCCGTTGCCAGCCGCCTGCAGCGGCGTTGCCGCGCCCGAAACCGGATGATTGACCGTAACCTCATGCGGCGGCGGCAGCGACTTGTAGGTAGAGGAGGTAAAATTATCCCAGATATCACCCGAAAGTCCGTTGGTCGCGATCGCACTGCAGGCATTGGTGCGCACGACATCCATCGGCACGCGCCGTTCGGTCGAGAGGTAATTGCCGTCGAGGAAATCCTTTCCGTCCGCATCCTTTTCGGTGACGAGTTTGACCATGCCGCGCTTGAAGGCATCCGACTGCGCCCAGGCCCAATAGCGGTCCCAGCATTCGCGATAATGCGGGCCGGATCCGCCGCCGGCACATATGCCCTGATCGACGCCGAGGTCGGGCGCCGGCACCGGCTGCTTGCTCGAATGGCAGGCTGCGCAATTTTCGGCAAAGACGATCTTCCCGCGCTCGACCTCGGCCGGATCACGCGTTTCGAGCACTTTTTCTCCGACCGGCGTGTCCTTCAGGTGATCGGCTCGGGCGGCGACCAGGAAGAATATCGCCATATCAGGCGTCATTGCTTCGGTCGCCTGCCAGTAGACCGAGTTCTTCTGGGCGTCGGCGATGCGGATCGGCGAGATCTTCTGCCCGCCGAGGAAGGGGCGAAAATGCAGGAGCCATTCTTCGCTGAAGAGGCCGATATTGAGATAGACGCGATTGAGGGCGCCGAGCGTGCCGACGGAATCGGCACCGTCCTTCAGGACGCGCATCGAGGCGACGGTGCCCGTTGCCTTGTCGTAGAGGGAACCGAAGGCTGCGGTCTGCGGATAGTCTTGCGCCTGCTTGTTGTCCTTCTCGTCTCCCTTGATGATTTCCTTGCCCGTCTTCGCCCCGATGCGCAATCGCTCCAGGACGTCGTAGACAGCATTCATCGTGCGGGGGTTATTCATGTAATCGCTCGACACCAGCGAGGTATCGAGGGAGCCCGGCGGGTTCGTATGGAACAGCTGGAAGAGGAAATTCCTCTCGTTCTCAGCTGGTTGCCCCGCCGCCGCGCGCGGTTTGGTATTCCAGAAGAAGATGCGGTCGACCCAGAAATACTGGGCGCCGGGATTGGAGGAGATTTCAGAGAATTCCGGGCTCTCGACGTTCTTCGGCGAATTGATCGGATTGGGACCAACATGGCAGAAGGCGCAGGACATGCCGACACGATAGGGTCGCACGAGATCCTTGTCGTTGTAATATGAAGGATCGGTGTAGTAGCGCAGCGGATCCCAATGTTCGGCGGCCTTGCTGTCGAAATCGGGATTGGGGAAGAGGCGCAGGCCCATCACGCCCGTCGGCTCGCCGTAGTAGGAGCCGACCGGGATCTTCTTCTCTTCGCCCTTCACCTTGACCGTTGTGCCGCGCGAGCCGATCTGCACGCCGGGATAGCGGGTGTCCGCCTCGGCATTGCCGCCGAAACTGTCGGCAGCGCAGTCTTTCTTGCGCTGATCGAGCCACAGCCCCCAATGATCGGGATCCGCTCTCTCAGGGGTATTGTAGCAGGGTTCGTTGACCAGTCCGAGATAACGGAAGCGGTTGTCGCGGCCATAGGCCATCGTCGGATGGGACGAGATGGTCTTCAGCAGATCGAAGGAGCCGATCGTCGAGCGGGCGGCGAAATCCCAAAAGCGGTCGTTGCCGCCGGTCCAGACGATCCAGGCATTCTGCCCGCGGATCGCCGCCTGGCGGACGGCTTCCGGATCGAGCCCGGTGGCGGCGGCGACCTCCTTGATCTCGGCGGGATAATCGGCGCCGGCTGCCGGCGACAGCAGCAGGCCCTTGTCCATTGCCGCGAAGTACGGCTCGCCCGCCCCGGGAAATTCCGCGACAGTGCGATGCGCTGTCTTCGCCTCATCTTCGACATGGCCGAACTGGCTGGAATCCGGTTCGATCAGCCACCAGACGATGAGCGCAACCGCAGCAATGGCGACGACCGCGAGGGTGACGACGGCTGCTGCCGTCCAGGCGAGAAACCGCACGATGCGCTGTCTGACGTTTGCCATCGACCCCTCCTGATGGTCAAAGTGTCTTCAGATAGGAAAGCAGCTGCTCCTTCACCTCCGAAGGCAAATCCGTGCCCCAGAGATGACCGCCATTGCCGTTGCCCTTAAGGTTCGTGTCGTAGAGTGTGCCGTGCCGTTCCCCCGGCGTACCTGCTGCACTCAGGAAGCCGCCATTCTCGGCGTCCACCAGATCGTAGCCGCGATAGAACTGCTTCGGCCGCTCGGCAGGCGGAAGAAGCAGGGCACGCAATGTCGGAACGCTGCCGTTATGCAGGTAGGGACCGCGCAGCCACAGGCCGCCAAGACCTGTGGCGACATAACCGTCGGTCTTCTGGAAATTGGCAAAACCCCAAGCATAACGCGGTTCATAGGCCGCATAGCGGTCGCGGGCTGCGGGGGTCCACATGTCCAGGCGATGGCGGTCCGTACCGAGCTCGACGATCGAGATCGGCGTCCGGTAGCGGGCGCCCTTGGCATCGTGGCAGACGGCGCATTGCGCGGTATAGATCGCACGGCCTGCGTCGACCGCCGCCGCATCGACATGATAGGGGTCGCCTGCCGGCTTGAGGGGAGAAAACGGTGACGGTGGCGGACCCTGCAGGCGGATGAAATCCGTGATGCGGCGCAGACCCTCTTCGGCCCCCCCGTAGGATTTATAGGTCATTCCGTCGCCGATCGCGCCGGAGACCACCGTCTCGTAGAGATCGGTCTGCAATCCGTCCCAGTGGAGTGAAAAGCGGCGCGTATTGGTGGCGGCGACATCGGCAAGCGACCACAGGGGCATCATGTCGGAATTGCCGATCGTGCCGTCGTCGGCAAGCCGGAGGTTCTGGAACTTGACCGGGTTGAAGGGATCGATCCGGCCGGGACCCCAGTCCGGCCTATCCTTCATCCAGGCGAAGCTCCGCCCCTGTTCCTGAAGGGCCGACCGGGTCGCGGGGATCAGAACGAACCGGTAGAGCGCCCGCTCCCAGACCGGCATGTCGTAGATCCTGCCGATCTCCGCCATCACCCGGTCGGCGGTGAAGCGCGGATCGGCGCCGACATCGATCAGGAAGCGGATATAGGCCTGCGGGTTGACCCTGGTCCCTGGGCCCGCCTCGACCAGCCGTGCCGGCTGGTCCGCATGGAGCCGGTAGCTGCCTTGGTGACAGAAGGCGCAGTTCGGAGCGACGCGCTCTATGACGCCGAGCGTTTTCACCGACAGGCCGACCGGAACCTCATCGCCAGCGCGCCAGTAGAGGCCGAAGGCGCCGTAGCCGTCCGCGCTGGCCGGCAGATGTTCGGGAAAGAGCTGCGGCAGGACCCGCCAGATCCAGTAGGGAATTCCCTGCGCCTCTTCGTTGCCAATCGAACCGTGATTGAAGACTTCTGCGAGATCATTGGTCCTCGGCTGGGCGACGGGCCGGAAGAGCAGGAAAAACAGCGCGAAGGCGCCGACGACGAGCAGGATCAGAACGGCGAAAAGCCATTTCCAGAAGGCACGCCTCATGCCTGTCTCCCTTCGGCGATGTTCTGCTCAAGCTTCAGGATGCGCAGGAGACAGAAGAGCGTCGCAATGCCGATTGACCCGTCGAGAAAGACGCCGGCGAGATAGCCGATCGGCTGGCCGAAGGCGAAGACGGCGAGAAAGAAGAAAACAGTGCCGAGCGTGCGGGAGGGGAAGACCGCGAGCCAGGCGAAAACGCGGTAGCGGTCGATATCGAGCGTCGCCGGAATGTAGAAGATCGACAGGATTCCGAGCAGCAGCCCTGCAAATCGCGGCCAGATCAGCTGGTTGACGGTGATGCCGAAGACGCCGAGGATCCATTCCGGACAGAAGATGAGCGGCAGGACGAAGGCGAAGTTCAAAAGGATGCCGATCCAGACGAGGACCGCATGCCGTGCCTTCCATTTGCTGAGCGATCGCGACTGGATCATAGCGTCTTCATATATTCGACGAGGGCGTCTTTTGCCGCATCCGGCAGCTCCGTGCCGTAGCGATATCCTTCGTGGCCGGCATTGCCATTGCCGGGCCGCGTCGTGTCATAGCGAAAGAGATCGCCGCCCGCCGACTGATCCGAACGATAGCCCACCCTGGCGAGATCGAACTCGTCGCTGCCGCGCAACCAGACGGACGGCCGCCTGGCGCTCGGCTCGAGCAAATCGCGCAAGGTCGGCACCGAGCCGTTGTGCAGATAGGGCGAGCGCGCCCAGATGCCGTCAAGCGGGTGGTTGGCATAACCGTCCGTCTTGTGGAAGCGGCTGAAGCGCCAGGGATAGCCGGCATAGAGCAGGTTCTGCTCGGCGGCGAAATTTTCAGTATAGGAGGTCCAGCGCCCCGCGTCGGTGCCGATATCGGCGAGCGGAACCGTCTTGCCAAGGCGCGTGAAGCGCTGCCTGTCATAGCTGTAGTCCTTCGCATCCCTGAAGCCGTGGCAATCGGCGCAATAATGCAGGAACAGGGTCTTGCCCTCTCGCGCCTTCGCCTGATCGATGCCGGCTGCGACGGGGAACGGCGGCGAAGGCAGATCCCACATCCAGTCCTCGATGCGCGCAATCGATGCCCGGTCGACCGTCACGGGCGCCACACCGGCGCCAAGTGCGGCGCTCAGGTTTCGTTCGGCCACGGAGTCATTGTTTCCGTCCCAATGGAGGTTCATGCCTTCGCGCGGGCGCTGGCGCCAGATGGCAGGATAGTCGGAAGAGCCGTTCAGCGCCGCGCCGCTGATATGGGCCTCGTCCATCGGAAAGTTGAACTGCAGTGCCTTGTAGGGGTTGAACGTGTCGACGCGGCCCGGCCCCCAATCCTCCTGGCGCTTGACGAAATCAAGCTGGGTGCCGAGATCGAGGAACGCGTTCTTGACCCTGGGGAAGACCACGTAGCGATAGACCAGCCGCTCGAAAATATTGAGATCACCGCCGACCTTGGGGTCGTCGATCGTCGCAATCAGCGCGTCCGCGGTAAAGCCGGGATCACGGCCGACATCGATGAAGAAGCGAATGAATTCCTGCAGGCGCAAATTATTGGATGGCGCGCCGGGAATGAGGTGGCGAACCGGATCGCCGGCCAGATGATAGGTGCCGACATGGCAGACGGAACAGTTAAGCCAGACCCGCTCGATGCCTGAGACCACGCGGCGCGATACCCCGATCGGAAGGTCGTCGCCGGGCTTTTCGTAGAGGAAGCCGAAGCGGCCCCAGCCCTCCGGCCCGAGCTTGTCGGCATACATGACCGGCAATGCCTTGAAGACCCAGTAGGGTGGTCCTGTCGCCGTCTCGCTGCCGATCGAGCCATGCATGAAATGGTCGGCCTGGTCGCGGAAGGCGACGACATACTGATTGACGAAAACCAGGTAGTAGACGACCGCAAGCAACAGCAGCACGACGATCGCCAACCACCAGCGCCGACGCCGGGCGACTGCGATCTCGACGGGCGTTTTGCGGTCGTTGTCGCTGCTCATGAGTCCACTCCGAATGCGCGGGCGATGGCGCGTCTCAATGGAAGGTCGGCGGCTCGAAGACCGACATGACCTGCTTGATCATCTTGCCGTAGCGATCCTCGAAGTTCGTCCCGTCAAAGCGGCTGAGGTCGTAGCAGCCGAGCGGGTTTTCGAGATCGTTGAGCAGACACTTGTTGCAGTAGGTGCATTCCTTCTCGGGGCCGTTGTCACCGGCGAGGATCTTCGGCAGGTCGTTGTTGGCGATCAGCGGACGGGCCATGGTGACGCCGTCGCAAGCTTTCGAGCGGATGGCCTCGGCGATCCTGTCGGCGTGCTGGAAGCCGCCCGTACAGAGCACCTTGATATCGGGATCGATCTTGCTGATCGCTTCGGAAACCGAGCGCGCATAATCGAGATTGATGCCTTCGATGACCTTGCCCCTGCGCCAGCGCCACAGCGCCTGGAAGGCACGCCCCAGGATCGGATTGGAAAAGATCGCATAGTTCATCGGCGCCCGCGTGCCCTGCGAGAGCATGCCGTCGTACCAGCGGTGAAGATCGTTCAGCGGCAGGTCGCCGGCCGGATTGCGCGGGTGCGGAAAAGTCGAGCCACTCGAAATGTGGAAGGAGTCGACGCCCTTGCCGCCGTCGAGCAGCATCGTGCAGATCTTCACGGTCTCGTCGAGCGTGTTGCCCTTCTTGATCCAAGGGTAGAGCCAGTCATTGTGGTCGACGCCGTTGATCTTCATCTGCAGATGGAAGTCCTGGCCGACCTCGCGTCGGATCGCCCTGACGATCTCGAGCACGAAGCGCGCCCTGCCCTCCCAGCCGCCGCCATATTCGTCCGTCCGGTCGTTGATGCCGGAGCTCAGGAACTGTGTGAGCAGATAGCCGTTGGCGCCGTGAAGCTCGACACCGTCGAGCCCCGCCTCACGGGCGCGGCGCGCCCCTTGCGCGAACTGCTCCACCACTTCCGCGATTTCGGGCTTCGTCATCGCCTGGGCTAGCAGGCCATGGAAGTAGTCACTCTTATCGGTCGAACTCAGGCCCTTGTTGAACAGGTTCTCGACGCCGCCCATGTCCTGCTGGCGGCCGGAATGGCTGAGCTGCATGATGAACCGACAGTCATGACCGTGGACGCGGTGGCCGACTTCCCGCCAGAAGGGAATCTTGTCGTCGTCGTCGATCATTGCGTAACGCACGAGGATGCGGCCGCGCACCGACACCGGCGTAAAGGAGGAAATGATGCAGCCGATCCCGCCGCGCGCGAACTTCTCCTCCCAGTTCAATCGGGCATTCCCGCCGTGACCATTATAGTCGTCGAACTGGCCGGAAATATTCGATCGAAACAGACGATTCTTGACGCGCAGGGAACGGAACGTCAGTTCGTTGAAGATAACCGCTGCGTTATCGGCATGTGTATACTGACTGTCCGGCTGCATGCGGGGCTCATCCAAAGTAACGTGCCGTGGCAACGAGAGAAAAGGAGAAGAAACCGAAATGCACTGCTGACTGTATAAGTATCAGGTGTGAGCGACGGTATTTCAATCCTATGTAGTTTGCAACTGGATTTGTGCCTGGAATGGAACCAGGTACTTGTGATTGCAAATTTCCCGTATCGCTGAACATTCAATGTCACGCGGTGTGTATCCAAGCAGCAATTTTCACAGCGTTTCTCGCATTTTCTGGTCCAATCTGGCACTGCTCCTCGGCCAAGAGCCCCACCACTTGGAGCCACTCCCGTTGGATTGATCGATCTCGTCAGCGCGGTGGTGTCTTGCAGCTTCCTCTGCCGGCTGCCTTGCCGACAAAAGAGGATCGGCAGCCGCGGCCTCGACCGGCGCTGCAATGTTGCGCAGGGGCGATGACCTCGCTGAGCGGTAGATTACGACGTCATCACGGGATCAGCTTATGAGCATCGAGAAATGCAAGCACCGCGCCTAAAAACTCTTCCGGCTGTTCCAGGTGCGCGAAATGGCCGCTTTGGGCGAAATGTACCAACTCCGAATTCGAACAGCTGTGATGCAGGTTCTTCCCCCATTTCGGACCGCATATGAAATCGTGATCTCCGACGAGAACAAGCGCCGGCACGGAAAGGCCCTGAAGTTTCGATCGAACATCAAACGGCTCGTTGTTACCTATGAGAATTGTCGCCTTTATCCGTGAGCGCAGTGCTTCAAGATCAAGCCTCTCACGAACACCGTCGGCAAAGTAAGCGGGAAGCAGGTCGCGCATGATCTTGGTATAGTCGTCGTCGCTCGACATGTTCGGAACCGACTGCCAGGCTCGCAGTACTGCAGGCCCCTCGGCCTGATAGCGATCGGCAAAGCTCTGGACCCCGTTTGCAGCCGCCGTCATGAAGTCACTCCCCGTCACAGCCGACGACGAGTACAAGATCACTGCCGATACGCGATCCGGGTGTTCGATCGTATGTTGCTGGATGACGAATCCTCCGTGGGAATGACCGAGAAGAACGACTTCGGACAGGTCGAGTGTTTCGAGGAAGCTGCCAAGCTGTTTCGCGAAGCGTTCGACGGTATAGCCATGGGGGTGCTCAGCAAGCCGGCCTGAACCACCCGTACCGATTGGTTCGAGATACAGCATGGTAAAATGACGCTCCAAGAAACCCATGCGGAGATATTGCCAGTGGATGCCCGGGCCGCCGGGGTGAACTACTATAACCGGCCCTTGACCCGCGACATGAAAGCTTTGCTGAATTCCGTCGATATCGACGACATGATGTCCGGAGCTGAGGGTATTTCGCGTTGACATTGATTGGGCCTTATATCGCTTGAAAGCACGGTCGCATTCGAACCGCGCCAGGCAAATGGATTGAGTTTAGGGAGCTGTGGACGCAACGTCGCTGATTTGTGAAGGACATCGAGCTCTTCAAGCCATCGAAGCTTCGCTCGAATTCCAGACGTTACCTTGGCCTAAACTCCAGCGATCGCCGGTGCCGCAGCGTTGCACGAAGAAAGCTGCGGCGGCGTTTGAACCAGAAGGTCACGTTCGGTCGACTGCTGGTTTTGGTTCGTGCCAGTCACCGTCTCGTCAGAACGACCCTATGTTTCGCATCGACTAGTAACATGCCTCGGTTCTGACTGGATGCCCGGAGCGCTCATCGTTCCATTGCCAATAGCAGCGATCATAGTCATCGTTGCTACCCAGGAAGATAGGACTGCGGTCCCTGAACCGTCCATCGAAGCGGTCGTGGGCGAAAAACGCACCGCGGTTTCCCTCCCTGTCGAAATGCCCCATACCAAATCCTCCCATGTGCCCCCCTTCCCCATGACTTCCCCCTCCGTGACCTCCTCCCCCGCCATGAGCAAGTGCGGGCGTTACTGTTGCGATGGAGCCAACTGCAAGGGTCAGAGAGATCAGGCCCGTTGCGGCGATCTTACGAAGCATAGACATGGTAGTTTTCCTATTAAGCGGCTCTGTGTAGCCGCCATGAGCATATGTTCATCGAAATTGGCGAACACTTGCCACAATTCAGGGATTTTGCTCACATGTTGTCACATCTTCTCACCACAACCGTAGGGGGCCGTGATCGCCGGCGGCACGGGGACGGGAAACAGCCACGAGCGCGTGCTGAGCCTAGTGAAGACCGCATCGAACCCCGCACGGGGTAGACGCTGATCAGCCCTTCGTCGGAATTTCCAGACGCACGACGTTTGCCGATTGGGTCACCGAAGTTTTCGCCTTCTCGAGGCAGGCGGCCAGATCCTCGATCTTGAAAGGCTTGGGGACGACTGGCCGTCCGACTTCCGTACCGGCCTCCAGCCTGTCGCTATAGCCGGTCATCAGGACGACGGGCAGAGACGCGTTTTTGCGGCGGATCTCCTCGGCAAGCTCGATCCCCGACATGCCCGGCATCATGATGTCGCTGACGACCGCCTCGATTTCCGGATGACGGTCCAGGATCTCGATCGCCTCGGGGCCGCCTGCGGCTACGAAGATCGTCGGTACGATTTCGTCGAGCGCCATTCGCACGGATTCCAGGGATGCCGGCGTGTCGTCGACGATCATGATCGTACGGGGAAGGTTTGCCGAAGGGGCTGAATCCGCACGCACCGCCCGCGGCTCGTTTGATCGCGGCAGAAGCAGGGTAAAGGCGGTGCCGTGGCCTGAAAGGCTTGCGACCTTGACTGCACCGCCGCTGCCGCTGGCAAAACTGTGGACCTGCGTCAGCCCAAGGCCTGGGCCGCCATTCTTCTTGGTAGAAAAGAACGGCTCGAACACCCGTGCGAGATTTTCCGGGGCGACACCCGTTCCGGTGTCGGAAATCGTCAGCGCGACGAATGGTCCTTTCAGCCCGGCATCCTCCGTGGCGGCGTCGAGCACATTGCGGGCGGAAATGGTCACTTTTCCACCTCCCGTCATGGCCTCGCGTGCATTCGTCAGGACGTTGATCAGAGCAATTTCAAGCCCAGCGGGATCGACGTGAACCGGCCAGGTATCTTCCGGCACCCTGATCTCCAGCAGGATCGTGTCGTTGACGGCTTGGCGCAGCAGCGGAGACAGTTCGGTAAGCCTGCCGTCGAGCTCGACCTGGGAGGCGCCTTGGTTGGAACGTCTCGAAAACGACAGTAGCCTTTGCGTGATCGCCTTTCCCCGAGCCACGCCATCGCTCATATGCGCCAGAAGCTGCGTCACGCGCTGTTCGTCGTTTCGCCGTCTCTTGATGCCCTCCACCCCGGACTGGAAAACCATCAGCAGATTGTTGAAATCGTGGGCCGCCTGCCCCGTCAGTTTTCCCAGCGCATCCATCCGCTGCCAATTGGCCACGCTTTCCCACTCCCGGCTTCTGGCGCGCACCTCCCGATAAAAGAGAAATACAGCCGAGCCCGACAGCAGGAGCGTGAAACAGCTCGCCGCGGCAAGCAGCATGGTGGCGTTGCGCGCCAGCCGCTCATAATCGGCGACCGGCAGGCCAACCCTTACCCGCCAGGGCGTGTCGGCGAGCGCGACCTCGGCGACCCGAAGCTCCATCCCGTCGTTGAGAGTCGCCGCGCCGAAGTCCTGGCCGGAAAAGCTTGCGAATTCGGTGGCAGGATTACCGGCAAGTGCGGGAGCGCCGGTCGACGCCACCAGACGGTCCTGTCCATCGACGATCCAGGCTGACCAGGACCCTGGAAGTCCGTTGGCATAAAGCAGTTTGGTCACGATCGTCGGCCGGATCACCACCGACAGAACGGCCCTCAAACGATCGTTCCTCTGGATCGGAGCTCTCAGCGCAAAGGCCGCCTGGCCTTTCGGCCCGATGGCGATATTGCCGACCACTGCGGCACCCGTGCGAACCAGGGCGTCGTGGCTTTCCATATCCACAACGCGCGTGTCGGCTGACGGATCGAGCGGCGGAAACGACAGAACCACTTCGCCCTTCTCGTTCGAGATCCGGATCTGCTCCCATTCAGGCACCCGATCGCGCAGGCGCCGCGCAGTCTCGGCAAATGCGGCGCGCGGAATCGGAGGGTCGAGGCGGGGAGAATCGGCGACGATCGAGAGCAGTTGGACCTGGCTCTTGAGTTCACGTTGAAGCGTGGCGGCCAGCGTCGCTGCCCGACCACGAATATCGTCGTCGAGAGAGGCTTGCTGCTCTTTGATGAAGAACCTTCCCATCAACGCCGCCAGTATGATGACCGGAATGAGCGATGCCGTAATGAGAAGGAGCGCTGGCCGGGTTTTGTTCAACGGACACTCCGGTGTGTTCTTTCGAACCCTATCAAATAATCCAGGGTAGGAAACTTGCAATGCCAAGTTGGAATGAGACTGACCTTTCCCCCGGATAAGCGGCGAAAGCATAGCCGGTATCGTTACTCGACCTCCAGATGGCTGTATCGCATCGGCAGGTAGGTGGCCTCGATCGGTTTCTTCTGGCTGATATGCGAGATGCCTCGCTTGTTGCCCAACCGGACGAGGAGGGCCTCAGCTTGAGCCCGGACATTCCTTGGCATCACAGGCGGTTTGCTTCTCGATCGCCCCGTAGGGATCGTGTTGGGGACATCGTCTCCCATCCTTCCGGGAGAAAAACAAACCCAGCGCGCGTCTGTTTCGCGGGGCGCTCCTGCCTCACATTTCTTGCCCCAGGAAGGCCGAAATCGCCAGCGCCAGCGCTGACGGATTTTCTTCTGCTACGTGATGACCGCTGTCGATGCCGAAACCGCGCACGTCATCTGCCCACGTCTTCCAGATCGCCTGCGGATCACCGTAGATCTGCTCAAGGTCGTCGCGCAGCGACCACAGACACAGCATCGGGCAGGCGATCCTGCGACCGGCGTCGCGGTCTTGCCGGTCGTGGATATGGTCGATGCGGATACCGGCGCGGTAATCTTCGATCATGCCATGGACGACGAGCGGTTTGGAGATTGCCTCGAGGACATCATCATAGGCTTGCCGTCCCATCGCGTCCGGGCGCAACGTGTCGTACCAGGCGAGCGGATCGGCCGAGATTGCGCGTTCGGGCTTTTCGGGCTGGGCAAAGAAAAACCAATGATACCAATCGCGGGCAAATTCCCAGTTCGCCCGCTCCAGATGCTCGAGCACGGGGAGCCCGTCAATGATCACCAGTCTTTCGACGTGGTCTGCATAATCCATCGCCATGCGAAAGGCACTCAGGCTGCCGCGATCATGGCCAACCACGGCAAACGTGTGAAAGCCGAGTCTCTTCATCATGACGACGAGCGCAGCAGCCTTGGCCCGCTTCGACGAATAGCGGCTGTCGTGGGTGTCGGCGGGAATATAGGATCGCCCAAAGCCTG
Source organism: Hyphomicrobiales bacterium (assembly GCA_900468805.1). Taxonomy (GTDB): domain Bacteria; phylum Pseudomonadota; class Alphaproteobacteria; order Rhizobiales; family Rhizobiaceae; genus Rhizobium. The sequence continues at coordinate 60,231 of UEIF01000022.1, read as the reverse complement.
GCAGATCCGGACAGATGACCGTAAAGGATGGCGACAGAAGGTCGGCCACCTTCCCCCATGTCATGTGCGTTCTGGGGTGTCCGTGCAGGAGAAGCACCGGTGGTCCACTGCCGCCGATGCGCAGACAGATCGACCCTTCGGCAATCTCGACATATTGAAGCTCGAAACCTTCAAACATCGACGTTCCCGCATGTTCGCATGTCTTCTGCCGGCCAGTCGTTTGACGGTTCATCCCTGACAACGGATACGATGTATCGTCGCGAACGGGAGAGTTCATTGCGAAGTGCGGCAAGCCTGGGCCGAACCTCGCTCAGGATGTGATCAGGATCGTGCATCCGCGCGCCTATGTTTGTCCGAAGATCAACTCACGGATCGCGGCCGAGTTCCGGCTGTCGACGGAAGCACTGTCAGGAAGCGCCCCTCTTCCGACTTTGGCCAGAAGGTCGATGGACATGTGGCACCGGACCGTCCTGCATTTTGCAGCTCCGGATGTCCGGCGCTCGTGGCTTTTGGTCCCAAACCGCCCGCATCATCGTACGGCAATCGACAATAGTGCAGTGAAGACGGTACCCTGAGCCTGCTCAGTGGTGTAGGTCCCATCCATCTGGCTGACGAAGGATTTGATCAACCTGCTTCCCATGCCGGTTTTCGCCGCAATCGGCTCATATCCAACGCCATCGTCCGCCACTTCAAGCAGAACCTTGCCGTCGGGGCGATCAAGCAGCCTGATGCGGATATGTCCGTCGTCACGACCGTCAAAGGCGTATTTCATGCTGTTTGTCAGAAGCTCGTTCAGCAGCAATGCAAATGGCGTGGCCTTGTCCGCATCGATCCTGATATCGTCGATCTCGAAGGTCAGCTGGATTTCGCGATCATGCAGCCCGACCAACGTGCGAACCAGGTTTGGGACGAACTGCCGTGCAGTGACGCTGCTGAACTGATCGAAGCCGTACATCTGTTCGTGCACCGCCGACATGGCGACGATCCGCTCGTTCACCCTCTGGACGGTCTCCGGCCGCAAGCCCTGCAGCCTGATAAGCGCCATCACGGTCTGCAGATTGTTTTTCACCCGGTGATGTATTTCCCGCATCAGCACCTGGTTGGTCCGAAGCGCCTCGGCAAGCTCTGCGGTGTGGTGCGCGTCCGCATGCGCGAGGCTCAGGATCTTCAATCCGCCGACCACGGCCGCACAAAGTGCCAGAAGAACGATCAGCGCGGCAATCGAAACATCGGTCCAGAAGGGCTTGAGGATTGCCGCTATGTCGGCCGATGCAATGGCGACGAAGGGCGTCCGCTCGACGATGCGGTATGCCACCAACCTTTCGACCCCGTCGACGGGGGACACGGACACATAAGAGTCCGATGTTGCCTTGCGCATATAGTCGGTAAACAGGATGTAGTTGCCGAGATCGACGACTTCTTTCGGCTCGGGATACCTTGCGATCAACTTTCCGTCGCGCCTGAGGAAGCTCACCGTCGAGCCCGGCCCAAGCGACGCAGCGTCCCAGATCGATCGCAGCATCCCGACATCAAAGGCCAGGATCGCGACAGCTTCGAACTTGTCGTTGCGCTCGATGCGCGCCGCCGAGAGGAAGACGTGGCGATCCGTGTTGCGCATGACAGTCATCGCCGACGTATGGTCCTCTGCACCATTGGCCAGGCGGCGGAAATAGGTCTGGTCGACGATGTCGGCGGGGCTGCTTTCCCGGTCCGTCGAATAAAGAAGGGTCCCATCCGCAGCGACCACATAGGCGGTTGCCGTGGTCGGCAATTCGGCCGTCGCGGCGTTGAACCTTCGAACGCGCTCCTCGTCCGGCAAGGTCTCTACCGTTCCGAAGGCATCGTCCATGCGGTGAAGGGTCTGGCGCGCCAGCGAATTGATCCAGATCGCGTTGGCGGCGACGATCTTGGCGGTGGCTGTAACCTGATCTTCCCCACGCCTGACGGCGGACATGTAGCTCGAATGCAGCCAGAAGCCCAAGACAAGCGAGAGCGCAAGGAACATTGACACGATGGCGGCAATTGCAGCCCTGCCGACAATCGTGAAGCCTTTCGTGAGGCCCATTGAATCCCCATGGATCTAACACGCAGCACTGTCGGATAGCAGGCTATCGGAGTCAAGGATAGGTTGCAGCCGCCCCTCTCATCCTCCGCTACCCGGTTGGGAGCGGCGACACAACGGGAACTGCGGCATCGGAATGGATAGGCGCCTGTCTGCAGATCCTGCCAGGACAGTGCTTCCTTCCGTGTTGGATTGGCTGGTCAGGCGAACAATGATGGTGCCTTCGATAGGTTTCGTAACTGGCTAAAGAACGCCTCGTGGGCTTTTTCCGCCCGCTCCCGAACCAAGAAACCGCTGCCGCGTTACTTGCGCAAAGGAGATCGCAATGCGTCTGGTCATCGAAAGCGATTATGAGCTCGTTTCAGGGGGGAATCTTGGGCGTGACGCCCTCGAGAGGGCACAGCAGTTCATCGATGAATTCCTCGTCTTCGTAAAGGCGAACGACGTCCGTCACGACGTGATTGACGAGATCGAACTACCTGCTCCAAAATCGCTCCTGGTGTCGGCGTTTTGTGTCGTGATCGCTGCCGAACGGCGTCTGGATATCAGAAGCCTCCTGATCAAGGCGGGCATTACGCTCGCACAGTACCGGCCGGGCCTCGGCCCACGGATCAGAGTTACGCCCGGTTCACCGCGCTGGCGCTCCGAGCCGACAATGTCCAAGGTTCATGCCCGTCGGCTTGAGCAAACACTGTTGAGGGTCGCCGAGGAACGGGTCCAGCTCGCCGAAACCTATCTGCGGGCCGTCTCGCGGTCGCTCAACTAACCGCGAACGGAGATGGCACGATCCAAAAGTGCGGCAAAAGCTCAGACTTCAGCCCGGAACCACACGTCCGCGATCCCCGCTCATTCCGGTCGCATTGACGACGCTCCCTGAATTGCGGGCGACGCTCGACCGGTTCATCCGAGTATCTGCCAGAGACCACTGGCCGCGCGCTGACAATCGCGTCCAGGCGCTTCAACGGAGGCGCTGACGATCGCCCGACGAAGTCCAGAACGTTTCGCCCATTGTCACCCGCATCTCGGTAGCCCGGCCCATCCGGTCAGGGCATTCGACCACGTCCACCTTGACGGAGCCAAAGCGGCTGATCTCGCCCATCAACATGACCGCGGCGTCCCACGCCAGGCACATCCTGTGATCGTACAAGAAGGCGGCTCGGTCATTCTGTTCGAGACCAGCTGGGTTTTTGCAAATTCAGCCATGGGGATGTCGCGTCAGTCGATGAATTTGACAATGACACCCGGCTTGACCATTCCCGCGAGCTCCTCGGCATCCCAATTCGTCAAGCGCACGCAGCCGTGCGATCCAACCTTGCCAATGAGTTCGGGATCGGGTGTGCCATGGATGCCGTAAGTCGGTTCGGTGAGATCGATCCACACGCTTCCGACCGGCCCGTTCGGCCCCTTGGGTATCGTCAGGACTTTGGTATTCCTGCCCTGCTTGAAATTGACCTTCGGATCATAGCGGTAGACAGGCATCCTGGCCACGCCCTTGACCTTGTGCGTCCCTTTTGGTGACGGATTGTCGTCGCTGCCGACGGTCGCCGGATAGATGGCGAGTAGCACTCCGTCCTCGCCATACGCGGCCAACTGTCCTCGTTTCTTGTCGGCCTCGATGTGATCAATCCTTGCCTCTCGTCGAGCACCCGGCATCGCCACGTAAATCGTTGCGCCGGTTGCAAAATCGGAGCCGCGATTGAGCGCGTTCAAAAGATCGACATCCATATGAAATCGCTCGGCGAGTTTTTCGGCGACGCTCGTATAGCCCATGCTGGCCATTTCGGCCTTCTCGCCATAGTCTTCGGGAATATGGTCTACCAGACCCTGAGCGTCCTCGACCGTAACCGTATAGCGTCCGATGATCGGCCCACCGGCTTCCAGCTGACCGATGACCGCGGGGTCGATTTTCCCATCGGATGGCAGTCCGATCATGGTTTCGAAACCGGCCAGAGCCTTGATCACGTTTTCTCCGTAAACCCCGTCGATCACGCCCGGCGATGCACCGGCACGGTCGAGCAGCACCTGAAGGCGCACAATCGCGGGATCCGGATCGGTTACCGGCGCGGACGACCGACCCTGCGCTACGGCGGAAAGTGATGCGGCATTGATGGCATCAGGCGAAATTTCGGCCGCCTCGGCATTGCCGATACCAAGGATTGCGACCATCGATAGAAACACGAGCGTTTTCATGACCGATGAACTTGCCGCGCACGAAATAGGTTCCACGGCAATGCGTCCGCGGGTTCCCTGATTGAGGCGAGCGGCCTGTCGCCGCCGGAGATTTCGTCCTCCGTAGGCCTTCGGGTCCGGCGGTTCGGACCGTTCCTGCGCGCGACTTTCCCGCGTTTTGGAACAAAAGGGCCGCTAAGATGCTTTTCTCTGCAGGCTAATGGAGGAAAACACCATGGCATTCACACCGAACGACCCCCTCGGCGGCCCCGGCCGCAATCCCGATCTGCGAACGACGCCAATCCACCGGCGCCGCTCATCATGGGGCCTTATCCTCGTGATCGCAGTCGTGGCCATCGCAGGATTCGCCTACTACAACTACATGGCCCCGACGACTGATCCGCAGACGACAGCCGCAACCACCCAGGGCGAGCTGCAGCCTGCTCCAGCCCCTGTCGCCCCGGCAGCACCGTCTGCGCCGGCTGCAAACAACGGAGCCCCCGCCCCCGCGGCACCGCCAGCGAGTGGCAATCCGTAACAAGCGAAAATTCGAAGCCCGGCGATGCTGCCGGGCTTTTCGGGTACGCGCGACCCGCCCGCTTTCCGCGGGTCCCGGCCCACATCATGGTCAAACGGTTTATGTCCTCTCCTGTCTCGCTGCCCGCCGCTCGCGTGATCGGGCCGTCTTGCGCGCATCGCGCAGTTCATGGATTGTCGGCTGCCACCAGCCGCGATGCCTCTCGTAGTCACCTGGTACGGCTCTCGCCGGCCATGCATGCACGAGTTCTTCCAGAGTAGCGACGCGCCACGCGGCCCAGACCCGATCGTGAGCCGCTTCCGGGTAGAATTCGTCTGCAATGTCAGGCGCAACCAGTTCACCAGTCACGTCAACGATCACCACGATCCCATAGAACGAGGTTGCGATGGGACGCTGAGATGGCGGCAGGTCATGGGCAGGCAGAGGGAGACGACGACGTCGTCGTTCGGCCGAACGACGTCGGGCTGCACGGTCTTGCTCGGTGCCTTTTCGCTCCGCAGCGCGCCTTCGCCGTTCATCAGGCTCGTTGCGCCTGGCGGCTTCCTCGATCCGCTGCCAGCGATGCTGCAGATCGTCGTATGAGCCGAAAGGCACTATCCAGATATGGCGCTCTCCATCCCAGCGGGCAAAAGGGATCTGCCGAAGTTCGCTCACCGCTGTACGGGAATAGGGCGTGCGGATGAGGAAACCCGTATCGCCAACCTTCAGATAGGGGCTGAGGATCGGTTCGAACGCATAGGCGTCGCGTCCTCTTTCGTCGGCAAAGAGGTCTCTTCGGGAGGCCTCGCGCGCAAGCCAGCGATCAATGCGGCGTCGGGCTGTGGTTCCGGGAACGAGCCAGGCATTTTTCTTCTCGCTCCATCGTGCGCGGGGGAATGTTTCCCGAAACCGCTGGACCGTCATCCTGTCGAACGGAAAGGACACCGCTTCGCCGGGATCTGTCGCGGCCACATCTGGCGGGGCGTCGTCGCTATTGTTCATGACCGATCCTTTCATCGCCGGCGTTTTCGCGCCGTCGGGCAAGGTTTGCCATCGCACAAGCATCGTCGTGCCTCCCCTGAGGCCCATGACGGACGGTAGAAATCAGTTTTGCGGCTCTCGTCGGGTGCTGACGTCCGTCGAGGCCGAAAGAGGCAAACCGTCGGTTGACGTTTGTGCTCCAAGGTTGAAACAGTCCAGCAGCCAAATGGTTCGGGCCTCGCCGGGCTCGGTTCTAACCGGCCGTCAGTTCTTCGTTCCAGCAGAGACGAGAAGCGTCGCGAGGCGACCTGTCCGATGGCAATCCAGTGGTGTCATCAGCCTTACGGGAACATTGGCCTGTTCGCGAGCCGGGATTGTTCTTTGCACATGTGAAGCGATATCGATGGGTGCGGCGGGCGACACATCTCTCCGACGACCAAGATCAGCGAACCCAATCGAAAGGTGAACCATGAGCCGAATCTTCATCACAGGATCAACAGATGGCCTTGGGTTAGCTGCAGCCCGCGTCCTTATCGAAAATGGCCATGAGGTCGTCCTGCACGCGCGATCAGAGGAACGCGCTCGAACCGTCGGCGATCTCATGGGCAGGTCTGTCTCCGTCGCTATCGGCGACCTTGCCAGCTATGCCGAGACTAGATCCATCGCAGATCAGGTCAACCGGATCGGGCCTATGGACGCCGTAATTCACAATGCCGGTATCTACGCAGAGAGAGGCCGCGGGAATACGCCGGAAGGTCACGCTAGAATCCTGGCCGTCAACACCCTGGCACCCTATCTGCTGACCGCCTTGATCGATCGACCGGCTCGCCTTGTGTACCTGACGAGCGGCATGCACCAGAATAGCGACGGCTCCCTTGAGGATATCGACTGGACAGCCCGCACCTGGAACGCAAGCCGGGCCTATTCCGACAGCAAGCTTCACGTGGCGGCGCTCGCCGCGGCAGTCGCGCGACATTGGCCTGATGTGCTCAGCAATGCCGTCGATCCAGGCTGGGTGCCGACGAAAATGGGCGGGGCCGGAGCGCCGGACAGTCTGGAGATGGGGCATGAAACGCAGACCTGGCTCGCAACTAGCCAGGATAAGGATGCGCAGGTCACTGGCGGATACTGGCATCACCGCCAGCGACGCCAGCCAGCGCGACAGGTCACCGACCTCGCCTATCAGGACATGTTGATGAACAAACTGGCGGAACTGACGGGGGTCAGCCTATTCCCAATCTCCGGCCGCTGACGGTTGCCGCAGATCCCTCCTTCGCGCTCCTTGCCCAGGAAATACGAATATCGTCGGCAGATGCCTCAGTCCCAAAACGTCTTCCTCAAGCGATGAATATGAGCAGCGCCGATGCCGCAGCAGCCGCCGATTATTGTCGCACCCGCTTCGGCCCAGGAACAGGCATAACGCGAATAGGCATCGTCATTCAGATCGTTGCGGGTGTCGTGCAGGCCTTCATTGGCGGCTGCGTCGCCCTGCTCCCCTTCGAAGGCATTTGCGTAGACGCCGATTTCGAGGTGAACGTCCGCCTTCCGGAACACGCGCGCCGCCGTCTCTACGGCCGCCTGCATGACCTCGGGCTTGCTGCAATTGAACAGCAAGGCTTCGGCACCCGACGACACTGCCCAGGATGCTGCGTCCTCGACGCTTTCGCCGGAGCGAAGCTTCCGCTCGCCACTTTCGATGTCTGCCTCATCATCCGCCAATGTGAATGCGATCCAGAACGGTTTGCCTGTTGCCGCCACCGCCTTGCGGACGGCCTCGGCCTCGGCGATCAGGCTTAGCGTCTCGCCGAGCCATACATCGACGAAAGGATTGAGGTTTTCGACGAGCACTTTGAGATAATCCTGCACGCGCGAAGGCTGAAAATTCTGCGGCTCATAGGAACCGAAGATCGGCGGCAGCGAACCGGCGACCAGCACCTTCCGATCCGCGACGGTATCGGCCGCCTCGCGCGCCAGGCGACCGGCGAGGCGGATCAATGCCGCGCCCTCTCTCTGGAACCGGTCCTCACCGATATGGAAGGGCACGAGCGCATAGCTGTTCGTCGTAATGATCTGCGAGCCTGCGGCGATGAATTCCTTATGGACCTCACGCACGATATCCGGCGCGTTGATCAGCGCCAGTGCCGACCATTCCGGCTGTTTCAATTCCGCGCCCAGTCGCAACAGCTCGCGGCTCATACCGCCATCGAGAATTCGGGTCGTGCTCATGAAGGGTTCTCCATTCAGGCTGTCGCGCCGTCACAGGCGGCGGGCTTTTCAAAACAAATTGGGCTGGGTGTGCGTGGTTCGCGCGCGCAGTCGTACATGGCCGATCCTATTCCGCCGGCCTAGCGGCGAACCGGCACCTGCGCTTCGAGACCTCGAAAAACGCGGGCGATTATTGCGGTCAGGGCGAGATAGAAGAGGGTGACTACCAGCAGCGGTTCGTAGACGAGCAGGGTGTCCTGCCGGACCTTGTTTGCCACGGCATAGAGGTCCATCACCGTCACCGTGAAGGCGAGCGGCGTCGCCTTGAGCTGCATGACGATCTCTCCCGCAATCGTCGGCAGGGCGATGCGAATGGCGCGCGGCAGCCAGATGCGCCGGGTCAGCTTCCAGGGCGACAGGCCGAAGGCCCGGCCAGCTTCGAGCTCCCCCTTGGGAACGGCAAGCAGCGCGCCGCGCAACACCTCTGCCTCATAGGCGGCGTAATTCAGCGTGAAACTGACGGCGGCAAAGAAAAAGCCCTCGCGCAAGACTGGCCAGAACAGGCTTTGGCGGATGCCCGGGATCATGGGCAGCAGCGAGCCTACCCCGTAGTAGAGAAGCCACAGCTGGATCAAGAGAGGTGTGCCACGGAAGAAGGTGCAGTAGCTGCGGGCGAGCAGCCGTGTCAGTCTGCCGCCGCTGACCTGTGCAAAGGCAAGACCAATGGCGATGACGAAGCCGAACACTACGGAGATTACCAGCAGGCAAACCGTCTGCCAGGCGCCCGTCAGAAGCAGTGGCCAATAGGAAAAGATCCAGGTGAAATTCATGAGACGCGTTCCTCAGGCAAGGCGCGGCTGCCCCCGCCGTACCCGTCCTTCGATCAGTTTGACGACGACGTTGGAAACGAGCGTGATGGCGAGGTAGAGAAGGGCCGAAGCGAGGAAAAAGACGAAGTAGTGCTTGGTGCTTGCCCCGGCAAGGCGGGTGGCGAGCGCCAGTTCCTGATAGCCGACGACCGCAACCAGCGCGCTGTCCTTGGTGACCGACATCCACAGATTGGCAAGACCCGGCAGGGCGTTCGGCAAGAGCGCCGGCAGCAGGACCCGGCGGAACCGCAGCACCGGCCCCATGCCGAAGGCCTTGGCGGCCTCGATCTGGCCAATGGGAATGGCGAGGATCGCGCCGCGCAGCACCTCCGTCATATAGGCGCCCTGCACGAAGCCCAGCACCGCGACGGCCGCGACGAAGCCGTTCACATTGACGGGCGGCAGATCCAACGCGGCCAGGAGCCGGTTGAGGCCGTCGGTGCCGGCATAATAGAGCCCGACGATCAGGATCAGCTCCGGAACGGCGCGGATCACCGTGGTATAGAAATCGAGCAGCAAGCGGAGCACGCGGTTGCCCGAAAGCTTTCCAAGCGCGCCGCCCATGCCAAGCAGCAGGCCGATCGCGAAGGCGCAAGCCGAGATGGCGACCGTGGAGACCGCACCTGCCAAGAGAACGCCGCCCCATCCCGGAGGATAGGGAGACAGCAGGTCCAGAATACCTTGTTGCGCAGTCGCCATTATCAGGACTGCTTACTTTGCGCCGTAGATGTCGAAATCGAAGTATTTCTTGGTAATGGCGTCATACTGGCCGCTGGTCCGGACCGCTGATATCGCCGCGTTCAGCTTGGCTTTCAGCTCCGTGTCTTCCTTGCGCAGGCCGCCCGAAACGCCAGCTCCGAGAATTTCCCTGTCGTCGGCGACGTCACCCATCTTGGCGCAGCAATCCTTGCCGCCATCGCTTTTCAGGAAAGCGTCAAGCGCCAGTGAATCGCCGAAAACATAGTCGATACGGCCAGAAGCGAGGTCCTGAAAAGCCTCGTCGAGCGTCTGGTAGGTTTTCTCCTCCGCAGCTTCGGCGAAATACTTCTTGTAATATTCCGACTGGATCGTCGACACCTGGATGCCGATGGTCTTGCCCTTCACGTCCTCGGCGGTGGCGCCCGGCTTCTGGTCCTTGGGACCGATCAGGGTGCTCGGCGTGTTATAGTACTTGTCGGTGAAGTCGATCACCTTCGAGCGTTCCGCGGTGTTCGACATCGACGACCAGATCACGTCGAACTTCTTGCTCTGCAGAGCCGGAATGAGGCCATCCCAGGAAATGTCGACGATCGAGCATTTCTCCTTCATCTCTTCGCAGACAGCATTCATGAGGTCGATCTCCCATCCCTGCCATTGGCCGGAGGCATCCTTGGCGAAGAAGGGCGGATAGGATTCGTTCATGATGCCGAAGCGGACTTCGGCCTGCGCGGCGACGGCGGAAAGCGCAAGTGCAACGCAGGCGAAAAGGGTGGGGATCAGCTTCATTCGCAGGATTCTCCTGGTTTGTGTTGTCGATGAGAGTTCGCGCATCAGTGGGCGCTGAGACCGGTAAATTCCCGGCAACGGGCGCTCACCGGCGCCCCGAATACCTGCTCAGGCGGGCCTTCCTCCTCTATCCGTCCCTGATGCAGGAAGAGAACACGGCTCGAAACATCCTGGGCGAAGCGCATTTCATGCGTGACGATCAGCATGGTCCGGCCTTCTTCCGCGAGATCACGGATGACCTTGAGAACCTCGCCGACCAGCTCCGGATCAAGCGCCGATGTCGGCTCGTCAAACAGCATGACGTCAGGGTCCACGCAGAGCGCTCTTGCAATCGCCGCGCGCTGTTGCTGACCACCGGATAAGAAAGCGGGATAGGCGTCGCGTTTATCGAAAAGCCCGACCTTATCGAGCAGGGCCTCGGCCTTTTCGACAGCCTCGCGCCGCGAAATGCCCATCACGTGCACCGGCGCCTCGATGACGTTTTCCAGCACCGTCCGATGAGCCCAGAGATTGAAACTCTGGAAGACCATCCCCAGCCCGGTTCGCAGCCGCTCGATCTGCCGCCAGTTGCGCGGCTGCAGCCGTCCGCCCCGACCGATCTTCAGCGAAATCTCCTCGCCGTTGACCGCAATCCGGCCGCGATCCGGCATTTCCAGGAAATTGATGCATCTGAGGAAGGTGCTCTTGCCGGAGCCCGACGAACCGATGATCGAAATCACATCGGACTTGTGGGCCTCAGTCGAAATGCCCTTGAGAACCTGTTGCGCGCCGAAGCTTTTATGGAGATCTTCGACACGAAGAGCAGGAAAGGGTTGATCCGACATGCATGGTTCCGGTTGAACTGAATTTGCGAAGGATAATGATAAAATAACGCGGTTTTTTCGCGCAATTTTCATCCATTCTGCATATTTTGTGCAAAATAATCTTCTCCGTGCGGCAAATACGGCAGAATACGTGAAGTGCCGCAGCAACAATTGGACTGGACAATGGAACAACTGGATCGCTTTGACCGTGACATTCTCGATATCGTTCAGCGCGACTGCCAGCTGAAAGCCGAAACGATCGCCGAACGGGTTGGACTGTCGGTCTCGGCCGTGCAAAGGCGGTTGAAGCGGCTGCGCGAGGACGGGGTGATCAAGGCGGAGGTGGCCGTCGTCGACCGCAAGGCGACGGGGACATCGATGGTGTTCATCGTCGGGATGGAAATCGAGCGGGACAATTACGACGCTTTGGCGAAGTTCCGCCTCTGGGCAGAAAAGCAGGATCATATACAGCAGGTCTATTACGTCACAGGCGCGGTCGATCTGATCGCGATCGTCACCGCCCGCGACGTCGAGCATTATGACGACATCGCGGCGCTGATCATGGCGGAAAACCCGCAGATCCGCCGCATGCACACGAATGTCGTGCTGCGGGACGTCAAGCTCGGCCTGTTCGTCCCGCTGGAATAACGGGCAAGCAGTGGTCTCACCAGCAAGCTCGATGATGCCGCATCCGGCCAATCTGCAACGCTGCGGATGACGGGCAGGACGATGGCGCAACCTCTCACCCGATCAATCGTCCAATCAGCAGCTGCGCGTCGCTAACTTCCCGGGCGTGCGCAGCACATCCGCAAGCGGACCACCACTGATGGTCTTCCTATCCGGCGTTTGATCAGACTGCGATATCGGGCCGGACGGGAACGATCGGGAGTTGTCCTGCCGGGCAATTCCTCTCGCCCCCGCCGCGGCGCCGTGGGGCAAAACCAACCATTGAAGGTTGACTCTCCCCCATCTGCCACTAGCTTTTCCTACGCGCAGTTGTGCTTTCGACTACCTTGCTGAAACAAACGAATGGCGAGTTAAGTGAAGGGAATCAAAGAACTTTCGCTCAGAGAAATCGATCATGTCTCCGGTGGCGCTTCCGTTACTGGCTCCGTCAGAAGCTATTGACGGCGCGGCCGCATTGGCCGGCGGCGGGCGATGGGTTATGCCGCGGCGATCGGTGCCGGGGTCGGTCTATCGACCTTCGGGGTCGGCGCTCTTGCCGTCGGAGCGATAGGCCTCGGAGCCTACGGCATCTACAGGCTCGCAACAGCCTGAGACAGTTCCTTTTTCAGATCACTCGGGCTCTTCGCCGTCAGGCGGGGAGCCACCTGAGATCGGTCCGCACCCACAAGTGACCGATTGGCTCCATCGTCAGAAAGCGTGATCGTTTGATTTCAGCCAGCCGCTTTTACGCCGATCCCGGGGCAAGCTGGGGATATGAACCAAGCTTCGATGAAACGCTGCTGGCCTGGTGGGGCACGAAGGGCGGACACCCGACGGTTTTCATCGGCGAGATTACAGCAAAGCCGCCCAAGGCCTTTGCCAGCTTTTCCGGACCCCTGTTGCATTTCTCCTGGCGCAGCTACACCAACCGGCTGTTGCTGACGGAGGGGGACCGGCTGTTCGAGGTGGACCCCAGACATCCGAACGAACGCATCGACGTCACGCCGCAGGGTTTCCAAACCTGGCAGATCATCGCGGAGCCGTCCGCCGCCGGTGCAAGACAGGCCGTCATCTCGCACGACCGCAGTCCCGCCTTCACCGATCTTTACACGACGCTTGCCGACGGCACGGCACGGCAATTGCTCGAGGAAAATTCCGGGCGCACGGAAAGCTGGTTGCTCGATGCCGATCTTTTGCCCTGCCTGCGCGTCGAGCGCGGCGAGGATGGCGTCAGGCGCTATATCGCAAGGCTTGCCGACGACAGCTGGAAAGAGATTGCGGCACTGAAACCCGAGGAAACGCTGATCATCTGGAATGTCGATCCGCATGGCCTCCGCTACGAGGCGCTGTCGAACCGCGGCCGCGACAAGATCACCCTCGTCGACATCGATCCCGCAACCGGGCGGGAAACCGCAATTGCCGGCAGCGACGCTGTCGATATCCTCGATGCGATCCGTCTCAACCCTGCAGAGCCGACCGACCTTATCGTCATCCGCAACGGCTTTCCACGGCTCGTACCGATCTCCAAACGCGGCGAGGCCTTCGCCGAACTCCTGTCCAGCGCTGGCCGGCATGCCGATTTTGAAATTACCGGCGCGTCGAAGAGTGGCAGGATCATCGGCGCCTCCGTCTCCTTCGACGCGCAGCAACCGCGGCCCATGCTCTTCGATCTCGCGGCGAAAACCACTCAGCCGCTCGGGCCCAAGCCACGGGGGCTGCCCACAACGGCAACCACACCTGTTGAGATCGCCACACGCGATGGCGAGCAGTTGAGCGCCATTCTCACATTGCCGGAAGAGGCCGCAACACCGTTGCCAGCAGTCATCACCGCCCATGGCGGCCCGGCGCGGCATGAGAACTGGGGCTACAACCGCGACAAGGCCTTCCTGGCAAGCAGAGGCTATGCCGTGCTCTCGGTCAATTATCGCGGCTCGACCGGTTTCGGAAAGCGCTTCCAGACGCTTGGATTCCGCCAGTTCGGCCGCACCATGCAGGACGACCTCGCCGATGCCGCACGATGGCTGATCGACAAGGACATTGCCGTGCCCAACCGCATCGCCATCCAGGGCGAAAGTTTCGGCGGCATGATCGCCGCGCTCTCCATGAGCCGCGACCCTGGGCTTTTCGCCGCCGCCATCATCGATTATCCGGTCGTCGATCTGCCCTTCCAGATGGAACACAACCCCGCCACCTGGGCGCTTTTCACCGACCAGGTGGAGCGATATTTCGGCACGCCCGTCAATGAGGCGGATGCCCGCGCGCTCCACGAGTTTTCGCCGATCAACCAGGTCGAGCGTGCCCAGGGCGCCTTCCTGCTGACGGCAGGCGAAGCCGATCCGATCGTCGGCGCCGAGCAGACCAGGCGCTATGAAATGGCGCTCCGCAAAGCCGGTCGCACGGTGAGCGCTCTCTACTTCTCCGGCGAAGCACACGGCTACGCGAAATGGCAGACGAAACTGGCCAGAGCCCGTGCAATAGAGCTCTTTCTTGCCGGTTGCATTGGGGGAAGGGCAAAAAAATTCGATTGGCGGACAGCCCTGGCAAGGCATTGGAAATAGGAAAAAATTGCGCATCAAGGACGATTTACACACGCTGCGCGCGTCGATTTCATTGGTCACGAAGGGTTGATGCTCGCAGTGATTGCTCTAAACTTGTTCTCGTTCGCTAGAAACGGCGGATTTCTGTTCACCTCGGAGGCACCTATGGCTGACGTTCAGAGCGTTAACGCAAATTCGAACGACTACTACATCCTTCCCCTCGAAGACTTTGAAATAGATGCTGTCAACGGCGCCGGCTCCTGGGTCGGCCACGTCGATCGCGGCATGATCGGCGGCACGGCTGCGGCCGGCGCTACCTTTTCGACAACAGGCAGCCTCGGCAAGGCCGGCATAGCCAGCGGATTCGGATTTGCCGCAGGCGCCGGGAACAGCGTCTACAACGGCGGATTATCCGGGAGCGGCAACTCGAGCGGCCGCGTGATCTGCACGCATTTCTATCGGCGTGGAAAGCTAGACCGCGATCTTTGGCGGGCGGACATCGAGTTCACTTTCGAGAACCTGTCGGAAGCCACCATTCGCGGTTATCATTACTGGGCGATCCCCTATGTGCGCCTGATGCGGCGCAGCCCGCTCGCAGAGCGGATCATGTATCCACTGGCAAAAGCCCGTGCTGAGGAAATCGCATTCCAGGCAGGCCGTCGCGTCAAAGGATCGTTTTCCGGCAAGATCGTCCGCCTGATAGGCGAGCCGATCTGCTACTTGATCGGCTCCATGGTGAAGCAAAAAGACTTTGCGCCGCTTTGGACCGAAACCAGTAAAGGTTGAGGTGTCGCCATGAGCCCAGTCCTACGCATCATCATCAGCGAAGTCGGTCTTTCCGCAGTCATTGCGGCGGCCTCTGTGATCGGATTGCCGAAGCTCAGCGATCCGGCAGCGGCGGTAAATTATCCGCTGGCCGTCATCGTGTTTCTGGCATGCTCCTTTGCCTTCACAGGGTACGAACTTCTCACCCGGCAAACCTGAGCTTTCGAATTTGACAAGATCATGGGGCCGGGTCACCGGCCTCATTCTCATCACCCAAGGGGTGTTCCTTCCGTCGGAAGCTTCATTTTTCCTCTCAAGGTTGACGAAAATTCCTTTTCGCCTAGCTCCCTTAAGGACGTCAGAGGAGGAAAATCCAAGTGAATGTCCATACAGGCCATTCTGCTCCGCCCTTACCCGACCATAGAGATCCTGTCTCGCTGAGATGAACCTGTTTCGCCGAGAAGCTCTGGAAAGACAATCCCAGCGGCTGGCGGGAACGGTCTCCATGGCCGTACCGATGGGCTGGCATCTGACCGGCTATCTGATGGCTGTTGTGCTTGCTGCCGTCGTGATCTTCCTCTCGACGGCAAGCTATTCGCGCATTGTCCAGGCCACCGGCGTCATCCTGCCGGACAAGGGAATTGCAGTGGTTATCCCACCCCGCGCCGGTGTCATCATGCAAATGATGGTGGCCGATGGCGACCCTGTGAACGAGGGTCAGGAACTGATCGCAGTGCGTTCCGAGGACTATCTCGTCAGCGGCGAATCCGCCTCGAAAAAAGTCGCTGAGATGCTGCAGCGCCAGAATGCCAGCATCGACGAGCAGCTGCAGGAAGTGAAGAACGACGAGGCAGCGCAGACGGCGCAGTTTTCCGCGCAGATCGCTGGCTTCGAGACGCAGATTGCCAAGCTCGACGGCCAGATCGAACTGCAGCAGGACCTCATCAAGTCGATCGAGGCCGATGTGGAGCGCATCCGCGGCCTCGTCAGCAAGGGCATCGTGGCGCAGCGCGACGTACTGCTGCGCGAGGACTCCCTGACCGAGCGCCGCCAGCAGATGTCGGTCATCGAAAGCACTCTGTCCGAACGCCGTTCCGATCTCTCCGACGCTCAGCGCATGCTCGACCAGGTGAAGGCGCGCGCCAATGAGAAGACGGCGTCGCTTGAGGCGCAGCGCGAAGACGTGAACCGCGGCATGGCGACCAACGAGCAGTCGCGCGCCTATATCATCCGCGCCGCCGTGCACGGCACCATATCGGGGCTGACGGCCAAGATCGGGGAGGCCGTCAATCCGCAGCAGCCGCTGATGAGCATCGTGCCGGAACAGGCGGTATTGCATGCGCAGCTAGACGTGCCCAATGCCGCCATCGGCTTCGTCGAGGTTGGGCAGGATGTACGGCTTGCCATCGACGCCTTCCCCTACCAGAGTTTCGGCACAGTGGGAGGCCATGTCAGCAGCCTGTCGAAAAGCCCGGTTTCGCGCAGCGGCGCTGACAGTGCCAGCCTCAATTATCTCGTCAGGATCGAGCTCGAGCGGCAGGATATCCTGGCCTACGGCAAGCCGCAGGCGCTGTTTCCCGGCATGACGCTTTCGGCCCGCATCGCAACGGCTCGCCAATCTCTGCTGGAATGGCTGTTTGAGCCACTCTACGCCCTGCAGCGGCGCTAGGGGAGGCCTCGTGAACACTGCCGTCCTTCAATCAGGCTTTCTCTCCAGCGCTCGCGTGCGGCTGATCCGCCAGACGGAGGTCAGCGAATGCGGCCTTGCCTGCCTTGCGATGATCGCCGGTTTCTACGGCCGCAGCATCGATCTGGCGACCATGCGCCGGCGCTTCACACCCTCGCTGCGCGGCGCGCCGCTCTCCAGCCTCATCAGGATCGCAGACCAGATCGGCTTGTCGCCGCGCGCCGTCAAACTGCCGCTGGAGCAAATCCCCAATCTGGCGCTTCCCGCCATCCTCCATTGGGACATGAACCATTACGTCGTGGCCGAACGGGTTTCGGCCGGCAAGGTGCTGATCCACGATCCGGCAGGCCGCAGCGAATGGTTCAAGATCTCGGAAGTGTCGGGCCGCTTTACCGGCGTGGCACTGGAGCTCAGACCCAACGAAACCTTTGAGAAGAAGAGCGAGCGCGAGACGCTGCGCTGGTCGCAGCTCTGGAGCCGCATCACCGGGCTTCCCGGCGCCTTCGTGCAGGTGCTGGTCTTGAGCCTCGTGCTCCAGGTCTATGTGCTGACACTGCCCTATTACCTGCAGATTGGCATCGACACGGCGCTACCGGCGCTCGATCACGATCTGCTGAGCGTGCTGGCGTTGGGCTTCGGGCTTTTCACGATCTTCAATGCCGCCGCAACCTTTCTGCGCTCCTTCGTCATCCTGGCCGCAGGCGCCGCCCTTGGCTTCGGTATTGCCGCGAATATTGCCCGCAAGCTCTTTCGCCTGCCGCTCGATTGGTTCCAGAAGCGTGAGGTCGGCGATATCCTCTCGCGCTTTCAATCGGTGACGCCGATCCAGAAAATGCTGAGCGAAGGCATTGCCGCGACACTGGTCGATGGCGTCCTAGCGCTGACGACACTGGTCATCATGTTCTTCTACAGCGCCCAGCTGGCGCTGGTCGCAATTACCGCCTTCTTCCTCTATTTCGTCGTGCGCCTCGTTTCCTTCTCGCTGGAGCGCCGCGCGCAGGAAGGCAGCATCATCGCCCACGGCAAGGAACAAACGGCCCTGATCGAGACGATCCGAGGCATCCAAACCTTCCGACTCTATAACCGGGAAAGCATGCGTCACAGCATGTGGCAGACGCTGCTAACCGATGCCGTCAACGCCAATATCCGCGTCTCGCGCGTCGGCATCTGGCAGAACACCGCAAATGCCCTGATCTTCGGGCTGGAAAACATCGTGACGATCTGGCTTGCGATAGGCTTTGTGATGCAGGGCGGCTTCAGCGTCGGCATGGTCTTTGCCTATCTCGCCTACAAGGGCCAGTTCCTGGAAAAGACCGGCAACCTCGTGGACCAGGCAACGGCCTTCTTCATGCTACGCCTGCATCTGGAACGCCTGTCGGACATCGCACTGGAACCGGACGACCGCAGCTTCGGCTCGACCCAGGACACGATGACGGAGCTGAAGGGTTCGATCGAGCTCAAGAATCTCTCCTACCGCTATTCACCAACCGATCCGCTGGTGCTCTGCGATGTCGGCCTGACGATCGGTGCCGGCGAGCACATCGCCATCACCGGTCCCTCTGGATCGGGCAAATCCACGCTGTTGAAGCTGATGATCGGGCTTCTGGAGCCGATGAGCGGCGACGTGCTGATCGATGGCATACCGCTCAGCCAGTTCGGCTACAAATCCTTCCACAACCAGATCGCCGCCGTACTGCAGGACGACAATCTCTTCGCCGGCTCGATTGCCGACAACATCGCCCTCTTCGACGAGCGCCCGGACCAGGACGCCATCATTGCCGCCGCCAAGGCAGCCGCGATCCACGACGAGATCATGGCAACACCCATGCAATACGAGACACTGGTCGGCGACATGGGTTCCAGCCTGTCAGGCGGCCAGAAGCAGCGCGTGCTTCTGGCGCGTGCCCTCTACCGCCAGCCGAAGATGCTGTTCCTCGACGAAGGCACATCGCACATGGATGTCGCCAACGAGGCACGCGTCAACGCCTCGGTCAAGGCCCTCGGCATTACCCGGATCATCGTTGCCCACCGGCTGGAAACCGTGGCTTCGGCCGATCGCGTGCTCTATCTCGACGCCAACGGCCTCGTGCCCGTCGAGACGCACCAGGTGTTTCAGTGATGACGGCGGAAAGGATTTCTCCAGACGATTTCACACCTCGCTGGAGCGGGATTGTTTAAGGTCTGTTCAGATCCGGCGTCGATAAAGTAGCTACAGTCCGGGCGCCTCCACGGCCCCACGGACACCAGCGATATGTCTCTGAAAATCCTTCCTTTCCTCTAGTAGCCGGGCATTTGCGACCTTTATCATTCCATTTTCAACCTTCAGCAAACACCAGCATCAAACGAAAGGAGCCTCTGGCGAACTGAGTTACAACCTTTTACCGTGGCAGCGTCTCCTGATTGCTGAATTGATAAGCGTTAACCTTTCGTTAACCATAGCTCCCTAGCTTTCCGGAAGCGAAGCAATACTGTCCGGCTATTTTCGAGGAGGGTGCCATGTCGCTCGTAACCGTGCCCGGTAAAATTCGCCTTTATGGCGGTCACGCAGTCCTGATCATGACGGAAGGAAACCTACATCAGGCCGTATGCATCACGGACGATGCCATGCCTGGTGGTGGCGACGTTATGCAAGGGCTCCTTCAGTCTCTTCATCTTTATGAGAGTATCGCCGATCGCAAGTTCGCCGAAGGCGAACTGGCATATGACGGACGGGTATGGATCACCTCCTCCGACATAAACCCCCACTAAGCAGCGGAACCGAGTTTGAATTCCGCCAACTGAAGATCCGGAAGAGCCCGCGGAGGACGATGGCTGCCGAAAGGCGATTGGATGTCTCCCGCCACGCTGCTGGAACGCAGTGAACCGGCCGCTATTCGTTCTTCCGATATCCGCTCCAGGTGCGTTCGTGCCCTAAAATTTCGCGAGCACTGAAAATCGGAGCCGAGAGCCTGCCGTCGTTCCGGCCCTTGATCGACATGGCAGCAAAGCCGGAAGCAGGCCAGTCGCTAAGGCTCAAAACAACGAACATAACCTCAGAGCATCATAGATGGCGGCATGGATGTTGCGGCTGGAAACCGCGTCGCCGATCCGCACGAGGTCGAAGCGCCCCTCGCGGTTGCGCTGCGGCAGCGGTGGCTGACGATCGGTCAGAGCGGAATAGTCCACCGCACCGAGATTTCGCGAAAACGGTTTCATCTCAAGATAGAGCCCGTCATTGGCAAGCGTGCCATGTTCGACAACGACCTGGGAGACGCGCCGCTGCCATTGTGCACCGTCGTCAAAATCCGATCCGAGCACCGCGACGAGGGAGTTGCCGTCGCGCCGGACGGATTTGAGACGCGTGTTGATGGTCACCCTGACGTTCCTTTCCGCGAAGGTCCGTGCATAGGGCACGTGGTTCATGCCACCCATCTCCGGGGCGAAAAAGCGTTCGGGCGAAACGAGTTCCAGCTCAGCACCGCTTCTGGCGATCACTTCAGCTGCCGACATGCCCGGATGTCCGCCATTGTCGTCGAAGAGGAGTACAGTGTCGGCCGCCTTGACGGTGCCGGCAAGGATATCCCAGGAGGAGGTTACAAGTTCATCGCCGGCATCGAGTTCGGGCTGTTGCGCGATACCACCGGTCGCAATGACAACGAGGTCGGGCTCAAGATCCAGAACGTCAGTTGCCTCTGCGTAGACATCATAGTGTATGCGAACACCCAGCCGCTCCAGTTCCGCCAGCCGCCAGTCGATAATGCCTATCATCTCCTTGCGTCGGGGATTTCGAATGAGAAGATTGACCTGTCCGCCGGCCTTTCCCGTCGCTTCCAGAACGTCCACCGCATGTCCACGCTCGGCAAGCACACGGGCAGCCTCAAGACCGGCCGGTCCAGCACCGACCACGACGGCTTTGCGGCGGATCTCCGCCTTGGCGATCTCATGCGGGATCTGCCCTTCACGACCGGTCGCGGCATTGTGGATACAGAGCGCTTCGCCGCCTTCATATATCCGGTCAAGACAGTAGGTGGCGCCGACGCAGGGCCGGATGCGTGCCTCCTCACCATCCGCGATCTTGCGCACGATATGGGGGTCGGCGATATGGGCGCGCGTCATCCCGACCATGTCGAGCTTTCCCTCGGCAATCGCATGACGGGCTGTTGCCACGTCGGCGATACGCGCGGCATGAAAGACAGGGAACTTGGTTATCGCCCTCACCTCGCCGGCAAAATCCAGATGCGGCGCAGACGCCATGCCCTGAATCGGAATAACCTCGTTAAGCGCGACATCGCTGTCGATATGACCGCGGATGATGTTTAGAAAATCGATGTCACCGGATCGCGCAAATCGGGAGGCGATCTCGACGCCCTCGTCGCGTGACAGTCCCTTCTGCCAGTCCTCGTCTGCGACGAGACGCATGCCGACGATGAAATCCGGGCCAACCGCCTTGCGGATTGCCTGCGTGACCATGACAGAAAAACGCATGCGGTTATCAAGCGAACCGCCGAATTCGTCCCCACGCCGATTGGTCGCCGGCGACCAGAAGCCGTCCAGCAGGTGGCCATAGGCCTCGATCTCGATGCCGTCGAGGCCGGCTTCCTGCATGCGCTGCGCGGCTGTGGCATAGTCTTCGACGATGCGTTCGATGTCCCAGTCTTCCGCCTCCTTCGGAAAGGCCCGGTGCGCCGGCTCACGGATCGGCGAGGCTGACAGCACCGGCAGCCAGTCACCCTTGTTCCAACCTGTACGGCGGCCCAGATGGGTCAGCTGGATCATGACCGCTGCCCCATATTCATGACAGTCGTCGGCGAGCGCCTTCAGCCAGGGCACGATCTCATCACGATAGGCATGGAGATTACCGAAGGAGGCCGGTGAATCTTGCGAGACGATAGCCGATCCCGCCGTCATGGTGAGCGCAATACCGCCCCTGGCTTTTTCCCTGTGATAAAGCCGATAGCGATCCGTCGGCATGCCGTTTTCAGAGTAAGCCGGCTCGTGAGCCGTAGACATGACGCGGTTTTTCAGCGTCAGATGTTTGAGTTGAAAAGGCTGCAGGAGGGGGTCTCTGGAGATCATTGCCGCTCTCGTCATTTAGATGAACGTGGCCCATCGAACCGCCATCCTGACCGATGTCGCAAAAAATGACGATCCGGCAGGCGTCGCATTCTAGCCTGCCTGCGCCCGCCGGCTGCGGCCGAAATCGATTGCGGTGTGCCAGAGCACGGCGCCAAGGATGACGGCGCCGCCAAAGAAGGTGGCAACCGGCGGCTGTTCGGAAAACATGAGCCAGACCCAGAACGGGGTCAATACAATCTCCATCGTTCCGATCAGCGCGGCTTCCGCCGGCGGCATACGTCTTGCCCCGGCCAAAAAGAGGACAAGCGCGAGTGAGAAGTTGGTGGCGCCGAATGCTGCCAGCACGATCCAGTTGTGAAGGTCGAGCGAGCCGACCGAGCCGAAAGGAGCGAAGATGACGAGGGTCAGAAAGGCACTGACAACGGTCGGCGGCAGGCTCGGCACGTCGGGATTGATGCGCGGAATGATGATGACGAGCGCAAAGGAAACGGTCATGCCGAGCGCCAAGAGGTCGCCGACCCCGGTGCCGCCACCGATCGACGACGCGACGATAACAGCAACACCCAATAGCGAAACGCCACCTGCAATCATCGTGCGCCGAGCAACCCGCTCCTTGAGGATGATCCACCCGAACAGGGCGGCGATGAAGGGCGCTGTCGAATAGATCATCGTCACATTCGCAACGCTGGTCATGTAGAGGGCCCCAATGAAGCAGCCCTGACTGACGGTCTGGCAGACAATCATCGCCAGACCGGACGGATGCAAGACCGAACGCCATTGGCGCCGCGAGATCCCGCCTTCGAGGAATAGGCAGGGGATCAGCAGGAACAGCCCGCCAAACAGCGATCGCCAGGCGATTGCCGTCCAGACGTCGGTCGTCAGGAGCCGCGAGTAAACCCCACTGGCGCTCCAGGCAAGTGTCGCCCCGATGACGAGAAGGATACCCTTCTCGCGCTCGCCGGCACTGTGGTGCCCGGCCGGATGTTCAATGGTCACGCAGGTTAGTCTCGAAGGAGGAAAGTCAACGCGTATCCTTTCTGCACCCGCAATTGACATCAGACAAACGAATAGTAGAGATGAATACCATCGAATTTTTCTATGGCTGCCCAATGCGCGAACCCGTCGAAAGCGATCTTCTCAGAACTTTCCTCGTCGTCGTCGAGACTGCCAATTTCTCGGCTGCGGCGCAGCGCGTCGGCAGGACGCAGTCCGCAATCAGCGCGGCAATCAAGAAGCTGGAGGAGACGATCGGTGAAACGCTGTTCGAGCGTGGCGCCCGAGGCGTCGTGCTGACGCGTCAAGGCGTCCAGCTCGTCCCCTATGCCCGACGTGTCATCGATCTCTTGAGCGAGGCTGCAGCCACGATCCGGAGCAAGCCGCTCGGAGGCCCGGTCCGCATCGGCATCCCCGAGGAATATAGCCAGACGGTGCTGCCCGCCGCACTTGCGGCCTTTGCGGTGCGCCATCCGGCCGTCGAGGTGACGATCTCCTGCGATTATACCGTCCGCAACATCGCCGCCCTGGAACGCGACGAACTCGATCTTGCCGTCGTCTTCGACTGGAGCGATCAGATGAGTGGCGAAGTACTCTGCATCGATCCGACCGTCTGGGTGACCTCGATCGTCCACCGGCTGCATGACATCAACCCGCTGCCGATCGCCACCTATAGAGACTCAAGCTGGTGTCGCGAGTTTGCATTGAAGTCGCTGCACCAGCTCGGACGCAACTACCGGGTCGCCTTCATTGCCGATACCAGTTCCGGGCTGAAGAATGCAGTGACGGCCGGTCTGGCCGTCACCACGCTGTCACGCAGCAATATCCCGCCCGGCTGCCGGGAACTGACGACGGAGGACGGCTTCCCGCCGATCGATTCCTCCAAGGTCGTGCTTCGTCGCAACACGTTCCGGTCGAGCGAAGCGGTTCGCGAGCTTGCCGAGATGATCCGCGACGCCTTCCAGCCTATGGCCGCGCCTCCGATTGCCTGACGGGGCGCCTCAGCCGTCGCCTCGTTTCCGAGGGGCTTTCGGAATAGCTTGCCCGATAGCTTCGCGCAAAGGCGGAGGCCGAATTGAAGCCGGTTGAGGCTGCGATGTCGGCAAAGGACGCCGTCGTCTCGATCACCCTGCGCCGCGCTGCGTTCAGTCTCAGGGCAAGGTAATGGATATGAGGCGGCGCACCGATCGACGCCTGGAAGAGATCCTGCAGGTGCCGGGCACTGATGCCGACCCTGCGTGCAAGCCGCGCCAGCACGATCGGTTGCTCGATATTGTCCTCCATCAACCGCACCGCCTGGGCCACGCGCGGATCGTCCACGCGCAAGCCTGCCGAGAGCGCCTCGTCGGCGTGAAAGGATGGCTGCTCGTAGCGGAACAGCCGGCTGACCTCGAGCGCCAGCGAATAGCTCTGGCGTCGCCGGATCACCTCCAGCATCAGGTCCACCGTCGGCAGCGAGCCTGATGTCGTCAGCCGCTTGCCGTCGATGACGAACCGGTCCTTGACAGCCGATACCTGCGGATAGGCAAGCGCGAAATCCTCGTAATCCTCCCAATGGACGGTCGCCGACAAGCCGTCGAGCAGGCACGCTTCGGCAAGCAGCCAAGTGCCGGATTCGATGCCGGCGATCATCGTCCGGTGGCGTGCCGCCTGCGATAGCTGCATCTTCAGGCTTTGCGTCGCGCTTTGACGCCAGTTGTAGCTCGCCAGCACGAAGAGCGGTGTGTCTGATGTCGTCGTCTGGAATATCCCATGCGCAGGTATGGCGATATGGCTGGTCGTCGGCACTGCTGCCCCATCCGGCGTGAAGATGCGCCAGCGGTAGAGCTCGCTGCCGGAGATGCGGTTTGCCCCGCGCAACGGCTCGATGATCGAGGCAATCAGGATCAGATTGGTGTCCGGCAGGACAAGAAGATCGATGTCGAGCCGTTCCGTCGATCGCTCCAGCACGCTCCCCTCCCTCGCGTTCCGATAATGTATCGATCAATTCCGAAAATGCAAAGCATCCTCTCCCTTCCTGGCGCGTAATGCCCTCAAGACGAGGGAGAACGACAAACATGCCTCTTGCGATGAACCGCGATGTTTTCATCACCTGCGCCGTCACCGGTGCCGGCGATACGGTTTCGAAATCCAGCCACGTCCCCATTACTCCCAAGCAGATCGCGGATTCCGCGATAGACGCCGCCAAGGCTGGGGCGGCAGTCGTTCATTGTCACGTGCGAGATCCGGAAACCGGTGCTGCGAGCCGTCGCAACGACCTCTACAAAGAGGTTACCGACCGCATCCGTTCGGCCGATATCGACGTGGTCCTCAATCTGACGGCCGGCATGGGCGGAGACCTGATTTTCGGAGACGTTGAAAGCCCCCTCCCCCTGAAGACAGAGGGGACGGATATGGCAGGGGCAACCGAGCGCGTCAGCCATGTCGCCGAATGCCTGCCGGAGATCTGCACGCTCGACTGCGGCACGATGAACTTCAGTCTCGGCGACTACGTCATGACCAACACGCCCGCCATGCTGCGGGCAATGGCGCAGAAGATGACCGATCTCGGCGTGCGCCCCGAGATCGAAGCCTTCGACACTGGCCATCTGTGGTTTGCAAAGCAGCTCGCCGAAGAGGGCCTGATCGAGGATCCGGTATTGATCCAGCTCTGCATGGGCATTCCGTGGGGTGCTCCTGACGATATCAACACGTTCATGGCAATGGTCAACAACGTGCCCGACAGCTGGACCTTCTCGGCCTTTTCGATCGGCCGCAACGCCATGGCCTATCCGGCCGCCGCGGTTCTGGCGGGCGGCAATGTCCGCGTTGGCCTGGAGGATAATCTCTATATCGGCAAGGGCGCTCTCGCCACCAATGCGCAGCTCGTCGAAAAGGCCGTGCAGCTGGTCGAAGGCATGGGCGCCCGGATCATCGGTCCTGAGGACGTCCGCAAGAAACTGAATTTGACGAAGCGCTGAGGACGAAATGACAGGGATTACCAAAGCGGCCTGTATCGGCGGCGGCGTCATCGGCGGCGGATGGATTGCACGTTTTCTGCTTGCCGGCATTGATGTCAGCGTCTTCGACCCGCATCCCGAAGCAAGCCGCATCGTCGGCGAGGTCCTTGCCAATGCGGAAAAAGCCTATGGGATGCTGACTGGCGCACCGCTGCCGCCACGCGGCCGGCTGACCTTCGAAAAGTCCCTGCAAGAGGCCGTCTCCGGTGCCGACTGGATCCAGGAAAGCGTGCCGGAACGGCTCGATTTGAAGCGCCGCGTCTTGAGCGAGATCGACGCTGCCGCACGCCCGGATGCCCTGATCGGCTCGTCTACCTCCGGCTTGCTGCCGAGCGATCTGCAGCGTGACATGAAGCATCCCGAGCGTCTCTTCGTCGCCCATCCCTATAATCCCGTCTACCTGCTACCGCTGGTGGAAATCGTCGGCGGCGAGAAAACCTCGAAAGCCACCATCGAGGCAGCGATGGAGCGCCTGGCCCCGATCGGCATGAAGGGCGTCCATATCGCCAAGGAGATCGAGGCCTTCGTCGGCGACCGGCTGCTCGAAGCGCTCTGGCGCGAGGCGCTCTGGCTCATCCATGACGATATCTGCACCGTCGAGACGCTCGACGACGTCATCCGCTATTCCTTTGGACTGCGCTGGGCGCAGATGGGCCTGTTCCAGACCTATCGCATCGCCGGCGGCGAGGCTGGCATGCGCCATTTCCTCGCCCAGTTCGGCCCGTGTCTCGCTTGGCCTTGGACGAAGCTTACCGACGTCGTCGATCTCGACGACGCGCTGATCGAGAAGATCGGAAAACAGTCCGACGAACAGGCTGCCGGCCTCTCAATCCGCGCCCTGGAGCGCATCCGCGACGAAAACCTCGTCGGCATCCTGCAGGCGCTGAAGGCTGGAAACGACGGCAAGGGCTGGGGCGCTGGCGAGTTGCTGAAGGATTTCGAACGTGCCCTATGGGCTGCAGGCGGCGGGAAAACCGCTGCTGCCGATCCTACAGAGCGCCTGAAGCTCGTCCAGACGAAGGTGAGCCCCGCCTGGGTCGACTATAATGGCCATATGACGGAGCATCGCTACCTGCAGGTCTTTGGCGACACCTCCGACGCGCTCTTGCGCCTGATCGGGGTTGATCTTGCCTATGTCGAGGCCGGGCAGAGCTACTATACGGTCGAGACCCATATCCGCCATCTCGGCGAGGCAAAGCTCGGGCAGGCCATCCATTCGACATGCCAGATCCTCGCAGTCGATGAGAAGCGGCTGCACCTCTTCCATACGATCTGCGACACCGAGAGCGGCGCCGTGCTCGCCTCTGCCGAGCAGATGCTGCTGCATGTCGATACCGGCGCCGGCAAGGCGACCCCAGCGCCATCACACGTGCTCGACAAGGCGAATGCTATTGCGGCGGCTCACTCAACGCTGCCTCCCCCGGAAGGCGCCGGCCGCCATGTCGGTCAGAAACGGTAAGGAGATCAGCATGGATTTCGGCCTCAGCGAAGAACAGGAAATGATCGTCGAGACGGTCCGCAGCTTCGTCGAAACCGAAATCTATCCGTATGAAAACGAAGTCGAGCGCACCGGCATCGTCCCGCCGGATCTCGCGGTTGAGATTCGGCGCAAATGCATCGATCTCGGCTTCTATGCCTGCAATTTCCCCGAAGAGGCCGGCGGCGCTGGCCTCGACCATGTCACCTTCACGCTGGTCGAGCGCGAACTTGGCCGCGGCTCCATGGCGCTGACAGTCTTTTTCGGGCGTCCCTCCGGCATCCTGATGGCCTGCGAGGGTGAACAGCGAGAACGTTATTTGCTTCCTGCCGTCCGCGGAGAAAAGATCGACGCGCTGGCAATCACCGAACCGGACGCCGGTTCTGACATGCGCGGCATGAAATGCACCGCTCGCAGCAACGGCAGCGATTTCGTGCTCAATGGCACCAAGCATTTCATTTCACATGCCGATGCCGCCGATTTCATCATCGTCTTTGCTGCAACCGGCGAGGAGGAAACGCCAAAGGGCCTTAAGAAGAAGATCACCGCATTTCTGGTCGACCGCGGCACGCCGGGCTTCGAAATTCTCAAAGGCTATGATTCCGTCTCCCACCGCGGCTATCACAATTGCACCCTGAGCTTTGCCGACTGCCGTATTCCGCAGTCCCAAGTGCTCGGTGAAGTGCATCGCGGTTTCGAGCTTGCCAACCAGTGGCTCTACGGCACGCGGCTGACGGTCGCCGCCACCTGCGTCGGCAGGGCGCGACGCGTCTTCGACATGGCCTTGTCCTATGCCGCCGAGCGCAAGCAGTTCGGCAGGCCGATCGGCGCCAACCAGGGCGTCTCCTTCAAGCTTGCCGACATGATCACGGAGATCGACGCAGCCGACTGGCTGACGCTTTCGGCGGCATGGCGCCTGGATGCCGGCCTATCCTCCGATCGCGAAATCGCTTCGGCCAAGCTCTACGCCTCTGAAATGCTTGGCCGCGTAACGGATGAGGCGATCCAGATCTATGGCGGCATGGGCCTGATGGACGATCTGCCGCTCGCCCGCTTCTGGCGCGATGCGCGCGTCGAGCGCATCTGGGACGGCACATCGGAGATCCAGCGCCATATCATCAGCCGCGATCTCCTGCGGCGTCTGGGAGCGTAGCCGATGACGTCCCGCCCGCTCGAGCGCCTGTTCAGACCACAAATGATCGCAGTCTTCGGCGGCCGTGAGGCGCGCCGGGTGATCGAACAGTGCGACCGGATGGGGTTTGCGGGTGAGATCTGGCCCGTTCATCCGACGCTCGACGAGGTCCTCGGACGGCGCTGTTACAAGAACGTTTCCGAACTGCCCTCTCCGCCAGACGCGGCCTTCGTCGGCGTCAACAGAACATTGACCATCGAGATCGTCCGCAGCCTGTCGGCGGCTGGCGCCGGCGGCGCAGTCTGTTATGCCTCGGGCTTCCGCGAGGCCGTGGTGGAACTTGCCGATGGCGCCGATCTGCAACAGGCGCTGATTGCCGCTGCAGGCGACATGCCGATCCTCGGACCGAACTGTTACGGCTTCATCAATGGCCTCGACGGCGCGCTTCTCTGGCCCGACCAGCACGGCATGACGCGCGTCGAACGCGGCGTGGCGATCCTGACCCAATCGTCGAATATAGCCCTCAACCTGACCATGCAGACACGTGGTCTGCCGATCGCCTATGTCGTAACGGCAGGCAACCAGGCGCAAACTTCGCTGTCCGACGTCGCCTGTGGCCTGCTTTCCGACCCCCGCGTGACGGCGCTTGGCCTGCATATCGAAGGCTTTGGAGATCCAGTAGCGCTCGAACGGCTCGCCACTACCGCCCGCCTGACGCGAAAGCCTGTCGTCGTGCTGAAAGTCGGCAAGTCCGAACAGGCAAGGCAGGCAACGCTCTCCCACACAGCATCGCTTGCCGGTGGCGATGCACTGGCCGATGCGGTGCTTGCCCGCCTAGGCCTGGGTCGCGTCGAAACGCTGCCGGCGCTGCTTGAAACACTCAAGCTCCTGCATGTCGCCGGCCCGCTGCCAGGCCCTTCAATCTCCTCGATGAGCTGTTCGGGTGGCGAGGCCTCGTTGATGGCGGATGCCGCAATCGGGCGCGCCGTCACGTTCCGGGACCTCGAACCCGAGCAATTGCCGCGTCTGAGACGCATACTTGGCGATATGGTGACGCTCTCCAATCCGCTCGACTACCACACGTTTGTGTGGGGTGATCTTGCGCGCCAGAAAGAGGCTTTCACTGCCATGTTCGAGGGCGGCTACGCCCTTAATCTCGTCGTGCTCGATTTTCCCCGCACCGACCGGTGCAGTACGGCCGACTGGATGACGACGGCGGATGCCGTCATTGCCGCCGCCTCTGCGACAGGTGCGCTCGCCGGGATCCTGGCGACCCTACCCGAGACCATGCCGGAAGCCGTTGCCAGCCGCCTGATCGCCGAAGGCGTCGTTCCCTTCTGCGGCATTGATGAAGCCCTGGTTGCTGCGGAAGTCGCAGTCGGTATCGGCCGTGCTTGGCGCAAACCACCTCCTCTGCCGCTTCTCGATGTGTCGTCCGTTGAAGGCGCAATCGAAACGCTGACGGAGGCCGATGCCAAGGCCGAACTCAACCTCGCCGGCCTTCGGATACCCAAAGGCCTGATTGCAAGCTCGCCCCTTCAGGCGGCAGACTGCGCTGAGCGGATCGGTTTCCCCGTCGTCCTGAAAGCTCTGGGCATCGCCCACAAGACAGAGGCTGGCGCAGTCGCACTCAACCTGAAGGATGCAAAGGCCGTATCGGATGCCGCATCAAAGATGGCTGCGACAAGCGGTTTTCTGGTCGAGCAGATGATCGACCGTCCCGTCGCCGAGCTGATTATCGGCGCCTCCCGCGACCCGGTTTTCGGATTGTCGCTGACGCTTGGCGCCGGCGGGATTTTCGTCGAATTGCTGGAGGATTCCGTCATTTTGCCGTTGCCGACGACGAGAGCGGAGATTTCCGAGGCAATTACACGCCTGAAGATCGCAAAACTGATCGATGGCTATCGTGGACGCCCGAGAGGCGACCTCGAGGCGACCGTAACGGCTGTCGCACGGGCGGCAGATTATGTCGTAATGAATGCGGCACGGCTGGAGGAACTGGACATTAATCCATTGTTGGTTCTTCCCGAAAGTCGCGGCGTTGCCGCAGTCGATGCCCTGATCCGGCGAAGGAGGTAGCATAGGTTGAGCGACCCCATTCGCACCCGACAGGTTGGCGCAGTGCTGGAAGTCATCATCGATCGGCCGAAGGCAAATGCCATCGACCTTGCCACCAGCCGCGCCATGGGACTGATATTCCGTGATTTCCGCGACGACCCTACGCTGCGCGTGGCGATCATCTCCGGCGCGGGCGAGAAATTCTTCTGTGCCGGATGGGACCTGAAGGCAGCCGCTGCAGGCGACGCGGTCGACGGCGATTATGGTGTCGGCGGTTTCGGCGGGCTGCAGGAACTGCGCGATCTCAACAAGCCGGTCATCTGTGCTGTCAACGGCATCTGTTGCGGCGGCGGGCTGGAGATCGCGCTCTCGGCCGACCTGATCCTAGCAGCCGAGCATGCGACCTTCGCCCTTCCGGAAATCCGCTCCGGCACGGTTGCCGACGCCGCTTCGGTGAAGCTGCCGAAGCGCATTCCCTATCATATCGCCATGGACATGCTTTTGACCGGCCGCTGGCTTGACGTCCAGGAGGCGCATCGCTGGGGTTTCGTCAACGAAATCCTGCCAACGGACAAGCTGATGGAGCGGGCCTGGGATCTTGCCCGCCTGCTCGAAAGCGGACCGCCGCTCGTCTATGCGGCAATCAAGGAAATCGTGCGTGAATCGGAGGGCTCGACCTTCCAGACTGCCATGAACAAAATCACCAAACGGCAGTTTGCAACGGTCGACAGTCTCTATTCGAGCGAGGACCAATTGGAAGGCGCACGGGCTTTCGCCGAGAAACGAAGCCCTAACTGGAAAGGACGCTAACAAGGCGGCGGCAACCGCATCGTCTTCCCGCAAGCGTACGGGCACCACGAACGGAAGAGGAAACCGCGCGTGGATCATGCCCAAAATCGAAGTCAACGCACCATAAGAAGGAGAAGGGGAATGAACGACTACACGAAATATCTCGCAAGCCGGGTGACCGCCGGCGGCCTCAGCCGCCGCGAATTCCTGGGACGTGCCATGGCAGCCGGCCTGACGCTTGCTGTTGCCGACAAGCTCTTTACCGAAAGTGCCGAAGCCGCCGAACCGAAGCGCGGCGGTCATCTGAAGCTTGGCCTGGAGGGCGGAGCTGCAACCGACTCCAAGGATCCGGCGAAATTCCTGTCACAGTTCATGTTCTGCGTCGGTCGCTGCTGGGGCGACATGCTGGTTGAATCCGACCCGCTGACGGGTGCCGCGGTGCCGGCGCTTGCCGAATCCTGGGAGCCGTCGAAGGATGCGGCGATCTGGACCTTCAAGATCCGCAAGGGCGTCAAGTTCCACAATGGCAAGGAACTGACGATCGATGATGTGGTCGCGACCCTCAAGCGTCATACTGACAAGGCATCGGAATCCGGCGCGCTCGGCGTTCTCGGCTCGATCAAGGAAATCAAGGCGGACGGCGCCGACCTTGTTCTGACGCTGTCTGAAGGCAATGCCGACATGCCGCTGCTTTTGACCGACTATCATCTGGTCATCCAGCCGAACGGCGGTGTGGACGATCCGCTCGCCTCGATCGGCACCGGCCCCTACAAACTAACGAGCTTCGAGGCGGGCGTGCGCGCCACCTTCGAGAAAAACGCCGACGACTGGCGCACCGATCGTGGCTATGTCGATTCCGTCGAAATCATCGGGATGAACGATGCCACGGCGCGCATCGCCGCACTTTCGTCCGGCCAGGTGCACTACATCAACCGCGTCGATCCGAAGACTGTCGATCTCCTGAAGCGCGCTCCGACTGTCGAAATCCTTTCGACCGCCGGGCGTGGCCACTACGTCTTTATCATGCATTGCGACAAGGCACCGTTCGACAATAACGACCTGCGCCTCGCGCTCAAATACGCCATGGACCGTGAAACCATGGTGCAGAAGATCCTCGGCGGTTACGGCAAAGTCGGCAACGATTTCCCGATCAATAGCACCTACGCGCTGTTCCCAGAGGGCATCGAACAGCGCGCCTATGATCCGGACAAGGCGGCCTTCCACTACAAGAAGTCGGGCCATAGCGGCTCGGTTCTGCTGCGCACATCGGAAGTCGCCTTCCCGGGTGGCGTCGATGCTGCCGTCCTCTATCAGGAAAGCTGCAAGAAAGCTGGCATCGAGATAGAGGTCAAGCGCGAGCCCGGCGACGGCTACTGGTCGAACGTCTGGAACGTCCAGCCCTTCTCCACATCCTACTGGGGCGGGCGTCCGACGCAGGACCAGATGTATTCCACCGCCTACCTTTCGACGGCCGACTGGAACGACACCCGCTTCAAGCGTCCGGATTTCGACAAGCTTTTGCTTCAGGCCCGTTCCGAACTCGACGAGGCCAAGCGCAAGGAGCTCTATCGCGCCATGGCGATGATGGTCCGCGACGAAGGTGGCGTCATCCTGCCGATGTTCAACGACTTCGTGAACGCCTCCACCAAACAGGTGAAAGGCTATGTCCACGACATCGGCAACGACATGTCGAATGGATACGTCGCGACACGCGTCTGGCTGGAGGCCTGACGAAGGGCGTCTGCCCTCCGATCTCCACCGAAGCCAGGACCGTGGGATACCCCCGCGGTCCTCCTGACGTTTCAGCGCGAGGCCTTCATCATGTCCAATCCGATCCCAGGCAATATCCTGCCCGGCCTTAGGTTCCGCCAGCGTTTTCCGCTGCTTGCCCTCATTCTCGAGCGCTTCGTGCTCAGCATCATCCTGCTCTTTGCCGTCTCCATCCTGATCTTCGGCGGCCTTGAAGCCCTGCCTGGCGATTTCGCCACGACCTATCTCGGCCAGTCGGCAACGCCGCAGGCGGTTGCCAATATCCGCAAGGATCTCGGGCTCGACCGGCCGGTGACGACACGCTACGTCGAATGGCTCGGAAATGCCGTAAAGGGGGATTTCGGCACCTCCTGGGCCAGCAAGAATTCCGTCAGCGAGCAGATAGGCAAGCGGCTCGGCAACTCGCTCTTCCTTGCGGGATTTGCCGCGTTGATCTCCGTTCCGCTTGCCGTCGGTCTCGGCATGGTCTCGGTACACTTCCGAAACCGCCTGCCGGACAAGATCATCAACATCATTTCGCTTGCGGCGATCTCGTTGCCGGAATTCTTCATCGGCTACCTGCTCATCATGTTTTTCGCCGTGAAATTCGGCGTCGCCACCTTTCCCGCCACGGTCTACGAGAGCATGGGCTTCGTCGACCGGCTGAAGGCCATCGCCCTGCCGACGGCGACCCTCGTGCTCGTCGTGCTTGCCCACATGATGCGCATGACACGCGCTGCAATTCTCTCCGTCATGTCGTCGGCCTATATGGAAACGGCAGAATTGAAGGGGCTTTCTGCATTCCGCTCGATCGTCAAGCATGCCGCGCCGAACGCACTTGCACCGATCATCAACGTCGTGGCGCTGAACCTTGCCTATCTTGTGGTGGGCGTGGTCGTGGTCGAGGTGGTCTTCGTCTACCCGGGTATGGGTCAGTATATGGTCGATGCCGTCACCGTGCGCGACATGCCGGTGGTGCAGGCCTGCGGCCTGATCTTTGCTGCCGTCTACATTTTCCTCAACATGCTGGCTGACATCCTCGCCATCATCGCCAATCCCAGGCTGAGGCATCCAAGATGAGATTGAGAGACATCCCCATCACCGCCTGGATCGGCATGATCGGCATCGCCGTCGCTTTCATCTTCGCGCTCTTTGCGCCCTTCATCGCTCCCCACGGCGAGACCGAGGTCGTCGGCAGCGTCTGGCAGATACCGGACGCGCAATATATCTTCGGCCTCGACAATCTCGGCCGTGACATCCTCTCTCGTCTGATCTACGGCGCGCGCACAACACTCTTCGTGGCACTCGCCGCCACCATCATCTCCTTTTCGCTAGGCGTCATCTTGAGCTTCACGGCAGCCGTCTCGCGCGGGATGATCGACATGATCTTCTCCCGTTTCAACGACTTGATGATGTCGATCCCGACGCTGATCTTCGCGCTCGTGGTACTTGCTGTCCTGCCACAGAACATCATCGTGCTGATCCTCGTCATGGCTATCCTCGATTCCACCCGTGTCTATCGTCTCGGCCGTGCCGTGGCGCTCGATGTCGCGGTCATGGAATTCGTCGAGGCGGCCAAGCTGCGCGGCGAAGGAAAGCTCTGGATCATCTTCCGGGAGATCCTGCCGAATACCATGACGCTGCTGCTTGCCGAGTTCGGCCTGCGTTTTGCCTTCTCGATCCTGTTCCTGTCGACATTGTCCTTCCTCGGTCTCGGCATCCAGCCGCCTTCGGCCGACTGGGGCGGGATGGTCAAAGACAACAAGGACGGCATCATCTTCGGCATTTCGGCCGCCCTCGTGCCGGGGACGGCGATCGCCGTGCTTGCCGTCTGTGTCAACCTTGTTGTCGACTGGCTTTTGAAACGAACCTCGAGCCTCAAGGGAGGGCGCGGCGATGCCTGATCTTCTTTCCGTGCGCAATCTCAAGATCGAAGCCACCAGCTATCCACCGGGCGAAGCGCCGAAGCGTGTGACCATCGTCGACGGCGTTTCCTTTGATGTGCAGAAAGGCTGGGTGCTCGGCCTGATCGGCGAATCCGGCGCCGGAAAGTCGACGATCGGGCTCTCTGCGCTTGCCTATGGTCGCGGCGGTGCGGAGATTACCGGTGGCCAGGTGCTGCTTGACGGCAGCGATATCCTCACCCTCGGCAGGGGCTGCATCCGGCAGATCCGTGGCGCCCGCGTCTGCTACGTCGCACAGTCGGCCGCGGCCGCCTTCAATCCCGCCCACC
The DNA here is from genome assembly GCA_900468805.1 of Hyphomicrobiales bacterium. Taxonomy (GTDB): domain Bacteria; phylum Pseudomonadota; class Alphaproteobacteria; order Rhizobiales; family Rhizobiaceae; genus Rhizobium. Next base: position 25,000 of record UEIF01000022.1, on the reverse strand, counting down.
GGCTCGGCGACCAGGTGATCGAGGCCTCGGTCAAGCACGGGCTGATGAATAAGCAGGAGGCGAAGAAACGGGCGCTCTACTTGTTTCAGGTGCTTGGCCTTCCCCATCCCGAAAGCTTCGGCGAACGCTTCCCCCACCAGGTCTCGGGCGGCCAGCTGCAGCGGGCCATGACGGCGATGGCGCTCTGCTCCAATCCCGAACTGATCGTCTTCGACGAGCCAACCACGGCGCTTGACGTCACCACCCAGATCGACGTGCTGGCGGCGATCAAGCATGCGATCGAAGAGACCCATACCGCTGCTCTCTACATCACCCATGATCTGGCTGTCGTCGCCCAGATCTCCGACGACATTATGGTGCTGCGGCACGGCAGAACCGTGGAATATGGCAGCGTCAAGCAGATCATCGAAGAACCGCGGGAGGATTATACGCGCGCCCTCGTCAATGTCCGGCAAACGCTGCGACAGGAGGCGATTGACCAGTCCGACACACTGTTGAAGGTCGAAAACGTCAGCGCGGAATATTCCAATGGCTTCAAGGTGCTAAACGATATCAGCCTGCATGTCCCAAAGGGACAGACGCTGGCAATCGTCGGCGAATCTGGCTCGGGAAAGTCGACGCTCGCCCGCGCCATCACCGGGCTCTTGGCACCGACCGCCGGTACGATATCCTTTGCAGGAAAACCACTGACGCCTGAAGTCCGGCACCGGCCACGCGACGACCTGCGCCGCATCCAGCTCATCTATCAGATGGCCGACACGGCGATGAACCCGCGCCAGACCGTGCGCGACATCATCGGCCGGCCGCTGACCTTCTACTACGGCCTGCGCGGCACCAGGAAGACTGCCCGGGTGAAGGAACTGCTCGACCAGATCGAGATGGGCAACGGCTTCATGAACCGCTACCCGGCCGAACTTTCCGGCGGGCAGAAGCAACGCGTGGCGATCGCACGCGCCCTTGCCGCGAGACCCGAGCTCATCCTCTGCGACGAGCCGACCTCAGCGCTCGACCCGCTGGTGGCCGAAGGTATCCTGAAGCTGCTGCTGCGCCTGCAGGAGGAGGAAAAGCTCTCCTATGTCTTCATCACCCACGACATCGCCATCGTGCGCGCCATTGCAGATAGTGTCGCTGTGATGCATCGCGGCAGGCTCGTGCGCTTCGGCCCGAAGACGAAGGCGCTCTCGCCGCCCTTCGACGACTATACCGACCTGCTGTTGAAATCCGTTCCCGAAATGGAGATCGGTTGGCTGGAAAAGGTGCTCGCCACCCGCCGGATGGAAAGTGCCGGAAACTGAACCATTCAGGCGGCCAATCCCAGTTGGCTGCCCGAACAATTGCTTCCGGGGAGAACCATGAGCCAACGCTCCTTCACGACGATCGAGAACCAGTGGATCACACTTGAGGACGGAACGCGCCTTGCCGCGCGCATCTGGATGCCGGATGGAGCAGACGCCGATCCGGTGCCGGCCGTCTTCGAATTCTTGCCTTATCGCAAGCGCGATGGCACGAGCCTGCGCGATGAATCGACCTATCCGGTCTTTGCCGCCGCAGGTATTGCCGGAGTGCGCGTCGATATCCGCGGCTCGGGCGAATCCGAGGGGGTGATCGACGGCGAATATACCGAGCTTGAGCTTGCCAATGCCTGCGAACTGATCGCCTGGATCGCCGCCCAGCCGTGGTGCAACGGGTCGGTCGGCATGATGGGCATTTCCTGGGGCGGTTTCAACAGCCTGCAGGTCGCAGCGCTTCGTCCCCCGGCTCTGAAGGCCGTCATTTCGATCGCCTCGACCGTCGACCGCTATAATGACGACATCCATTACAAGAACGGCTGTCACCTTTCTGCGCAACTCTCCTGGGCCGCGACCATGCTCGGCTACCAGTCCCGCCCGCCAGATCCTGCCGTCGTCGGCGATCGCTGGAAGGACGTGTGGCTGGAACGCCTCAGGGAGGAGCCCTTCTTCATGGAGGAGTGGCTCACCCACCAGCGGCGCGACGCTTTCTGGCAGCACGGTTCGATTTGCGAAGATTTTTCGAGTGTCCGGATCCCGGCACTTGTGATTGCCGGTTGGGCCGACGGCTATCGCAATACGCCATTGATGGCGATCGAGGGGTTGGGGACCGATGCGAAAGCGTTGATTGGCCCTTGGGTGCACAAGTATCCGCATTTCGCCTGGCCGAAGCCGCGCGCGGACTTCCACGGCGAGGCGATCGCCTGGTGGAACCGCTGGCTTCGCGGCGAGGAAAACGGTGCGGAGAAGACGCCGCAGCTTCGCGCCTATGTCCTCGATGCCGTACGGCCTGCACTACGCCGCGATGCCGACCCAGGTTTTTGGATCGCGAAGGATGCATGGCATGCACCCAGGATGCATTCACTGCACGTCGGACCGTCAGGCAGGCTCGAGGAAGGTGTGGCGGACCCGCAGGCATTGTCGAATGACGTCTATCTGCGTTCGCCGCTCGATACCGGAACCGCCTCCGGGGAATATTTCACGCTGAAACCGGATGCCGAAATGGCGATGGATCAACGTGGGGATGATGCGGGCTCGCTGGTTTTCGAAACCGCACCGCTTTCTGACGATCAGGACTATCTTGGCCGGCCCGCCCTCACTCTTGCGCTGCGTTGTGAGGGCGAAAACGCCAATATCTGCGCACGGCTTGTGGACGTGCATCCTGACGGTACGGCAACGCGTGTTGCATTCGGTGTCCTCAATCTTGCCCATCGCAATGGCAATGCCGAACCGGAGCCCATGGAGCGCGGGAAACAGACGACAGTGCGGCTGCTTCTGGATGCCTTCGGCTATCGGTTTCGTGCGGGTCACCGCATCCGCCTTTCGCTTTCGACGGCCTATTGGCCAATGATCCTGCCACCGCCGACCGATCCGGGACTTGTCATCGACACCGCTTCGGTCGAGTTCGCCCTGCCGCTTCTGGGCGACCATCAGCTTTTTGCCGTGAAGGAACCGGAAAATCCCGATCCGCTGCCGAAATATATCGAGCATGCGCCGGGAGAGACGAGAAGGCGGGTCACGCACGAACTGTCGGCCAACCGGACCGAATACGCTATTCGCGAGGATACCGGCCTCTTCGAGCATCCCGACACCGGGCTCAGCACGCGCCAGCTGCGAGACGAGATTTGGTCGATTGCATCAGACGACACGCTCTCGATGACGGGGCGGTCCACCTGGACCTGCGACATGAAGCGCCCCGGCTGGGCCGTCACCACGGTCGCCACCGCCTCGATCGGCTGCACGGCAACACACTGGATCATCGCGGCCACCGTCACTGCCTATGAAGGTGGTTTAAAAGTCTTCGAGAAGGACTTTGGCGAAAAGCAGATAGCCCGCGACCTGATGTAGTCCTCAGCGCGAGGCAAATAGCCGTACTGCCTCGCGCACCGCCCGGAATCCCTCCCGGGCGCCCTCACTCATATGACGGGCACGCAACCAGGCGTGCACCATCTGCGGCTCCTCCCGAAACCAGACCTCGATGCCTGCGGCCGCAAGCCGGGCAGCATAGGTCCGGCCGTCATCTCTCAGGGGATCGAAGTGAGCAACGGTGATGAAGGCGGGCGCAAGTCCGTTGATCGAGGCTGCGTGAAGCGGCTCGGCCACCGGGTCACGCGGCGGAGCTTCTACGACGTCACGGTAATAAGCGACGTCGGCCGTGGTCAGGCCCGGCGCATTCGCCATCTCGACATAGGAACCCGTTTGCAGGTCGCCACCCAGCGCGGGGTAGATCAGCACCTGGCCGGCGACGCCGGGCAGATCCTCTTGTAAAGCCCGTACGGCCAGCCCCGCCGCGAGATTGGCGCCTGCGCTGTCACCGATCAGGACGACCTTGGCGCCGGTAGACGACAGAAGGTGTTTCAACACGAGGAAGCAATCCTCGCTCTGCGCCGGCCAGCGGTATTCGGGTGCCAGTCGGTAATCGACGGAAACGAGTTCGGCGCCGGCAAAATCTGCGATTTCAGCACAGATCGAGTGATGGCTTTCGAGCGAGCCGACAACGAAGCCGCCGCCGTGAAGATAAAGGAGAACGGTTGATGTCGTGATTGTCCGCGGCCGATACCGGCGGATCGGTATACGCAGCACCATGCCATCGGCATAGACCAGCCCCTGCGGCAGAAGGTGGTCAAACCGCGCGCAGAGCGCATCGTACCATTGCCGTTGCTGCTGGATCGATGCTTCGACCGCGTCCGGCGGATAAAAGCCTTCGCAAATCTCCAGAAACTCCAGAATACCCTCTTCGGTGGGCATCGGTCGGGCGGTCGACATGAAGATCCTTCCACGTGCTCGCAAGATGCTGTCGAGGCGGCGGCCAGCCAATACCTCATCATGCATGCGCTCCGCCACGACACCTGTCTTGCCGCGACCCTTGGTGTCGCCGGCAAGTCTGTCGCTGGAAAACAGACCCGCGCGCTTGTCCGGAACAACCGATGTCGGCGAGGCGATAGTGCGCAGTCACTCGGTCGGCTATCGTTAAAGTGCCAATTGCGACCCACGCCGCCGAGAGGATCACTCATGCGACGACCAGTGCCGTTTCTGAAGAGGACAATGGATCTGATCGGCGCTAGCCGAAGCAGACCGGCACCCGCCGCCTACAAGCAGTTCCGTCAGGCGGTCGTCGACCGGTAGCGGATGCATCCGTAGGCCTTTCCCCCTTAAAGCCAACGAACACAAGCAACAGCGATTACATCATGGCGCGTCCCAATATTCTCATCATCATGGTCGATCAGCTCAACGGCACGCTGTTTCCGGACGGGCCGGCCGACTTCCTGCATGCGCCGCATCTTAAGGCACTCGCGGCACGTTCGGTCCGCTTTGCCAATAGCTATACGGCAAGCCCTCTTTGTGCTCCGGCGCGCGCCTCCTTCATGTCGGGCCAGCTGCCGAGCCGAACGCGCGTCTACGACAACGCGGCCGAATTTGCCTCCGACATTCCGACTTATGCGCATCATCTCAGATCCGCCGGCTATCACACCAGCCTGTCGGGCAAGATGCATTTCGTTGGCCCCGACCAGCTGCACGGCTTCGAGGAACGCCTGACGACCGATATCTACCCGGCAGATTTCGGCTGGACGCCCGATTACCGCAAGCCTGGAGAGCGTATCGACTGGTGGTATCATAATCTCGGCTCGGTCACCGGCGCTGGCGTTGCGGAAATCACCAACCAGTTGGAATATGACGACGAGGTCGCCTACAACGCCAGCCGAAAGCTCTACGACCTGTCGCGCCGCCAAGACGAGCGTCCCTGGTGCCTGACCGTCAGCTTCACCCATCCTCACGATCCCTATGTGGCCAGGCGCAAATTCTGGGATCTCTACGAGGACTGCCCGGTTCTCGACCCAACGGTTTCGGCACTGCCGTTCGACGAGATGGATCCGCATTCGAAACGCTTGCTCGAGGCCTGCGACAACGGGGCCTTCGATATCACCGCCGAACAGGTCCGGCGGGCGAGGCGCGGTTACTTCGCCAATATCTCCTATGTCGACGAGAAGGTCGGAGAAATCCTCGACGTGCTGGAGCGCACGCGGATGCGCGACAATACCGTCATCCTGTTCGTCTCTGACCACGGCGACATGCTGGGCGAGCGCGGACTGTGGTTCAAGATGTGCTTCTTCGACGGCTCCGCGCGTGTGCCGCTGATGATTTCGGCGCCCGGCTGGCAGCCCGCCTTGGTCGATCAGGCGGTTTCGACGCTCGACGTCACGCCGACGCTTGCCGGTCTTGCCGGTCTTGATATCTCGGCGATTGCGAAATGGACGGATGGCGAAGATCTGGCACAACTGGTGAACGGCGCGAGCGCCCGCGGTCCGGTTTTGATGGAATATGCAGCCGAAGGATCGATTGCACCGCTTGTGGGAATTCGCGACGGGCGCTTCAAACTCACGGTCTGCGAGAAGGATCCGCCTTTGCTATACGATCTTCAGGCCGATCCGCACGAACTGGTCGATCTAGCCGGCGATCCGGCCTATGCGCAGACGCTGGAAGCGCTTCTCAATCAAGTAAAACTACGCTGGGACCTTGCAGGTTTCGATGCGGCGGTTCGAGAAAGCCAGGCGCGTCGCTGGGTCGTCTATCCCGCGTTGCGGCAGGGGTCTTACTATCCCTGGGACTATCAACCGCTACAGAAAGCCGCCGAGCGATACATGCGCAATCATATGGACCTCAACGTGCTGGAGGAGAACCAGCGTTTTCCTCGGGGCGAATGACGGTCGAAGAGGCGCGTGGCCGACCTGAAGGACATGTTCGAGCGCGATGTGTCGCTCGTCGCTGACATCCTCATTCGTCTGGCAACTGAACGCAGACACGGCTTACTCTCTGAAGACCATTCGGCGGCCGAACAACGTTTCCACCCGTCTGCCCGGTATCGGCCGAGCGGTCGGGCATGATGACCCGCGGATCCCGCAAATGCGTTTGGACACATTGGAGGACCAAATCATATCGGGGGTAGATGCGTCATGAGCACCTCACCCCCCCGGAAAACTCCAGCCTTCGCCGGTCCAGAAACCTGGAGCGGCTCAAAAAGGGCCTGGGCTCCAATCGCCGCCGGATGAAAGTTCAGTGGTGGGTCATCAAGCCACCAGACCCTTGGTCAACTCCAGCGCCTGCCGCTCGAACAACCGGCGATAGATGCCTTCCTTAAGCCGGATCAGCGCTTGATGGTCGCCCTCTTCAACAATCTTCCCTTTGTCGAAGACCAGCAGCCGGTCCAGCGCCCGCACCGTGGACAGCCGATGCGCGATCACCAGCGTCGTGCGGCCGTCCATCAGGCGTTCCATGGCCTGCTGAATCTGCACTTCGCTCTCGCTGTCGAGGCTCGACGTCGCCTCGTCCAGGATAAGCACCGGCGCATCAGCCAGGAAGGCACGGGCAATGGCGACACGCTGCCGCTCGCCGCCTGACAACTTGACGCCGCGTTCCCCCACCATCGTCTCATAACCCTTGGGAAGGTTCATAATGAAGTCGTGCGCACTGGCCTGTTTCGCCGCGTACTCGATCTCGCGGCGCGAGGCGGCCGGTCGACCATAGGCGATGTTTTCCGCCAGCGTGCGGTGAAACAGGATGGGTTCCTGCTGCACGATGGCGATCTGGCCGCGCAGGCTTGATTGCTTGACCCCTGCGATATCCTGTCCGTCGATGCGGATCGAGCCCGACGTCACGTCGTGGAGGCGCTGGATGAGCTTGACGAATGTCGTCTTGCCCGAGCCCGAATGCCCCACCAGGCCCACCCGCTCGCCCGGCTTGATGGTGACCGAAAAGTCCTCATAAAGCGGGGTGGGATGCGCGCCATATTGGAAGGTAACGCGATCGAAGACAATCTCGCCCTCGCCAATCTTGATAATCGTGGCGTGCGGCTTGTCCTCGATGCCCAGCGGCATCTTGTCGAGCAGTACCAGTTCTTCCATGTCGTTGACGGCACGTTGCAGATTGCGGATGTCCTGGCCTACATTGCGCAGATAGCCTTGCAGAACGAAGAACATTGCCAGCACGAATGTGATATCGCCAGCCGTCGCCAGCCCCTGCTGCCACATGATCAGGCCCGTGCCCAGAATACCTGCCTGCATGGAAACCATCATGAAGCCCTGGATCGTACCGCTCGATGTGCCGCGCTTCCAGGTCCGTCGCGTGCGGCTGTCCCATTTGGCCAGCACGTGGCGCAAGCGGGCCTCTTCGCGGCTTTCAGCGCCGAAGGCTTTGACCACCGCATTGCAGCTTATGGCATCCGCCAGCGCACCACCCAGCTTGGTGTCCCAGGCATTGGCAAGCCTCGCCGCCGGTGACACGAAGCCCATTGAAAGCGCCACGGTTACGCCGATATAAATCAGCGACCCCGCCCCCACGATCAGACCCATGATCGGCCAGTAACTGCCCAGCACGATACTGGCGCCCACGAGCATGACGATGGACGGCAACAGGGCTACCAGCAGCAGGTCGTTGAGCGAGTCGAGCGCCCACATGCCGCGGGTGATCTTGCGCACCGTCGAACCGGCAAAGCTATTGGCGTGCCAGTCGGTCGAGAACCGCTGCACCTTGTGGAAGCCGTTATTGACCACATCCGCCATGATGCGCAGTGTCAACCGGATGATACCATTGAAAATGAACCAACGCAGTACCACACTGGTCAGGCCCAGAACGACGACGATGACAAAGGCGCGGAACGCATCATCAGCTGCATTGCTGCCGGCAATGGCATCGACGATCCTGCCGGAAAACACCGGCACCATGACTTCGGCCAACGTACTGGCAATCACCAGCACAATGATGATGCCGACCAATGCCGGCCGATGGCTCCAATGATGAAAAACAAAGCCGAGCACGTGGCGATAGGCATCGGCGCGGAAATCGAGCTTCTTGCGAGTCATTTTAACCAGCCCGGCCCCGTGTTTCGGCAACCGGTCCTCAAAATCGAGAGTTAGATGGCACAGCCCGAACGGGAGACGAAATGATCCCGTAAGATCAATCGGGCTATGAAGGAAGAGAAAACCGCATGTCGCGCCCTCGAGGCGGGCCGCGAATGGAAATGACCTAGTGTCGGGACATCCCACGCGGGAAGGTTTCGATGATTGCTGGTGTCATGCAACGCCTCCCTTATGTTCGATCTAAAGCGGTGAGCGTTTTGTACCGAACCAATTCGCCATTGCCAACCGGTTTTTTACAACCTTATCGAAAGTGATGCGAAAACGACACAATTTGGCTGGCGGACTGGCGAGAGCCCGTCACCCCGATCTGATACAGGTTTGCAGATCGCGAGGAGACTTCTTTAGGCCACGGGCGCCTCTTGCCGGCCGAAGGCGCACATCGCCTTGTCGGCGGTCACCTCCTCCCTAGATCTCCGATATGGACGCGGCGCAAACAACAGTCGATGGCAGATCGGTCGGAACAGCCCCACGCAAGCCTCTGCAAAGGCTGAACGCAACCGTTGTGCAGGAAGTCGAGCGCCAATTGGGTGGGCGCACGCGTGATATCCACCTCGATGGTGAGCTAGCTTATCTTTTTCGCGAGCGCTCCTGGCCGCAGGCTTCAAAAATCATCCGCGCATGGATGGTCTGGGTTATCGTGCTCGATGTCCTGACCTTGAGCCTCAACGCCGTCCTGCTTTCGATCGAGACTGTTGAGCCAATGCTGCTTCCAGCATCTATCCTTCCCCCCGCTGCGATCGTCACGGCGATAGCTTTTCGAAAGCCGCTGTCCCCCTGGCAACAGGGCGCTTTCCTTATTTCTGGGGTTTTCCTGATTCTACTGTCCGTGGCGTTGGTAGGCGTCAACACTGGTGGCGAGTTTTATGAACGGCACCTCACGATCATGCTGTTTGTGGCCGTCACCGCCATCGTTATATTCCCTGTCCCATTAAGCTGGAGCATCACGATTGGTGCCTACGCCTTGGGCATCTACCTCGTGTTTCAGCTGCGAAATCCGGACATCGGCGTGGGTAGTGCAATTGCGGGAACACTGTTTTTCACAAGCGGCGTGGCTGCAACCGTGGTGGCGCGCCGCACAGCAACAATCCTCGCCCAGAAGACTTTCCTGCTTGAACTGCGGGATCGAAATCGCCTCGCGGACCTGACTGATGCAAATGCCCGCCTCGAACTGCTTGCGCGAACAGATCCGTTGACAGGTGTCGCGAACAGACGTTCGATGATGGACGCGCTGCAGCGTTGCTGGAACGACGATCATAGCCCAAACAACGGTGTCGCGATGCTGATGTGCGATATCGACGACTTCAAGAAGCTCAACGATAATCTCGGTCATTCCGAGGGCGACCGCTGCCTGGTCAAGGTTGCCGGCATTATTCAGAGCAGCATGAGAGATGAGCGGGATCAGGTCGCTCGCTACGGAGGTGAGGAATTTCTTGTTCTTCTTCCAGGCGCCCATGAAGAGGCTGCCAGGGCAGTCGCTGAGACAATCCGAGGACGTGTGGAAGCTGCCTCTCTTCCGAATCCGACATCTCACGTCATCCCTTATATCACCGTGAGCATTGGAGTAGCGACAGCGACGCGAGACGGTGCCGGGGCGTCGGCGGAAGACCTTCAACGCCAGGCTGACGCGGCTCTCTACCTTGCCAAGAAAAGAGGAAGGAACTGCGTTGTTTCCTACGGGGCCGAAGCAGAGCAAGCCTTGAAATGAGCTGATGGTCCTTAGCGTGTCATAGATGGACAGCCCGGCGAGACAACTCGAGTGATCTGCTTCCGCCGCAAAGTCGACGTGGACCAAGGCAGGGCCTGATCTGCACACGGACGGTACCTCAAAGGCGTCTTTAAGCATTCGCATCGAGCGCCAAGTGAACCTTCCTTCGGCGAAATCGGTTCTATTAATTACAGACGGAAAACGACAATGGAGGAAACCATGGCTCGTCATGGCGGCTGCCTGTGTGGCGCGGTTCGATATCAGGTGGCGGGAGAGCCATATCGCATCGGTCTTTGCCACTGCGCTGATTGTCGGAAAGAAAGCGGATCGTCCTTCACATCCTTCGCCCACTGGTCGCGCGACGCATTCTTATTTTCCGGCCACGTCGAGACCTACAAGGGGCGCAGCTTCTGCCCTCGATGCGGCAGCAGGCTGTTCTGCCTGAACGATAACGAGGTCGAGATACGCTTGGGCTCGCTTGACGCTGCGCCTGCCCGACTCTTTCCGGAAATTGAGGTCTGGACGAAGAGGCGCGAACCTTGGCTGCAGCCGCTAAACGGGACAACTCAGCATGTCGAAGACACGCCTCCGGAGTAGAGTGACTGCTCCCGGCTCGGCAGAGCTTGGATTGGTCTCACCGTTCGAGAGCTGCGATGGCGTGTGGAATGTCGTCAAAGCACTCTTGACGGTCATGTCGCCCCTTATCGCTGACTGGGTGCTCAAACGCAGTTTGGTCTCAGTTGAATATCCAGTGATAAATGAGTTTCAACAACCAATCGCGCAATTTACGGTCGTTTCATCAGTTCATGATTATGTACACGACGCCTCGGGTCTGAGCAGCGGCAACTGAGTAGCCTCTCGATCTCCACCAGCTTCGGCCGGAGCCCGACGGCCCGTCTACTCCTTTCGGTTGAAAACCTGCAAAGCTCCTTCCTTCCGCCGATGACGATGCTAGAGTTTCGATTGGTGACCCGGCTAACATCGACAGAGTGGTGAATGAAGGCATTGCTTACAAAAGCCGCGGCGACGGTCATCGTACTGTTCGCACGCGCGGTCACGGCGGTCCGCGCCGTGTGGCCCGAGGGAGGGCTGCCTTCCCGCCCCTGCGTTTATTATGCCAACCACTCCAGTCACGGCGATTTCGTTCTGGTCTGGACGGTATTGCCGCCAAGACTGCGTCATCGGGCTCGTCCGGTGGCAGGGGCCGAATATTGGCTGAAATCCTGGCTCAATCGCTTCATCGGTAGCGATGTCTTCAATGCGGTGCTGATCGCGAGGGATCGGGACAAGCGGACGGAAGATCCCGTTACGCAGATGGCCTCGGCCATCGATGACGGTTCGTCCCTCATTCTCTTCCCTGAGGGTACGCGAAACCAGTCCGATGCCCGGCTCCTTCCGTTCAAAAGCGGCATTTTCCATCTGGCCGTGGCGCGCCCTGATGTCGATCTAGTGCCGGTCTGGATCAGCAATCTGAACCGCGTCATGCCAAAGGGTGAGATCGTTCCGATACCGCTGATCTGCACAGTGACCTTCGGCAGCGCTTTGCAGATCGCGCCGGGTGAAGACAGGGATGTTTTTCTTGAACGGATGCAGGCCGCTCTCCTGGCTCTGTCTCCGAACACTGTAGGCGGTGGCGAATGAGTGGCCCGAATTCCGATCTTATGACGCTCGTAGCCGGAATCTTCGGCGTGCTCATCGTTGCGTCAGTCATCGGTTACATATTGCAGCAACGCCTCTCGCCGAATGGTTCGAATGCGGCTGTCGAAAACCTCAACGCGCGGATCAAGGCCTGGTGGGTCATGGTCATCCTGATCGGCATCGCTTTCATAGCGGGCCGCATCGGCGTCTTGATCCTGTTTGGCTTTTGTTCATTCGCAGCACTTCGCGAATTCGTAACCCTCATCAATACAAGAAGGGCGGATCATTGGGCGCTTGCGGCAGCCTTCTTCGTCGTCGTTCCGATCCAGTATTTTCTGCTCTGGACTGAACAATACGGCATCTTTTCGATCTTCATCCCCGTCTATGCCTTCCTGCTGATGCCGATCATCTCGGTACTCCGAGGCGATACGGAGCGCTTTCTCGTTCGCATCGCGGAGGTACAGTGGGCCCTGATGATCTGCGTCTTCTGCGCTTCCCATGTACCTGCACTGCTGACCTTGAAGATACCGGGATATGAGGGGCGCAATGTTCTGCTGATCGCCTTTCTGGTCATCGTCGTCCAGCTTAGCGATGTCCTGCAATATGTCTGGGGCAAACTGTTCGGGCGCACGAAGATTGCGCCAAGACTGTCGCCATCGAAAACGGTCGAAGGCTTTGTCGGTGGGATCATCAGCGCGACGCTGATTGGAACGGGCCTCTGGTGGATTACACCATTCGCACCGCTGCAGGCGGGGCTTCTCGCCTTGGTCATCACGCTGATGGGCTTCTTCGGAGGCCTGGTGATGTCGGCGATCAAACGCGACCGCGGTGTCAAGGACTGGGGCAATCTCATCGAAGGCCATGGCGGATTGATCGACAGGCTGGATTCCGTCGTCTTCTCGGCACCCATCTTCTTCCATCTTACCCGTTACTGGTGGTCGCTCTGATGCCTGTTGTCCTGCAACGTCTGTTGCGCAGCGGCGTGGTACACGTCCTGTTCGCTTTTCTGGCGATGGGCAGCTGGGCCGTCTTTGCCAATCGCGTTCATGCCATGCCAGCGCCGCTCTATGCCGGTCTTGTGCAGGGGACGATATCCGCCTGCCTGACGCTTTTCCTGAAATCGGTGATCGACTGGCTTTCCAGCCGCTTCAGCGGTTCAACACGATTCTGGGTGCCGCCGCTGATTGCCTGCCTTGGCTCGGCCAGCATTCTCGCGGCGATCCACGCGGCGAGCGGCACACCGGAGATACTCCGGACCATCGCGCTGCCGCTGCTGGTGTCGACGACCTATGCAGCGATCTATAATTATTCAATCTCCGCAAGGCGAGGTTTCGACACATGATGGAGACAGGAGACAGGAGACCTTTGGCGAGCCGCAATACCCGCTGGGCGGGCGCAATTGCCCGATGGATGGCCGCGCGGGCCATAACGCCGAACCAGATTTCGCAAGCCAGCATGCTGGCGGCAGCAATCGCCGGCGGCGTTTTCTATCTGGCGGGACAGACAACAGGCTTGCCACGTGCCTGCTACCTGCTGCTGGCCGTTCTATTCTGCCAGGCACGCCTCCTTTGCAATCTGTTCGACGGCATGGTCGCCGTCGAAGGCGGAAAGGGAGAGGCTGACGGTCCTTTCTGGAACGAGTTTCCGGATCGCATCGCCGATCTGATGATATTCGTCGGCGTTGGATATGGAATCGGCATGCCGGGACTGGGCTGGGCGGCCGGCGCCTTCGCCGTGTTGACAGCCTATGTCCGCGAACTCGGTCGCGCCACCGGCAATCCCAGCGACTTCTCTGGCCCGATGGCAAAGCAGCATCGGATGGCGGCGGTCACGGCGGCGGGATTGGTATCCCTTCTCGAGCCGTTGTGGGGCGGGCAGAACCAGATCCTGGCGATCGGACTCTGGATAATAATGCTGGGAGCAGTCCTTACAACGATCCGCCGCTCGAAGACTTTGGTCACGCGCCTCAAGCTTCGTTGACGAAGCAGTCATAGGGATCTCGGCGTCACCGGTCTCGACAGTCGTCAGGCGCCTTCCGGTTCTCTCATTGCCAGGCCTGACCAGAGCGCGCAGATCGGAGCGAATGCCGAGGACGGTATCGTCGTTGACATAAGCGCGAGAACGCAGCCAAAGCGGCCGGTATCCATGTCAGCCAGCTCTTCCGCTAGCGCAAGGGCCGCCGTCCCGGAAGATTCCTCTCTCAGTCCGCAGCTTTTCATTTTCCGCGCCTTGCAATTGCGTCAGCTCTCCGCTTCCTTGCTGTACGAAAATGTTTTGGGAGGCACGGATGAGGGAAGCCGCACGCGTCGATCAACTGTTCGAGGCCTGGAGCAATCAAGAGTCGCCCGGCTGCGCGGTTGCGGTCATACGCGATGGCGATGTTGTCTATAAGCGCGGCTTCGGCATGGCCAATCTGGCCCATGGCATCGCGATCGGACCGTCCACTGTCTTTCATTCGGCATCCGTCTCCAAACAGTTCGCGGCATTTTCAATCCTGCTGCTGTCAGCCGAAGGAAAATTGTCGCTTGATGATGCCGTGCGGAAATACGTGCCCGACCTGCCCGATTTCGGCGCGCCAATCACCCTGCGACATCTGCTCCACCATACCAGCGGCATCCGCGATCATTGGGAATTGCTGTCCCTCGCAGGCTGGCGTTACTCCAAGGACTTGATCACCGACGACGACATCCTTGCCGTCGTCTCCCGCCAGCAGGATCTGAATTTCCAGCCGGGCGACGAACATCTCTATTGCAACACGGGTTATGCCTTACTGGCGCAAGTCGTGAAGACGGTCAGCGGCCAGTCCCTGCGTGCCTTTACCTCGGCCCGGATTTTCGAACCCCTCAGGATGCGCAATACGTTCTTTCGCGACAACTACGCCGAGGTCGTCAGGAATGTCGCCGACGGTTATGTGGAGACGGAATCCGGGGTAGAGATCTCAAACACCAATTTCGACACGGTAGGCGCGACCAGCCTGCTGACGACAGTCGAAGATCTCGCGCTTTGGGACGAAAATTTTTACCATCGGCGCATAGGAGGGCCAGACGTCATCGCAAAGATGCTCGAACGCGGCCGGCTGAACGATGGCAGTGAAATCGGCTATGCCGCGGGCCTCGGCATCGGTACCTATCGCGGCATAACGATCGTCGAACATACCGGCGGCGATGCCGGCTTCCGCTCCGATCTCATCCGTTTTCCCGAGCAGCATTTCTCCGTGGCGATCCTCGCCAATTTCGGGTCGATCGTGCCCAGCGCCCTCGTCCGACGGATCGCCGATATCTACCTCGCGGATGTGTTGCAGCCGGTACCGGAACCTGCGCCGAGCAGGTTTCCACAGCCCGACGCGGATGCATTGGAACTGCTCACCGGCTATTACGCCGAGGCGCGACTAGCCGGCCGGGTCGCCCGCCTCGCGACGCATGATGGGAAGTTGCTGGGCGGCTACGACATCGAGTATGATGGCTATGCCCTTGAAGCAGTGGATGATCGTCGCTTCCGTTTCAGCGATTTCCCAAACAGTGAGATCGAGCTGGAGCAACAAGAAGGTCAGCCGGCGACCGAGCTTACGTCCTATGTCGACGGCAAGCGCGGCTACCAATACCGGCGATTGCCTGCATATACGCCTTCACCAATGGAGCTTGCCGAGCTGGCCGGCTCCTATCGTCCGGTCGAAAACGACATGCCCTATGAAGTGAAGGTCAGGGAGGCGGGCCTGGTGTTCAGATCTTTGAAATCCCGAGAAATCTCGCTGACTGCGGTCGCTCCGGATCATTTTCTCGGTGATGGCGACCGGTTCACCTTCACCCGCGATGGAGACGGCCGGGTCACCGGCGTGCTGATGAACAGCGGTCGCGTCCGCAATTTCCGCTTCGAACGGCTTTGATCCGCTCGCTTGTGGCACACAACCGTTCAGTTTGAACTTTTCGGGCGTAGCAGGATCGGCTTCCGCCTTGGAAGGACGTGAACCAACGACCCCGTCGTCCGAATGTGCCGAGACGCGTGAAAAGCAAAATTTGTGGTGATTTCGTTTGGTTCGTAAGGTCTTCGCTTCGCCGCCGCCTAACTCGGCGAGGCGTCATGACCGCCGGCGGCTCTTTGACCTAAGCGGGCAACAACTTCAGTGCGGTTCTGCGCCTGCAACTTGCGCATTATGTGTTGCAAATGCATCTTCACCGTATGTCCCGATAAATTGAGTTTTCCGGCAATTACCTTGTTTGAGCAGCCGGATTGCAACTCTGCGAGGACATCAGCTTCCCGGGGAGTGAAATCGGCAATCGCCAGGTACTGCATCCTGTCATCCAAGCTTTTTTCGGCCTCGCTTCTGGCCGGACCATGCTCGTTTGAGCCGTTTGTAACAGCTCCCAACAGCTGCGGGAAGAATGTTCCTCCTGCCAGAACGAGACGAAGACCGGCAAGGGCAATGTCAATCGGCAGTGAAGTCGAGAAAAAGCCGCGGATACCCATCTTGAGCGCCTGACGGGCTATGTCGACGTCGTCGGTACCTGAGAGCAACGTGATAGAAGCCTCGGGAAAACGTGCAGCAATTGCCGCGAGGTCATCCCGCAGGCTGGTGCTCTCGACACCTCTACCGGCGAGATCTAGTGCAATCAAGCGCACCTCAGCTCCAAGAGCTCGGTCGAGGCTCTCGGTCGAGACCAGATCGATAAAACTCCAACCGGCGAGTTCACGCTCGAGAAGCTTCACCACGGTGGTGCGCGCCAGTGTAGAATGCTCAATAACGATCACAGTTGGTGCATTGCGCCCCATACGGCGCTTAGGTTTAACACTGTCGGACACTTGCGTGCTCCCCGGAATATTTGCAACCCAACAGTTTTGGATACTATTCCTGTTCTCGCTTCATGTCATGATAAAAAGCGAGTGTATTTTCGATATCAATAGTCTGATCTCTCATGATAATTCTTATAGTCTATAAAGCTTCATCGAGAGATAACTGGGCTTGCAGAGCATGTTGAAAAGCTTGTTTCGAGGATCTGCTGAATCGACTTGTCGCTGCAGACTTTCCAGTCTTCGCCCAATTGACGTACGGCAAGCAAGTCAACAAAGCTTTCAAAGGCACTGAAAAGGCAGCCGATCTACTACAGACCCTTTCCGGAAAGAGCCGTTGGATATAACGAGCTGCCGATCAGCTCGGCTTTGTTTCCATTTCTCAATTCAAAGCAGGTGCAGACCTCGACAGTGAAAGCGACTAACGCGAAAAGTGACACAAGCGTGAGATCGCGGATAACCCGTTATGATTATTGAAAAACTCGGCTCTGGCGACGCATAAATACCAGTTAGCATCGTTTTCACTCAGGCAGCACTGCGCCGGTAGCCGCAGACGCAGGCCGGAGGCAACTGCCTCGCCGCCGAAATCCAAAGCATGTCACCCAAAAGTGTACAGCGGTTTTGTGACGACGACATGCGAAAACAAAGGCCTACGCATCGGCCCGAAAATCGGAATCGATTTGCGGGCCGATGCGTAGATTAAAAGAGTTAGAGGTCCTTAGCGCGTCCGAATGGACGCACGGCGTTCTAAAGTGTGGCAAGCAAATCTGAAAGATTGTGACGCGCCTTAAGGCAATGCGGATAGGTCATGGTGGAATGTTCGGCGTCTCAATGAGCCGGCCGTGGCCATGTCGGCCCGGGAGACGAAAGCCGGGCGGAGGAAGCAATTCAACATAAGGCTTGAAATGGCACGAAGAACAGTCCCGTGCAATTGAGCCTCCGCAAAGCAAGTGGGGAGTCCATCCGCTAGAGTATTGTTGTCACGCGATTCCGAACGCAAACCGCTGCACGCTTTTGCTGGAATTGCGCTAACTATGCATGAAGCCCAGAATGTCGTCTACGAGAGCCGAATGGGCGTCCGCGAGGTTGCCCCCTCCGCCATGGCCCCCGATACCGGCCAGCTGAAGCGCATCCTGATCATAGAGAACGTGATCGATCTGTTGGGCGTCTGCCGTGCCACCGGCGGGAACGGCAATGTTGATGGGATGGAAATAGGCGAAATTGACGTCAACCATGCTGCCGGTTGACGATCCGACCCCGCCACCGCCGCCCGCGTGGTTACCGGTAAAAATCGTGTCTGACGACAGGTTGAAGCCACCGCCGTCGCCGCCGATGCCGGCGATCTGCACAGTGCCCTGATCGAAAATGACATTGTTTGTCTGATGAGCCTCCGCCGAGCCGCCTGCGGCGCCGATAGCGATGTTGATCGGCGAGAAGATGGCTATGCTGACGTCGACCATGCTGCCGACGAAATATCCATCGCCGCCGTGGCCCGCATAATAGTCGCCGGTCAATGTCAGCGCAGTTCCCGGGCTCATCGACGGGCCATGGCCCGCAACGTTATGGTCTCCGCCCGAGCCGCCCATGCCGCCAATCTGGGTTGCGCCCTGCAGGAACAGTGCGTTGTTGGATTGCTCGGAGTGAGCCGTGGCACCGGGGCCGGCAGCCACAGCAGCATTCACGGGGGCAAACAGCGCGACTTCGGTGCTGACGAGTCCGCCGTAGAAGAGCCCATTGCCCCCGCCGCCGGCATGACTGCCGCCATCACCGCCGCCGATGGCAACATTTCCGCTTCCGCCATTCCCCCCAATTCCCGCCATTTCGGTGGGATGCTGATTGATGAGCGCGTTGTTGCCCTGAAAGGCGTCGACACTCGAATGAGGTCCAGCAATAGCGGCATTGGACGGCATGAAGACGGCCAATGCGTTGCTGCTGATCACGCCTTCGCTTATCCCGTCACCACCGCTACCGGCCGACGTATAGCTCGGACCTGAAGCGACATCCAACGGAAGCCAGGTCGGCACCAGCGCCAGATGCCCCGCGGCCACATTTGAAGCGAGGTTTTGATCGGTGCCCGCTTTGGGCACGTCTTCCAGTAAGGGACGAGTTTCCGTCATTACCGTCTCCGTTCCGCGTCCGACCGCGCGTCCATCGGGCGTGCAGCACATGCAGCCTGAATTGTTCAGCATTGTGCCTCTGAACGTCAGAAAAGCAGAGCCTGCAATTCGTCTACATCCCCGCGGCTAGTACCGTAGCCATTTGGCTGTCATGGCCGGAGCGTCCCATTGTCCGGGTTCGAGAGCACCATCCGTCTTCAGACGAAACGTCCTGCAGCTTGCACCCACTTTCTCGCGGCGGACATGAAAGTTTAGCAGCCTCGAACAGGATCTCTTCCGCCAGGCGCAGTCTGATCAAAACCCCGCAATACTGCCGGTTCGCCTGGACGGCCGTGCTTCGAAGAGCGGCGTCGCTTCGACGAAGTCGGACCACCAGGTACCAATCCAAAGCAACGCCTTATCATCTCCAAGTATACGCCCAAAGGAACGTCGCCGAATATCTAGATAGTTCGCAGATTAAATCGCGAGCAATATTCGCCCGCGGTTGTATTGGCTGGCGGTGATAACGAATACCCACGCCGTAAGGTGGACGCCGTAAAAGGTTCACGGACGAAACGAAGTAGAAGGAGTGACATCAATGCCTATTCCACAAATGTCTGACACGATTTATCTCAACAACCCGGATGCGGGCGACGCCAATGCCGGCAACGGCGGTGATGGCCACAACGGTGGCAACATTAACTACAACCCGGTTGCATATGTAGACCCCGTGCAAACGGTCTACGGAGCAACCACCGATGTGCATAACGGCGATCACGTCTGGCAGGGGGCAGATTGGGACGCCGGCGGCGGTGGAGCCGGTGGCTTCAGCCAGGCCCAGAACGGTTTCCTGGCATCGCTCACCAGCGGCGCTGGCGGCGCTGGTGGAGATTCACACTCCAACGGCGATCAAGGAAACACGAGCGGTGGCGATACGGCTGCGGTGGCTGCGGCGACGACCGCGACACAGTATACGCAGCTCGTGGCCGATCAGCACGCCACCATCCTCGCAGGCGTCGGCGGTAACGGCGGCAACGGGAACAACGCTCTGGGCGGCGATATCTCGTCAGCTTTGGTTCACACCGATCCCGAAACGACGACGGTGAACAATGCTCTCGATCATTTCATCAACGCCTTCGGCCATATCGACGTCAGCCATCTTGGCTCATGAACTCATTCGCCTTGAGGGTCGCCGGTTTCGGCTGGCGACCCTGATCATTTGCTGAACCAGCAAGCAGCCTCTTCTTGTCAGTATCAAATGCAGCGAGATCTGATAATGGCAACGATTTCTACAAAGCCATCGCGCCCGCAGACACATCTCGTTGTCGCGCTCCGAGCTTGTGCAGGAGCCTTCGCGTTGGTCTTCCTCTATAGCTGCGGCTACAATCTCTTTCTTCTGGCGCCTTCCATCTACCTCCTGCAGATCTATGACAGGGTCCTGTCGAGCCGAAGCTCTGACACGCTCCTGATGCTGACGTTGATCATCGCCGTCGCGGTGCTGGTCGGGTCCATGCTCGATATCGTGCGCAGGGCAGCTCTTTCGCGCATCGGCAGCTGGCTGGACCACAGGCTGCGGCCCGTGGTGCTGACCGCATCATTCGAATATGCCGCTCGCGCCGATACGGGAGCCGCCACGGAATGCTACAGGGATCTGGCCGCATTGCGCCAGTTCCTCGATTCACCGGCCAGCTCGCTGTTTTTTGACGTTCCCTGGGCGCCGCTATTCCTGCTCCTGCTCTTTCTTGTTCATCCGCTGCTCGGGACCATCGGTCTTCTGAGCGCATTTGCGCTTCTGCTGTTTGCATTCCTGACGGAACTGGCGACGCGAGAGCCGCTTGGCCAGGCCAATCTTGCCCTTTCGAGGAGCTATCTGCGATTTGCGACCGCCCTCAAAAACATCGAGGTTATCAGGGCGATGGGCATGCAGGATGGCGCAGCGCAGATCGTTTATCGTGATGCGGAAATGGCAAGAAGGTCGCAGGACATCGCGATGCATCGCACGGAGATCATTCTTGGTTTCTCCAAATCGATCCGCACACTCGCGCAGATCCTCATGATGGGATCGGCGACATGGCTGGTGCTCGCCAACAATGGCAGCCCCGGAATCATCTTCGTTGCCAGCCTGCTGCTCGGACGCGGGCTCGCGCCGATCGAGGGCGCAATAGGGGCATGGCGCGCCTTCACGTATGCGCGCAATGCCTTCAATCGTCTGAACAATATGCTGATAACAGTTGCATCGGGATCCGATGCCCGAATGGTGCCGGTACCGGAACCCGGTGGCCTCGTTCTCGATAACGTCAGCTATATCAAGCCATTCGCCAATCAGCCAATATTGACGGATATCACCTTGCGCCTGGCACCTGGCGATTGCGTAGCGCTTATCGGCCCGTCCGGATCGGGAAAATCGACACTTGGACGCGTCATAGCAGGCGTTGTGCAGGCGACGAGCGGATGTGCTCTTCTCGGTGGGGTCGATATCTCGGCTCTGCGCCTTTGCGGCGGTACCCGCCACGTCGGATACCTGCCGCAGGACATCGAACTCTTCGGCGGAGCAATCAAGGATGTGATCGGCCGGCTGGACGGGGGAGATCCCGGCAAGGCGATCGACGCCGCAAAGCTGGTCGGATTGCACGAAGCGATCATGCGGCTCCCCCGGGGTTATGAGACCGATATCGGTGAAGGGGGAAACCTGCTCCTTCGAGCTCAGCGCCAGCAGCTGGGACTGGCACGGGCGGCCTATGGAAATCCATCTCTTATCGTTCTCGACGATCCGAATTCGAGCCTGGATTATGACGGCGAACGAATGCTGTTCATGGCAATCGAGCGCATGAAATCCAGGGGCATGACCATCGTCATCATAACGCACCGGATGGGGATCCTGCCGGTCACCAACAAGATTGCCGTCATGCGTAACGGGACCGTGGCTGCCTTCGGCGACAGTGAGCGGATTTATGAAACTTATCTTCAACCACCGTCTCGAACAAGAACATAGGGAAGGACGCTGCCATGACCCTTGTTCAACTGGACGCAAAGCCGGCGAGATCTTCAAATTGGTCAAGGACGGCCCAGCGGTTCGCTCGACGATCGACTGCGGCAACCAGGCAACAGACGGCCTATTCGTCTGATATCGGATCGCAACAGCGCGGGCTCGCCCCCCCTTCACCCATGCCGGGGCTCAGGGGCGTTGTTTGGACGGGTAACCTGTTGATCCTGGTCTTCATCGTCGGATTGGGGATCTGGTCGGTTCTGGCGCCGCTTAAAAGCGCTGCGATCGCATCGGGCGTCATCGAGCCGGAATCCAGCCGCAAGACCATTCAACATCTGGAAGGCGGGATCGTGCGACGGATACTCGTCAAAAACGGCGATGCGGTCACGGCCGGAGAAGTCGTGATAGAACTCGACGATACGAAATCTCGCTCGGAGCGCGACAGCATTCAAGGGCAACTTTGGGACGCCGAAGGAAGCCGCGCCCGCCTGCTTGCGGAGCAGACGGGCCGCGACAATGTCGCCTATCCCCAGGATCTCAGGGCAGCAATGGACAAATATCCTGCGGTCAGCGCGATTCTGACCGGGCAACAGAAAATTTTCGAAGCCCGCCGCCGGGTCATGCAGGCGGAAATCAGGATCACCAATGAAAAAATCGCGCAGGTGCGGCAGGAAATCGTCGGGCTTGGCGCGCAGAAGGCAGCACTGGCCGACAGAGTCACAATCTCGCAGCAGGAAATGGAACAGGTTGCGGTCCTCAACGCCAAGGGACTGGAAAAAAAGAGCCGGCTTCTCAACCTCGAGCGGGAAAAAGCAGACCTTGACGGCCAGCAGGGTGAAGTAGAGGCACAGATCTCTCGCGCCTACCAGGTGATCAGCGAATCACAGGCCGATCTCGCAAAGCTTGAGAGCGACCGGTTGAGCGAAGTCGCCCAAGGTATGCGCGATATGGAAAGTCGGATCATGCAACTGCGCGAGCGCTTGCGGGCGATCGACGACCAACTTTCAAGGACCGATATCCGAGCTCCCGAAGACGGAACAATCATGAATCTGCGCATCCACACATCAGGTGGAGTGATCGGCGCGGGCGAGCCGCTCGTCGATCTCCTGCCACGCTCCGATCGCCTTATCGTGTCTGTCCACGTCAGGCCGGAAGACATCAATCTCGTCCGTGTGGGGCTCGAGGCACAGGTTCATCTCCTTCCATACAATCAGCGGCGCGTTCCACTCCTGAAAGGTCGTGTCGAGTATGTTTCAGCGGACCGTCTCACCGATACGCAGAACGGCCAGCCCTACTTTGCCGCGACAATCCGTGTCACGGACGAGCGGTTGGCGAAAATGAATGATGTCGAACTGGTCGCGGGCATGCCCGCACAGACACTGATCGAAACGGGCAAAAGCAGCGTGGCGCTCTATGCCGTTAGACCACTCCTCGACAGTTTCAACAGAGCATTTCGCGAGGACTGACACGGTGATGGGCAAGAGAAAATTCGACGACGACCAGATTACCGGCATTCTGAAGGAGCACCAAGCCGGAGTGACGGTGGCAGATGTTTGCCACAGACACGGTATCAGCGAGCCGACCTTCTACCGGTGGCAATCCCTGCAGTTCCGAAATGTCGGTCTCGAAGCCAAAAGGGTGAGAGCACTGGAGGAAGAGAACCAGAAGCTCAAGAAGCTTTTGGCCGAGGCCATGCTCTCGGCGGCAACGCTCAGCGAGATGCTGGCGAAGACATCGAACGGGCGAAACTAAACTCTAAATGAGGGAGCGGGGCGAAGGATACGGCTGTATCTGCAGGCGTTCGAGCCCACCGTCCAGCTCTTGCCATCGCTTATTGGCAAAATCAACTTTCGCTAGAATGAAGTACTTATCGATAAAAAACAATTCACTATCCTGTACAATCATACGTTGACATCAACAGCGGGGCGCCTGAAGAGGATTCGTCAGGAATATTTCCTCAAGTTGCATTTCATTCATGTCCCGCGGATTCTTTCATTCAACATCTTTCCCCTCTTTCAAAACCGACAGGTTCCCCTTTGACCCATCTCTTTCCAATGTAGGCCAGGCGCCGCCACTTTCATACAAGATATTGTTTATAAAGGATAAAATTATTGTCGGTAGAGAAATTGGCAGGCTGCAAGAGCCGGCTGGCGATCTCCCAGACTTATCACTTCAACGTCCTCAGAGAGTTATCATGCGCCTATCACGGCTTCTCGTGGCCTTTCCTCTTTTTGTCCTCCTCACCTCTTGCGTAACCACGGATCCGAGGCTTGCGTCGGTGCTTCGGGAGACCTCTGTCACCCAAATCCGTGTGGAGACGGCGCCCGATATCAACAAGGGAGGCTTCGACCGCACGCGAGCCGATCCACAACTACCAGCAGTCGTTCGCGCGCTCGATAGTTCGCTGAACCGTGACGTTAAGGGAGTGCCGGACGGCAAGACAGCGGGCAGACTGATCGTCACCCTGCACATCGTCGATCTTTCCAGTAAAGCCGGACGCATCATTGCCGGCAATGACAGCTATATCTCCGGAACGGTTCGCTTGGAGGACACAAAGACGGGCCGACTGATTGCTGAGGCCCAAAACATTCGCGGCGAAGACAAGGGAATTCGAGGTGACGGGGAGATCGGGATCGTCATAGCCATGGCGATCAATGCCGCGCAGTCTTCCCAGACAGAGGACGCTCTCGCGCAGAGACTGTCGGATGCCTTCAGCCGCAAGGTAAAAGCCTGGCTGACGCAAAAATAGATCCGACTTGCAACGCAGATGATTTGGGAATCCGGCGCCGGTTCCGCAAAACCATGAACCACTCTAACCGCGGGCTGCACTGCGATCGGCAGCGAGGTCTTCGCATCGCGGGGCAGCGTCGAGTGGATGCGGCTCGACACGCCCTGTCACCTCTCTCCAAACGACCCGTTCCGCAGGGAAGGTCCTGCGTCATCCACTACGCCATGACGGCCGACAAAAAGGTCCCGGTGCTTTCTTTACGCGGCGACGTCAGGAACAGGCACGCCGAGTATCTCGGCATGTTTACAGAGCTTCTCCCAGGGCACATCGCCGACCGGCACACCCTCTTTCAACGCCAAACGGCGCCGGCGCGCTGCGCTGTCACCCGGCATACGGACGGGGCCATTGTTCCAGGGCGCCGGAGGATTATTGCGGCATGCGGTCGCAAGAAAGTCAGACTGCACTGTAAAAGCGTCCAGCCCGGCGAAAAAAGCGGGATCAATGACTTGCACAAAAGCGCTTTGCGAAAAGACACCGGATGGCGCATTCGCCCGCCCCTTGCCGGAAAGCCCCTGCCCCAGCAGTTCGACTATCAGGCTGAGACCAAACCCCTTGTGTCCCTTCAGCTGACCGCCGAGAG
>UEIF01000012.1 GCA_900468805.1 Hyphomicrobiales bacterium | reverse complement strand
TCAGCCAACGAGACCTTCAATATTGCTGCCACAGTGGCGCCTGTGACCTACAGCCTGTTTAACGCCTCCAGCACACCGGCCCAGACCAACCTCAACGACGGTCAGCAGCTCGAAGTCGGCGTCAAGTTCCAGTCGAACGTTGCCGGTGACATTACCGCCATCAAGTTCTATCGCAGCGCCAACGACAACGGCCAGAATGTCGTCGACCTGTGGACCTCCACGGGCACCAAGCTTGCCACCGCCACCTTCACCACCACCACGGCAAGCGGCTGGCAGACGGTAAACTTCGCAACGCCCGTCACCATCACAGCCAACACTACCTATGTTGCCTCCTACCACACGACCGGCGCCTACGTGGCGACGGATGGCTTCTTCACGAACGGTGTCAGCAATGGTCCGCTGTCGGCGCTGTCGAGTGCCGCCGCCGGTGGCAACGGCCTCTATGCCTATGGCGGATCCGCCACCACGGGTCTCTTCCCGACCAACACCTACGATTCAGCGAATTACTATGCCGACGTGGTCTTCCGGCCGCAGCTCGCCGCATGAAGCATCGGACGGATCACGGGCGGGTTTCGAATGAGGCTGAGATGAAGCAAATGGCGGCCGCGGCGGAAGACCACATTCCAAGGAGGCCGATGATCAAGATCGAACGGCTGCCGGTGACAGTGCTCGCCGGCTTTCTGGGCGCCGGCAAGACGACGCTTCTCAGCCACGTCCTGAACAATCGTGAGGGCTTGCGGGTCGCCGTCATCGTCAACGATATGAGCGAAGTGAATATTGACGCCAGTCTCATTCGAGATGGCGGCTGCAATCTGTCGCACACGACGGAGACATTGATCGAGCTCAGCAATGGCTGCATTTGCTGCACCCTGCGCAACGACCTGCTGACGGAGGTCGGGCGATTGGCCGCGGAGGGACGATACGATTATCTGCTGATAGAAGGGACGGGCATTGCCGAGCCACGCCCCATCGCGGCAACATTTTCTTTCTGCGACGAGAACGGTGTCTCTCTTTCCGATTTTGCGAAGCTCGACACGATGGTGACCGTCGTCGATGCGGCAAGCCTCCTGGCCAATTATAGTAGCGCTGATCTGCTGCGTGACCGTGGCCTGCAGCGGGACGGTGAGGATCGGCGGACACTCATTGACCTCTTGGTCGATCAGATCGAGTTTGCCGACGTCGTCGTGATCAACAAGATCTCGGACACGAGCGAAGAGATCCTCAGAGAGGTCCGCGAGACGGTTGCGGCCCTCAACCCGGATGCGCGCGTTGTGGAGACGGATTTCGGCAAGGTTTCTCTGGCAACCGTCCTCAATACCGGCCTCTTCGACGAAGCAAAAGCCGCCGCGCACCCATTATGGCACAAGGAACTCTACAGCCCCGGGGAGCACGTTCCGGAGACGGAGGAATATGGCGTTTCGAGCTTTGTCTATCGCGCGCGACGTCCCTTCGACCCGATGCGGTTTCGAGCATTTCTGGACGAACCCTGGCCAGGTGTCATTCGGGCCAAAGGTCATTTCTGGCTTGCCACGCGTCCGCGGCATGTAGGCTCAATGTCGGCTGCCGGGGTGCAACGGCGCTGCGAACCGATGGGGCTCTGGTGGGCGGCCGTTCCCCGACAGGACTGGCCGATCCATCAGCAGTTTCATCAGCATCTTGAGAGCCGGTGGGACAGCGCCTGGGGTGACCGTCGCCAGGAGCTCGTCTTCATCGGCGTGGGCATGGACGAGACAGGTGTGCGGACCGCGTTGGACGATTGCCTGGCCAGCGCAGATCCGCGTGATTGGTCCGCTCTCGAAGATCCGTTTCCGGCCTGGTAGCAGGGGCGTGAGATCGTTCTGCCATGAACGCGCTGCGGCGATACTCTATCTGCCGTCGGATTGGCTCAATCGTCGAGATAGCGTTCGGTCAGGCGTGCCCACATCGCGGCCCCCACCGTCAGGGATTTGTCGGCAAAATCGTATTTCGCGCTGTGCAGGATTGCGGAATCCATACCATTGCCGAGCCGCAGGAAGCTGCCAGGCCTGTGCTCGAGGAAATGTGAGAAGTCCTCGCTGCCGGGGATGAGGTTGCAGAGGCCCACCTTTTCCGCACCGACGAGTTCTTCTGCAACCATGCGGGCGAATTCGGTTTCCACTTCCGAATTGACGACCACGGGGTGTCCGCGAGTGTAGTCGATTTCCGCAGTTGCCCCGTAACCGTCGGCAATCGTTTCAGTGAGCCTGCGGATCCTGGCCTCCAGCGTCTCGCGCACCTTCGGGTCGAAGGAACGGATGCTGAGCAGCAGTTTTGCACTTTCGGGGATGACGTTTGCGGCCTCGCCGGCATGGATCGCCCCGACCGTGACGACGGCGGTCTGTGTCGGATCGATGCTGCGCGAAACGACCGATTGCAGGCTGACGACGAGGTTGCAGGCAACCACCACCGGATCGACGGTCAGATGCGGACGCGAGGCGTGGCCGCCCTTGCCTTTGATGATGATTTCGGCGCTATCGGCAGCCGCCATCAGTGGACCCGACCGCATCAGCCAGGTGCCTTCGGGTGCGCCGGGATGATTGTGCAGGCCGAAGATAACGTCGAAGGGAAAGCGTTCGAACAGGCCGTCGGCGATCATGGCGGGCGCGCCACTCAGCGCACCTGCCTCTTCGGCCGGCTGGAAAATGAGGTTGACCGTACCGTTGAAGCGGCGCGTGCGCGCCAGATATTCGGCCGCGCCGAGAAGGATCGTCGTGTGGCCGTCATGTCCGCAGGCATGCATCTTGCCGGCAACCGTGCTGGCATAGGGGCGACCGGTTTCCTCGGTGATCGGCAGGGCGTCCATGTCCGCGCGGATGGCGATGCTCTTTTTTCCGGCGCCGACCGTCATGCGCGCAACCACGCCATGGCCGCCGACGTTGCGGGTCACCTCATAACCCCAGGATTCCAGCTTTTCGGCAACGAAACGCGCGGTCTCGGCCTCTTCGAAGGAAAGCTCGGGATGGGCGTG
The DNA here is from genome assembly GCA_900468805.1 of Hyphomicrobiales bacterium. GTDB lineage: Bacteria > Pseudomonadota > Alphaproteobacteria > Rhizobiales > Rhizobiaceae > Rhizobium. Next base: position 195,809 of record UEIF01000012.1, on the reverse strand, counting down.
GAGATGCCGGCGGACGGCCGTCAGCTCCGCTTCCATCGGTTCGAAATCGGAGAGGCGGGCAAAATCATTGTCGAGGGACATGGCAATTCCAGTTTGATGGGCGCGGGTGTCGTCGGCCGGCTCGCGGTAAAGCCAGCCCGCAGGGCAAGGACATGGGGAGCCGCCGCGCTAGATGAAGCGCGACAGGAAGCTTCTGGTGCGGGGGTGCTGCGGGTTGCCGATCACGTCTTCCGGCTTGCCCTGTTCCACGACCTTGCCGTCATCCATGAAGACGACGCGGTCGGCTGCTTCCCGCGCGAAACTGATCTCGTGGGTGACGACGATCATCGTCAGACCCTGGTTTGCAAGATCCCGCATGGTGGCGAGAACCTCGCCGACCAGCTCGGGGTCGAGTGCCGAAGTCGGTTCGTCGAACAGCATCAGCTTCGGCTTGATGGCGAGCGCGCGGGCAATCGCCACACGCTGCTGCTGGCCGCCGGAAAGCTGGCGCGGATAGCTGTCGGCCTTGGCCGAAAGCCCGACCCGTTCCAGGAGCTTCAGCGCGTTTTCGGTCGCAACCTTCCGGCTTTCACCGTGGATGCCGACCGGCGCCTCGATGATGTTCTGCAGTGCCGTCATATGCGGGTAGAGATTGAACTGCTGGAACACCATGCCGATCTTTCGCCGCTGCAGGGCGATCGCATGGTTCGACAGCTGCAGCAGCCGGTCCTTGTGCAGGCGGTAGCCGATCTGTTCACCGTCCACCTCGATCGAACCCTGGTTGATGGATTCGAGGTGGTTGATACAGCGCAGGAATGTCGATTTGCCGGAGCCGGAGGGGCCAAGGACGACGACGACCTCACCGGGCGCGACGTCGAGATCGATACCCTTCAGCACTTCCAGATCTGCGAAGGACTTGTGGACATTGCGTGCCTTGACGAGAGGCTCGATAGTGGCGATCTCGTTCATGCGCCTGCCTCCGTTACCTGTGCCATGACGGCCGCTTCCTTTACAGGCTTGGCGGCGCCCGTGCGGCGATCACCGCGGCTGTAGTAGCGTTCAATATAGGCCTGGCCGACATTCAGGACCGACGTGATGAGCAGGTACCAGAGGACGGCGACGAGCAGCATCGGCACGATCTCGAAGGTGCGGTTATAGATCGACTGTACCGAATAGAGGAGATCAGCCATGGCGATGACGCTGACGAGCGAGGTCGCCTTGATCATGCTGATCAGCTGGTTGCCGGTCGGCGGTACGATCGAGCGCATGGCCTGCGGAATGATGATGCGGCGAAGCGCGCGGATGCGCGTCATGCCGAAGGCTTCCGCCGTCTCATACTGGCCCTTGTCCACCGAAAGCAACCCGCCGCGGATGATTTCCGCCATATAGGCAGACTCATTGAGCGCAAGACCGGCTATTGCAGCCGTCATCGGGCTGATGACCGAATTCGTATCCCAGCTCATGAAGGTCGGGCCGAAGGGGATGCCGATCGACAGCGTCGGAAAGAGCGTCGAAAGATTGTACCAGAAGATCAGCTGCACCAGGAGCGGTGTTCCGCGGAAGAACCAGATGAACAGCGAGGCAAGCGAACTTGCCAGGCGATCGCTGGACATTCTCGCGACGGCCAGCACGAGGCCGAGCGCGATGCCGATGATCATCGCGACGACCGTCAGGCCAAGCGAGACGTAAAGGCCGCTGATGACGGTCGGGTCGAAGAAATAGTGTGCGACGACCGGCCAGCCGAAATTCTCATTATGCGCGACCGACCAGGCGCAATAGGCGGCGATCGCAATCGTGATGGCCCAGGCCGCGACGCGGCCTTTGGGGAAGGGCTTGTGGGCATGGGCCACATCCCGGCTTCTCGCATCGCCGGAGGGCGATGCGAGTGTTTGTACTTGTGTGCTCATTTCGGAAGCGTCCCACCGAGGTTGATGCCGGGCTCCTTGATCATGTTGTTCTCAAGGCCCCACTTCTTCATGATCGCGGTATAGGTGCCGTTGTCCATCAGCACCTTGACGGCGTCGCGCAGGACTGGCCCGAGTGGCGAGCCCTTTGCGACAACCGCGCCCTGATAGAGGTTCTCGAAGCCGTTCTTCTGTCCGACACCGGTCAGTTCCAGCTGGCCGTTGGCCTGCGACACGAAATAGGTGAGCGGCGCCTGAGAGGAGAAGAAGGCATCAGACCGCTTGGAGCGGACGGCAAGGATCGAGCTCGGCTGGTCGGTGAAGGACTGCACCTCGATCGCGCCTTTGCCATCAGTCTTGCATTTTTCGGCCTGCACCTGGATGACCTTTTCGGCCGAACCGCCGGCCATGACGGCGATGCGGTTACCGCAGGCGGTATCGAGCGAGGTGATGCCCTTCGGATTGCCCTTCTGCACGGAGAAGACCACGAATTCCTGAACCCAGTCGACGAAATCGTTGGATTCTTCACGGCTCTTGAAATCGCCGACCGGACCGAAGGCAAACTGGTAGCGGCCGGAGTTGACGCCGGCCAGCAGTGCCGGCAGACCGCCGACGGTCTCATGCTCGATCTCGACGCCGAGAACCTGGCCGAGCGCGCCGGTCAGATCGGCGCTGGCGCCGCTCATCTCGGTGCCTGTTACGATTTCATAGGGAGGAAACGAGCCATTGTTGACGGAGATCATCTTGCCGGACGTGCGGATCGCTTCGGGCAACTGCGCATGAAGCGCGTCGTTGACGGAAAGCTTGGGCAGGGCCGCATCTTCAGCGAAGGCTGTCCCCGAGATCACTACGCTCGTCAGAGCAAGGCATGCAATTTTCCTGATCGACATTGTTTATTTCCCCTGTTTGGTTCGAATTTATGCGTTTTGTATTGCGCTCACCCGATGCGGCTGCCGTCCACATCGAAGGAGAAGAGGTGTTCCGGCGTCATCAGCTGCGGCAGGATGCCCTGGACGTGAAGCTCGCTGGCGAAGTCGGCGATCATCTTGCGGTTGACCGCAAAGCCGCTGGACTCCCAGCCGACTGGAAGCTCGGTCGCCGACTTCAACAGCTCATCCATCATGAAGGGCGTGGTGTCGGCGTATTTGCGGCGTTTGCTCTGCCACATCCGCTGCGATTCATCGATCAGCTTGCTGAGCTCTTCGATCACCCACGGGTTCTGCGCGACGATGCCCGCTTTGATGCCGATCAGATGCATGCCGGGAACATAGCCCACATCATCGAAATATTGACGTTCGGCACCTCTGAAATCGGAGAGGACCTGCCGGAACGGCGACCCTCCGCCGAAATAGCCGTCAGGCATGAAAGGCGTGAAGATCGCGTCGAGGAAGCCTTCCTTGAGAAGATCAACCATGGGGCGCTCGCCGGGAGCCGCTTCGATGCGGCCGGCCCGGCCGAACCCGTCGAGGCGATCGACAATCGGATGCGCTTCGGTCAGGCGACCTGCATACCACATGGCGTCCTCGACGCCGACGCCCTCGCGGCGTAGCGCCGCTCTGGTCCAGGTATTTCCGGAGTCTCGCCATCCAGTGACGCCGATACGTTTTCCGGCCAGCTGGCGGAGTTCGGTAATGGGGCCGTCCTTGGGGGTAATGATGCAGCGGTGACGGAAGCCGCGCATGATGAAGTTCGGAATGCCAACGACGCTCTCGTCGCCATCGATGCGCAGCTGCGTATAGCGGCTGAAGGACATTTCCGCGACATCATAGTGGTCGCTCTTGCCGAGATGCGAGAGCAATGTGCCGACCCGGTCGACCTTGATGTCGAGCTTGTGCGAGGAGACATCGCCGAGAACCAGGGGCGTCATGTAGTCCCAGTCACGGAGGGCAAGTCGGAGGCTAAGGGGCATCGGCATTCACTCGCAAAAACCTTGTTTTCGGAACAATTAAATGTTCAAATTTGTCTGATCAAATGTTATTACGTTATTGAACATTAAAAATGGCGATTAAATGAGCGATACTGTCGATGCTGCATGGTTTGCCCAAAAATTGACCGATCGGACAATTCGAGGAATTGCGATTGAAACCAGTGCCTTGATCCGGGCCGGGGCACTTCCCGTCGGAACGAAGCTGCCGCCGATCCGCGATCTCGCCTTTGCGCTCGGGATCAGTCCGGCGACGATCTCCGAGGCCTGGAGCGAGCTAAGGCGCCAGAAAATCATTACCGGCAGGGGGCGCAACGGCACGTGGGTGAGCGGCGACCGTTTCGTGGCGAAGCCCGAACGGCTCGGCAGCTCCGGCCGTTATGGAGCCGACGTCCTCGATCTGACATCGGCCGTGCCGGATATCAGGCTTTTGCCGAACCTTACCGAAGCCATGGCCTATGGAGCGTCGGCGGAAAATCTCAACAGCTACGAGCGAAGCCGTATTCTTCCGGAACTCGAAGAGGCTGTGCGAAAGACCTGGCCATACGAGCCGGAGGCATTCCTGGCGACAAACGGGGGCTATAACGCGGTCTACACGCTCATCCAGGCGCTCGTCATGCCCGGCGCGTCCGTTGCAATCGAAGATCCGACCGCCATGCGGCTTCTCGATATTCTGGAAGACCGCGGCGTGCGGATCCTTCCGGTCCAGTGCGATCGGGAAGGGCCGCTGCCTGCATCGCTCGAAGCCGTAATGAAGCTGCGGCCCGTCGCCTTCATCTTTCAGCCGCGGCTTCACTCGGTGACCGGCCAGCACGTCAGCAGCGAGCGGTTGCAGCGTCTCGGAGACATTCTCGACGGCACGGACACCTTGATCGTCGAGGATGACGGTATCGCCGACATTTCCACGGCTCCGCGTCATTCGCTCGGCGGCCGGTTTGCCGACCGGACCATTCACATTCTCTCCTATTCAAAGACGCATGGTCCGGATCTGAGGCTCGCGGTGCTGTCCAGTTCGCGGGCGATCGTCGAACAGATCCAGTCCTACCGCAGCTTCAGCGCCGGCTGGACAAGCCGCATCCTTCAGGCGGCCACCGCATGGCTTCTGCGGGATCCCGTGACGGAAGCCTCGCTGCAACGCTCTCGCGAGATTTATTTCCGACGTCGGGCCGATCTGGTCGACGCCCTGGGGGAGCGTGGGATCGAAATGCAGCATGGCAACGGCCTGTGCGCCTGGGTGCCGGTCGCATCCGAACCTTTCGCGATGGTCACGCTGGCGGCGCGAGGCATCGCGGTTCATCCCGGTGCGAAATTTTCCATCCTTCCAAGCGCACATCTTCGCGTGGCGACGGCCATATTGTCGGATCGGCTAAACGACGTGGCCGACTCGATCGCCCTCGCTGCCAGCCCGGCCTAGTCTTCGGTGTCGCTCCAGTTACCCCAACACTTCACCGTGTTCGGAGATGTCAGCAGATCCGCGGTATTGCGCCGCGAGCTTCCGGCAGGCGCGAAGGGTCAGAGCCATGACGGTCAAGGTCGTACCCGCCGTTCCGCCACCGGCAAAGGCGCTGGCGTCGGTCACAAGAAGATTGGGCACGTCCCAGCTCTGATTCCATCCGTTGAGGACTGAGTTTTGCGGCGAGGTGCCCATACGCGCGCCGCCGCTTTCATGGATTGCGGCACCCATGCACATGGTCTTTCGGAACCACTTGCGGAACAGGAAACGACTTAAAGGGTCGGCATCCGGGAAGGCGCCGCGGCCCATTTCTCTCAGGCCAAGCGGCGATCCGATGAAATCGAGCTCACCGCCGGCACTCTTCACCATGTCGATCAGAGTCATTTCCTGCTTGCGGATCAGCTCCTGCTCGGGCTCATGCATGACGCAACGGATGTGCGGCACCGGAATGCCCCAGGCATCCTTGCGGCTGGCATCGAGAGTGATGCGATTGTCGGCGTGCGGCAGCATCAGGCCGAAGCCGAAGAAGGCAAGGCTCGACGGCTCGTTGTCGCCGACCGGCGCGCGCCCGACGCTGCCCTGATAGGCGAAGTCGCCGCGCGGCGCCTTTCCTTCCACATTGTCGAAGCGCGGGACGAATATCCCGCCCGACGGATTGTAGAACGGGTCCTGCGGCGCCGAATCGTCATGCGACCAGCCGCGGGCAGGCGGAAAGGTTCCAAAGGCCAGGCAAGGCAGCTGGTCCATGAAGTAGCGGCCGAGCGTGCCGGAACTATTGCCAAGCCCGTTCGGATGCTTTGCCGATGCCGAATTCAGGAGCAGGCGAACGCTTTCGATCGGCGAGGCGCAGAGGACGACGTTTTCGGCATTGACCGCATGGACGCTGCCGGAATTGCGATCAATGTATTCTGCGCCCGTCGCCCGGCCTGTCTTCGCATCCGTGGTAATGCGGCGCACGATCGCATCGTGGCGGATCGTCAGCTTGCCGCTGGCGAGTGCCTCGCGCAGCGGGCGCGGCACGCGCTCGGCGTCCGGTGCGATATAACGCCAGGATACGACATGCCGTTCGGGCGCCTGGCTTTCGACGGTCTTCTTGAAGAGCTCTTCGGCTGGCGTCAGCTTGGCGGGCCGGGAATAGACGCCGTCCGGCAAGGTCGAGACATGATCCTGATTGCCGTAGAGGCCAAGTTGGCTTTCGGCTTCGGCATAGAAGGGTGCGAGTTCGTCATAGGAGACGGGCCAGTCGACGCCGCGGCCGTTGCGGCTCTCAATCTTGAAATCGTCATCGCTCCAGCGCAGCAGCACGCGCCCGAAACTGTGCAGGCGCCCACCCGACTGCCGGCCGCGGATCCACAGGAAAGGTTCGCCGCGCGGCGTCGTATAGGGGTTCTTCCGGTCATTGACGAAGAAGTGGCTGAAGCGCTCGGTGAAGAAGGCGGCGCGCGCCTGCACCGGCTGGCCCTTGGCGGTTGCCCGTGCCCGTTCCCAGATATTGATGGCACTTGCCGGCGGTTTCTTGCGCGTGGGATCGAAGTCTTTCTTGTTGATCTCAGGGCCGGCTTCGAGAAGCAGGACTGATAGACCATTGGCCGTCAATTCCATGGCGGCAAAGGAGCCGGCGGCGCCGGAGCCGATCACCAGCGCATCATACACTTTCTCAGACATGTCGTTCAAAACCTGACTTCATCAATGGAATGGGACAGGCAGCGCGATCTCTCCGCTGCCGGCAGAGGACGGCTCAGAGGCGGTTGCCGTCCCCTGCAAAAAGTGATGCCTTGGAGAGATCGAGACCGATGCCGATGACATCGCCCGGTTGGAGCGCGAGATCGCCCATGACCCGCAGCGATAGGCTCGTGTCCTTCCAGGTGAGCCAGACGACCGTATCGGAGCCCATCGGCTCCAGGACCGAGACAGTTGCCAGAAGCGCGGCGTCCCGGCCATCCGGGCGGATACTCAGATGTTCCGGACGCACGCCAAGCGTTACCGGGCCGGCTTGCGGCCTTGCGGCAAAAGCATAACCAGACATGTCGAGGGTGAGGTCGCCCACCTTGAACAGCATCTTATCGCCGTCCCGCTCGATGCTGCCTTGAATGAAATTCATCGAGGGAGCGCCGATGAAGCCGGCAACGAAGAGGTTAGCAGGCCGGTGATAGATCTCCGCCGGTGTGCCCAGTTGCTGGATTACGCCATCGCGCATGATGGCGATGCGGTCGGCAAGTGTGAGCGCCTCCACCTGGTCATGGGTGACGTAGATCATCGTGTTGCCGAGCTGCTGGTGCAGCTTCTTGATCTCGACGCGCAGCTCGTTGCGTAGTTTGGCATCGAGGTTCGACAGCGGCTCGTCGAACAGGAAGACATCGACTTCGCGTACCAGCGCGCGGCCGATCGCGACACGCTGGCGCTGGCCGCCCGAAAGCTCGGCCGGGCGGCGGTCGAGGAGTTTTTCAAGATGCAGGAGCGATGCGGCTCGCTCGACACGGCTGTCGATCTCCGGCTTCGGCAGGCCCGCGACCCTGAGGCCGAAGGAGAGGTTCTTGCGCACCGACATGCGGGGATAGAGCGCATAGGACTGAAACACCATGCCGATGCCACGGTCCTTCGGTTCTTCCCAGGTAACGTTTTCCCCCGAGATCCAGATTTCCCCGTCGGTGATGTCGGAAAGACCGGCGATCGCGTTCAGCAAGGTCGACTTGCCGCAGCCGGACGGGCCGAGCAGGACGAGGAATTCCTTCGGTGCGATATCGAGCGACATCTGTTCGATCACCGTATGGTCGCCGTAGCTAATCTTCAGGTCTTTGATGGAAACAGCAGAGTGCATTCAGCCTTACCCCTTGACGGCGCCGGCCGCGATCCCGCGGACGAACCAGCGTCCGGATACGAAATAGATGGCGAGCGGAATGATGGCGGTGAGGATGGTGGCCGCCATGTTGACGTTGTAGTTGCGCTCGCCCATCGTCGTGTTGACGACGTTGTTGAGCTGTACGGTCATCGGCAGATTGTCGCGTCCGGCAAAGACGACGCCGAGCAGGAAGTCGTTCCAGATGCCCGTGAACTGGAACATCGAGGCGACGACGATCATCGGAAGCGCCATTGGCAGCATGATCTCGATGAAAATCCGCCAGAAGCCGGCGCCATCGACGCGCGCTGCCTTGAAGAGCTCTTCCGGAATGGTGACGAAGTAGTTGCGGAAGAGCAGCGTCACCAGCGGCAGGCCAAACAGCACATGCACCAGAATAATGCCGCCGAGGCTGTTGTAAAAGCCCATCACCGCCATGGCGCGCACGAGCGGATAGAGAAAGATCTGGTAGGGCACCAGCGCGCCAGCCATCAGAAGGCCGAACATAAGGCGTCCTGCCTTCGGGCGCCAGAAGGAGAGTGCATAACCGTTGATCGCGCCGATCAGGACGGAGATGACAACGGCCGGTACGGTGATCTTCACCGAATTCAGGAAGCCCATGCGTACTCCGGTGCATTCGCTCCCGGCACAAGCACCGGCCCAGGCCGTCTTCCAAGCGGTAAAATCCAGGCGCAGCGGCAGGGCGAAAATCTGCCCCAGGCGGATCTCGTCCATGGTCTTCAGCGACGTGACGATCATCACGTAAAGCGGCACGGCGAAGAACAGCGCGGCGGAGATGAGGAAGGCATAAAGGCCGATGCGCGCCACGGTAATCTGCGTCGGCCTGGGGCCGCGGGGATGGATCATAACGTACCTGCCTGGCGCCGGGCGCGGATATATTGGGCGTAGCGGAAGGGTGCGACGAGGATCAGCACGGTCAGAAGCAGGACGGTCGCGGCTGCTGTCGCAAGGCCGAGATTCTGACGCTGGAACAGATTGTCCATAATGAATTTCGCCGGCACCTCGGTCGCCGATCCCGGTCCGCCATTGGTGAGCGCCACAACGATATCGTAGGTTTTGATCACGCCCATGGAGAGCAGCGTGCCGGCGGCGGCAAAGGCCGGCGTCAGCTGCGGCAGGATGATCGAAACATAGATGCGCCAGACGGGAATGCCGTCGATGCGCGCAGCGCGCCACTGCTCACCGTCGATACCGCGCATGCCGGCCAGCACAAGGATCATGACGAGGCCCGCGCCCTGCCAGAGGGCCGCGATCACCACCGCGTAGATCGCAAGATCCCGGTTGATGATCCAGTCGAAGGTGAAACTCTGCCAGCCAAGCGCACGTACACTTGCCTGAACGCCGAGCGTCGGGTTCATCATCCATTGCCAGATCAGGCCGGTGACGACGAAGGACATGGCATAGGGATAGAGGAAGATCGTCCGGAAAGCGCTTTCGAAGCGCACCTTGCGATCGAGGGCGGCAGCAAGGAGGAAGCCGACAAACAGGCAGCCGAAGACGTAGAGCACGCCAAAGATGACCAGGTTCTGGAAGGAGACCAGCCATTTGGCGGTCTGAAACAGCTTGGAATATTGCTCGAACCCGACGAAGTTCCATGACGGGAACAGCCGCGAATTGGTGAAGGACAGGGTCACCGACCAGACCATGGTGCCGAGGTAGACTACGACCACCGCAGCCCAGGTCGGGATGAGAGCGATGAGCGCCGCCTTCGAGCGGTTATGCTTCCGTTTCATCAGAGCGTCTTTGCAAGGGGCTTCGAAAGCCGCCTGCACCGGTGGTGCGGTGCAGGCGACAGGCTTGTCCGATCTTACTCGAAGATCGCGGCGAACTGCGCAGCCGATGCATCGACATCAGCGGACGGATTGGCCCAGAATTCGCCGATGAAGTCGGTCAGAGCGCCCACCTGCTCCGGCGTCGTGGTGATGGCGTGTTCGGGAACGATCTTGCCCTCGGCCATGAAGGCCATGCCCTTCTGGGTGCAGGCGTCGAACTTGGACTTATCGACATCGATGCGCGCGGGGATCGAGCCCTTGTTGAGCGAGAATTCGACCTGAACTGCTGGGTCCATGACGACCTCGGCCAACAGCTTCTGCGCTGCGTCCTGGTTGGCATCGTTCGTCTTCAGATAAGCGAAAGCGTCCGAGATATAGATCAGGCCTGGGGAAGCGGGAGAGATGGCGCAGCCGAAATCCTTGTCAGCGACTTTGCCGGCAGCCGTGAATTCGCCCTTGGCCCAATCACCCATGAACTGCACGCCAGCCTTGCCGGTGATGACCATGGCGGTTGCGTCGTTCCAGTTGCGACCGGCAGAGCCTTCATCGACATAGGCCCGCATTTTGCCGAAGATTTCGAGCGCCTTCTTGACACCGTCGGAGGTCAGGGCTGCCTGATCCTTTTCGGCATAGATCTTCATGAAGCCGTCCATGCCCACCTGGGACAGGAGCACCATGTTGAAGACCTTCACTTCCTGCCAGCCTTGGCCGCCCCAGGCGATAGGCGTCAAGCCCGCGGCCTTCAGCTTGTCCATGTCGGCGAAGAAGGCGTCCCAGTCCTTGGGCTCTTCGGTGATCGCGGCCTTGCTGAAGACATCCTTGGAATAGAACATCCAGCTTTCGCCGTGGATACCGGTCGGCGTCAGATAAACTTTGCCGTCATAGGTGATGTAGTCATAGAGTGCCTTCGGAAGCGCATCCTTCCACTTGCCGGCAGCCGCCACTTCATCCATCGGGTTCATCAGGCCCTGCTCGATCAATTCGGCCGGGTCCTTGCCGACGACGACCTGCTTTGCGGTCGGCGGATCGCCGGCGACGAGGCGGTTCTGGAAGGCGGCATTGGCATTTTCGAAGCCGGCGATCGTGGAGCTCTCCCACATGCCGCCGCGCTTTTCGAATTCCTTCTTGATGGCGTCGACGGCGCGGCCCTCGCCACCTGATGTCCAGGAGGTAAAGACCTCGGCCATCAGTTTGTCGTCCGCATTCACAAGGCCGGCAGCGCCAAGCAGCATGGTACCGGCGAGCAGGAGCGTCATTTTCTTCATTGTTCCACCTCTTGAATAGGCCCTCTTTGCGGGGCCGTTTGGTTGCAAGGTTACGGTTAGCGATAGATCGGCAGCAGCGCCTGACGCACGAGGGTCAGGCCATTGGCAATGTCGCCAACGGGATCGGCAGCGGCGTCGAGTTCGAGGATTGCCCAGCCATTGAACTGGCGGTCCCGCAAGAGGCGGATCCAGGCCGGCCAGTCGACGCGGCCAAGGCCGAAGCCGCAGAAAAAGGGACGGTGACGCTCGTGGATGTCTGCGCCGATCGGCGTGTCTGCTGGCATCTTGCCGGTTGCATCCTTCCAGTGGGCGATGATCATGCGCTCGTGATGGCGATCGACGAGCTGGATCGGGTCGGAACCCTCGAGAATGATGTGCGCCGTGTCCGGGCACATATGCACGTAAGCCGGATCCGTCAGCAGCATCAGAAGATCGACGTCGCGGGCAGCGGCAAAGATCGAATGCGCTTCCGTGTGTAAGGCGAGCTTGACGCCCTTCTTGTAAAGGATGGCACCTAGCCGGTTCAGGAAATCGGCGATGACCTTGGCCTGGTCGAAATCGCGAAAATGCGCGGGCTCTTCGCCCGGTGTCTGGCGCATCGGCGCACCGATGACCATGATATCGCCGCCAGACGCCTTAATGAAATCGGCATATTGTTCGGCCTTGGCGATGATGGCCGCCTGTGCGGGAGCCTCGGTGAAATCGCCGGAAGCCTCCAGTTCCGCGAAGAAGCCGGAGGCCAGTTGAAGTCCGCGAGCGGATAGCTCGGCGCCGAAGGCCTCCACAGTCCCATAGGTCTTGATCGCGTCTTGCCAGTTGAAGGGAGAGAAGGTGAGTTCGACGCCGGTCACGCCCGAGGCTTGCACACTGTCGAGGATCTTGTCCCAGAACTGCCGCGGCTGAGCCTTCGCATGTTCGACGATTGCGTCATAGCTGTCGACGCCCCAGAAGCCCGGATGAAAGAAGGTAACCAGGTCCACACCAAAACGCAGATTATCACTCGCGGCCATTACTGTCCCTCCAATAGGCATAGGCTATCCGTTGCGAAGAGAGTTTTTCGCGCCAGATTTTATTGAGATTATTCAATGTATTGGCAATTGGCAATCGATTGCCATGCCTCGATATTAGACAAGCCGATAAAATATGCAATCCATTTCTTCGGGTTTTTGGCAATCGTTTGCTATAACAGGAATCGTAGGTGTGGTTGATCGCGCCAGCGCTGGGCTAAGTGGATGGAATGATGAAGAAAACCGTAGAGAGCCTATCCACAGAGGGATCATCTGCCCTGATGGCCGACGTCGCGCGCCTTGCCGGCGTGGCGACGTCTACCGTCAGCCGTGCTCTGGCCAACCCGGGGCGAGTCAACGAAAAGACCAGGGCAAGGATTGCAGCGGCAGCCGAACAGCTTGGCTACACGCCCAACGCCGCGGCCCGCAATCTGCGCGTCGGCAAATCCAACGTGATCATGATCATCCTTCCGGGTTCGTTGCATTATGGCGCATCCCAGATCATCCCCCAGGTTCTGGAGGCCGTGAATCGTACAGTCATCCGCAACGGCTACAATCTGATGATTGCCAACCTCGACCGCGACGAAAGTTCCGAGCGGCATATCCTTGACCTTGCCTTCGGAGGGACGGTGAGGGGCGCGCTGATCCTGTCATCGCAGCTGCCGGTGGTCGCCAACAGATCGCTTGCCGAGGCCGGACTGCCGATCGTTTCGCTTCTACTCGACATGAGCGACACTTCTGTTCCGAGCATCATCACCAATGACAGACAGGCTGTGAAAGAGGCTGGTCGGGAGCTCCTGGCGCTCGGACACCGCCGTTTCTTCTACATCGCCGGTCCGACGGGCAACTATCACGACATCGAACGCTATGCCGGTCTCGTCGAGGCCTTGCAGGAGGCGGGGCTTTCCGAACAGCATGTCACGCGCGCCGGTGGCCAATTCACCTTCCAGTTCGGTTTTGAAACGGGTCTGCAGGCTGCCGAGGTCTTTGCAAAGCTCGACGAAAAGCCGACCGCTGTCGTGGCGACGAGCGACGATATGGCAATATCCTTCATGAGCAAGGTTCAGAAGATGGGATGGCGTGTACCTGAAGACTTGTCGATCGTCTCGTTCGACGGATCTCCGGTCTGTGAATATTGCGCGCCTCCGCTCTCGACGATTGAGCAACCCATGGAGGCTCTGGGGGAGACCGCGACAGAATTCCTGATTGCCAGGATGGAAAAGTCGGAAGAGAGGCGAGAACTTCGCGTCGTCATTCCAAGCCGGTTCATTCGCCGCGACAGTATCGCGGTGAACTCAAAATTGACGATCTGACTTTATTTTGACGCGAAGACGCGTCCTGAGCACCAAGCGCGATCGGAATTCCTTCTCGGAATCGTTTGGATGCAGCCTTCGGCGAACCGCATCGACAGGCGCGAAATCAGCCACCGAGTCCCAGTCCGTTCTGCCAGCTTTGTTTCCGCGCCAACGAATCTTGGATCAGAGAGCGCTCAACGAGTTTTAGTGAAACAATGACCGAGATATTAGTCGCAGGGTCGATCAGTGCAGCTCGATACTCACATCCGCGAGCAACGGTTCCAGACCAGGAAGATCTGCATCCGTCGCCCTGCGCAGTTCCCGCGTAACCGCCGTCAACGCCAGGTCGAGGGACTGAGCGCCTAGTTCGATCTTCAGATCTTCCGCCACCGCCTTTGCATAGGTGATCATCCGAGCCAAAGCCGTGAGCTCGTCAAGATCATCCATGGCTGTCGCCGCTGCGTGCTGAAGCTTTCCCGACCCTATGACCGACATATCGATTCTCCAGATGACGGAATGACCATAGGGAAAGTTCAGTACTAAAGTGCGTGAAAAACGCGTGAAACACCTTATGGGTGTAATATGACCGAAGTCTTTGAGCGGGACAGTTGTTTTGACCACAGCGTGGTTTTCCTGAATTCCCAATGGCGATTTATCGGCACGCGCTGATCATCCGCGTCGCGAACAGCTTCGAGAAGAGCCAAGGCATCGATCCGTTTCTGATCGATCGCGTGGGTCTTCAGCATGGCCAGCCAATGCTGCTTTTGCGATGCCGGTATTGCCGCACATGCGGAAACGATGAGTGCCCAGCTTCTCTTCTTGAAGAAGAGGTTTGCGGCGGTTCGTTCGAGAGCCTTGCGAAAGGCTTTGTCGAAGAGTTCCAGCCTTTCCATCTCGTCCAAAGTGCTTCTCACATTGACCATCGGCACGGTCAGCGCTCTGCCGCCCAATTCCATCGGTTCGTGCAGAAGCGCGACATCGGCGTCGTCGACGATTGTTCCACTGACATAGTCGTTGAAAATCCGGCCAACGCCGATCATTCCAAACGCTTGGCATTCGGCGGCGCGCAAGGCGCCCATGCTGGCGGCGCCCAGGACCGCGACATTGAGGGAGAGAGCGAAGAGAATTTCCTTATGCCAAACCGGCGCGGTATTTTCAAAGCCGCCATCGACCAAACCGATGATGTTTGCGCCATCTTCCACCGCCCTTAACACATCTCCCTGAACAGCGGGGGGCCGGAAAACGACATCCGTAGCGGCGTGGCTTGCTGCGTCAGGCAAGCTCGGGCCAATGAAGACGACCTTCACCAGCGCATCGCCCTTGCAAGGGCGCGTTGGCCGAAACGATGGAGCCTGTTGCCCTCGGGGTTCTCAAGATCGGGTATGAATATCTTCACCACCGAAAATGGCAGGTTCGCAGGCGCCAGGGGAAGGGCAATCACCGAGCCGATCCCGCTGGCGCGAAGTCTCGTCAGCAGTTCACGCAACAGGACGGATATATTCCCGGCCGGTCTTATGATGCCAGCCGCAGGTACAGAAACGGGGGTGGCGAGAAATGCGCTACGGGTTTGTGCCGGAAGCGGCGTCGTGAACAATTCGGGCCAGACATCGTCGCGGGCGCCGCTGATATAGGTCAGTCTAGACTGAAGCGCTTCCGTTACGGCGCGGATTGCCGCCCGCACGGCCCAGGGATGAGCGCCGCTGCCGCCGGTGACCTCGACGAACCGGAGCGGCACTTTGCCGTTGACCGTTGACGGGGCGACGAGCGCGGTATAGCAGGGGATACCGATATCGCTCGTGATATCGAAGAGTTTCAAGACGAGCCCGGCGGCTTCGATCCTGTCGATCAGGCCCGAGAGCGCGGCGTCGCCAAAACTCTTGGGATCGACGCAGCATGCGTCGCGCTTGTCATCGCTGGCAATCTGCCAAAGCACATGGGCGTCGCGTTCGATGCGCTCCAGAATGCCATGGAATATTGCTTCTTCCATGATGTTGCCCGAGGCAAGACCATCCGACGACATCCAGAACCGGTTATGCCGTGTTCGGTCGAGGAGGGCGGCATCCTGCGGGACGTAAATCGGCTGGTCGTGAAGCAGCTCGGTTGCCAGACTCCAGGCCAATTGCTCGTCTTCCCCTACGGCTTGCTCGCCGCTTGCGATCAGGCAGTCGAGCGGTTCGGCGCATTCGCCCTGGCGTCGCAGGTCTCTTGCCGACGAAACAGTGGTGACGGTGATGGGTTCGCCCGCTACCGCGCGTTCCAGAGCCTCCATCGCCGCCGAGACTTTGGCGTCGATATCCTCAAGTCCCTTGCCTTGCGCGATGACAATGGAGCGGGAGTTTGGGGTAAAGGCGCACCAGACCGGAAGACCGACACAATCGAGATCAGTCTGTCGTGACAGGCGGGTGATACCCATCGCCTCCAAATAGGGAGCGACGCGGGACAATGTGTCCCGCGGCGCAATTGTTCGGTCGGAATAAAGGTCGGAATGACCGGTCAGCGTCGCGCGCCTTAGCCGTCCACGTGGCCGGAGAAGACCGTATCAGCCGAGGAGACGGCAATTGCGAAATCGACATTCTTGATGAATACGCCGCCGGCATCGCGCTGCTTGACGGCTGCCGCCAGATCGCCGCTGGCAGGCACCTGCACCGGTGTTACTGTGCCCGCGGCGATATCCACGAGCCAGAGTCCCTTTTCGCCTGTTACACCCAATACAACAACTTTTGCCATAATATTCTCCTTCAGGTTTTTGAAAATCCGGCCTTGAAAAGACCGTCTCGGTAAAGCTCTTTTTGCCACTGCTCCTTGAAGGGCACCAAGGCGAGCCACTTCTCGACCTCGAAAGCAGGATTGAGGAGCTCGGCGCGTTGCCGATAAAACTGTGCCCGTTTTCGATCGCCGATCATCGCGCAGCTGGCGGCCGCGATGCGATAGGCCGGTGCCTTGTCTTTCATCCGGTCGACATAGGCGAGTGCTTCCTCGTAGTGTTCGAGGAAGTAGCTCGCCCCAGCCGCACACCAGAGGTAGGCGTCGGGTGCGATCGGATTGAGCGAGATCGCTTTCTTGATTTTCTCCAGCGCATCTTGCGGCCGCGATGCATGGACCAGCGTGTCCGCATGGCTATAGATCACATCGGCATAATGCGGGCTGAGGCTTTCGGCGAGGTCGAGTGCTGCAACGCTGTCATCGACAGCACCCTGGTAAAGCTTCGTTACGCCAAGTTCCCGATGCCCGGCTGCAGATTCTGAATCCCTCTCAATCGCCCGAAGTGCTTGATCCTCCGCTAGCTGCAGCAGGGCGGGATCGCCTTGCGTGGTCAACAGCCACTCACTGGTGAATGTCCGTGACAGACCCGTGAAAGCAGGGGCATAGTCCGGAGAAAAATGCAGTGCGCGCTTGAAGGATTTCCGTGCGCGCCGGATATCCGGCAGGCTGAGCTTGGTGAGCAGGCCGGCGCCGATGAGATAGGAATGATAGGCTTGCGGATCCGCCTCGTTACGAAGGCGAACGCTTTCGTTTCGCTTCAATTGTCCGGAGACGGCATCGGCAAGTTTTTGGGCGATCAAGCGCCTCTGTGTCGGCAGCGTTTCGACCGCCATGTCAAATCGGGCTGCCCACAAAATCTCGTCGGTTGGAAAATAGATAAGCTGTGCAAAAAGCCCCTCTCCGGAAAGCCGTGTGTCCAGGAGGTAGGAAATCGAATGCCGCTGAACGATGGTCGCCTTGTCGGAGTCGCGGCGGATCTGCTCTGCCGTATGGGGTGCGACGACGGATATGTTGCGTAGAGCGCAGAGCTCGATCGTGACATCCTCGATAAGGGCGTCGGCAATTGCCGCCTCCCGTGTCAGGCCAGCCGCACCGGGGGGCAGCAGTACCAGCCGCGGCGCAGATGTTGTGGTTATGATTTGCGGCATGCCGGCGTCTTGCTGCTCGACGATGCGACTGCGCGCCATTGCCACGGCTCTCGCCGCCGGCGGGCGGCTTTGCGAATGATCATCTGCCGTGCCACGAAGGATAGAGCGGATCTGATCGTCACCGGGAAAGGCTTCAAGAAGTTGAAGACCCGAGCGTCGCAGAAGGCGGCGCTGCTCATCGTTGCGAATATGATCCGCCGCCCTGACGAAGATGTCCCTCAGGGTGAGCAAATGCAGCTGCCGTTCGCGCTCGATCCATCCATCGATTGCCTTGGTTGACGCGCTGAGACCGGGAATGAAGCCACGTTGCACCAGGTCGCTGACGACGGCCAGTTGCGCCACCGGCTGCTCTTCCCGGCGCAATATGTCGAGATCAACCGATAGGATGTTCTTGTTCAGGCCGACGAAAGGGGGCCCGAAACTCAGTAGCTTTTCGTCGGTTATGGACGTTGTGTCGCGAATGCGTGAAATCAGCTTGCGCAAATTGAGATCCGCAAGATGATCTCCTGTCTCGTTCCACAAGAACCGCGCAAGCTCTTGTCGGCTTCGCTGCTGATCCGGCGAGCAATAAAGATAGGCCAACATCACCAGAGCCTTGACCGGATAACGGATCGGCGTGCCGAGGCCGTCCGTCAGTCGCAACTCGCCAAAGGTCTGGAGATGGATCACGAAAATTCCTCAGGCTCCGGCCTCTGGGTGGGTGACGGCATCAATGTCGGACGTCGTGTTCCTGGCGAGGCTCTTGGCCAGGCCAATGAGCTTCTGCCGAATCTCGGGGCTCTCGATCGCCATGAAGGCGCGGTTGAGTGCCTGAGCATCCTTCGACATCAAAAAAGCATTCACGTCATCGCGGCCGTTGCTGACGAGGCTGTAGGCGGCAGGCTCCGTGTCATTTTCGAAGAAGAATTGAACGGGTACACCCAATGTCTTGGCGATCGTTTGCAGACGGCTCGCGCCAATGCGGTTTATGCCTTTTTCATACTTCTGGATCTGCTGGAAGGTGACGCCGATCTGTTCGGCAAGTCCGACCTGCGATAACCTGAGCAGCTTGCGGCGCGCCCTTACTCTGCTGCCGACATAGACATCGATCGATGTGGGCGATTTGGCCTTCATGGCTGGAACCTCCGGTCACCGAATGATCATTGCGATGTTTGCACCAAAATGCAACCGAAAGTAATATAATAATTTTTATGACAGACGCCGTGGCGCTTGCGCTACATAACAACACCGGCTCAATCAGCTAGATTCACCGCTTTCCAATTCATGTCTGGGAAGTGGGAAGGGTCCTGACATTAGAACAACATCGAGGCCACGGTTATACCCTGCGGGTCGTCAGAAGCGCCCACGCCGTACTTGCAGAACGGCGGCCTCGTTTGCGATGCATCCGACCTGATCGGCCACCCACTTCGTCAAGAGATTTGAACTCAGAGCTTGGTTTTTGGATTCTATGCCGATCACAGACATCTTGGCCACACTATAGTCACTGCGAGGGATGCCCTTCTCCTACCGTCTTCGGACTTGTCGAGCTTCGTAAAGGGGAGAACAATGAATAGATTGCTGCTGTGCTTCATGGCAAGCCTGGCGCTTGCGAGCTGCACGCCTACGCAACAGGGTGCGGGTATTGGCGCCGCGACGGGAGCGGTGGTTGGCGGTGTCGTCACAAACGATGTTCGTGGCGCCGCCGTTGGCGCTGCGATCGGTGGAGCTTCCGGCGCCGTGATCGGCAATGTGGCCGGTCGTCCTGGGCAGTGCGAGTTTCGGGATCGCAACGGTCGGCGCTACATCGCAGCGTGCCCACGCTGACGGATGATGAATATGAAACATGGTCGGCGTCATTCACGTGAGCGGCTTATGGGCCAACAAATTCTCAACGCGGGCAATCCTGACGCCAGCTGGTTTTTTGCGAGACCCGGCATTCTCGTCACCGAATGATCGGGCTGATCTTGACTTATGTTGCGGCCGGCTATGGTGAACGGGCAGGCAATAGTAGCGCTTAGTATATTGAATTATATCGTCTTTTTGTTCCGTGCATGCAAAGGCCTTAATTGCCGTCGGCACGAAAGAGCGGTGGATCCATAGCGCTCCATTCGGGCGACGGACACGCATTGAGAGCCGCGCCAATTCGCCGGTCGACCACTGTTAAGGCAACGCACCAAGCCAAGCTTATTGACCACCCCTTTGGGTGCGACACACGTCGGTTCAACTGGAGGCAAGACATGGCCACTGCCAATGCCGCATCAAAGACCACGATGCAGAGGTTCCTAGACGGCGTCGAAAAAGTGGGAAACATGGTTCCCCATCCTGTGATCATCTTCCTGATCCTGATTGGCATCGTCATCCTCTTGTCAGCCGTGCTTGGCGCTTTCGGAATGGGCGTGAGCTACGAGCGCATTAATCCCGATACGCATGAGATCGAGCAGGCGTCGACATCGATCCGAAGCCTTCTGAATGTGGAGGGTATTCGCTTTCTATATTCATCCCTCATTCCGAACTTCATGAGCTTCACGGCTGTCGGGTTGATGATTGCTGCCATGATCGGTGCGGGCGTCGCCGAAGAATCCGGTCTCGTCACGGCGCTGATCCGAAAGCTCGTCATTGTCTCCCCGAGCTGGGCGTTGACCTATATCCTGGCTTTCGTCGGTATCCTCGCAAGTATCGCGGCAGATGCAGGTTATCTCGTGCTGATACCGCTCGCCGGTGTTGCCTATTTGGCAGTCGGGCGGCACCCGTTGGCTGGTCTTGCGCTTGGTTTTGCCGCCGTGGCCGGTGCCTTTACGGTCAACATGCTGATCAAACCGCTCGATGCCGTGCTCGTTGAATTCACCAATGACGCGGCGCATCTTGTTGATCCGGGACGGTCAATCGGTCTGGCGTCCAATGTTTGGTTTTCCATCGCCTCGGTGCTGTTCCTGACCGTTCTGATTGCCTTTATCACCGATCGCATGATCGCCCCCAGGCTTGGAGAGTATGATCCGGCAGCGGCGGAAGGCGGTGTGCAGGCTCAGGGGGCTACCCTTTCGGAGCAGGAATCGCGCGGTTTGCGGTTCGCACTGTATGGCCTGATCGGCCTTCTGGTTGTTTTTTTGCTACTGACCGTCCCGAGCGGCGCGCCTTTGCGCAATCCCGATACCGGAGAGCTCATCGGCAACTCACCCTTCATGAACGGCCTGATTGCTCTCATCATGCTGATCTTCCTGGTGACCGGATGGACCTACGGCATCGGCGCCGGTACGTTGAAAACGCTTGCCGAGGTCATCGCGGCGATCGAAAAGTCGATCAAGAACATGGGCGGCACGATCTTCCTGTTCTTCGTTCTCAGCCAGTTTGTTGCCTATTTCACCTATACGAACATCGGCACCGTTATGGCGCTCAGCCTCTCGGGCGTGTTGCAGGCGGCCAATATTGGCGCGTTGCCACTGCTGATCGGCTTTATCGTCGTGGTCGCAATCATCGATCTTCTGCTCACCGGCGCCATTGCGAAATGGGCTATCTTCGCTCCGGTCTTCGTCCCGCTTCTGATGAAGCTCGGCGTCGAACCGGAAGCTGTGCTTGCCGCCTATCGCGTCGGTGATTCACCGATGAACGCGATCACCCCGCTCAATGCATATTTCGCGCTGGTCGTCGGCTTTGCCCAGAAATACGACAAGTCTGCTGGTGTCGGCACGATCGTCTCTCTGATGCTTCCTTATGTCGTGCTGATATTCGTGCTGTGGACTGGCCTCTTTGCGGTCTGGAAGGCTCTCGGGCTGCCATGGGGCCTGTGACGCCAGGCCGGCAATCCGTAAACGAATAAACACTCGAATGAATGGATGGACATCATGAGCAACATCTCAATTCCTCTCGACGTCGCCGCAGCTGAAGACCACCTCATGCGCTTCCTCTCAGTGGAAGGTGTCACCGGACAAGAGAAGAACATCGGCCTTGCCGTCTGCGACGCTCTGAAGAAGATCGGCGTCCCGGAATCGGCTATTCGCTTCGACGATGCCAACAAGCGTATTCCGCTGCCGACCGAAACAGGCAATCTCATCGTGGATATCCCGGGAACGCGGCCGGGGCCACGGCTTCTCTTTTCCACCCACCTTGACACCGTGCCACTTTGCGCGGGCGCCAAACCGAAGCGCGAGGGTGACCGCATCGTGTCCGACGGTGCCACTGCACTTGGCGGCGATGCCCGAACCGGAGTGGCCCTTCTTGTCGTGGTTGCCGAGACGGTGATCAAGCACAAGCTGCCACATCCGCCAATCACGCTTTTGTTTACCGTGCGCGAGGAGAGCGGGCTGCATGGGGCACGGGAACTCAACCCTGCCGATCTCAACGGAGCGGCTATGTGCATCAATGTCGATGGCCAGATGGCTGCGGAACTTATCGTCGGCGCTGTTGGGCAGGAAAACTGGGAAGTCGAAATCAAAGGTCGCGCGTCGCATGCCGGCGTGGCGCCAGAGAAGGGTATTTCGGCAACGCTGGTTGGCGCCATGGCGTTGGCGGAAGCAAAACATAACGGCTGGTTCGGCAAAGTTGTCAAACCGGACGGCCGCGGCACAAGCAACGTCGGAATTTTCGGAGGCAAGGACAACAAGCCTGCCGGGGATGCGACCAACGTCGTGACCGATTACGCTTTCATCAAGGGTGAAGCGCGCAGCCCTGAAGCTGCCTTCGCGACGAAGATCGCCAACGGCTACAAGGAAGCGTTCGCCAAAGCTCAGAGCGAAGTGACCGCCGATCAGGGCGACAAGGCAGAGGTGACGTTCAGCCACAAGCCATCCTATCCGCCATTTGAGTTGGGCAAGGACACGCCGATCGTGAAGCGCGCGACGAAAGCGTTGCAGATGCTCGACATCGAGCCGGTCTATGTCTTCTCGAACGGGGGTTTGGATGCCAACTGGCTCGACAAGCATGGCGTACCAACCATCACCATCGGCGCCGGGCAGGCCGAGATTCACACCATCAAGGAATATGTGAACCTCAAGGAATACGAGAAGGGCTGCCGTCTGGGCATCCTCATGGCGACACTCGGCGATTGACGTGTTCTGGAAGGTTGATTTGGTCGGCCGCAGTCGCCCCGGCGCTCATGGAGGTCTGCGCTAGGCCTGCTTGATTTGTACGGTTAGGGCAAAGGCAAGAGGGAGCAGGGCGGTTGAGTCCAATAGCATACACAGCAACTATCATCGCCGTCGCCGTCTTACTGTTCGTCTGGAACAAGCTACCGGTCGTCTTCGTGGCCATGCTGACGGCGCTTGCACTGTGGGCGAGCGGCGTCCTGACGCTGGGACAGGCTCTTGGCGGTTTCGGCGATCCAGCTGTCATCTTCATCGCCACTCTTTTCGTCGTCAGCTCCGGGCTCGAGGTCACCGGAGTGACTGCCTGGGCCGGACAGCTGCTGATCCGCGGCGCCGGCGAGGAAAGCCGGACACGCCTTCTCCTCCTGACGATGGCACTTGTATCGCTTCTGACCGCGTTGATCAGCGTCAATGGCGCTGTCGCCGCCCTGCTGCCGGTTGTGGTTGTCATAGCTGTCCGCCTCCGGCGCAGTTCGTCGCAGCTGCTGATGCCGCTGGTGTTTTCCGCGCATGCCGGCTCGATGCTGGCCCTGACCGGAACACCGGTCAACGTGCTGGTTTCGGAAGCAGGCATCGACGCAGGCGTCGGTGGGTTCGGCTTTTTCGAATTTGCACTTGCGGGCATTCCGCTCCTGGCAGGCACGATGGTCATCATCATTCTCTTCGGAAAGCAGCTGCTTCCCGAGCGTAACGGCGCAACCATGCCGGCCGATTTCAGTCACCATGCCAAGACGCTCGTCGAGCAATACGGCCTCGCAAGCGGCATCTACCAGATGCGAGTGCGTGCAAGCTCACCCTATGTCGGCAAAGCCGCCAGCGATCTGGATCTTTCGGCCCATCCGGGATTGCAGATCGTCGCGATTCAAGAGGGCGAAACGGCCGGTCCACTGCGCCGGCCCGTCATCGCCGAGGGCGATCATCTTCTCGTGCGCGGCGAGCCCGAAGTCGCCGCAGCGTTCACCGCCGAAATGCACCTCGCCTTTCGCGACGACAAGGCGACGGGTCAGGGCGAGGAAACCTTGTTTAATCGCAGCTCGGGGCTTGCCGAGGTCGTCATACCACCGCGCTCCGGCCTCATCGGTGAAACAGTTTTTCCCGGCATGGTCACCGAGAGCGGCGATCTGATCATTCTGGCAGTCCAGCGCGCCGGCACCGGATTATCGCCCGGCAGAGCAACAAAGGAAGCAGGCGGCATCGTCCTGCAGGCAGGCGATACAATGTTGTTGCAGGGAACGTGGAAGGCGCTCGATGTGCATCTGAACGATCCCGACATTCTGGTCGTCAATTCGCCCGAGCTTGTCAGACGCCAGGCGGTCCCGATGGGTCCTGGCGCGCGTCAGGCCGTTATCATCTTGATCGCGATGGTTCTGCTGCTTGCCACCGGTATCGTGCCGCCGGCGGTCGCTGGTTTGCTTGCTGCAGGTGCGATCATCCTGTCAGGTATCATGAATGTGGAGCAAGCCTATCGGGCTGTGGGCTGGACAACTGTCATTCTCGTTGGGGCGATGATGCCACTTTCGACGGCAATGGTAGAAACAGGCGCGGCGAAACTGATGGCGGAGCATCTTGTGAACCTCGTGGGTGAGGCCGGTCCAGTTGCGCTGCTCGCCGGACTTTTTGTCCTGACGGCAATCATGGGGCAACTCATCTCCAACACCGCAACCGCATTGATTGTCATCCCGATCGGTGTTGCAGCGGCGGCCGCCATGGGAATTTCTCCGCGTCCAGTCCTTATGAGCACGGCCGTTGCAGCAGCTGGCGCCTTCCTGACACCCATTGCGACACCGACGAACCTGATGGTGATGGGACCGGGGGGCTATGCCTTCAACGATTACTGGAAACTCGGCTTGCCGTTGCTGATCTGGTTCTTTGTCGTCTCGGTATTCATCGTACCCCTGATCTGGCGCTTTTAAGCTGCCGGCTATCCGGGCGGACGCGGGGTGAATCAACAGTTGTTCCTACTACCGCAAATGCGGCAAGGCCGCGACGTCAGCAAGGGTAACACATGTCGCTGATACAGGTTCCGGGACTATTGTCCTTTACCATCGCAATTCTCGTCTTCTTTACTGGTGCCAATCTCAATCGCGTCATTCCCGCACTGGCGCGCTGGAGCATTCCCGAAGCAGTCACCGGCGGGCTTCTCGCGGCGTTGGCGACGCTCGTTGCCTACGAATTCTTTTCCGTCGAGATCAGTTTTACGCTTGCCGCACGCGACATGCTGCTTCTCTACTTCTTCACGGGAGTCGGGCTGAACGCCAGGCTTTCCGATCTGGTAGCAGGCGGAAAGCCACTTCTCATCCTCCTCGCCATCACGCTTGGCTTCCTTGTCATCCAGAACGCAATTGCCATCGGAACCAGCAATCTGCTTGGTCTCCCCCCGGGGATGGCGATACTGCTGGGATCGACGTCCCTTATCGGTGGTCATGGCACCACCATCGCATGGGCTCCGATCATCACCAATCGTTTCGGACTGACGAGCGCTCTGGAAGTTGGCATTGCCAGCGCCACACTTGGTCTTGTGATTGCCAGTCTCATCGGTGGACCGATCGCGCAGTACCTCGTCACCCGTTATCGACTGAGCGGGCGCAAAGACGAAGAACTTACAATAGGCGTGTCAAGCACAGCAGCCCGCACTCACGATGACGAGGTGAGCTACATCGGCCTTTTGCGCGTTCTCCTCGTCACCAATATCGCTATCCTCATGGGATACGCATTGCATGAGATTATCGTGGACGCCGGCATCAATCTTCCACTCTTCGTTGTCTGCTTGCTGGTCGCTATTGTGATGACGAACACCATCCCGTCCGTGGCGCCGAACCTCCCTTGGCCAACGCGCAGCCGCGCGCTCTCACTTATCTCAGATCTCTCGTTGAATGTGTTTCTCGCAATGTCGCTGATGAGCATGCAATTGTGGGGGTTAGGCGGGCTCGGGCTGGCGCTCATCATAGTCCTGGCAATCCAGACGATCGCGGCCGTGGCCTATATCCTTTTCGTGGTGTTTCCGGCTATGGGGCGCAACTATCAGGCGGCGGTCATTTCGGCCGGGTTCTGCGGCATCTCACTGGGTGCGACCCCCACAGCGATCGCGAATATGACCGCAGTGACCAAAATCCATGGTGCCGCAACGATCGCGTTCATCATCCTGCCTCTCGTTTCGGCTTTCTTTATCGACCTTGCCAACGCTGCGGCTCTTGGCTTTCTTGTCCGGTGAAATTACGGGCTTCAAGCCTTGAATCCGAGCAAGGCTCCACCTGCCGGCAAGGATCATCGAGAACGCTCGCAAACGCCGTTCTTGCAAAGCTGTGCGCCGGTGCTCAACTCGCCCGGGTGCACGGTCAGGGCTAACCCTGCAACCTCCTCAGTAGCACGCCAAGTCGTTCCTCAGACGGGCAATCCTCGAGGTCTGGGCGAAGTGGAATGCCGCCACCACCTCGGTTCCTGACCTCGCTCGGGCTATGGCCAAACGCTCGCTTGAACGCGCGGCCAAACTCGGCGCCGTCGCTAAACCCGCGCTCTTCGGCAATCTGGAATATGAGACGCCGCTCGTTGGGGTCGGTTAAAGCGGCGTAAGCGCTGAGCAATCGACGATGCTGAATGTAGTGCATTACCCCGCCGAAGGGCTCGAACAAGTTGTACAGCCGCGTGCGCGAGATGCCGAGCTCCCGGCGTACCAATTCACTACCGAGTTTTGGGTCGAGTAACCGGCATTGCACCAGCTGCCGCGCCCTTTCGAGAAGCACATTGGCAATCGGCCCTTCTGCCGCCTTGATATGGTCTGCGGATGGTGAAACGCAGGCAAGGATCATTGCCCGTGTGGCTGCGGCCAGCCCAGGCAGGTCAGCCTGGGCTAACATTGGCAGGCGATTGCCCACGTCAATCAGATAGTCAGAGAACAGTCGTCCCATGCCTGTCCCAAGCGTCGAGAATTCGGCCGAGCCAAGCGTGGCCGCCGTTTCGAGAGAAAGATCTCGTGGCACGAACAGTATAAGCATCTCGCTTTTATCGACGACGCCGGTGAAAGAGCGACCAAGCGAATGGATCTGCACTTCACCTAAACCGGCGGAAAACCCGTGTCTTGCCGTTTCAGTGCTAATTTTCCCGGACAGCAAGACTGTCATCGTCCAGTGGTCGACCGGATCTCGCCGAACATGTCCTGGAAGGCTGGAAAAAGCCAGGCTGTCAGTGCTGATCCTAGCAAGTACAAAACTGCCAAGGTCCCAAAGCTCCTGCCGCCCGCCAAAGTTGGCCGTCATTGGATCGGTGTCAGAAAGCTCGAGCATAGGTGCGAAGCTATCATGCCATGCTGCAAACTGATCCGGTCGCGACAGCCCCTCGGTCGAAAATTCAAAGGAAGGCAGGAACGAAGGTCTGCCTTCCTCCGGCATCGTATCAACTGCCTCGCAATCCAAGCTCGCAAGGTTCGCGTGGTCCAGTTGCCGTTCCGGCAATCTGGCATACGTCATGACGTCTTCGGTTGTCATCGCGTCACCTCCAGTTGACCGGAGGCAAGACGGCACCGTCTGGCGCCGTTTGCCCGGTAACCATATTGTCGCCGTCATGCCGACTTATCCTACTGGCGACGATCCTTTCGAGATTGAGATTCCGTGCCAGGTATGCACTGATCGGCAGGCTGCTTGAGAGAACGGTTATGCAATTCATTCTTACTCTCCTCTTGGCCCCAAGAGAGAGGGTCGGATGATGTCTGAATGATGCGTAGTGGTTTGCCAGCGGCTGAAGCGAGACCACTTTGCGTGGCGAAAGCTGGTTCTTCAGCCTTCGTCTCTGTCTTGCGTCAAAGCTGCCGTGTCACTCGATATCCCTCCCCGCCGCAATCTACTCCTTTCGACGTCTTTTCTCAACCGTCAGATGCACAAGCGTCTGGCGTCGTCGTTTATAGCGTTGTCAGGTTGATTTAGCGTACCCTAACGTATATCCGTACACGCTGGAGATCCTGCTTCATGATCCATCGTCCGCGTCTGCCTTAGAACCGCCCGACAGTAGCGTTGCGACCCACTTTCCAGATGGTGTGCCTGCGCAATAGACAATGAACGCGATCAGGATAGGCACGCCGATGAAGGCCCCCGATATGCCCCACATGAAGCTCCAGAAAAAGACTGCGAAAATAACGGCGAAGGGGGATATTGCCAGCGAGGCACCGGTAAGCCGTGGCTCCAAATAGCTCCCGATGATGAATTGGATGACGTTCAGGCTCGCGAAAATGAGGACTGCCGTCTGCCAGTTGTCGAATTGGGCAATTGCAAACAGCGTTGGAAGCGCGGTTGCGACAAACGGCCCGAGGAAAGGGATGTAATTGAGCGCGAAAGCAATTGCACCCCAAGCGGTGGCAAGTTCAAGCCCCGCGCCCAGCGCAAAAAGCCAGACCACCAACCCGGTCAGGATACTGGCAAACGTCCGCACGATCATGAAACGACGCAGCTTTGCACCAATCACGCGATTGGCCGTCAGGATGCGTATTCCATGGGGTTGGGCTGCGGGCGCGACAAGCCGTCTGTTGAAGTCCTCGACCTCAAGCAGGCCGAGCATGACGAAGATAAAGACCAGCAGTGCGAAACCGGCGAAGCTGTTTACGCGGCCGGCCATCCCCTGCACAAACCGCACCAACCAGGCAACATCGAAGCGGTCGGCCAAGGGACCCGCGACTGCAACGCCGTGCCCTTCCAGCCAATTTGTCCAGTCGACATAGACCGCCTGGAAACGGTCCGCGTTAACGAACAGCCATTGCCCTAGCTTGCCAAACCCCCATGCCACCGAAGACCCGATGGCCACAATAATAACCATGGTGACGATCAGCGTGATGAGAAGGGCAACAAGCTTTGGAAGCCAGCACTGCAAGGCCGCCTGGCACGGCCAGACCAGGGCAATGACGAACAAGGAAAAGATGAGCGGTGCGAAGATCGATTGGGCGACATAGAGCAAAGCAAGCACAAGAATACCGGCTGTTACCGAACCGATCATGCGACTGCCGCTGGCTTCCTGCATACTCGCCCCTTGAATATTGATCTAATTTCCAAGCTCCGGCTGATCGTGGCGGAGCTTGGTCTCGCACAGGAATGCACTCAGAAAGGCCCTCTTTGAGACCCGCAGTCAGTCGTCTGCCCTGTCATGTAAAGGCGCCAGATACACCTCACGACTGCACTAGCTAACGGCGGTTGCCTTTTGCAACGCGTCACGCAAAACCTGCTCCTTCGTCTCGTCGAGCGAGGTCTTGAGCACGACGCCGCCATAAGAGGATATTTCCTTCAGCACCTTATCTGCTGTCATCTCCTGGATCAGCACGAACAAGGCTCCTTTACCCGGCTCAAGATTGGCGGCGAGATCCTTCATGAAGACGTCGTTTATACCTACGTCCGTCAGAGCTCCGCCGATCGCACCGGATGCGGCACCCATGGCTACGCCCAAAAGTGGATTGAGAAACAGGACACCGATCAGCAAGCCCCAGAAGCTGCCCGATGCAGCACCGGCGGCCGTGGTGTTGACCAGCTGATTCAATTTGATCTTTCCGCCTTCGGTCTTCGTCGCGATCACGGCATCCCCGACTTTGATCAGGTATTCCTTCTGCATTGCGAACAAGCGCTGACGCACTTCTTCGGCTTTGGCTTCGGTAGGATAAACAATTGCAATCAAGGTAGACATGCCTACTCCTCCTATATGAGACCTGCTTGTGTCGGATTGGAAATGTTGGTCATTCTTGGGTTCCAGGATGGTTGCGGCTGGAGAGCTCTCACCCCCCAGCGGCGGCCGGTCTCGTTGCTGAGGTTTCGATATTCTCGGTTTTGGCTTTGGCCGGAATGCGAAACCACAGGACGTAGAGCACCGGCAGGAAGATCAGTGTCAGCGCCGCGGCGACCACCAGACCGCCGATGACGGTAAAGGCAAGGGGTGACCAGAAGGGATCGCGGATGATTGGTAGCATTCCGAGTACGGTCGATCCCGCGGTCAGAAAGACCGGTCGCAGACGCTGGGCGGTAACATCAATCACACTGCGCCACGTCCGGCCTTTTTCTTCAATGGCAAGGTCGATCTGGTCGATGAGCACCACGGAATTTCGGGTGATCATACCGATGAGGGCAATCATCCCCAGAACGGCGATGAAACCCACCGGCGTATTGGTTATCAGCATGATCAGCACCACGCCGATCAGCCCCAGAGGCACAACGCTGATGACCAGAAGCAATCGCTGTACGCTCTGCAGCTGAAACATCAGCACGATCAGGATGATGACTGCCATCACTGGAAGCATCTCAACAACTGACGCGAGCCCTTCTTCTGCACCTTCGACTGCACCACCAACCTCGATCGGATAGCGCGGGTTGGCCTTGCGCAGCTCGTCGATCTTGGCGGCGGCGGCCTCGACGACACCGGCCGCCAGCACGCCTTCGGCGGTATCTGCCTGGACGGTGATGGTCGTCGAGCCATCGCGACGCCAGATCACAGGCTGCGTGGTCTGATAGTCGATCGTGGCGATGCTGGAGAGGGGCACCGTATTGTTGGGGCCGACCGGGATCTGCAGCGTGCGGATGGTGCTGATATCGACGCGCTCGTCGGCAGCCGCTCTGGCTACCACATTGATGAGGTAGATCGAGTCTCGAACCTGTGTGATCGGAATTCCCGATGCCGTGGCAAACAGCGTCTGGGCGATCACAGAGGAATTGAGACCCACCAGTCGGGCACGGTCCTGATCGACATTGATGACGATTTTTCGAACCGGTTCACTCCAGTCGAGGTTCGGCTGAACGACGCCGGGAACCTTGCTGATGGCATCGGCGACCTGCCAGGCGACATTCCGCACGCCGGGAATATCAGATCCGCTGACGCGATACTGAACGGGCCAGCCGACCGGCGGTCCCATTTCCAGCGGTGAAACGCGCACGATGATATCGGGTAATTTCTCGTCGAGTGCCTTTTGCAAGCGTGCCTGCAGCGCCTCACGCACGCCAACGCTCTTGGCGATCACCACCGCCTGGGCACGGGACGGTGCTGGAGCCTGCAGGTCCATCGACAAATAGAAACGAACCGGATCGGAGCCGATATAAAAACTCCAGTCGGCCACATCCTCGTCAGCGGCAAGAACTTCTTCCGCTTTCGAAACTTCGACAGCGGTTGCCTCCTGCGACGCGCTCTGCGGCAGGGTTAGCTGCAGGATAAGCTCCGGCCTGTCGGACGCCGGAAAGAACTGCCGTTTCATGGCGGACGATCCAAGGAGAGCTGCCACAAACAAAGCGACGGTGGCGAGCACGACCAAGAGGCGCATTCGCATGCAGGCATACAAGAGGTTCTTGAAGCCGCGCAGGAGTGCTCCATCCTCCTTCGGACCTGTTGCAGCCCCTGATTTGAGGACGGCAAGACCAACGATCGGTGTCAACAATACTGCCACCAGCCACGACACGATGAGCGCGAAGCCGATCACCAGAAAAAGGGATCGCGCATACTCGCCCGAAGAGCTGCTTGCAAAACCGACAGGAATGAAGCCGGCAATCGTTACCAGCGTGCCGGCCAGCATCGGAAATGCTGTTGACGTGTAGGCGTGGGACGCGGCCTGAACCCGCTCGTAACCCTGCTCAAGCTTCGCCATCATCGTCTCGACGGTCACCATCGTGTCATCGATCATCAGCGTCAGCGCGATGATCAATGCTCCCAGCGATACGCGCTGTAGGGCAATGCCGGTGATGTCCATGAACAGGAAGGTTAGGGCAAGAACAAGCGGGATTGACACCGCAACCGCGATGCCGGCTCGTATCCCGAGAGCCAGGAAACTCACACCAAGAACGATGACGACAGCTTGACCGAGCGAGGTTGTGAAACCCCGGATCGCTGTCTTGACGACCGCAGGCTGGCTCGCGACGTGTGTGAGGTTGATGCCAATGGGCAGATCGTCCTCAAGCTTCTGCATCGTCGCTTCGATATTCTGGCCAAGCTGCAGAATGTCGCCTCCCGACGCCATGGAGATGGCGATACCGATAGCCGGTTTACCTTTGATGCGGAATCGTGGCTGGGGCGGATCCACCGTTCCGCGCACGACGCTAGCAATATCTCCGAGGCGCACGAAGCCGGATGCGGTTGGAATGTTCAGCTGCCGGAGGGTTGCCTCGTCGGCGAGACTGCCGGAAACCTGAAGAATTGTTCGATCCTGCGCCGAGGTGATGAGACCTGCAGGCAGGACGGCGTTCTGCGCCTGTATGGTTCCGATCACTGTCGCGGCACTGAGGCCGAGGCTTGCAAGCCGCCCGGTTGAGAATTCGATATAGATCGTCTCGTCCTGGGTCCCGATAAGCTGGACTTTTCCGATATTATCGATCTTGAGCAGCCGGGTACGGGCTTCGTAGGCCCAATCGCGGACTTCGCGATCGGTAAAGCCATCGGATGTGAAGCCATAGATTATGCCAAAGGTGTCGCCGAAGTCATCGTTGAAGAAAGGGCCGCGCACGCCTGCCGGCAGCGTCGATATCATGTCTCCGACTTTCTTGCGGGCCTGGTACCACGATTCTCCAACCTGATCGGGCGGCGTGGAATCGTCGAGCGTGACATAGACGATCGATTGTCCGGCCGTTGTCAGGCTGCGCAGACTGTCGAGATGAGGCACTTCTTCGAGCGTCCTTTCCAGACGGTCGGTGATCTGATCAGTGGTCTGCTCGATCGTCCCGCCCGGCCATCCGGCCGATACGATCATTGTCTTGAAGGTGAACTCCGGGTCCTCGTCGCGTCCCAGATTGATGTAGGCAAGAATGCCCGCTATGGCGCTTAGAACCACGAGGAAAATGACAAGGCTCTGTCGCTGGATCGCCCAGCCCGATAGATTGAAGCCCTCCTTCATTCGACGCTTCCTTCAAGCAAGCGAACGGGCATGCCGGGACGCAGTTGCTGCACTCCGGCAATCACCACATTGTCTCCGCTTGAAAGGCCCCTGGTCACAAGGAAATCCTTCGTGTCGAAGCGATGCACCTCGACCGGCACAAGCTTTGTCGTCTTGCTGGCCGCATCGACAACCCAGACGGCACTTTCGTTTCCTTGGCTGAACAACGCCGTTATCGGCAGCCGCGCCGCCGGCTCACCGGAAAGCCGGATGCTGCCACGCACGGCGCTTCCGAAGCGGAATTCGTCCGGCGCGCTATCAAGCCCGATACGGACCGTAAAGTTGCGGGTGATCGGATCAGCGGTCGGCGAAATCTCTCGAACCGTTCCTGTCGCCTTGATGCTCGGATTGCTGAGAAGCTGCACGTCGACGCGGGCATCGCCTCCGGTCGTCTGGATCGTGGCTTCGGGAACCTGGAAGACGGCATCACGTGTTCCAAGCTGTGCAACGCGCACCACCATTTGTCCGCCGCCGACGATCTGTCCTACTTCACCTCCGATAGCGGTAACGACGCCTGCGGCATTTGCCTTCAGGACGCGGTTATCAAGATTGGTCTGCGCTATCCTCAGACCCGCTTGTGCCGCGTCTACGCCAGCCTGTGCCATACTCGCCTGGGCGGTCGCTGCATCGAAAGCCTGACGGGTGGATGTGCGTGGGTAAAGCTGCTGCTGACGCGCGCGCTCGGTCTCTGCGTTCTGGGATTGGGCCTGAGCCGCAAAGAGATTTGCTTCTGCCTTTCGCATTGCGTCCTGCGCGTCCTCGGTATCAAGGCGGGCGAGAACAGTGTCCACTTTCACGAGGTCGCCAATCTCGACGTCGCGCTCGCGAACCTCGCCACCCTGCCGGAAGCTGAAGCTGGTTTCTGTGCGCGGTCGGATCTCGCCGACGAGCGACCCGTAAGTATCCTCGGGGTTGAATGAAACAGCCACTGTTCTGACCGGTCTTGGTGGACGCTCTGAAGCCTCCTCCTCGTCTCGGCAACCTGCCAGGAGGATGGCTGCCAGTATAGCGACCGACACGCCAAACATCGCGCGGGCTTTCGAAGCAGCCAGATGCATCTTCATGGACGGTTCCTCCGAATACCTACCGGCGCGATGGCGTTTTTCGATGCGCAGACAGCTGTAAAAATGACATTGGTTCAATGAGATATATGCATTTGGTCTGGCTTGATGCGTGACGGGGCATTGGAAATATACGCCCATCACACATCAATCGATCTGTGTCAGTGATCAACGCGAACGGTAGAAGTCCTGAGTTGGGACTCAAGTGATCGTGCTCCCTTTAACGTTCGGCTCGGCTTACGCAATCTGCGGAACCGAAGGCGCAGCGCTCTGGTTGGGAACTATAGAGCGGTTCAAGAAGCGAAGTGATCAGCATAGAATCCCGCAAACATGCCTGCAGTCCAGATTTTGGCAGTCTGTGGCCGCGTAGGATCATTATCGATGCAAGTTGTTCAGCATCATTTTTTGTCGCCCGACCGACACGGAAATCTGAATACTGCAAGTAACAACTGGAATTCATCTACCGCACCCGCTGCGGATAGCTTAGAACAAGGAAGTGCTTCGCCTCATGCGTGTGGCCAGCGTGAGCGATCCGAACCGATTGTCTTTCTTGTTGAACGATTTTAACGGCTTCCCAGGGAACTAGATCGAGCCCGTGTCCTCAATTCGATTGTCCGTCATTGTGATCATTCTGTTGGCTCTCGTCGGCTGTGGCGGACCACGCGCGGTGCTTGGCCTTCCAATCGCATCATCGTCAGGAGCAGAACCGCGGGCAATCGTTCCGATCTACGTCGCGACCACGCGTACCCGATCCAACAATCTTTCCCTGCCATATTCGGCCGAGCGGTCGAAGACGTTGAATTTTGCGAAACTAGACATTGGTATCCCGCAAAACCACGTTGCCGGCCGCGTCGAGAAAAGCGGACGGAGCCCTGATCCAAGCAGGCACTTTTCAGCGCGGACCTATCAGCCGATTGCCGAGCGGCAGGACTTCATCAGGCAGCTAAATGTCGCGCTCGCTCAACGCTCGCCGGAAAATCGCGAGATCTTCATTTTCGTCCACGGATACAACAACAACTTCGCCGACAGCGTCTTCCGCAACGCCCAGATCAGCTATGACTACGGTATCAAGTCGGTCTCGCTGCATTACGCCTGGCCGTCAGGAGCATCGATCCCGCTTTACGTCTTTGATCGCGACAGCGCCCTTGTTGGCCGGCGAGGACTTGCCGAGACGATCGAGATCGCGGCAGAGACCAATGCGAAGAGAATTATTGTGGTTGGCCATTCCATGGGCGCCTATGTCGTCACGGAAGCTTTACGTGATCTTGCCCTCAGGGGACGCACCAGCACGTTGAAGCGCCTGGGTGGCGTGGTTCTCGCCGCACCTGATATCGATGTCGACGTCTTCCTGAGCCAGATCGACGACATTGGTGACATCCCGCGACCGTTTGCAATCATCGTCTCACAGCGCGATCGTGCTCTCGGGTTTTCCCGGCGATTGGCGGGCGGCCACCCGCGTGTCGGCAGCGGCTCCGACGTCGCCGTCCTTCAAAAGAGAGAGATCGCGGTTATCGATGTCTCTGATATCGATGGCGGCCGGCACAGCGTCTTTGCCAGTTCACCGACACTGATGGACGTGGTCAACAACGATGCCTTGATACGCAGTGTACTTAGAGAGGACCAGGGACCTGCCAGCCAGACAATGCTCGCCGACGGCGCATCGGTGATCGAGGGTGCTGCATCACTGATAATTTTCCTTCCGAGCCGCATTCTGGGTGGGATCGCACAGGCAGCCGCCAGCCAATAGCGGCCGTGAGGGCAAGATTGTTAGCCTGCTTGCTGGCACATCAGATTGGAATCCTGAAAGTCCCCAGCAGATAGATCGCGATTGCATAATAGAGCACATAGAGCACGTATGTCTGGCCGTTGCCCGTGTAGACCCTTCGCACTAGTCCCGCCGCGCCGACCGTCAGATCGCAGATTCCATCCCAGATAAAGTTTGCAATTGGGGTGACGAGTGGAGCAAACGCCGATCGATAGAAGGCGTAAAAATGCGCCGTGCTCACGGGAATGGAGCGCCCGTGCCCGGTTCGATAGACCAATACGAAGCCCCCGAAGAGGACCACTGTGATCGCGACAGTGACCGCCATCACCGGGACAGGATTCCAGTAGCCATAGATGGTCTCAAGCGACATACCCTGCCAAACCAGCGTCGAGGCGAAATAGGGATCTATCGCGGCAGACACGGGGTCCATTACCAGTTTCGGAAAAAACGACAGCAAGATAATTGCGAGGATCAGAACGAACTGCGCGACCAGAAGCGGCAAGGGCGCCTCCGCCGCAGCCGCGGGCCTTCGCGGACCAAGGAAGATCGAATAGCCAAATCTGAACATGTATAGAAAACCGATGAACGTCGCGAGAACGCCAACGATCGCGAGACCATACCAGCCCCTGTCCATCATCGCGCTCAGCAGCAGCCATTTACCGCCGAAGCCGGCAAGCGGCGGCAGACCGGACATCGAGACAAGTGCAACAATCACGCAAGCAAAGGTGAGCGGCATCTCTCTGGCGAGGCCACCGGTCTCATCGAGCAACCTGGTATTGGTACGCAAGATGACGGCCGCGGCTGCAAGAAAGAGGACGCCCTTGACCATCAGGTGATTGGCAACAAGGTAGAAGGCCGTGACCCAGCCGAGATGGCTCATCAACGCAATCGCAGTGATGATGTAGCCGATCTGGCTCATGCTGGAATAGCCGAGCATTCGTTTCAGATCGGTTTGCTGGAAAGCCATAACAGCCCCAGCAATGGTCGTCAGAAGTCCGATCCAACCCATCACGTGCGCCATCTCGAGCCCGACGTCGGAGCGGATGGCGAGGTATGTCACCATGAACAATCCGAAGACCGCCACCTTGCTGATCACGGCGGAGAGCATTGCCGACAGGTCATCGTCGGCCTCGGCATAAGCGCCGGGCAGCCAGACATGGACGCCAACCGCGCCGGCCTTGATCAGAAAGCCGATCGCGAGGAACATGAAGGCAGGTGCCGCATCCGGGCCGGCCGTAGCGAACGCCGAAAGTGCGGTGCTGCCGTTGGCATCGGTGGCAATGCCGAAGCCTGCGAGCAGGCAAAAGGCCGATACCAGGGAAAAAAGCAGGAACTGCAGCACGTAGGAGTGAGCACCGGGCCGTTGCGCGATCAGGAAATAGGAAGAGAGAGTGATGATTTCCCAATGGAAGAAAAACTCCAGGCTGGTAGTGGCGCGTAACAGACTGGCGATCGACAAAAGCAGGATCGCCATCATTGGATAGAAGCCTCGGCGAGGATCGGTGCGATAGAGACTGGCAAAAGCAATGACCAGGCCGCCGGCAAGAAGAAGTGCGGCAAATAATCGAGGCAAACCTTCGAGGTCGGCAGTGATCCACGCTCCGACAACCAGCACTGCCGCCAGTGTCAATACGCACTTGATCCTACCGGGAAGGCCATCGAGAAGGCAAAGAACGCCACCGACACAAAGGGGTGCGACAAGCCATAGCGACACTGCGCCCGCAAAAACTGCCGCCACGTAGCCGCTCACAAACAGCAAAACAGCGCTGGCCACCACCGGAACCAACCTGGACGGATCAAGGCTGAACGAGGCAGGGGGACCGGTCAGAAAGCTGGTGTGTGTCGCGCTCGACGGCGGTCGCGTCGCCTGCTTGAACCAGCGGAACATATAGGCTGCCTCAAGCAGCGATCCGACCAGGATGACGGCTATCCAGACAGATCGCTCGCCAGCCGCAGCCTGCATCACGAGCTCCCATTTCGCCCAGAATCCTGGGAATGGAGGCAACCCGGAAATAGCGACCAAGAACACTGCAAGGATCGAGAGCAAAAGACGATTTCCGGCAATCTCGGACCACCCGTCGACCTGGGTGCGCTCGACGATGCCGGCAAGCCAGAACAGGCCGGCCTTGGCCAGTAGATGATTGACGAAGAGCCCCCCGATAACCAGCGGCAGTGACTGCTCGGCTTTGAGCTGATGGAGCAGCGCAAGTGCCAGTACCAGAAGTCCCATCTGTGCGATCGAGGAATAGCCGAGCATTCGTTGCACGCTTGTCTGCCTGAGTCCGACGAGATTGGAGAACAGGAAGGTTATGCCGCCCGAGACAGCGAGAATGCCCAGATGATCGTCAAAAAGCGGCAGCAGCTTGAAAAGAGCAAAGAATACGCCGGCCGACACTCCGACGGAGGAAAGTGCCGCGATGCCGCTATGGGCTGTCTCGTAGACGTCGAGCCCCCACCCGTTGGCAGGGAACGGCTTCAGCTCGAGTACGAGACAGGTAAGCACGAACAGCAGTGCAGTCGCCCCGATCGGGCCGAAGATCGCCGCCCGGTTGGCGATCATCTCGTCGATATTGAGTGTGCCGGTCACATGGTAGAGGAGCCCGGCACCCAAAAGAAAGAATGAGGAGGCGAGCACCGTCGCCATGATGTACTTGAAGCTGGCTGCAAGCGCTGCGGGGGTCCGCTCCAATCCAAGAAGCCCATAGGTCCCGATCGACATGATCTCCAGGAAAACGAATTGGTTGAAGAGGTCGCGGGTCATCACCATCCCGTTGATGCCCATGATCAGGATCAGGTAGAGCAGAAGCGTCGAATAGTTTGAGCGCAGTCGCTGCCAGAGGTGCCAGGCGCCGAGAAGCGCGACGACATTGACGCAAACCGAGAAAAAACCCTCCCACGGACCAAAACGCAGATTGATCGAGAACGGCGGGACGCTGCCGGCGGTCAGGATCTCGAAGGTCGGCCCGCCATTGTGGATACGCCAAAGGCAGACGCATGAAATGACGGTCATTCCTAGGAGCGCCACGACAAAACCGATCGCCGGCAATGGCTTGGCGATGCGATAGAGCAGGGGGATGAGAAATCCTCCACCAAGGCCAAGCAGGAAAATGTTCAGCGGCTGCAGAAGGCTGTCTACCATTTGGACTCCGTCAGCGCGTCGATCGAGAGTGTTTTCCTCACGGCGTGGAGTCTGATCGCGAAGGACAGCATGATTGCGGTCACCGAAAAGCCGATGACAATGGCCGTCACGACGAGCGCGGCCGGAATCGGGTCGACGGCGTGCTTGGCCGCATCTGATGCGTTGAGCGCTTCGTCGACAATCGGCGCGGTCCCACCGGTGACATAGCCGGTCGCCACGAGGACCATGTGCATGCCGGTGTCGATCAGCGAAAAGCCGATGATGATGCGAAGGATGTTGCGATGCCTCAGCATCCCCCAGAAACCAATGAGGATGAGAAGAAATCCCGTGGCTAGAAGTATGTGTGATATCGGCAGCCCCATGGCGCTCCCCATCTCGTCTAGCTACGAAACCGGTCGATAATGACACTCAGTTCCGCGCCGACCTTGATGCCCAGCAGAGCCGAAATCAGCGGGATCGCCCCGGCACTGAACAGCGTCCCAAAATTGCCCCGCGGTAGAATATGGCTGTCGAGAAAGCCGCTGCCGAAGGCGATGCCGACGATGCCGATCAGGACGTAAAACACGCCTGCAAGCGATTCCGTTGTGCTGAGAAAGCCGTGGTTGATCGATCCGGAGGGATAGGCGAGCATTAGGAGCATGACACCGGAGGCAACGACTGCGCCCCCCTGAAAACCACCGCCGGCCGACAGGTGACCATTCATGATGACATAGGCGCCGAAGAGGAATATCAGCGGAAGGACAACCTCTGCACCGTTGCGCACCAGTTCGCTCGGACCGTGTCCGGTACCATCGGATCCGCTGTTGCGGGAAAGTGTCTTCTCGCCCGTGTCACTCGCAAGCAGCAGGCCGACACTTGCCGCCACCATGAACAGTACCGCGACTTCGCCGAGCGTATCAAACCCGCGAAAGGTAATCAGAATTCCGGTCACGACGTTTGGCGCACCAAGATCGGCGGGGACCTCGGTCAGATAGTGCACCGCCAGTGCCGAAAGCGTCTGGCGCTCGTCATAGTTGCTGACGAGTGAAGCAAAGATGATGCCGAATATCAGCACGCCGAGCAGGCTAAACGCGCGCCTCATGCCGAGCCCTCTTTGCCGGCGCCGTCGTTCTCGTCACGCAGGGCGTCAACGATGGTCGCAGCCGCCATCGGCGTGCGGATTGCATGCGCGGCCCGCGACAGCGCATGTGACGACAGCGGATTGGTCATCAGCACGAAGTAGGCGATGATCAACAGCTTCAACGACCAGTCCGGATGATAGACGCCAAGTCCGGCTAGAACGAGAATATTGCCCAAGGTCGAGGCCTTGGTGCCCGCTTGAATGCGGGTGAAGACATCGGGCATGCGCAGCAGGCCGACACCCGCGGAAAAGAGGAAGAACGCCCCAACGAGGATCGTCAGACTGCCGACCAACTCATTCATCGACAGGTCCTCCGCCTCTGGTCTTGCGGATCGCATAAAGGAAGATCAGCGTTGCCAGGCCCGAGCCGATCGCGGCTTCGGCCATGGCGACATCAGGCGCGGCCAGGAGCACATAAGATGCTGCCGCAAACAGGCTTGCAAGACCTGCGCTGACCATCGCCGCCATCAGATTGGTGAGCAAGACGGCCAGCACTCCGCTCACCAGAATGCTGCCGCAAACCAACAGGATCAGCATCTCGAGCATGGCGGCTACGGCCCTTTTTCCAGGAAGCCGGCAATGGCAAGAACCGCCAGAAAGCTGAGCAGTCCGTAGACAAGAGCAACGTCGATATAGACAAAGCGGCCCGATATGTGGGCGTAGAGCGCTATCAACGAGATTGTGACAACGGTCAGCATGTCGATCGCCACCACACGATCAATCGCCGTGCGGCCGATTATCAGCCGCAGCACGCCAAAAACGATGCTGAAGAAGATCAGAACCACGGCAATCTGCAGGATAATCTCAGCCAAATACCGCCCCCAGGTGCTTTTCGAAAGGGCCGATGATCATCTGGCTTGCTTCCTCCGGGTCGGTGGTCTTTACGTCAAGCCAATGAATGAAGAGGGCATCTCCTTTGAGATCCATGACAAGCGAGCCGGGCGTAAGCGCGATTGAATTGGCAAGAGCCAGCCGACCGATCGGCGACTTGAGCGGCATCTTCACCTTGACGATCCCTGGATGAATAATGATACGCGGCGCGTAAACGTAGCGCAGCATGTTCATATTCGCCTTTACCAGCTCAACCAGGAAAACGCCGGTATAGGCAATGAAATGCAGGACCTTGGCGGGCGTTACCGTGATTTTCCAGACATCGCCGCGACGCATGAAAATCGATGCCAGGACCAAAGATACCAGCGCGCCGACGGCCACGATCGGGGCCTCCATAGATGAATTGACCACCAGCCAGACGACAAACAGGAAACCCGAGAGAAGGATCAGGCCCTGTGACAATCCCGATGGGCGTGGTTGGAGTGTTGCTCGATTTTCTGGCATCGCGCAGGCTTTCGATGGGTTCGAGTGGAGTGGTGGCGTGCAGTCTGGGTAGGCGGGGTTAAGTTCATGCATCTCCCCCAACGGGCCGATTTCGATCCGGCGTTTTGCCGGTCACCACGAGCTTGGTGGGTCTTGACGCCACATTAGCATCGGCTGCATCGGGCTGTGATCGGCACTGAATCCAGAAACTATGCTTGGGGTCCGATATGCCGTCGCATCCCCGCGCATTTTTGTGCCATCTCTTGACCCGTATCCAAAACGGCGAAATCAATCACGCTGCGCGTCAGGCTTACATCCGGAACATGCTGTGTGTCACATCGATCGACCTATTTGATTGGCGACACGCTCACCGGCGAAGATTAGCGTAGGCGTCGTGTTGGAGGGAACGATGTTATGAATTTTCACGCCTCTCAAGCCGGTCAGATGATGCACAGATCAGGCACGGTTACTCCTCTGCAGCGC
The DNA here is from genome assembly GCA_900468805.1 of Hyphomicrobiales bacterium. Lineage (GTDB taxonomy): Bacteria > Pseudomonadota > Alphaproteobacteria > Rhizobiales > Rhizobiaceae > Rhizobium. Next base: position 154,632 of record UEIF01000012.1, on the reverse strand, counting down.
CGTTTCGGAGCAATAGATGTAGCCCGATCCAAACGGATGCCGGTTTTATGAACGAGAAAGCCCCGCAATCGGGATCTGTCGTTCCCGTCGCACCCAGCCTTGCTGATTATCGCCCACTCAGCTTGGCGGAAGAGAAGGTGGTTGCACATCTGCAGACGGGCGACTTCGATCGGTTGGGCGATGGCCTACGCCCGGAAGACGAAGATCCCGAGCGAACTGTGCGGGCGGATGTTTTGCGCTATCTCATCCTCGGTAGCGATGGATACCGTCTCCATGAAAAAGGGCTGAGGCTGACCGGAGCATGGATAACCGGTATCCTTGACCTCGAGGGGTGCAGAATTCCTCGCGACATTGGCCTTAAGGACTGCCATTTCGAAGCTTCGCCCATATTGCGCTCCGCCATTATCGACAATCTGTTCCTGGACGGCTCGGCCTTGCCCGGGCTGCAGGCTGATAGGCTCGAAGCACGCGGTTGCCTCTCGCTTCGCGCCGCGATCGTAACTGGCGAAATCCGGCTCCCGGGCGCGCGTATCGGTGGCAGCATTGAAGCGGATGGCGTCTCGATTGCTTCGCCTGACGGGATCGCGCTCGACGCCGATGGATTGGAAACCGGCGGCGGCATTCTGTTGCGCGGTGCCGATGTGCGCGGTGGCCTCAATCTTTCTGCGGTCCGCCTTGGTGGCGATGTCAACGCGGTCGGCGCTCGCTTGGAGCGGCCGGGCGAAGTCGTGCTGAACGGTGACGGGATTGTGGCAGCAGGGGACCTCGCTTTAAGAGGGACGACCATTGTCGGTGAGACGCGTCTGCTCGGTGCCCGTTTCCGTGGCGACATTGATTGCACGTCGGCCTCACTTTCGCAGCCGGGGGGCTACGCATTGAGGCTCAATCGAACCACAATCGACGGCGCGTTCTTTTTGCGACAGAACGCATCTGTTGAGGGCACGCTCGACCTGACGGCCACGACGATCGGTGCGATTGATGATGAGCCGGCGAGCTGGCCGAAAACCGGCGACCTGCTTCTAAACCGCTGCCGGTATGGTGCTTTCATCGGTGGTCCTGCGGACGCGGAAAGCCGCCTTGACTGGCTGGCACGCCAAACCCCTGAACGCTGGAAGGCGGACTTCTGGCCTCAGCCCTACGAGCAACTGTCGAAGGTCCTGAGGGAGATGGGCCATGACGAGGAAGCCCGCGCTGTCCTCATCACCAAGGAGCGGCTGCAGCGAAAGGCACGTCGGGCGCGTGCCAAAAACCCCGCCTTGAGGGTCGCCCTGGCGGTTATGGACGCCATTCTCGCGGTGACGCTGCGCTACGGGCGGCAGCCTCTCCTGGCGCTGGTCTGGCTGATGCTCTTCTGGGCGATCGGTACCGGGGTCTTTGCGATTGCCTACCGAGGCGGCGCGATGAAACCAAACAGCCCGGTCGTGCTGCGCTCCCCCGAATGGACGATGTGCGATCTGCAACGAACCGAAACCCGCTTCATGCCAAATGCCGGACAGGATCTGACCGGACGTGCCGAGGTCGGTCAGAACCAGCTCACATGCTTTCGCAATCAGCCGGAGGCAGCAAGCTACCCGGAATTCAATGCACTGATGTATTCGCTGGATGTTCTCCTGCCGGTGGCGTCGATCGGGCAAAAGGAATACTGGCGGCCGGACTCCCTGAAACCAAACGGCACCTTCACCTTGAATTACTATTTCTTCCAGTCGGTGATTGGCTGGGCGCTCAGCCTTCTGGCCGTCGCCGGTTTCTCGGGACTGGTGAAATCGCAGTAGGGCCAGTGCCGTTCCAGACGCAGTCCGTCGGTCGTTATTCAGGATGCGAGTTGACCCGGGGCGCGGATCGGCACGCGAGCGAAATGTTACAGGCGGAGCGCCGATGATGCGCTTGAATGCATGGCTGAACGAGACCTCGGATTCATAGCCGAGTCGTTCGGCAATCGCGCCGACACGCTATCCTTCGCGCAGCCACTGATGCGTTTGACGCATGCGCATTCGGGCGACATAGCAAGCAGGCGTCTCTCCAACTGCCCTGGTGAAGCGTTCGGCAAAACCGGATCGAGAAGCTCCCATCTTCTTCGACCGCCCAGTCTTGGGCAGGATGGCTCTGTTCCAAATATTCCTGGCGGCCGGAGAGGGACATATAGTCTCCGCCTTTAGGCAGCCTGCTGCTTGAGATATTGAGCGAGTAATGCTGTCGCCTTCGTCAATTGGCTTGGTTGATCTGCGGGCTCTTCCATAGCGAACAAATTCGCAAGCACGATGGGATTACTGTTTACTTGAAACAGAATTGCGCAGAATATTAGCAAATGGGAGGATAAGCCTTCGGCCCCACTCTCGATACATTGCGCTCGAACGGCTTTCCTCCCTTGGTTACAAGGGAGGACCAATCATGAGGCGGGTATTGTTCTACGCGGCATCGGCCGCGATACTGTCGCTCGGCGTCTCGCATGCATTTGCGCAGTCGGGCGGCGTCGAGAAAGCGGTTGGCGGCTACAACTTCGAGGAAGCCGCAAAAGAGGCCCCCGGCACGAAGGATTTCCATTCGGCTGACGGGCATTTGACCTTCGCGATCGTAACGCATACGGCAGGCAATGGCTTCTTTGACCCTGTCTATGTCGGCGCGACCGTCGCCGGCAATATGATCGGCGCCAAGATATTGCTGCTCGGTTCGGAATCGCCGGTGGACGACCCCGCCCGCGAGCTCGAGATCCTGAACCAGATCATTCAGGACCCGACGATCGACGGCATCATCATGACGACGCCGCAGGTCGGCGCTTATAACGACATCGTCAAGGCTGCCGAGGCAGCCGGCATCCCGATCGCGACGACCAACTCGTTCGACGGCACCATTCTGCACCGGAGCGCGATCAGCCACACCGGCCAGGATGCGTCGGCGGCGGCAATCGGCGGCGAGGCGCTCGCCAATTGCGTGCTTGCCAGTGGCGCGACCAGCGGCTCGATCGTGCTGCCGTCCTCCACAGCGATGGGCAATATCGAGGTGAACAACCGTGTCACCGCCGCCTTCAATGCCATCGTCAAAACGTTGAAGGACGCCGGCAAGCTCGATGCCTTCAAGGTTGACGCCGGTCCGGAGAATGTCGGCATCGACACGAACCCGAACGACCCCGTCAACGCACTTGTTTCGCTCTTCGAGTCCCGCGGCGACGTGGTCGGCGCCTTCACAGCCAACAACGTCTTTACGCCGCCGCTCGTCAAGGCGGTTGCCCAGATGGGGAAGACCGGCAAGTTGTGCGCTTACGGTTTCGATCTCGGCCCGGCACAGCAGGAAGGCATCGCAGCGGGGAACCTGACCGGCTCGCTTGGCCAGCAGCCCTTCCTGCAGGGCTTCTGGCCTGTCATGCAGCTCTATCTCCAGATCGATCGCGGTATCTCAGCTGCCAATCTCGACACGCGTGCCCAGCTGGTGACGAAGGATAACGTCGCCAAGGTCGGCAAGCGCTTCGAGAACTGATTTCGTCTAGGACGCCTGAAATCATGGCGGGAGGGCGCGAGCCGTCCCGCCACACGGCAGCAAGGATCGGTCGGTAAAAACACATGGAGCCCGCCACGACGACATCGCTCGGCCGTGCGCCGCCCCAGCTCGTCGGCGGCTGGGAGGCGGGGCTTCTGTTGTTCCTTGCGCTGCTCTATTTCGGCGGAGCCCTCGTCAATCCAGCCTTCTTCGGATCGACAGAGGCCCTTCACGCGCTTCTGCGCGATACGTCGCGTGTGGGGATCATCGCGGTCGGAATGACTTTCGTCATCGCCAACAAGGATCTCGATCTTTCGGTCGGTTCGACCTACGGTCTGATCGCAGTCGTCTTCGCCAGGCTTTTTGCCCCGAGCTTTCTCGATTTCGGCGTGATCCAGTCGGTGATCCTCTGCGTGCTGCTCGGCACAGCGATCGGCCTCATCAACGGCGTGCTCGTCACCGTCCTGAAAGTGCCGGCCTTCATCGCGACGCTGACGATCCTCTTCATCGGCCGCGGCTTTGTGCTGGCGCTCACGCATGGTCAGGCAATCTATTATTCCGACAAGGCGAAAGACCATCCGCTGTTCTTCCACCTGGGCGAGACGAATATCCTCGGCTTCAACAATCAGATTGCGATCTTCTTCCTCATCGCCATGGTTGGGGCCACTGTGCTTGCCAAGACCCGCTGGGGCTATGAGACTTTCGCGACCGGCGGAAACGAGCAGGCGGCGGTCTATGCCGGCATTCGCACACGTTGGGTGCGCATTCGCGCCTATCTGCTCTCCTCGCTTTGCGCGACCCTTGCAGCTCTCCTGTCGGCCGCGCAGGACAAGGGTGTCACCCCTCTCTATGGTGTCAGCTGGGAACTCACCGTCATCGCATCCGTCGTCATCGGCGGAGCATCGATCCTTGGCGGGCGCGGGCGCGTGATCGGGTCTTGCCTGGGTGCTGCGGTCGTCGTGCTGATAGACAAGGTGCTGCGCGAGGGATGGCCGATCACGCGCACCGTCGTGATAGACGGTGAAAGCTTCGCAGTCGGCGCCAAGTTCACCCTGCCGGCAGGGGCCGTGCTGGTTTTCCTGGGTCTGCTTCTCGTCATCGCCGTGCTGATCGAGCCCATCCTTATCAGGCGCCAGGTTGCGGGCCGGCTATGGGCCTGGCTCAGAGGTCGGCCGCCGCCGCCGGCCTACGAGACGGGCGGCGTGGCGATCGAAGGTGTCCAGACCAAGGGGGCGATGGCGGCCGACATGGCGCTGTCTGCCACCGGGCTCGGCAAGTTTCTCGCCCGCCGCGACGCGCTCGCCATCATCCTGACCGTCGTGTTGTGGCTGACCGGTCTCGCGCTCAGGCCGGATTACTGGTGGAACCTGCCCAACACCTTTGCCATCCTGCTCAATTACACGGAACTGGCTCTCATCGCGGTCGGGCTCACCTATGTCATCGCAGCCGGCGATATCGATCTCTCCGTTGGCGCGGTACTCGCGCTTGCCGGCAGCACGGCGGCCTATTTCCTGAAGGTGCTCGGCGCCGACCCGTTCACCGCCGTGACGATGGGCCTGTTTGCGGGGGTGGCCGCCGGCGCCGTCAACGCCATGGTCGTCGTCGGCTTCAAACTGCCGGCCTTCATTGCCACGCTCGGCATGTTCTACATTGCCCGGGGGCTCGCCGCCTGGTTCGTCGCGGGACAGCAGCTGACCGGCTGGCCCGAGGGCTATAACCTGCTCGGACGCAAGGTGAATGACGTTCTCCTGCATTTCGGCCTTGCGTTGCCGCCGGGGATCATTCGCTCGGTGGCCGAGGTCGTCAGCGTCCAGACGATCTGGATGTTTTTCGTTGCCGTGCTCGCCGGTATCGTGCTTGCCTATACGCCGTTCGGGCTGAAGGTCTGTGCGGCCGGCGGCAACGTGCGCGCCGCGGCCTATGCCGGCATCAATACGAACCGCGTGCGCTTCATCGCGCTCATGCTGTCGGCGCTCTGCGCCACCATGGCCGGGATCATCAATGTTGCCTACTTTCGCAGCTTCAACCCGGTTGCCGGCCAGTTTCGCGAGCTCGATGCGATCGCTTCTGTCATCATCGGCGGCGGATCGATCTTCGGTGGTTACGGCACGATGATCGGCTCGCTTGCGGGTGCCGCCGTCATCACGCTCGTGCGGGCACTGCTTCAGCTCAATGTCCAGGGGTTCACCATGCCGCAGCACTGGATCAACGTCTTTATCGGCGTCATCCTTATTGTCGCGGTGCTGATCGATATATGGGTGCGCCAGGCCAATATTTTCGGGCGCCTGCGAACCCGGCTGAGAAGAGGCGCGCCAAGAGGGGACAGCAATCATGGCTGACGTGACACCATCCGCGCCGATCGTGGAGATGCGGGGCATCGAAAAAGCCTTCGGGGCCGTGCAGGCGCTTCGCAAGGTCGATCTGACGCTTTATCCCGGTGAGATCCTCGGGCTGGTCGGCGACAACTCCGCCGGCAAATCGACGCTCATGAAGATCCTGACCGGTGCTTATCAGCGTGATGCGGGCGATATCCTCGTTGCCGGGCAACCGGTGCGGTTCAAGAGCCCGCACGAGAGCCGCGACGTCGGCATCGAGATGATCTACCAGGATTTCGCGCTCTGCGGCAACATGGATGTCGGCCAGAACATCTTCCTTGGCCGCTGGCCGCTCAAAGGCCCTTTCGTCAACAGGCGGAAGATGTATGCGGAAGCCGACAGCGTTCTGAAACGGCTCAAGGTCGACGTGAACTCCGTCTATCAGAAGGTCGAAAGCCTGTCGGGCGGCCGCCAGCAATCCGTCGCGATCGCCCGCGCAATCTCGTTCGAGCCGCGCGTCGTGATCCTCGACGAGCCGACCGCCAACCTTTCCGTAATGGCGACGGAACGGTTGCTCGAAACCATGCTGGAACTGAAGAAGCAGGGCGTCGCCCAGATCATCATCTCACACCGTCTGGTCGATATTTTTGCCGTGGGTGACCGCGTCATGGTGCTCAAGCGCGGCGAATATGTCGGCGATCGCTACATCAGGAATACCGACGAGCATGAAGTGCTGGAGATTATCGTTTCCGGCACGCGAGAGAGTGCGCGGACAGCCGACGAGGCAAGAAACACCTGATCAGCCATCGAAAGCCCGGCGCTCCACGCACACTGCGGGGCGTAGTGGCATGCATGTGTTGCTTGCGGCGAGGCCGGTCGTCCGACCCCGCCGCAATCGAAGTCAAGCCGCGCGGCTCAGTGCGTCGCCGATCGTAGAGACGATCGTGTCGATCTCGCTCTTCTCGACGATCAGCGGCGGAGAGAGCGCGACGATGTCGCCGGTCACGCGGATCAGCAGCCCCTTCTTGAAGCAGTCGACAAAGACGTCGTAGACCCGCGTTCCCGGCGCTCCGTCGCGAGGCGCGAGTTCCACCGCACCGACAAGGCCAAGGTTGCGGATGTCGACAACGTGAGGATGGTCCTTCAGTGAATGCAATGCATCCTGCCAATAGTCCGCAAGATCCGCAGCGCGGGTCAGCAATCCTTCCTCCTCGTAGATGTCGAGGGTCGCAATGCCCGCGGCGCATGCGACCGGGTGGCCGGAATAGGTGTAGCCGTGGAAGAGCTCGATCGCGTTTTCCGGACCGGCCATGAGGCCGTCGTAGATCTTCCGGCTGGCGAAGACGGCGCCCATAGGAATCGTGCCGTTCGTCAGGCCCTTTGCCGTCGTGACGAGATCAGGAACGACGCCAAAATAGTCTGTTGCGAACGGCGTTCCGAGACGGCCGAACCCGGTGATCACCTCATCGAAGATCAGCAGGATGCCATACTTGTCGGCGGTTGCGCGCAGTTTCTGCAGGTATCCCTTTGGAGGAAGGATGACGCCCGCCGAGCCGGACATCGGCTCGACAATCACGGCGGCGATGGTTTCGGCGCCGTGTAGCTGGACGAGACGTTCGAGATCGTCGGCGAGCTCGACGCCACGTTCCGGCAGACCTTTCGAGAATGCGTTGCGCTCTACGTCGAGCGTATGACGCATGTGATCGGCGGGAATCTGCGGAAACATCCGGCGATTGTTGACGAGGCCGCCGACTGAAATGCCGCCGAAGCCGACGCCGTGATAGCCCTTCTCGCGGCCGATGAGGCGCGTGCGGCTGCCCTGGCCGATCGCCCGCTGATAGGCGATTGCGATTTTCAAGGCAGTGTCGACCGATTCCGATCCGGAGCCCGTGAAAAAGACACGATCAAGCTTGGCGTCGGCACCACCGGGGGCAATCTTCGCCAACTTGGCGGCGAAGTCGAAGGCGATCGGATGCCCCATCTGGAATGTCGGGGCAAAGTCCATCGTCGAGAGCTGGCGTTCCACCGCCTGCGAGATTTTTTTGCGCCCGTGGCCGGCGTTGCAGCACCAGAGGCCCGCTGTTCCGTCGAGAACGCGGTTGCCGTCGACGTCGGTGTAGTACATGCCCTCGGCAGATGCGAGGAGACGCGGTGCGGCTTTGAACTGCCTGTTTGCCGTGAACGGCATCCAGAAGTTATCGAGTATGGGCGCGTTCGTCATGTTGATCTGATCCATTGTGCTCTCCTTCGGCTCGACGAACACTTCAAGTATTTCCATGACCGAACAAGCCCTTTTCTTCTCTGATATAACCCATTGAAAAAACGGCATTTCGAATCTAGGATTTTGGCTATTCTGAACAACAAGAACAACGCTCATGTCCTTCGATATCGGAAATCGCCTGCGCCACGTGCGCACCGCCCATAACATGTCCCAGCGTGAGCTGGCGAAGAAGACCGGAGTTCCGAACTCGACGATCTCATTGATCGAATCGAACAGCTCGAATCCCTCGGTGGGTGCGTTGAAGCGCATCCTGGATGGGATACCGATCGGGCTGGCCGAATTCTTCGCTCTCAAGCCGGAGGCGCCGAGGAAGGCGTTCTATGCGGCGGAGGAACTGGTCGAGATCGGCAAGGGAGGAATCTCCTACCGGCAGGTCGGCGAGAGCATGTTCGGCCGAAGTCTGCAGATGCTGAGGGAATGTTATCAGCCCGGCGCCGACACCGGGAAGGTTGCGCTGGTCCACGAGGGGGAGGAAGGCGGGATCGTCCTTTCCGGAAGACTGGAGGTTACCGTCGACAACGAGCGTCGGATCCTTGGTCCGGGGGACGCTTACTATTTCGAGAGTCGACGCCCGCATCGCTTCAGATGCGTCGGCCCGGTGCCCTGTGAGGTTATCAGCGCCTGCACACCGCCGACGTTCTAGGATTGACCCTCGATGCGCGCGAGCACCCGGTCGAGTGCTGTATGCAGGGCGAAGCGTCCACCCATGGTCTCGAAGTCTGTTAGAACCTGTTCGTTGAGCCCGCCCTTGGTGGCGAACGCGCGGCTGAGGTCGGAGAAATCCGCCTCCGAGTTCTCGCTTGCCCGCCTTGCCAAGCTTTCGAAGAGAGGCGCGAGATAGGCCTTCGCCTTCGATTTCTCCAACCCATTCTCCTCGAGCCATGCCGTTGTGATTTCCATCACGCCGAAGTAGGTCGACATCAGCGCGCTCGTGGCCGCAAGAAGATCGTATTCCTTCCTCGATGCGCATTGCACGGCACTGCCAAGGACACCGAAGAGTGCCGCGACGCTCGTGTCGGGAGGATAGATCGCAGTGACGCCCTGCCTTCCGGCGACGAAGGGCAGGGGGATTGCCTGGACCAGATGCACGTCTGCTCCGATCCAGTCCAGCAGGGTCTGCCTCTCGGTCGCCGCGACGAGGCTGATCACTGACTGACCGTCCCGAAAGACGAGATCGCCGACGACCTCCCGGGCGATCTGCGGGCGTATCGCCAGTACGACGATGTCACTGCGATCGACGACCGTTTGGTTGTCCGACGCGACCGCGACTGCATGGAATTCGGATGCAAGCCGACCCGCCGTGTCGGGGTTGCGAGGGGAGAGATAGACCTGTGATGCAAAGGCCGGTTCGGCGAGAAGACCGCGCACCATAGCCTCGCTGATGGCCCCCGTTCCGACGAAGCCGATGCTTGTGATTGTCATGGCCTACTCCGCAGCCCTGAGAGGTCCGAGCGTCACGTCGGTCGTATAGTTTTCTCGCATGAAGTTGATGAAATTGTCCTGGAATTGCCGCGTATCTGCGTGAGCCAGCTCATCGGCAAGATCGACGTTCCGATCCCGGATCGCTTCAAGCATCAGGCTGCGCTCGTCGGTCAAGAGAGAACCTCAGTCTCGTCAGTCGGTTAAGTCCCTTTCGCTCGCATAAGCGGCATTGGGCCAGAAAATCGGGTTGGCGGCAATGCAATTTTTCCGCTTGAGTTTGTCGGCCCGCTGTTGACATAAATTCGTCAGTCGACACGTAGCCGACATCAAATGACAAGAAACGGCGAAAGCCGACGAGTGGGACAACGCGCTTTGCACGGCAAAGAGGAATGTTGACTGCGTCGACCGCTCAGAGGAGCGGACGATATCGGCGACGTGGTGATATACTCACCCGATGAGGCAATAAATCTCGCGCTCCCCGTCTAGTGATCTGCGCGATGACACAGGGCTTGGCCGCGGCATCCCGCCTCGGCCCAGGAAGGGAAGGAGACAACGCATGAACAATGTAGCGATCCACCCGATCGTGGATTCCGGATACCGGGCGACCGATGCGTCATTTGTCGGGGGCACGCTCGTGTGCAACTGCGCGAGCAACCCGGTCAAAGTCCGCATCAAGGGCGATATCGCCCATAACCATGCCTGTGGCTGCACGAAATGCTGGAAGCCGAAGGGTGCGGTCTTTTCGGTGGTTGCCGTGACTCCGACGCAGAACGTCGAGGTTCTGGAGAATGGAAACAAGCTGGCGGTCGTCGACGCGTCCGCGCTGATCCAGCGCCATGCCTGCAAGGATTGCGGGGTTCACATGTACGGGCCAGTCGAGCGCGAGCATGCTTTCCAGGGACTTTCCTTCGTCCACCCCGAACGGTTCCAGGAAAAAGGCTGGGCAGGACCGGGCTTTGCGGCCTTCGTATCGTCCATTATCGAAAGCGGATACGACCCTGGGAAGATGGTCGTCGTGCGGTCGCATCTCAAGGATGTTGGACTTGAGCCTTACGATTGCCTGTCGCCAACGCTGATGGACGTGATCGCCACCTGGACGGCGAAAAAGGCGGGGGTTCTGGCGGCCTGACGCGTCGCGGAAATTCGCTTTGGGTACCGTCGCGATTTTGCGGCGGTTCTCCAAAAAAAGGCACCCGACGCGTCGTCACCAAAGTGCGGTCAGTCCTTGTTGAGAATGGCTGCCCGCAACGCGTCGTTGATGCGCTCTTGCCAACCTGGACCGCCGGCCTGGAAATGGGCGAGAACCTCGCTGTCGAGCTTCAAGGTCACAAGCTCCTTCGCGTTCGGCAGAGCGGGCCGCTCGACGGCTGGTGTCGCTGATCTCTTGACGGGTTTGAACAGGGCCTCGGCCGCTTCATGCGGGTTAGCGGGGCGTCTCGGCGTGCGCATGCGCGTTCTTCTTCCTGATTTTCGAGCCCGACTATTCGAACTCAGGACCGGGTTTGTCGGCAGTATCTGTCGTGTCGTCAAGTGGAAACACCGGCCAATCGGCCTCGCCGGCATTGCTCGGTTGTTTCTTTAGTCTCATTCGACTTGCTTCGGCCCGTTCGGCGAGCCGCACGCAGTAGCGTCGGCGCATCTCGGCTGCGTCGATTGCCCCTTCGGCCCACTGGTCGATGAGTGCAAGAATTTGCGGGTCGGTGTCGATCGGCAGCCCGCGGGCTCGGGCCCGGGCGATCGCCCGGTCTGCGATATCTCTGCGTGACTGCATGGCTTGTCCGTCCCTTGTGGCCCATCATGGCCAAGGCCCGCGGCAATAGCAATTTGGCACATCGACGGCCATCCGAAAGGATGAGTGCGCAACAGTTTCCCACGAGGTTATGCTTGCAATCTGGCCAAAGCAAACAGACCGCCATTGAGCGCGGGAGGAGAGACCTCTCAGAGAACAGAGGACACAACGCGATCGGACGCGCCCGGCAGCATATATCCAAGCCGGATCAAATGAGCATGAGGACTAGGAGCAACAACACCGTGATCGGGACGATTGGCAATGACGATGCGTTCGTCATCCTTCCTCCTCGTCGGGTCTTGTATTTGACGGTGGGCGGTCACTTGCGTAGATGACAGCGAGACGATTTTCAGGGGTAGGAACTGCCGCGCCGTGTTCTGGGGAAGCCTGCATTCAGACCCGCATTTCCCATGTCCCTAAACAGAGCATCCCTTTAGAAAGATATCCGCGCACATTCTTGCCCTTGCGGCGATCTCCTCGATGTTGGGTGCGGGCAGCTGGCGCAGCATGGCGGCGCGCTGGGGTTCCATGATCATCATGCCCCGCAACATACCGCAAGCGGCGTGCGGGTCTTCAAGCTTGATCAGCCCGCGTTCCACCTGACGGCTCAGCCAGTTTTCCATCGACGTGTTGGTTCGGACGATCGCCTTTTCGTAGAAGGAGGTGGCGAGTTCGGGGAAGCGGTCGGATTCGCCGATGACGAGCCGGGTAATCGTGATCGTGTCCTGTGAAAGCGTCAGCATGCCATAGGCCATCAGCATGCGCTCCAGCCCCTGGCGGAGCTCGGCCGTCGCCAGTGTGCCGGGGTCGAGCGCCAAGAGGAAGCGTCCGGTGCGATCCGAGACCATTTCGGAAAATAGATCTGCCTTCGTTGGAAAGAGGCGATAGAGCGTCTTCGTCGAAACGCCGGCTTCTTGGGCGATCGCGGCGATGCTGACGGCGGCATACCCGTTCTCGTGAAACTGCCTGTTGGCGGCCTCGATGAGCACGCTGCGCGTATCCTCGTCACAACGCACCTGCGGCCTGCCACGCGGCTTCTTCTCGATATTGTGATTTTGGACCATCTCAATTTTCCAAATTCTTGTTGACTTCTCCCTTTTAGCTCATATTTTGGAAAACATCAAGTTTCCTAAATTGGACTTGGGCCAGATTCAAGGCCGCGGCCGAGACGACAGCGACCTTCCACCAGGAGAGAGACGATGTCCGTCAACAAGCTGCATGCCCTGAACAACAATGCCGCTCCAGCCGATGCGTCGGTCAGCAAAACGGCAGCGGAAGCCACGCCCACGACCCTCGATGCCGGCAAGATGCCGCCTGTCACTGAGCCCGCCGTCACCGCTCCGACCGCAGAAGCACCGGCCCGCAAGCGCGGTGGCCGCTCCCTGCTGATTGGTGTGGCTGCCACCGCCATCATCGCCGCAGCCGCCTATTACGGGCACAATTACTGGACGGTCGGCCGCTTCGAGGTCTCGACTGACGATGCCTATGTCAAGGCAGACAGCACCACAGTCGCACCGAAGGTCTCGGGTTATCTTTCCGAGGTCCTCGTCAGCGACAATGAAACGGTGAAAGCCGGCCAGCCGCTTGCCCGCATCGATGACCGCGATTTCCGCACCGCGCTCGATCAGGCGAAAGCCGACGTCGCCGCTGCTGACGCCACCGTCAGCGCCAAGCAGGCTTCGCTCGATATCCAGCAGTCGACCATTGCGGCTGCCCGTGCCACGCTCGACGTTGACCGGGCCAACGAGACCTTCGCGGAGCAGAACAACAAGCGCTATACGAACCTCGCTACCAACGGCTATGCGCCGGTTCAGACCGCCCAGCAGGCAGCCTCGGCAATCGCCGCCGCCCAAGCAACGATCGTACGCGACAGTGCTGCCCTCGATGCCGCAACGAAGCAGGTCGAGCTTCTGAACGCCGAGCTTGCACAGGCCAGGGCGACACTTGCCCATGACCAGGCCGTCGCGCATCAGGCCGAGCTCAACCTCTCCTATGCGACGATCGTCGCGCCCGTCGACGGCACGATCGGCAACCGCACGCTGCGCGTCGGCCAATATGTCCAGGCCGGCACCCAGCTGATGGCAGTGGTGCCGACAACGGCGGCCTATATCGTCGCCAACTACAAGGAAACGCAGCTGACCGATGTCCGTGCAGGCCAGCCTGTTGATATCGAGGTCGATATGTTCCCGGGTCGCACCTATCGCGGCCATGTCGATAGCCTGTCGCCGGCGAGCGGCCAGGAATTCGCGCTGCTGCCGCCCGACAACGCCACCGGCAACTTCACCAAAGTCGTTCAGCGCATCCCGGTGAAGATCGTGCTTGATGGCGATGCCGCCGAAAAGGGCGACCTGCGCCCCGGCATGTCCGTCCAGCCGAGCATCGACATCAAAGCCGATGCCGGCAGCAACTAAGCGAAAGGGCAGGAGATCCGTGTCATGTCCAGTATCGCAACAACAGCCGGCGCCATCCCGCAGCCGGGCGCCAGCAGCAAGGCCAGTACCAGGGAATGGATCGCCGTTCTCGCCGGTATGATCGGCGCCTTCATGGCGATCCTCAATATCCAGATCACCAATGCCTCGCTTCTCGATATCGAGGGCGGCATCGGCACAGGCGTCGATAATGGCGCCTGGATCTCCACTTCCTATCTGATCGGTGAGATCGTCGTCATTCCGCTGACGGCCTATTTCAGCAATGTCTTCTCGTTCCGCCGTTATATCCTCGTCAATTCCATCCTGTTCCCGCTCTTCTCCATGGCCTGCGCCTTCGCGCATGATTTGGGCACTATGATCCTGCTGCGCGGCCTTCAGGGTTTTGCCGGCGGCGTCTTGATCCCCATGGCCTTCACCATGGTGCTGACCAAGCTGCCGAAGAACCAGCAGCCGCTCGGCCTTGCCGTCTTTGCTCTGTCGGTTACCTTCGCCCCGGCCATCGGCCCGACGATCGGCGGTTACCTGACGGAAAATTACGGATGGCAGACGATTTTCTTCATCAACACCATCCCGAGCCTCATCATGGCGGCGGCTCTCGCGCTGACGCTCGAAAAGCAGCCGATGCAGCTGCATCTTCTAAAGGAAGGCGACTGGGCCGGCATCGTCACCATGGCCATCGGCCTTTCCGCCCTGCAGACCGTGCTGGAGGAAGGCAACAAGGACGACTGGTTCTCATCGCCCTTCATCGTCAAGCTCGCCATCGTCGCCTTCGTCTTCCTGGCCGCGTTCATCTGGATCGAGCTGACCGTCAAGAAGCCGCTCGTAAAGCTGAGCCTGCTCACCCAGCGCAATTTCGGCATCGGCGTGCTGGTCAATGTGCTGGTTGGCGTGGCGCTCTTCGGCACCGTCTATATCCTGCCGCAATATCTCGGCCAGGTGCAGCGCTACAATGCCGAGCAGATCGGTAACGTGCTTGCCTGGACCGGCCTGCCGCAGCTCTTGCTCATCCCGCTAGTGCCTGTTTTGATGAAGCGCTTTGATGCGCGCTATATCGGCTTTCTCGGTATCTCGATCTTCGCAATCAGCTGCTTCATGAACATCACGCTCTCGGCCAACAATGCCGGTGACCAGTTCTTGATCCCGAATATCGTGCGCGCCATCGGCCAGGCCTTGGTGCTGACCCCGATCACCGCCATCACCACGGCCGGTATCGCGGCCGCCGATGCCGCCGCAGCCTCGGGTCTGACCAACATGCTGCGCAATCTCGGCGGTGCGGTCGGCACGGCTTCGCTCGGCACGATCCTGACCAAGCGCGAGCAGTTCCATTCGAACATCATCGGCCAGTCGATTACGCTGACCCGTGATGAGGTGCGTGATCGCCTGACCCAACTGTCGGGCTATTTCACGCAGCACGGTGTCACCGACCCGGCCGTCGCATCGCAGAAGGCGATCGTCGCCCTCGGTCAGATCGTCAAGCGCCAGGCACTGATCATGGGCTTCAGCGATACATTTGCTGTCATCGGTGTGGTGCTGGTGCTGGCAGCAATTGCCCTGCTTTTCACCAGGAAGCCGCAAGGAGGCGGAGGTGCTGGCGCCCATTGAGGCGCCCGACTGACACGGAAACAGGCCCGACGGGCCTGTTTTTCGTTGCGTCTCGTGTAGCCCGATTAACGGGGACGGAGATATGCTTGTCGCGCACCGTTATGCGGCATTGAGCAAGGGCAGCAGCTGTGCGCCCTGCCGTTTGATTTCCGAAAGATAGGGCGTGTCGGAGAGCACGAAATGGCTGATGCCGAGGTCCTGGTATTTGCGCAGCGAGCGGGCGACATCTGCGGCGGAGCCGACCAGCCAGGTCGTGCCCGCCCCGCCGCCGCCAAATTTGCCGGGCGTGGTATAGAGATTGTCGTCGAGCACCTCACCGCGCTGATGGAGATCGAGCAGGCGCTGCTGGCCGACAGCGACCGCTCGCTGGTGATCGTGCCAGCCGGCGCCGGCGTTCTTCGCCATTTCGGCGACCTTCGCCTCGGCGTCGGCCCAGGCCTCTTCTGTGGTGTCGCGCACCAGCGTCGTTATCCTCAGCCCGAATTGAAGCGGCGGCAGATCGCGGTCGAGGTCCCGGCTCAGCCACTTCAGGCGCTCGATCCGTTCCCGCACGCCATCAAGCGGCTCACCCCAGAAGAGCTGGACATCGGCTTCCGTGGCCGATACGCGCTCGGCTGCTTCCGATGCACCGCCGAAATAGAGCTTCGGATGACGGCGCTCGCCGCGTGCCTCGATGCGGGGAACGACCGTGGATTCGGTGACCCCGAAGTGCTCGCCGGAATAGGTAACGTTCTCTTCGGTCCATAGTTTTCGCACCAGTCGCATGAATTCCTTGGTGCGGCCGTAGCGGTGCGCCTGGTCGCCCTCGCTGTCGCCATAGGCGGCAAGATTGTCTTTGCCCGAGACGATGTTGACGCGCACGCGGCCGCCGGTGAGATGGTCGAGCGAGGCCGCTGCCGACGCGAAATTCGCCGGCCGCCAGTAGCCGGGGCGGATGGCGATCAGCGGCTCGAAGGTGGTGGTGCGTGCCGCAAGCGCGGTGGCAAGTGTGAAGGTATCCGGGCGACCCCAGCCGGTGCCGATGAGAGCACCCTTCCAGCCGTGCTCTTCCAGAGCCTTGGCATGGCTGGTCAGTGTTTCCAGGCTGTTGTGGTCTTCGGCCGTGGAATCGCCGCGATGGCCGGGCTTGACGGCATTGGGGATATACCAGAGGAATTCCGGATTGCTGCTCATGCGATGCGCCTGCACTTCTTTGTGATTGAACGACGAAGACGAAGGATAGGGTGGCCGGGCTCCCTTGCTATGCCCGCCCATCTCACATTTCTTGGGGCAAGGCTTATCCGGCGGCTCGCACCGCTTCGCCCTGTCGCGCCTTGAGCGCCAGCGCATTCGGTGGACGGCGAAGACCGAGGTTTTCGCGCAGCGTCGTGCCTTCGTATTCCTCACGGAACAGGCCTCGCTTGCGCAGGATCGGAACGACCTGATCGACGAAGTCTGTCAGTCCCGTCGGCAGGATCGGCGGCATGATGTTGAAAGCGTCCGCCGCGCCGTTGTCGAACCATTCCTGCATCGCGTCTGCCACCTGCTCTGGCGTGCCGACGACCGTGCGGTGTCCGCGCGCGGTCGCGACTGCCAGGTAGAATTCGCGCAGCGTCAGATTGTTGCGCGATACCAGATCGGTGACGAGCTTCAGGCGGCTCTTGTTGAGCTCGGTATTGTCAGGCAGCGGCGGTGCCGGATCGTCGAGCGAATAGCCCGAGAGATCGACGCCCTTGTAGTGGCGTGACAGGATGTTCCAGGCGATCGAGGGGTGAACCAGCGACTGGATATAGTCGTAATTTTCTTTGGCTTCCGCCTCCGTGCCGCCGAGAACCGGAAAGATGCCCGGGCTGATCAGCAGTTCGTCGGGGGTGCGCCCATAGCGGGCGAGCCTGCCCTTGACGTCCGAGTAGAATTCCTGGGCATCTTCCAGCGTCTGGTTGGCGGTAAAGATCATCTCGGCGGTGCGCGCTGCGAGCTCGCGTCCCGGCTCGGATGCGCCGGCCTGAACAATGACGGGATAACCCTGCACTGGGCGGCCGACATTCAGGGGGCCACTGACGGAGAAGAACTGACCCTTGTGATCGAGCTGATGCACCTTGTCCGGATCGAGGTAAACGCCGCTTTCCTTGTCGCGGATGAAGGCATCGTCCTCGTAGGAATCCCACAATCCTTTCACCAGATCGACGAATTCCTCGGCCCGCGCATAACGGTCGGCATGGGCCGGATGGCCGGGGATCGAGAAGTTCTTGGAGACATCGGCACCTGTGGTGACGACGTTCCAGGCCGCGCGCCCCTTGGAGATATAATCGAGCGAGGCGAACTTGCGGGCAAGCAGGTAGGGGTCTTCGTAAGTGGTGGAGGCTGTCGCGACGAAGCCGATACGGCTTGTCGCCTGCGAGAGCGCCGCCCACAGGGTCACCGGCTCGAAATGGGCGCCCTGGGAGGTGCGGCGCAGTGCTTCTGGATCTTTGGCGCGCTCCCAGCCAGCGGGACTGTCGGCAACGAAGACCAGATCGAATTTACCGCGTTCGGCGGTCTGGACGAGCTCACGATAGTGATCGATGTTCAGACCGGCGTCGGCCTGTGCATTCGGATGGCGCCAGGCAGCGACATGATGGCCGGTGGCCATGATGAACGCGCCAAGCCGCATTTGTCGTTTCTGCGTGGCCATGATGACGGTCTCCGTTGGATTTCAGGCGGCGCGACGGCCGGGAACATCAACCCCGAGCCGTCTCAGAAGACGGGTTCGGATTTGCGCGAAACGCGGATCGCCGTGATCGCGTGGCGCCGGCAGATCGATGTGCAAGTCCTCCACGAAACGTCCCTCGTCGAGCACCAGGATACGGTCGGCAAGCGAGATCGCTTCATCGACATCGTGGGTTACGAGGAGAACGGCGGGACGATGCCTGGCGCAGAGTTCGCGCAACAGGTCGTGCATTTTCAGCCGGGTCAGCGCATCGAGAGCGCCGAACGGTTCGTCGGCCAGAAGCAGGGCCGGCTCCCGCACCAGCGAGCGGGCAAGCGCCACCCTCTGCTGTTCGCCGCCGGAAAGCTGGTTCGGCCACGCACTTTCCCGTCCTTCGAGACCCACTTCTGCCAGTGCTTTCCTGCCTGCTTCCTGTCCGGTATTGCCCGGCAGGCCGAGCGTGACGTTTTGGATGACTGTGCGCCAGGGCAGCAGACGGGCGTCCTGAAACACCACCGAGAGTTTTTCGGGTGTTTCCAGCGTGCCGGTTCCCTCGACCTCGTGGTCAAGGCCGGCAAGGGCGCGCAGGAAGGTGCTCTTGCCCGAGCCGCTTTTCCCTAGGAGGGCCACGAACTCGCCTTCTCCGATATCGAGATCCACGTCGTCGAGGATCGTCTTTGCGGCGAAGCGGCGGACGAGGTTTTCGACGTGGACAGCTGGTTTCAGTTGGCCAGGGTGCGGCGCCATGAGAGAGCCCTCCGTTCGATGAGGCGGACGAGACCGTCCGAGACGAGGCCAAGCAGCACATAGACCACGAGTCCGACGAGAATGACGTCGGTCTGGCCATAGGTGCGGGCGAGATCGATCATATAGCCAAGGCCGCTGGTGGAGTTGATCTGTTCGACCACCACCAGCGAAACCCAGCAGAGAGTGACGGCAAAGCGCAGGCCGAGAAGGAAGCCGGGCAAGGCGCCGGGCAGCACGACCTGGAAGATGAAATCCTTCTGGCTCATGCGCAATGTTTCGGCGAGTTCGACATAGCGGCTGTCGATGCTGCGCAGCGCATTATGCGTGTGGATGTAGATGGGGATGATGACGGCAAGCACGATGGTCGTCACCTTCATGCCTTCGCCGATCCCGAACCACAGGATGAAAAGCGGGATTAGCGCCAGCGTCGGGATGGCGCGCTTGATCTGGATCGGCCCATCGATCAGCGCCTCGCCGACACGGGAGAGGCCAGCAATGACCGCAAGGGCTGTGCCGATGACGAGGCCGATGCTGAGGCCGAGCAACGCGCGGGTCGCAGAGGTCACGAAGTTATCCTGCAGGCGGCCCTCGGCGATCAGCCGTCCGAAGGCCTCGACGACCGTCCAGGGTGCCGAGAGAATGCGCGGGTCGATCCAGCCGAGTGCCGATCCGGCAACCCAGGCCAGCACCAGCAAGGCCGGGCCGATCTGCAATCCGAAGGGTATCTCGCGTCCGGGCCCGAGCCTGCGGCGAGCGCGGGAGGCTGCGGGTTTTACCGTGGGTGTTACGCCAGCGCTTTCACGCTGCGATATCCGTGATGTCTTGACGTTATCTGCGTCCCAAGTGGTTGCCATGCTTGCGATCTCCTCTCTTCGCTATGAAACGGCACGTGCGATCACTGGCTTCTCGTCAGAGCGCCTGCCGCGATTTTCTCGAAGCGATTGTCGAAGATTTGTTCGACGTCGAAGGGCTTGTAGCCAAGCTCGTCGGCCAAGAGGTTAATGGTTTCCTGGTGGCGCCTCTTCACGTCGGCCCAGCTATCGGGGATCACCTGGGTGCCTGTGAGCTTGACGAGAAAATCGGCGTCTTCGCGGCTCAGGCCCTGCTGGCCGATGTAATATTCCTTGATCCAGATCTCCGGATTCTGATCGATCCATTCGGTTGCGCGCGCCCAGAGGCGGACATATTCGGCAAGGGCAGCTGCCTTTGCGGGATCGTCGAGAACCCATTGCGGTGCGTAGAGATGGGAGGGGTCGTCCCGCAGGCCGTGCTCGACGAGGCTCGCGCCGTCAGGGCCATACTGGGTGACGTAGCGGCGGATATTGACGCCACCGATCGGTGCAATATCGACCTGTTTGCTGGCGAGAGCCTTCGGATAGACGTCGCCCGTGCTCGGCAGCTCGACCAGCGTGGCGTCTTTCTTTGTCAGGCCTGCGGCATGCAGCGCACGAAGCACGAGTGTCCCCTGTGCCTGGCCGGGGCTGAAAGCGATGCGCTTGCCGCGGAAATCCGCCAGTGACTTGACGTCGACACCGGGTGCAATGCCGAAACGGTAGATCGGATTGGCAATCGGGTCTTTTCGTTCGCGATAGGCGATGTTGCGGACGGGCAGGTTGTTCCAGGTGGCGAAGATCGACGGGATTTCGGCGACGGAACCAACATCGAGCGCATGCGCGCGGAAGGCTTCCGAGGTTTGTGGACCACCGCTGAGATTGGCCCATTTGACCTCGAAGGTGAGTTCCTTGATGAGGCCGGAAACCTCCAGAGCTTTCTGCGTGACCGGATCACCGATCGTCAGCACCGTTCCCGGCGGCACCTTGTCGAGCAGCGATGCGCTCGTCTCGGCCGCCGCCACGTTGCCGAACATGCCGAGGGAGATGAGGCCGAGCGCAGCCGTTCCCAATGTTTTTGCCAGTGTCATCGTTGATGTTTCCCGTTTCAGCTCGCAGTGTCAGGGAGCGATGACGGAAAGGGTGTCGAATTCTCTATGAAATCTATAGACTATTTATTCCTTTCGTTCGCCGGTTAATGAAAAATCCTACCAAGCGTAAAAGACATGGCGGATTCCCGTGTTGCTTGTCGAAGGCGGGGTGATTTTGGTCTCGGCGAGAAGACGCGGCCTGAAGTTGTGATCAGAGCGAAGTCACTGCAGTGAAGCGAATGCAATCGTCAAGCCGTTCGTCATGGAACCGTACAACCGGATCTTCTCTTAACTTTCTGGAAACCCTATCTTGCTTCGGAGGTGGCATGAAAATCTCCTGCTGCGAGACATGGTTACATTCCTTTACGTTCCGCTGTTAAAGTCACACCCGAAAGATCTGCTGCAGCGACTTTACGGTTGGGATAACGATGCTTGGTGCTGAGATCGTTGCATTCCTGGAGGCGTGTCCGATGGCGGTGCTCGTGCTCGACGCCGCTGGGCAGGTCATGTTTGCCAACGCCCAGGCCGAACATCTCCTCGATCTCGAAGACCGGCTTGCCGGCGCCGATGTTGGCGAACTCATGCCGGAATGGCCGTTGTTGCCAGGCATCTCCACCGTATTCATCAGCGATCGTCTCGGTCAGCGTCGGCTATGTCGCATACAGGTCTTGAGCTGGCCCACAGGCACGGAGACGGCAACGGCAGCTTTCCTCGAGCCTGTCGATGACGAGCCTCCGGCAGGCCATGCGGCACGCGAGGCCAATCTGCGCCTGCGCTATGTCATCGAAATGTTGCCCGAGGCGGTCTGCGTGTTCGACGCCAACGACCGCTATGTGCTCTGGAACCAGAAATATGCAGAGCTCTATGCCGACATAGCCGAGCACCTCAGACCTGGTGTCGCCTTTGAGGATATTTTGAGGACCAGCCTCGCCGGCGACGGGATGCGCGAACTTGTCGACGACAAGAAGGCTTGGCTCAGCGCCCGCATGCAGAAATTCCATCAGCCGGTTTCCCAGGACGAACAGCAGTTGCGGGACGGCCGATGGCTGCGCCATGACGACCGGCGCACGCCTGATGGAGGCGCGATCGGCATGCGCATCGATATTACTGGCCTCAAGCAGCGGGAGGACTGGCTTCGCCAATTGTTCGACGCCAATCCAATGCCGATGCTTTTGTGCGATGGCGATAGTCTCGCCATTCTGCAAGCCAATAGGGCAGCCGTTGATTTCTATGGAGTCCAGCCCGCGGTGCTGCAGTCTAAGCGGGCCTGCGACATGCATACCGATAGCGAGCTCCGGGCATTCGAGAAGGCCCTCCTTAATCTCGACGGTGACTGTGACGCCCGGACGATCTGGCGTCAGAAGACGAGCGACGGATTGGAACGCCACGTCTTGATCTATATTCGGCTCCTGCACGAGGGATCCGAGCGCCGGCTGCTGCTCACCGTGGCTGATGTCAGCGACAGAATCCTTGCCGAAACTGAAGCCAATCGTCTGGCACATCACGACATTCTGACAGGCTTGCCCAACAGGATGCAATTCTACAAGGCACTCGGAAAAGCACTGGCATCGGATGAACGTGAAAATGTCGTTATCTGCTGCCTGGATCTGGATGGCTTTAAGCCCGTCAATGACACGTTTGGCCATGCTGCTGGCGATGAAGTATTGAAAAATGTCGCCCACAGGCTGGAAGTGCATGCGCCTGGCCATCTGGTCGCCCGCCTCGGGGGCGATGAATTCGCAATCCTGATGACGGGAGAACGGGTCGACGCAGTTGATCTGGCCGAGCGCTGCATCGCCGCCTTCGAGCAGCCCTTTGCCATCAATGGTCTTGCCATCCGCCTTGGCGTCAGCATCGGCATTGCTGCTGCTGAAGGGCTGGACGGCGAGGCCCTTATGCAGGAAGCGGACCGGGCGCTCTATCGTGCCAAGGCCGGCGGTCGCAATACCTGGCGCATGATGTCTGAGGATTTGCATATTCCAAAGCGAGCCAAGGCCTGATCGGTCCCGGCCGGATCGTCAGCCCTCGTCCTGTCTTGCCGCAAGCAGCCAATCCCGAAGCGTTTTTGCCTCGCGCGAGAGGCCTTTCGCCTCGATGAGCCAGTAGGCCTTGTCCGTATCGGACGCCCTCTCGAAGAGGGAAATGAGCGAACCCGCCGCGATCTCGTCTGCGATCAGCGCTGTCGGGCAAAGGCCGACACCCTGGCCACCGATCAACGAGCCGATCATGAGATTGAAGTCGGCAAAAACAGGTCCGAGCTTCGGTGCGGAATGGATGCCGGTGCCTGACAACCAGCGTGCCCAGGCATCGGTCGTCTCGTCGTGCAGGATTTCGCAACCAAGCAGGTCGGCAGGCGTATGAAAGGGACCATGTCGAGCGAGGAATTCCGCCGAGCAGGTTGGTCTGGTCTCGGCATCCAAGAGCTTGATGGCGCCGGAACTCGGCCGCATCCCGTGGCAGATCAGCAGGTCGGCGCCGGCCGCTTCCGGCGTCTTGGCATCGAGCGCATAGACGATGTTGATCCGGATATCAGGATAAGCAATTCTCAGCCTCGGCAGCTGCGGAATGAGCCATCGCACCGCCATGGAGGGAATGCACGCAACGCTGACAGGACGGCTGTTCGCCTCGAGCCGTAATTGCCCGGCGGCGATTTCGATATGCGCCAATGCATGCGTGACGGCTGCGCCGAATTCCCTGCCGGCGGCTGTCAGCGTCACGCCGCGGCTATGGCGCAAAAACAAGGGAACACAAAGCCAGTTCTCTATCGCCCTCACATGCTGGCTGATGCCGGCGGGCTTCAGGTTTAATTCGGCAGCTGCCCTGACGAAGCTTTCATGACGTGCGGCGGCTTCGAATGCCCGCAATGATGCGATGGGAAGGTTTCTCATGTGAGATGGCTAAGCAAAACTTGCCCATTGAGCAAGAAACATCTCGGTTGCCCCATGGTGCAACCGCGCTAAGAGTGCTCGTCGACTTATCGCGTGTCGCGGGGCAGAGCACCCGAAGATCGCCAGCCGAGCGGAAACAACAAGATGTCGAAGCAGTCCATGATGCCAAGCCCTTCTGACGCAGCCGAGCGACGTTCAGCGCCGCCCGTGGTCGTCTATCCCGTAGAAACGCTTCCCTCCGCCGATCTCGAGCTGCTTGCGGCCGTCCGCCAAACGCTGACGAAGGTCACCGAGGTGATCGTGCCGCCGCGCGAAGCAGGCAGCTTCCACGTTGCGCAGGGGCATTTCTTCCGCATCGTCAGCATGGAGGGCCCTCAGGTCGGCGATCTCAATCTGTGGAATGCCGGCGATCTCACCGAACGTTTTTTCAGCGGCAAGACGCGGGCCTTGCACGCCACCCATGTTGGCATTGGTGATCGTCTCTGGAGCACGCTGCCATATCTGCGTCCCATGGCAACCATCACCTACGACAGCCTTGGCTGGTACGGCTGGGACGATGATGGCGCCGGCGTTCACGATGTCATCGGAACACGCTGCGATCCCTATACCAACCGGTTGCTGGAAGGTGGTGATTATCATCACTGCTGCCATTCGAACCTGACACGGGCGCTTGCCGCCGACTGCGGCATACCGATCGAGCAGGCCGAGATGCATGTCCATGACGTGCTGAATGTCTTCATGTGCACCGGCTTCACCAGGGATACACATCAGTATTTCATGAAGGCCAGCCCTGTGCGTCCGGGAGACTTCATCGAATTCTTTGCTGAGATCGATCTTCTCGGTGCCCTGTCTGCCTGCCCGGGAGGCGATTGTAGCGCAAGTCATTCCAGTGATGCGGCCGCCTGCTATCCTTTGAAAGTCGAGGTATGGAAGCCCGATCCCGCGACGCTCGCCAACTGGACGCCGCCGGAGCCCAATCCCTATCCGAGAACGCATCGGTAAAGCGGTGAACCGCACGGGCTTTCGTGGACGAGCGGTCAGACGATCAGGATTGCCCTGAAGTCGTTGACATTGGTGCCGGTCGGGCCGGTTTCGAACAGGTCGCCGATGGCCGTGAAGCCGGAATAGCTGTCATTGCCGTCAAGCACGCGGCGCGGGTCGAGGCCGGCTGCGCGCAATCTCTTGACCGTGCCACCATCCGAGAATGCGCCGGCATTGTCTTCCGAACCGTCGATGCCATCGGTATCGGCGGCAAGCACGTGAATGGCGTCATGCCCGTCGATTGCCAATGCGAGTGCGAGCGCGAATTCACCGTTGCGGCCGCCTTTGCCGCCCCTGACGCGCAGCGTCACCGTCGTCTCACCGCCAGAGAGGATGACGACAGGCTTGGTGAAAGGCCGGTCGCGACCGGCCACCTCGCGGGCGATCGCCGCGTGCACCTGTGCCACGTCGCGCGATTCCCCTTCGACGGAATCCGACAGGATTGCCGGCGTTATGCCCTCAGAACGGGCAAGTTCGGCGGCCGCTTCGAGCGACACGCCGGCTGAGGCGATGATGTGATGTGCATGACGGGCAAAGACCGGATCGTTCGGGTGCGGCGCATCGGCCTTGGGGGAGTTCAGATGATCGATCGCCGCCTGGGGCAATTTAAGGCTGTATTGCTTGATGATTTGAAGCGCGTCGTGACGGGTCGAGCCGTCAGGAACGGTTGGGCCCGAGGCGACATGGGCCGGGTTGTCGCCGGGAATATCCGAGACGATCAGGCTGACGACGCGGGCTTTGGTCGCAGCGGCGAGCCGGCCGCCCTTGATGGTGGAAAGATGCTTGCGCACGACGTTCATGGCAGAGATCGGTGCGCCGGAGGCGAGCAGCAGCTCGTTGAGCAGGATCTCGTCCTGCAGCGTCAGGCCCTCGGGCGGGGAGGGCAGGAGCGCCGAGCCGCCGCCGCAGATCAGGGCGATGACGAGATCGTTTTCGCCAAGGCCGGCGACTGCTTCCATCAGGCGTTTACTGGCGGCAAGACCGGCGGCATCGGGAACCGGATGGGCGGCTTCGATGATGTCGATATTCTGTGTTTCACAGCCGTAGCCGTAGCGGGTGACGACCACGCCTTCGAGCGGGCCGTCCCACACGCTTTCCAGTGCGCGGGCCATCTGCGCAGCACCCTTGCCGGCGCCGATCACAACCGTCTTGCCGCCAGGCTTTTCCGGCAGATGCGCCTTGATGCCGGTCACCGGATCGGCGGCGCGAACGGCCGCGGAAAACAGGCTGGTGAGGAACTCGCGGGGAGAGGACAGGGCCATGATGATCTCTCTTGAGATACGACAGGAGGGGAAGCTTACCGCTACCCTACGCTTGGACTGACGGCATATGGATTGTCAATCTCGAAGGCAACTATCCTCTCGGTGCGATTGATAATCGTCGGGCAGCGCTATCTATTCGGGGGAAAAGCAACAATCATTTGGAGAATTTGCAATGGTCAACGAACAGCAGTTGATCTCGAAGATTACCTGGCGCCTCATGCCATTCCTCGGAATCCTTTACCTCATTGCCTATATCGATCGTCAGAACGTGAGTTTCGCCAAGCTGGAAATGGTCGATGCGCTCGGTATGAGCGAATATGCCTACGGCCTTGGCGCCTCGCTCTTTTTCATCGGCTATTTCCTCTTCGAAGTACCGAGCAACCTGTTTCTCGACAGGTTCGGCGCACGCGTCTGGTTCGCGCGCATCCTAGTCTCCTGGGGTATCGTCACCATCCTGCTCTCCTATACGCAGAACGCGACGATGTTCTATATCCTGCGCTTCCTGCTCGGCGTCTGCGAGGCGGGCTTCTTTCCGGGCGTCCTCTATCTTCTGACACTCTGGTTCCCTTCGGATTATCGCGGCCGCATGGTGGGGCTCTTCATGATCTTCAGCGCGCTTGCCAATGCCGTCGGAGCGCCGGTTGGCGGCATGCTGCTCGATCTTGACGGCTTCCTTGGCCATGCCGGCTGGCAATGGGTGTTCCTGGCAACCGGCATTCCGGCCGTCATCGCCGGTATCGTCACCTTCTTCTATCTCTATGACCGGCCCGAAAGTGCAAGTTTCCTCAGTGACGAGGAGAAGGGCTGGCTTGCAAACCGGCTTGCATCCGAAAATTCCGGCATGGACCACAATGCCGGAAACGGCTTCAAGGCGCTTGTCGATCCCCGCGTCCTGTTGATGGCGCTCTGCTACATCGCCTTTCCGCTCGCAGCTTACGGCCTCAGCTACTGGTTGCCGACCATCGTGAAGTCATTCGGTGTCAGCAACACGGTAAACGGCTTCATCAACATCATCCCGTGGATACTGGTCGCGATTGCACTCTGGGCGGTGCCGGCTGCTGCCGACAAGGTGAAGGTGAAGACGCCCTATATCGTCATCCCTGCCTTCATTGGGGCGGCTTGCCTGCTGCTCTCCGCGCTCGTGCCGAACAACACGGTGCAGTTCATATTCCTCTGCATTGCCGCAGCCGGCATCTTCGCGCCGCAGCCGGTCTTCTGGAGCCTTCCGTCACGCTTCCTGAAGGGGGCCGGGGCTGCAGCCGGCCTCGCCGCCATCAATTCCGTCGGCAATCTTGGCGGCTTCGTCGCCCAGAACGTCGTGCCCTGGATCAAGGATGCGACTGGAAGCACGATTGCGCCGATGTTCTTCCTGTCAATCTGCCTTGCCGTCGGCGCGCTGCTCGTCTTTGTCGTTGCCACGGTGATAGCACGCAAGGAGCATGACGCAGTACCACGCGGCGCCTGAAAGCCTTTAAATATCGAAGTCCCGACACGCTTGTGCCGGGACTTCTCTCCACGGAGCGGGCAGGGCACGGGGTGACGGCACCTAGGAGGATATTTCCTCGAGCTTGCGTCCACCGGTCTCGATCATCTGCGTTGCGGCCAGCGCGCCGATGACGGCGACGATCCCGAACATGATGAAGACCGAATTGATGCCCTGGGCGCCGACCATGTAGCCGACCGTCATCGGACCGACGGCTGAGGCGATGCGCAGCCATGATGTGGCAAGACCCGTTCCGACCGCACGCATGCGCGTCGGATAGATTTCCGGCGTATAGAGATAGAGCACGGCATTGACGGAACCGACGACGCCGTAAGCAAGCGTTGCAAGTAGAATGAGTGACCAGAGACTGTTTGCCCCGCCGGCGGCGAGTGCTGCCAGCAGAACCGCGCCGACGAGGAAGGAAACGACGGCCCAGGTGCGCCTTCCGATGCGGTCGATGCAGAAGGCGCAGGCAAGCAGGATGACGACCTGGGCGACATTGGTCATCGAGGCTGCTCGCAGCGCACTCCCGAGTTCCAGCGAATAGACGGTGTGATAGAGTGTCGGCATCCAGTTGTTCAGGCTGTTGGCGACAAAGAACGAACTTGCCCAGAGGATCCAGGCGACGATAGTGCGCACACGGAAGGTCGGTGACAACAGTTCCCGCCAGCGGCTGCGTGGCCGCGGTGCGGCGGCCTGGCTCTGACCGCCGAGCGCCAGTGTGGCTTCGTTATAGGCGCGGTCGTCGAAGGAATAGCCGGGATCCCTGCGCCGCGCACTTTCCTCGGCCTGGCGGATCACCTTTTCGGCTTCGTCGAGCCGGCCCTGGCCGATCAGCCAGCGCGGCGATTCCGGCAGGCGGTACAGCAGATAGGCAATCAGCAGGCCGGGAATCCCGCCAAGCAGGAAGAGCGATTTCCAGCCGAAGACCGGCACGATCAACGTGCCGACCTGCCCCGTCACCATCAACCCGATCGGGAAGATCAGCTCGTAGAGCATGAAGTTGCGTCCGCGACCCTTGGCGCGCAAAAGCTCGCTGATATAGGTGGCAGCGACGGGCATTTCGCCGCCAACCCCGATACCCTGGATCAGTCGGCAAATGAACAGCATCCGGAAATCGCCGACCAATATGCAGGCCAGACTCATGACCGACATGAGCGCGGTCGCGGATGCAGCCATGTGAACGCGGCCGAACGTCTCTGCAAGCCGGCTGAAGAGCAGCGCGCCGACGAGCTGGCCGATATAACTTGCCGCGATCATCCAGCCGATCTCGGCCGGCGTCAACGCCCAAAGCTTGATCAGGATCGGCAGGACAAAGGCAAGCGAAAGCGCATCGAAGGCATCGAGAAAAGTGGCGCTGCCCATGACGATACGCGCCCGGCGATGCCAGGACGTAAAGGGGATCGCTTCGAAACGCGCGGTCAAGACCGCAGCCCGGCCTGGCAATCGCATCTGCTGCGGGCCGTCTCGCGAGACTTCACCTGCAGCCGAGCCAGCGACCAGTATGCTATTGTTATCGTGCATATCATCCTCCCAGATCGGCACGGTTAAACAGGCTGGCGGCGCCTCCTTGCCGCCAGCTTCGCCCTATTTGGCGGCAGCTTCAATCATCATGCCGATCGCATCCGCGATGACATCGCTGCATTCTATCGGCGTCAGATGCCGGGCGCCCGGCAGGATCGTCAGGGACGCCCCAGGGATCGCCTCTGCAAGCTGGCGCGCACTCTCGACAGGGGTTGCATAGTCCTCTTCGCCGACAATGACGGAAACCGGGAAATGGAAGCCGGGAAGGGCGCTGCGAAGGTCGGCATTGCCGAGCATGATGCAGGTCGCTTCATAGGCGTCGAGATCGTTGCGGACAAAGATCTCCATCATCTCCCGGATCTTGACGGGGTTTTGCGCCCTGAACCCGTCTCCGAACCAGCGGGTCGCCTGGAAGGCCGCCATCGAGGCGAGGCCTTCAGTCCTCGCTTTTTGAGCCCGCGCCCGCCATTCCTGCGGGGCCTTTTCTCCATACCAAGCGGTAGTATCGATGAGGGTCATCGCCGAAACCCGTTCCGGGTGATGGGCGGCGAAGGCCTGCGTGATACAGCCGCCCATGGAACAGCCCGCAACCACCACTTGGTCCCAGCCGGCCTTGTCGAGAACCTCGGCAGCGTCGTCGGCGAAGCGCTCGATTGCGTTGGAAAGGGGGGCACGGCTGCTCCAGCCATGCCCCCGGCAGTCGATACAGATTATCTCGGCCTGTCCTTCCAGTCTGGAGACGACATCCGTCCAGATGCTGCCATCAAGGGCAAGCGAATGGATCAGCAGCAGGCGCGGCTTTCCCGGTGTGCCGTATCGCCGGAAGGCGATGGTTGCGCCATCCGAGACGGTCACGAACTCATAGTGACCGTCCATTGCGCGGGTTTCTTGCTTCAGCATCTTGCCGTTCCGATCAGCCGGTCATTGCCAGGTCATTTTCGCCGACCAGCGGCACGTTCCAGGCGTCATAGCCGTAGAGCCATGTCGTATCTTCGTTGCCACCCGACATCCATGTATTGGCGCTGGAGATCGCCTGGATGCGAGACGTGCGCGGCTTGCGGTTTGCCTCGTAGCGGCGGAAGGCGCCTTCGATATCGTCATTGTCGACGGCCTCGAGGCAGCGTGCCAGCACGGCGGCATCCTCGATGGAGGTTGCGGCACCCTGGGCCATATAGGGCGTCATCGGATGGCAGGCGTCGCCCAGAAGCGCAACGCGCCCATCGCTCCAGCGTGGCAGCGGTTCGCGTTCGAGAATTGCCCATTTATGGCAATCCGGGCAGGCGTTGAGCACCATCTGAACTTCCGGATGGAAGCCTTCATAGGCGGCGCGCAACTCCTTGACGTCGCCCTTTGACGACCAGGATTCGGTTGTCATCCAGTCGGCCGACTCGGGAACACTGGTGACGAAGTAGAGCGAGCTCCGGTCTGCTGCCGTATAGTAGATGACGATGTGCCGGTCGAGGCCCCACCACTTTGTTCTGGAGGGTGCAATCGTGCCACCGTTCATCAGGCTGGCATCGAAGACTGCGCGATAGGCGATGCGTCCCTTGTGGAGCGGCGCGTCGGGACCGACGATGGTCTCGCGCACCAGCGAGTGAACGCCATCTGCGGCAATGACCGCATCCGCTTCGACCTTCGTGCCGTCGGCGAAAGAAAGGCTGACGCCGCCGTTTTTCTGATCGAGGCCGATGAGCTTCTTGCCGAGATGAACAATCTCGGGCGGAAGCACTGAATAAAGCGCCTCATGCAAGTCGGCGCGATGCATGCAGAGGAACGGCGCGCCATAAAGATCTTCCGGCATCGGCAGCTCGCGCTTGATCTCGCCGGTGTCCCAGACGCGGTTGAGGTGGGAATAGGGTTCGAAGGCAATCTTCTTGAGGCGATCCAGCACGCCGATGCCGCGCAGGACATGCGATGAATTCGGCAGCATCTGAATGCCGGCGCCGACGCGCGCAAATTTCGGCGCCTGCTCGTAAACCTGGACATCTATGCCGACCTTGCGCAGTGTCGCCGCTGCGGCAAGGCCGCCCATTCCGGCACCAATGATTGCGATTTTCGGTTTGCTCTTGGCCATGTCGTCTCCTCCGTGTCGGTCAAGTTGGGACGAGCCTAGAGGCGTGACATGTGCATGTAAAATATTTATATTGTTCAACACTTAAACTCAAAAAGTTCTAGGTAATCGATGGAACTCAGGCATCTCAGATATTTCGTGGCCGTCGCGGAGGAGGGGAGCTTCAACCGCGCCGCCGAGCGCCTGCACATCCAGCAGCCGCCTCTCGGCCAGCAGATCAGGGATCTCGAATATGAGCTCGGCGTCTCGCTGTTCGACCGGTCTCCCCGCCGGGTCGCCCTGAACAGTGCGGGCGAACTGTTCCTGCAGGAGGCACGCGATATCCTTCGGCGGTCGCAGTTGGCGGTCGACAATGTGCGCCGCTTCAGCAAAGGCGAAAGCGGCCGGCTGTCGGTCGGCTTCACCAGCTCGGCCTCGCTGCATGTGCTTGCGCCGCAATTCCTCCAGCAGTTCCGCCGCGCCTTTCCGCTTGCCGAGATCGTGGTCGAGGAGAGCGAGACCTATGAGCTAATCCTTGCCCTTCAGCAGCAGCGCGTCGATGTCGCGCTGCTGCATATCGATGCGAAGCGCTTTCCGGAGCTGACGGCACGGGCTCTCTCGGAAGAGGACATGCTGGTCGCTATCCCGCGCGGCCACCCCTACGCCGAGGCGGAGGGTGAACCGCTGACGCTCGGTATGCTCCACGATGTCGATATGGTCGTCTATCGACGCACGGATGGACCCGGGATCTTCGAGCGCCTGATGGAAACTTTCCGCACAGCCGGTGTTACACCGCGGATCGTCGATGAGGTCTCGCGAATCATCGCTGCCATCAATCTGGTGGCCGGCGGGCGCGGTCTGACTGTCGTGCCGGCATCGATGCGGGTGCTGCATCGGGAATCGGTCGTCTATCGGCCGCTCTTTCCGGGCGATCTGCCGCCGCTACCGCTCTATGTCGCCCACCGCGCCGACGCGCGCCTTGCGCTCATTCGCAATTTCGTCGATCTGACGGAGAGGATCGCATCAAGTTCATCCCCGACCAGCGAGGCTGGGCGAACAACCTAGTAGGTTTAGGCCAATTCATCCTGCAGAGAACGGCCGACGAGCGTCAGGAGATCGTCCCTTACCCCGGGCGCTGCGGCGATGACCGGGCCGCCGGTCAAAAGTGTGCCCTTACCGGGGAAGGCTTCGGTCCATCCGCCGGCTTCACGGATCATCAATAGCCCGGCCATGCAGTCCCAGGCGTTGATATGCGGTTCGTAATAGCCGGCGAGCCGGCCGCAGGCGACCTGTGCCAGCATCAGTGCGCCGGAGCCATTGCGGATGAACATGCCACCGGCTTCCAGCAGCAGGTGGATGAAGATCGAGACCTGCTTCAGCGGGATGCGGAAATTGGCGCCGACGCCGAGAAGGCCGGTACCAATCACCGTCGCCTTGTCGATGCTGATCGCATTACCATTCAGGAAGGCACCTTCGCCTTTCTTCGCCACGAAGAGATCGCCTGTCGTCGGCTGGCAGATAAGGCCGAGCACAGTCTCATCAGCCTTCATGACGGCAATCGAGATGCACCACTGGTCGATGCCATGCACGAAGCAGCTCGTGCCGTCGATCGGATCGACGACCCAGAGATAGCCCGAGGGACCGTCCGCCAGCCCTTCCTCTTCACCGAGCACGCCGTCATCCGGGAAGGCGGCGGTTATGCGGTCGCGGATCATCGCCTCCACGGCCTTATCGGCCTGGCTCACCACATCCTGGCCGTTCAGCTTATGGCCGGTTTCGAGCGAGGCGAGATCGGCGAAGTAGGAGAGCGCCTTTCCGGCCGCATCGAGGATCACGTCTTTGGCAAGCACGAAGCGGGCATCATCAGGAAATTCGCAATGCATGGGACTTTCGGACAGGAATCAGGGCCTGAAGCTCTGGCGGATGACGAGCTCAGGAATGACGCGTTCATACCCCGGCGGCAAGTCCGGATTTTCGAGGCGGCGCTCCATCAGTTCGACGGCACGCAGCGCCATGACGAGCGGATCCTGGCGGAAGGTCGTCAGCTGGTAGCTCAGCCAGGATGCCTCTGGAACATCGTCGAAGCCGATGATGGCGACATCCTCGGGAATGCGCAGTTTCACCTCCTGCCGCACGTAGTCCATAAGCCCGAAGGCGATCTGGTCGTTGGCGCAGTAGACGGCATCAGGGTGCACGGATTTCGAAAACAGGGCGCGGCCGGCGGTAATGCCGCTCTCATAATCCGAATCCGCGCCGCGGCCGATGAACACGTCCGCACCCAGACCTTCTGCCGTCGACAGGAAGGCGTTTTCGCGCTCGATGATGCTCGGTGTGCCGGTGTTGGAGCCGGCGACTGCCAGGCGGCGTCGTCCAGCTTCGAAGAAAACCGTTGCTGCCTTGCGGGAGGCTTCCGAGTTACCCGCGCGCACGTGGTCGGCATCCGGTTCGGAACGGCCGATGACCACAAGCGGCTGGCCGTTGCGCTGGGCAAGTTCGAAGAAGCTCGCTGGCGGCGAACCGGAGAGGATGATGATCGCTTCGGCACGGTGACCGATCAGCATCTTCTGGGCGGCCAGCAGTTCGTCCTCCGTCTGACCGGTATTGATGAGGATTGGAATGCTGCCGCGCTGGATCAGGAATTTGGCGAGGGCGGCGGCGAGATGCGCGCGGAAGCCGACTTCCGGCTTGGTGGCGACGATACCGACGAGGCGGCTCTGATTGGCCAGCACGCCGCGCGCAAGATCGTTGACGTGGTAGCCGAGTTCCTCAGCCGCGCGCAGCACCTTCTCGCGCGTCGCCGGCGCAACGCTTGCTCCCGGCGTAAAGGTGCGCGATACGGCCGAACGGGAAACGCCGGCAAGTTGCGCCACCTGTTCGGCGCTCACGAAGCGCATACGCTCCTTCTTCGGCGTCTTGACGTCGTTCACCGGACCATCAGTCATCGGTTTTCCCTCAATGTCTCACGCACGACAACTTCCGCCTTCTGAAACCGCTCAACAACGGTCAGCATTGAAAACCAGCGCTGGATGAGCCGCCGAAGGACGGGTGATGAGATTCGGCAATCCCCGCCGCCACATATATAGAGAGCGATGGCAGCAAGTTGACATGGGTCGCGGAGCGGGTTGCAACGTTCTGCCGTTTCAGGAAATCGTCCCGGTTCATTTCTCTGCCCGTTGCATTGGTGCAATCATGTCGCACAGCCATGGCCCCAGGCCGACACCTAACGGCGGTTCTTTGCAGGCAAATGACAGATGAGGATTTTCCGCTTGGCTGGAATGGTTCGCAGCTGATGTCGCTGGCAGCTCTTGTCAATTGCTGGAAAAGTACGGCCGGGATTGCAGCTGCAATCCCGGCCGAAGGGGCGAGAGGCAGCGGCGATAACCAAGGATCAGGTCAACGCCGCTTTAATGCATCAGGCGCTTCTCGAAGCCACTAGTCGCAGACCCGTACGGTTTCGGTATGATAGCCGCCATCATAGCGGTTGCGGACGTCACGATCCTCGTACCAGCACCTCGGCGGCGGTGGGCCTGCATCATAATAACGGGGGCCGTCGACATAGCGGGGACCGCTGTTGACGATGGCGCCGCCGATCAGACCACCGACGACACCCGCTGCCAGTCCGCCGGCAATGGCACGGCCGGTGTTGTCGTGGTGATGATGGTCGCGTGCGGCAGCAGGCTGAATAGCCGAGCCCACAAGGGCCGTCGCAATCAACAGACTGCTAACAATTCTCTTCATAACATTCTCCTTAGTCGCAAATCGCCCCTATAGAACATAAAATGCTCCACGGGGGCGTTTGTTCGTTCAAATCTTGCACCTTTTGAGGCAAGCCCCCCGGAAACGGCGCGTAAGGGCCTCAATTTATGTTTTGCACTGAAATCCTCAGGGCGAATTCGGCCGGGTCAAACGCGCAATCGCAACTGCCGGCATCAGGTAGCCGATTGCGTCGCCGTCTCTTCCAGCACATCCTCGGGAATATCGTCGAAGGATGCATAGTTGAGGTTATAGAGTTTCGAATAAAGCTTGCCGTTCTTCATGAGTTGCTGGTGATTGCCGCTCTCGACGATCTCGCCATTCTGCAGCACGATGATGCGGTCAGCTTCCCGGATCGTTGCCAACCGGTGGGCGATGACGAGGCCGGTCCGGTTTTCGAGCAGCTTTACCAGCGCCTTCTGGATCAGCATTTCGGTATAGCTGTCAATATTGGCCGTTGCCTCATCGAGCACAAGGATCTTGGCATCGGCCACCAGCGCGCGGGCAAAGGAGAGTAGCTGGCGCTGGCCGAGCGAAAGATTGCCGCCGCGCTCTCCAAGCATGCTGTCATAGCCGAGCGGCAGGCGCATGATGAAGTCATGCGCGCCGACGGCCTTGGCGGCCATGATGACCTGTTCCCGTGTCGCTTCAGCCTTGTGGTAGCGGATATTTTCGAAGACGGTGCCTGTGAAGAGGAAGGGTTCCTGCAGCACCATGGCGATCTGCTGGCCGAGAGAATCCTGTGTCAGCTCGCGCACGTCGTGCCCGCCGACCACGACCTGTCCCTGCTGCACTTCATAGAAGCGGTGGATCAGCGACATACAGCTCGATTTGCCCGATCCCGTCGGGCCGACGAGAGCGACCGTCTCGCCGGGATTTACCCTGAAGCTCACATGTTTGAGCACCGGATGCTTCGGATTGTAGCCGAAGACGACGTCGCGGAACTCGACCGATCCGTCCATATCGGGCGACAGCACCTTGGCGTCGGGTGCGTCCTTGATATCGACGGGCACGTCAAGCACATCGGTCAACCGCTGGCCAGACGCCATGGCGCGCTGCATGACCGAATATTGCAGGGTCAGTGAGCGGATTGGGTCGAAGAAACGCTGAATGTAGAAGAGGAAGGCGACAAGCACGCCGACGTCGAGCGCCTGGTTCAACACGCGCGAACCGCCGACAACGATGACGAGCGCCATGGCGATACCGGTCAGCGAATCGACGATCGGGACCATGACCTGGGCGTACCGCGCCGCCGTCAGATGCGTCAGCAGGTTGGCATGCGCCTTGTCGTCATAGAGCGTGAAGTTGACATCCTGCCGGTCCATGCTCTGGACCGCGCGCACGCCGTGAATCGCTTCCGCCAAGGCGCCGTTCGCCACCGAATTCGTCTCATGCGCGGCCATGAAGGATTTGCGCGCAAGCGGCAGCCAGAAGAGCCGCACGATGAAGAGCACCGGCAGCACGGAAAGTGTCAGCAGGCCGAGCTTGAAATCCAGATAGAGCATCACGAAGACGATGCCGAACAGCAGGAAGATATCGCCGACCGACAGCACGCAGGTCTCAAGGAATTCCTGCATCGAATTTACGTCGCCCTGCAGGCGCGACATCAGCCGGCCGACTTCCGTCTTGTCCATGAAGGACAGTGAAACGCGCTGGAGATGCGAGAACATGGCCCTGCGGATATCGAAGAGCACGTTTTCCGCCACGCCGCCAACCAGTGTTTCCTGAAAGTAGCTGGCGCCGTAGTTGATGAGGATGGCGATCAGGAAGGCAACGATTGCCCATGTCAAAGCCGAGCTGTTGGTGTCTGGCTGCATGCCATGGTCGATGGCGTAGCGGATGATCAGCGGGATCATCAGCTGCATGCCGGTGAAGACCAGCACTGAAATAACCGACAGAATGACGTCGCGCCGGTAGGGATGCACAAAGGCCCAGATGCGTTTGACGATGTTGGAATCGAAGACCTTGCCGAAAATTTCCTCTTCGACGCGCTGCGACCCGACGACCGCCCGCGGCGGGCGTCTGCCATCCTCGCGAACGTCGGGACGTTCGGTTTCCAGTTCCTCGGCCATGTATTTCCTCCAGCGCCGGTTTCTTACGCGCTCAAAGCGTCGTCGCCCGGTCGCACCTGCAAATCGTAAAGTGCCTTATATCGTCCGCCGAGCGCCAAGAGCTCGTCATGCGTGCCCTGCTCGACGATGCGGCCGCCCTCAATGAAAAAGATCCTGTCGGCATGCATCAGCGAACTCAGACGGTGGGCGACAATGATCGTCACCCGATCAGCGGCGTAGCGGCGCATGGCGCTGCGGATGCGCTGTTCGGTGGCTGCGTCGATCGCAGCCGTCGAATCGTCGAACACCATCACGGCGGGTTTGAGCATCAGCGCGCGGGCGATCGAAAGCCTCTGGCGCTGGCCGCCGGAAAGTGAGACGCCGCGCTCGCCGACGACAGTGTCGTAGCCGGTCGGCAGGCCGAGCACATAATTGTGCAACTGCGCGCTTTCGCTGGCGCGCTCGATCCTGCCTTCCTTGGCCCAGGGATCGCCGTAAGCGATGTTGTTTTCGATCGTCGTGGTGAACAGGAAGGAATCCTGCTGGACGACGGCAACGGACCGGCGAAGCGATTGCAGCGTCGCCTTGCGGATATCCTGACCGTCGATGGTGACCTTGCCGCCTGTCGGGTCATAAAAGCGCGGGATCAAATGTGCGAGCGTCGACTTGCCGCTGCCGGGCGGGCCGACGATGCCGATCGTCTCACCGCGCTTTGCCTCGAAGCTGACATCATGCAGTACCTCGTGCATGGGTGAGCTCGGGTAGGCGAAGCTGACATTTTCAAAGCGCAGCGTGCCGTCGGTGATCGTCAATTCCTTGGCATCGGGTGCATCGCGCACGGCGATCTCAAGGTCGAGCAACTCGAACAGGCGCGTACCGCAGGTCGAAGCACGTGCGAAGGCGTTGACCATCAGACCGAGCTGGCGCACTGGCATCTGCAGGATGGTCATGAAGGTGAGGAACGAGGCGAGCGTACCGACGGTGATCTCGCCAGAATGCACCTTGCCGCCACCGACCCACAGCACCAGCCCCATGGCCACAAAGAAGGAAAAGGTCATGGCGCTGGTATTGATGACACGAATGCCGACACGCTGATGGGCAAGTTCCAGTGCATTCTTCGAGGCCTCATCGAACTTCGAGAGTTCGTGGTCCTGGGCCGCGAAAGCGCGCACGACACGAATGCCGCCAAGATTTTCTTCCATGATGCGCGTCAGCACCGAAAGCCGCTGCTGCAGGTCGAGCCAGGTGGCACGCAGGCGCAGCTGGGTCGCAGAAGAGCGCCAGCCGACGAAGGGCACGAAGGAGAGTGCCAGCAGACCGAGCACCACGTCGGTCGAGAGCAGCATATAGGCGCCGATGCCGATCAGCATGGTCAGCAGAAAAACCCGCACGAGCGCGGTGGAAAAATACATCCTCACGCCTTCCAGATCGAGCAGGCCGACCGTGATCAGGTCACCCGAATGCACGCTGTCATGGAAGGAGAAGGAGAGGCGCTGGATCTTCTCGTAACAGGCAAGGCGCAGCTCGTAGCCCATATGGTGGCCGACCGCCTCGCTGTAATAGTTCTGGACCATCGTGAAGAGGCCGCGCAGCACGCTGGCGCCGAGCAGAAGCAGCGCCGTCGTCAAAAGCGCATCCTGCGCCTGCTGTCCGACCGTGCCGCCATGAAGCGCCACCTGCGTATGGTCGACCGCCTGGCCGAGCAGGCGGGGGATCAGAAGCTGGAAGGTTGAGGCGATCAGGGTGGCGCCGATGGCGAGGCCTGCTTGCCAGGGATGGCGGAAGGCCATGACGGTGATGCGGAACAGTGTGTAGAGGCCCTTGCCCCACCCTGCCGCGGTTGCAAGCGCCAGCGAAGCCGAAGGCTTCGTCGCGCGTGTGGACGCATCGCTGCTCACGGTATTTTTCCAATAAATGTGTGCTCGGACCAAGTGGCCCGGAAGGACGGCAAATCCATGAAGGGATTGATAGCACATTCAGTTTTGCCGATTCCGGCAGGGGGTTCAAGTAAAGAATTCACCAACCGGTTATTTTTACGTGAGCCTTTCTCGGATTGGGCGGCAACGTCATGTCGAGGCCTGCCGACCACACGCAGCAGGCGTATTGTTCTGCCTGAAACTGAAAGTCTCAGAGCGCCGCATCACCAGTGGAAATCCGTGTACTGGGCATGTATGGTCCGCTCGCCAATCAGCACGAAGGGGCGTTCGATGTCATCCACGGTCCGGATCTCAAATCAGTTTCTTACCGTCGACGTTTCCTCGCTCGGTGCGGAAATGCAGGCGCTGACATCGAGTGATGGGCGCTCCTGGGTCTGGAACGGCGACGCCGCCTTCTGGACCGGCCGTTCGCCGATCCTGTTTCCGATCGTTGGCAAGGCGCCGAACGATATTCTTAAAGTCGATGGCCATAGCGCGCCGATGGGCCAGCACGGTTTTGCCCGCCGCAGCGAATTCATACTGGCATCCTCGTCCGAAACGAGCTGCCGCTACGAGCTTTCCGCTTCCGAATCGACAAGGGCGGTCTATCCCTTCGATTTCCTGCTGGCCGTCATCCATAGCGTCGAAGGCCGGGCGCTGACCGTTGCTGGAGAAGTCACCAACCGCGATATCAGGCAGATGCCTTTCGGTCTCGGCTTTCATACGGCTTTCCTCTGGCCGTTGCCCGGTGCTGTCAACAAGCCGCATACAGTCACGCTCGACAATGGCGCCGAACCTGCGCTTGTCCGGCTCGAAGGTGGGCTGATCTCGCCGACGAAGCTTGCCTCGCCCTTCAAGACGGGCAGCCTGGTGCTCGATCATTCTATGTTCGAGCAGGATGCGATGATCTTCCCCGAAGGCACAGGCGCTGGCCTGCGCTATGAGGCTGAAGGCGGTCCGGCCATGCATTTCAGCTTCGAGAACCTTCCTAATTTGGCGCTCTGGACCAAGCCTGGCGCTCCCTTCCTCTGCGTCGAGCCCTGGCACGGAACGGCCGCCGAAAATGGCGGTTCGGACGATCTGGAGGGGCGCCCCTATACGAAGGTACTTGCTCCGGGCGAAACGGCGCGCTTTTCGTTCACTGCTGAAATCCTGACATAGGCCGAACCAATTTCCGTTTTGGATCAGCGTGTTGTGCAGGTGGTAAAATAAACTTCTTGCCACCTCGCGCTTTTCACGCTTTCATACACGACTAGTTTAATAGACTATGGGTCGGCATGAGAATGCCTTCTCCAGCCTGGAATGGTTCCAAACGGAACCCGATTTGGCGGCGAACGTTTTGCATGGCCGCATGAACCTGCCCAACGCATGGCCTCAGACGTCCTGCGTTGAAACCTTGATCGAGACACATGCGGATGAGCCGCAAGGGAGTTGAGATGACGGTTCAGGGACTTTTTTCCGGCAAGGCGAATGCGGCGGCGCAGATTTCCGCCATGCCGCGCATTGCGATCGTCGGCCGCGGTTTTTCCGGCATGATGATGGCGGTTGCGCTGATGCGCACCGTGCGCACGCCATTCCACCTCCAGCTTTTCGATCCGAATTCTACTGTCAGCGGTGGTCAGGCTCTCTCCGCGGCGCGGTCGTCCACCATTCTGAATACGCGCGTTCGCGACCTCTCCGTCTCGCTCGGCGACACCGACGATTTCAACGACTGGCTCTGTAGCAACGCCGAATTCCGCGCCGCCGTTCCGGCAGCGATCCCCGGCTTCCGGCAGATTTTCGTACCCAGGGAAATCTTCAGCGACTATGTCTACCAGCGCTTTTCCGAAGCGCTCGCCGCTCGCAGGGATATCACCGTTCAGGTCTGCCATGATCCGGTCGTGGCGATCCGCAGAAGCCATGGCAGCCGCTTCCTCTTGGAAAGCGCCAATCCGTCCAATCCACTTTTCGATACCGTGATCCTGGCGACAGGTTACGGGCTGCCTCGACCCGAGGCCGGGGAGCAAGAGGTTTCACCGGTCAGGGCGCAGCGCCTCGTCGCCCGGCCGCATACGGTGCTTCTCGGCAGCGGCATTCGCGTCGTGGACCAGCTGCTGCAGCTTCGCGACGCCGGTTATACCGGCCAGGTAACGATCATTTCACGGCACGGTTTCCTGCCGCAGAGCCACACGCCGAATTCTGCCGATCCGGTTTTCCCGGTCGAGGCGCTACCCCAAAGCCTGCCTGACATCGTCAGCTTCATCCGCCAGGCCTGCCGCGAGGCGGAGGAGGAGGGGCGAAGCTGGCAGTCGGTCATGAACGGCCTTCGCAGACACGCTCGTTCGCTTTGGCAGTCGCTGCCGGCGCGCGAGAAGCGCCAGTTCAACAGGCATCTGCGAGCGATCTACGACAGCCACCGCAATCGCCTGCCGGAGGCCATGCATCTGCGCCTCAAGCGGGAGCTTGCCGAGGGCCGCACGGTGCTCAGGCGCGGTCGCGCCGGGCGTCGAGGTCTTAGCGGCCTGTTCTTCACGCCGGTCGGTTCGTCGAGCGAGGAGGTCATCCATGCCGAACGCATCATCGATTGCCGTTGCCATGCGCCTGATCTTTCCGCTCCTGTGATCGAGAGCTTGCTCGCGGCGCATCTCGCCATGCCCGACGAGCTTGCGCTTGGACTGGCGGTCAATGCCCGCGGCGAAACGTTCCTGGACGACGGCTCGTCAATCGATGGGCTTTTTGCGGTCGGCCCGCTTGGCCTCGGCAGCCTGCCAGACATCGATCTCGTGCCTGAGATCGTCACTCAGGCCTATTCGGCGTCGGAACGAATTGCCGAACGCTTTTATCCGCAAAGCCAAGCCGTCTGAGGGAATCGTCGTTTCAACGGGAACCATCGGCCCGAGCCGGCGTTATATTGCGCTGGTGGATCGTTTAGAGGGGCAGATGGAAGCCGTGGATCGATATGATACGTCTCTTCAGGACGAGGGGCGTTTCCGGTTGCTCGTTGATGCAATCACCGACTACGCGATCTACATGCTGAGCCCCGAAGGTTATGTGACGAGCTGGAATTCCGGCGCCCAGCGTTTCAAAGGGTATCGTGCCTCCGAAATCATCGGCCAGCATTTTTCCCGCTTTTATCTGGATGCCGACCGGGAAGCCGGCCTGCCAGCCCGCGCGCTCTCGATTGCTACGAATGAGGGACGCTTCGAGGGGGAGGGCTGGCGCCAGCGCAAGGATGGTACGCGCTTCTGGGCCCATGTCATCATTGATCCGATCCGCCATTCCTCGGGCGAGCTGATCGGGTTTGCCAAGATTACTCGTGACCTGACGGAACGCAAGGCGGCAGAGAATGCGTTAAAGCGCAGCGAAGAGCAGTTTCGCCTTCTCGTTCAGGGCGTCTCCGATTATGCGATCTATATGCTCGACCCCGAAGGCAACGTGACGAGTTGGAATGCCGGTGCCGAACGCATCAAGGGTTATCGGTCGCAAGAAATCATCGGCCGACACTTTTCCACTTTCTATACGGATGAGGATCGCCTTAACGGATTGCCTGAGCAGGCGCTGGCCACCGCCAGCCGCGACGGACGGTTCGAAAGGGAAGGCTGGCGCCAGCGCAAGGACGGCTCCCGCTTTTGGGCCAGTATCGTAATCGACGCAATCAGGGACGATTTCGGCGACATTATCGGCTTTGCCAAGATCACCCGCGACATCACCGAGAAGATGGAAACGCAGCGTGCTCTGGAGCAGACCCGCGAAGAGCTTTTCCAGGCGCAGAAGATGGAAGCGATCGGCCAACTGACCGGCGGCATCGCCCACGACTTCAACAATCTGCTGATGGCGGTGCTGGGCAGCCTCGAAATCCTCAAGAAGCGCATGCCGCAGGATCCGGCTTTGTCGCCGCTTGTCGACAACGCCATGCTCGGCGCGCAGCGCGGTGCGGCTCTGACCCAGCGCATGCTCGCCTTTTCCCGCCGCCAGGAGCTGCAAGTGGAGAGGATCGATGTTTCCGAGCTTTTGCGGGGCATGATGGACATGGTCTCGCGCTCCCTCGGTCCGGTCGCCTCGCTCGAAACCGTATTTCCCGAGAGCCTGCCGGCGATCGCCACCGATCCGAATCAGCTCGAGACCGCAGTGCTCAACCTCGTCGTCAATGCCCGTGACGCGATGCCTGACGGCGGGTCTATCAAGATCAAAGCCACTGAAGAGGTCGTGCTCGACGGCGGCACTCTGCCGGCCGGCCATTATGTGCGCGTCGCCGTTACCGATGAGGGCGAAGGCATGGCCGAAGAGACGTTGAAACAGGCGGTGACCCCCTTCTTCACCACCAAGGGTGTCGGCAAGGGCACAGGTCTCGGCCTTTCCATGGTACAGGGGCTTGCAGGCCAGTCCGGTGGCAGGCTCGTGCTGAAAAGCCGGCTCGGTGAAGGCACGACAGCCGAGCTGTGGTTTCCAGTCACGAAAGCCGAAAAACTCTTCGAGCCGTCCGAACTGACCGTGCCTGGAGCCGTAATCGGCCTGCGGCCGTTGCGCATCCTTGCTGTCGATGATGACGGACTGGTCTTGATGAACACGGCGCTGATGCTGGAGGATCTCGGTCATACCGTGTTCGAGGCGACGGCTGGCGCCGACGCGCTCGACGTCCTTCGACGGGAAAGCGTCGATCTCGTCATCTCCGACCACGCCATGCCGCGCATGACCGGCTCGCAGCTTGCCGTAGCGATCCGCAGGGAGTGGCCGGACATACCGATCATCCTGGCGACCGGCTTTGCCGAGATTCCGGAAGGTGCTGGTATCGCCGACGTACCGCGGCTGGGCAAACCGTTCTCGCAGGCTCAGCTTGCTGAGGCGATCGGTCGGGCGGTGGTTTGATGTTAAGATTGACGACTGACCGCGAGGGCAGGCTGCGTCTCTACCCTGTGACCGCTTAGGCTCTGTGACGAAGCCTGATCTCGTTCCGCACGATATAGACGAGCAGCCCCGCCACCATGATCGCCAGCACATACCAGCTGATCGCATAGACAAGGTGGTTGTTCGGGAAGTCGAGGACCGTCAACCCTCCGAGCGGAAAGCCGCCGGCATTGGGTGTCGCGTCCG
Source organism: Hyphomicrobiales bacterium (assembly GCA_900468805.1). Classification (GTDB taxonomy): domain Bacteria; phylum Pseudomonadota; class Alphaproteobacteria; order Rhizobiales; family Rhizobiaceae; genus Rhizobium. The sequence goes on along the minus strand of UEIF01000012.1, from coordinate 110,949 downwards.
CGTCGATGAAGAAGGGGGCAACGTCCGCAATGCCACGCTTCTCCGCAATGGCTGCGACATCGCGCGAATACCAGCGGTCGCCAGCCGGATCGTTGGAGCGCAGCAGCATGCCCTTCGGCTCGGTCATGCGCATCAGCCCAGTGACATCAACAGAGCCGCTGATCTCGCTTTCGGGCCGCGAGGCCGGGTCGCGGTGGTCGGTCGGCACGAAGCCTCGATTGATTGTTATCGCGCTGCGATCCGCGAGCCTGAGCGGCGTCAGCACCCAATAGCCGGAGCCGAGCGCTGTCGATGCCGTGACCAGCGTTTCCTTGTCGTGTTCGAAGGTACCTGATGCCGTAACCCGGCGGTATTCGTCATCGGCGGCGTTGATTTTGCTCCAGTCGGCTTGTGCGGGCGGTGCGACGGGCTCGGCGTGGACGCGCGCATCGACGCGGGCGATGAGATCGAGTTTCCAGGAGAGTCGGTAGACTTGCCAGGTGCCGAGCGCGAGCAAGGCGGCAATGAGGGCCAGAAGGACGAGTCCAAGGATCGCAAGTGTGACGGGCGAACGCGGCCTGTCCTGTTGGTCGGAAGAAATATCGGTCATAGGTAAACCGCAACGGGCGGCGGTAACGCCGCCCGTTCCCAGCCTTTAGGGCATATTCTTCATCAATTCAGGGCTCATCGGCATCATGTTCGCATTCAGATGATACATGACCCAAAGCGAACCCGACAGCGCGATCGCGACGATGATGATCGTGAAGATCAGTGCCATGATCGTCCAGCCGCCTTCCGACTTCGTGTTCATATGCAGGAAGAAGATCATATGAACGACGATCTGCACGGCGCCAAGTGCCATCACCAGAATGGCTGTCACGATATGGTTTTCGAAGACCTCTCCCATGACCAGCCAGAAGGGGATGGCAGTGAGGATGACGGACAGAATGAAGCCCGTCACGTAGCTCTTGAAACTGCCGTGACCAGCCTGGTGCCCATGGCTGTGGCCGTGGTGAGCCTCGTGGGCATCCTCATGTGCGGGTGCTTGCGAACTCATCCGAGAACTCCCATCAGATAAACGAAGGAAAAGACGCCGATCCAGACGACATCGAGGAAGTGCCAGAACATGGAAAGGCACATCAGACGGCGACGGTTGGCTTCATGCAGGCCGTGCATGGAGACCTGCACCATCAGCGTGATCAGCCAGATGATGCCGAAGGTGACGTGCAGACCGTGCGTACCGACCAGCGTGAAGAAAGACGACAGGAAGGCGCTGCGCTGCGGTCCGGCACCTTCATGGATGAGGTGCACGAACTCGTAAAGCTCGAGGCCGATGAAGACTGCGCCGAAGAGGCCGGTCACGGCCAGCCAGAACAGCGTTTCCGCCTTGGCGTTCCGCTCCATCTGCAGCATCGCAAAACCGTAGGTGATGGAGGAGAGCAGCAGCATCGAGGTGTTGATGGCGACCAGCGGCAGATCGAAGAGATCTGCCGGCGACGGACCGGCCGCATAGCTGCGGCCAAGCACGGCATGGGTGGCAAACAGCACCGAGAAGATCAGGCTATCGCTCATCAGATAGAGCCAGAAGCCCAGATTGGTGCTGTTCTCCGGATGATGGTCTTCCGTCAGATAGAATTCAGGCTTTTCGGCCGTGTCGATAGTATGATCGCTCATGGTCTCTTACACCTGCTCGGCAAGCAGCCGAGTGCGCTTGCCTTCCGTTTCGGTGACTTCTTCTCCGGGAATGTAGAAGTCGCGGTTGTAGTTGAACGTATGGCCAATCGCGACGACGAGCATGGCAACGGCTGAGACGACCACCAGCCACCACATGTACCAGATCAAGCCGAAGGCGAGCGCTATGCTGATCGCAGACAGGATCGCGCCGGTGCCGGTATTCTTCGGCATGTGGATCGGCTTGAAGCCGCCGAGCGGACGCTCGTAACCGCGATTCTTCATGTCGTACCAGCTGTCGTGATCGTGCACGACCGGCGTGAAGGCGAAGTTGTAGTCCGGCGGCGGCGAAGAGGTCGACCACTCGAGCGTGCGGCCATCCCACGGATCGCCGCTGTCATCGCGCAGCTCTTCGCGCTTCCTGAAGGAGACGACGATCTGGATCAGGAAGGCGGCGATGCCAAGCGCGATCAGGCCGACGCCGAAGGCGGCGATGATGAACCAGATCTGCAGCGATGGATCGTCGAACTGGCTCATGCGGCGGGTGACGCCCATCAGACCGAGGACGTAGAGCGGCATGAAGGCGAACCAGAAGCCGATCTGCCAGAACCAGAAGCTCATCTTGCCCCAGAAGGGATCGAGCTTGAAGCCGAAGGCCTTCGGGAACCAGTAGTTCACGCCGGCGAACATGCCGAAGAGAACGCCGCCGATGATCACATTGTGGAAGTGGGCGATCAGGAACAGCGAGTTATGCAGTACGAAGTCGGCCGGGGGCACGGCAAGCATGACGCCGGTCATGCCGCCGATGACGAAGGTCACCATGAAGCCGACCGTCCACAGCATCGGCACCTCGTAGCGGATGCGGCCGCGATACATGGTGAAGAGCCAGTTGAACATCTTGGCACCCGTCGGGATCGAGATGATCATCGTGGTGATGCCGAAGAAGGAATTGACGGAAGCACCCGACCCCATCGTGAAGAAGTGGTGCAGCCACACGAGGTAGGAGAGAATCATGATCACGCAGGTGGCATAGACCATCGAAGCGTAGCCGAAGAGGCGCTTGCCGGAGAAGGTCGCGACCACTTCTGAGAAGATGCCGAAGGCCGGCAGAACCAGGATGTAGACTTCCGGGTGGCCCCAGATCCAGATGAGGTTGACGTACATCATCGGATTGCCGCCGAGGTCGTTCGTGAAGAAGTTCGTGCCAGCGTAGCGATCGAGCGACAGGAGAGCGAGCGTTGCGGTCAGGATCGGGAAGGAAGCGACGATCAGGATGTTGGTGCAGAGCGCCGTCCAGGTAAAGACCGGCATCTTCATGAAGGTCATACCCGGAGCACGCATCTTCACGATTGTCGCGATCAGGTTGATGCCTGACAGTGTCGTGCCGACACCGGCGACCTGCAGGCCCCAGATATAATAGTCGACGCCGACGCCGGGACTATAGGCAGCACCCGAGAGAGGGGGATAGGCAAGCCAGCCGGTCTGGGCGAATTCGCCGATGAAGAGCGAGAGCATGATGATGATCGCGCCCGCCGTCGTCATCCAGAACGAGAAGTTGTTGAGGAACGGGAAGGAGACGTCGCGCGCACCGATCTGCAGCGGCACCACGAAGTTCATGAGGCCGGTGACAAAGGGCATCGCCACGAAGAAGATCATGATGACGCCGTGGGCGGTGAAGATCTGGTCGTAATGGTGCGGCGGCAGGTAACCTTCATTGCCGTTGAAGGCGATTGCCTGCTGGCCGCGCATCAGAAGCGCGTCGGAGAAGCCGCGCAACAGCATGATGACGGCGAGAATCACATACATGATGCCGATCTTCTTGTGATCGACGCTGCAGATCCAGTCGCGCCAGAGCGGACCCCAGAACTTGAAATAGGTGATGATGCCGAGCACCGCGATGGCGCCGATAACGACGCCGATGAAGGTCACGACCAGGATCGGCTCGTGATAGGGGATCGCGTCGAGGGTCAACCGGCCGAAGATGAACTTCAGGAGGTCAGGATTGGAAAACATGGAACAACCCGTTCATTATGTCTTGCGACGCAAAGCGCCAGGTTAATTGTTATTGTTGAGCTGCGCCGGCGCCGGATCGCCGCCGTTGCTCGTGCCAGGCATGGAGTGACCCTCATGCTGCATGTCCATTCCGGGCATGTCCTGCATGTCGCCGCCGCTATTCCTGGCCGGCTCGCTACGCGCGGGGGCCCCGGTTGCGGGCACGGTCGCCGCAGGTGCAACGATGCCGTCGTCCGCATGGCGGTTGTCGTAGGTCAGCTTTTCGCGGTTTTCTTGGCTTTCCTTGCCGCCGCCGCCCATCATGTCGATGTGCATCATCTCGCCTGCACACATCTTGCCGGGCGTGGCGCACATGTTGAGGATCGCGTCGTAAAGGTCGGCATCGGCACCGGCATAATAGCGCACCGGCTCGTTCTCGCTCGGCTTTTCGAGCTTCAGATAGGTGTCGCGATTGAGCATCGTGCCGCGCTGTTTGACCTGCGCCACCCAGGCGTCGAAGTCCTCTTGGTTCAGGCCGTGGAATTTGAAGCGCATGTGCGAGAAGCCTTCACCGCTGTAATTTGCGGAGAAACCGTCATACTCGCCTTCCTTGTTGATGACGGCGTGCAATCTCGTTTGCATGCCGGGCATGGCATAGACCTGGCCGGCAAGGGCAGGAATGAAGAAGGAGTTCATCACCGAGGAGGCGGTGATCTTGAAACTGATCGGCATGTCGACGGGAGCTGCGAGCTCATTGACCGTCGCAATACCGAGGTCGGGATAGAAGAATAGCCATTTCCAGTCGAGTGCCACGACCTCGACGGTCAGCGGCTTGGTATCTGCCGGAATGGCACGGTCCGCATCGATACGGTCAAGCGGGCGGTAGGGATCGAGCTTATGCGTGGAAATCCACGTGATGGCGCCGAGCGCGATAATGATGGCGAGCGGCGCGGCCCAGATCACGATTTCGAGGCGCGTGGAATGATGCCATTCGGGCGCGTAGTTCGCGGCCGTATTGGAGCGCCGGTAGCGCCAGGCGAAAAACAGCGTGAGAAAGATCACCGGAATGATGATCAGCAACATCAGCACCGTGGAGACGATGATGAGGTCACGCTGTTGGGTGGCGATATCACCCGAAGGCGACATGACCACCAGGTTGCATCCTGCCAAAAAAAACAGCGGCAAGATCAGTAGAAGGCGGGAAAACTTTGACAGTTTTTGCACGTCTCTAAGCTCTTTTTGTTTCGTTCGATTGCCGACTAAAGCACTGGCACGCGCAGCGATATGAGGTCTTTGGTCGCAGTGCAACACGCATTTTGCACTGCGGGAGAAGTCAGCCTCCCTGACGCCGTTGAATCCTGATGAAATCCAGAAGGAATTTGGCGGGCGTCGATTTTTGTATATCCGAAATGTAAGGCTTTGCCCAATAAAACTCTGGAATAGGTCGGCCGGTGTATTGGGCGATTTTTTCGTCCGCATTGATTTTTGAGAATTCGGGAAAACTATTTGCGCAATCGGACTTGATAAGCTGCAAAGATGGAACAAGATCAGCTTGGGGTGCTTTGTCACAGGCACCTTGAACGAGGGAGGCGTTTCGTATGGCTACTGCCAGACATTTAGGTCCATCATCTTCATCGCTGGAAAGGGATGCGCGGCGCATTCACGACGACAAGCCGGTTTCGCCCGGCAGTATCGCGGTCGGCGTGGTGATCGGTCGCATGTCGGAATTTTTCGATTTCTTCGTTTACGGCCTTGCATCCGTACTCGTCTTTCCGCAGCTCGTCTTTCCCTTCGCACCGGATCGGCTGACGGGCACGCTCTATTCCTTTGCAATCTTCTCGCTCGCTTTCCTTGCTCGCCCCGTCGGGTCGGTCGTCTTCATGACGATCGACCGTTTGTACGGGCGCGGCACGAAGCTCACGATCGCGCTCTTCCTGCTCGGCGGCTCGACGGCGTCGATCGCCTTCCTGCCGGGCTATGATGAAATCGGCTACTGGTCGATCGCCCTGCTGGCACTCTTCAGACTTGGCCAGGGCTTCGCGCTTGGCGGCGCATGGGATGGCCTTGCTTCGCTTCTGGCGCTGAATGCGCCCCCGAATCATCGCGGCTGGTACGCAATGATCCCGCAGCTCGGCGCACCGATCGGCTTTGCGCTGGCGAGCATCCTGTTCGGTTACTTCGTCGCAAACCTCTCCCCGGAAGACTTCCTCTCATGGGGCTGGCGTTATCCGTTCTTCGTCGCCTTCGCGATCAACGTCGTCGCACTCTTCGCCCGCCTTCGCCTTGTCATGACCAAGGAATTCGGCACGCTTCTTGAGCAGCATGAGCTTGAGGCCGCGCCGATCCTCGACGTGCTGCGCGTCCACGGCCGCGATATCCTAATCGGTGCTTTCGTGCCGCTGGCAAGCTTTGCCATGTTCCACCTCGTCACCATCTTCCCACTCGGCTGGATGAGCCTTTACGGCAACCAGCCGATCGGCGCCTTCATGGTGGTGCAGGTTATCGGCGCCATGGTTGGCTTCGTCGCCATCATCGCCTCGGGCATGATCGCCGACCGCATCGGCCGTCGCGCGCAGCTTGCGATCTGCGCTGTGCTCATTGCGATCTTCAGCTTCATCGGTCCGTTCCTGATTGGCGCCGGCAACAGCGGTCATGACGCCTTCGTTATCATAGGCTTCGGCGTGCTCGGTCTTTCCTTCGGCCAGGCGACCGGCTCAATATCGTCGCGTTTCGGGCGCGGCTATCGCTACACCGGTGCGGCCTTCACCTCCGACCTTGCCTGGCTGATCGGTGCCGGCTTCGCACCGCTGGTCGCGCTCAGCCTGTCAAGCCAGTTCGGCCTGACCTTCGTCGGCTACTACCTGCTCTCGGGCGCGATCTGCACGCTAGCGGCTCTTGCCTTCAGCCGGGCGCTGGAACAGCGCGAATAGCGCATAGGCATAACGAAAAGGCCCGCCTGGGAAACCCGGCGGGCCTTTTTGTTTGGGATCTTATTTTCGGGCGTTATTGCGCCATCTGCGGCTGCTTGGCAGCGCGCGCGGCGGTCAGTTCGGCGGTCGTGTGGTTGAGACGGTCGGCGAGCACGCGCATGATCTCCACGGCCATTTCCGGGAAATCACTCAGAAGCTTGAGGAAATGTTCCTTGCTGATGCGCAGGACTTCGAGCGGAGAGGTCGCACGCACGGTTGCCGTACGCGAGACGTCGCAGAGAATGGCGATTTCGCCGACGATGGAATTGACCTCGACATCGGCAACCTTGATCTCGCCGGCAGGCGAGGAAACGATGATATCGGCCGTGCCTGACAGAACGACATAGGCGGCGTCGCCGACATCGCCCTGTCGGAACAGGTTCTGGCCGACGTGGTACGTCATGCGGTCGGAGGTGAAAGCCAAGAGCTTGAGTTTCGCTGGTGCGATCCTCGAGAAGATCGGCACCCGCCGCAGCATTTCGACTTCATCTCTCAACAGCATGAGCGTTACAATCCCCTGCCGCATGGTCCGTGATCATGCGCTAAAAACCAACTCCAAGCACCTTGCGGGCGCCGTCTCTGCCGCCCCAATAGAATATTACGATAACAGTTCCTTGAACATCCCGTTTTTCTCGGAAAGTTCCGGATAGTTGCCCGCCTCGGCAAGATCGCCGCGATCGAAGAGCAGAATCCGATCGAAGATTTCGGCAAGCTTGGCGTTTGACAACACCCAGATGATCGCCGGGCGCTTACCTTCCTCGTGCAGGCCTTCGATGATGTTGCGGGTGATCTGATCCTGGATGCGCTGGTCGAGCGCCGGGATCGGCCGGTTGAAGATGAAGTAGTCGGACCGCTTGAGCAGCGCGCGGGCAAGATTGAGCTTCTGCCGCTGCACCCCCGTCAGCCGCTTGCCGCCGGAGCCGACGTCAAATTCAAGGCCGATCGACAATACGTCGTCATAGAGATCGAGCGCATCGAAGAGCTCACCCATGATGAGGCGAATGCGGTCGGAGGCATCGGCCTGCTGATAGGCGATTCGGCCGAAGAGCACGTTGTCCATAAGGCTCGCGGAGGCCGTGAAGCGGCTGATGTCATAACGCTCGATCAGTTCGGCGAGGTCGTCGGGGATATTCTGATGGAACTGCTTGCGGGCACTGACGATCTTGTCCGTCAGTGCCTGGGTCAGTAGGCCAAAGCGGTGCCGTGGTTCGATATAGGCAAAGCTCAGACGGATGATGCTTGCCCGGTCTTCCGGCGTCGCATCCTCGAAGCGCTTGCCCTGCAGCTTCTGCAGCAGCGCCTGGTAGGTCGGAATGTCATCCGCCGTCATGAAGGTGAGCTGCTGGAAGAAGGGGTGGTCCGGCGGCAGGTCATGGAAGAGTTCCACCGCGTTCTCGGCAATTTCCAGGCCCATAGCATAGAGATCGGTGCTGAGCCCTGTATCGCGGAAGAGCTGCTGGAAATAGGGATGTCCGGCAAGCCGTCGGTTGTTCATCAGCGGCCGCTTCATCGTACCGAAGAGCAGGTTTTCGCCGACGGTTGCCTGCGTATTGTAAGCGTCGAAATCGAAGGGCACGACGATCGCGTCGAGGTTTTCCCCGGCAAGCCGCTCACGCAGTGACGTCCTGAGTTCGACGATATGGCTACCGAGCGCTGTATGAACCTCGGTATTGACGGTCGAGCGCAGCGCCAGATCCAGAATGTCCTGCGACATCATGACGGCGTCGAGTACCGGCCGGATCGCCTTCAGCAGGTCTTCAGGTCCATTTGCGCCGGCAGCGCTGTAGTCGACCCAGTCGCTGTTGAGGTCGAGCGTCGGATTGCCGGCCTTCTGCGATTCCGCCACGTGCCATTTGTATTCCTGGGCGGTCTTGTCATCATATTCGGGTTCTTTCATCGGCGCATGCTTGAGGCCGTAGACGAGGTTGTCGCGCAGCGTGCCGTGGAAGAAATAGCTGTCGGCGGCCGCATAGGAGATGCGCCGGCCGGTGATCGATTCCGGCAGATCCAGCAGATCCTGTCCGTCGATGGTGATGCGGCCGGAATCCGGCCAGACGAGACGGCCGAGCGCTTCGGCGAAGGCCTCCGCGCCGCTGCCGTTCGGCCCGACGATCGCAACTGTCTCGTTCGGTTTGATCTCGACGGAGACGTGATCGACGAGGCGTGCGCCGCTGTCGTCGCTGACAGAGAGGTTTGTGACGACGAAGGCGCTCGTCAGCGGCGCGATCGGCGCCGTTGCAAGCTCCTGGATGCGGCTGTCGATCAGCGGCTCGACATTGAACTGCTCGTAGACCTGCGCATACTTGACCTGCACGTCTTGGCGCATCTGGTCCCAGTCGATCAGCTCCTTCAGCGGGCCGGGCAGGTCCTTGTAGGCGGAAATGACGGCGATGAGCTGACCGATGTCGAGCCTGCCCTGCAGCGCCAGATAACCGCCGATTGCGTAGAACAGGAAGGGCGTGACCTGGGCGAGGAAGTTGTTGATGAACTTGACCAGAAACTTCCACTGATAAAGGTCGTAGCGGATCGAGAAGATGCGGCCGAGGCGGGTCGCGATATCGGCACGCTCGAAATTGGAGGTGTCGTTGCCGTGGATCGTGCCGATGCCGTCGACGATCTCGCCCACGCGTCCCGAAAGTTCACGCGCGGTCAGCTGGCGCTGGCGGCCGAGTTCCAAGAGACGCTTGCGCATGCGGGGAATGACGATGGCCTGCACGCCGACGATGCCCGCCGCGATCATGCCCAGCCAGAAATTCTGGATGATGATGAAGGCCAGCGCGGTAATCGCCTGACCGCCGAGCAGGGCGGGTGAGACGAAGGCGTCGCCCGTGAAGCCGCCCATCGGCTCCACCTCGTCCTTGATCATGGTGGCGATTTCGGCCGATTTCACCCGTTTGAAATGGGAGGGCGGGAAGCGCAGCACGCGATCGATAAGCTCGAAGCGGATGCGGCGCAGCATGCGTTCGCCGAGCCGGCCCTTATAGGTGTTGATGTAAAACTTGAAGAGTCCATTCAGGACCACCAGCGCAAGGAAGACGAGGCTCAGCGCCATCAGCATCTGGAAGCGGTTGAGTTCCAGGCCCTTGAAGAATTCGACATGACCGATCAGCGGGATGTCGTAGGCGATGTGCATGAAGGTCTGTCGCGCACCCGGCCCTTCGAAGCCGTCACCCTGAATAGGTCCGTTGACGATCTGCTTCGGCAGGTCGAAGGATAGAAAGTAGGGCACCATGGAGGCTGCGACGACCAGCAGAATCCAGAGCTGCTGCAGCCGCGTGTTCTTCCAGATGTAGCGCGCGAGGCTTTTTTCCATGGCTAACCGTCAGACTGTGGGGAAAGTCCGTACAGCGATCCTGATGCTGGGGAAGGGAGAATCTCCGAGTACAGGACCATGCAGTCAGACCGCCGATATCGCAACGAAAACAAGGCGGAGCGGACTAATGTCGAAACGCCGATTCTCGCCGGAAATTTTCTTATATCACATGAATTTTAGAATAGGCGAGGGTTTCAGCCGATCATTGAGCGAATGATGGCCGCACTTTTTGCCGCTCCGTCGAGATTGAGGGAAATGGCCGGACGCAACGGTGCTGCAAGTGCCCGTTCGACCGCAGCCTTGACATCGTCGACGGTCAGCCCGTCCTCCGGGAGGATTTCGGCAAGACCAAGCGCCCGCAGCCGTTCGGCGCGCACGGTCTGCTCCGTCTCACCGGCCGCCGTGAAGGGGATGAGGATCGAGTGGCATCGGGTGCGTAAGAGATCACCCACCGTGTTGTAGCCGGCCTGCGAGATCGAGACTTTCGCACCACGCAACAGCGAGGGGAAGTCCTTGCGGAACCGCACCAGGGTGACATTGGCAGGCGCATCTTCAGACAATGCGGAAAAATCGGCTGCGGGAAGGTTGGGACCTGTAATCAGCAGCCAGCTGATATCGGCAGGCAGGAGTGCGGCCGCACCGCGCGCGGCGCGCATCAGCTCCAGCCCAACGGCGCCGCCGCCCGCCGAAGCGATGATGTCGAATGTCTCGGATGGTTCCGGTGCCGGCGGCGGAGCAACGAGACCGGTATAGCGCAGCCGGTCGGCGATCTCGACGGTGAACGGAAAAGTGTCTTCCAGGCGCACGAATTCAGGATCGCCATGCACGAGCACGGCGTCGAAATGGTCCTTGATCAGCTTGACCGTTTCCTCGTCGCGGCCGGGCTTGCGGTTTTCCTGCAGGATGTCGCGCACCGAACTTAAGAGCTTCGGCCGCGGTTCGACGGTCTCAATCGCATCGAGAAGCGGCAGCAATTCGAAGCGCATCTGCCGACGGCCGAACGGGAAGGCCTCGATAATGACGACATCAGGCCTTGCTTCCTCGAAGGCTTTGAGAAGCAGGTCGCGTCGCCTGGAAAGAAACTCTTCGCCCGCAGCCTGCCCATCGACATCGGCAAGGCCGGAAAAGCCGATATTGCTGGCAACGACGGGTGCCAGCTCGATCGTCTTGACACCCTCGCCTGGAAAGCCAGGCACTGGCAGGCCGCCGGTGACGACGGTGACCTCGAAGCCGTCCTTCACCAGCGCATTGGCGATGCGGCTGGCGCGCGCAATATGACCGATGCCGAGCAGATGCTGAACATAAAAGAAGATGCGGGGAGCTCTCATGACGCCTTCTGCCATTCTGCCTCGAACAGGCCGCTCAGCTGGCGGATGCTGGAATGATAGTCGAAATGGTCGCGCACGCGCTCCTCCGCCGCATCGCCCAGCCGCTCGCGCAGATCGGGATTGCGGATCGCCATCTCGAGCGCCTTTGCAAGGGCTGCCGGATCTTCGGGCGGCACGACCAGACCGTTTTCGCCGTCGCTTAGCAGTTCCGGCACGCCGGAGACGTTGGTAGAGAGACAGACGAGCCGCTGGCTGGAAGCCTCGACCAGCACGTTCGGCAAACCGTCGCGGTCGCCATTGGCGGCGATGCGGCAGGCGAGCGCGAAGAGGTCGGCGCGGCGATAGTGATCGAGCACGTCGTCCTGCGCCAGTGCACCCTTCCAGGTGATGTGATCGGCAAGGCCGAGTTCAGCGGCAAGCTTTTTCAGCTTGGAAAGCTCCTCGCCACCACCGATATGGTCCATGCGCCAGTTGATTTCCCCAGGCAGCAGGGCAAGCGCGCGCAGCAGCACGTCGTAGCCCTTTTTTTCCACCGCCCGACCAACGCTGAGGATGAAGGCGGGGTCGGCGGGATCGCTGCCGTTACGGTTCGAGCGCTCGCCGGCGAAATGGCCGAAGCGGGCGAGGTCGAGGCCATGATAGCTCAGATGTACCGCATTCTGGCGCCCCGTCAGCGCTTTCATATGCTCGTAGCCGCTGCGGGTGCAGGTGACCGCCCAGCGGGCGCTTCCGAGCTTCTGGCCGAGATCCCAGTCGGGTGAAGTCCAGATATCCTTGGCATGGGCCGAGCAGGTCCAGGGCGTGTCTGTCAGAATGCTCGCATATTCCGTCACCGAAGCCGGCGTATGGATGAAATGAGCATGCAGCCACTCGCCGTTGTCAGGCCATTCGCGCGCCAGCACCAGCGCCTGGCCGAGCCGGCGGAAGCGGTTGCGGGAAATGTCGCGCGGCAGATCGGCAAGGAAACGCTTCATCAGCGCGCCGAAACCGGGTTTCGAAAAGCCGGCAAGGAGGCCCTTCAGCACGCGGATCGGCTCTTCGTGCAGATATTCTGGTAGATAGACGACGCGCGCTTTGATCTCGTCATGGACAGGATGACGCTTCTTGTCGGTCGGCCGGCGCATGGAAATCAGCGTCAGGTCGAAGCCGGCCTTTTCGAGGCCGAGCAATTCCTGGGCAATGAAGGTTTCCGAAAGGCGGGGATAGCCTTTCAGCACGACGAGAATCTTGCGACGTGGCGGCAAAGGATGGCTCTTTATTCTGCGCCGACGAGGGAAAGATGGCGTCCGCGGCTATCCAGCCATGTGCCGACGGTGCGGGAAATATGATCCAGCCCCTCAAGGTGCATGTTGCAGCCGCTCTTCGATGGCGGAAGTCGCGCAGGCAGGCGCTTCAGCGTCTCCGCCATGACGGAGGGGTCGCCCGACTGCTCAGGCAGAAGCATGTCGACAAGACCGAGTTCGCTGGCGCGGCGGGCGCGTAGTAGCTGCTCCTCGCGCGGGGCAACGCGCGGGACGATGAGCGCCGGCTTGTCGAAGGAGAGGATCTCGCAATAGGTGTTGTAGCCCCCCATCGCGACGACGGCGGTCGCGCCGTCGATCAGCTCTTCCATGTGATTGTCGAACTCGATTACCTCGATATAGGGGATCTGCTCGCCTTTTTTCACCAGCTTTGCACGTTCGGCCGCCGGCATATACGGACCAAGTACGACAAGCGCCTTCTGCGTCAGCGTCTCGTCGGCCTCATAGGCATTCATCACGTCGTGAACGAGATCGGAGCCATCGCCACCGCCGCCGGTCGTGACAAGGATATAGTCGTCCTTGCGGGCGTTCAGCGAGTTCTTGCCCTTGGAGACACTACGCTGCAGGAAGCCGACGAAATCCATCTTGCGGCGAACACTCGGGGGCACGTCGAGGCCAACGAGCGGATCGTAGAAATCCGGCGGTCCGTAGACCCAGATGCTATCGTAATATTGATCGATCTTCTGCATCACGCTGTTCTTCTTCCACTCGGCTTCGAGCAGATGCGGCGCGTCCATGATCTCGCGCAGACCCAGCACCAGAATGGTGCCGCGCGCCTTCAGATAGGCAAGCGTTTCCTCGACCTCGCCCTTCAGACCCATCGGCTCCTTGTCGACGATGAAGATGTCGGGCTGGAAGGTCTCCGCTGTGTGGCGAATGCTGGATTCGCGCATCTTCATCGTCTCGTGCAGGTCGATGTGGCTGGCAAGCGACGTATATTCGCCGTTGCGAAGCTTGATGACGCTCGGGATCTTCACGAAGTCGACTCGGGCACGATAATCGAAGGCGCCGGCAATCGTCGCGCCTGATATGATCAGGATGTTCAGGCCGCGATAATCCTCGACGAGAGCATGGGCGATCGCGCGGCATCGGCGCAAATGGCCGAGGCCGAATGTATCGTGGCTGTACATGAGGATGCGTGCATCTTCGAGGCGTCTGGCCATGTGTGTGCCCTCTGAGGTGGACGACATACTTCTACCACCCCCGTAAATCGGAGGCCACGAGGCGGCGGACGCGAAGCACCCGGCCGAACTCGACGCTATTTGTAGGGATCTGCCGCATCGCGCAAGCCATCTCCCAGAAAATTGAACGCCAAAATCACCAGCACCACCGGAACGATCGGAAACAGCAGCCACGGATAGAAGGCGATGACGCTGACGCTCTTGGCCTCTGTCAAAAGAATGCCCCAGCTGGTAATGGGCGGCCGCAGGCCGAGGCCGAGGAAGGAGAGCGCCGTCTCACCAAGGATCATACCCGGAATGGAAATGGTGGCGGATGCGATGAGATGCGACATGAAGCCGGGCACGAGATGCCGGCCGATGACACGGGGCGTGCTGGCACCCATGAGCTGGGCTGCTTGGACATAATCTTCCTCACGCAGCGCCAGAAGCTTGGAGCGTACGGCGCGGGCAAGCCCTGTCCAGTCGATGATGCCAAGAATGACGGTGATGCCGAAATAGATGACGATTGGGCTCCATGTCACCGGCATGATGGCGGCAAGTGCCATCCAGAGCGGCAGGGAGGGCAGTGATTGCAGCACTTCGATCAGGCGCTGGACGATGAGGTCGAAGATACCACCCCAATAACCAGCGAGGCCGCCGATGACGATGCCGAGCACAAAGCTGATGGAAATACCGATCAGCCCGATGGTAAGGGAGATACGGGCGCCGTAGAGAATGCGCGAAAGCACGTCGCGGCCGAGACGGTCGGTGCCGAGCAGGAACATCTGCCCGCCGATCGCAGGGCAGACGAGATGATAATTGGATGCGACGAGCCCCCAGAACTTGTAGCCATCGCCACGGCAGAAAAAGCGGATCGGCTGGATGTCGTTCTGCTTGTCGGTATAGAGACGGTGCAGGGTGTCGATATCGAGCGTCATCTGCCGGCCATAGACGAAGGGGCCGACGAAATTGCCCTGGCTGTCGAAAAGACGGACGCGCTGCGGCGGCGAATGGATGAAATCGACATTGCGGGTATGCAGACCGTAAGGCGCCAGGAACTCGACGATCAGGATCATGAAGTAGACGGCGGCGAGGAAAATGCCGGATGCAAGCGCCAGCTTGTGACGCTTGAACTTCCACCACATGAGCTGCTTTTGCGAGGCGAGGTGGATACGCGACTGCGCCGAGGTCATCGTCTCCGTTGCGATCGGATCGAACGGGGCGGTGGAAACATAATGCGGCAGCGGTGCACCGGGAGCGGGTAGGGGCGACATTATTTGGTGCTCCTGCCTTGCAGACGGATGCGGGGATCAAGGAAGCCGAGCGCGATATCGGAAATCAGCACGCCGATGACGTTCAGGAAGGCGAGGAACATCAGGAACGAGCCGGCAAGATACATATCCTGGCTCTGCAGTGCCTTAATGAGCATCGGCCCCGTGGTTTCCAGCGACAGCACGATGGCGACGATCTCCGCGCCCGAAATAATCGACGGCAGGATCGAGCCGATATCGGCGACGAAGAAGTTGAGCGCCATGCGCAGCGGATATTTGACCAGCGCGCGCACCGGATGCAGCCCCTTGGCGCGCGCTGTCGTCACATATTGCTTCTGCATCTCGTCGAGCAGGTTGGCGCGAAGGCGACGGATCATGCCGGCTGTGCCGGCCGTTCCGACGATGACGACGGGGATCCAGAGGTGAGAAAGAATCGACCTCGCCTTCGCCCAGCTCATCGGCTCGTTCAGATATTGCTGATCCATCAGATGGCCGATGGAGAGTCCGAACCAGACATTGGCGAAATACATCAGGATCAGCGCCAGCATGAAGTTCGGGATGGCGATGCCGAGCAGGCCGAAGAAAGTCAGTCCGTAGTCGCCCCAGCTATATTGATGGGTCGCCGAGTAGATGCCGATCGGGAAGGCGATCAGCCAGGTGAGAAGGATGGTCGAGAAGGAGACGAGGATCGTCAGCCACAGGCGGTCGCCCACAACGTCGGAAACCGGCAGCTGATATTCGAAGGAATAGCCGAAATCGCCATGCAGCATCCCGCCGACCCAGAAGAAGTAACGCACGATCTCCGGCTGGTCGAAACCGTATTGATGGCGCAGTTCCTCGATTTCCTGCAGGTTTGCAGTCTCGCCCTGGGCGCGCAGTTCGGCGATCTGGCTTTCGAAGAAGTCACCCGGTGGCAGTTCGATGATGACGAAGACCAGCGCCGATATCACGAGCAGGGTCGGCACCATGGCGGCGATACGCCAGAGGATATAGCGGATCATTGCTCAGGCCTCCTTGAACCAGAAGGTGTCCGGCATGTAGACGCCGAGGAAGGAGGTCGGATCGAAGCCGTAAAGCCCGTGCTCCGGCACGTTCTGCATCTTGGCGGACGTGAGGATCGGCTGCAGAGTGCTGTTGATGAGGCCGATCGAAAAGACCTGCTGGGTATAGAGGGACAGCATCTTGTGCCAGATAACCTCACGCTCTTCCGTCGTAGCACTTGCGCCCCATTGGTTCAGGAGATCCACAAGCTCGGCCGCCTCCGGCAGATCGGGAGCTTTGCCTTCCTGACCGGCCGAAAGATAGTACATGCCCCAGAGCGGCCATTGAAGCTGGTCATCCAGCGTAGGGGCTAGTCCATAGGGAGACATGTCGGCGGTTGGCACACCGTTATCCAGCCCGTACCAGATCGACATCATGATCGAGCCGCTCATGGCGCGATTGCGGAAGACGTCGCGCTGCGAGGTGCGGGTGAAGAGCGCCAGGCCGATCTTGGCCCAGTGATCGTGCACGAGTTCCAGAACATCCGTGTCGAGATTGCTCTCGCCGGCTGTTTCGACGGTGATTTCGGCGCGGCGTCCATCAGGCAGCAGGCGGATGCCATCGCTGTCGCGTTTGTCGAGGCCGAGTTCGTCGAGCAGCTTGTTGGCCGTGTCAGGGTCGAAATTCACATAGGCGTCGGCATATTCCTGCTTGAAGAGCGGGCTTTCGGGCAACACCGTATCGGCACTCGCCTTGCCGAGGCCGTAGAAAGCGACCATGTTGATCTCGTGCCGGTCGATCGCCAGCGACAAGGCTCGGCGGAAGCGCACGTCGCGAAAGAGCGCGCGCCAGGCTTCGTCGGCGACATTGAGGTTCGGCAACAGTGTGATGCGCGAGCCGCGCGCCATCTTCCAGAGATCGACCTTCACCGGGAAGCGCTTTTCTGCCTCTTTCAGGAAAGTGTAGTCGTTGAAGTCGATGCCGGTCGCTTGCAAATCGGATTCGCCAGCACCCGCCTTGGCGGCGATGATAGACGAAGACGAGACATTGAGGATGAAGCGGTCGAGATAGGGCAACTGCATGCCGTTCTCATCGACGCGGTGGAAGAAGGGATTGCGGTCGAAGATGAACTGATCGGCCGGCGGAGCCGTGCGGTTCTGCCAGGGATCGAGCGTCGGCAGCTCGGGATTGTTGGGCCGAGAAGCGAGGGCCATCTTGATGTGCAGATCGGCCCACTTCTTGGCGCGGTTCTTTTTCATCAGCTCTTCAAGCTTGGCCTTGTCCTGAAAGCCCTTGTGGAACTGCTTCAGGTAATGGCCGGGGCCATAGATGACGAGCGGCAGAGGCCCGGCAAGCGCCGACAGAAAAACCGGGTTAGGCTTGTCCCAGCTATAGCGCACAGTCAGTTCGTCGAGCACTTCAAAGCGCGGCAGGGAGCCGTGAGGACGCAGCTCCAGAGCGCCGCCGCCGGGCGTCAGTTCCTTGTTGAGGATGACTTCTTCCCACCAATAGCGGAAGGCTTCCGCCGTGAAGGGGTGACCGTCCGACCATTTGTGCCCCTCGCGCAGGCGGAAGGTGAAGACCGTGTCATTCTCCGAGGTGAAGTCCCGCAGGATATCGGGCTGCAACTGCAACTTCGTGTCGTAGCCGACCAGCCGCGAATAGCCATAGACCGTCATGTAGCGGATATCGCGCACGCCGCCGATGATGGTGCGCACATTGCCGCCATAGGTGCCGGGCACGCGGCCCATCTCCTTGAGATTGACGATACGCGGCTCAGTCGGAATGCGCTCTGCCATTGGCGGCAAGCTACCGTCAGCGACCCTGGCCTTCAAAAATTCTGGCTCGGCGATCGGTTGAGCCCGCAGCACCGAAGGCGCTATGGCCGAACCGATCAGGCCGCCGAGAAAGATGCGGCGCGTTACCATCAGACCAGCTCCTTAGCATCGGCACCCTTGCGGGCGCGCACCAGATGGCCGCCGCCGAGATCGGCATAAGCGAGTTCGGAGGCGTCATCGTGGTCCGCCCGGAAGACAGGCCCCCAGTTCTGCTTGTCGGCCGCGCCGTTTTCCTGCAGCGCCTTGAAGTCGAGTGGCCTGTCGAGATCCGGGAAGGGAACGGCGGCAAGCAATGACTTCGTATAGGGGTGAACCGGATTGCGCAGGATGATCTCGCGCGGTGCGATTTCGACGATGCGGCCCCTGCACATGACGGCGATGCGGTCGGCCATATAATCGACGACTGCGAGGTTGTGCGAGATGAAGAGGTAGGTGAGCCCCAGCTCCTTCTGCAGGTCCTTCAACAGATTGAGGATCTGCGCCTGAACCGAGACGTCGAGGGCCGAGACCGGTTCGTCGAGGATGACGAGCTTGGGGCCGAGGGCGAGGGCGCGGGCAATGCCGATGCGCTGGCGCTGGCCGCCGGAGAAACTGTGCGGATAGCGGTTGAGATAGCGACGGTCGAGGCCGATTGCGCCCATCAACCCCTCGACCTTGGCCTTGCGCTCGGCGCTGTCGCCGCGGTCATGAATCTCCAGCGGTTCGCTCAGGATATTGCGAACTGTCATGCGCGGCGAAAGCGAGGAGACCGGATCCTGGAACACCATCTGGATCTTGGTGCGCAGGTCCTGCAGTTCCGAACCCTTGACGGAGAGGACATCGATGACCTCCTTGCCGTCGTTGAAGACGACCGCCCCGCTATCCGGGGTAATTGCGCGCATCAGGATTTTGCTGACCGTCGTCTTGCCGCAGCCGGATTCGCCGACCAGTCCGAGACACTCGCCGCGGCGGATATCGAAGCTGACATCGTCGACAGCATGCACGACGGCTGCTTCCTGCCCACCGAAAAAGCCGCGCTTGCGCGTCTTGTAGGTCTTGGAAAGGTTGGCAACGGAGAGCAGCACGCCCGGCGCTTCCTTCTCGACCGGCTTCTTCTTACCGATCAGCGATTCTAGATTGACCGGAACCTCGCGAAGCGCCTTCAGCCGCTCGCCTGGCTTCATGTCAAAGTGCGGAACAGCGGCCATCAGGGCCTTGAGATAGGGATGCTGCGGATTGCGGAAGATCGCTTCGACGGGGCCTGCTTCCATGATCTCGCCGTGATAGATCACCACCACCTCGTCGGCCATATTGGCGACGACACCGAGGTCGTGGGTGATGAGCAGCATGGCCATGCCGAGCTTGGCCTGCAGGTCGCGCAGCAATTCGAGGATCTGCGCCTGGATCGTCACGTCGAGCGCCGTGGTCGGCTCGTCGGCGATCAGCAGTGCCGGCTTGCAGATCAGCGCCATGGCAATCATGGCGCGCTGGCGCATGCCGCCGGAAAGTTCGAACGGATACATGTCGTAAGTACGCTTCGGATTGGAAAAGCCGACGAGGCTGAGCATTTCCTCGGTGCGCTCGCGCGCTTCCTTCTTGTCGGCATCCGTGTGGATCAGCAATACTTCGCCGATCTGGTTGCCGACCGTATGGAGCGGTGAGAGCGACGTCATCGGCTCCTGGAAGATGGTCGCCATGCGGCGGCCACGCAGGTCACGCATCTCGGCACTGTCACGCGAAAGCGACAGGATATCGGTCGCCTTGCCGTCCAGCGGATCGGTAAACAGAATACGGCCGCTCGCATGGGCGGGTGCCGGCAGGATGCCCATGATCGCCTGGCTGATGACGGATTTGCCAGAGCCGCTTTCGCCGACAAGGGCAGTCACTTTCCCCGGCAGGATGCGGAGATTGGCTTCCTTTACGACGCGCAGCCGGTCGCCGAAAACGGAGAAGGCGACATCCAGATTCTCAACACGCAACAGATCGGCAGCAGACGCCATACCAATGAAATTCCCCAGTCCTTATGTGTTCCCGTTAAGGCACACTATCGTACCGTAAACGGGGTGTCCAGTTGATGACAGACATGGGAAAAAATGGCACATGGCGCCCGTTTTACAGGGCGCTTGATGCGAAGGTTCTGATGTACGGCGCAGCGGCTGAAGCGGCTGCAATGTTCGCGCGTGGTTACTGAATGAATTTTTCGATCGGCGGGCGTTTTACCTGTTTCTTGTCGCGGTGAAGCATGATGACCTGTTCGGCTTCCGAAAGGCCGTTCTGAACGGATTCGCGGAAGCCTTCGTCGACGTGAATGGCAGATGCCGGGGCCCGCGGCTGGAGCACCGTCACCTTCTGGCGGATGCCGCGCAGCTTTTCCTCGCCGAGCGTGATCCATTCGCCGCCGCAATAGCCGGCAAAGGCCTGGCTCGCGACGACCTCGCGAGCGTATTTCTTCGTCAGCACCTGCAGGCGCTGCACCTCGTTCACAGCCGAACCGAAGGCAGAGAAGGTAAGCCGATCCTTCAGGCCGACATTGCCGAACATGACGTTGCCGACATGCAGGCCGATCCCGTAGCCGATCTTCGGAAGCCCCTTCGTCTCGCGATCCTTGTTCAGTTCGGCAACACGCGCCTGCGCATGATGCACGGCGGAAAGCGCTGCCTCGCAAGCGATCTTCGACGGGTCCTTGTGGCGACCGCAGGGATAGACGGCCAGGAAGCCGTCACCGAGGAAGCTCAGGATTTCACCGCCGTTGCGGTTGAAGGGTGCGGCGATCGCATCGAAGAACTGGTTGAGCGTATCGATATAGGCCTGCCGGCCTTCCTTTTCGGCATACATGGTGGATTCACGCATATCCGCCATGACAAGGGCGGCACGGATCGTCTCGCCATCGCCGCGGCGGACCTGGCCGTTCAGCACGCGCTTGCCGGCATCGCCGCCGAGATAGGTGGTCAGCATATTGTTGGCGAGCTTGGCAAGCACAGCCATCTTGGCGGCGACCGCCAGATGGTTCTGCATGCGCAGCAGCGCGTCGATCATGTCGTCTGAAAATCCGGCCGGGCTGTCGGTCGACCAGGAACCCATCATGCCCTGCGCCGATCCATCGCCGAAGGGCTGCACGAAGGCAAGATAATCGGTGATTTTTTCCTGGCGCAGATCCTCGAAGATCGGAAATTCACTCGGCCCCTCCGCCATGATGCGGCGACGGATATGCTGCAGATTGTTGTCGAGAAGATAAAAATAAGGGCTCTGCAGGAAACGGTCCGGCTTCTGGCCGGCCGGCATGCGGAAGCCCTCGATGGTGACACCGCTGGCGCGCTTCCAGGTGAAGCTCAGTGCGTCGTAGAGCGGATGCAGCATCGAGAAGGTCAGGTGGACGCGCGCAAGTGGCAATCCGGCGGCCGCAAGCCGCTCGCAGAAACCGCGCACGATGTTTTCAAGGTCGTCACCGGCCAGCGAAGAATTCGTCAGCCATTCAGCAACACGGTCCAACAAAATGGAGGATACGCTGGATTCGATCGTGCTCATTCTTGGTATGATCCTCATGTCGCACGTCCATCCCCAAAGACAAAAACAACCCGGACCTGCCCATTCACGGTGAGCAGATCGCAAAGAATTCAGGATGTACGAGCGGTATTATCGTGTCAACGATGTGCCGATGACCCGGCACTGACACCCGCCGGCTTCCGACCTCCTGGAAACGGGCGAGCAATCTTTGCGAAGTGGTTCATTATCATTTGCCCAAATAGGCACGTCGGAAGTGCGAAACAATGGGATACGCATTTTTTTGTGCGTCCTGGTTGCCGGGACCGGCGGTCCCGGGTCATTTCGGCAACACCCGGCTAATGAATCCAAGGCGCGGCACGGTCAGACACTGCGAAGGGGCTGGGTTTAATTTGCCGCGATCATGCATTAGATCAGCGTTCGGATTCACTTTTCGCAAGAGGCATGGCCTTGGACGCACGCTCTTCCACCTTCGAGACGCTTTCAAAGAAGATTGAGGCCCGCACGGCGCGCGCTGGCATTATCGGCCTTGGCTATGTCGGCCTACCGCTGGCGATGGCTGTGGCACGCAGCGGCTTTGCCGTGACCGGCTTCGATATCGACCCCAAGAAGATCGTCGCACTGGATGCCCGCCGCTCCTACATCGATGCGGTGACGAACGAGGCGCTGACGGCCGAGATCGATGCGGGGCGTTTTTTCTCGACGACCGATTTCGCCAGCCTTTCGGATTGCGATGTGATCGTCATCTGCGTGCCGACGCCGCTTACCAAACATCGCGATCCCGATCTTTCTTTCGTGGAAGCCACGTCGCGGGCGATTGCCGCCCATCTGCGGCCGGGCCAGCTCATCGTGCTGGAATCGACTACCTACCCGGGTACCACCGACGATATCGTAAAGGTCATTCTCGAAGAGACCGGGCTGAAATCCGGTTCCGACTTCTTTGTCGGCTTCTCGCCGGAGCGTGAAGACCCCGGTAACCAGCATTACCACACCGCGACCATCCCGAAGGTCGTTGCAGGCGATGGTGCGGCAGCCCTGTCGCTGATGAAATCCTTCTACGGGACAGCCGTCTCGACCGTCGTTCCGGTCTCCTCCAATGCGACGGCGGAAGCAGTCAAGCTAACCGAAAACATCTTCCGCTCGGTCAATATCGCACTCGTCAACGAGCTGAAGACCGTCTACGCGGCAATGGGCATCGATGTCTGGGAAGTCATCGACGCTGCCAAGACCAAGCCGTTCGGTTATATGCCCTTCTATCCTGGTCCCGGTCTCGGCGGCCACTGCATTCCGATCGATCCCTTTTATCTCACCTGGAAGTCGCGCGAATACGAGCTGCCGACCCGTTTCATCGAGCTTGCCGGCGAGATCAATTCGGCGATGCCGCGCTATGTCGTCGGCAAACTGGCCGAGGCGCTGGATATCCGGGCCGGTAAGGCGCTCAGCCGCTCACGCGTCCTCGTGCTTGGCCTCGCTTACAAGAAGAACGTTGCCGATATCAGGGAAAGCCCGTCGCTGCGTCTGATCGAAATCATCGAGGAGCGCGGCGGCAAGGCGGATTATCATGACCCCTTCGTCGCGGAAATTCCACAGACGCGCGAATATCAAGCGCTGAAGGGCCGGAAATCCGTCGACCTGAGACCGGAAGCCATTGCAGGATACGACGCGGTTCTCATCGCGACCGATCACGACATGATCGACTATGCGGCTCTTTCGAAAAACGCCAGACTGATTGTCGACACCCGGAACGTCTTAAGCCGGCTCGGCCTTTCGGGCGATCACGTCATCAAGGCGTAACGAGCACGCCGGAAAGCTGCTTGCCGGTGATCTGGCTGGCGGCGACGGCATAGCCGCCGGCTGCGCCATCGATGAAGTGCATGTGGTCACGCGACAGTGGCGTCGGCACGAAGCAGGTCATCAGTGCCGATGACTGGCGGTGCAGACCGTAGCGCGCCACTCCCTCCTGCTGGGCGTGCTTCAGCAGCATCTCTATGCGGGCGAGGTGGGCGGCGTCGACATCGATGGTCATCTTCAGCCCGTCGTCGAATTTGCGGAAATCCGAATTGCCCGAGACGTCCTTCTTATAGCGGCGCGCGTTGAAATGCGCAAAAGTGATGCCGAATTTGTGCAGGAAAACGGTCAGTCCGATCTGCAAGAGGATGAAGAGCTTTTGTCGCAGGCGTTTGCCCTCAGGTGCGGTGGCATTCACCTCGCGATTGATGCCCTTCATCGAGAAGGCAAGCTCCGGCCCATCTTCGGGCACCGGATGCCCGCCGCGGTTCTGTTCTGCCGTGATGGAAACGATGCCGGCGACAAGAGCCTGAAATTCTGGCCCTGGACCGTCGTCGCCGGGCACGGCGATGATCGAGACGATCTCGCCATTGCGCGCCTCGATCGGGCTCCAGCGGCAGGAGAGACCGTTCAGATCCGGGCGAGCGCCGGGTGCGGCCTTTTCGACGCCGTACCATCCCATCTTCATGTTCTTCTCGGCCCAGATCGTGCCACCGCCGGAAAACATCGCATAGGTGACAAAGGGGCTTGCCGAATAGCGGGCGACGCGCACATCGAGACCTTCAGCGCGGATATCTGCGATCGGCACTATGGCGATACGGAGATCAAGGTCAAGATCCTCCTTCACCCAGGCCTGTGTCGCGGCAAGCGCTTCGCGCGCCTCCTTCTCAAGCGAAGCGGGCAAGGCGATCAGCGCGCCGTCACCAGCGAAGACGAAAGGATAGTCGCCCTTGCCGACGGCATTCAGCACCGCGGAAATGACGCTGGCGCCGGCCATGTTCACGTCCTTGTAGCGCCCGCCGGCGATCGCCTTGGTCGAGCCGACGATATCGGCCATTGCCAGCACCCACCCTTCGGGCAGCGGCCGGTAATTGCTCTCATCGGTCACGCCTTCGAAGTCGCTGAAGACCGGCACGTTGGCGAAGAATGCGTCGTTGGACATCTCGTTCATGGGCCGAGTTTATCACAGACCCGTGTTACCGCCGCAACGGCAATTTGCGTTTCGGGCAATCGACTTGCACCGCATCGATATGGTAGCACCGCTGACATATTTTATGACGGACAGGATAAGATGAGCCGCCTCGATAGCTTCATTCGCCGATTGACGGCTCAACGCGATATTCTCAATGCCATCATCGATCTTGTGGAAGAGGTGGAGGGGCCGGTGCTCGAATTCGGCCTCGGCAATGGCCGCACCTACGACCATCTGCGCGAGCATTTTTCTGACCGGCGCATCATCGCCTTCGATTGGGAAATACGATCCTATTCCGCCTCCACGCCGCCGGCCGAAAATATGGTGACAGGCAACATCCGCGATACCGGCCAGACGTTCCTCGGGATCAATGCCGCGCTCGCCCATGCCGATATCGGCACCGGTCATGACGAGATCGATGCCGTGACGCTGACCTGGCTGCCGCAACTGATGGCCGGCGTGCTTACCCATCACGGCATTGCCGTCAGCGGCCTGCCGCTGCAACATCCCGAGCTCTTGCCTCTGCCTTTGCCCCGCGGCATCAAAGAGGGGCGCTATTTTCTCTACCGCAGGAAATGATCCGCGCTTATGAGGCGCAGGAATAGGACGTAGCCGAGACCGCGGCGAATTTAACTTCGAAGTCGGCCGCGATTTCGTCCAGCGTCACGCTGCCCAATCGCCGCAGGAGCAGGGCCTGTGCCTCCTTCATCGCATCCTCGAGGGCGGCATTCACGGCCTGTTCCACAAGGCACTTCGGTTGATCGTCGGCCGGGCCGATGGCGAAAAGATGTGGTTCGCCGATGGCGCGGTAGACATCGAGCAGGGTGATTTCCGACAAAGGCCGCACCAGCGTCCAGCCCCCGCCGTGCCCTTTTTCGGAACGGACATAGCCCTGTTCACGAAGGCCAGCCATGGTGCGGCGGACGACCACGGGATTGGTGTTCAGCATCTTTGCAATCATTTCGGAGGTCGCAGAATGCTCATGCCGGTCCATATGGATCAGCACGTGCAGCATGCGTGAAAGGCGGCTGTCATTGCGCATGAAGTTCTATTCCCGTCGATCGAACGGGCCATTATCACAAGCGGATCGTAACAAGACAAGTAACATGATGCTTGACTGCGTTGTTTCATGTAACTTATGTTGCTGCAAGATAGAGGCGTCGTCAAAGGAGGGTTTCATGTCATTCGAGGTCATCGTTATCGGCGGAAATTTCGCCGGCCTGTCCGCGGCCATGCAGCTTGTACGGGCGCGACGCCGCGTTCTGCTGATCGATGCGGGCGCGCCGCGCAATCGGTTTTCGCAGGCGTCACATGGCTTCCTGGGCCAGGACGGGCAGACGCCGGCGGCGATCATGCGGGAGGGAAAGCGGCAGCTTTCGCTTTATCCGACCATCAGCATCCGCGACGGGGAAGTTATTCAGGCGCGTGCCGATGGCGACGAATTCGTCATTGGCATCAAGGATGGTGGTGAAGAAAGGGCCGCGCGCATCGTCCTGGCAACCGGCATCAGCGACACGCTGCCCGAGATATCCGGTCTGCGCGACCGATGGGGGCGTTCCGTGCTGCACTGCCCCTATTGCCACGGTTATGAGGTGAGCGGCGGCAAGCTCGGCGTTCTCGCAAACCATCCGCACTCGGCACATTCGGCCATCCTAATCCCCGACTGGGGGGAGACAACCTATTTCACCCAAGCGCTGTTCGAGCCCGATGAGGAGCAACTCGTACGGCTGACCGCGCGCGGCGTTCGGATCGAACGCAGCCCTGTCGTGGAATTATTGGGCGGCAATCCCAAACTTGATGCCGTTCGCCTTGCCGATGGCCGGGTCGTGCCGCTGGATGCTGTGTTTGTCGCTCCGAAAACGGCGATGGCGAGCCCGATTGCCGAACGGCTCGGCTGTGTCTTCGACGACGGCCCGTTCGGCCCGCTCATCCGGACCAGCGATAACAAGGAAACCACCGTCAAGGGTGTCTTTGCCGCCGGCGATGCGGCAAGCGCCATGCATAACGCTACACTCGCTTCCGCCTCAGGCGTGCTTGCCGGCGTGCATTGCCATCAATCGCTGGCAATGCAGTCCGCCGCTTAAGGCAGGAACAGCACGTCGTACTGGTCGATGCTTCCAGGCAGGTCGCGCACCTTCATCTGCTGCTCGTAATCCTCGAAGAAAACCAGGCAATCCTCATAGAAGCCGGCGAGCCAGGCAACGAAATCCCGCGTTCCCTCCGGACCGTAGAAAAGCGGCGTGAATTCCATATAGAGGGGCGTGCGGCGGGAGAGCAGCGGCAGCATTGAGCGGCAGGCAACGGGCTCGTATCCCTCGATATCCATCCAGACGAGGCCGATGGCAGCCTGGTCGATGCCGAGCCCGTCGAGGATGCCGGTAACCGGCTGCACCGGCACGCTGATCTTCTGGTCGGTGGCACTTTGGCGGATCGCGCTGCTTTTGCCGTGATTGGCGCTGTTCAGGAAGAAGTCGATCTCGCCTCCAGCTTCGCCGGCAGCGCAATTGACGAGACGCACCGTGTCCATAAGGCTGTTCTGACGGATATTCTGTTCCAGAAGGCGAAAATTGCGCGGGTCTGGCTCGACGCTGACAATCCCCTGAAATGCCCGGGCGAGCGCGAAATAGACGGTCTGCGTGCCGATATTGCCGCCGATCTCCAGCAGCATGCTGTCCTTCTTCAACAGGCCGCGTTGGCGCAAGATCACGAGCAGCCGGTCGACGGCCTGCCGTTCGAAATGGCCCTTCCGGAAGACCTTGCGGCCGATATAGTCGGCGGGCGAAAAACTCATCAGATGATCGCCGGCGTCGACGGTCATGGAGGTGACGCGCAGTCCGATATTTTCGATCAGCAGCCGGCGGCCGGTGCGGGTGTCAAAGAAGCGCGTGGCCAACGCATTGCGCGCCTTTCGCAGGCGGCGTTTCCAATATTTGGCGGTAAGCCATGCTTGGCCGGACATTATTGTCTTTCCTTGAGCGGTTCAGCCGCTTTCTCTCTCGGAACGACATAGACTTTCAAGGGGAGCGCCCGACCGCGCACGCTGATTTCGAAGCTTTCTACCGTTTCCGCATCAATGCCGGCGCGCATTGCGACCGGCTCGGAAATGACGATCGCCGCATCGAGCTCCTTGGCCGCCGTCTCCAGACGGCTTGCGACATTGACCGTGTCGCCGACGGCGGTCAGGCTGCGCACGCGCCCATAGCCCATGGTACCGACGACCGCAGGGCCGGCGTGGATACCGATGACGATCTGCAGCGGCAAAGGCAGTTCGTCGGAGAGTTCGGCAGCGAGCTTCTCAACCTCGGCAATGATCGCGGTTGCGGCCGAGATCGCCTGCCGGCAGGCTTCCTCGGGTGTCGTGTTGAGGCCGAAGAGTGCCATGGCGCCGTCACCGATGAATTTGTCAAGCCGCCCGCCGGCCTGTTCCACCGCCTTGCCGACGATCCCGAAATAGCGGTTGAGCAGGAAGACGACGTCGAAGGGCAGGCGGGTTTCGGTCAGCGTCGTGAAATGGCGCATGTCGCAAAAGAGTACGGCGATCTCGCGCTCGCTGCCGGGGCTGGTTTCCTGGCTGTTGGCGGGAAGGGCAGCTTCCGTCTGTGGCACGAGCAGCGGCGCGACGGTCAAATCCTTATCCGGGCGGAGCTGACAGGCAAGGCGCACGTCCTGCGCGGCATTTATACGCTTCAGCGTCGTTTGCTCCAGCTTGTCGGGCGGCGGCAGGGTCCAATAGTCGCCGAGTATCTGCACACGGCAGGTGGAGCACTGGCCCTTGCCGCCACAGACCGAATAATGCGGCAGGCCGCCGAGCCGACTTGCTTCCAGCACCGTGAAGCCGCGGGGTACGCGCACCGTCTCGCCGCCGGGATAGTGAACGGCGACCTGGTTCGCCCGCTCTTTCAGCCTGCGGCGTGCCCGCGCCAGAATGACGAGGGCAAGCGCTGCGGAGAAGCTGCCATAGAGCACGGCGCGGATCGTCGCGATTTGCTCGCGTGCCTCAGGATCGTTGTAATAGCGGGTATTGATCGTTTCTTCATAATGTCCGGATTCGGCCGCGATGTAGGAGGGATCGGACAGCGTGCGGCCCATCTCGACGAAACCGAGCAGCGCCAGCACCGGCAGGAGGATGGCGATCGCCAGAAGCAGCGATGAGGAATTTTCGTACCAGGGCCGATAGCGCAGCCAGAAATGTACGCCGATACAGCCGTGGATCCAGACCGCAAGCAGTGCGAAAGTCTGGCGTACGCCATTCTGCGGTGAGTTGATCCAGAGCGTGCGAACGATCGTCTCGTAATTATCGGTATAGCTGTAGAGTGCATGGACGATGCGTGTGCCGATGACATGGTCGATGAGCAGCAGCGGAATCAGAAGGCCGAGAACGATCTGTGCCATTTCGTTCTTCGGCATGACGAGGCTGCGGCGCATATAGAGCCCACGCAGCACCAGCGTCATGTGGACGAGGACCGAGCCGTAGAAGAGCAGGGTGCCTAGCGGATTGCGCCAGATCGCCAAAAACAACCGGCGCGCATCATCGGCCGCCGTCAGCGAAACGAGCCCCAATGCATGGTTTGACATATGCAGGATGATGAAGACGAACATCACAAGGCCGGAACCGAGCCTGGCCTTCCTGATCGTACGCTCCGAAAAAATCCCTGTGGCCCAAACCGTGGTCATCAATTCCTGTTCTTGAAGCTCAAATCGCAAACGCACTAGAGAAGACGAAAAAGGGCGGAATTATCGTCTCGTCTAATCACGATCGCTTCGGTATGCCTGTCTGTATCATTCAAGGATAGTGACAATAGCGGAAATTTTCGCCTACGGCGCGAGCGCCGATTGGAAACACACTGTCACAAACGGAGTGTCGCGATGCGGATCGCTTTCTACGCGCCGATGAAATCGCCTGGTCATCCGGTGCCTTCGGGCGACCGGCTGATGGCGCAGCTGTTGATCCGAGCGCTGGAAATGGCCGGGCATTCGGTCGACGTCGTGTCCGAGTTCCGTGTCCATGCCTGCACGCCGGAGGCGGCTGCAGATGTGCTGGCCAAAGCCGAAGAGGAGTTCGAGCGGCTGCGGAGCAAATGGCGGGAGGAGCCGAAGCCGGAACTCTGGTTCTGCTACCATCCCTATTACAAGTCCCCCGATCTCTTCGGCCCGGCAATCTCGGCGGAATTCATGATTCCCTATGTCACGGCCGAAGCCTCCTATTCGCGCAAGCGCGACGGGCTGGGCTGGGCCTTCTTTCAGAAACCGGTGGGTGACGCGATCCGCCAAGCGGCGGTCAATATCGCCTTCACCGAACGCGACTGGAAAGGACTGGAAGAGGTCTTTCCAGAGGCGCGCATCGCCGGAGTAAAGCCTTTCATCGACACGGCGCTCTTCGAGGCGGTGTCGCCTGTCCCCGATCCGCAACGCTTGATGACCGTGGCCATGATGCGGGCCGGCGACAAGCTGGAGAGCTACAAGATGCTCGCCGCGGCACTTCAGGTGATCGAGCAGCGTCCATGGACGCTCGGCATCGTAGGAGACGGTCCGCTACGGGCAGAGGTGGAGGCGCTGTTTGCCGGCTTTGCGCCCGGTCGTATCGACTGGCTCGGCCAAAGGGAGCCGGAAGAGATCGCCGGATTGCTGGCAAGGGGCGGCATGTATGTGTGGCCGGGCTGCGGTGAAGCCTATGGGCTTGCCTATCTCGAAGCACAGGCGGCGGGCCTTCCTGTGGTGGCGCAGAGGACCGCAGGCGTGCCTGCCGTGGTGGAGGCCGACGTTACCGGGCTATTGACGCCTGATGGCGATATGAAAGCCTATGCGCAGGCCATTGCCGGGCTGCTGGATGACCGGGCGGGCCGTGACGCCATCGCGTCAGCCGCCCGCCGCTTCGTCATTGGCGAGCGCTCGCTCGCCGGCGCGGCGAAAGAACTGGATTTGATCCTACGCAATCATGCAGGAGCAGCACATGATCGATAGCACCATCCGCGAACCGTTGTATCGGGAGCTGGAGCGCTGGCGCGACGCCGGCCGCGCGGCGCGGCTCTGGCTGCGGGATGACGATGCGATCGAGCCGACGGCGGCGCTGGAGCGACTGCTGTCCGAGACGAAAAGCTACGGCATCCCCGTCACGCTTGCGGTTATCCCGGCGTTTACGGGCGCGCCGCTCGCTCAGCGGCTTGCGGAAGAGGTGCATGTCAGCGTGGCGGTTCACGGCTGGGCGCATCATAATTATGCCGGCCCTGACGACAAGAAGCAGGAGCTCGGCGGATCACGCCTGCAAGAAACCATTCTCGGTGAACTCTACGAAGGCGTCCTGAAGCTCAAGGGTCTCTACCCGACACGCTTTCTGGCAATGCTGGTTCCGCCCTGGAACCGGATCGACAAGGGTCTCATTCCCAAGCTGCCGGCGCTCGGTTTCGAATCCCTTTCGACCTACGGGCGCGTCAAGGGAGAAAACCCGATCGCCATCATCAACTCCCATGTCGACCTCATGGACTGGCACGGCACACGCGGCGGGCGGCCGATGGCAGACCTGATCGGCGCACTGGTCACGGAGTTGCAGGACAGGTTCGAGGGTAGCAGCGAACCGATCGGCGTGCTCGGGCATCATCTGGTGCATGACGCGGCGGCCTGGGAGTTCCTTGCCGAACTCTTCGAGGCGACTGCGGGCCACCCCGCAGTGGAATGGGTTTCAGCAGGCGCGCTGGTGCAGCATCAGATGTCGACGACCTGATTGTCGCGGGCGGCGAATGCGCCGGCAAAGACGGCCTGCGCCTGGCTTTCCATGACAGCGAGCTGTTCATCGGTGCGCGAGGGCGCATGGTGAAACAAGGCGAAGCGCTTGGCGCCAGCCATCGTGGCAAGTTCGGTGCCGTGCTGCCATGTGGAGTGGCCGAAGCCCTTGAAGCGCTGCATCTCGTCTTCATTATAAGTGCAGTCGTAGACGACGAGGTCGGCGTCCTTCATCATCTCAAGCACGACCGGATCGTACGTGCCTGGAATGTGCTCGATGTCATAGATCAGTGATACCACGCGGCCTTTCCAGCGAATGCGGTAACCGATCGCTCCGCCCGGATGGTTCAGCATATAGGTCTGCATCTCCACGCCTGCGTGTGGGGTCAGTGTCTGGCCCGCATGGAAATCGCGGAAGTTCATCGTTGCCTGACAGATATCTGTCTTCACCGGGAACCAGGGCGGGCTGATGAACTGTTCGACCATCTCGCGCGTGCTCATCTTGCCGTCTAGGTGGCCGGACCAGATGTTGACGTTGATCGACGGGTAGTAGATCGCTTTGAAGAAGGGCAGGCCAATAATGTGGTCATAGTGGCAGTGGCTGAAGAAGAGGTCGACATCGTGGACCTCATCGGCAAGAAGCGACAGGCCCGCCTCGCGCAGACCCGAGCCAGCATCGAAAATCATCCGGTGCTCGTCGCAACGAATTTCTATGCAGGAGGTGTTGCCTCCATATCGGTCGAATTCCGGGCCTGACACGGGAATGCTTCCCCGAACGCCCCAAAATTTCACCTGAAACAGATCGTTACTCATTTTCCTTCAAACCAGCTTTCCCGCTTCGTCATCGTAGTCACCATCGATCCCGATGCGAAGCTGCAGAATTCCACGGGTTTGCCTATATCCCCTCGCACTCTTCTAACGGCTAGCCGAAGAAGAAGTAGATTTTCCTAAGCAATCGGCTTTTGGCTCAGAATGCAAGCCGGTATGGTTCGTTTTCTGTAAACGTCCCGGCGTATGCGAGGTCGCGACATTTCCCGCGGTATCATGCATCTTAAATGGTTGCGCGCGACCGAAAATGCAAATCCCCTGCTTTTGGAGGTGCTGAAGCACCGAGACGGCATGAAAACTGCGTCGAAGACGGCCAGCGGCAAGACGCGGTTGCGGGAGGGACTGCTTGTTCCGGTCGTGAATTCCGGCGCGAAACGCTAATGTTCTCCCCTGGAGGATATTGTCATAAAATTGAAATAAATCTGTCGCAAAGCTGTCGTCCGGGATGCCTAAATGTCGCCATACTTTCTTTAAAGCGACATTTGGTCTGCCCATGAACGCCCCCTCAATCCGATCGTCTTCTGCCGTTGTCGCGGCGGGTCTGGCATTGAGTTACGGGTCGACGCAGGTTCTCAAGGGCATTGATTTTTCTCTGGAAAAGGGCAAAACACTGGCATTGCTCGGCCCTTCGGGCTGCGGCAAAACCACGCTTCTGCGGCTGGTTGCCGGCCTGCTTGCGCCGAGCAGGGGTTCTGTTTCGATCGCCGGCACTGTCGTTGCCGATGGTGCGACCGGCGCCTTCGTTCCACCGGAGCGGCGCGGGCTCGGCATGGTCTTCCAGGACTATGCGCTCTGGCCGCATCTGACGGTCGGCGGCAATGTCTCCTTTCCCCTCGAAATGCGCGGTATCAGCAAGGCCGAGCGCCGGACCCGGACGATGCGCGCTCTGGAACGAGTCGGGCTTACGGCTTGTGCCGACCGGCGGCCGAGCGATCTCTCGGGTGGCCAGCAGCAGCGCGTCGCAATTGCGCGCGCCATCGTCGCCGAGCCGCAGCTCATCCTTTTCGACGAGCCACTTTCCAATCTTGATCGCGAGTTGCGCGAAAACATGGTGGGTGAGCTCGCCGAGCTCATCTCCTCGCTCGGCCTGACGGCGATCTATGTGACGCACGACCATAGCGAGGCGCTGACGCTTGCCGACGAGGTCGCGGTCATGCGGTCAGGCCTGATCGAACAGCTTGCCTCGCCCGACGACCTGATCGAGCGGCCGGCGACGCCTGAGGTTGCCGACTTCCTGCGGCTTGGCTGTCTTGCCGATATCGAGCGGCGCGGACCCTCCTGGCATTTCAAGGGAAGCGACATCGCGCTCACCGAAGCTGAAGGTATTGCCGGCGACAGCGCCCGCGTGCTGATCCCCGTCGCCTCCATCTCGGCCGGCGAAGCCTCTACTAATCGCCTTGCCGCCACCGTACTGCGCTCGCAGTTCCGCGGCGACGGGCATCTGGCGAGCGTTTCGCTCTCCGGCCTGCCGGGCCTGGAATTGCAGGTTCTGAGCCGCGCCAAGCTTCGTGCCGGCGAGACCATCGGCCTTGCGATCGACGCAGCACAGATCCGCTGGTTTCAGCAGAAAATATCCCAATCCATAGAGGAGAAGTTGGAACATGTTTAAGTCATTGAAGAGCATCACTTTTGGCGTAGTCGCCGCCGCCCTGATGGCCGGTGTCGCCCATGCCGACGTCACCGTTTACACCGCTGGCCCGCAGAGCCTGATCGACAAGCTGTCGGCCGGTTTCACCAAGCAGACCGGCGTCAAGGTCAATGTTTTCCAGGCAACGACCGGCAAGGTCATGGCTCGTATCGAAGCCGAAGCCGCAAACCCGGTTGTCGACGTCGTCATCTCGGCTTCCTGGGATACGGCCAACGACTTCGCCAAGCGCGGCTGGCTCGTCAACTATGCTAGCCCGAACGCTGCCAAGGTTCCGGATTTCCTGAAGTCCGAAGGCGCCGTTGCACAGGGCATCTCGGCTCTCGGCATCGTTTGGAATACCAAGAGCGGCACGCCGAAGCCGGCCGAATGGGCTGACCTGACGAAGCCGGAATACAAGGACCTCGTCAACATTCCGGATCCGGCCCAGTCCGGCTCCTCCTTCGAACTGACCGCTGCTCTTGCCGGGCAGGACGACTGGAAGCTCTTCAAGGGTCTGCAGGCAAATGGCGCGATCATCGCCGGTGCCAACGCCGACGCCCTGAACCCGGTTCTGCAGGGTGCAAAGGCCGTCGTCTTCGGCGCTGTCGATTACATCGCCCTCGCTGCCCAGAAGAAGGGCGAGAGCATCGAAGTTGTGTTCCCGAAGTCAGGTACGGTCATCGCGCCGCGTCCGGCCATGATCATGAAGTCGTCCAAGAACCAGGACGACGCCAAGAAGTTCATCGACTACATGCTCTCAGACGAAGGTCAGGCGCTGGTTGCCGGTGAAATGCTGATGCCGTCGCGCACCGACGTTGCCGCCAGCCGTCCGCTGATCAGCGACCTGACGCTCCTGAAGTA
Organism: Hyphomicrobiales bacterium; assembly: GCA_900468805.1. GTDB lineage: Bacteria > Pseudomonadota > Alphaproteobacteria > Rhizobiales > Rhizobiaceae > Rhizobium. Next base: position 76,653 of record UEIF01000012.1, on the reverse strand, counting down.
CGACACGGCTGCCGTCTACGGCAAGCGCAAGGAAACGCTGAAGACTTTCGCCGATCTCTACGGCGCCAAGTAAGGTCCAGATTGATGAGAGGAAACGGCATCGGCGGTACGGCTCCGGCCGCCTGGCTGGCAACAGCCGGTCTTGTTATCGTCGTTGCCGTTCCCTTCATTGCGGTGGTGTTGCAAGGCATCTTTCCTGAACTCGGACAGGGCTCGTTTGCGAGGCCTTTCTCCTCGCTTTATGCGACGCTTGCAGACAGCTCACTCATCCGCATGGGTGGCAATACCGTCCTGCTCGGCGCTTGCGTGGTGTTTGCTTCGGCGCTCGTCGCTGTACCGCTCGGCGTCTTTCGCGCCCTCTACAGAATTCCCTTTGCGCCCCTCTGGGACGTGCTTTTGCTGGTGCCCTTCATGATCCCGCCCTATATCGCCACGCTCGGCTGGATCATGACACTGCAGCCGCGCGGTTATCTGCAGCAGCTCGCCGGCTTCAATCTGGCGCCCTTCCTGTTTTCGATTTTCGGCATGACGCTGGTCATGGCCTTCAACACCTTCCCGGTTGTCTATTTCGCCGTGTCGCGCACGGTAGAAGCCGTCGGCGCGCGTTATGCCGATGTCGGCCGCGTCTTCGGCGCCTCGCCGGCGCGCGCCTTCTGGCGGATCACGTTGCCGCTCTCGGCCCCCGGCCTGACGGCGAGCCTGATGCTGGTCTTTGCTGCAGCGATCGAGGAATATGGTACGCCTGCGGCACTCGGCCGCCGCGCCGGTTTTCAGGTGCTGGTGACCGGCATCGATCTGCGCGTCACCGACTGGCCGATCGATCTGCCGGGTGCGGCGATCCTGTCGCTGCTGCTTGTCGCCATGTCGCTCGTCACCTTCCTGCTGCAGCGCTGGATTCTGGCGCGCCGCTCCTACCAGACGGTCGGCGGCAAACCGACCGCAAAGGACAAGCGGCCGCTCGGCGCGCTGAAGGTGCCTGTTATGATCGCCTTTGCCGTCGTCGCTTTCCTGGCAACCGGCGTGCCGTTGCTGGCGATCCTTGCGACTGCGCTGGCCCGCACGATCTCCGGCGGTCTTGCCCTCGACAATATCAGCCTCGACAATTTCATGGCGGTCTTCGGCAACAGCGCGGGTGCAGTGACGGCGCTGATCAACAGTTTCTCACTCGGCATCGGCACGGCGCTGATCACCGGCCTGGTTGGCGTGACGGCCGCCTATACTGTCGTGAAGACCAAGATTTCAGGCCGCACGGCGATCGATGTGATGACCATCCTGCCGAACGCCCTGCCAGGCATCGTGGTTGCTGTTGGCCTCATCCTTGCCTGGAACATGCCGGGCCTGCCGTTCACGCCGTATAATACGGGCTTCATCCTGCTGCTTGCCTATTGCTGCATCCTGTTGCCGCAGCCGGTGCGTTACACGACGGCTGCCTTCCAGCAGATCGGCGATAATCTCGAAGCGGCAGCTCGCGTCTGTGGTGCGAGCGGCGTGACCGCCTTCCGGCGCATCCTGCTGCCGCTCGTCTTCCCGAGCCTTGCCTCTTCCATGCTACTTGTCTTCGCGCTCGCCTCGCGTGAACTCGTTGCTTCTGTCGTGGTCGCACCGGTCGGCATGCAGACGATCGCGACCTTCATCTGGCGTCAGTTCGAACAGGGCTCGATCGGCCTCGGCATGGCCATGGCCTTCATCGCCATCTGCATCACGACGTTGCTGCCAGTGATCCTGATGGGGCTGATGCGGCGCGGCAATATGGTTGCGGATTGAGGCGCACTCCAAATTAGGCAGGTTCTTGTTTCTTGCCGAGATTGTTGAGATAACTCCGTTAGGCAGTCTTTTGGGGTGAACATGGCTCCAGTCACAGGGATTTTCATCGGCCTTGCGGTCGTTGTCTTCCTCATCATTTCCGCTGGTGCCGCATTCTTGTCCTGGAACCCTCTCAGGTGGGTGCACCTTCGTTTCTCAGGGCGTTCAGTTCATGGCCAAGCCGAAGGCGGTTTTGAAGCGAGTTTTGACGGCGGCGATGGCGGTGGTGACGGCGGAGGCGATTAACCTCAAAGTGACGCTGTGATCCCACCGTCGACCATCATCATGTGACCGTTGACGAAGGACGATGCGTCGGATGCCAGGAATACGGCGGCACCCACCAGTTCTTTGACATCCCCCCAGCGGCCGGCCGGCGTACGGGCTTCAAGCCATGCGGAAAATTTCGGATCATCGACAAGCGCCTGGTTGAGCGGCGTCTTGAAATAACCCGGCGCGATGGCATTGACCTGCAAACCGTGTTTTGCCCAGTCCGTCGCCATGCCACGGGTAAGATTGCGCACGGCGCCCTTGGTCGCCGTATAGGGCGCGATATTTGGGCGGGCGAGTTCGGCCTGTACCGAGGCGATGTTGATGATCTTGCCGCGGCCGCGACCAATCATTGCTCGTGCGACGGGCTGGCTGACATAAAAGATACTGGAAACGTTGGTGCGGAAAAGCTCGTCCCACTTTTCGACAGGGAAGTCCTCCAGTGGCGTGCGAAACTGCATGCCGGCATTGTTGACGAGGATATCGATCGGGCCGATTTCCGCTTCGATATAGTCGATCGCCGAACGGCAGGCCTCGGCGTCGGTGACGTCAAAGGCCGCACTGACGGCATGGCCCTTATTTTCACGGATCGCCTTGGCGGCGGCCTCCGCTTTCTGGGCATTGCGGCCGTTGATGATGACGGAAGCCCCGTGTTCTGCAAGGCCAAGCGCCAGAGCGTGGCCGATGCCTTGGCTCGAGCCTGTCACGAGAGCACGGCGGCCGGAAAGATCGAAGAGCGGAAAGGTCAAGGGATCACTCCTGAAATCAACGCCCCTGCATAGCCGGTTTTACCGCTTTCACGCAAAGGCGATCAGTCTGTTCCTAGACGTTTGATATTGCCTGTCAGTTCCGTCGCCAGACGCAATGAGGCGGCGGTGGCCATCACCATCTGCGGCAGCACCAGCCATTCGAGCGTCCAGGCCGCCCCCGAGCGCTCCTGTTCGTGGACAAGCGACTGGTGGATGGCCGAAAGCTGCGTGGCATTGAAGCGGGCAAGCGCCACCAGCGTTTCGGCGGCAATAGGGTTCTGCTTGTGGGCCATGGCAGAGGAGGCTCCGCCACCTGCAAGCTCGATCTCGCCGCCGGCTTCGGCGAGCAGCGCGATATCCTGTCCGAATTTGCCGAGGCTGCCGGAGATCAGTGAATAGAGATTAGCAAGATCGGCAAGGCGGCTCCGCTGGCTCTGCCATTGTGGCTCGTCGGTCAGCCCCAGTTCCTGTGCCAGCGAGGCGCGCACGGCGGATGCCTCGGCGCCGAGTTTTTCGAGCGTGCCGGCAGCGCCGCCGAACTGGACGGGGAAGGTCTGCTCCGTCAGCCGGTCGCGATAGGTCTCAAGCGGCTTCCGCCAGGCGGCAATACGGTCGGTGGCAGTGATGGGGATTGCGGCCTGCATACGGGTATGGCCCATCAGGCGATTGCTCCCGAACTGTCGCTCAAGGGCGGCCAGTCCCGTGACGATGGCGTACAGTCGTTCGCCGAAGAGGAAGGTCACGGACTTCAGCCGCAGCATGAGGCTTGTGTCGATGACATCCTGGCTGGTTGCGCCGAAATGGAGGTGTTTTGCCGCCTCTTCGCCGGTGGCCTGCCGAAGCTGCCGGATGAGATCGGGAATCACGACGCCGTCCTTGGCGGTCGCGGCCTTCAGGCTTTTCATATCAGGCGCAAAACCTGCACAGGTCTCGCCGATCGTCCGTGCTGGCTCCGCCGGAATGAGGCCATGGTCTGCCTCGGCATGGGCGAGTGCTGCCTCGAAGGAAAGCATCGCCCGGATATCGGCTTCGGCTGAGAAGTAAGCGGCAATTTCAGGATCGCCGAGCAAGCCGGAGAGGAAGGGATGGTCGAAGGGGGATGTGGTCATCTGGCATCTCGTTTCATGGCAATCCCCGTTCACCCGTCGGCACCTACACCGACGCTACTTGCCCAACGGATTGCGGGCAAGCCGTCTGTAGATGGCTCAAATATCCAGGAACACCGTTTCCTTCGGCCCCTGCAGATAGATATCGAAGCTCAGCTTCGCCCCGTCACGGGTGGCGATCAGCGTTGCCACACGTTCGCGATGCTCGATGCGCGACAGAATCGGATCCGCCGCATTGGCCTCCTGCTCTTCCGGGAAATACAGGCGCGTGTGCAGGCCGATGTTGATGCCGCGGGCGACGATCCAGAAGGTGATGTGCGGGGCCATCTTGCGGCCGTCCTTGAAGGGAACCTTGCCGGGCTTGATGGTCTCGAAGGAGTAGACGCCGTCTTCGGCGCGGGTAGGGCAGCGGCCCCAGCCGGTGAAGTTCGGATCGGCTGTGCCGCGCATTTCCGAGGGGCTGTTGTAGAGGCCGGCGCTATCGGCCTGCCAGATCTCGATGACGGCATCGCGCACCAGTGCGCCGGCGCCGTCGAAGATGCGGCCGCTGACGGTGATGCGCTCGCCGAGCGTCTTGTCATTGACCATCTGCGTGCCGAGATCGCTGTCATAGACGCCCGTAATGTCGCAGAAATTCGGCGTCAGGCCGATATGCACATAGGGGCCGGCGGTCTGGGATGGGGTTTCCTTGAGATAGCCGAGTTCCTGCATGTCAGTTCCCCTCCTGCTTGTTTTCAAACATGGTCGAGCGGCGGCCGCGCAGCACGATATCGAATTTGTAGGCGCGGCTGTCCATCGGGATCGTGTTACCCCAGTCGAGCGGCGCAATAAGCTGCTCGATCGCCGCCTTGTCCGGGATCGAGCCGACGATCGGACATTTCCAGATCATCGGGTCGCCTTCGAAATACATCTGGGTGATCAGGCGCTGCGAGAAGCCGTGGCCGAAGATCGAGAAGTGGATATGGGCCGGGCGCCAGTCGTTGACGCCGTTCGGCCAGGGATAGGCGCCGGGCCGCACGGTACGGAAGGAATAGCGGCCTTCCTCATCGGTGACGAAACGGCCGCAACCGCCGAAATTCGGGTCGATGGCGGCAAGATAGGTTTCCTTCTTGTGGCGGTAGCGTCCACCGGCATTGGCCTGCCAGAATTCCACCAGCACGCCGGCCTGCGGGCGGCCGCGCTCGTCCAGTATGCGGCCGTGCACGATGATGCGCTCGCCGATGGCGCTTTCGCCGGGGCGGGCGAAATTGTGGATCAGGTCATTGTCCATCTCGCCGATCGTCGCATGGCCGAACACCGGACCGGTGATTTCGGAGATTGTTCCGTCGAGCGACAGCAGTGCGCGCTGCGGCGAACGCAGGATCGAGGTCTTGTAACCCGGCGTATAGGCCGGCGGATGCCAGGCGCGGTCGCGGCCGAAAAAGGCGCCGGTCTCTGGCTTGCGGTTCGTTAAGTCGGACATTCTCTCCCCCTCAGGCCGCCTTGCCGGCGTCCATCTGCTCGAAAACCTGTTTTGCGATTTTGATCGCATGATTGGCGGCCGGCACGCCGGCGTAGATTGCCACATGCAGCAGCGCCTCGCGAATATCCTCCCGGGAGGCGCCGGTATTGGCGGTGGCGCGCACATGCATCGCCACCTCGTCATCCTGGCCGAGGGCTGCAAGCAGCGCGATCGTGATCATCGAGCGCTCGCGCTTCGTAAGCTCCGGCCGCGACCAGACGTGGCCCCAGGCCGCTTCGGTGATCAGCTCCTGGAACGGCTTGTCGAATTCGGTGGAGGCCGCCTGCGCGCGGTCGACATGGGCATTGCCGAGAACCGAGCGGCGTGTTGCCATGCCCTGCTTAAAGCGTTCGGACGCGGTGTCGCTCATGGGCTCTTTTCTCCTATGGATGAGAGGAAGGCGCGGATGATCGCGGTCAGTGCCTCCGGCTGCTCGACCGGCGGAATATGGGCGCAGTCCTTGATCACTTCATAGCGTGCGTTGGGGATCAGCTTAGCCGTCGACAACACCAGATCCGGTGGCGTCGAGCCGTCCTGATCGCCGACGACGCAGATGGTCGGCACCTTGATCCTGGCTGCAGCCTCGGTGAAATCCGCATCGCGGATCGCCGCACAGGTGGCGGCATAGCCTTCCACCGGCTGGCGGGTCAGCATGTTGCAGTAGCCGGCATAGGCGATGTTTTCCGGGCGACGGAAGGCCGGGGTGAACCAGCGCTCCATCACCATGTCGACGATGCTGGCAATGCCGTTCTTTTCGACGGCGGCGATGCGGTTGTTCCAGCTCTCTGCCGTGCCGATCTTGTGCGCGGTGTCGCAGAGGATGAGCGCCTTCACCAGATCCGGGCGGTGCTGGTAGAGCGACTGGGCGATCAGGCCGCCGACCGAAAGACCGCAGATGATTGCATCTTTCACCGACAGCAGGTCGAGCAGGCCGGCAAGATCGGTTGCATGGTCCTCGATGGCGTAGGGCACCTGGCCGACATCGGACAGGCCGTGGCCGCGCATGTCATAGAGGACGATGGCAAAGTCGCCAGCAAGACGCACGATCACATCGCGCCAGATGCGGAAGTCCGTGCCGAGCGAATTGGCAAAGACGATAACCGGCCGGTCGGCAGGCCCGCTAATCAGCTGGTAGTGGATCGTCACGTCGTTGATACTGGCAAATTGCACTTTAAATCTCCTCCACTTCCAATTTGGTGAGTTGATTCGGTTAAGTAAAATGATATTTTTCAGCTTTTCGATAACTCGTGGGTTATGAAAGCAATGATCGATAGCCGCATCAAGTTTCGCCATCTGCAGACCTTTGTCGAGGTGGCGCGGCAGAAAAGCGTGATGAAGGCGGCCGAACTCCTGCATGTCAGCCAGCCGGCAGTGACGAAGACGATCCGTGAGTTGGAACAGGCGCTCGGTGTCGGCGTTTTCGAGCGCGATGGGCGCGGCATCCGGATCACGCGTTATGGAGAAGTCTTCCTGCGCCATGCAGGTGCCGCACTGACGGCATTGCGACAGGGGCTCGATTCCGTCTCGCAGGAGCAATTTGGCGATGCGCCGCCAGTCCGCATCGGCGCGCTGCCCACGGTTTCGACGCGCATCATGCCGCGGGCGATGGATCTGTTTCTCAAGGAAAACACCTGGAGCCGGGTGAAGATCATCACCGGCGACAATGCTGTATTGCTGGAGCAGCTTCGCATCGGCGATCTCGATCTCGTCGTCGGGCGTCTGGCAGGAGCGGAACGCATGACGGGTTTTTCCTTCGAGCACCTCTATTCCGAGCAGGTGGTCTTTGTCGTGCGCGCCGGCCATCCGCTGCTCACCGGCGGAAAATCGCTCTTTGCCGAGCTCGGCCGCTATACGCTGCTGATGCCGACCCGCGGTTCGATCATCCGCCCGGTGGTGGAAAATTTCCTGATTGCCAATGGCGTAGCCAGCCTGCCGAGCCAGATCGAGACCGTTTCGGACGCCTTCGGCCGTGCTTTCGTGCGTGACAGCGACGCAATCTGGATCATTTCCAACGGCGTGGTGGCGCGCGATATTGCCGACGGTGTGCTTGCCGCCCTGCCGATCGATACCAGCGAGACGAAGGGGCCGGTCGGACTGACGGTGCGCACCGATTCCATTCCCTCGCTGCCGCTGTCGATCCTCATGCAGACGATCCGTGAGGCGGCGTTGGAAATTTCCGGCCAGCCTGCGTCTGAGCACTAACCTTCAAGACAGTCGCTGCGATTGCTCGTAGATTTGTCGCCCCAGGCATCTGAAGAGGCGGCAATCATGAAAACAGGCTTCATCGGTCTCGGTGTGATGGGCACGCCGATGGCGCTCAATCTCCTAAGCGCAGGCACGGATCTCATTGTCTGGAACCGTTCGCCGGAGAGCGCGGAGACGCTGCGAGCCGCCGGTGCTGAGGTGGCCGCCGGCATTGACGAGCTCTTCCGCAAGTCCCAAGTCGTGATCCTGATGCTTGCGACGGACGCGGTAATCGATGCGGTTCTCGAGCGTGACACGCCGGCCTTTGCAGAACGGGTTGCCGAGCATGTCGTCATCCACATGGGAACGACTACACCCATGTATTCGAAAGCGCTTGAAGCGGATATCGGTGCCGTCGGCGGTCGCTATGTCGAGGCGCCCGTTTCGGGTTCGCGCCGGCCGGCGGAGGAGGGCCAGCTTGTGGCGATGCTTGCGGGAGACGCGGATGTCGTAAAAGAGGTCCGTCCGCTGCTGACGGCCATGTGCCGGGAGGCGGTCGTCTGCGGCGCAGTGCCAAATGCGTTGTTGATGAAGCTTGCCGTCAATATCTTCCTGATTACATCGGTGACGGGGCTTGCGGAGGCCGCCCATTTCGCGGATCGGCAAGGGCTCGATATGGGTCTTTTCAAGACCGTGGTCGATGCCGGCCAGATGGCGAGCGGCATATCGCGGATCAAGAGCGCCAAGCTGGTGGAACGGGATTTCTCCGTGCAGGCGGCGATCTCAGACGTGTTGAAGAACAACGAACTGGTGGCCGAAGCGGCGCGGCAGGCGGGAATCGCCTCGCCGCTGCTCGATGCCTGCCATGCGCTCTATGCGGAGACTGAAAATCTGGGCTTCGGGCGGGAGGATATGGCAGCCGTCATTCGCGCCTTTGAAGCGCGGACCGAGGCAATCAGCCTTCCTTTCGGGAACTGACGCTATACCGGTCTGGCATTTGGCGTCATGCTGACGCAATCTTGCCTGTGCAGAGAGCGGTTTTTGAAGTTGGACGGTCGAATGCGCGTCTTGCTGGCGGAAGATGAACCGGAAATGGCCGCCGTACTAGTGACGGCGCTCCGCAACAACAATATCATCACGGACCACGTTTCAACCATCGAGGCGGCCGAAGAGGCCGTGCGACTGAACAGCTATGATGCCCTGCTGCTTGATCGCAGCCTGCCTGATGGCGACGGGCTGGAACTGATCGCCGACGCGCGTCGTATCCAGCCGGCTGTCCCGGTGATCATGTTGACGGCGCGCGGCGATCTGAAAGACCGGATCAAGGGGCTCGATTTCGGCGCCGACGACTATCTCGCCAAACCCTTCGCCGTCGAGGAGTTGATGGCGCGATTGAGAGCGATCCTGCGCCGTCCGGGCAATATCGAGATCGAGAGCCTGTGCCTCGGAAGGCTGTATTTCGACCTGCGCAACCGCGAGGCTCGTGTCGGCGACGTGGCGCTTGAACTGCCGCGCCGCGAATTGCTGGTGCTGGAAGCGCTGATGCGCCGAGCCGGCCGCACGGTGGAGCGCTCCAGTCTCGAAGAAGCGGTCTACGGCATGGATGACGAGATCCAGTCCAACGCGCTCGATGCGCATGTCTCGCGCGTGCGCCGCAAGCTCGATGCGGCGTGCGCCGGGGTCGAAATCCATACGATCCGCGGCGTCGGCTACCTGATCCGGCAGGCCCGACCATGAAGAAGATGAAGTTCTATTCGCTGAAATGGCGGCTGATCCGCCGGCTGGTGGCGCTGCAGGCCGCGACCCTGGTGCTGATCGCAATCGCCTTTGCCTTCGTCTTCTGGATCTCCGGCATGAGCGGAATATTCGCTCCCGACGAGCATGCAATCGACGCTGCGACGGGGTCGATTGTTTGGGACCCTGACGGTTCGATGCGCATCACCAATACCAAGGATCTGGATTACCAGCGTGAGAAGGCGACCGATTTCTGGTTTCTGGTGCGCGACGAGCAGGGTCACGTGCTGACCGACGGCAATGTGCCGGCGCAATATCTCACCATCGCCGCTTCAGGCACCGACATCGCTGAGGCGCGCTTCAATGGGGATGAGGACAACCCTGCGACGATTGCCGCGCGCCTGCAGAAGGTCAAGAGCGATCACGGCGACCTGCTCGTCATCGTCGGCCGGCAGGGCAGCCTTCCGGCCGGCAAGCTGCTCGTCGTCTTCGTGGCGATTGCTTCCGGCGTCGTGTTGCCGGTTATCCTGCTGACCGGTCTGATCACGTTGGCGGTCACGCCTTTCGTGGCGCGCGGCATCCACCGCGGATTGAACGAAGTGGCGCAGGCAGCCCAGGGTATTGACGGCACCACCCGCGGCTATCGCCTGCCGCTGGAAAACGTGCCCGAGGAGGTGGCGCCGCTGGTGATCGCCATGAACGAGACGCTGCAGCGCCTCGACGACGATCATAACAAGCAGCGACGCTTCATGCTGGCCGCGGCTCATGAACTGCGCACGCCAATCGCTATTCTGCAGAACCGGCTGGAGACCATGCCGCCGACGGAAGCGACCAACCGGCTGCTGGAAGATGTGGCCCGTCTTTCGACGTTGGCCCAGCAACTGCTCGACCTGCAGCGGCTCAATCAGGAGCCCGTGCCGGATTGCTCCATCGACCTGGCGACCATCGCGCGGCGCCAGGCCGCCGAGCTTGCGCCGCTGATCATTGCCGCCGGCTATCAGGCGAATTTCGAACTGCGCTCGATGCCGGAACGCATTCTCGGCGACGAGATCGCGCTGGAACGGGCAATTGCCAATCTGGTGCAGAACGCCATTCAGCACGGTGGCAGGAGCGGCACGATCACCATTGCCGTAGAGCAACCCGCGCAGATTTCCGTCAGCGATGAAGGCCCTGGTATCGCGCCAGAGGACCGGGAGCGGATCTTCGAGCCCTTTCAGCGTGCGAACGGTCGCAGCCAGGGCATCGGGCTCGGCCTCCATCTCGTGCGCGAGATCGTCAAGCTGCACCACGGAAGCGTGTGGGTCTCGGATGCAGAGGGCGGTGGGGCGAGCTTCAATATGAACTTCGAGCCGACGGCCCAGACTGCATGAATCTTTTCGATGGTGCGGGTGCACGTCATGCTCGCATCATTTGAAAGGGGAATACCGGACTCGGATGATCGATGCTGGAGACCCGCATGCAACAGCCGCCGCTGGCCGCCTTCTTTAGTGCCCTTCTCGCCGAGCCCAGGAAAATCGGCGCGATCGTGCCCTCGGGAGGGCGGCTGGCGCGGTTGATCACCAGTGAGATCGGGCCTTCGGCCGGCAAAGTGCTGGAGCTCGGCCCCGGCACAGGGGTTTTCACCGCGGCGCTTCTCAAACGTGGCCTGCCGGCGCGAGACCTCACACTGGTGGAGCTTGAAACCCGCTTCATCGCCCCGCTGCGGCAGCGTTTTCCTGACGTGGTTATTCTCCAGCGCGATGCGCGCGAGCTCGCGGCCTGCAGGGCAGAACTTGGACTGCAGGCGGCAATCGTCAGCGGACTGCCCTTTCGCAATATGCCAAGGGAGATCATCCGGGCCATTGTCGGCGGCAGCTTCAGCCTGCTGGAACGTGGCGGCGCCTTCTACCAGTTCACCTACGGCCATGCCTGCTCGGTACCGTTGGACGTGCTCGATGAGTTCGGGCTGCAGGCGGAGAGGCTCGGCCGGGTGCGCCTGAATATCCCGCCCGCCAGCGTCTTTCGCATTGCAAACCGGCCGGAGTGACGGGTGTGGCTTTGCCTGACTTCGTGACCTTTATCCTTGCGACAGGCCTCTGTGGTGTGATGATTGTCGCGATGCTGAAAAAAACTTGTGCAGGTTGCCCCATCCGTCGGCATTGACCTGTTTTTTGGGCTGACTGCAGGCTCGGAATCGGCTGCGTCGTCTGGAACGGCGCGCTGATTTTAGCCGGCTGGATGGTTCGGCATTTCTAAAACGTGTCGCGATCCTTCAGATTGCTTGCCACGCTTTCAGCCCTTGTTGACGCATGTCGTTATCGCAAACCGCGTACACTTGTGCGACATGCGTTAGCGCAGCACGGTGCGCAGCGTGGCCTGGGTTTCCTTCAGCAGCGGCAGGTAGCGCGTGACCATCTCGACCGCCGGCACATGGGGTGCCGGCGCGCCGATATTGATGGCGGCGACCGTCTGGCCACGGTCATTCTCGACCGGCACGGCGATCGAACAGAGGCCGAGTTCAAGCTCTTGATCGACGAGGGCATAGCCCTGTGCGCGAACCTTCCGGAACTCGGCCATCAATTCCTCGAGGTCGGTCTTCGTATTCGGCGTATTCGCCTTCAGCTGGCTTCTGGAAAGAACAGCCCGGGCCTCGGCCTCCGGCAAAATGGCGAGCAGCACACGACCCATCGAGGCGCAATAGGCGGGAAGCCGGCTTCCGGGCGTCAGGTTGATCGACATGACGCGGCGCTGTGAGGCGCGGGCGATATAGACGATCTCGGTACCATCGAGCACCGACGCCGACGCGCTCTGGCCGGCCTTCTCGGAGAGGGCATCGAGATGCGGCTGGATGAGCACCGGCAGCGGTGTCGCCTCCAGATAGGCGTGGCCGAGCCGCAGGATCTTTGGTGTCAGCGTGAAGAATTTGCCGTCATAATCGGCGTAACCGAGCTCGGCGAGTGTGAGCAGCGAGCGGCGCACCGTGGCGCGGTCGAGGCCGGTGAGTTTCGCGGCATCGGTGATGGATAGCCGACGATGCATTTCGCCGAAGGCTTCGATCACCTTGAGGCCACGGGCGAAGCCGCTGACAAAATCACTTTCCCGCATCGGTTGTCTGGTTTTCTCGTGTTGGCTCGGAAGTTGGGATTACCGGATCCTTGATGTACCGATGACCGTGTGAGGTTTCGGTCGCTAACCGTTGCAGGCGGCGATTGGTCAGCGCGCGGGAAGCCATTTCTTCTCGATCCGGCAGGCGACCGTATATGCGGGGTCGAAGACGTTGCCTATGTCGTACCGGATCACCTGGCCGAGGAGATGGCTGGCCGCCACCGTCGTCAGGCCATAGTCTATGACAAGCAGGTTCAACATTTCGGTCGTCGCGTGCTGCAGAGCCTGATCGAGCGGCCTTGCATTGCCGATGGTGATGACGTCATCAACAGTTTCGGCCCTCGGCCAGGATATCGGCCTTCCCTTTTCAACCGTCAGCCGGACAGTGACTTCGAACGTCGTCTCTACACCAGTGCCGACGATTTCGCCGTCACCCTGGACCGCATGGCAGTCGCCAAGAAAGAACAATGCACCGGGCGCGAAGACGGGGAACCAGATCGTCGCGCCGGGACCGAGCACGCGGTAATCCATATTTCCGCCATACGCACCGCTCGTGGCCGTTGAGATCGCCTGGCCAAGGCTCGGCGCTACGCCGAAACATCCGATCATCGGCGACAATGGCAGAACCAGATTTTCGATGCCGGCAACCGGCTCCTTCAATTTCACAGTCATCGCTTGCCGGTCGATATCCCACAGCGTCTTTTCAGATCTTGGAAGGTCGCGAACGGCCTCGGGATCAATGACATTTGCCGCCAACACGCTGCGCGTGAACCCAGTGTCCCTTGTGGGTTTCATGTCCAGAATTTCGACCTTGAGGGCATCTCCGGATTCGGCACCCTCGACGAAGACTGGCCCGTTCATGGGATTTGGGCCGCTTGCCTGCCGGACGTCGTTCTCGTCGTAGCCCCATGCGTCAAGTGTGCGGGTTACGATTGTGTCGCCGCTCGCGACCGTCAAAGCCGGAGGCATGGTTCCAATAACGTTGTAAAAGGCAGTTGCGACGAAAGGGTGGGTCGTCATTCTGGGTGTTCCGCTCGGGTTGGAAATGGGCGTGCAGGGTGACGTGCTGGTTCGACGAACTTACGCATCTGTCGGGCGACCGTCGACGTGAAATATTCAGGCTTCCATAGGTGTGTGGTGAAATATGGTACCGCGACCCCAAGATGTGGGCCAGCAGGAGATTCTTAATTCTTTCGTTGCAGGCCATCGTGAGGCCGACGATCTGATGAGGAGTGCGTGAATTGAATTCTATGCCCGGCCCGCCGCGCAGTTCGTTCCAACGGGCGGTTTATATTTGCCTTGGTCTCTTGATGGTCGGTCTTGGAATTATCGGTGCCATCCTTCCGCTCATGCCGACGACGATCTTCCTGATCTTGGCTGCGTGGTTTTTCAGCCGGTCATCCCCACGCCTGGAGGCCTATCTGATGCGCAGTCGATTTGGCGGCTCGCTACGCGACTGGCGTGAAAACGGGGCGATTTCCCGGAAATCCAAGATTTTAGCCTTGACGGGGATGTCGGCCGGATACGCGATATTCTTCGTTACTTCGAAGCCATCTGTTCCCCTCGCGATCATCGTCGGTGCATTGATCCTGGCTTGCGCTGCCTACGTCGCTTCGCGGCCGGGTTCCGCCAGGCGCAGCGCGCCGGATGAAAGCGGCGGCTGATCTATGTTTGCGACAAGAGGCACTTTACAACGAACGTAAACTCAAATTATACGGCCCGCTCGCTATTGCTCCCACACCCCAACATTCCCACCCGAGCGCCATGCCAAAAACTCATAAGCACAAGTTCCTGCGGGAACAATATCGACGCATGCTTGCGTCCGACCACCACATTGATCCACGCTGGCGTGACAGTTTCGACGCGTTCCTGACGGATATTGATCATCTGGCGCCGAATACCGGAAGCCGCCGAATTATTGGCCGCAGGAACACCAAGCTCGGTTTCGTACCCGGAAATGTCGAGTGGCATTGGGAAAGCACAACACTGCCGGTATCGCGGGAAAACAGGGGACGCTAAGCCCGACAGCGTGACACGGCTGAAAGCAATCCCGCCAAGTCGAGCCTCCCGGTAGCGTGGCCGTGTCTCCTACCTTTTTGAGCGTTTCTCTTCTGCCAGTCTTGTCTCGACCTGTCTTGTCAACAACCTGACGTCATTGAGAACCGGCTTGCTGGACTGCCAGCGGATGACTGCCGACCCATGAGACGCACTGCCTTCTGCGGGAGCCCAATAGCGCGCAGCACATTCGCTCGCAAATTTCATTTGTGCGTTATGTGAACAAATATCAGATAACGCACAAAATTCTTGCCGTAACGAGTACTCTCGCTCTATCCCTGTGGTCAGGGAGGCACGAGGAGGCCTCATCCGGAAAGGAGAGATCCCGCATGGACAAGACAATGGGGAGCGCGGCCGATGCCGTCTCCGAAATAGGCGATGGTGCCATCGTCATGATCGGTGGTTTCGGCGGCTCGGGTGCGCCGATTGAGCTCATTCACGCCTTGATCGACAAAGGGGCGAAGAACCTCACGGTGATAAACAACAATGCCGGCAATGGCCGTATCGGCATTGCCGCGATGATCGATGCCGGCATGGTCAGGAAGATGGTGTGCTCCTTCCCGCGCTCATCCGATCCGCGTGCCTTCACCGATAGATATCTGGCCGGTCAGATCGAGTTGGAGCTTGTTCCGCAGGGCACGCTTGCCGAGCGCATTCGCGCCGGCGGTGCCGGGATTCCGGCCTTCTACACGCCGACGGGTTACGGAACCGAGCTGGCCGACGGCAAGGTGATCGCGGAATTCGATGGCCGGCATTATGTGCAGGAACGCTGGCTGAAGGCCGATTTTGCGATCGTCAAGGCACATGTCGGCGATACCTACGGCAATCTCACCTACAACAAGGCGGGACGCAATTTTAACCCGCTGATGTGCATGGCGGCGGCCAAGACGATCGCCCAGGTCTCGACCATCGTGTCGGCCGGCGACATCGATCCCGAGCACGTCGTCACACCCGGCATCTTTGTCGACCGCGTCGTCGAAATCGCCGATCCGCAACAGGAAGAAGAGCTCATTCGAGCCGGGGTGGCCTACGCATGACCGTCGACACCAGAGAAGATACCAAGCTATCCAACGCCCAGATCGCCTGGCGTGCCGCCCAGGACATTGCCGATGGTGCCTATGTGAACCTCGGTATCGGCTTTCCGGAAATGGTCGCCCGCTATCAGCCGCCGGGTCGACAAGCGATCTTCCATACGGAAAACGGCATTCTCAATTTCGGCGAGGCGCCGCAAGCTGGCGAGGAGGACTGGGATCTCATCAATGCCGGCAAGAAGGCGGTAACGCTGAAGCCGGGTGCGGCCTTTTTCCACCATGCCGACAGCTTTGCGATGGTTCGCGGCGGCCATCTCGATGTCGCGATCCTTGGCGCGTATCAGGTCGCTCAGAACGGCGATCTCGCCAACTGGCGCGTCGGCGCCAAGGGCGTGCCGGCCGTCGGCGGCGCCATGGATCTGGTTCATGGCGCCAGGCAGGTCTGCGTCATCACAGAACATGTCACCAAGAACGGCGAGCCGAAGCTGGTCGACAAATGCACGTTTCCGCTGACGGGGGTGGCTTGCATTACCCGTATCTATACGAGCCATGCCGTCATCGACATCAAGGACGGGCGTTTTTTGTTGCGGGAGAAGCTGCACGCCATGTCGGTAGAGGAGCTGCAGGCTATGACGGGCGCCCCGCTCCATATTGAGGGGCCGGTTGCCGACCTCGTCGTTCCAGAACTTTGAGGACAAGTCTATGACCGAAGCCTTCATCTGCGACTATATCCGTACGCCGATCGGCCGTTATGGCGGTTCGCTCTCCTCCGTTCGTGCAGACGATCTCGGCGCCATTCCGCTGAAGGCGCTGATGTCGAAGAACGCCTCTGTTGACTGGGAGGCGGTCGACGACGTGATTTTCGGCTGCGCCAACCAGGCGGGCGAGGATAACCGCAACGTTGGGCGCATGTCGCTGCTTCTCGCCGGCCTGCCGGTTTCGGTGCCGGGCACGACGATCAACCGTCTCTGCGGCTCAGGCATGGATGCCGTCATTGCCGCAGCGCGTGCCATTCGTGCCGGCGAAACCGAACTGATGATTGCAGGCGGCGTCGAAAGCATGTCGAGAGCCCCCTTCGTCATGCCGAAGGCCGATGCCGCCTTTTCGCGCGCTGCCGAAATTTACGACACGACGATCGGCTGGCGTTTCATCAACCCACTTATGAAGAAGCAATACGGCGTCGATTCCATGCCGGAGACGGGCGAAAACGTCGCCGAAGATTACAGGGTCAGCCGCGTAGACCAGGATGCCTTCGCTGTCCGCTCGCAGGCGAAGGCTGCTGCCTCCCAGGCAAGCGGCCGGCTGGCCAAGGAAATCACCTCGGTGACCATCCCGCAGCGCAAGGGCGATCCCATCACCGTCGAGAAGGACGAGCATCCGCGCGCAACCAGCATGGAAGCACTCGCAAAATTGCCGACGCCCTTCCGTCAGGGCGGCACGGTGACGGCCGGCAATGCTTCGGGCGTCAATGATGGGGCTGCCGCCCTTATCATCGCCTCGGAAGCTGCGGCGAAGAAATACGGGCTGACGCCGATCGCCCGCGTTCTCGGAGGTGCGGCTGGGGCTGTTCCGCCTCGTGTCATGGGCATCGGCCCGGTACCGGCTTCGCGAAAGCTGATGGTGCGGCTCGGCCTGAAGCAGGACCAGTTCGACGTTATCGAACTCAACGAGGCCTTTGCCAGCCAGGGTCTGGCGGTGCTGCGAGAACTCGGCATTGCCGATGACGATCCGCGAGTAAACCGCAATGGCGGGGCGATCGCGCTCGGTCATCCGCTCGGCATGTCAGGCGCCCGTATCACCGGTACTGCAGCTCTCGAACTTGGCGAAACCGGCGGCCGCTATTCGCTGTCGACCATGTGCATCGGCGTCGGTCAGGGCATCGCCGTGGCGCTCGAAAGGGTCTGAGAGCCGTTTATTCGGGAATTGATTGCATCATGATTTCGCTGCGCACGACCGGCGCCTCGGCGCCGAAATAGGTCTTGAGCAGCTTGGGGTCAGCGTGCGGTCGACGGGAAGTCGAAAAGCGGAATCGTCGCGCCTGAGCGCGATTCCGTAGGGCACGCGGATGGAGAGGCGACTGCCGAGTGCCAGCACCGAAGGATGAGTTGCTCCGTCGGCAAGGTCGATGAGAAGGGATCGGTAGGCAAGGCCGAAAGTTTGGCCCGTCGGTCATTTGTCAACGGCGGCGCCGGCGCCGGAGGCATGGCATCTCGCTCTTTCGTGCATTGCCCTTCGCCAATCTCCCCTGCTAAGACTGGCACATATCGTTTTATCACCTATGTCTTTGGTTTTTCGGGAGGCTATCGTCGCCATGGCAGATCTTGCTCAATTGCTTGCATCCATCAAAATTCCTGACCTCGCCGGCAAGGCCGTGCTGATAACAGGCGCTTCCACGGGCATCGGCGCGGCCGTTGCGCGCGCCTTTGCCGCGCAGGGCGTCAAGGTCGGTATTCATTACAATTCAAGCCGCGAACCAGCCGAAAAGCTTGCCGATGAGATTAAGGCAGCGGGCGGCGCAGTGCATCTGGTGCATGGCGACGTGTCGCGGGAGGGCGAAACGGAGCGTGTCGTCGAAGAGACGGCCAAGACCTTCGGCCATCTTGACGGTCTCATCAACAATGCCGGCGGCATGCTCGGCCGCAAGCCGACCTCAGAATATACCGACGAGCATTATGAGAAGGTCATGAATCTCAATGCCCGCTCGGTTCTGGCTGCAACGCGCGCCGCCCATCCCTGGCTGAAGAAGCAGGGTGGCTTCATCATCAACACGACCTCGATTGCTGCCCGCAATGGCGGCGGCAACGGCGCGATCCTCTATGCGGCCTCCAAAGGCTTTGTCTCGACGATCACCCGCGGCCACGCCAAGGAATTCGTTGCCGACAGGATTCGCGTCAATGCGGTCGCACCCGGCGTCATCGCAACGCCTTTCCACGAGCGTTACACGAATGACGAACAGATGGAGATGCAGCGAAAGTCGATCCCGATGGGCTTCGTCGGTACATCGGAAGATTGCGTCGGCGCCTATCTCTTCCTCGCCTCGCCGACGTTTTCAGGCTATGTGACGGGCCAGATCCTCGAGGTTAATGGCGGCCAGCTGATGCCCTGATTGGGGCTGGAAAGATCGCAATTTACGGAACTTTCGCACCGCAATGACGTTTCCCGCTTGGCCATTTAACAAACGGGGGCGTCATGAGCTTTTCCTTTTCCGAACTCGACTTCCTGAAACCGGAACTGGGGGCGGAATATATCGGTTCAGGCACGCATTTCGCGGTTTTCTCCGCGCATGCAGAACAGGTGGAGCTCTGCCTCTTCTCTCCCGACGGCAAGAAGGAGATTGCCCGGCTGCCGCTGCCGAAGCGCGAGGGTGATATCTGGTCGGGCTATATTGCCGGCGTCGGTCCAGGCACCGTCTACGGTTACCGCGCGCACGGTCCCTACGATCCGAAGAACGGCCATCGGTTCAATGCCAACAAGCTGCTGCTCGATCCCTATGCCAAGCAGGTGCTCGGCGATCTCAAATGGGATGATGCGCTCTATGGTTATACGATCGGAAAGGACGATCTTTCCTTCGATGAGCGCGACAGCGCGCCTTACATGGTCAAGGGTATCGTTCAGGATCCGGATTTCGATTGGGCTGGTGAAGAAGCAATACGGCGGCCATGGCCGGAGACGGTGATTTATGAGGCGCATGTCCGCGGACTGACGATGCTGCATCCGAAAGTGCCGGACAGGCTGCGTGGCACCTTTCTCGGCATGTGCAGCGATCCAATCATCGATCATCTCGTAAAGCTCGGCATATCGGCGATCGAGCTGCTGCCGATCCAGTTCTTCCCCAACGACCGCTATCTCGAAGAGAAGAAGTTGACGAATTACTGGGGCTACCAGACACTCGGTTTCTTTGCGCCGAAGGCACGCTATCTCTCGGGCGACAAGATCACCGAGATCAAGACCATGGTGAAGAAGTTCCATGCCGCCGGCATCGAAGTCATCATGGACGTCGTCTACAACCACACGGCCGAGGGCAGCGAGAAAGGACCGACCCTTTCCTTCCGCGGGCTCGACAATGCGAGCTACTACATCCTTTCGCCTGATGATCCGCGCCACACCTTCGATACGACCGGGACCGGCAATACGCTGAACGTTGCCAATCCCATGGTCATGCGCATGGTGCTGGACAGCCTGCGCTACTGGGTTAGCGCCATGCATATTGACGGCTTCCGCTTCGATCTCGCCAGCACGCTCGGCCGCCAGGATCTGGAGTTCGACCGGCAGGGATTGTTCTTCGGCGCAATCCGTCAGGACCCGATCCTTGCCGGCGTCAAGCTGATCGCCGAGCCTTGGGACGTCGGCGACGGCGGCTATCAGGTCGGCGGCTTCCCCCATCCCTTCCGCGAATGGAATGATAAGTTCCGTGACGACGTGCGCCGCTTCTGGAAAGGCGATGGCGGCATGGTATCGGAGATCTCGCAACGTATCACCGGCTCGGCGGTTCAGTTCAACCATTCGGATCGCGGCGCGACTTCATCGATCAACCTGCTGTCGGCCCATGACGGCTTCACGCTGGCCGACACGGTTTCCTTCAACGACAAGCACAACGAGGCGAATGGCGAGGATAACAGGGACGGTCATTCGGACAATCATTCCGATAATATGGGTGCCGAGGGCACGACCGATAACGAGGACATCAACAGGCTTCGCGCGCGCCGTCGCCGCAACATGATGGCGACGCTGATGCTCTCCCAGGGCGTCCCGATGATCCTCGCCGGCGACGAGATCGGCAACAGCCAGGGCGGCAACAACAACGCCTATTGCCAGGACAATGAGATCGGCTGGACGAAGTGGGATGGCCTCGATGATCCGTTCCTCGATTTTTGTCGCAATGCGGTTGCCTTCCGCAAGGCGCATCCCGTGCTGAGGCAGGAGCGTTTTCTGACGGGTGACAGTACCGAGGACGGACGCATCGAAATCGCCTGGTACAAACCGGATGGCAACTTCATGGATGACGGCGCTTGGAATGACGACGGGCTTCAGGTGCTCGGCGTCTATCTTTCTAAGAGTGCGCATTCCCCTGAGACGGAAGAGATGGATGATCTCTATCTGGTCTTCAACGCCGGCGGCGATTGCGAGGTGTATTTGCCCGAGGTCAATGGCCTGAAGCAATGGGCTCGCGTGCTCGATACCGGGGCGGAGGACGACGGTTTCAAGCTTCATGAGCAGGAAAGCCCCGTGATGGTTTATGCCCAAAGCATCGCAGTCTTTGCGCCGAAGGGGCAGACCAAACCGCCAAAGGATGCAAGCAGGGCTGAGCGCCGCAGGTGGTTCCATTTTGGTCGGCGGAGCAAGTGACGGATCAGTAGCAAGAATGAATGCCGACGTCATCACCGAGCTTGGCCTGGTTTATGTCAGCGATACCGAACCCGGTATCCGCAGACGACGGAAGGGAAAGGGCTTCAGCTATACGTTGCCGGACGGGAAAACACTGGCCGATGAGATCCAGCGGGCGCGCATCCGTGCGCTCGGCCTGCCGCCGGCCTATGACAATGTGTGGATCTGCATTGACGAGAACGGGCATTTACAGGCGACCGGCTTCGATGTCCGTGGCCGCAAACAATACCGTTATCACAAGGACTGGCAATCCTTCCGCAGCACCGGAAAATTCCATCAACTCATCGAATTCGGCAATGCGCTGCCAAAGATCCGGCGAACGGTGCTGCGCCATGTCGATACCGGTGCGGAGGACGTCAACGGCGTGCTTGCGGCGCTGACGATATTGCTCGACGAAGCGCATCTGCGTGTCGGCAACCAGGCCTATGTGAAGGAGAACGACACCTATGGTGCAACGACCCTGCTGAAACGTCATCTGAAGATGGTCGATGGGCGTATCGAGCTGAAATTCCGCGCCAAGGGTGGCAAACGGGTCCAGCGCAGTCTCAAACATCCGCGCCTGCAGAAGATTTTGGAAGAGATCGCCGATCTGCCGGGCAGGCAGCTTTTCGTCTGGAAGGATGAGACCGGGGCGCTAAGGCCGATCGATTCCGGCCGGTTGAATGCCTATCTCGCTGAGATCTCGGGCATTGCCATTTCCGCCAAGACGTTCCGTACATGGGCAGGTTCGCTTGCCGCTTTCGGCGCAGCGCGCAACGCCGTTTCAGAAGGACGGCGGCCGTCCGTCAAGGAAATGTCGGAGGCTGCGGCAGACGCCCTGCACAATACGCCGGCGATCTCGCGCTCCAGTTACATCCACCCGGCAATCATTGCGCTTTCGGCCAAGGATGAGACGCTGGAGGAGGGCGGTAGCGAGCCCCTGCGTGGGCTTCGGGCGGATGAGAACCGCATGCTGGATTTCCTGACGCGTCGCAGCATTCCCGAGTGAATAAAAAGAACCCGCAGCGGAGCTGCGGGTTACGCATTCAACAGGAGAGTATGGGGCACGTTCTCGTGGCGGCCTTCCTCGACCTTTTCGACATTTCAAATTCTGGATCGAAGGCAAAACCGATGGCAATGCCAATCGTTCCCGAAAAATTGAAAGCAATCCCTGATCAGAAAGCATCCATGTCGAGTTCCGGATAGTGGCGGAAAATGCCTTCCGTGCTGAAAGGCAAGCGCCGGTCGGATTTCAGATAGCGGGCGATGTTGGGGCGATGCTCGACGCTGTCATGGAGGGCGGCAAGCAGCGGATATTTGCTGCGGTAGCTGCTCATCGCCTTTGGAAACGCATAAACGAGGCCTTCGACGATCTGGAAGAGCGACAGGTCCACATACGTCAGTGCATCGCCGGCTACATGTTTGGCGCTATACGGATTCTGACGCAGCACGCGTTCGAAATAGCCGAGGAATTTCGGGATGCGCTCCTTGGTGAAATCGGCCGAGCGGGCCTTCGCTTCCTCCTTTTGGTCTTCATAGTAGAGCGAGGTGGCGATCGGGTGATGCGTGTCATGCACCTCGGCTACAAAATCGGTGATCGTCAACTGCAACCCGTTCACCACATAGCGCAGCCCTTCGTCATCCGGTGCCAGTCCGAGTTTGGGGCCGAGGTAGAGAAGAATGTTGGCGACATGCGGAATGATGAGGTCGCCCTCCTTGAGGAAGGGTGGGGCAAAGGGAATATGCGCCTCGCTTTTGCTTTCCATGATGGTCAACATCGCGCCGGTGCCACGCCCGGGGCCGGACTGGCGGGTCATGTCGATATAGTCGGCACCCGCTTCCTCGAACGCCAGCCGCACAAATTCTCCACGGCCCTGGATGCCGTCCCAGTAATAAAGCTCGTAAGTCATTTGCCCTCGTGATGTCCTTAATGTCTGGTTTCTCGGCCGAAATCGTTGCGAAGTTCGTCCTTCGCCTTTTCAAGTGTGCCCGTCTGCTTCTTCGTCAATTGGTCGTCAGCGCGGTCGATGTAGAAATTCAGCATCGACATGGCCGACTGGAGGGGGTTCGATTTGCGCCGGTCGCTGTTTTCGGCCGAGTGTTTCAGGCAATCGGCGATCTTTTTCGGATCGTCGGAGGCGAATGCGCCTTCCTTAAGGACCAGGGCGTCACTGTTTTCGGTGACACGCTGTGACCATTTTATCTCGCTTTTCGCAATCGTACGTTTCCTTCGCAGCGACATGCGGCGCGAGTCTGCCCGCTACCTGGCTGATCGTGCCGTCAGTGATGGGCGTGGTGCTCGTTGCGCTTGCGAGTGGCGGCTGCCTTCTTGGCGGAAGCGGAACGCTCTTCTTTCGCGCGGGATGCGGAGGCGTGTCCGCCGATCTGTCCGCCTTTTTCGGAGGATTCGTTCGTATCCGTCTTGCCGCGCCCAGAGCCTGATTTGTTGCCGCCGCCGCTTTCCTTGTTGACGGTTGCCCATGCGCGGCGTTCGGCCTCCCCTTGGGATACACCGCGGTCCTCATAGCCTTCCTCTATATGCTCGGCCTTTCTCTTCTGCTTGTCGGTATAAGCGGATTTGTCACCTTTCGGCATGGTTGCCTCCTCTGGCTCGAAAGAGGCTCAACCGCCGGCCATGTAAAAAGTTCCGAGCCTTCGCGGCCGCCACCAGTTCGGGAAATTTCCGGAACTCGAAGGCCCGAGGCAGTCAGGGGCCCCTATGCTATGGGGCGCTGGCGGGCAGCGGTCTTCACTGCGCGGTCGAGTGCTGCAGTGGTAAACGGCTTTGGCAGCAGCACAGAACCGGAAAAACGGTTCGCATCCGGCAGATTGCTGTTGCCGGTCGCAAAGACGAGGCCGACCGAAGGGAAGGCTTCGCGCGCCAGCGCTGCTAAGGCCGGGCCGGACATGCCCGGCAGGCCGACATCGGCAACGACGATATCTATCTCCGTGCTGTGCAGGAGTTCGATGCCCTGTTCGCCGCTGTCGGCTTCGATCACGTCATAGCCGAGGTCCCGCAGGATTTCGGCTGTATCCATGCGGATGAAGGCATCATCCTCGACCAACAGAAGTTTCAGCCTGGCCTGGACGATGTCGCGCGGCTGCGCGCTGTCTGGCAGCGGCACCGGGTTGCTCTGGCGGCGTTGTGGCTGATTGACCAGGACGTGGCGGACTTTTCGCGCCAAGGCCTCCCGTGTATAGGGCTTGGAGAGGAGCTCCAGGCCGGGATCCAGCCGGCCGCCATGGACGATCGAGTTTTCGGTATAGCCTGACGTATAAAGCACGGCGACGTTGGGCAGCCGCTCGCGGGCCATGCGCGCGAGTTCAGGGCTCTTCAGCGGACCAGGCATGACGACGTCGGTAAAAAGCAGGTCGATATGCGCGCCGCTCTCGATCACGGTCAACGCGCTCTGCGCATCCTTGGCCTTCAGGACATAATAGCCGAGATCGGTCAGCATCTCGACGACGGTTGTACGCACACCTTCATCATCCTCGGCGACCAGAATAGTCTCGGTGCCGCCGGTTGCGGGAACATTGTCGCCAGTGGCTATCCGGTCCTCGCTCTGGAAGGAGCGGGGAAGATAAAGCTTCACCGTCGTGCCTTCTCCGATCTCGCTGTAGATCTTCACATGGCCGCCGGACTGCTTGACGAAACCGTAGACCATGGAAAGGCCGAGACCGGTACCCTTACCCTCCGGTTTGGTGGAGAAGAACGGTTCGAAAGCCTGTTCGATGATCTCCGGTGGCATGCCTGAGCCGGTGTCGGTGACGGCGAGCACCACATATTGGCCGGCTGCGACCTCCGGATGAGTGCGGCTATAGGAATCGTCGAGAAAGGCATTGCCCACTTCGATCGTCAGTTTGCCGGCGCCATCCATTGCATCACGTGAGTTGATCGCAAGGTTCAGCAGTGCGTTCTCAATTTGGATCGGATCGGCAAAACTGTTCCAGAGGCCGCCGGAGACCATGGTCTCCACTTCGATTTCCTCACCCAGCGCGCGGCGCAGCATGTCATCCATGGCAGAGACGAGGCGGCCGATATTGATCACCTTCGGCTCCAGGGGCTGGCGGCGGCCGAAGGCGAGAAGCTGGCTGGCGAGCCGCGATCCGCGCTCGACGGCGGATAGCGCGTTGGCAATGCGCTCCTTGGCTCGGCCGTTATTCGTCACATCCTTGCCTAGAAGCTGGAGATTGCCTGAAATGACCTGCAGCAGATTGTTGAAATCGTGGGCTACGCCGCCGGTGAGCTTGCCGATCGATTCCATCTTCTGCGCCTGCTGCAGGGCCGCTTCCGCCTGCTGGCGTTCGAGGATTTCGGCGGCGACGCGAACCTCAAGCGTTTCGTTCAGCTTACGGAGCTGGTCCTCGGCACCGCGGCGCTGGGCGATTTCGACCTCTGCAGCGCGGATGAGCCTGGCGTTGTCGATTGCGACGGCAGACTGGCCCGCCAGGCTGACGAGGCTTGCCTCTGCCGCATCCGAAAAGCGGGCGGGCTGGCTGTGACCGAAGAACAGTCCGCCAATGACGCTGCCGTCGCGCGACTTGACCGGAACGGCGAGATAGCTGCGCACAGGAAGGTGGCCGCTCGGCATGCCGGAATGCGGCGCATTCTGCCCGTAGCGCGGATCAAGCAGGATATCGTCGGAGCGCACGACGCCCTCGCCGTTGAAAGTCGGCGCAAAGACCTTGGTGTTGCGCGGCATCGGAAACCTGTCGAAATGTTTCCGTTCAACACCAGACAGCGCGTAAAGCATGTAACTGCCGCCTTCACCATCATCGACATTGTAGAAGAACGCGCCGAATTCGGCGTCCGTCAACGTCACGCCGGCATCGACGGCGATCTGTGTCAGGCGATCGACGTTAAGCTCGGCCGTGATTGCCGCACCGGCGCGATTGACAACAGCGAGTGTGGTGGATTTTTTTCGCGCCTCATCCAGCGCGATGCTCTCGCGACGTTTGCCAAGCACCTGGTCCGTCACTTCCATTGTCGCGCAGAGAATGCCGGCGACCTTGCCGTCGTCGTCCCGCAGCGGCGTATAGGAAAAGGTGAACCACGTGTCCTCCGTCTGGCCTTCGCGCCTCATGGGAACGAGAAGTTCCTTGTAGAGCTGCGACCGTCCATCGAGCGTTGCCTGCACGATCGGCTCGAATTGCGGCCAGATATCCGACCAGACCTTGTGGAAGGGTTTTCCGAGGGATGCAGGATGCCGTTCGGGGAAGATCGCGACATAGGCGTCGTTGTAAATAAAGGCGAGTTCCGAACCCCAGGCGACGAATTTCGGCTGGCGTGAATTGACCACCATTTCCGCGATGTGCTTGAGGGAACTTGGCCATGCCTCGACCGGCCCGATGCCGGCTGCGTCTATGTTTCCCCGGCGCAGCAGATTGCCGATTTCGCTATCGCCTTCTGGCCAGCGGCCCCCAACCCGTGCCATCAAAAATCGCTTTCATTCATTGCTGCGGCATAGTCCGCACCGGGCTTGCCGGTCCATGTCGACAAAATAGAGGCGTGGGACATAAGGGAAAGGCCGAGCTACAAATATCGTTAACCGGGCAAAGCTCCGATTACTTCAGCCAGGGCGTTTATATTTCCTGCTTCGGGTCCAGTTTCTGCGAGGCGGCAAAAGCGCGACTTAACACGAAAGATCGAAACTGGATTGGTTTGCGCGGATCACGGAAAAATATGCCGACTATATTATCGACAAAAAGGATCAGGCCGAGCGCGAAGCCGACGTAGAGCAGGGCGGCGATGAAAAGAAGCGACATCTCCATCCCCTACACCCGCGCTTGAAAACCACCGGCGCAGGCCACGCGGACCGGTATGATAGCAGCAAAACAGCTGTTCATGGCGACGTCCTCCGTTTGCCTGTTGGCAGAAACAAACGGAAGAGGTTCCTGTTCCCCGTTTCGAGGGGTGGACGCAGCTTTTTTACAAAGCTGTCCAGACGGACGTTTCATTCGGCTTGTGGTCACCCCCGCACAGAAGCTGGCGCTTCATGAACTTCTTAGCGTGGAACCAATTCAAACTTATGACAAAACGGGCCAAAGGGCGCTATTCAGAGCGCCCTTTTTCACTGCAACTGAATATTTCCTGTCAGGAGGCCGATTTACGTAGGGCTGTCCGCTTCGGGGCGGGTTTGACGATGCCGTCGGTCTTTGTGTTTGTTGCCGCCTGTTTGGCAGGTTTCCTGGCTTCGCCGCCATTCGCGACCTCAGCTACCGGTGCCGCCGTCTTGGCTGCGGCCGCACGCTTCGCCTTAGGTTTCACTTCCTTGCCGTTTGGAGATTTTGAAGCCCCCTTGAGTGCGTCATGCTCGGCCCTTGCTTGTTCCCAATGGATGGAATCCCTTCCCATCGGGTGCCCCTCTTCTTCCCAGAGGGCATATGCACGTTTCTTTATCCACTCGTCCCGAGTTTCTGCCATCGCTGATCTCCAGTCACAACATGCCGTCGTTCGAACGCGATACCTTTGAAAAAGGTTCCAGACTATGGGGCCGGTTTCAAGTGGATTTGCCAAGTCTGTCGGAAATATTTTTGCGTTGCAATATTTATAGGCAACAACTCGTTCTAGTTGCCTTGATATTGGACAGCGTGGCGCAATTCCTCGATAAAATTCGCACGCTGGAGCGCGAAATCCTCTTCCTTGCGAATCCCAGGAGGAAGGAAGGGTGGATGGTCACGAGAACCGGCGGACGGTTCTCCGGCGTGAAGATGTGACCGCGTGAGGCTGTCAGTTTCACCTTTGAGCCAAGGAGAGAATAAAGTGCGGTCGCACCGAGCGCGACGAGGAGACTCGGCTGCGCGAGGTTGATTTCAGCCCCGAGCCACCAGGAGCAGCGCTGGATCTCCCCCGTGTTGGGCTTCCAATGCAGGCGGCGCTTGCCGCGAGGCTCGAACTTGAAGTGCTTGACCGCATTGGTGACGTAGCATCGCGAGCGCTCGAGCCCAGCCTCCTCGAGACAGATGTCGAGCAGGCGTCCGGCCGGGCCGACAAAGGGGTGGCCTGCAATATCCTCTTGTCGCCGGGCTGTTCGCCGACAAGCATGATATCGGCCTTTTGCGATCCTTCGCCGAAGACGAGCTGGGTTGCGTTCTTGTAGAGGTCGCAGCGCGTGCAGGCTTCAGCCTGACGTTCGAGCGGATCGAGGTTGGCGGCATCGGCGCTTTCAAGCGTGAAGGCAGGACCGAATTTCGGTGCGACGTTCATGACGGCGATCCCTTGGCTTTCACCTTCAACCGATCGCGCTCCGGATTGTTCCTGTCTGTTCGGAACAACGCGCAGCCTCAGGAATTTGATGCTGATGGAAATCAGACGGGGTGAGGGATGAACCAGATTTCACAGACCGGCAGGATCACGGCGCGCTGGGGCGCAAAGCTCATTGAGGGCAACGGCGCGCGTTTTTGCCTTTGGGCACCAGGCGCGGACGCGCTATCGCTGCGGCATCGGGGCCGAGATATCTCGATGGAGCATATTGGCGACGGTTGGTTCGAGGTAACTGTGGTGGAGGCATCTGCCGACGACGAGTATATGTTCGTTCTGCCGGACGGAAGGGCTGTGCCGGACCCGGCGTCGCGAAGGCAGGCCGGGGATGTGCATGGCCCATCATTGATCGTCGATCCCCACTATCGATGGCGGAATTCTGGCTGGCGCGGCCGCCCCTGGGAAGAGGCGATCATCAGCGAAATCCATATCGGTACCTTTACGCCCGAGGGTACGTTCCGTGCTGCGGCGGAGAAGCTCACGCATCTCGCGGAAACCGGCATCACGGCTGTCGAAGTGATGCCCGTTGCGCAGTTTGCCGGTAATCGCGGCTGGGGTTACGACGGTGTGCTACAATATGCGCCGCATTCCGCTTATGGCACGCCGGCCGATTTCAAGGCCTTCATCGATACGGCGCATGGCCTTGGCATCATGGTGCTGCTCGATGTCGTCTACAATCATTTCGGACCCGAGGGCAATTATCTCCCCAGCTATGCGCCGGGCTTCTTCCGCGAAGACCGGGAAACGCCCTGGGGGGCGGCAATCGATTTCGGGCGAAATCCGGTACGGCACTTTTTCATCGAGAATGCGATCTACTGGATCGACGAGTTCCGGCTGGACGGGCTCAGGCTCGATGCCGTGGAGCAAATCCACGACACGTCCGAAAAGCATGTGCTGTCGGCTATGGCCGACGAAGTGAAAGCCGCCTTAGCCGACAGGCAGGTCCATCTCGTCGTCGAAGACCAGCGCAATCTCGTGGAGTTGCTGGACCGTGACGAGAGCGGCGCTCCCAAAGCCTACGAGGCCGAATGGAACGATGATTTTCATCATGTAGCGCACATCATCGCGACCGGTGAAACGGTCGGCCACTACAAGCCTTTCGCCGATCAGCTCTGGCATAAGCTTCGCATCGCGCTTCAGCACGGCTTTATCTATCCTGATCGAACCGATCCGCCGGAACTGCCCGTCGGGGAGCGTCGCTACCTGCCGCCGACCGCCTTTGTCGATTTCCTGCAGAACCACGACCAGATCGGCAACCGCGCTTTCGGCGAGCGGCTGGTAAGCCTTTCCGATCCCGATATGCTGGATGCGTTGACCGCGATACTCCTGCTTTCACCGCACATTCCCTTTCTCTTCATGGGGGAGGAATATAGGGAGAGGCAGCCCTTCTATTTCTTCACCGATTACACGGGCGAGCTCGCCAAAATAGTCCGCGAGGGTCGTATGGCGGAAGCCGAGGGTTTTGGCGGATTGAAGGCCGAAAGGTCCCTGGCCGATTTGCCCGATCCAAATGCCTTTTCGACCTTCGAGAATTCGAAACTTGACTGGCAATTGCGCGAGAGCGAAGAGGGCCGGAAAAACCTGGCATTCGTCTCGGAGCTCCTGGCGCTGCGGAAAACTTATATCGTGCCGCTGCTGCGGCAGAGCTGGGCCATCGGGAGTGGCGTGCTTGAAGCGCCGGAAGGGGCGGTCGCCGTCTCGTGGAAGTTCGCCAATCTGACGTTGGCTCTGCGCGCCAATTTATCGGGGCAGGCCCTTATCTTGCCGTCGGTCGCCGGGACGGTGATCTATGAGCGCTACGGCAAGGCAGCAAAGCCTGCCGAGGATGGCGCGCTACCCCCACATTCCGTCGTCTTTGCCGTCGATGTTGAGCCGGCGAATTAAACAACTGAAAATTTCGCGTTGAGAGCGGGCCGCGGACTGATTGAACGCAGACGCTTCGCGGTTATATCTTGTGGCGATGTTTCAATTGTTGTCGACCTACTGGCCGCATATCCTCTTCGTCATCTCGATTGCCATGGGGGCAGCGGCGGCGATCCATGCTGCTATGACCAAGGAAGAGGTCCGGGCGGCGATCGGGTGGGTGGGCGTCATCATCCTCTCGCCGATCATCGGCGCCCTGCTTTACATGATTGCCGGCATCAACCGCATCCGCCGCAAGTCGTTGAGCCTTCGCCGCGACGCATTGCTGCCTGCCGCCGATCTGGACGAGCTCGAAAAATTCGACGCGGAGACCGATGCCGTCATCAGCCAGTTCGGCCGCCGCTTTGCAGCCCTGCAGACACTTGGTGATCGCGTCACCCGTTATCCGCTGACGACCGGCAACACCATCGACATGCTGGAAAACGGCGACGAAGCCTATGCGGCGATGAAGACGGCGATCGAAACCGCCGAACGCAGCATCCTGCTCGAAACCTATATCTTCGACCGCGACCGGATCGGGCTTCGCATCGCCGATGCGCTGATTGCAGCCGTCCGGCGCGGCGTGGAGGTGCGCGTGTTGATCGATGCGGTCGGTGCGCGCTATTCGGTACCGAGTATTCTCGGCCGTCTGCAGGAGGGCGGGGTGACGGTCGATGTCTTCAACGGCAACGTCATCATGGGTCTCAGGCTGCCCTACGCGAACCTGCGCACCCACCGCAAGATCCTGATCGCGGATGGAAAGATCGCGCTGACGGGCGGCATGAATATCCGTGAAGGCTTCAGCGAGGAAGCGGTCGGGGGGAGCTTTGCCCATGACACGCATTTCAGTGTCAGCGGCCCGGCAGTTGCCGATCTCTTCGATGTGGCCGCCGAGGATTGGCGTTTCACCACAGGCGAAGTCCTGAACGGCGAGGCCTGGCGCATCGACCGGCCGGAGCGCAAGCGCGGCGATCCGGTCTTCATGCGCATCGTCGCTTCCGGGCCGGACCGGAGCGTTGAGACGAACCACAAAATGCTGATGGGCGCTTTTTCCGTTGCGCGCCAGTCCATCCGGATCATGTCGCCTTACTTTCTACCGGATCGGGAGCTGATCAGTGCACTAACGACAGCGGCCCGTCGCGGCGTGGAGGTCGACATCGTCGTGCCTGCCGCCAACAACCTCGTCTTGGTCGACCGGGCGATGACCGCGCAGTTTGACCAGATCGTCAAGAACTACTGCCGCATCTGGCGTTCGACCGGCAGCTTCAGCCATTCCAAGCTGCTCTCGATCGATGGAACCTGGGCCTATGTCGGCTCCTCCAATCTCGATCCGCGCTCGCTCCGGCTGAATTTCGAGATCGATCTCGAAGTGCTGAATGCCGGTTTTGCTGCCGAAATCGATGAGCGCATCGACGATGCCATCAAGTCTGCCACACCGGTTACGCTCGAGGGGCTGTGGTCGCGACCCTTCCTGGTGCGGCTGCTCGAAAAGGTGCTGTGGCTGGGTTCGCCATATCTTTGATCGAGTTTTCGTGATTGCGGCATGGCAAGTTTTGCTGCGTTGCCTATAATCCTGAAAAGAGCTTTCCGAGCAATGGAGCCGGCGTTCCTTCCGATGCAAGCCAAGAAGAAAGACAGTCTCCCCGCCAGTATCATGGCCTCCATCAAGAACAGGAAGAAGCGCGTTGAGACCTGGCGTGCGGGGCCGAAACCGCGCAATGACGGCACTCTGATCGCTTCCTACAATGTCCATAAATGCGTCGGCACCGACCGACGCTTCGATCCGGAACGCACGAGCCGTGTCATCCATGAGATCGATGCCGACGTCATCGCGCTGCAGGAGGCCGATACGCGTTTCGGCGAGCGTACGGGCATTCTCGATCTCGCCCGCCTGGAACGCGAAACCGGGCTCGTTCCGGTTCCGATCTCAGGGGCGGTGAAAGCGCATGGCTGGCACGGCAATGTGGTGCTCGTCCGCAAGGGCCTGGTCCATGATGTTCATCAGGTGAAGCTGCCGGGGCTGGAGCCGCGCGGCGCGCTGGTTGCCGAAATCGAGCTCGAAGCCGGCGGGAAGCTACGCATCATCGCCGCTCATTTCGGCCTGCTGCGTCACTCGCGGGCGCAACAGGCAAAGATGCTGGTCGATCTCATCAGCGACCGGCATGAAATGCCGACCATCCTGCTTGGCGATCTCAACGAATGGCGGCTCGGCGACCGCTCGTCCCTCAATAGTTTCCAGACGGCTTTTGGTCCGTTGCCTCCTGCCGTTCCGAGTTTTCCTGCCGGCCTGCCCGTCCTGGCGCTCGACCGCATCATCGCCAACCGGGAAGGCATCATCTCCGTGGTAGAGGTGCATGACACCCCGCTCGCCCGCATGGCGTCCGACCACCTGCCGATCAAGGCGGTGGTCGATCTGCAGCAGGAAGTAGCAAGCGCCTAAAGCCGTTGGGCTCTCAGGCCTGGACAGGAGCAGGAAGAAGCTTGCCTTTCACCAGCAGCCAGAGCGTCCCGACTGCAATGATCGCAAGCGCGATATTGACGAGCACGAAGATAACGGGCGCAAGCTCGCTGATCGCGCCGGTGTCGCCGCGCGCCGTCATGCGCAGCACTGCTGTCGAAAGCGCGGTGAGGCCGAAGGTGAAGGCCCAATAGGAGCCGGCGAAGGGTTGCTGCATGATCCAGGGCAACTGGCGGCCGATGATCAGGACCTGCAGGATGGCGTAACCGAACATGGCGTGCACGAGCATATCGGGCGTGCCGGTCGTCACACTCAGATAGGCGACGCTGCCGACGGCGGGTGGAGCAAGCTGGATGCCGAGAGTTGGCCGCAGCGGTGCGGCTAGCTCTGGCGCCATCAGAAGGCGATGCAACAGTACGGATTCGATTGCCAGCCAGGAAAAGAAACCGGCGCCGAAGGCGAGCTGGCCCCAGTCGGCATAACCAAGCGTGCCGGCCGTGATGGTGGTGACGAAAGAACCTGCAACAGTCGGCAGATAAAGAACCGGGGTGTTGGTGACCGGATCACGCCCACCACGCCAGAGCAGCCCGGTTCGCCAGAGCAGGAAAAACAGGGTGATTGCGAAACCCGCCAGAGCGAGAACTTCAGTTGCGATGCGCGAATAAGGAAGGATCGCAAGTCCCGCCAGCATGGTCGCGACGCCGATCAGGCCGACGAAGCAGCACTGGATGGGATGCTCAAGTTCAGCTGTCACCTCCTTCGGCGCGGCAAACCATCTCGCGGCGTAGAGGAGGATGAGGACGAGCCAGATGGCAAAGCCAAGAAGGCTGATGGCTTCGCCCACGCTGGTCGGAACCGGCCAGATGGCAGCGGCGGCGCGCCAACTGCTGCCGAGCCCGACAACGCCAAGAACAATGCCAAAGAATGCAGCGGGTATGCGGGGGAGCGACATGTTCGTTTCTCCGGATTGGTCCGGCAGGGTCATTTGCCCTGCCGGTGCGGCAAGCGGTTCACTTTGGACGTTTACTTTGCAATGGCGTCGGCAGCGTCCATCACGCGGGCCGAATAGACAAGAGCGGCACCAGCATTAACGGAGATCGCGACACCGAGAGCCTCAGCAATTTCCTCTTTGGTGGCGCCGACCTTCTGGGCTTCGGTCGTATGTACGGCAATACAGCCATCGCAACGGACGGTTACGGCCACGGCAAGGGCGATCAGCTCGCGCTGCTTGGCGTCGAGATGGTTGGTCTTCTGTCCTGCGGTCGAAAGGGTTTGATAGCCTTTGATCGTCTCTGGCACGATCTTGGCGATTTCGCCGATCCGGCCCAGGAGTTCGCCGCGATATTCCTTCCAATCCAACATGAAAATCATTCCTTCTCATATCAGCGACGGCGTGATTGCCTCGGCTGTTGGGAGTGACTATGACCGTTAAAAGTGATAGTTTGAATGCTCAAAAAAGTCATTTTCTAGCGCGATCGTCTCATGGATGTTTTAAGCCGCCTTATCGAACTCGCCCGCCTGCAGCCGACGCTCGACATTCGCTGCCGGCTGCAGGGCGCGTTTCATATCGACCACGAATCCGTCGCAGCAGGTACGCTACCGTTTCATCTGATCCTCGGCGGCGATTGCCTCATTCGCCTCGGCTCCGGTCGTGAAGTCACCTTGCGCTCTGGCGATTTCCTGCTGTTGCCGCGCGGGGATGCGCATGCGATCGTTGGCTTGCGGCCAGGCGGCGAAGCACGGCCCCTGCGCATCGCCGTGGGTGGCATGCTGCCTTTGCGCGAAAACGGCGAAGGCGAGGCCGATGTCGACCTGCTCTGTGGTCATTTCGATTGCGCACCGGGATCTGCTGCCTTGCTGCTCGATAGCCTGCCTGACGTCTTTCACGTATCGCTCATCGAGGAGTCGGAGGAGCTGCTGAAGACGTTGGTCGCCATGCTCTATAGGGAGACCGCTGAAGAGAGGCCGGGAGCATTGGCGATCATCACCGCGACCTGTCTCTCGCTTTTCATCATGGCAGTGAGGGCCGGCAAGGTCTCGCCCGTCGCGTCCACGGGGCTGCTGCAATTGCTCGGGGATGCCAGGCTCGGCAAATCCGTCGTGGCAATGATGTCCTCGCCGGCCTTTGGCTGGACGATCGACGATCTTGCCCGTCATTCGGCCATGTCGCGGGCTACCTATGCCCGGCAATTTCGCGAGCGCGCGGGAATGACGGTCGGCGCGTTCCTGACCGATATCAGGATGATGCTGGCGAGTGACCAGCTGCTCAGGACGCGCCGGACCGTTGCAGATATCGCTGCAGAGGTCGGTTATGAATCCGAAGCCGCCTTCGGCAAGGCTTTCAAGGTAAGACGCGGCATAACGCCGGCGCGCTTCCGCTCTGCAGAACAGGCGAGACAGAATGGGCAGGGGTGATGTGCGGGGAGGCTAAGCACCTTGCCGCTCGACTTCCGTCAGCACGGATATGAAGGCGCGCAAGCTTTGCGGCACGTGCCTGTGACCGGGATAATAGAGGCAGAGTCCGGGGATCGACGGGCACCAGTCGTCAAGAACAGAGATAACCTCGCTGCTGGCAAGATAGGGCCGCGCGACGCTTTCCGGCACATAGGCGATGCCGAGCCCTTTGACCGCCGCTTCCGCCATCAGTTCTACATGATCGAGCGTCAGGGCGCCCGATACTTCGATAGTCACTTCCTGGCCATGTTTCTCAAACTCCCAGCGGTAGAGTTTGCCGCTCGGCATACGCAGGCGGATGCAGCGGTGGCGCTTGAGGTCTTCAGGCGTCTTCGGTCGCTTGTGATCTTTCAAGTAAGCTGGTGAGGCAACCGCGAGGAAACGTGCTTCGCCGCCGAATTCGACCGCTATCATATCAAGCGGCACGGATTCCCGAAGGCGGATGCCGGCATCGAAGCCTTCGCCGACGATATCGACCAGCCGGTTTTCGGTGACGATATCGAGCGATATCTCCGGATAGCGTTCGAGGAAGAGAGGAATGGCGGCATTCAACAGCACGCGGGCGGCAATTTCGCTGGCGTTGATGCGCAGCGTACCGCTCGGCTGACCTCCGAATTCGCCGACGGCATCCAGCGCCAGATCGAGATCGCGCAAGACCGGTTTCAGCCTGTCGAGAAGCATTTTGCCGGCTTCGGTGGCCGCGACGCTGCGCGTCGTGCGATGCAGCAGGCGCACGCCCATGCGTGCCTCCATGTTGCGCATCATATGGCTGAGCGTCGAAGGCGAGAGGCCGAGTTCGCCGGCCGCCTTGCGGAAGCTGCGATGGGTGACGATTGCCGAGAAGGCATTGAGGTCATCAAGTGTCGGCCGATAACTCATGGGTATTTTTCAACAGATCATACGGATTTGAACGGATTATCACATCAATAATCGTCTCTATCTTTGTTTTCATCAAGCCGCGATCCAGCGGTATCAGAAAGGTGGAGACGATGACAAAGACATGGTTCATCACAGGCACATCCTCCGGTTTCGGCCGGATCATGACTGAGAAACTGCTGGCGCGCGGCGATCGCGTCGCCGCAACCTTGCGCAAGCGCGAAGCCCTGGCTGACCTTGAAGCGCAGTATGGCGAACGGCTCTGGGTCGCGACCCTCGACGTCACCGATGACCGGGCCGTTCATGCAGTCGTCGACGCCGCCTTCGAGCAGATGGGACGCATCGATGTCGTTGTCAGCAATGCCGGTTATGGCCTGTTCGGCGCCTCAGAAGAGGTGAGCGATGCACAGATTCGCCATCAGATCGATACCAACCTGATCGGCTCCATCCAGGTGATCCGGGCCGCGTTGCCGCATCTGCGTCGGCAGGGCGGCGGCCGCATCCTGCAGGTTGCCTCGGAAGGCGGGCAGATCGCCTATCCGAATTTCAGCCTCTATCACGCCACCAAATGGGGGATCGAAGGCTTCATCGAGGCCGTGGCGCAAGAGGTCGCCCCCTTCGGCATCGACATCACCATTGCCGAGCCTGGGCCTGCGGGCACGGATTTCGGCGCTGGCCTCGTCAGGCCGCCACAGATGGATGTTTATGACGATACACCGGCCGGTCAGGTGCGCCGCGCGATTGCCGATGGCTCGTTCAAGATCCTGGGCGATCCTGTGAAAATGACCGACGCGATGATCGCGGCGGCCGGAAAGCAACCGGCGCCAAAGCGGATCGCGCTCGGCAGCACGACCTATCAGTCGATCCGCAAAGGCCTGACCGAGCGGCTTGCCGAGCTTGAGGCGCAGAAAGACATCACGCTGTCGACCGATATCGACGCGTGAGCCACCCTCAGCGATCGATGGTCGACATGATCGTATCGTTGTAGCGCTTACCCGAGACCTTGCCGGGGGCAAGCGCTTCATCGAGCGCCTTCACCTGTTCGGCGCTGAGCGAAATGTCGGCGGCGGCGATATTGTCTTCCAGATAGGTGCGGCGCTTGGTACCGGGGATCGGCACGAAATCGCTGCCCTTGTGCAGGATCCAGGCGAGCGCCACCTGGCCGGGCTTGACGCCGAGCGAGGATGCGACCGCGCGCACGGCATCTGCCGCGCGGACATTGGCGTCGTAATTCTCGCCCTGATAGCGCGGATCGCCGCGGCGAAAATCGCCTTCCGGATAATCTTCGGCACGCTTGACCTCGCCGGTCAGGAAGCCGCGCCCAAGCGGGCTGAAGGGCACGAGGCCTATGCCGAGCTCCTTCAGAGCCGGGATGACGTCGGCTTCCAGATTGCGTTCCCACAGCGAATATTCGCTCTGGACGGCCGACACCGGAAAGACGGCATGGGCGCGGCGGATATTGGCGACACCGGCTTCAGAGAGGCCGAAGTAGCGAACCTTGCCCTCTTTGACGAGTTCGCCGACGGTACCGGCGACATCTTCCATCGGAACGGCTGGATCGACGCGGTGCTGGTAGATGAGGTCGATGTGGTCGGTGGCGAGGCGCCTGAGCGAACCTTCGACGGCGCTCCGAATGGTTTCCGGCCGGCTGTCACGCTCGATGCCAACCTGCTTGCCGTCCTTCAGGCGGAAGCCGAATTTTGTGGCCAGCGTCACCTCGTTACGACGGCCCTTGAGAGCTCGACCGAGCAGTTCCTCATTCTTGTAGGGGCCGTAAACCTCGGCTGTATCGAGGAAAGTGCAGCCGAGCTCGATGGCGCGGTGAAGGGTTGCGAGGGATTCCGTCTCATCGGCCGGCCCGTAGGACTGGCTCATGCCCATGCATCCGAGGCCGACGGCCGATACTTCAAGTCCCTGCCTGCCGAGTTTACGCTTCTGCATCGTGATGCTCCTGCTTCTCTAGTAAGGAGAGGTCTATATAGACCCCGGCGCAGGATTATGAATGCGCGAAAATCCCGATAAGCTGCGTGAGCGTTCAGTAGTCCCGGC
Organism: Hyphomicrobiales bacterium; assembly: GCA_900468805.1. Lineage (GTDB taxonomy): Bacteria > Pseudomonadota > Alphaproteobacteria > Rhizobiales > Rhizobiaceae > Rhizobium. The sequence goes on along the minus strand of UEIF01000012.1, from coordinate 38,775 downwards.
GCCGTCGGCTATCCTTGCCATCAGATGTGAAGGTGACAAGGCGAACGGCATCCATCAGGATTGAGACGATCTGCTTCCACATGACTTCTCTCCTTTCCCAAGTGTTCTCCTCCCCTTGCGCCCGGCCTTCAAACGAGCTTATCGTCGACTTCGGATGACTTGAGGTTATGGGATGAAGCGTGGTCGGCTGCCGCTGACGGCATTGCGAAGCTTCGAGGTCGCGGGACGGCTCGAGAGCTTCACGCTTGCGGCCGAGGAACTGTTCATCTCGCAGGCCGCCGTCAGCCGACAGATCCGCGAGCTGGAACAGGTATTGGGTGAGCCGCTGTTCGAGCGGCGCCATCGAAGTGTCATCCTGACTGGAAGCGGCCGGAAGCTGCTTGCCGTGCTCACCCCTTCCTTCGACCGGATCGACCAGTGCCTGGAGGATATCCGTGGAGCTTCAGTGTCTGCGGATCTGAAAGTCAGCGTCGAACCTTCCTTTGCCGCTTGCTGGCTGGTGCCGCGGCTGCCGGAATTTCGCAAACTCCATCCTGACGTCGAGATATCGCTCGATGCCGATCCGCGGACGATCGAATTCCGTACAGGCCAGGCGCAGATCGCGATCCGGCACAGCGCCACCGTCACCGCATGGCCACGGACAGAAAGCCGGCACCTGGTCGATGTCCGCATGGTGCCGGTGATCGCCTCCGATCTTCTGGAGCGTGGCCCACCGATCTCCTCTCCGCATGACATTTTTGCTTATGGGCTCTTGCATGAGGAAACCCGCGACGCCTGGAGCCGGTGGTTCGAGGCGGCCGGCATTTCCATGCCCGAGACGGCGAGGGGGCCAGTCTATGCCGATGACGGGCTCGTGCTGCAGGCGGCACTGCGCGGCCAGGGCGTTGCACTCCTGGACGAAGCCTTTGCAGAGGAGGAAATCCGGGCCGGCCGCTTGCGTCAGCTCTTCGACCTGACGGTTCCAAACGGCGCCTACTGGCTGGTTGCCCGCAGCTTCGACCGTCTTGCGCCCGCAGCTGCGGATTTTGCGCGCTGGGTGACCGAGAGCTTTCACAAGCGCTGACCTCTACCCGCCTGTCGCCATCCGCTTCTTGGCCGCCTCGCGGACAAGCTTCCATCGGGTAAGCTCAAGCGTGGCGTCCGCCAATGCGCGATGCGCCGGGACTGCCGTTTTGCTTTCCTCGACGATGCCGTCGATGAGCTTTGATAGCTCTGTCTCCGTGATGGTCGCTCCCGTTAATTCACGCGCCGCGGCCGTAAAGGCGTCACGTGACTTGCCGAGCCGGAGGGCATGCCGAGGAAAGCCGCCGGCGCGCAGGAGAACGCTCAGCCATTTTCCATCCCACGAAGGGGCACTGGCATAGAGATCATGCCCGCTCAAAACCTCGACCATTTCACGGGCGACCTGCTCTACCGGCTCGCCTTCCGATGCAAGCAACTGCCGCGAAATCCCATGAATTGCTTCTGCATCGGCTGCCCAGTCGTCCCAGTCGGCGGCGGGCCGGATCAGAGCCGAGCGGGAGCGACCGTCTTCGAACACCCAGGCAATTTCGATCGGAACGCTTTTCTTGCTGAGGGACGAGGCCTCGAAATCCAGGAAAACGATCAATGCGACACGACAGACGGATGCTGTCCTCCAGCGAAAGACTTGTCCCGATCGACCGGTGCTCATCGCCTCGAAATCTATTCAAGCCTTGGGGACCGGATCGAACGAACATGAACGAAGCCTACAGCTGCCGGAGTTTATTTGTCGAGCCGCATGCCGTCGGCGTTGAAGACGTGCAGATGGGCGGGATCGCAGGTGAAGGCGAGCTGGCTGCCGGTCTGGATGTCACCAGATCCCCTGTATTCGACGGTCAGCGGCTGGCCATCACCAAGCTGGCAATAGAGGAATTGTGTGCCGCCGAGATATTCGTCGAAATCAACCCTAGCCCGCAACACGTCATCCTCAGGCCCCGAGACGATGCTCAGATGCTCCGGCCGCGCGCCAAGGGTGATCTTCTGGCCGGCCGCTAGACCGGCGCCGCCAATCGGCGAACGAATGCGATTTCCGGCCGCCAGGATGGTGCCGTCACCTGCCCAGCTTGCATCGAGCAGGTTCATGCGTGGCGAGCCTATGAAGCCCGCGACGAAGACATTGTTCGGCCGTTCGTAGATCTCGCGCGGCGTTCCCGACTGTTCGATGTGCCCATCGCGCAGCACGACGATCTTGTCGGCGAGTGTCATCGCTTCGGTCTGGTCGTGTGTGACATAGATCATCGTATTGCCGAGCTCGCGATGGAGCCTGGCGATTTCAATGCGCATCGAGACGCGGAGTTCCGCGTCGAGGTTAGACAACGGCTCATCGAAGAGGAATACGTCAGGCTTGCGCACGATCGCGCGGCCGATCGCCACGCGCTGCCGCTGGCCGCCGGAGAGCTGCCCTGGCCGGCGGTCGAGCAAGTGGTCGATCTTCAGGATCGCCGAGGCCGCCTTGACGCGGGTCTCGATTTCCGAGACCTGCGTTCGCGCCATCTTCAGGCCGAAGGCGAGATTGTCGCGCACGCTCATATGCGGATAGAGCGCGTAGGATTGGAAGACCATGGCGATGCCGCGGTCGGAGGGATCGAGATCGGTGACGTTGCGTCCCTTGATCTCGATCTCGCCATCCGTCACGTCCTCCAGTCCGGCAATCATGCGCAGCAGCGTCGATTTTCCGCATCCCGAAGGGCCGACGAACACGACGAAGGACCCTTCTGCAATGGTCAGGTCGATGCCATGGATGACTTCCAGATTGCCGAAACTCTTGCGAATTTCGGTCAGTACGACGCCCGTATCCGCCATATTATTCACCGCGCGCCTCGGCCGCTCTGACCCAGACCAGCATTTCGCCCGGTTCGCGATTATCCCAGAAAGGATAGGGCACGAAACGTGCGCTCGACTGTTTTGCCGCCGGCGGAGAGGTGCGGTAGAGCGCAGAACCCCAGTCGGCCGCATCACGGCTGACGGGAAGTTCGAGGGCCACGGCGCCGCGTAGGCCCGATATCTCGGAGGTCTTGGCCTGCGAGATATCGGCGGAGAGCGAAATGCCGTTCAGTCCGGCGCCGTTGTCGGTTTCCTCGACGCAATAGACCATCGGACCGCGCATCAGTGCCGTTCGGCCGGCGTCCTGGCGCACCAGCGGATTGGCAAAGAGTTTGCGGGCCGTCAACGGTATGGAGAGATCGACCTTATCTCCGCTCTTCCAGTCGCGTTCGATACGCGCGTAACCATCCGTCAGCACGGATGCCAGATCGAGCTTTTCGCCATTGATAGAAAGCGACGCACCGTCAGCCCATTCCGGGATCCGCAGCGACAGCGCGAAGTGAGCCGGGCGGTCGAGCGTCAGGTCGAATTGGATCGCGCCATCCCAGGGGTAACGCGTCTGCTGTGAAAGCTCGACCTTGGCGCCGCCGAGATCGAAGCGCGCCTTGCTCTCCCCATAGAGGTGGACGGCAATCTCATCTTCGGCGATCGCATACATATAGGAGCCGACGGAGGCCAGCAGGCGTGCGATGTTCGGCGGGCAGCAGGGGCAATGGTGCCAGATCCAGCGATGGTGCTTGCCGGCACTTTCCAAGGGATTCTCATAGAAGAACCGCGTACCGTCGAGCGAAAGGCCCGCCATGGCGCCATTATAGAGCGCCTGCTCCATGATATCGGCATAGCGGCGGTTCGGACCGCGACCGAGCATGCGGTTTGCCCAAAAGACGAGGCCGACCGAGGCGCAGGTTTCTGCATAGGCGCTCTCGTTCGGCAGGTCGTAATAGTCGGTGAAACCTTCGTTGGCAGCCGCTGGGCCGATACCGCCAGTGACGTACATCTGCTTGGTTGTCAGGTCGTCCCAGAGGGTTTCGAGTGCTGCCGTCAGCGTGTCGTCATTATATTCGGTCGCGATATCGGCCATGCCGGCATAGAGGTACATGGCGCGCACGGCATGGCCGACGACCTTCTTCTGCTCGCGCACCGGCACATGCGCCTGGCCATATTCATAGGTCTTCTGGTGAAAGTCGGCGGCACTGCGGCCGTCGCGGACCGCTTCGTCGGTGAAGAAATGCGGTTCGGTGCCGCGCTCGTCGATGAAGAACTTCGAAAGGTCGAGATACTTCTTCTCGCCCGTCACACGCGCCAGCTTGACCAGCGCCAGTTCGACTTCTTCATGGCCGCAATAGCCGGGCATCTGGCCGGGGCCATGGCCGAAGACCGTGATCAGATAATCGGCATAGCGGCTCATGATGTCGAGCAACTTCTTCTTGCCGGTCGCCTGATAATAGGCGACGGCGCCCTCGATCAGATGCCCGGCGCAATAAAGCTCGTGGTGGTCGCGCAGGTTCGTCCAGCGGCGGCCGGGCTGCACGCGCTGGAACCAGGCGTTCAGATAGCCATCCTTGTCCTGCAGCTTCTCATACATGTCGATGATCTCATCGACACGGGCCTCGAGCTTCGCATTGGGCCGGCGGTAGAGCGAATAGGCCACGGTCTCGATCGACTTGCCGAGATCGCTGTCCCAGAACATCTGCGTCGTGCCGCCCCAGGGGCCGATCGGAATGACGACGCCCGGGCTTGGCTGGTTCACGTCGATGGCCTGCAGCATGCCGGCTTCGACGCAGCGGTCGAGTAGCGTTTCGGCGGTAGAATCGCAGATCGCATCCTGGCGATCGCCGAACAGGCCATGCAGCTCGACGCTCGGCACGGGCAGGGGACGGAACTGGCGGTCTCTCTTCAGCTTGTTCATGGCTTCATCCATTTCGTTGAAAGGTCATCATTTCACTGCGCCGGCCATCAGCCCGCGCATGTAGTAGCGTTGCAGGAGCAGGAAGACGATCAGGCAGGGGATCGTCATGACGACGACACCGGCCTGAACCGCGCCCCAGTTGATGGCGCCGAGGCGTCCGGCGCGCACCGCCGTCATGAGGACGGGCAGCGTGTATTTCTCGTTGCTGGAGAGCAGCACGAGGGCGGCCAGGAATTCGTTCCAGGCATTCAGGAAGGCGAAGATTGCGACCGTCGCAATACCTGGCAGAACCAGGGGCAGAAGCACACGGACAAGCAGCCTCAGGTCACGCGCGCCGTCGATGCGCGCCGCCTCCTCGATCTCCTTCGGCACGGCGTCGAAAGCGTTGCGCATCATGAAGACGGAGAACGGAAGTTGCAGCGTCACATAGACCAGCGTCAGCCCCAGCAGCGAGTTGTTGAGGCCAAGCTTCGCAAGAATGATGAAGAGCGGCGTCAGGATCGACTGGAACGGGATCATCAGCGTCGCAATGATCAAGACGAACAGCGCATTCTTCAGCGGGAAGCGGTAGCGCGAGAAGCCATAGCCAGCAAGCAGGCTGACGGCGACTGTCAGCAGTACCGTCGCCAGCGATACGAAGAGCGAGTTGATCATGTGCCGCCAGATTCCGGCGCCGAATGTATCGAGCAGCGCATAGGCATCGAAGCTGACCCCAGTCGTCGGCCATGGCGGCAGCGGCGGCAGGCTCGATTCCGTACCGTGCCGGAAGGAGGCAAAGAGCGTGATCATGAAAGGCGCCAGGAAGAAGATCGAAATGGCGATGCCGGCCACATGGTAGGCCGATTGCGACCTGAAGCGCTTGCGGGCGCGGCGTTGTCTCGAAGAGCTCATCAACGTTCCTCCCCGACACGCAGCAGCCAGAGCTGGACGACGGAGATCGCAACGAGGATCGCCAGAAGCACGATCGAAAGGGCGGATCCGTAGCCCAGATTGAAGGACACGAAGGACTGGTTGAAGATGTAGTAGACGACCGAGATCATCTTGTTCTGCGGCCCGCCCGACGTCATGATGTAGAACTGGTCGAAGGCGAGGATCGAGCCGGTGACCGAGACGATCAGCGCCAGCGCAATCGTCTTTCGCATCAGCGGAAGGGTCAGATGCCGGAAGCGCTGCCAGCGACCGGCGCCGTCGATACGGGCCGCCTCCGTCAGTTCGGACGGAATGGCCTGCAGGCCGGTCAGCAGGATGATCATCGTAAAGCCCGCAATTTTCCAGACGACCATGACGATGATGGTTGCGAAGGCGGTGTCGAAGCTTGCCATGATATTGGGGCTTCGCTCGACAAGGCCAAGTGCGCGAAGGGCCGGGCCGAAGAAGCCGCTATCGACATTGGCAAGCCAGACCCAGAGCAGCGAAGCAGTCGCGAGGCCGACCACCACAGGCAGGAAGATAATTGTCCGGTAGGTGCTGACGAAGCGACGCTCCTTCTCGACGAAGATCGCCAGCGGGAAGGCCACCGCAAAGATCGCGATGGTAACGATCACTGTGTAGTAGGCCGTGAAATTCAGGGCCGCCATGAAGCGGCTGTCGTTCCACATGCGGATATAATTGGCAAAGCCGATCCAGCGGGAGGCGCCCATCAGCGGCCAGTTATGAAGGCTCATCCATCCCGTGAAGAGAACAGGCATGACGAAGAAGACGATGACAAGCGCCATGGCTGGCGCGATATAAAGAAAGCCGCGCCATTGCGACCTCCGCCGTTTTCGGACAGCGCGCGTGCGCTGCGGACCGGAACCGGTCATCGAAACCTCCGCATCTTACGAATGATCAGTCTGTAGATCGGCCGGGGAACTGCCACCGTCCCCCGGCCCACGGCCGGGAGAGTTATTGGCCGCTGTCGATGATGGACTGCATCTCGGACTGAGCGTTCGAGAAGGCGCCATCGACGTCGTCACCGAAGATTGCGGCGTTGGTGAAAGTCGCCCAGGGCCCATTGGCGCTGTTGATCAGATCGTTGAACTGCAGCGTGTAGGGTGTCTTGGCAACGGAGATCGCCTTCAGGCCCACCTGCATGCGGGGATCGAGCCCGGCAAGAACCTGATCGGCAATGTCTCCACGCGTCGGCAGGCTGCCGTATTTCGCCATGACCTTCTGGCCGTCCATTGAATAGATATATTCGAGGAATTCCTTGACCGCGTCGATCTTCTTCGTGCCCTTGGTGATGACGAAATTATCGCCGCCGGCAAAGGACGAAGTCTTGCCGTCGACGCTGGGGATCAACGTTACACCGAAGTTGATATCAGGGTACTGGGTGACCAGCGTACCGATTGCAAAGGCGCCGAGGCTCTGCTGGCCGATCTTGCCATTTGTGAAGCTTAGGAAGCTCGTGCCGTTGTCGCTCGCAGCGCCTGCAGGAACGAGATCCTTTTTCACCATGTCGCGGTAGAAATCGACGGCCTTGCGCATCTGCGGCGTATCGAGTGTCGCGGTCTTGCCATCCTCCGAGAGGATATCGGCACCAGCGCCCCAGACGAGCGGGGTGAAGGTGAAGATCATGCAGCCGCCGCAGCCGCCGCCCGAGAAGTAGAAGCCGTAGGTATCGTCGCCGAGCTTGCGGATTTTTTCGGCATTCGCCTCGATTTCCTCCCAGGTCACAGGAGCCTTTTCAGGATCGAGGCCGGCTTTCTTGTAGAGGTCCTTGTTCCAGGCGAAGACAGAGGTTTCGACTGACAGCGGCAAGCCGTAGATCTTGTCCTGATAAGTGCCGAGTTTGACATGCGACGGTGACAGCGAATTGAAATAGGGCAGGCCCTTGGCCCAGTCGGTCAGGTCCTCGAGTTGACCTGCGGCAGCGAATGCCGGGGTATAGATGAGGTCCATCGACAGGGCATCGGGCGCCTGGCCGCCGGCGATTGCGGTTGCGTATTTCTGCACCAGTTCGCCGAAAGGCACCTCGGTCGTGACCACCTGGTTTTCGTGGCTTGAATTATAAGCCTCGACAACCTTGTTGAAGGCATCTCCGATGCCCGTGCGAACCCACATTTCGATCTTTTCGGCAGCTGAGGCTGTCGATACCAGGCAGAGTGTGGCAATACCGGTTGCCACCAATAGACGCTTCATCATGACTCTCCTCCCAAGTTGGCGCGTCTCCTTCGCGCCGTTGCTATATTCCGAGGGTGTCGCCCCCGCATGATTGCCGCACGACGAGACGGCATGGCAATTTCCTGATGCCGGGCTCCACCGAGCGGCCCTCAGCAAGCGCCAGAACCGTCAATCCGGCCTGCCGCCCCAGTTCCTTCAGTTCCATATCCACCGTCGTCAACGGCGGCCGGGTCTGGGCGGCGACAATCTCCCAATTGTCGAATCCCACCACCGAAACATCCTGCGGCACCCTGATGCCGCGTTCGCGCAGTGCATCGATGATACCGCGCGCAATCTGGTCGTTGCCGCAGAAGATGCCGTCGGGCTTTTCGCCGCTGCCGCTCCATAATCTCGCAACGGCTTCGTGGCCCCAGTTTTCCGACCAGACCCCGAACAGGACTGGCCGTTCTTCTCCTGCAACCTTGCGATAGGCATCGGCGCGCTCGCGCACCGAGAAGAAATTCTCCGGTCCGGTGACATGCACGATCCGTTTGCGCCCGAGCTTTGCCAGCCATTCGATGGCAAGCCGCGCGCCCTGCGCATCATCGGAGCGGAAGGTGACGCTTCCTGGCGCTCCCTCCGTAAAGGCGTAAACGACAGGCACGTTCAAATTCGACAGGTCGAGCGGCAACCGTCTATCCAGACGCTTTCCTGTCGCGATGATGCCGTCGACCTGTTTGTCGAGCATCGCCTCTACGTGAATCTGCGCAAGGGTCGGATCCTCCTCGATCGCGCACAGAAAGACCGAAACGCCGTGATCGACGAGAGCATCCGATATGCCCGCCATGACCGGCAGCGTGAAACGGCCATAGGTATCGTTGGTGAGAAGCCCAATCGTGAAACTGCGCTTGCTGAGCAGGCCTCTTGCCAGGGCGTTCGGCCTGTACCCGATCTCCGCCGCGATGCGCTTGACCCGCTCGCGCGTTTCCAGTCCCATCCTGCCCGTGTCGTTTAATGCCTTCGATGCGGTCGAGATGCTGATTCCGGCAGCAGCCGCGACATCGTGAATTGTGATCCGGTCTCTTTTTCCCGTCGTGTCCAGTCGCTCCTCCATCGAACTTGCGATGAGAAAACCTTTTCTCATGGAAATTGTCAAGTGAGAAAAGGTTTTCTCAACTACCGCTGATCGAGCCGCGACTGACGAGGAGGGGTAGGATCGGTTTCAATGATGAGCCGGCTTCTGATCGAGCTAAGCCCTGCAAGGCTTGTCAGTGCGCGCGCTCAACCACTTACAGATATCCGACGTGGTCGCCGAACGGAACGTCGTCATCAAGGTTGCCGGTGCCGATGCGCTCGCTCTCGCCGGACAGGCGTTCTTCGCCCGGATCGGTGGCCTCCGCATGGGGATGCGTGGAATGATGGTCGAGATGCCGCTCCGCTGCCGGATCATCATCACCATCGATGCGATCTTCTTCGCCATCAGCGGTATGGCGATTGTCTTTTTTGCCACTGCCGGCGGTGATCTTTGCCTGTCGCTCGGCGACCCAGGCATTGTCAGGTTCGGAGCCGATCGAGGTGCTATGGTTCACGTGTGTCGCCGAGGAAGCTACGGTGGGCGAGGTGGGTGCAATCTTTTCGACCATTGAAACTCCCTGATTTATGACCCTGCCGGCAGGCCCCGGCTATGATTTGCGTCGACCAAGCGGGTGTGCATGGGGATCAATGCCGATCTGGTCGCGGCCTCTCATTTTGGCCGCATAAAGCGCCAAATCGGCCCTTCGATAGATGTCATTGGCATAGTCTCCGTTCATGACACAGGAAATGCCTGCGGAGAAACTGTAGCGGAAGCTGAGTTGGTCGGCCAGCGGGTGCGACTGTCTGACGGCGACCAGCATGCGATTGACGATCTCAGCCGCTTCCTCGGGAACCGTGTTCGGAAGGACAAGAACAAATTCTTCGCCGCCGACGCGGCCGAGAATATCGGTCTTGCGCACCATTTTCTGCAGGGTGGCCGCGAAATCCTTCAGAACGGCATCGCCCGCGGTATGGCCGAAACGGTCATTGATATATTTGAAATTGTCGATGTCGAGGACGGCAAGGCAACCGACCTTCTCCTGCTGGTCGCCATAGTGGCGCACCAACTCCTCAAGCTTTGCCATTACGAAGCGTCTGCTCGGAATGCCCGTCAGATCGTCGGTCTGGGATGCCTTGATCGCGCTGTCGCGGTCTTGCCGCAGTGTCCTCTGATCGGAGCGGATCGATGTCACGTCGCTTGCGACGCAGAACATCCAGCCATTGGCCTGCATGGTTTCGGTCATCCACAGCCATCGGCCGTCGTGAAGATCGGTTTCGAAGGCGCGAAAGCCGGTTTTCCCTCGGCGAGCCAGCGTCGACAGCAGCCAGCCCTCGAAATCGGCTGTGGCAACGACCGTTCCGTGGCGGGCGTGAAAGTTGCGCCGCATCAGCTCGGACCAAAGCGGTTGTTCGTTCTCTGCGACGAGCCAGGCATCGCGAAACGCGCGATTGGCAAAACGCAACCGGTCATCGTGGTCGTAGACCGCAATCATGACGCCCGCAGCTTCCATCAGCTGCGCCATTTGCAACATTGCTTCCGTGTCAACCAAGGTCATCATGCCCTCAGAATAGATCATCATCGGCTTGAACTATCTGCCCGACGTGAAGAAACGGTTAGCTGGCCTGCATGTGCACAGATGGTTCTATTGCCTCATCGCTGCCTGCATCGCGATCCCGGTTCATATTGGGTCAGACATTCTTCCTATAAGTGGAATAATAACTTCCACATTCCGCCAATTAACGGATTTCGGTGAATGGCTATTGTTGGCGCCAACCCAGCAAGGGTTGTTGGCGAATTTGTCAAAACGGAGAACTGAGATGAACAGACTGATCCTTTCCCTGATGCTGGCAACCGCCAGCTTCGCTCCCCTTTCTGAAGCCGTAGCCGCTCCTGCCAAGCAGGTTGCGATCACCCAACAGGTGCCGGTGACCGTTCACTATCGTTCGGCCAAGATCGATGGCGTCAACATGTTCTATCGTGAAGCTGGCCCAGCCGATGGTCCTGTCGTCCTGCTCCTGCACGGCTTCCCGACATCCTCGCATATGTTCCGCAACCTCATCCCACTGCTGGCCGACCGCTATCACGTCATCGCACCCGACTATCCGGGGTTCGGCGAGAGCGATGCGCCGGATCATACCAAGTTCGCCTACACCTTCGGCCACTATGCGGACATGGTCGATACGCTCATGACTGAGCTCGGTGCCAAGAAGTACGCCATGTATGTCATGGATTACGGTGCGCCCGTCGGTTACCGTCTGGCTCTCAAGCATCCGGAACGGGTGAGTGGGCTGATCGTCCAGAACGGCAACGCCTACGAAGAAGGCCTGCGCGAGTTCTGGGATCCTATCAAGGCTTACTGGGCTGACGACTCCACGGAAAAGCGCGAGGCCCTGTCCAACCTCGTGGTTCTTGAGACGACCAAGTTCCAGTACATGGACGGCGTCAAGGACCTCACCCGCATCAGCCCCGACAATTGGGTTCACGATCAGGCGCTGCTCGACCGGCCGGGCAACAAGGATATCCAGCTGGATCTCTTCCATGACTATGGCACGAATGTTCCGCTCTACCCGCAGTTCCAGGCCTTCTTCCGCGATCGCAAGCCGCCGACGCTGATCGTCTGGGGCAAGAACGACAAGATCTTCCCCGAGGAAGGTGCGCATCCTTACCTGCGTGATCTGCCGGACGCCGAAATGCACATCCTCGATACCGGCCATTTTGCCCTTGAAGACAAGCTGGATGAGATGGCGCCGCTCATTCACGATTTCCTCGACCGCAAGGTCGCAAAATAATCATCGGCTTTCACAAAGGCCCGGGCATTCAGCGATGAATGCGCGGGCCTTTTTCTGTTCACTGGGCGGGACTGCCTGCGGCCGCTAGTTGAAGTGCCTGTTGGCCCGCAGCTTTCCAACCGCGAAGTCGATGAAGCTTCGCACTTTTGCCGGGGCATAGCGGCCCTCTGGATGCACGACATGGATCGGCAGGGCCTCTTCCTCATAATCAGACAATATCGTGCGCAATTCACCGGCCTCAAGCTGCGGCGCAATCTGGTAGGACAGAACGCGTGTCAGGCCCCAGCCGCAAGCTGCCGCCGAGATGGCGGCCTCGTTGGTGCTGCAGAAGAGACGGGGATTGACGTGGATGGTAGACTTCTTTTGCACCCCGAAACGCCATTCTAGCGACGTCCACGCGCTGGTCGACGCTATGATGCGGTGGCTCGACAGATCGCCGGGGGTCATCGGGACGCCGTGCTTTTCAAAATAGAAGGGCGATCCGCAGATGACGCGTCTGACCTGACCGACGCGCGTTGCGGTGAGGCCAGAGTCGGGCAGATGGCCGATGCGGATCGCAACATCAATGCCTTCGTCGACCATGCTGACGACCCGGTCGACGAACAGGCCGCGACCGATAACATCGGGGTAGAGATCCAGATATTCGGTCATCAGCGGCAGGACGAACATTGTTCCGAACATTGCAGAAGTCGTGACGGTAAGCGTGCCTGTCGGCTTGCCGTAGGCGCCCGCAGCGGCCGCCTCCACCTCGGTGAGATCAGCGAGAAGCCTCTGGCAGTCCGAAAAATACCGGGCGCCAGCTTCCGTCAGTTTGACGGATCGGGTCGTGCGCGTCAGAAGGCGCGTCCCGATGATGTCTTCGAGGGCGGAAACTATACGCGTGACGGCAGGAGGGCTCATGTGGAGCTGCCGTCCTGCATCCGCGAAGCTCTCGGCCTCCGCGACCTTCACGAAGACCCTCATTGCCTGCCATCGATCCATGCGATCCACATTGCCGTGAAAACCTGAGTCCTGGCCAGAGCTTTAAACGCTTTTCTTCCAACCGCAATCTACCGAACCCATAGCTTCAAGCGGCTGAACGGCAATCCTTTTATCTGGCGAGCGACAGTTCCAGTTTCTCGATGAAGGCGGGCAGCTCCGAAGCGATCTCCGGAACACCGAACGCAATGAGTTGTCTTTTTGCAACCGCGCTTGCCTCACTGTCTCCCGCGTGGAACGCGAGTGCGAATTTCACGGCGATATCGACAAGCAGGTCGAAACTGCCTCCGCGTTTTGCAGCGTCGATCTCCGATCCGCTCAGCGCCAGATGCTTCGCCTCGATCTCCAGGGATCGGAGAGCGTGGAAATCATCTTTGGCATTAGCGATGGCCAGTTCGATTTGTATGCGCATGATCGGGGTGATGAGATCTTTGCTCACGTCATTCTCCATAGGCTGCAAATAGCCGTCGTCTCTTCGGTCGCCGTTTCGAGCCTGTCGGCAAAGATGTCGGGTGATGCCTTGGCGGGTGGAGCGATTGGAGGCCTCTCGCCGTTCGCAGACGGGATATCCTCGCTGGATCAGTACACCCGCCCGCCCTGGGTATGAACTGACGTTCTGCTGAAGACTATCTTCCGCGTGGCGAAACAATCGGAAGAAACGACCCCGCGAGGCCTCTTTGCAAAGCGGACCCACACCAAAAGAACAGTTCCTGACACAAGGAGGCTCTGCTAACCGTCGTAAAACACCGACAGAGTGCTATAAGCCGAAACAACCGAATTCCGCTTCGAGGAACGCCATGCCCCAGCCCGTCCTGTTTTCGCCGTTCACCGTGCGCAATCTTGCGCTCGCCAACCGCGTCGTGATCGCGCCCATGTGCCAGTATTCGGCTGTGGATGGCTGCATGACGGACTGGCATCTGATTCATCTTGGACAGTTGGCGCTCTCGGGTGCCGCGCTTCTGACGATCGAGGCAACGGCCGTCGTTCCCGAGGGACGCATCACCTTTGCCGATGTCGGCCTTTATGATGACGCCTCTGAAGCCGCGATGGCCCGCACGCTCGAAAGCATCAGAAAATGGTCAGATATGCCGATCGCCGTGCAATTGGCCCATGCCGGCCGCAAGGCCTCAACCGAGGTTCCCTGGAGAGGCGGCGGTCAGTTTCCGCCGACCGATCCGAACGGATGGCAGACCGAAGCGCCTTCCGCTGTCGCTTTCAACCCAAACTACGTGCCGCCGACCGCACTCGACCGCGATGGCATGAAACGTGTCCGCGATGCCTTTGCCGCTGCCGCGCGACGGGCGGCAAGGATCGGCATTGATGCCGTTCAGATCCACGGCGCGCATGGCTATCTGCTGCACCAGTTCCTGTCGCCCTTGTCGAACCAGCGATCCGATGAATATGGCGGCTCTCTGGAAAACCGCGCCCGGTTTCCGCTGGAAGTTCTCGATGCGGTGCGGGATGCCTTTCCCTCCGATAGGCCGGTGACGATGCGCGTTTCCGCCGCCGACTGGGTCGAAGGCGGTCTGGAGATTTCCGAGAGCGTCGAATTTGCCAGGATGCTCGAAGCAAGAGGCTGCGATGCCATCCACGTATCGAGCGGCGGTCTGCATCCCTCTCAGGCGATCCCGATCAGCCCGAGCTACCAGGTACCGCTCGCAAGGACAATCAAAGGCGCCGTCAAAATACCGGTCATAGCCGTCGGCCTGATCACCGAGCCGACGCAGGCCGAAGCAATCGTCGCGACCGGTGATGCAGACCTTATCGCTCTCGCTCGCGCCATCCTCTACGACCCGCGCTGGCCGTGGCACGCCGCCGCCGAACTCGGCGGGCAGGTCAAGGCGGCCAATCAATATCTACGTTGCCAGCCGACGCAGTTCAAAACCCTGTTTGCGAAATAAGACCTCGGTTTGATAGCCGCGAGAAAAGGTGGCAGTTACGTTGCGTTACGCAAGCTTCTGTCTGACACGCTCATGATGATGTACTCTCCCAGCCACTTTAAATGAGCAGGGAGGGGCTCATGACCGTTGCGGGCACTGTGGTTGTCGGCGGAGGTCCAGCCGGTCTTGCCTGCGCAGCAGCGCTCAGGGCAAATGGCCGCTCATCCACGGTCCTCGAACGCGCTGATAATCTGGCCTCCTCCTGGAGGCGGCATTACGAACGATTGCATCTGCATACCACCAAGGCTCATTCAGCACTCCCCGGGGCACCGATGCCGCGGAATTTTCCGAGATACCCATCCCGACTGCAGGTGATCGACTATCTCGAAGCCTATGCGCGCGCCAACGATATCAGAATACAATTTGGTAAATCCGTCATCCGTATCAGCCGGAGCCGGAGCCGGGACTGGATCGTCGAGACGAATGATGGAGACGCCATCGAGGCTGAAACCGTTGTGATCGCGACGGGCCTCTCCAACGTTCCCATCAGGCCGGTCTGGAAAGGCCAGGAGAGCTTTAAGGGAAAGCTCCTGCATTCCTACGAGTTCAGCAACGCGGGAGCACTGAGTGCAAACCGGGTGCTCGTTGTGGGTTTTGGCAATTCGGCCGGCGAAATCGCGCTTGAATGCGTCGAGGCAGGTCTTGAGGTCTGCATGTCGGTGCGCGGGCCGGTGAATATCGTCCCGCTGGAACTGCTGGGAGTGCCGACCGCAACAATCGCCATTGCGCAACGGCACTTTCCATATAGCCTCGTCGATGCCGTGAACGCGCCGCTTCTGCACTTGCGCTATCGAGATATGGAAAGATTGGGGCTGCAAAAATCCGCAAATGGTCCCCTGACCAACATTGCCGAGAAAAACCGCACACCACTGATCGATATCGGAACCATGGCCCAGATCAGGGCGGGGGCGATCAGGATATATCCCCGCATCGATTGGTCGAATGCTCGGCACGTACATTTCGCCGATGGCCGATCGGCGGATTTCGATACCATCATTTTGGCGACGGGCTTCCGGCCGTCGCTGGAAACGCTATTGCCGGATTTTGCCGAGAGATTTCAGGGCGCAGACAGGCCGAAAAGGGGAGCACTGCAGCCTGGGAATGACGGCCTTTATTTCTGCGGATTCAATACGACTTCCACAGGCCTTCTCCGTCAAATCGGCATCGAGGCCATCAGCATTGCCCGATCGATAGCACAACGCTGACAAGAGAGCTTGTTGTCCGAAATGGAAACGCATGGTCGCTGATAGAAACGCGACGCAGCCAGGTTGTCGTTGGTTGTCATGACCCAAAGCGAAGAAATACCCTGGCTGCGCAACAGATCGGCCAGGGCTTCGATCAACAAAGTTCCTGGGGTGCACGAGCCATCATGCCCCGGATAGCAAGGGCCAGGTTATTTGACGATCGGCTCGCTCAGCGATCAAGGCGGGCCATTGCAAGCAGATCCCGGATAAGTCCGCCAGGGCCATTCTGATCTGTCGGATCCAAGCCCAGCTTCGTCAGCCAGCACCACATGCTCATCCGATGGAAAAGGCTGTAAAGCCACAGCGCCCGCTCGATATCCGGGTGACCGACCGGGCCGTAGCCTTCGAGGATCGGCCGATAACTGCGCGGATCTTCATGCGCAGAACAGAAGAGGGCCTTGGCAAGGTCGAAGAGCTTGTCTGCTGCCCGTGCGTTTCCGAAATCGATGAGGCCGCTGAGCTGAAGCCTGCCCGCGTCGTCGCGCAAGGCCAACACATTGCCCTGATGGAAGTCGTCGTGGCAGAGCACGGGGCCGTCGCCTCCATCCAGGAGATCGAAGCTACCTTCAGCCAGATGCTGCAGGCGACGTGCGAGATCGGGCCCGCCGCCCAGATTGCGGAAGCGGCGGAACACGTCTTCGAACGCCGATGTCATATAGTCGGCATTCGCGGATACCGGTCTGTCGATCCCGCCGCCGCGAAGATAGCCATAGGCGGGCATCGGCACTGCGTGAATGCGCCTCAGCAGTTCTCCCATCTGGCGATAGGCCTGTTCGATATCCGGCTCTGCCATCCAGTAGCGCAGCGAGCGGCCGGGCAGCAGTGTCAGTAAAGCGTAGCGCAACGGCAGGATGCCTCGTGTCTCGTCGACATGCAGCCACCTGGGAACGGGAGGCATCAGATCCTTGAGCCAGCCTGCGACGAGCTCTTCTTTCGACGGTCCCCATTCGGGCTCGTCCGGATAGATTTTGAGGACCAGCGGTTCACGCTCGAAGCCAACAAGATCGATCCTGTAGACCTCGGTGCTGCCGCCCTCCAGGCGGGCGAAACCGCTGGCGACAAGGGCAGGGTCGAGGCTTTGGACAAGCCGCTGAACAGTTTCCTTCTCAAGCTCCAGGGTCGGTCGTCTCTGTGGCGCCATGTCTTGCGACCCTAAACCCTGCCGGAATTCACTGACCCACGCGAATGGAATTAGAGTGCTTTGACCTTTCCGGCCCGTCAATCGCATTTTCTGGAAATGAGGCAGCGAACGGGGCAAATTGCTGGACGCCGGGGATATGTCCGAGAGATCTCGGCGCCCCGCTTGCCTTCGACGGTCATGCGCGAGTTCGCATGGTGGGGCTGCCAATTGGCTGGCTGAGCCCTCGCATTTGCCCTACGAATATGCGAGCCATTTGGAACGATATCGCCATTGCCTCTGGAAGGCATTGGCGCAGGCGAATACCTCATAGGCATCCCAGCGCGGGCTGGCGATACAAGAGACTGATACCCATATAGGCGTCAGCGAAGCGCAGCTGACGATTTCCGTCCACCTCGCGCATTTGGAAAGGACATCTCTATGACAACAGAACGTGCGGTACTTGCTGGCGGCTGCTTCTGGGGAATGCAGGACCTTGTTCGCCGGTTGCCTGGCGTCGTTTCAACGCGTGTCGGTTACTCGGGCGGCGAAGTGCCCAACGCCACCTACCGCAATCACGGCAATCACGCCGAAGCGATCGAGATCATCTTCGATCCGCAGAAGACGAGCTATCGCGATATCCTGGAGTTCTTCTTCCAGATTCATGATCCGTCGACCCGTAATCGGCAGGGCAATGATATCGGTGCGAGCTATCGATCGGCAATCTTTTATACGGATGAAAACCAGCGGCGGACGGCTGAAGATACGATCGCCGATGTGGATGCTTCCGGCCTCTGGCCAGGCAAGGTCGTGACGGAAGTCGTTCCCGTCAGCGATTTCTGGGAAGCCGAACCGGAGCATCAGGATTATCTCGAGCGCATTCCGAATGGCTATACATGCCATTTTGCCCGCCCCGGCTGGAAATTGCCGAAGCGGCAGGCAAACGTCGCTTAAGCTCGCTCTTCAGTTCGTCAAATTGACCCGATCTAATGAGCGGTGGCCTCTCGGCCGCCGCTTTTCTTTTTAAACCGTTCGATCCGAGCTAGGCAGCCGCACCACAGGCCCGCCGGAGATCGTGCATTTATCCGCCGAAAACCTGCCCGGCAATCGTTCGCCGCTCGCCTATGCGCAGACGCAATCGCTGGCGCCGCAGCGGCTTCGCGATTGAGACCACGCAAGCGTCTGGACTGAGGGGCTTTTCTGCTCTTCGAAGCCTGATGGAAGAGAGGACATTACCCGCTCGTCTCGGTCCGATACCGCATGCCGAGTTGAAAGCCGCTGCAACCCGCCTCTAGCTGGAGGG
Source organism: Hyphomicrobiales bacterium (assembly GCA_900468805.1). Lineage (GTDB taxonomy): Bacteria > Pseudomonadota > Alphaproteobacteria > Rhizobiales > Rhizobiaceae > Rhizobium. The sequence continues at coordinate 20,495 of UEIF01000012.1, read as the reverse complement.
GGCGCGTGTCCAGTGCGGACGGGTCGACGTCGTCGGTTGCCGCCGGCAAAGTGACTAGACATCCCAACGTCAGAAGTTTAGTAGGTGCCCCGCTAACCGGTCGCAGCCCACCCGGTTCAACAAAACAAGGGATCCCAAAGATGAAAACACTCGTCGTCTGCTCAGGCGGACTCGACTCCATTTCGCTTGCCTACAAGATGGGGGCGAACCGCAAACCTATCGGCCTCATCTCCTTCGACTACGGTCAACGGCACGTCAAAGAGCTGGAATTCGCAGCTCTCTGCGCGCGAAGGCTCGACGTGCCACACGACATCATAGACATATCGAACGTGGGCAAGCACCTGACGGGCTCGGCCCTCACGGACGATGTCAAGGTTCCTGACGGCCACTACGCCGAGGAGACGATGAAGGCGACGGTCGTGCCGAACCGCAACGCCATCATGCTGTCGATCGCGTTCGGGCTCGCTGCTGCCCGTCGCGCAGACGCCGTAGCAATTGCAGTCCATGGCGGGGATCACTTCATCTACCCCGACTGTCGGCCCGGGTTCATTTCGGCATTCGAGGCGATGCAACAGCATGCCCTTGAGGGATATGCCGACGTCAGGCTGATCGCTCCCTATGTGAACGCGACCAAGGCCGATATTGTCGCTGATGGTGCGAAGCACCTGACGCCTTTTGAAGAGACATGGTCTTGTTACAAAGGCGGTGATCTCCATTGCGGCAGATGCGGAACATGTGTCGAACGCCGCGAAGCCTTCCATCTCGCCGGCGTCGAGGATCCGACCGTTTATGACGATCCGGATTTCTGGATCGCTGCGACGGGTGGGTTCAAGGCAGAAGAGGCAAAGTGATGTACCGGATCACCAAGGAGTTCCATTTTTCCGCCTCGCATCAGCTGTCCCACCTTCCTGATGACCATCAGTGCGCGCGTCTGCACGGCCATAACTACATCGTCGAGGTCGAGCTTGCGGCCTCCGAATTGAACGAGGATGGCTTTGTCCGCGATTATCACGAGCTTTCCCCGCTCAAGCGATACATCGATGAGACCTTCGACCATCGGCACCTCAACGATGCGTTGGGCAATGACCGGGTGACGTCCGAATGGCTCGCCAGGCACTTTTACGACTGGTGCAAGCAGCGCCTGCCGGAAACCTCCGCTGTCAGGGTAAGCGAGACACCGAAGACATGGGCGGAATATCGCCCATGACAGGCAGGGAGCAAAAGATTCGCATCAGCGAAATCTTCGGGCCGACGATCCAGGGGGAAGGGCCGCTCATGGGAGTTCCGACCGTTTTCGTCAGAACGGGCGGCTGCGACTATCGCTGCGAATGGTGCGATACCATGCATGCGGTCGACAGCGCCTTCCGCGACGAGTGGACACCAATGTCGGTCGACGATATCTGGTCGAACGTGGAATCGCTCTCTCAAGGCTGTCCCCTGACGATTTCCCTGTCTGGCGGAAACCCGGCGATCCAGCCGTTCGGGCCGCTGATTGCTCGAGGAAAGCGCGATAGCTATCAATTCGCCTTGGAAACGCAGGGGTCAATTGCGCAGGATTGGTTTGCAGCGCTGGATCATTTGATCCTCAGTCCCAAACCACCGTCCAGCCGTATGGTGTTCAACCCTGACGAATTGAGGGACTGCGTGACGGCGGCTCGCAATGGTCCGAGGATCGCAATGAAGATCGTCATCTTCGATGAAGACGACTATGCGTTTGCAAGGTCTGTCGCGAAAGACTTCAAAGAGCTTCCGATCTTCCTGCAACCCGGCAATCACACGCCGCCGGTGGGTGACGAGCCATCGATCGACGTCGAAGGAATTCTCAACCGCATGCGCTGGTTGGTCGACAGGGTCACCTCGGACCGGTGGTTCGATGCGCGCGTTCTTCCGCAGCTCCATGTCCTGCTCTGGGGAAACATGCGGGGTGTGTGATCATCTTTGAGGAAGGTCAAGGCCTGCCGCGCAGGAGCAGGAGTGCCGATCTGACGCGGTCCTCCCGAGGAGATCGTGACGCCCATTGGTACCTGCAGGCGCTCGGAGGCTTCGACCGGCTTCTCCGCGATCGGAAGCTTGAGCAGGCCCTTTTTTATTCTCTCATCCGGCGCCAAAGTCCTGGGCAAAGAGCTTATTTTAGCATTGCCTGCGGCATGGGGTAGCAGTCCGTGAGCTGCCGCTAAATTGACCTTATTGCTCCGCGATTTTGCTCGACCGGGTGCCGAAACTCTCGATGCATCCGGTACGGCGCATACCCCGTGCGCCATGCAAATCGGAGGAGGAAAAAATGCACAGATTTGCTTCCCTGGCGGTCGCCGCGGCACTTGGGCTCGGCGCCTTCATTGCCTCATCAAGCGCCGATGCGATGACCATGCAGGACTGCAGTGCCAAATATAAAGCAGCGCAGGCAGCCAATAGTCTCAACGGCATGAAATGGAACGACTTCCGCAAGGCGCAATGCGGAGCCGATACTGCTGCAGCAACGCCGGTAAAGCCCGGCGCAGCGACGCCCGCAAAGCCGGCTGCAACCGACGAGCCGACGACCGCCAATACGGAAAATGCCGCCGAGCCCGCGCCCACCAAGGTCGCGGTACCGAAGGGCGTGGTCTTCCCGACCAAGGTTGATGCAAAATATGGGAGCGAGACGCCCGGCAAGGGCCGGATGCATACCTGTCTCGATCAGTACAATGCCGACAAGGCGAACAACAGCCTGAATGGCCTGACCTGGATCAAGAAAGGCGGCGGCTACTACAGCATCTGCAACAGCAAGCTCAAATCCTGAGATCTCGCAACGCAGGGCGGGGCGCCGCGGCGATGTGGCGCCTCGTCGCCATGCAAGGAGGATGTGATGAGCTTCTTCGACGATATCGGCAGCCTCCTCGGTAACGCCATCAACAGTCATCCGGGCGGCCTCAGCGGCTTGATGTCGGACGCCTTCACCGATTTCGGCGGGCTTGACGGCGTCGTCGCCAAATTGAACGAGGCCGGTCTCGGTCCACGCGTCAACTCCTGGCTCGGCCGTGGCGACAACATGCCGATCACCGCGGACGAGATCCGTTCTGCGCTGTCCAGCGAGTATCTTGGCAATATCGCCCAGCGGCTCGGCGTGCCGCCGACCAGGTCGCCAATATCCTGGCGCAACACCTGCCCGCTACCGTCGATCAGGCCAGCCCCAACGGCGCCTTGCAGACACCCTGACCGCCTGCTGCGGCCGGTGCAGGATTGCCTTTTGTTGTCAGCCGCCGATTGCGGCTGGAGTTTTATTGCGTGAGGGCCGCGAGGCCCAGCGAGATTGGCGTTCTCAGAGACCCAGGCCGACCGTCTCGGTGCGATGGACGCCTTTCGGCACGAAGGAAAAACAATCGGCAACGCCGAGGTAGTTCGCCGCCAGGTGGATGACGGAAAGCCACATCTCGGTTCCCTGCAGGCTCGGGACGGCTCCATCGGCGAACGGGAATCCTTGGCCGTCCTGCCATCGCTCCAAAGCTCTGAATATGATCTTGCGGGCGATATCCTCGCCGTCGCGTCGCCGATAGTCGGTTTGCCTCGCGATAAGGAGGAGCGGGTGGATCGTGTCGAGCAGATTGCAGGCGGTATATTTCGCGCCGATAAAACCCTTGTGATTGCGGTAGTTCAGGACAACGGTTTCGAAGGACTTCTGCGCGTCCGGAAGTGGAATGCCGAACTGGGCGTAGGTGCCACGCGTCAACCGATAGAAGCCGTTGACGGGCTGCAGCCATCCTTCGGCCGCCGTCGGCTCGCCCCACAGGCCGGTCGTGCGACCGACGTTCCGTGTCAGCCAGTCGAACAAGGCGTGCCGCGGCTGCTCCACGTCGAAATACCTCGCGTTGAAATACATCGCCGTGCCAATGGCGTCGACCACGCTGCCGGCGCTCCAGGCGGATGTTTTCCACGGCAGGCCTGCGAGCCACCGATCGAGCTCGTCGGCGTCGAGCTGGACGGCCCGGATGGCATGAGGTGGACGAGATCCGAGAACTTCAAGAGCGTAGCCGACGGAGAGCACGTTATACAACGCCTTCGGGTCGTCCCTGAGCTTAGTCCCTGCCCGATGCGCATTCCGCTCCGGAAAGAGGCCGGTCTCGCCGTCCTGCAGGTTTTGGAGCCGCTCGACTGTCTGCGATCGATCCAGCCCTGGTGGCAATTCCCCGAAGCCTGCCGCGATCTCGATTGCGTCACACAGATGCCGCGCTGCGGGTCGCTGCACGCCATCCGCTTCCAGCGATTCATAGGCGTCGGCTGTCTTCCATCGCTTGAGGATATCACGCCATTGATCCTGCGCCTTGCTGCCGAGTTTTTGCAGGCAGTCTTCGACACTTCCGACGCCCGACGACCGAGGGGTCCCGCCCCTGAGGCGGATGACGCGTGCGGGCACGCCGCCCGCGATCGCCAGTGGCGGGATTTCTCCAGCCACGACCGCGCCGGCAGCAATCACCGCGCCGCTGCCGATGACGGCCCCATCCAGGACGACGGCATTGGCCCCGATCCAGACGTCGTCGCCGATCGTGATTCCGGCAGTCGTTACCTTCTGGCGATGGATCGGCACGGTGGGATCGTCGAAGCCATGGTTGAAGCCGACGATCGAGGCGTGCGATGCGATCCGAACGCCGTTGCCGCAGGTCACTCTACCCGAAATGCAGGCGTAGGGGTTGATGGTGCAATCGTCTCCCAGAGTGATATCGCCTCTGACAAGCGCGTGGCCGGCGATCCATGACCGCTCGCCCATCTTCAGGCGATCGGTAAAGACGGCGGCATGCTCGGCGATGTAGGACGTGTCGGCGAGCTCGGCCCCGCAGGCCCTGCGAAGCTCTGCCTTGCGCTCGAGATGAGCCGGATGGCGCAGGTCGGAAGCGATATGCTCCCAAGGCAGGAACTGGAGTCTGCGCGCTTCTTCCCGGTCTTCCAGCGCCGCGTTCGGATTATTGGCCTGATCCATCTCTCGTCCTCGGGGCGGCTCAGCCGCCGAATATGCGCTTGCCTTCCGACATGAGCTGTTTGGCGGCGTCGGACGGCGTTATCTGCGCGAAGGCCAGGCTGTCGGCGGTCGCCGTCAGAACCTGCTGAGAAAACTCGGCCGCGCCGATCGGTATTGCCGGCGGATACGGCCCAACCCTCTCCTTCAACGAGACGATGTAGTCAATCGTCTGCTTTGACACTTTGTCGCCGGTCGCCGCGACATCGCTCTGGATCTTCGTATTGACAGGAACGCCACGCTCGGTTCCGAGAGCATGTCCCGCATTTGAGTCGTTGACGAAGAAGTTGATGAACTTGGCTGCCGTCTCCGGCGACTTCGACCAGGGCGATATCGACCATAGCGTCGAGGGCCGGTAAAACAACCCCGAGCGATCTGCGGCGTCCTGTACCGGAAGAGAGCCGATGGTCATCTCGGATTTTGCGAGCGCGGTGTAGCCCGCAAGCTGATTGGAATAGGCAAAGGCCATGACGGCATTGCCACTCGCCACGGGGTTGGTCTCGATATTTCCCTTGTCGAGAGCCTGGATGTCGGCGGTGACACAGCCGCCGGCCTTTGCCATCTGATCCCAGTAGTCGAACCATTCAGCGGCGTCGGCCTCTTCGAAGCCGAGGTGGCCGTCCTGCGTGAAGAGTGCCTTTCCACGCTGTCGCAGCCAGACTTCGAATACGAAACTATACCGGGCGCCATTGCTCACCGCGAAGAGATTGCCGGAGCCGGAAGCTTTCTTGAAGTCCGTGCAGATCGTCTTGAACTGCTCCCATGTCGTCGACGCTGTGGGGGCCGGTACGCCGGCCTTTTCCAGCGCCGTCTTGCCGACCATCAGGGCAGCGGCGTTCAGGGACGTGGGAATGCCGGTCAGCTTGCCATCCACGGTGCCGAGATCCAACGCGCCGGGTGAGAAGTCCTGTGACTTGATAACGCTGTCGTGGAACTGAGTCAGGTCAAGAGTGGCGCCACGCCGGGAATAATCGGCGAAGGTCACAGGTTCCAGAGCGAAGACGTCGGGCACGTTGCGGCCGGCCACCATCGTGCTCAGCTTCACCCAATAGTCCGACGTTGCGACCTGACCGGTGAACGTCACGCCGGGGGCTGATGTTTCGAACTGCTTGATGACCTCGCCGGTCCGTTTTGCACGGTCGGGATTTCCCCACCAGAATACTCTCAGAGATTCCTCGGCGGCACGTGCGCCAGGAATGTCGATCAGCGCCGCGGCGATGGCGCTCGCCATAAACTCTCTACGTCTCAGCATCTTCCCCTCCCAGGTCAATGCCGCCCGCTTGATGCGGCGACAGGACAACGATAGACGAAAAAATGATGCTGGAAAGAAAAATTTCGTAATTAACGAAAATTTCTACGCTGTATGGCAGCGCCGGACCGCCCGTGATAAATCTCGATCGAGGAGAACCCTGATGACACGCAGATCGAGAATCTCTGACATTGCCGAAGCCGCAGGCGTTTCCATCGCCTCGGTGTCAAAGGCTCTCAACAACAGGTCCGGGGTTGGAAACGAAAGCCGCGAACGCATCCTGGAAGCGGCCGCCCGTCTTGACTACAAGCACAAGACAGCCGATGTCGCCGACGCCTTTCCATCCGGTGTCGCGGTCGTGACGACGGCAGCCCTCTACCTGAACTCGCAGTTCTATGAAGGGGTCATTCAAGGGGCGCTGGACGCCGCCAAGGAAGCAGGCGTGCCGGCGAAGGTGCACCTGATGACACCTGATATTGAAACCGGCAGCGTCAATGTCGAAAGGCTGGTTGCCGACGAGGGCGCCTGTCTGCTTCTTGTCGGCCTCGACCATCCGGTATTGATCGAACAGGTTGTCAGAAGTCATGCGCCTGCCGTCATCCTGAATGGGATCGATAGGACGATGCGTCTTTCCTGCGTTCTTCCCGATAACAGGTCCGCGGGTTGGCTGGCGACCACCCGGCTTCTGTCGGAAGGCCACACGGAGATCGTGCATGTCAGCCGGCTATTCCGGACCTCGCTCAAGGAACGATTCGACGGCTTCCGTGATGCGATGCAGGAGGCTGGAATCGCGATCGATCCTGATAGGCATCTGTTCGACCTTATGGCGGCCGGAGTCCTGGAGCCCGGCATGGTGAATGCCTTGACCGACGCGATGCAGAAAGGTCGCTACGCGAAGGCGACTGCTTTCGTCTGCAGCAACGATATCATGGCGCTCGGCGTGATCGACGCGCTTCGCGCGCGGGGCAGCAGCATTCCACGTGACTACTCCGTCATCGGCATGGATGACATCTCCATCGCCCAGCACAGCAATCCGGCTTTGACGACATTGAGGATCGAACGCGAAGAGCTTGGTCGCGTCGGATGGGAGATGCTGAGGGAACGTGCGCTCAACAGCCAGGCGAGGGTGCGGCGTATTGGAATGGCCGTCAGGATCATCGAGCGCGGCACTGTCGGTCCTCCGCGGGATTATCTTCGTTCGCAGAAGTAGGTGTGGATTATCTCGCTTCCCTATTAAGCCGTCACATCGCGCGCTGTGCCGTGCCAATCGCCAAGCTCGAATATGGCGTTATCGCCGACAGCGGAAGCTGGAAATAGGGCGGCCGAATAAGGAGGCATATCCGCTTTAACAACAGAGAACCATAGGGAGCAAATACCGCCTTGACGGCGAATAATCTTTGAGAAATGCTAAGATGTCAGACCAATTTTGAGGTCGGCTGCCTTAGAAAAGAACTTGGGGAACCATGAAGGCAAATGGTAGCGACAGGCCGGTAATCCGGCCGCTTCCGGCGATGGATCGCGCGCGTCAGGTGACTGATGCGCTGGCACATTATGTCGAGGATGCCCGGCTACAGGCGGGCGACCGCCTGCCGGCGGAGCGCGAGCTGATGGCCGCACTTGCCGTTGGACGCTCCACCATTCGCGAGGCGATCCGGCATTTTCAGGCGCTCGGCGTCATCGAGACGCGCAAGGGTAGCGGAACCTACCTGCTGAAACCGGTTTCCAGAGATACGATTCATATGCCGCTGTCGTTCGAGACGCCGCATCTGCGCGATGTGTTGCTGCAGACGCTGGAGGTTCGCCGCGGTATCGAATGCGAGGCGGGCATGGTCGCGGCGAGGCGGCGCACGGCGAAGGACCTCATCGTCATCGAGGAAAAGCTCGATGAAATGGAACGGGTGCATATCGCCAAGGGCGCTTCCGGACCGGAGGATCTCGCTTTCCACCTCGCCGTCTACGACGCCACCCACAATCCCCTGTTCCGCCAGCTTCTCGAACAGATGCGCGAGACCTTCGAGCGTTTCTGGACGCATCCTTTCGACAGGCAGGATTTCGCCCGCCGGTCCTTCCCCTTTCACCGAACCCTTTTCAATGCCATCGCCGCCCAGGACACCGAGGCGGCGCGGCGTGAGACATTGAAAATCCTCGACGTGGTCGAGGAAGACATCAAGGAAATGTCCCGATGACTGACGGCCTCGAACCGTTCGACCTTGCTTCGCTGATCACCGCCCATGACGAAGGCAACTTCGCCGAAGCCGTCGTTCCGCCGATCTTCCAGACCTCGCTTTTCACTTTTTCCGATTACGATGACATGATCGCCTCCTATCGCGGCGAAAAGGTGCGGCCGATCTATACGCGCGGTCTCAACCCGACCGTGCGCATGTTCGAGGAGATGCTGGCAAAGCTCGAAGGCGCCGAGGATGCGCTGGGCTTTGCAAGCGGCATGGCGGCGATCTCGTCGGCGGTGCTTAGCTTCGTGGAGCCGGGCGACCGCATCGTCGCCGTCAAGCATGTCTATCCCGATGCCTTCCGTCTGTTCGGCACGATCCTGAAGCGCATGAAGGTCGAGGTGACCTATGTCGATGGCCGCGACGAGGAGGCTGTCGCCAAGGCGCTGCCGGGCGCCAAGGTCTTCTATATGGAAAGCCCGACGAGTTGGGTGATGGAAGCCCATGACGTCGGCGCGCTGGCCGCGCTCGCAAGAAAGCATGGGATCGTCACCATGATCGACAACAGCTGGGCGAGCCCGTTCTTCCAGCGGCCGATAACGCTTGGCGTCGATCTCGTCATCCATTCAGCCTCCAAATATCTCGGCGGCCACAGCGATGTGGTTGCCGGTGTTGTTGCCGGCTCGAAGGAGATGATCGCCCGCATCAAGGCCGAATCCTATCCTTATCTCGGCGGCAAGCTGTCGCCCTTCGATGCCTGGCTGCTGATCCGCGGTTTGCGGACTTTGCCTTTGCGCATGCGGGCGCATGAGGCAGCGGCCACGACGATCGCGCAGCGCCTGCAGGCGCTCGACGTTGTCGAGCAGGTCTGTCATCCGGGCCTTACCAATCGCCTGCCCGCCGGCCTCAACGGTACGTCGGGCCTCTTCTCTTTCATATTCCGCGAGGGCATCGATATCAGAGCCTTCGCAGATCACCTCAAGCTTTTCAAACTGGGTGTAAGCTGGGGTGGACATGAAAGCCTGATCGTACCGGGCGAAGTTGTGCTGCAGCAGAAGGCACAGCCGAATTCGGCGCAAGCCTTCGGCATCAGCCCGCGATCTGTGCGCCTCCATATCGGCCTCGAAGGAACCGAGGCGCTGTGGAGGGATATCGAGGAGGCGATTTCCGTCGCCTCTTAACCGAAACCTCACAACAACTACGGAGGGGAACCAAAAATGAAAAAGCTTATCATCTCGACACTCTTCGCCACGATGATGGCGGGCACGGCTTTCGCGGACACGACGCTGAAGCTCGTCGAAGTCATCACCAGCCCCGAGCGCACCGAGACACTGAAGTCGATCGTCGGCAAGTTCGAAGCCGCCAATCCCGGCACCAAGGTCGACATCATCTCGCTACCCTGGAACGAAGCCTTCCAGAAATTCGCGACCATGGTCTCGGCCGGCGATGTGCCAGACGTCATGGAAATGCCCGATACGTGGCTGTCGCTCTATGCCAATAACGGCATGCTGGAAAGCCTGGAGCCCTATCTCGAGAAATGGGAACACACCAAGGAATTGACGCCGCGTGCGCTCGAGCTCGGCCGCGACGTCAAGAATACGGCGTACATGCTGCCCTACGGCTTCTATCTGCGTGCCATGTTCTACAACAAGAAGCTGCTTGCAGAAGCCGGCGTCAAAGAACCGCCGAAGACGATGGAGGATTTCACCAAGGCGTCCGAAGCCGTCTCCAAATTGTCTGGCAAATACGGCTACTGCATGCGCGGCGGTCCGGGCGGCCTGAACGGTTGGATGATCTTTGCGGCCTCCATGGCCGGCGACAACAAGTATTTCAAGGAAGACGGCACCTCGACGATGAACAGCGAAGGCTGGGCAAAGGGCATCGAGTGGATGGTCGATCTTTACAAGAAGGGCTATGCGCCGAAGGATAGCGTCAACTGGGGCTTCAACGAAGTCGTCGCCGGCTTCTATTCCGGTACTTGCGCCTTCCTCGACCAGGATCCAGATGCGCTGATCGCCATTGCCGAGCGGATGAAGAAGGAAGATTTCGGTGTTATGCCGCTGCCGAAGGGTCCGGCCGGCAAATCTTACCCGACCATCGGCTACGGCGGCTGGTCGATGTTCACGACGAGCCAGAACAAGGATCTCTCCTGGAAGCTGATCGCCACCCTCGAAGGTCCAGAAGGCAACATCGAGTGGAACAAGAAGATTGGCGCTCTGCCGGCCTATACGGCAGCCGAGAAGGATCCCTTCTACGCCGGTGACCAGTTCAAGGGCTGGTTCGAGGAACTGGCCGACAAGGATACCGTCCCGACGGTCATGCCGACCTACCTGGAAGAATTTGCGTTCTTCAAGGATTCCCTGGCGATCAAGACCTCTCAGCAGGCGCTGCTGGGCGATATCTCCGCCAAGGATCTTGCCGATCAGTGGGCCGATTACCTCACCAAGGCTCAGCAGAAGTTCCTTGCCAAGAAGTAAGGCAAGATACTGAAACGGCGGCGGAAATCTTCCGCCGCCGTTCATCTAACGACAGACGGCGCCCTTAAGCGTCGCGAGGGAAAGCATCGGGTTAATGACCATCACCGCCCATACGCTCGAGTTACGCCACGACCGTCGGCCATGGCTGCGCCGCCTCGCCGACGCCTCGGAGCCTTATCTCTACAGCGCGCCGTCGCTGATCCTGATCATCGCGGTCATGCTGGTGCCGCTGGCGGTCGGCGTTTCCTATGCCTTCCGTGATATCCAGCTTCTCAATCCTTTCTCCGGCGGCTTCGTCGGGATAGAGCATTTCCGGGAGCTTTCCCAAGACAAGGCCTTTTATGGCGCGTTGCGGAACACGCTCTGGTGGACCGGTGCCTCGGTCGTCCTGCAATTCTTTTTCGGGCTGGTCCTTGCCCTGCTGCTGGACAAGCCTTTCTGGGGCAGGGGTGTCATCCAGGCGCTGGTGTTCCTGCCCTGGGCGGTGCCATCCTTTCTGGCCGGCTTGAACTGGGCCTGGCTCTTCAATCCGGTCATCGGGCCGATCCCGCACTGGCTTTTTGCTCTCGGACTGATGAGCGAGCCGGGCAATATCCTCTCTGATCCACAATATGCGATGTGGGGCCCGATCATCGCCAATGTCTGGTGGGGCATTCCATTCTTCGCCATCACGCTGCTGGCTGCGCTACAGGCAATTCCGCGCGATCTTTATGAGGCGGCCTCCATCGACGGTGCAGGCTGGTTCCAGCGCTTCCGGTCGATTACCCTGCCGTTCCTGGCCCCGACCATCGCCATCACCGTCATGCTGCGGACCGTCTGGATCTCTAACTTCGCCGATCTGATCGTCGTCATGACCGGCGGCGGACCGGCGGATCGGACGCAGATCGTTGCAAGCTATATTTTCACCCAGGCCTTCAGGCGCCTCGATTTCGGCTATGCTTCGGCGATTGCGCTGGTGCTGCTGGTGCTGCTTCTGGCCTATTCCATGCTGATCATCCTGCTGCGGCAGAGCCTGCTTGCCAAGGATTGAGCCATGAGACGATCCATTCTTCCCATCATCGCGCATCGTCTGGCGATTCTCGTCTATGTCGTTTTCGCGCTCTTCCCGCTCTTCTGGCTCTTGAAGGTCTCGGTCACCCCGAACGACCTGCTCTATACGGAGGGCGTGCGCATGTGGCCGTCGCGGACCACGTGGGAACATTACAGCTTCGTGTTGGAGCACAGCGCCTTCCCGACCTTCTTCAAGAATAGCGTCATCGTCTCGGCTTCGACGGCGGTGGCGGTGACGATCTGCGCTTCTTTGTCAGGCTATGCGTTGTCACGCTTCAGCTTCCGGGCGAAATACTGGATCATCGCGCTGATGCTGCTTACCCAGATGTTTCCGCTGGTCATGCTGGTCGCGCCGATCTTCAAGATTCTGTCGCCGCTACACCTGACGAACAGCCTGACTGGCCTCGTCATCGTTTACACCGCCTTCAACGTGCCTTTCGCGACCTTCCTGATGCAGTCCTTCTTCGACGGTATCCCGAAGGATCTCGAGGAGGCAGCGATGATCGATGGCGCCACCCAATTCACGGCCTTCCGGCAGATCATCCTGCCGCTGACGCTGCCGGGCATTGCGGCGACCCTCGGCTTTGTCTTCACTGCGGCCTGGAGCGAGCTGCTCTTTGCGCTGATGCTGATCAACGGCAATGATGCGGCGACCTTCCCCGTCGGCCTTCTCACTTTCGTTTCGAAATTCTCCGTGGATTTCGGGCAGATGATGGCGGCAGGCATCATGGCGCTCATTCCGGCCGGCCTCTTCTTCCTGCTCATCCAGCGTTATCTCGTTCAGGGCCTGACGGCCGGTGCGGTCAAGGGTTAGTCAAATGGCATCGATCGATATCAAGAATATCCAGAAGTCTTATGGTCATATGTCCGTGCTGCACGGCGTCGATCTGGAGATCAAGGACGGTGAATTCGTCGTCCTGGTCGGCCCGTCCGGCTGCGGCAAGTCCACGCTTCTGCGCATGATTGCCGGCCTCGAAGAGGTGACCGGCGGCGAAATCCGCATTGCCGGCAACCGCGTCAACGAACTGCATCCGAAAGACCGCGACATTGCCATGGTGTTTCAGTCCTATGCGCTCTATCCGCATATGAATGTCGCCGGCAATATGAGCTACAGCCTGAAGCTCAGGAAGACGGCGAAGGAAAAGATCGCCAGTGCCGTTGCGAGTGCAGCTTCGAAGCTCGGCCTCGATCCGCTGCTGGAGCGCCGCCCGAAGGCGCTGTCCGGCGGCCAGCGTCAGCGCGTCGCCATGGGCCGCGCCATTGTGCGCCAGCCGAAAGCCTTCCTGTTCGATGAGCCGCTGTCGAACCTCGACGCGCGCCTGCGCGAACAGATGCGCGCCGAAATCAAGAAACTGCATGGCGACCTCAAGGCAACCTCGATCTACGTGACCCACGATCAGATCGAGGCGATGACACTGGCGGACCGGATCGTCGCCATGCATGGCGGGGTCGTGCAGCAGGTCGGCAGCCCCCTGGAGCTGTATGACCGCCCCGCCAATCTCTTCGTCGCGGGCTTCATCGGCTCGCCCGGCATGAACTTCCTCGAGGCGAGCTACGAGGCAGGCGGCGTGAAGCTGAAGGACGGCACGATCGTGCCCCTGGATAAAACATTGTCCCTTTCGAACGGCGAAAAGGTCACGCTCGGCATTCGGCCGGAGCACGTCGTCATGACAAGTGACGGACCAGGAATTGCCGCCGATGTCGAACTCGTCGAGCCGACGGGCTTCGGCATCATCCTGCATCTTTCGCTGCATGGCCTGCCGTTCAAGACTTTTACGCTCGATCGTGAGGCGATGACTGCGGGGCCAAACGCCAACGTGGCTTTTCCGGCTAAGCACCTGCATGTGTTCAACGGCGAGGGCAATCGCGTCGATTGAGTTGCGGGAAGGCGACTGTCGCGGATAGCGATTACTGCAGGTGAAAAAGGCTTTCGTTGCAGAGCCTTCGGGGGCTATATCGTCAGAAGATGATCACGCTGGAGTGGATATTTTGACAGGCACCGTTCTCGACCGCTTTCTCCGCTATGTCGTTATCGACACCCAATCCGATCCCGCCTCAGCGACGCAGCCGACCACCGAGAAACAGAAGGATCTCGGCCGGGTTCTGGTTGAGGAGCTCTTAGAGGTCGGCCTTTCGGATGCGCATCTCGACGAGCACGGCTATGTGTATGCGACCATTCCGGCCAATAGCAATAAGAGCGTCCCGGTCATCTGCTTCTGCTCGCATATGGATACTGCGCCTGACTTCACGGGCAGGAACGTCAAGCCGCAGATGGTGACGAATTATGCGGGCGGGGATATCCTGCTTCCCGGCGATCCAAGCCGGGTGATCCGCGTCTCCGAGCATCCCCAGCTGAAAAACCAGATCGGCAACGACATCATCACCACCGACGGCACGACCTTGCTCGGCGCCGACGACAAGGCGGGGCTGGCGGAGATCATGGCCGCTGCCCAGATCCTCATCGATAATCCCGACATCAAGCACGGAACGATCAAGATCCTCTTTACGCCGGACGAAGAGGTCGGCCGCGGCGTCAACAAGGTCGACCTGAAGAAGCTCGGCGCCGATTATGCCTATACGATGGATGGCGAGACCGCCGGCCATATCGAGGATGAGACCTTCTCGGCCGACAGCGTCGATATTGTCATCGCGGGCGTGGCGATCCATCCGGGTTTCGCCAAGGACCGAATGGAAAACGCCATCAAGATCGCCGGCGCCATCATCGACCGGCTGCCGAAGGATATTGCGCCGGAGACGACAGAGGGAAAGCAGGGCTTCATCCATCCGACCGGCGTCGCCGGCTCGATGGAAAAGTCTGCGATCAGCCTCATCATCCGCGACTTCACCGACGAAGGCCTTACCGAAAAGGAGGCCATGCTCGAAGGAATCGTCAAGGATGTGATGAAATCCTATCCGGGCTCGACCTATCGTTTCGATGTGAAGGAACAGTACCGCAATATGAAGGTCGTGCTCGACCGTCATCCTGAGATCGTCGAGAACGCCGTCGAGGCGGTGCGCCGGGCGGGCATGACGCCGGTGCGCGGAAGCATTCGCGGCGGTACGGACGGTTCGCGCCTTTCCTTCATGGGCCTGCCATGCCCGAACATCTTTGCCGGCGGCCACGCTTTCCACTCGCCGCTCGAATGGATCAGCCGCCAGGATATGGAAAAGGCTGTGAGGACGATCGTCGAGCTTGCGAAGGTCTGGGAAGAGCGCGCCTAGAGCAATTCCGGCAAAAGTGCGTAGCGGTTTTGCGTTGGAAACTGTGCGAAAACAAAAGAATGGAGCATATCCGCAATTCGAAGAAAACGGATATGCTCAAGGCGCCTCAGACTTCCGGGATCAGCCGCCGTTTGCCGGAATGCTTGGTCGCAGCATCACGCTGTCGGAAGCGGGGCGGGGTGTCGGGATAGCGACCGGTACGCCGGGCGCCGGCTCGATCGAGGTCACCGGCTCAAGGATCGGCATCGGTTGCGTGCTCGCCGTGGCCGAGGGGTCCGGAGCTGGGATCGGAACCGGAACGGTTGACGGGATCAGCACATCGAACTGCGGCGGCAGCATGCTTTCACCCGGTACGTAGTTCATCGCGACTTCGTAAGAAGGCAGCGGCGGCGGCGTTTCGAGTGTGCCGTCTTCGTCGCGCTTCTCGTAGAAGGCATTGCCGCCAGCGACTGTCACATAGTGCATGTTGTTATATGGGAATTTCAATCCCGCGGTGTGGAAGAACATCGCGTCTCCGACCGCCGGATGGCGCTCGCCGCTCAGGACCGCGTCAGCCGCTGTCGCAAGTTCGGGTTCGGCCTGCGGCTTCACTTCTCGCGTCATGACACCCGGCGCAAATTGCCGCTTCTGGGCGACGACGCCGCATATGGAGTCGGCATAGGCTCCTGAGGTCAGCCGGTTCATGACAACACTGCCAACGGCCAGATAGCCCGCCTCATCCGAATGCTCGGATTCAAAGTACATCGCGCGCTTCAGGCAATCACGATCCTTGGTGGTGTAGTTGAAACTGACTTTTGCCGGTTGAACGTGTTTCGGCTTGCTCTTGACCGACGTGGACGCCGGTTTCGGTGTTGTCGTGCAGCTCGCGGCTGCCAGTCCTACGAACAAAATCCCGACCAGGGATTTTCCAAAGGAAATATCCGCCCTCAACGCCAGGTGCCTCCTATTGGAATTAGTCCAGCCCTTTTCGATCTAAGCAAAAACGTTTTATCCGGCACGTGACAAAAATACAAACAACCGGAGATCACAAAATTCTCAATGGTTCTCGCCACATGCGATTCCGGCGAGAACCCGGATTGAACGAATATCAGCCTCGGAAGAGCTTCCAGCGTGTCGGCTTGAAGGCGACGCGCGACCGGTCGAGCCTGTCTGCTTCGCTCGGCGGAAGCTCGATTTCGATATGCGGGCGCTCCTTGCCGATGTCGAGTTCGATATGGCGGGTGCCTGCGACGCGCCGGCTGGCGACCGGCTGGCCGGCAATGCAGTTCTCGGCAGATTCACAGAGCCGGACATCGTGCGGGCGGAAGTAAAGTTGCGCAGCGCCATCAGTCTCGTTCTCGGCATTAAGGCCGAGCGAGCGGCCCTCGAAGTGGATATCGCCGCCGGCAACCTCCACCTGCAGGCAGTTCGACTGGCCGACGAAGCCGAAGACGAAGGGCGAATTGGGGCTGTCGTAGACCTGATCCGGCGTGCCGACCTGCTCGATCGCGCCCTGGCTCATGACGACGACGCGGTCGGCAAGCTCCATCGCCTCGTCCTGATCATGGGTGACGAAGACGGTGGTGTGGCCGGTGCGGTCATGGATTTCGCGTAGCCATTTGCGCAGGTCCTTGCGCACCTGCGCATCAAGCGCGCCGAAAGGCTCGTCGAGCAGCAGGACGTTCGGCTCGACCGCCATGGCGCGGGCAAGGGCCACGCGCTGGCGCTGGCCGCCGGAAAGCTGCGCCGGATAGCGCTTTTCAAGACCTGAGAGCTGCACGAGATCGAGCAGCTCCAGCGCCCGCTTGCGGATTTCGGCTTTCGGCGGACGGCGCGACGCATTGCGCACCTTCAGGCCGAAGGAGACGTTGTCGAGTACTGTCATATGGCGGAAAAGCGCATAGTGCTGGAACACGAAGCCGATATTGCGTTGTTGCACAGTCTTCCTCGACGCATCTTCCTCGCCGAAGAAGATCTGGCCTTCGGTTGGGCTTTCAAGGCCGGCGATGAGGCGCAAAAGCGTAGTCTTGCCGGAGCCGGAGGGGCCGAGCAGTGCGATCAATTCACCGGAGCGGATATCGAGCGAGACATCGTGCAGCGCCGGAAAGCGGTCGAATTCCTTGCGTATGTTCTGGACGCGTACTTC
This sequence comes from Hyphomicrobiales bacterium, assembly GCA_900468805.1. Taxonomy (GTDB): domain Bacteria; phylum Pseudomonadota; class Alphaproteobacteria; order Rhizobiales; family Rhizobiaceae; genus Rhizobium. The sequence continues at coordinate 3,220 of UEIF01000012.1, read as the reverse complement.
CATTCTAATTCCTTCAGTGCCGTCGGCTGGCGGCGATTTCGGCGCTATAGCGCATTTCCAGCAGCGTCTTCAAAACAAGTGTGACAAGGGCAAGCAAGGCCAGAAGCGAGGCGACTGCAAAGGCCCCGGTGAAATTATACTCGTTGTAGAGGATTTCCACCTGCAACGGCATCGTGTTGGTCTGGCCGCGAATATGGCCCGATACAACCGATACGGCGCCGAACTCACCCATGGCGCGGGCATTGCAGAGCAGCACGCCGTAGAGAAGGCCCCATTTGATGTTTGGCAGCGTGACGTGCCAGAAGGCCTGCCACCCGCTGGCGCCGAGCGAAAGCGCTGCCTCCTCATCCTGGGTTCCCTGTTCCTGCATGAGCGGAATGAGCTCGCGCGCGACAAAGGGGAAGGTGACGAACATCGTGGCAAGGATCAGCCCCGGCGCCGCAAACAGGATCTTGATGTCGTTGGCGCTCAGCCACTGGCCGAGCCAGCTGTTGGCGCCGAAGAGCAGCACGAAGACGAGACCCGAGATCACAGGTGAAACCGAGAAAGGCAGGTCGATCAGCGTCGTCAGGAACGCTTTGCCCTTGAACTCGAACTTGGCAATCGCCCAGGCGGCTGCAAGGCCGAAGACGAGGTTCAGCGGCACGCTGATCCCGGCAACGATGAGTGTCAGGCGGATGGCGGAGAAGGTCTCGGCATCCTGAAGTGCGGTGAAAAACGCACCGGCGCCCTTGCGGAATGCCTCGACGAAAACGGCCGCCAGCGGCAGGAACAGGATCAGGAGAAGGAAGACGAGCGAGATGGCGACGAGCGCGATCCGGGCCATCTTGCTTTCTGTGATTGCCGAATGGAGCTTGTGCGGCTGGGCGGATGGTCCACTCCCGCTAGTGTCAGACGCCATAGCCGTACCTCCGCCTGCTCCAGCTCTGGATGAGGTTGATGACGAGCAGCAAGCTGAACGAGAGGATCAGCATGATCGCAGCAATGCCTGTCGCAGCCGCATAGTTGAACTCCTCGAGCTTGATGACGATCAACAGCGGGGCGATTTCCGATTTGAACGGTAAGTTGCCGGCGATGAAAATGACCGAGCCATACTCGCCAACGGCGCGGGCAAAGGCGAGGGCAAAGCCCGTCAACGCCGCAGGCGCAAGGCCCGGCAGCAGCACGCGCGCGATTGTCTGAAAGCGGTTGGCACCAAGCGTGGCGGCAGCTTCCTCCACTTCTTTGTCGATCTCTTCCATGACCGGCTGGACCGTTCGCACGATGAACGGCAGGCCGACGAAGATGAGGGCGACGACGATGCCGGCCGGTGTGAAGGCGATCTTTATGCCGAGCGGCGTCAGGAACTGCCCGACCCAGCCGTTTGGAGCGTAGAGGGTGGTCAGTGCGATGCCGGCGACGGCCGTCGGCAGAGCGAAGGGCAGGTCGACCATCGCGTCGATGATGCGCTTGCCGGGGAACCGGTAGCGCACCAGCACCCAGGCGAGGATGACGCCGAAGACGGCATTGATGCAGGCGGCGATGAAGGCGCAGCCGAAGCTGATGCGCAACGCACTCAGCGTTCGCTGGTCGAATGCGATGCCGAAGAACTTCTCCCAGCCGAGTGCGCTCGACCGCCAGGCAAGGCCGGACAGGGGGATCAGGACGATAAGGGTAAGCCAGATCAAGGTAAGGCCGAGCGCCAGTCCGAAACCCGGAATGACGCTCGGCCGCCTGAACCGCCACCGTGTGGGGTTATGTGCGCTCATAAGACCTATTATTGGGCAGGCTTGTAGATCTGGTCAAATACGCCGCCGTCGCCGAAGAATTTCGGCTGTGCATTCTTCCAGCCGCCGAAGTCGTCGATCGTGGCGAGCGTCAGCTTCGGGAAGCGGGCGATGTCGGCCGGGTCGGCTGCTTCCGGCTTGATCGGACGGTAATAGTGCTTTGCCGCGATCTTCTGGCCTTCATCCGAATAAAGGTAGTTCAGATAGGCTTCGGCGACCTTGCGGGTCCCCTTCTTGTCGACATTGCCATCGACGATTGCGACCGGTGGATCGGCACGGATCGAGAAGGCGGGGGTCACGATCTCGAACTGGTCGGGGCCGAGTTCTTCGAGCGAGAGATAGGCTTCGTTTTCCCAGGCGAGCAGGACATCGCCAAGGCCGCGCTGGACGAAGGTGGTTGTGGCACCGCGTGCGCCGGTATCGAGAACCGGAACGTGCTGCAGGAGCTTGGTCACATAGTCCTGCGCCTTGGCTTCGTCGCCGCCGTTCGCCTGCTTGGCCCATGCCCAGGCTGCGAGGAAGTTCCAGCGGGCGCCGCCCGAAGTCTTCGGGTTCGGCGTGATGACCTGCACGTCATCCTTGATCAGGTCGCCCCAATCCTTGATACCCTTCGGGTTGCCCTTGCGCACGAGGAAGACGATCGTCGAGGTATAGGGCGTCGAATTATTGGGGAGTTTGGTCTTCCAGTCGGCCGGTATCTTGCCGGTCTTCTTGGCGATCGCGTCGATATCGCCTTCGAGCGCGAGCGTCACGACGTCGGCATCAAGGCCGTCGATGACCGAGCGCGCCTGAGCACCGGAACCGCCATGAGAGGCCTGGATTGTCACGGCTTCGCCGGTGTCAGTCTTCCATTTTGCAGCAAAGGCAGCGTTGAAATCCTTATACAATTCGCGCGTCGGATCATACGATACGTTCAGAAGCGTCTGGTCGGCGAATGCGGGTGCGACGCTGCCGATCGCAAAGCTGCCTGCCATGACCGCGGCCGCGATGAGCCGGGTGAGCCTTAAAGTCTGCATGGGGAACCCTCCGTGGTGATGCGCTAAACTCTATCAACTAAGTCGTATAATGAAACGAAGATTGTTCCGGTTCCGGGGACCAATCTTAGAAAGCCATCCCATTTTCAGCGGGTGTTTGCGAATGGGACGTGCTGACAGTTGGCCGCGGCCAATTGAGGCGCCACGCCTCAGTCGTGATTTTTCTGCCACAGTTCGACCGCCAAAGTGACATTGGTGTGTCGATTTTTAGTCTTCTTTTGCAGCGCTGACGTTTTCGAGTGCCTACATGGACTTCCGGTCGTTGGGATTCGGCGACCGATGGTGGGGGTGTCCTTGAAGCACTGCTCGCCTCTTTCAAACTGTAAAAGGTCTTTCTGATGTCTATTAAAACTATCCTTCTTGGCTCTGTTGCCGCCCTTGCAGCGGTTTCCGGAGCACATGCAGCCGACGCTATCGTCG
>UEIF01000053.1 GCA_900468805.1 Hyphomicrobiales bacterium | reverse complement strand
TCGAAAATGGGGGCAGTTCAAAGTTGAACATTTGATTCCATACGGTTTGAGCGATAGCGCCTGCGACTAGCCAACAGTCCGGCAAGGCAAGCTTGTTCCACTCTTCAATGATTGGCCGAAGCAATGGACTGGCAAGAATAGTAGATCGAAGTTCTGCGTGCTGGTCCGCACCCAAGGGGTTTCCCCGTGATCGCGAATACCCCAACCTGAGACGCAGCAGGCTTCGAACGCTTTCTAAGACCTGCCTCGTCGGCAGCGTCAGGAATTGTGCACCCCGCCAGCATCGAGAACGGCGATCTCAAACCCCGCTGAGGTGCTAACACATGCGGCAGCGCAGATGGGCTCCTCGAATCCGGCAAATACCGAGCCTGTCATAATGTGACGGCAAACCTCATCCGCACTGGCTCCGTGAAAGGATCCATCGTTTTGCTCGCTGCGCGGAAGTGGAAACTCATAGGTCGTGATGTATGCCATCTGCGGAAATCACGAAGTCGGCGCGCCGTCTCCATCGCTTGGTCCGGGCCAAGCTGGGTAAGAGACAGGACAAGGGTTTCAAGGGCGAGCAGGATCGTTCCGTAGAACGTCATATTGGCCTGCTGCCGGTTTCATGGACACCGAGATAAGGTGCTCCTCCCGAAACCGGAGAGTATGAATGCAGAGACGGAAGTTCAGCCGCGAATACAAGCTTGAAGCGGTGAAGTTGGTAAGGGAGCGCGGCGTCAGCGTAGCGCAGGCGGCCCGCGATCTGGATGTTCATGAGAATGTCCTGCGCAAATGGGTCAAGGAACATGGTGCTGATCCGAAACAGGCCTTTCCCGGCTATGGACAGATGAAGCCGGAGCAGCTCGAGATTGAGAGGCTGCGCCGTGAAGTCGCGAAGCTGAAGGCGGAGCGCGATATCCTAAAAAAGGCCGCGGCCTACTTTGCAAAGGACGCGATATGAAGTTCGCCTTCATTGCAAAGCACCGTTCGATCTGGCCGGTGGCATGGCTCTGCGAAGCGCTAGGTGTCTCTCGTTCCGGCTTTCATGCCTGGCTCCATCGTTCACCGAGCCAACATGCCCGCCACGACGAGGTTCTTCTGAAGAAGGTCCGGGAAAGCTTCAAAGTAAGCGACCGCACCTATGGTGCCCGGCGTGTCTGGCACGACCTCCTTGCCGAGGGCTTCTCCTGCGGCCTTCATCGCGTCGAACGCTTGATGCGCGAAAATGCGCTGAGGGCGCGACCGAGGCGACGCGGGCTGCCGAAAGATGGCGGTGAGCGCGCGGTCATCATGCCGAACGTGCTGGACCGGCAGTTCGAGGCGGATCGCCCGAACCAGAAGTGGGTGGCCGACTTCACCTATATCTGGACGGCGGAGGGCTGGCTTTACGTTGCCGCCGTCATCGATCTGTTCTCGCGCCGCGTCGTCGGCTGGTCGATGAATGTGAGCATGACGGCACAACTCGTCACCGATGCGCTGATCATGGCGATCTGGCGTAGAGGCAAGCCGGATGCGCTGCTGCATCATTCCGACCAGGGCAGCCAATATACCAGCGAGCAGTTCCAGAGACTGATGGCCGACCACGGCATCACCTGCTCGATGAGCCGGTCCGGCAATGTCTGGGACAACGCCGCCATGGAGAGCTTCTTCTCCTCGCTGAAAACCGAACGGACGGCACGGAAGGTCTATAGGACCCGCGACGACGCCAAGGCGGATGTGTTCGACTACATCGAACGCTTCTACAATCCGAAGCGTCGTCACTCCACGCTGGGCTATCTCAGCCCCAATGACTTTGAAACCAGGGTGGGATTAGCTTAACTCAGCGTCCGAAATACCGGCAGCAGGCCATATTGCCAACCTCGGTTCGTGGTATTTCCAGAACTGCCTGAGCACCGACCGCGAGACGACCAGTCGGGTTATCGGTAATGACGACAAGTATTCCACCGATACGTTGAAGTTCCTCCTTGATGAGGAGGCTTTCCTTGTGAACTTTGCCGTAGGCGAGGAGGACTACCGCATCGCCCGGTTGCAGGCCGAGCAGAGCGTCAGCGAAGGCGTGGCCGGTGCCCTCCATCACGAAATTCGAACGACCAATTCGGCCAAGATGCGTTGCTGTCTGCTGGGCCAGACGGACAAGCGGCCCACCGCCATGAAGGCCGATCCGGGTGGCATCGTTCAGGAGGAGCGCCGCAGACTGAAACTGTTCTGGCAACGCCGGTCGCGACAGTCTCTCCAATGTCTTGGCATAGGCTTCGATCACCATTTGGAGCGGAGGTCGGCTTCCATCCCGTGTCAACTCACTCACGGTCACGCCGACTTTTTCCACCGGCGTACGGGTACCCTCGTCGAGTTTCTCCGCGATCACGGTCTTAAGATGAGGGAGCCCATTGAAGCCAAGCGTCTGGATAGACCGAATAACAGTTGCATCGGAAGCGTCGATTTTCGCAGCAAGCTCAAGTGCGGAGCTGACAAGCACCGCATTGGGATATCGCTCGATATAGTCCAGGAGGCGAGCAGTCGCGCCGCTGAGATTTTGTCCTTGCCGCACTTCAAGCATATGCCATTCCATTTCCGTTCTTGAGTCCCGCCCAAAGGGCTCAGCGCCATAACTAACTTGAACGGGGAACGAATTCCAGCAGCAGGAAGGACCCGTATCCCTCACGATGCCCTTGCGCCGGAAGAAGGCGTTACAAGATGCCGCGGACTTGGGTCGAACAGGTGGTCCAACCTTATCGGAACGGCGATCTGCAGGCTTTAGCCAATCGGGCGGCGTTGGGACGTCGACCCTGACCGAGGAATGATCTTTGGCAGACTGTGTCAGCCAATCAACGACCACTAAAGCGTCGTCTCGCCGCCTCGGTAACGGGTGTATAAAGGGCGACACGGGTGCCCTCGGGGTCGGAGAACTGGACCGTGCGATTTCCCCATGGCAAATCCTTGGGCTCATGCACCACCTCGACCTGGTCTTTTAGCCGCGAGAATTCCGCATCGACGTCTGATACCATGAACTCGATAATGGCGGTTTTATTGGCGCGGGGCTCCGCACTGCCCTCCTTGAACATAGCTACCGTCTCCGTGTTGCCTATTGCCAAAGCGGCACCCGGTGTGACGATCTCGGCGAAGACGGGAGCAAGCCAGTCCGCGCGGTACCCCGTAACCAGCTCATAGAAGGCCACCATCCTTTTGATGTCCGAGGCGACGAGACGGGTGGATGCAAATTTCATAATTTTCTCCTTCAGTCGTAACGATCTCTTTCCCTGCTTTTGTGACACAGTCCTGCTGACAGCGTTGTGGCAGCAGGAGTCAGCAGCTTTGCGAAAAGCGGAACGGCTTTTTCAGATCATCCAGATACTTCGAAGGTCGAGCCGCCCAGTCACCTCGGCGCGGCTTGCGGATGAACTCGAGGTCGCGCGGCGAACAATCTATCGTGACATCGCGCACCTGATCGGCCAGCGCGTCCCCATCGAGGGCGAAGCCGGGTTCGGTTACGTCCTCGATCCGCGCTACGACATGCCGCCACTGATGCTGACGCCGGAGGAGATCGAGGCCGTCCTGCTCGGCGTTCAATTGGTGGAAAGACTGGGTGATCCAGCCATCACCACTGCCGCCAGAGATGTCATCGCAAAGATTGCGTCCACACTACCGAGCGACCTTCTGCCCTTAATTGTCGAACCCGCAGTCAGCCTGAAACCCGGCGAGGTCATTAACGGCTTGATGTTCGACTCCCGTCCACTCAGGCGGGCGATTAGGGAGGGGCGAAGAATGCAGATCGAATATTGCGCGGCGAATGGCGAGGTAACCCACCGTATCGTTTGGCCCGTGCTTCTAGGCTATGCGGACGCGCACTGTCTCTTGATTGCGTGGTGTGAATCGAAGCAAGCTTTTCGCCATTTTCGCACCGAACGCATTCTCAATCTTGAGGTTCTCGAAGAGACCATCGGCGTTTCCAAAGGGAGGCTGAGACAGCAATGGCTGCAGTGGCGTGAAACCGAACTTTCCCGTTCGCGCTCCACTTCATGACTGCAGTGGGCCAAATCCGGTCTACCAACGGGCGACCGGTGCTATCGGGGCCGCGGTGGGGTTGGGTGCCTACGAGACCGCCATTGTCCTGTCGATTGCGACCTTCGCGACTTTGCGGGTGATGACGAGCTTCAAGGTCGAGGGAAAAGACGGCCAGACCCTTTCGAACAACGCTGTGAATGACACCGGAGGCGCAGATCGGCGATGAGCTCGACGCGATATCTCGATACGGTCTTGTCGGGAGGTTAGCAGCTTCGTGCCGATGTCCGCGCCATCGTGATCCGACAGGGCACGATCTCTGTTGGCCCTCATCCAATCTTTGGGCGCTTCTACCGAAACGTATCGAGCCAGATATCGCGGTTCCACCTTGGCCAAATTTCGTCAAGGATGCATGTCCTGTCGGGACGGCCTAAACGGACAGCGGCCTACCGCTCAGTCCACGGATGTCGAACTTGAATGGGACCGGATGGCCGACTTGCCATCCGGCTTGTTGGCACCTGCCACGGATTACCGGCTGCCGCTTCTGGCAGGGTGGACGCTAGGCATGTTGACAAAGTGGATTCCCAAATCAGCGAAGCGTGATTCAAGACTGCCTTTTAGGAGGCAGTTTTGGCTCGAGGCGACCTCACGCATATCGAATGGCGGATCATCGAGGGGCTGTTGCCCACCGAACGCGGAAGGAGGTCCCGGCCCTCGCACGATAATCGACGATACCTGAACGGCATGCTGCATGTTCTTCGGGTCGGATGCCCCTGGCGCCACATGCATGAGCGTTTCGGAAAGTGGAATTCGGTCTACGTGCGCTTCCGCGTTGGCCGAACAAGGAGTTTGGGACGCGTTGCTTGAGACCCTCGTTGAATTGGGGCTGACAGATGACTGGCAGCACATGATCGACAGCACCACAGTTCGCGGCCATTCGCAGGCTGCGGGCGCTAAAGGGGGACTTATCAGCAGGCTTTTGGTCGATCACGCGGCGGCTTTACGACGAAAATCCACGCCCGCGCAGACGGTCAGGGACGCCCTCTCGGCTTCGTCCTGACAGGGCGGCGAAGCATCGGACTACAACGCCGTGTCTGGTCTGCTGGCGATACCGGTCGGCAAACCGAGGCTGTTCCTTGCCGACAAAGGCTGCGATGATTTCCTGCGCGAAGAACTCCTGAGCCACGGGATCAGGCCGGTAATCCCGCCGGGGGCCAACCGGAAGAACCCGCCTGCATGCGACTTTAGAGCCTACAAGGATCGAAACCGCATCGAGCGGATGTTCAACCGCCTCAAGCAGTTTCGCCGCGTGGCCACGCGCTATGATAAAACGGCGAGGTCTTTCATGGCATTCCTTGCTCTGGCTGCCGTTCGCGTCTGGCTGCCATCATTCGTCGCCATGGTCCAGGAGCCATGACGTAATTGGAGCCTCCCCCGTTCGGACGTCTTTATAGGTCGAGCTGATCTTGTTCAGCACCGCCTCGTCATCCGAATCGATCTCGTAGAACGTGCTGTCGACCGCCCGGATTATCACCCACGGCTTGTCTGACTGCGTGGGTGCCGAGCCGACGAACTCTCCCCAGATAACATGCCGGGTATTCTCAGCTAAGGCGGCTAAATCAGAGCCCGAAAGCTGGCCATCGTTTGGGAAGTTCCATGGTACAATCGCCGCGACTACGCCGAGTGGCATAAGCTGCCGAACGATTTTCTGCCTGGAGTCTTCCTTCAGCGTTCTGTTTGGCAGATCAAGTGTTGCGTAGTAGCGAATGATAGCGACCGTGAAGCGAATTTCCCATTGCGCCTCAGAAAGGGGGCTTACCCTGTTCAAGGGTAAGCAGCCGTGCGAATTCTTCAAGTCTGGCTTCCAGTGAGTTAGCCAACAGATCTAGCAGCGCGCCGCGCTGACGAACTGGCGTGGCCGCCCAGGTTGGAAAAGCCAGCTTTGCAGCGGCAATCGCTTCGTTCAACTGCCCGCGGTCTGCTCGCGGCGCCTCCGCCAACAGCTCCTCGGTCGCAGGGTTGATGACATCAATTCTTGCCACGCCGGATACAAGTTGACCATTAATTAACAGCGCGAAATCGTTCACGACTTTCTCCAGTTCTGCTTGTGGAATTCGTTTCACCGGGACTTGCTGCGGCACTCAGCTGCAAACACGAATTGTCCGTTCGGTAGCGGCGCCAGTCGGAATGATCAGAAGCTCTTGGCGCGCGGCTTGGACAGCAGTGGGGGGCCACATGGCCCGTGTGTGTTCCGGATCATTGTTGAGCCCGTTTGTTTCGATGGTCTGAGCCAAGCAATGGACCCCTACAGTCCGCCGGATCGACTTCGGTATGAAGGTCCATGTTTTGACTTGCGGAATGGGCCGTCATCCCGCCTCTTCCTAGGCCAACAGTATTTTTAGGAATTTGCTGCCCGAATCCTTTCGGCGAGGCGAGAATCTAACTTCCGGGCTCGTTTTCGGTCACGGGCGCCACCGACGTGCGCCGCTGACGCTCCCTGCGTCAAAGGCACGCTCTTCCGATATCCGATGGTCTCGCATGTCGGTACCAATCACGGGTGCGGTTCAGTGGGAGAGAATCAGATCAACGCCTTTGCTCGCCAACGCCATGGTGGCGGCGTTCGTATTTGCACTAACGATGTTGGGCATGATGGACGCATCGATCACACGCAGACCACGAGTGCCCCGCACGCGCAAGCTCGCGTCGACGACTGCGCCTTCATCGCCTCCCATCGTGATCTTGCAAATGGTTGCCGACATCAGGAGATTTGTGACGGACCTGGATTCCAAACTTGCGAAGTTCCTCTTCCGGACCGACGCCAGATAGCATGAGGATGCGTGGAGAATTCAACGCGCCAGCGGAGACGATCACTTCATCGGCCATGGCGTGACGAAACTGTCCCCTCTGAGAATATTCTACCCCCACCACCCGATCTCCCTCGAACAGAAGGCGATGTACAAGGGCACCGGTCTCAACCGTGACGTTCGGCTGCTTCTCCACCGGATGTAGGAAGGCCACTGCCGAACTGTAGCGGCGAGCGTCGAAAAAGTTCGACTGGACCAAGCTCACTCCGCGCTGCTGCGCACCGTTATAATCCGCATTAAATGGCAACCCAGCTTCCTGGAACGCTCTAACGACCGCGGCATTGAGGGGATTGATCTTGGGAGGAAATGAGACGTGGACTGGTCCTGAGTTGCCGTGAAATTCGTTGTCCAGAAGCTGGTTTGCTTCTATTTTTCGGAAATGCGGCAACAGATCGTCAAATGACCATTTCGCCTCGCTGCCAGCAGCGGCCTGCCACGCATCATAGTCTCGAGGCTGACCGACGACCCAGCACATCGCATTGAGCGAACTGCTTCCGCCTAAGCCCTTGCCCACAGGCAGCGACCGGGCGCGTCCATCAAGTTGTGACTGCGGCTCGGTTTCATAAGGAAAAAGAAACCGACCATGTACAAGCAACTTATGAAATCCGGCGGGCATGTGAATAAGCATGCTCGTGTCACGACCGCCGGCCTCGAGTACCAGCACGTTTGCGCCGGTTTCTGCCAACCTGCCAGCAACGAGGGACCCCGCAGAGCCTGCGCCAACGACAACGAAGTCATGCATCGTCCTGCTCCTTGATTTGTTGAGTTGGGTACTCCGTAAGCGGAGCGCGCCCCAATCATGGCCTGGGGCCATGCCGTTTGCCACGCACGCGTGGGCTCACATCATTGGGCAGCAATTGTCTGGTGGTGTCGGATCACTTCCGTGATCGTGAATGTCAAAAATCTCTCCGCAAAGTCTGGGTCTAAGCCGGATAGCAAAGCGAGTGACCGGAGGCGTTTCACCTGCGATTTTTCGCGATCCAAATCAGTCGCAGGGAGACCCTCCCTTGCCCTGAGGACACCGACGGCCTTCGTGCAACGAAAGCGCTCGGCAAGTAGGTGGATCAAAGCAGCATCGATATTGTCTATCGATGCGCGCAACGCGAGAAGCTCTTGTGGAGAAGTCGATGTCATGCGTAGTTACCTTTCCGTTCCGTGTTTCTATGTTGACCTTCACGGACAACGGGAACCGAGCCGGCGGAACGCTACCCCAATTCGATTTAAGGCGTTTATCAGGCCGACGGCATATGTCAGATCAGCAAGTTCTTTGTCGCTGAACTCGGCAGTTGCGGCTTCGTAGTAGCTGTCTGGAACGCCGGTTTCAGATGCGCGCGTGACGGTTTCCGCCCAAGCAAGCCCGCTACGCTCGCGAGCGCTGAACAGGGATCCGGCGTCCCGCCACACAGGCACTTGGCCGAGTTTCTCCACAGTGAGGCCAAATTGCAGCAGTTCGCGAGAGTGCACGTCGATGCAGTGCGCACAGCCATTGATCTGAGAAACTCGCAGATAGACGAGACCCAGTAACTGCTTGGAAAGGCCGCCCTTGTCGATAGCGGCGTACACTCCGGCAAAGGCCGCTAACCCTTTGGGGGATGCTCTGGCGCAATCGATACGATCCTTCATGACGAATCCGTATTGCCAACCGTGAGACGGATAGTGACGCATCTCGCACCAAGCCAGAAGGGCCATGAAATAGCTCGCGCTCTGGGCCATGCGTCACTTTGCCAGAAGCGCCGGTGAACGGTGACGACGGCTGTTCTGTGCCGGCACCGGGAGAGTGCTCCCGGTACCGACAGGGTTACGATTTAAGGTTCGTTGGCGGAAGACTAGGTGGCATTCCTGGTACCGCTCGCCCTTGCCATCATATAGGCACCCGGTCGACCAGCAGCGTGGTCACGACTCCACTCGGATTAGCTCGAGAATTCGCCTTGCAAGATTCTCGGCGGTTTTCTCGCTATCCACATTTGTGAAATTGACAAGCAGGGCCGCTGGTATGTCGGCAACCATGGTCCAGTCTGTCAACGCCTCCGCGTAAAGTCCGTTTTCGCGCATACGGGCCGAAAGCAGGCGGTCTGATTGCTGGTTTTTCAGGCGCAGGATCAGGTGCATCCCGCCTGGTTGGGAGGCGATGCTCATATGTTTTCCAAGGACGCCCTCGAGTCCTGCCGCAGTGGCTTTTCGCCGTTGCGCATAAAGCTTTCGCATCCGTTGGATATGACGCGCAAAATGGCCTTCCCTGATGAAGTCTGCGACGATGGCTTGCGTGAGCTCGGGACTGCCTCCCGCTAGGGTTTGGCTGATTTGTTCGAAGTGCTCGACCTGACTTTCAGGGACGACGAGGTAAGCCAATCGAAGTCCCGGAAAAAGCACCTTGCTAAAGGTACCGGAATAAAGCACGCGCCCATCTCGATCCAAGCTCTTTAATGCCGGAAGAGGACGGCTCACATACCGATACTCGCCATCATAATCGTCCTCGACAATCCAAGACTGGTTTTTTGCGGCCCAATCCAAAAGCGCAAGTCGGCGTGGCAAAACCAGGGACATGCCAAGTGGACTTTGGTGAGCAGGCGTAGTGACCGCTGCCACCGCACGGGGAGCAGCCCTTATTCCATCGGATACGACCATGCCCTCCTGGTCCACTCGCACCGGGATGGGCGCGATCTTCATGTGTCTGAGGATCTCTCGAGTAGGTGGGTATCCCGGATCTTCAAGCCAGACCTCGTCGCCCGTCTTCAACAATGTGTGCACGATCATTTCGATCGAGTGGCGGTAGCCCGACGTCACGAAAACCTGGGACGGAGAGCAGTTGATACCCCGTGAAACCTGGAGGTAGGTGGCGATCTCGGTCCGCAAATCAGGCAGGCCATAAACTGGAGGGTGGACCATGTCGGATGGCTGCATGGCGCGAATGCATCCCGCGCCGAGGCGCGCCCAGATTTTTCGGGGGAATGCGTCGAGGGCGGGCAATCCCATCTGGAACGGCAAAATCGAATCCGGACGAAAGCTGACCTCAGCCACGTTTCTCTTCGGCTGCAAAGTTGGAGCAGCGACCGGCACAAGCGCATCGAGCCCCGGTGTTACAATGGTGCCGGCCTGACCGCGCGCTTCAATATAGCCCTCCGCGGCGAGCAGAGAATAGGCCGATTCAATCGTTCCTCTTGCCAGACCCAGTTCTTTGGTCAGTGCGCGGGCCGAAGGTATCCGATCCCCTGGTTTCAACAGGCCAGCAGCGATAGCGGTGCGGAACCGATCGTAGATTTGCCGATAAAACGGCACGCCTGCATTCGGATCCAACGGTGGAATGTTGTTCTTCGCGGCAGTCATGGGCCAGTCGATTTCTTGGTTTTGGAGATTGTATCAATACCATCGCGGTCGTCGAACGGACAGTGCGAAGCTTCCGCGGCGGCGCATCTTGATGTCATTGAACCCACGACGTGTTCACATTGATGGTCCAGTTTTGTTTCCAATCTATGGACCTTCAGTCCATTTCAACTGATCCGTAAGCTGCCCCAATTGAACCCATGAGCACCAACGGCTTGAGATCGGACCACATCATGAGAATCCTGCATGTCAGCTGCAGCCCTCGCGGGCGAACTTCCGAAAGCTATCGGCTCTCCCAAAGAATTATCAGCCAGTTGCGGCAGAAATCACCCAATGCAACGCTTGTTGGTCGGGCGTTGGGTGAGGGCACGATCCCGCCCATCGATAAGGACTACGCGATTTCCCAAGGCTCTTCCGCAGACGTATCGCAAGGCGGCTCCATGGCCACGTCTGAAGAGTTGATACGGGAGTTAGAGAGTGCGGATGTGTTGGTCGTTTCGACGCCAATGCACAACCTGACAATGCCCGCTACCCTGAAGTTATGGATAGATCACATCGTCCGTGCCCGTCGGACGTTCAACATTACCCAGTCAGGTAAAGTGGGGACGCTGCATGATCGTCCCGTCTTCCTTGCCATCGCCTCGGGCGGCCGGTTCTCCGGTGAGCACGCCCAGCAACCCGATTTTCTGACGCCTTACCTGATAGCAATCCTCGGCATGATCGGCCTGCACGACATCACCATTTTTTCCGTTCAAGGAACGGGTTCCCACGGTGACGCACTTGCAACGGCGCGGATCGCAACCGATCAACTGATGTTAAAATATTTCGCCTCTTTGGGCCGAGGTACGTCATGAGCGGGATGGCTCCATCGCCATATAACACTACGTCAGTGGCGGGTCGCTCCAACGTTTGCGGCGAACAAGCTCTTGCGCTGCTGCCCATAACAACTTCCGACTTCAGCAATCTGATGCGGTTTGCTTTCTCCAAGGACGGAACGGTCCCGATGTCGGCAGCCGATTCTCATACTCACCTGCACGTGAGCTTGTCGCAACTGGGCAAATGATGCGGAGCTACTGATGGAGCGTCTTGCCCCGGCGTGAGCGGCTTTGTCCGAACCTTGGCAGTGCGCTGACCGCTATGGACTAACAGCAATGTCCAATCTTGGACCTTCCGCAAAGACGGCATCGTTACTACCAATAGACGGAACGTGTCGATCTTGGCACGCTCGTTTCAAGCCGATCACGACCTATCGACTATACCTATCGAGAACACACCCGTAGCGCGGGATGTGCATTCGATATTTGAGCCCGCGTCCACCAAATGGAAGGAACTGGTCATGAACAGCCGCATTGACAATCGAAAGACTTCAATCGCCGATCACAAAAATCTCGACTGGCTTCAAGAGACCTCGCCCAAGTGCAGGGCCATTAGTGCGGCCCCGTCCATTTCAACACATCGACTGAGATCTAAGCTCGCTTACACTATGCCAGCAATCGCTGCCTTGTTTGCCGGCGGCGGCGCGCTCGCCGACACAAGTGACGTCAAGGGCGAAGCGCCAGTAGTCGTGGCAAAGTCGGGAGAACATTGCAAAGATGACCCGAACTGCTTTAATCGAATACACTACGCGGTCAAGCCAGTAGCGCGGGTTAAACCTGGCCAGAAATTCATACTAGAGACGCGTGATGGCTTGGACTCCGATCTCGACTTTTCTTCGACAGCAGAAGATGTTGCGGCAGTTGACCTGAACCGGTGTCATCCGCTTACCGGCCCCGTTTACATCGAAGGCGCCAAGAAGGGCGACTCCATTGCCATAACCGTGATCGACATCGAGCCAGACGAATTCGGCACGACGACAATCGTGCCCGGATTCGGATTTCTACGGGACGTGTTCACCGATCCTTACATCGTCCACTGGAACCTCAACCGCCTCGAAGCACGTTCGAAGGACATGCCCGGCATCGCCGTGCCCAACAACTCCTTTATGGGCACCATCGGTGTACTGCCAGATAAGGACGAGCTCAGCAAGTGGCTCAAGCGTGAGCAGGAACTTGCCGACGCGGGTGGGGCAGTGCTGACACCGCAGCCTGTCGAGGCACTGCCAGCAGACCTCTGTGGGGTTGATGGCACAGCAAAGGCCGAATGTGTAAGGACCGTACCCCCGCGCGAAAACGGCGGCAACGTTGATGCGAAGGAGACCGTTGTCGGCACGACAATACTATTGCCATGCTTCATCGACGGTTGTGGTTTGTTTGCGGGCGACCTCCACTATGCAATGGGTGGCGGCGAGGTTGCGGGAACTGCCATTGAGATGGGTGGTAAGGTGACACTTGAGGCCAGAGTGGTCTCGGGCGGTGCCGCACTGCAGACTACAATGCACTTCGAAGGTGGCTCGCAACTTAAGCAACTTGCACCATCTAGTTTCTACGCGATCTCGGGTCTTCCGATCAAAAAAGAAGGCGAACTGCCTGTATTCGAAACCTACCTTGGTGGCGAGAGGATAGCTTCACTCGAGAACCTCTCGGAGGATCTCACTTTGGCCGCGCGAAACGCCACACTTAGTATGATCGATTTCTTGGTCAAAACGAAAGGGCTAAGCCCCGAGCAGGCTTACGTCCTAGCAAGTGTCGCCGTCGATCTCAACATAGCGCAGGTCGTCGACTATCCCAATGTTGGTGTTACGGCGATCTTGAACCGAGATGTGTTCACGGGAGAATGACAATGCACCGTCGAACACTATTGGTCGTAGGTTTGGGCGCTGCTGTTCCAATACTCACTGGGTTCCGGCCATCATTGATGGCTCCCGAAATGGACAAAAGGATTGCGAGCGTTTTGCTCGCCGACATGGAACCCGATGGCCAGACCCAAACCTACCGACGCTATCGCTTGCTACTCATGGGCCAGCGCGATGACCCAGTCGCCAGTGATCTATCACGCTCGGCAGTTGCTGTGCTGGCGCGCTTTTTACCGGCATCGCGTGCGAAGCTAATCCGTGCTGCTGACACCCGGCGCGTTGGTGTGCTCATTGGCACCCACCAACAGGACATCGCAATCATGGGAAAACAAAGTGCTGAGAGGCTCTTTTTTGGCAAACCGCCCTTTGGCGATATTCGCAACCTGCCGTTGCGGCTCGTTGTATCCTTTGGAAGTCATGTTCTGGTGTGCCGTAAAGACTTTGAGAACAGCGGCGCTTATCTCGTCGCCCAAGCACTGACCCAGCATAAAGACTTGCTATCCCGTCTACCCTCTCAACCTACTGGCATGGTCCCTATACATCCTGGATCACATGCCTACTTCGCTGGCCACGAGATTCCCTCCGATCGATGACGCCGCGCTTTGTACGGCACGCACAGCCGGATGGGCACACACTGGGCAGGTCCCGCCATGACTACCGTGAAGGCCCCGCAGTTCAGATCAGTCCTGTTCTTTATAGTCGGGAAGGCACCGTCGAAAAAGTTGTTGCCAAGATTCTCGAACTCGGCAGAAAGGGTGTCAACTTCGCCACTTTTCCCGAGACGGTCATTCCCTACTATCCTTACTTTTCGTTCGTTCAACCTGCTTATGAGTTGTGATCGGGTAAGGAGTTTTTGCGCTTGCTTGAGCAGTCTGTCTCCGTTCCGTCCGTTGCCACAAATGCAATCGCTGACGCCTGCAGGGAGGCAAAGCTCGTAGTATCCATTGGGATTAACGAACGCGACGGTGGAACGATCTACAACACACAGTTGCTGTTTGATGCTGATGGAAAATTGATACAGCGCCGCCGCAAAATCTCCCCCACCTTTCATGAAAGGATGATTTGGGGATATGGAGATGGTTCGGGCCTGCGAGTTGTTGACAGCGTCGTTGGTCGTGTTGGTCAACTGGCGTGTTGGGAACATTACAACCCATTGGCCCGCTACAGCCTGATGGCCGAAGGCGAGCAAATTCATTCAGCCACGTATCCGGGTTCCTTCGGCGGCGACCTATTTTCTGAGCAGATGGCCGTCAATATCCGCCAGCATGCGTTGGAGGCCGGATGTTTTGTCGTCAATGCTACTGCATGGTTAAACCCGGATCAGCAGGCCCAGATTGTGAAAGACACGGCCTGCAGCGTCAGCGCAATATCCAGCGGGTGCTGCACGGCAATCGTTGCACCGGACGGAACATTTATCGGTGGGCCGCTATACGCTGGTGAAGGGGAAGTGATAGCCGATTTAGACTTCACGCTGATCGATAAACGGAAGCAGATGATGGATTCACGCGGGCACTATAGTCGCCCTGAGATATTGAGTTTGCTGATTGACCGAACCCCAGCTGCCTACACTCACGAACGCGGCGCGTCGGCGAAGATTGAAAAGTATATCGCCAATGATGGCCTGGAACTGATTTTAATTACTTTTCTTGCAATAACCGGAGAAGCCGACTGGCGGCATGGGAACCGCGAATGCACTCACTGTGCCGATACGAGCTTTAGACCGATGACTCCTAACAAGATCGCCATGATGCAAAGTAGCCTCATCGGTGACGGCGAGTCCCCAAGAAATATTATTCCAAAAATGGCCGTTCCGGCCGCACCAATACCTGTCCAGACGGCGTAACCGCTGCCGACGGGAAGCGTTCGGAGTGAAAGCGAGAGGAGAAATACGCTCGACAGCCCTGCCGCGATTGTAAATAGGGACGGTACTAACCGCGTGAAGCCATCTGACATCTTCATGCACAGCGCGAATATTATTTCGAGGATGCCGGCGATACTTAACAGTGTCCATGCCATAGCGACAATCCATCCTTCTTCTGCCGGCATTCTCGGCCGGGCTTCCTTGATTGGTTGATAAATTTGCGTCAAAGCTTGCCCGATGGGGGACCGCCGCAAATGTCGCATGCGGCAGTCCTGCTGAATAATCAGGTACTTGCCATTGCAGCGGGCGGCGAACGAAAGCTCACGCCGAAACGGTTGAAAGCATTCATCAATCCGATGGCATAGGTGAGGTCAGCAAGTTCCTTGTCGTTGAACTCGGAGGCCGTTGCTTCGTAATCGGCATCAGGTACGCCGGTCTCAGACACGCGGGTTACCGTCTCGGCCCAGGCGAGGGCGGCGCGTTCACGGGCGTTAAAGAGCTCTCCGGCCTCGCGCCAAACGGCAACGAGAACCAGCTTTTCGATGTTCAGGCCGGCCTTCAGCAAGTCACGTGAATGCATGTCGATGCAGAAGGCGCAGCCGTTTATCTGGGACACGCGGAGATAAACGAGGTTGATCAGTTCTTGTGGCAGGTCACCCTTTCGGAGGGTGACGTAAACGCTACCAAAGGCTTTATAGCCTTCCGGGGATGCTTTGGTGTAGTCAATTCGAGTGCTCATGATACGTCCTCTGTGTTGAAGAATTGCCCTCACACTGCTCTGTCTTGGCTCACATCAAAAGGACCATGATTACACTTGTCGTATAGGCCATACACTGGGATAGGCGTGAGCATTTCCTGACCCGGACCGCGCAGCGTTAACCGCGAGAAGTAGGAAGTTTAGGGAGAACGCCTTTGAGAACCAGCATTGCTCTTGGGAAAGGGCGGCCTACGCCGGTCCATGAAACTATTCGTGGATCTTCACACCCAAGTGGCTCCAATCGTACCTGACGCGTCCTCGATCCTAGGATCAAGTACGAGCAGAATTGATGCTGGAGCGAAGCAGGTCAAACGTCAGTGCGCGATCCGCCGACAATGCGCCCTGAAAGAGCTCGACGGGTTTCTCAAAGCCCTTCAACTTACGATGGCCAATGGGTAGGCGCTCGGTGCCATCGTTTTGTGCTTCCATAAAGGCGCGCGACATCAGCAGCTGGTGACTTTCCTCACTACAAACGTGCTGAATACGGCTTACCAAATTGACGTCTGGCCCAATCAGCGTGAAGTCAAGACGTCCGCCGGAACCCAGGTTTCCGTAGTTGATCTCGCCGTAGTGCAGCGCGATGCCAACACGCATTTTGATGTCGTCGGTTTCTGCGGTCCGGGCAAGGATTTCCATCGCGGCATTGTACGCAGATGCAGCAGCCCATTCGGCGCTATATCCCGGGAAAAACGCTAGTACTGCGTCTCCCATGAATTTCGCGACTTCCCCCCCGCTACCTGTGATCGCTGGTACTACCCGATCAAAATAGCAGTTAAGGAACTGCATGACCTCCTGAGGTCGCAGCCGATTGGATAGTTCGGTAAAACCCCGGAGGTCGCATAGCAACAATGCGGCATCTATCGACTCGACCTCGCCTTGCCGTATGTGTCCAGCTCGAATGCGTTGTGCCGTATACGGTCCGATATAAGTGTCCAGCATGGTGTTACCAACTTGACGAAGGGTGCGCAGTTCACAGGCGTTTCGAAGTGCCGGCGCAATGCGCTCCAGAATCTGTCGCTCGTCGACAGTGAAGCCGGTTAAGCTCTGCGTGGCAAACGCCACGGTGCTGACGGGCCCATCGCTATTGCACAGCGGGATCACGATTACCTGAGCCAGATCGCGTCCGGCGAAGGTCTCCAGACATTGCCAGCTTGCTCCGATGCCACTTCGACCGGCGACGACAGTCTTCCTCGTCCGCATCGCTTGGGAGATTGCGCTGTCCAGGAAGGCGAGGGTAGCCGTACCGTGCTGGCGACCCTGAATAACGACAGGCTCCTCCGCCGTCCAGGCAATGCTTGTCCCAAAATACTGCGGATGCAGTGTCATAAGGTGAAGTGCCAACCGGTCGACGCAAACTCCTACCGCTCGAAGGCGGCAGCCCAGTCCTGAAATAAGGCCTGCCTCATCCGTAGCATGACAATCGTCTCCGGCGAGCCATTCAATGATTGGTGAGGCCGAACCGGCATCGGAACTTGGCGTCCGTCTCTCAGTTAGGACAGAAGCAGCGTACTTGTCTTCCAAGGGCAGGAGCATCTCGTATTCCCTGGTCATGAATTTAACTACGCTACGGTGCGATGTCGTAGGACAATTCGATAGAGCCAAGACCTCTCTATTTTTCTGGGGCATACGCAGACTAGGCCGGCTTCCCTGCAAAGCGGGCGTTTGCAGTTCCATAAAAAGGATAATGATATTTTATTGTTTATTTTCAGAGTCTAGGATTTCGCCTTTCCGGCCGTGTCCATCAAGGTCGGGATTTCATGTCCGGAGCAACTGGAGCCCCGCGCGCAGAGCAAGAGGGATCGCCGGCGGCCGTGCTTTTGGCGATTTCACCGCCATTTTTCCGTTAGACCGGATTAAGCCAGGCTTAGAGGCTTCGGTCCAGGAAACGCCACTTCGCGCCCGCAACGCGGCCGTTCGGACGTCTGCTGCGCATCAACAAAAGTAGATGTAAACCATTAGTGGTTGTCTTTGGCGTTCTTGATCGTTGCGCTGAACGCTGGGGGACTGGTTTTCCTGTCCTGCAACAATGACATCCGCCGCGCGCGCCGCGGTCGACGGTGGTGCAAGGATTGCAGATACCACCTTCGGGCCGATCGAATACGCTGATCGCGGCGATGGGCTTCCGCTCCTGTCCATCCACGGCGCGGGTGGCGGGTGGGATCAGGGCCTTGCCAATGTTGCTGATCTTGTCGGGGAGGGCTTTCGTCATCGCCTTGTCGCGTTTCGGCTATCTGGGGACATCGATTCCTCCGATGTTTCGCCTGCGGCCCAGGCCGATGCGCATGCGGCGCAGCCGCGTGAGTTCATTGGAAAACGCGTTGGCGCACTTCGATGAACCAACGTGACTTCGCCCGTGAATGACCTCATGCAACCAACGCAGAGAGGTATGATCGCCGATCAGAAGAATACCGGCAAGATTTTTTAGCAAGCGATAGGAGAGCCCAAACAGGTTCACCCTTTTTGTCGTTGCTGGCCCAACTGAAATTGAACTGCATCTCACTCGCCCCACGGATCAATGAGATTGATACCGAAGCCCTCGAAATCCTTGATGTTGCGTGTCGCGAGAACGAGGCCGTGTGCAACTGCGGTGGCTGCGATCAGGCCGTCCATCGACGACATGCCTCGACCGCTCCGCTTGGCTTCGCCCATCAGGTCACCCCAGGCCAGAGCAACACGTTCGTCCACCGGAATGACACGGTGCTCGAAACGTTGTGGCAGATCAAGGGCGAGCCACTCGACCAGAGCATCGCGCTTTCGGCCGTTGTCCATCAGCGCAACGCCACGACGAATTTCCGCAATCGACACAACACTGATAAAGGAGCGGTCTTCATCAAGTCCATCCAGCCATGCGAGAACGCGGCCTTCGGGGCGCGGCTTTGTCACTTCTGACAGAACATTAGCGTCGATCAGAAGTCTCACAGCGACAGATCACGTGGGTCGTCGCGTTGACGCTCGAGGTCAAGTCCGGCGCCCCGTAGTGGCGACTCCATCAGAAACTCAGCAAGTGTACCCTTGCGTGCGGTCTTCCGCTGCCATTCTTCGGCAGAGACCACGACGACGCTTGGCTTGCCGTTTCGGGTAATAGTCTGCGGCGAGGATTGCGCGCGGTCGATGACTTCTGAGAGTTTCGCCTTTGCATTGGCGACGGTCCAACTTTTTTCATCATGCGGTGGTGGCTGCATTGCACGTTCCTGACCATAGTGACTATAATGACTATATTATCCGATGCCGGATCAATGGCAAGTAGCTTGAGGAGCGATGAGCCTCCTTCTACCGTGAGCGGGCTGCTGCTCCCGCTTTCATCAACAGTCAGTAGCCGGAGCACCGATGCGGCACTCCCTCTGTCCTGCCAACAAGTTTTGCCAAACCGCCAATCTTAGCTGCCGCTTGGCCATGGGACCGGGACGTTGAACGATCCTGCGGCGCCGCAGTTCAACCTGCAAGCGCGCAATCCGGACTAGTCATCGTGTGTTGGCGGACAGTTCGCCAAGGCCACATGAAGGAGTCGAGGCCCAGCGGCTGAACTCTATCGAGGCTCGGCATGGTAGCTCGGCGATCAGCGCGTTACTCAGGTTCCGGCAACCGGCCTACCAAGCAAATGTTGGTGATTGCTTGCTTGCTGTCCGGGTTCTACGGAATCAACGCTTCAAGCGCCCGTGGGCGCCAGTAAGCAGCAGATCGACACTTTGGCTCCTGTGGTAATTACCATCGCCGCCGGCTCGCTCCAAAGAGCGACCGCGAACAGGATGTCACGAACGCCTTCTGTGGCCTTCAATCGCGGCGAGGGCCGCTCAACGCCAGTTTGGAAATCCTAAGGGTCCACACTTCCTTAGTGGACGAATGCCGAGGTCTGAAGTTTTCCCGATCGCAGTAGATATTGGAGGGTGTAAGCTACCGACCGGGCATTTCCAACGCATCATGCCCCTGTAACTCGGGATGTTCTACACCGTAGTAAGCGGCCATTTGTTGCTGGGTGTTCGCGCCAAGTCTTCCACAGGCATCCCAGCGGCAAGCAAAAGCTTAGCGGCGTTGTCAAACCGCGTAGCGGGAATAGGTGGCCCTACATGGCGACTAAACCTCTGTAACGTCACCCAAGTTCCTTTCCGCTCACTATCGCTCGGCATCGGGCTGGATAGGCCAGCCGGGCGGAAGGCCGGCCGCCAAGCTCAGTTCTCCAGTTCGCGCTTGATTTCGTTCAGGAAGCGCCAGTCCGTACCTTCCGCGATAACCCTGTCGGGCGAGGCGCTGAGCAAACCTACTTCTTTCAGCCGCAGCGCGTGGAAGCGGACGGTGTCAGTGGAATCGTAGTCCCGCCAGTCCGCCATTCGGCTACGCGGCACCCGCTGCGAAACGTCCGGGTTTCTCTGTCAACACTGGTCCCGCGAGTGACGCCTGTGAAATTTTCAGTTGAAATCGGAGATATGTCGTTTAAGCTGATCGAGGCACCATAGAATTGCACAGATCCGGCTTGCGTCGGAACTTAAGTATTCTCCTTATGACGTGGGATCAGCGGTGCCCAATGTCCTGATATTATTCGTCTCGACTTTTCTCGCGCTTTTCGGCCCATCGTGCGCCGTTGCGGAGGAAATCACTTCCGCTCCGGTCAACAAGCCGGCCAACCCCCAGCAGCAAGTCTCGCAGATCCGGCTAGGCTATCTTCGCTCCTATGCACCCCAGTTGGCGCTTTCAGTCTTGGACGTACCGCCGCGCGACGAAGGCGTTGTGGGTGCGAATTTGGCGATCGGCGACAACAACACGACCGGTGCTTTTCTCGGACAAAAATTCACGCTCGATGTGGCCGAGGTCAAGCCCAATGATGACATCATCCCGGCTTTTAAGGAGATGATAGCGAAGGGTGTTCTCTACATTCTCGCGGACTTGTCAGCGCGGCAGCTTTTGTCGATCGTCGATCTTGCTCGCGAGAGGGGCGTTTTGATCTTCAATGTCGGCGCCACTGACGACAGTCTGCGCGAGGAGGAGTGCCGGGCCAACGTGTTTCACACTGCGCCGACCCGGACCATGCTCGCCGATGGCCTGGCGCAATATCTGATTTGGAAACAATGGCGCCGTTGGGCGTTGGTGTACGGCTCCCATGAGCCGGACAAGCTTTTTGCCGAGGCATTGCGGCGTGCTGCCACGCGCTTCGGCGGACAGATCGTCGCGGAAAAGGAGTTTATCGACACCGGTACGGCGCGGCGGACGGATACCGGCGTGGTCCAGATCCAGCGGCAAATGCCGGTCTTCACCCAGGATTTTCCCGATTACGATGTGTTGCTTGTGGCAGATGAAAGCGAGGTCTTCGGCACGTATGTGCCATTCCGGGCATGGAGCCCACGTCCCGTCGCGGGAACGGCCGGCCTCGTGCCATCTGCCTGGCATCCGGCCAGCGAGCAATGGGGCGGCACCCAGATCCAGAACCGCTTCGCCAAGGCCAATGGCCGGCGGATGTTGTCGAAGGACATGGCCGCATGGACTGCGGTACGGATTGTCGGCGAGGCTGCGACGCGCACGCAAAGTGCTGACCCCGGGGCGATTGCGGCCTTCATCCGCGCCGATGATTTTTCGATTGCGGCCTTCAAGGGACAGAAGCTGACCTTCCGAAAATGGAACTGGCAATTGCGGCAGCCAATCTTCCTGGGAGACGGCCGCTCCGTTGTCTCGACCTCACCCCAGGAGGGTTTCCTGCACCAGGTTTCCGAACTCGACACGCTGGGCATCGATCAGCCGGAGACGCGATGTGCGTTCAAATAACCTAAAATAGGGAGAGAGCCGGATGCTGCGAAGACTGATTTTACCTTCGGCAGGATTTGTGGCGGCGGCAAGTCTGGCCGCACCCGCTGGCGCCTACATGGTATATGTCTCCAACGAGAAGGACAACACGGTGAGCGTGGTGGACTCGGAGACGAAGGAGGTGGTGCGCACCATAGATGTCGGCCAACGTCCTCGCGGCATCACCATTTCACACGACGGCAAGTTCATATACCTCTGCGCAAGCGACGACGACACGATTGAGATCATCGATACCTCGACCTACGAAATCGTAGGATCGCTGCCGTCCGGACCCGACCCGGAGTTGTTCGTTCTCTCGCCCGATGGAAAGACGCTCTATGTCGCCAATGAGGACGACAACCTCGTCACGGTCATCGATCTCGAAAGCAAAGACGTGCTT
The DNA here is from genome assembly GCA_900468805.1 of Hyphomicrobiales bacterium. Classification (GTDB taxonomy): domain Bacteria; phylum Pseudomonadota; class Alphaproteobacteria; order Rhizobiales; family Rhizobiaceae; genus Rhizobium. The sequence continues at coordinate 10,969 of UEIF01000053.1, read as the reverse complement.
GCCGAGGTACCGGTCGGCGTCGAACCCGAAGGTATGGGCGTTAGCCCGGACGGAAAGACCATGGTCAACACCTCCGAAACGACCAACATGGCGCACTTCATCGATACCGAAACCAACGAAATTACCCACAATGTTCTCGTCGATTCCCGTCCACGGTTTGCCGAGTTCAAACCGGACAATTCCGAGGTCTGGGTCAGCGCCGAAATCGGTGGTACCGTCTCCGTCATCGACAACATCAACCGGGAGGTGAAGCACAAGATCACCTTCGAGATACCGGGCCTGCGATCCGAAGCGATCCAGCCAGTGGGCATGCGCATCACCGCCGACGGCAAGAAGGCTTATGTTGCACTCGGCCCCGCCAATCGCGTGGCAGTGGTCAACGCGGAGACCTACGAGGTGGAGAAGTACGTGCTGGTCGGGCAGCGAGTCTGGCAACTTGCTTTTACCCCTGACCAGAAGACGATCATTAGCACCAACGGGGTGTCCAACGACATCACCTTCATCGATGTCGCGACCGATGAGCCAATTCAGTCCGTGACCGTCGGGGCCCTGCCCTGGGGGGTGGTCGTGTCTACGAACTGACCGTTGCAGAAAGTATTTCTAGCATCAAGGGAGGGAACACATGCAGGAATATAGAACCTTCACGTTGGCGGTGCTCGTTGGAACGGCTTTGTCGGTTCCCGGCTTTGCACAAGATGCCGGCGACAACGATGATGACGATGCAGCGCCCGTTCTGGCGGCTGCTGACAAGGTGACGCGTGCCAGCAAGGATGTGCCTGAACTGGTCCTCGGATCGGCTACCGACAGTTTCACCGTTAACCAGAAGGATTTTGAACTGATCGCCGGGCAGGGTTATCGTTGGAAAATCACGTCGGCAGCCGGGCTCGAATACAAGTTTGCCACAGACCTTTTCCGCAATGTCTGGATGAACCAGATCGTCATCAACGATCTGGAGGTTCATATGAATGGTGCGCCAGCGTGGCTCGAATTCGATTCAGAAGGCACGATGCAGGTGCAATTCACGACGATCCGGCCTGGCACGTACACGTGGTCCGTTCCCGATCTGGGCGACAAGGGCATGAAAGGCACGATTACCATCAAGTAAGGCAGGGAGAATTGGCGTTCGCACTTGCGAGGAGACGGACCATGCAACATGCAAAGGCGAAGTATAGCGTGAGCATGCCCGCCGCGCTTGACGTTTCAAACCTTAGCTATTTCTACGGACAGCAGCAGGCTCTGTCCAGCGTGTCCTTTTCAATCGCGGTGGGCCATTTTACAGTCTTGCTCGGCCTCAACGGAGCCGGCAAGACCACGCTCCTCTCGTTGATCAGCCATCTCTATAATACCCGCGAGGGCTCGATCCGCATCTTCGGCTACGACATCCGCCGCGAGCCGGGTGAAGCGCTGCGCCGCCTCGGCATCGTGTTCCAGGCGCGTACACTAGATCTCGACCTCAGCGTCTACCAGAACCTCACCTATCATGCCTCTCTGCATGGAATCGGCCATCGACACGCTATGGAGCGGATCACAGCACTGCTTGCCCAGGTGAATATGAGTGACCGGCTCTACGACAAGGCACGCAGTCTTTCCGGCGGACAGATGCGGCGCATAGAGATTGTACGCGCCCTCTTGCACCGGCCGCCGTTGCTGCTGCTCGACGAAGCGACGGTGGGACTCGATATACAGTCGCGGGCAGAGATCCTTGGGACCATCCGTGAGCTTGTGACCGCCGATGGCATCAGCGTGTTCTGGACGACCCATTTGATCGACGAGGTGGAAATGAGCGATCATGTCGTCATCCTCCACAAGGGGAGGGTGCTGGCGGATGGAACGGTGGACGACGTCGTTCGTTCGGCCGGTACTGACGGCGTTCGTCAGGCGTTTGTCGCCTTAACCGGGCTTGCTCCAACGCAAGGAGCACCCTGATGACATTTCAACGTGGTTCGCGCGCAATTTCAACTGGTCTTGATCCAGATCGCGGCTTCAGCTTCGGCCAGCATCTCACTTGCCTGAAGGGAATTCTGTATCGCGAAAGTCTTCGCTTTCTCAATCAACGTGAGCGCTTCATCTCGTCCCTGGTCCGTCCGCTCCTCTGGCTCTTTGTCTTCGCTGCAGGATTTCGCCAGGTTCTCGGTGTTTCGATCATTCCGCCCTACAAGACCTATGTGCTCTACGAGGTTTATATCACGCCCGGTCTTTGCGGAATGATCCTGTTGTTCAGCGGCATGCAGTCCTCACTCTCGATGGTCTATGACCGGGAGATGGGCAACATGCGGACCCTGCTGGTCAGCCCCTTTCCGCGCTGGTTCCTTTTGGCCTCCAAGCTGCTCGCGGGTGTTGCGGTTTCGATCATGCAGGTCTATGTTTTTCTGGCCGTCGCATGGTTCTGGGGTGTCAAGCCACCGCCGATCGGCTACTTTCTGGTTCTGCCCGCGCTCTTTCTGTCAGGCATGATGCTGTGCTCGCTGGGCATGCTTCTGTCGTCGATGATCAAGCAGCTTGAGAATTTCGCGGGCATCATGAACTTTGTGATTTTCCCGATGTATTTTGCCTCGCCCGCGCTTTATCCGCTCTGGCGCATCCAGGAATCAAGCCCGATCCTCCACAAGATCTGCCTCGTAAACCCGTTCACCTATGCGGTTGAGCTGATCCGCTTCGCCATTTACGGACAAATCGACTGGGTATCTCTTGCTGTCGTGATCGGATGTACGGTGCTGTTTCTCGGGAGTGCAATTCTCGCCTATGATCCATCGAATGGCTTGCTCAGCCGCAGGCAGGACACGGGAGGCAATATCTGATGTGGTCGCTGGCTCTGACACGCATACTCCCCGCAGTCACGTTCGGCGTAATCGTCTCTTGGCCCACCTTGGCCGCCCAGGGTGACGATCCGGATTGGCCGTGTATCCAGCGCAAGGTTGCGCTGCTTTCGCTCGGACAGATTTGGAATGGCCCCGAACTGCCGCAGACCGCCGCTGATTGGTCCAAAGATGCGGCCATCGGTGCGTTGGTGCAGGAGCTCGCGGCGCGTCGCGTGCCGTTGCCGGAAGCGCAGCAGAAGATCAGCGCTTTTAAGGAAAGCCTGTCGGACGGCGAGAGAGAGAACCGAATGGCCATGCTCGTGCGGGGGCTGTTTGATCATATGAACCGAGAACGATCTGATGTCATCTCCGGCATTGCGCGGTACGCCCACCGACAGAGGAAAGCGGCGGCGTTCTTGCGTCAGGAGGCGTCGGCGGTCGATGCATTGCGGGGCAAGCCCGATGCTAATCCGAACGAGGTTGCGCTCCGTAGTGACCGGCTCATGTTCCAGACACGCGTCTTTCAGGAGCGCGCGCAGTCGCTGACCTTTGTCTGCGAGGTGCCGACGCTGATCGAACAGCGTTTGTATGCGCTTACCAAAACAATCGCGGAAGCGTTCAAGGCGAAATGACGCCGGTGGCCGGGGCTCTATTCGGGAATTGCTTCAGGTGGGCAATGACATTAGCGGCGATTTAATTTGGACATCCCCCGACAGAGGCAGGCGCCGTTTTCTCGCAGAATGATTGACGCGTCTTTGTGGCACGCGTATGCTTGAGACCGGTTTTCCTTCGGGCACCTTGTGAAAGCCAGCAACCGGACGGCACGCGAAGCTTGGCAGTCAGGGGTCTTCTCTGCGCAGTGATGCAGGGAAAGGTGCTCAATTGAACCTCGTCGATCTCGTCCTGACCGTCTGCGTGTTGGCCAACCCGACGAGTTGTCGCGCCGAACATCTATATTTTGAAAGCCGCGGCTCGCTTATCCAATGCATGACCTTAGCGCCGGCGCATATTGCAAAGTGGTCGGGAAGCCATCCGTCACTGAAGATCGTCCGTTGGACATGCGTCTTTCCTAGCAACAGCAGGGAAATATGACGCCGCTGCAAAACATTTTGCTGGGAGGTGGCATGATGAACATATCGAGGCGCGCGATTTGCGGAGCAGCCTTGCTGGCTGCGACGAGCCCCTTGAGCTTCCATGCTTTGGCCAAGCCCACCGCGCCGAAGCTACGGGTCGGTGTCCTGAAGTTCGGGACGGTGAACTGGGAACTCGACACTATCAAGCACAACCAGTTTGATGCCGCCAGCGGGATTGACTTGGAGATCGTCTATTTCGCAGGCGAAGACGCTACCAATGTTGCGATGTTGGCAGGCGATCTCAACGTCATCGTTTCCGATTGGCTATGGGTGTCGCGCCAGCGTTCGCAGGGCGCTGATCTCACTCTCGCACCCTATTCGACTGCGGTTGGCGCCGTCATGGTCACGGAGGATGCGCCCATTCGTGCCATTCCCGATCTCGCCGGAAAGAAAATCGGCGTGGCTGGTGGGCCACTCGACAAGAGTTGGCTTCTGATCCAGGGCCTTGCCCAGCGTGATCACAAGATCGACTTGACCCGGGAAAGCGAGGTCGTTTTCGGCGCGCCGCCTCTGCTGTCGGAAAAGGCGGTTTCCGGCGAGCTCGATGCGGTGCTGAATTTCTGGCATTTCTGCGCCCGGCTGGAGGTGAATGGCTTTCGCCGCCTCATCGGCGCTGACGATGCCGCCAAGGCGCTCGGGGCATCGGGGCCTGTCTCGGCGCTCGGTTACGTTTTTCACGAAAAATGGGCGAACGAAAATCCTGATTTGGCCATGAACTTCCTCCGAGCAAGCGGTGAGGCCAAGAAGCTACTGGCTAGATCGGACGCTGAATGGCAGCGGCTGGCACCAATCGTGCGCGCCGAAGGCAGGGAACTCGAAATGCTGCGCGATCGCTACCGCGAAGGCATTCCGAATAGACCGCTCGCAGAGGAGGAGAGAGATGCCGCCAAGCTGTACGAAATTCTATCCGAACTGGGCGGAGAGAAGCTTGTTGGGGAGGCGCGGCAGATGGCTCCGGGGACGTTCTGGGCTTTGAAGACATGACAACAAGAGTCGGACGGGAAAATGGGGTAACGGTAGGTCGGCGCGCGCCTACCGTCTCTCATGGTCTTCTGCCGTCAGCAACGGCGTTGACGTCCCTGGTCGGGTTATGCCTGCTCTGGAACCTCGCGGCCGGGATTTGGCCAAACCGCGCATTTCCGCTTCCGACGGAAGTCTGGAGCGTGTTGGTGAAGGAGGCGGCAAGCGGCGATCTCGCATATCATCTCGCCATGACGCTGTCCCGTGTTGGCGCCGCGTATGTTGTTGCGATGCTGGCCGGATCGGTCATCGGCGTCCTGCTCGGCATGCACCGGCGGGTGGATTCTTTCTTCAATCCGTGGCTTGTCCTTTTTCTCAACCTCCCCGCCCTAGTCGTCATCGTTCTTGCCTACATCTGGTTCGGCCTGACGGAAGCGGCGGCGATTAGCGCCGTGGCGATCAACAAGATACCCAACGTCGTGGTCACCATGCGCGAGGGTGCGCGTGCCCTGGATCCCCGGTACGCCGAAATGGCAAAGGTCTATCGCCTCAGTTTGCTCGACAGGATCCGCCATATTTTGATGCCGCAGTTGCAACCTTATTTCGCGGCCGCTTCCCGATCCGGCATTGCACTGATCTGGAAAATCGTGCTCGTTGTTGAGTTGCTCGGTCGTTCCAATGGTGTCGGCTTCCAGATCTATCTTCACTTCCAGATATTCGATGTAGCTGCCATCCTCGCCTATTCGCTGGCCTTCGTTGCTATTATGCTGTTGATCGAACTCCTTCTGGTGCAGCCATTTGAACGACATGCAACACGTTGGCGCCGCCGCCCCGCTTAAAGTCGACATCACGGAGAAGACGTTCCGATCGGCTGAGGGCGTGACCATCGACGCCCTGCGCGGACTTTCCTTCGAGGTACGGCAGGGTGAGTTTGCCTGTTTGCTTGGGCCATCGGGCTGCGGCAAGACCACGACTTTGCGTATCCTGCTCGGGCTCGATCAGGATTTTTCTGGCAGCTATCAGTTACCAAAAGGCGGCTCCAATCGTATCGCCGCCGTATTCCAAGAGCCGGTGCTTCTTCCCTGGCGGACGGTGGAGCAGAATGTTCGACTTGCGCTGTCTCGGGGCACGCGAGAGATGGACTTGGACGAGCTATTCGACATTCTGGGTCTCACTGCAATGCGGTCGCTCTATCCTTCGGAGCTTTCGCTCGGCCTTGCGCGTCGCGCCGCCCTCGCGCGTGCCTTTGCCACTGAACCGGCGATCCTCTTGCTAGACGAGCCTTTCGCCTCACTCGACGAACACACGGCCGACAAATTGCGGCGCCTTCTGATGACGGTGTGGTCGGCGAGGCCCACCACTGCTCTGATGGTGACCCACAATTCGCGGGAAGCACTTCTGCTGGCCGATCGCGTAATCGTGCTGTCACCACGGCCGGCCCATGCGCTCGGCATTTTCGACGTTGATATCGAGCGCAGGGTGCGCGACGTCCAGGCGCTGGACAAACTGGTTTCGGATTTTAGGACTCGGTTTCCGGACGCCGGCTGATTTGGCTCGCTATGCGGGTGTTCCTGTCCTCCCGCGAAAGCGGTTGCCAGGAAAAGGCCCGCACGCGCTTTTAGAAACAGCGGACGTCTGCCTCCGCCTGAGCGCGTCTCAGTTCTGTGGTTGCAGACTTTGCCGGCGCACTCTGGCGGAACAGCACCCCCCTCTCGCCGGTCTGGAGTCCAAGGCTCATGAAGGTCTCTGCCGCCTCGTAGCGTTCGTACGGGACGATCGAGGCGATGATGTCGATCGAGCATGAACAACTTTCGAGAGCTGCACGTGTTTCTCCATTGGCTTTCATGCAGCCATAGACGTAGTCCACGATTACGACCGTAGGGTAAGTGGCGGCCCAGGATACGGCCACCGAACCCGTGAGTGCAGTCAGGGCGAAGATAGCTCGACGCAGGGCATCAGTAACCACCATAACCTCCGACGTGTATCCGAACACTACCGCATATATTCCAAGTACGGTGGCATGTGCAACAAGTACTATTCGAATTCTTGCGCTCCATTATGGCCGCTGGAATGAAGAAAATTAATGCGGTGCCGCATTAATTATTCGCATCGCAACATTTTGCCGACGGGATGACGCATGTATTTATTATTGCTTACGCCTTTGGAACGGATTATTGTGTTTGAGGTTTCCGGCTTCAAGGCTTTGCCGAATGGGAATGGCAAAGTTTCGTTGGTGACCGAGATGGCAATAATGGTGCCCTCTGCCATCTGGTCGAACCGTGACGGGCTGGCGGAAGCGTATGTCCCATAGACAAGCGGAACAGCTTGGGCTGGCCTCTATGGTCACCCGAGGTTGGTGGTGACGAGCCTCGGATGAAAATCAACATCGGGAGGACTTCGCATGCGCATCCTGGGAAAATACATATATCTGCCGCTGACCGCCGCTGGATTTTTGACAGCGGCCGTTGCTGGAACTGCGTTGGCCAATGACGAACTCATGACACTTGCGTCAGACGCGAAGAACTGGGCGATGCCGACTGGCGATTATGCCAATCAACGTTATTCCAAGCTCAACCAGATCACGAAGGAGAATGTGAAGGATCTGCAGGTTAAGTGGACCTTCTCGACAGGTGTCCTGCGTGGTCACGAGGGCGGACCGCTGGTAATCGGCGACGTGATGTACGTCCATGCGCCCTTCCCTAACACGGTCTATGCATTGGATCTTAATAACGACGGCAAGATCCTCTGGAAATACGAGCCCAAGCAGGATCCTAACGTCATCGCGATCATGTGCTGCGACACGGTTAACCGTGGCGTCGCCTACGGCGATGGCAAGATAATCCTAAATCAGGCTGACACGACGGTCGTCGCGCTTGACGCCAAGACTGGCAAGGTCGTGTGGTCGGTGAAGAACGCCGAGACCGATGCCAGCAAGGGCGAATCCGGCACCGCCGCACCAATGGTCTTTAAGGACAAGGTGCTTATTGGTGTGTCGGGCGCGGAATATGGCGTTCGCGGCTGGATGGCGGCTTACAATCTGAAGGACGGTTCGCTCGCATGGAAGGGTTATTCCACCGGCCCGGATTCCGAGACGCTGATGGATCCTGAAAAGACCACCCATCTCGGCAAGCCTGTCGGTGCCGATTCCGGCATCAGTACCTGGGAAGGCGAGCAGTGGAAGACCGGCGGCGGAACCACTTGGGGCTGGTTTTCCTATGATCCGAAGCTCAACCTGGTTTACTACGGAACTGGTAATCCCTCGACCTGGAACCCTGTTCAGCGTCCAGGTGACAACCGGTGGTCGATGACCATATTTGCACGTGATGCGGATACAGGCATGGCCAAGTGGGTCTACCAGATGACCCCGCACGACGAATGGGACTTTGACGGGGTCAACGAGATGATCCTTGTTGATGGCATGGACATCAATGGCCAAAAACGTGACGTGCTGGTCCACTTTGACCGCAACGGTTTCGCCTACACAATGGACCGCGAGAACGGCGAGCTTCTCGTCGCCAAGAAGTACGATCCGACGGTGAACTGGGCGACGGAAGTCGTCATGGATCCAAAAAGCAAGGAGTATGGCCGTCCACAGGTGGTTGCCAAGTACTCGACCGAGCAGAACGGGGAGGACGTGAATTCGACCGGTATCTGCCCCGCCGCTCTTGGAACGAAAGACCAGCAGCCAGCGGCCTATTCCCCGAAGACCGGTCTCTTCTACGTGCCGACCAACCATGTCTGCATGGACTATGAACCTTACAAGGTCGGCTACACGGCCGGTCAGCCCTATGTCGGCGCCACGGTGGCGATGTTCCCGGCTCCGGACAGTCATGGCGGCATGGGTAACTTCATTGCCTGGGATGCAGCCAAGGGTGAGATCGTCTGGTCCAAACCCGAGCAGTTCTCGGTCTGGTCCGGCGCGCTTGCCACCGACGGCGACGTCGTCTTCTATGGCACGCTCGAAGGCTACATCAAGGCCATCGATAACGAAGGTAAGGAACTCTACAAGTTTAAAACGCCATCGGGCATCATTGGCAACATCAACACCTTCGAGCATAAGGGTAAGCAGTATGTGGCCGTTCTGTCGGGTATTGGCGGTTGGGCGGGCATTGGCCTTGCAGGGGGTCTTCTAGGCGCCGAAGGCGCCGCAGCCTGGCAGCAGGCGGTGGCGGGCAAGAACGCTCCTACGGAAGAAGAAAAGTCGATCTCCACGGCTGGTCTGGGCGCTGTCGGCGGCTACGCAGCACTTGCCGACTATACGACGCTGGGCGGCCAACTTACTGTCTTCGGTCTCCCCGACTGATCCAGGAGACCTGCCCCGCCGAGGTGAAATGAGAGTCCGGTCACGGATACCGACTGGGCTCTCGAAGCCGCCGCGCAACCACAACGCACTGTCAACGTCGTATCGCGACCAGCAAACTGGCGTCCGTGGCGAACAAAAAAGGGTTCGGATGTTTTTTCGCAACGCAATTTCGGTCTTCACAATGATCCTTCTCCCTCTGACGATCTTAGACCAGGCTCAGGCGCAAGACACCAAGGAAAAGGCGGCGGCCGTGAAGGACGAGGATGGGAAATATTTCGATGGGGAGGGCAATCCGACATTCAAGATCGAGCAAGACGGGACGGTCGACTGGTACACGTTCAGTGGATACCGACGCTACCATTCCGACTGCCATGTCTGTCATGGACCGGACGGCGTGGGCTCAAGCTATGCGCCTGCGCTGGTCGACACCATGAAAAACATCGACTACGGGTCGTTCCTGGCGATTGTCGCGGAAGGCCGCAAAAATGTCGGTGGCGGCAAGCAAAACGTCATGCCCGCATTCGGCGAAAACAAGAACGTCTATTGCTACCTTGACGACATCTACGTCTATCTGCGTGCCCGCGCCGTCGGCGACGCGCCACGCGGCCGTCCGCCCAGGAAGGCAGACAAAGCGCAAGCGGCGAAGGACCACGAAGCCTCTTGTATGGGTGGATGACATGGCGCGGTGCGGCAGACAGGTAAATTTCAAGGCGGCCCTAATTACCATGGCCGTTGCTGCGTTGGCCTCGTCGTCTCTGCATGCACAGAACGCCGGACTCGGGTCCGCTGGTGAACTGGTCGACCCTGATATCCTGCGGGTCTGCGCAGACCCGTCCAACATGCCTTTCTCCGACCAAAGCGGCGAAGGTTTCGAGGACAAACTTGCCAAGCTGGTCGCCACCGCCACTGGACGTGGCACCGTCGCCTATACGTGGTTTCCCTCGATTACCGGTTTTGTACGCAATACACTCGGTGCCAATCGCTGCGATATCATTATGGGATACGCGCAGGGAGACGAGCTCGTCCAGAATACCAATGCCTATTATCGGTCGTCCTATGTGCTGCTCTACAATAAGGATGGTGACCTTAGGGGGGTGGAAACGCTGACCGACCAGAAGCTTGCCGACAAGAGGATTGGCGTGGTCCAGGGGACGCCGCCGTCGGCGAATATGGCGGCAGCAAAACTCATGCGCAGGGCCAAGGTCTATCCGCTCATGGTCGACACCCGCATCGCGCCATCGATGGCGGAGGTCATGATACAGGACATGCTGTCAGGCGTGATCGACGCTGCCGTGATATGGGGACCGATGGCAGGCTACTACGCTCGCAAGTCCGCCGCCCATCTGGCGATCGTGCCGTTGATCAGAGAAAAGGGCGGTCAGCGCATGACCTATCGGATCACCATGGGCGTTCGGCCTTCCGACCAGCAATGGAAACGCACGCTCAACGCTTTCATCAAGGACAACCAGGCCGAAATCAACAAGCTGCTTCTCGAGTATGGCGTGCCGCTTCTTGATGAGCATGATCAGAAGATCACGCAATGATGTTCGGGCTGGAGCGGAATACGTCAGCATCTCGATCCGTGGATTGTCGATGGTTGGGTAGATGTACGGCCGCCGCTTGTTGAAGGCACATCCCGACGAGCCAACTCGAAGAGGGAATGATCGTAAAAAGGGGATAAAGAGATGAAAACCCGTGCCGCCGTTGCCGTTCAGGCAGGAAAACCCCTTGAGGTCATGACCGTTCAGCTCGAAAGCCCGAAGGCCGGCGAAGTG
>UEIF01000055.1 GCA_900468805.1 Hyphomicrobiales bacterium | reverse complement strand
GGCCGGCAGGCCAGAGGGGGCGCCACACGGCACACACGAAACTTTTGCCCAATAGACGCCCCATCAGGCCGCCCTATATCCGCCGGCAAAAGCAAGCAACCGGGAACAGCAATGCCATCCACCTTCATCGCCAAGGGCGCTACCGCCTATGAAGCCAGCATGGGCCGCTGGAGCCGCAAGCTCGCCACGCCCTTCCTTGACTTCGCCGGCGTGCCCAAAACCGGCCGCGTGCTGGACGCCGGCTGCGGCACGGGCAGCCTGACGCTGGCGCTATCGGCCCACCCCGGCCTCATCGCCATCGAAGCCCTCGACTTCGAGGAGAACTTCGTCACCGCGCTCCGCGCCCGCACCGAAGACCCGAGGATATCAGCGCGCCAGGGCGACGTCTGCGCCCTGCCCTATGAAGACAAGAGCTTCGACGCCGCCTATTCGCTGCTCGTCCTGCACTTCGTCTCCGATGCCGACAAGGCCATCACCGAAATGCGCCGCGTCCTCAAACCCGGCGCCACCGCTGCCGCCGCCGTCTGGTCCTATGGCGGCATGCCGAGCTGGCGCCTTTTCTGGGACACGATCCGCGCCCTCGAACCCGAAGCCGAAGGCAGCGGCATCCCCTCCGGTCCGCGGCCGATGACGGCGGAGGGCGAGTTGCGGGCGCTGTTTGCAAGCGCGGGCTTTGCCGATGTCATCGAGGCAAGACTGACGATCATGATGGACTACGCCGATTTCGACGATTTCTACCTGCCGAAAGTCTATGGGCAGGGACGGTTTTCGGCCTTCTTCGATGGATTGCCTGCGCCCAGACAGGAGCGGCTGCGGGAGGCGCTGAGGCTGGCCTATCTGGATCGGAGAAGCGAGGATGGGCCGCGTGGGTTCGAGAGCATGGCCTGGGCGGTACGGGGTGTGGGGTGAGCCGGCACGTGTCTGGTTCCAATCATCCGTCTATGGGGCCAGTTTCCGAAGATGGCGTTTGATGAGGACGATGAAAAAGACATGGCGCGGGAGCGTGTAGTATTGCTGACTACAAACGCAATACGTGTTATTCGTGGAGACGGGAGCAGTCCCGCTCCCGAAAAGGAGGACTCATCATGCGTAATCTTCTTGCTAAGGCAATGGTCGCACTGCTGACATCTTCATCGGCCCTGCTTCTGTTGGCGGTTGCCGCAGAAGCCTCAAGGTCAGGCGGTTAATTCAGAGACTGTCGCGGCTGCAGGGAAGGCACACTGCCCTGTAGCCGCTGGACGACTACAAGGCGTGCGACAATCTCGTCGGCTTCGGCAGATTGGCGAGGTGGCCAGAGCCCCTGCCTCTTCGTCAGTACTTCATATGAAGCAGCTCAGGAAAATCGTAATAGCGCAGCCGCTTGTCGTGGCAGCGATAGTCATTTTGCGTGGAGTCGATGATCATGTTGTTTTTCAGGGCGATCCCGATATACGACCAGTCCGGAATGGAACGCTCCGTCGTTCGAATGCAGTACGCATAGATCTTCTCTTCCGGTCTGAGCAGAACCACGCTTGAAATCTCGGCCTTTAAGAAATCCCCCGCCTTGATACGCCCACGCAGCATATCAATGATCTTGTGTCGCAATGCGCTGGACGGAGGACGCTGCGAATCCGCAACGGATTGCGGGGCCGGAGTCTGGCAGCCGGCCAACGCCATCGCGGCGGCACAGAGAAGTACAGTCGTCCTCATTCAGCTCAATCTCCCCCGAAAAGCGCGCAGCACCGAATATTTCCTACAAACATTACGAGAATAATATTTGCAATACTCGGGTTCGAAGAATCATCAACGCCGCGAAGCGCTGCGCTGGAACAATCGCGGTTATCGTGCGCGGGGCACCGCACAAGCTAGGACTTCGCGCTGAAATTATGCGGCGCCCCGGACGGGCTTACCAAGCCTGCTGCGTCGGCATCACAAACACCTCGGCAATATCCATATGCCGGGGCGACTGCAGCGCAAACAGCACCGTCTCGGCGATATCCTCGGCCTTGAGGAATTCCATCTGCGTCTTCAGCTCCTCCATCTGCTGGCGCGCGGCCGGATCGGAGATCTGGTCGTAAAGCTCGGTCTCGACAGCACCCGGCTGCACGCAGGTCACCCGGATATTGTGCTTCTTGCCGAGCTCGATGCGCATGCCATCCGAAAGCGCGGTGATCGCATGTTTCGTCGCGCAATAGACTGACAGGCCCGCAAAGACCTTGCGGCCGGCAATCGACGAGGTGTTGACGATATGGCCGGATTTCCGGCCGATCATGTGCGGCAGCACGGCGGCAGTCGTGTTAAGCACGCCCTTGATATTGACGTCCACCATCCGGTGCCACTCATCCGTCTTCAGCGCATCGATATCCGAAAGCGGCATCAGGCCGGCATTGTTGAAGAGGATATCGATGCCGCCGAAGGCATCAGCGAGCTTTGCGACGCCTGACGCAACGGAAGCGCTGTCGACGACATCCATCTCCAGCGCTATTCCCTGCCCGCCGGCCTTTTCGATCTCGGCAACGAGCGCCGCCAGCCGCTCAGTACGCCGCGCGGCAAGCCCGACCTTGGCGCCATTGGCCGCAAGCTTCAGCGCCGTGGCAGCGCCGATACCGCTCGATGCGCCCGTGATGAGAGCAACTTTTCCTTGGAGAGACATGGTTTCATTCCCTTTTCTGCCGTCCTGAGACGGTTGGCTTCGACGGGAACAAACTACAAAGATGGCCGCGCGCTTTCGCTCGGCCGCTTGCTGAAACTATCGGGGATTTGCTGCGAAAGAGAGCAATTCCAGCAAAAGTNNGCGTCCGGAATTGCGTAAAAACAGAAAGGCTCTACCCGCGATAGTCACGCGGGCTGACGCCCACCTGCCGGCGGAACACCTGCGCGAAATGGCTGGGGCTGGAATAGCCGAGATCGAGTGCGATCTGGATGACGCTGGCCTCCGTCTCGCGCAGCAGCCGGCGCGCCTCGGCCATCTTCAGCTGGATGAAATAATCCGAGGGCGAAGAACCGGTCGATTGCTTGAAGACGCGGGAAAAATGAAAGGCGCTAAGCCCCGCCTCGGCTGCCAGGCTCTTGAGATTGAAAGCCTGATCGAGCCCCGCCTCCATCATCCGCACGATCAGCTGCAGCTTGAAGGCCGGCAGCGCCCCGCGCCGGGCGGGCACCGCGCTATCCCGCTTGCCGTATTGCCGCACGAGATGGACGGCGAGCGCCTGCGCAATGCCCTGCACAACCATTTCACTGGGCTCGGCAGCGTCCGTCAGCTCTTTCAGGATCATCCCCATCAACCCCGAAATCGCCTCATCCCGCGCCCCCGAAATATCCGCCAGCCGAAACCGCTCCGCGCCGTCAGCACCAAAAACCTCTGATATCGCCCGCTGGTAGATCGGCAGCCCGAGATAGAGATGCATGACGCAAAGCGGCTCGCCCGCGCTCGTCTCCCACCGCATCTCGTAGGGCGTCTCACTCTGCGTCAGATAAAAATCCCCCGCCGAGACCTCCACCGACATCCACTCCCCGCCGATGTCGCGCTCCTCGATGCGTGCTGTGCCGGAGACGATCCAGACCAGTAGAGGCTCGGCGACGGCTGGGACGAGGAGGTTGGTTTCCAGCGGCTGGTGGGAAAGCAGATGGACGGAAATGGTGCTCCATGCCGGGCCGTGGCTGCGGGCGAGAAGGCGGGCGCGGATGTGATCTTTGAGCGCCTCCGGGGATGATTTTTCGCGCATGAGTTTTGTGCTTCTGCCGAAGTATCGAGACAGCTGGAATGAACTGTTGAAAATGCACCTTAGTACAACCTTGCGTACCAGACTTGCGATATAAGCGTGATGGGAGTTGGGGCAAAATGGCTACAAAGAAATTTGTACTTGGCGATGATCTACCGAAGCAGAATCCGTGGCAGGACGATAGACTCGGTCACGCACCGTTTGCGCTGCGAATTGCTCGCACTATCATTAGTATGGAGGCTCCGCACGGGTACGTTATTGGCCTTCATGGGCAGTGGGGTAGCGGCAAGTCCTCGGTCCTGAATTTTGTGCTAGCGGTTCTCAACAAGCACAATCAGGAGAATTCTGAGGATCAGGTTACCCACATCGATTTCCGGCCATGGCTTATATCCGGCCACCAAGATCTGATCTTCGCATTCTTTAAAATCCTCGCAGAAGCCCTCGGACCCATAGAGAACCGTTTGATCCGCGGGCTAAAACAGTCGGCGAAAATCGTAAATGGAACAACGGACCGGCTTGTTGACGCCGTCGCGACGGTCGCTCTCACCGTTGACCCTACGGCTGGCCCCGCTTCGAATATTGCAGGTGAATTCGCAAAGAAAGGCGTCAAATCACTAATCGGTCGGTTTCTGGAAGATCCCTCGTTGCAAGCTGCCTACGAGAAGCTGAGAAGCGAACTCAAAGCCACAAAACGTCGATTTCTCGTTACCATCGACGACATCGACCGGCTGGAAGACGAGGACGTCCGGTCAATTATGCAAATGGTAAAGAGTATTGGGAGATTGCCAAACGTTACGTACCTGCTTTCTTACGATAGAGACATAGTCTGGCAGGCGCTCGACCGGAACAAGAAACGAGTAGGACCGCGCTTCGCAGAGAAAATTGTTCAACAGGAACTTGAACTGCCAGTTCCTCGCCGCAACGCTCTTCTAGCCCTTCTTGACCGAGAAATTGCCTTCCTAACCGATCAAATCCCTGACGAGACTCGTTGGCAATACATCGTCAGAGATGGCATTCATCGGTGGATTCGAACACCTCGCGATGTCGTGCGACTAGCGAACGCCATCAAATTTTCTTGGCCAGCGCTGGAAAATGAAATTGATCGTGCTGACTTGCTAGCAATTGAAGGACTTCGCCTATTTGATCCTAGCGCATTCAATTGGGTCAGGGACAATCGCGACTTCTTTTTTCATGATGGCCGCTTTTTTATGGCCGATGACAAACTCAAGAGTGACATTGTCGAACAGTTGAAAAGAAGACTAAAAGAACAGGACAGTGATCAAGTTCTACATCTACTTTCAATACTTTTCCCCCAAGCAAGGAAGCCGCTGGGGAACGATTTTGGTTCCGAGAACCATATTGACGTTGAAAAGCGTCGCGGAATAGGAAGCGAAGAGGGATACGATAATTACTTCGGCTTGCATCCATCAGTTGACGCCATATCCAAAGTCGCCGTTCACGACTTCTTGGGTCGACTTGATAATACCGATTGGATCGAACGCACCATACGAAATTACATGGGAAAGACCAATAGTCGCGGCGAGGTGATGATCGGCAAATGGCTAAATCAATTGCGGATCCACTTTTACGGCCGCGACGCTGCCAAACCAACACAGCAGCTTCTAGATGCGTTATTTCGAGTAGGCGAGGATATCATTTCACAAGACTACCCTCGCCACATGTTTGAACTGACACCCGAATCTCAGCTGAGATTCCTTATTCGGAATATACTTGAACAGTGGGGAGAAAGCGAAGCCGGAAGTCATCTGATCGACGCTTTTAGACAAGCAACCTCCGTTGCGTTCATGGCTGACATATATGTGGATCGCGGCCGCGAGCTAGGTATTTTTAAATACAATTCCAGCGAAGGGCCGGTCATCAAGAGCGAAGATTTCAAACTACTTGGTGACACGTTACTTCCCAAGATCCTTAACGCATTTGCTGACGATTCTCT
Organism: Hyphomicrobiales bacterium; assembly: GCA_900468805.1. Taxonomy (GTDB): domain Bacteria; phylum Pseudomonadota; class Alphaproteobacteria; order Rhizobiales; family Rhizobiaceae; genus Rhizobium. Next base: position 1,203 of record UEIF01000055.1, on the reverse strand, counting down.
TGAAGAGGCGCCCTTCTATTTCAATATCGTGCGAACGTGGGAATACTTAGGTGATCCCGCAGATGTCACAGCCTGGTTGTCGAAGGGCATGACAAAGAGTGCGGTTTTTTTGGCCAAAGCTGGCCGCGGTCTAGCGAGTTACACTCTTGACACAGCTGAGCGAGAATACTCCGTTAGCGACAAATTTCCCGAAGTATTCGACCTCAAAGCTCTGAACGCCGCGGCAAGACGGCATGCGTCCAGCAGTGAACTCAATCATGATCAAAGGAAGCTCGTTAAAGAGCTGCTTCGGGCTTCCGACGCAATTCTTTTCCACGACGATGCCCTCTCAGAAAGCACGGAAAATTAGTGTAACGACTTCACTTAATAAAAACCCCAACTCAAACATAGCATTGGTTTTTAATGACTTGGCGCGACGACGTGTACAACGCCCTGAGGAATATCGGGGGCAAGGGCTCCCTTGCTGAAATTTATGATGCAGTCGAATCACTAAGAGGTGACGATCTTCCTAATTCCTTCAAGGCGATTGTAAGACGTGAGTTAGAATACAACTCAAGCGACAGCGAAAGCCACAAAGAGAGATTCAATTTATTTTATAGTGTTCAGGGAATTGGTTCCGGAATCTGGGGTCTAAGAGAGGCGGTGGCAAAGACACCGGAGGCGATCGACTTCATCCCAACTGAGAGAGTATCCACTCAGACCTATCGGATATTGCGCGACACCCAAATGGCGCGGCAAATTAAGAGCGCTCACAGCTGTAAATGCCAGCTCTGCGATACCGTTCTCACACTCCCCGACGGCACCGCTTATGCGGAAGCTCATCACCTCAGACCGCTAGGCCACCCTCACGATGGTCCGGACACAGTATCCAATATCGTCGTTGTATGCCCAAACCATCACGCTCTACTAGACTACGGCGCGATAAGTCTGCGAACTATCGATATAAAGCGCAGCCATGTTCACGAGATTGCCCAGCAATTTATTGATTACCACAACGATGTGATTATTACTGAAGCACGTCGCAAAGCTGCAAAGATCGAATAAGCGGCAAGATGGGTTTGGGATCCGGACTGAATCTAGACTTCTGATGGTCGCGCCTTATGTTGTGTCGTGCAGAGGTAAGATCTTAGTTGCACGCAAAGAAATCTATCTCGGCCATGCTTAAATTCTCCTCCTCACTCCCCCACCACCCCTCCAGCCTTC